>CAVJPT010000006.1:0-2165 GCA_963651485.1 Alloprevotella sp. | reverse complement strand
CGTCAGCTCGTGCCGTGAGGTGTCGGCTTAAGTGCCATAACGAGCGCAACCCCCGTCTGCGGTTGCCATCGGGTAATGCCGGGCACTCCGCAGAGACTGCCGCCGCAAGGTGCGAGGAGGGCGGGGACGACGTCAAATCAGCACGGCCCTTACGTCCGGGGCTACACACGTGTTACAATGGCCGGTACAGAGAGCCGGGGCAGTGCAAACTGTCTCCAATCCCTAAAGCCGGCCTCAGTTCGGACTGGGGTCTGCAACCCGACCCCACGAAGCTGGATTCGCTAGTAATCGCGCATCAGCCATGGCGCGGTGAATACGTTCCCGGGCCTTGTACACACCGCCCGTCAAGCCATGAAAGCCGGGGGCGCCTGAAGTCCGTGACCGCAAGGAGCGGCCTAGGGCGAAACTGGTAATTGGGGCTAAGTCGTAACAAGGTAGCCGTACCGGAAGGTGCGGCTGGAACACCTCCTTTCTGGAGTCCCGCATGCGGAGCAATTCCGCGCGGAGATATTCCGTTCCGCCCGTTCCGCCACACGGAAAGGTGCAGAAGAGAGAAGCAAGGCGGCCGTCCGCCGCCCCTCCTCCCGCCGCTTGTCTGGTCTTATTATCATACAACCCTGATGCGGGAGTCCCGCGCAAGAGATGCGCAGGGCACACCGGGGGGATTAGCTCAGCTGGCTAGAGCGCTTGCATGGCATGCAAGAGGTCAACGGTTCGAATCCGTTATTCTCCACTTTGCCCTGAAGGGCAGTAGATATTTGGCATATTGGACAGTAGAACAACCGAGAGGGCGGGGCGCAAGGCGCGGACAGAAATGTCCGCCTGAAGCCCCGCACGAGCGAAAGCGAAAGGACACGTGCAGAGGCGCGGCGACGCGCCCTGCCGTGGAAAAGACGGAGCCGCCCCATGAGGGCGGCGAGCAATGTGCAAGAGCCGCCCGCCGCAAGGCGCGCCGGCCCGGGAGCCGCCGAGGCTTCCGGCAGACGCCGCCGCGTGCGACGCACGCGGGCGGGACGGCAGGCAAAGAAGGGCGCATGGCGGATGCCTAGGCTCTCGCAGGCGACGAAGGACGCGGTAAGCTGCGAAAATCCGGGGTTAGGCGCAAACAGCCTTTGACCCCCGGGTCTCCGAATGGGACAACCCGGCGGGCGGAAGACCCGCCATCCCGGCTGTGCCGGGAGGCCAACGCGGGGAACTGAAACATCTTAGTACCCGCAGGAAGAGAAAACAAGAGTGATTCCCCAAGTAGCGGCGAGCGAACGGGGACCAGCCCAAACCCGCCCGGTCACGGCCGGACGGGGGTTGTAGGGCCGCGACGTCGCGGCCGCGAGGCGAGCGGAAGGCGCTGGAAAGCGCCCCCGCAGAGGGTGAAAGGCCCGTACGCGAAGCCTCGCGGAAGCGTAGCGGTACCCTGAGTAGCGCGGGGCACGTGAAACCCTGCGCGAATCCGGCGGGACCATCCGCCAAGGCTAAATACTCGCGAGAGACCGATAGCGAACCAGTACCGTGAGGGAAAGGTGAAAAGCACCGCGGGCAGCGGAGTGAAATAGTCCCTGAAACCATGCGCCTACAAGCGGTCGGAGCCCCCCAGCGGGGTGACGGCGTGCCTTTTGCATAATGAACCTACGAGTTGTCCCCGTTGGCCGGCTAAGCGCGACGACGCGCGGAGCCTGAGCGAAAGCGAGTCCGAACAGGGCGCATTGTGGTCAGCGGTGGCAGACGCGAAACCGGGTGATCTACCCTTGCCCAGGCTGAAGTCCCGGTAACGCGGGATGGAGGGCCGAACCGATAAGCGTTGAAAAGCTTCCGGATGAGGCGAGGGTAGGAGTGAAAGGCCAATCAAACCCGGAGATAGCTCGTACTCCCCGAAATGCATTTAGGTGCAGCCCCGGGGGTTCCCTGCGTGAGGTAGAGCGACTGATCGGACGCGAGGGCTTCGCCGCCTGTCAAGTCCGGACAAACTCCGAATGCGCGCAGGCCAGACCCCGGGAGTGAGGGCGCGGGTGCTAAGGTCCGCGCCCGAGAGGAGAAGAATCCAGACCTCCGGCTAAGGCCCCGAAATGCGGGTTAAGTTAGTCTAACGAAGTGCGGTCCCGGTGACAGCCAGGATGTTGGCTTGGAAGCAGCCATTCATTCAAAGAGTGCGTAACAGCTCACTGGTCGAG
>CAVJPT010000005.1:0-136143 GCA_963651485.1 Alloprevotella sp. | reverse complement strand
CAGTAGCTCCTACATGTACATCCCGCAGCTCCTATATGTACACTTTTTCAGCCGTAAGTCGTTGATATTCAACAACACGAAAGCGGGGATGCGCACACGATGCGTATCCCCGCTCTTCTTTCCACAAAGATAATACATTTTCCGCCCGTTTCCAAATCGCCGTTAATACTTTTTATAGATTCAAAAAAGGCGAAACAGGACGCTTTAGGGTGCTTTTTTATGGACAAAATTGGAGCTTTCTCTGTTTTCACGGCAGAAAGAGGAGGGCTATGGTATGGCTCGGAGGCATTGCCAAGGGGCTTCATCTTTTGTTGCGCGGGAAAAAGTCCAGAACCTGCTGGCGAAGAAACGTGCGGTCTATGTGCGTGTATACCGTGGTGGTGGAAATGCACTCGTGTCCAAGCATTGCCTGGATGGCACGAAGGTTTGCGCCGCCCTCCAAAAGGTGGGTGGCGAAGGTGTGACGAAGGGTGTGGGGCGAGATGTTTTTGGCGATGCCCGCCGCCTCGGCATGCACTTTCAGATTGTGGAAGACCGTGATGCGCGAAAGGCGTTTGCGCCGCAGCGGACTGACGAAGACAAAGTCCTCCTCGCCGCGCTTTATCTCTATGTCGGCGCGTACGGCAAACCACAGCCCGAGTTCTTTCACAGCCTTCGGGGAGATGGGGACAAGTCTCTGCTTGGAGCCTTTACCCTGCACGCGGATGAAGCCCTCGTCAAGGAAGAGATCGCTCAGGAGAAGCCCGCAGAGTTCGCTTACCCGCAGCCCGCAGCTGTACAGCACTTCGACGATGGCGCGGTCGCGCTGTCCCTCGGGCTGGCTCACGTCTATGGTCGCCTCGATGGCGTCTACCTCCTCCGTGCTGAGCACTTCGGGCAGGTAGCGGTGCTTTTTCGGCATTTCGAGCAGCTCGGTGGGGTCCTTTTCCGTATATCCGTCCGTCAGCAGAAAGCCGTAAAAGGAGCGCACGCCTGAAAGGATGCGGGCGACAGAAGTTTGGCACAGCCCAATGTCGTGCAGGGTGTAGGCAAAGCGGTGCAGGTCGTCGAGCGAAGGCCGCAGCAGGTCGATGCCCTCGTCGGCCGTGTAGCCGCGCCATTTCTCCACGTCGCGCAGGTATGCCTCGCGCGTGTTTTCCGAAAGACCGCGCTCGAGAAGGAGATAGTCGCCGTATTTTTCAAGAAGGGAAGTTGGCAAGGCGTCAGTAAAGCTTATAGGGTGAAAGGCGCTTGCCCGTGTTTTTGGGGAAAGAGCCTAAATAAAATTCGTAACTTTGCAAAGGACTGCGCACGGGCGGGCGGCGGGCACGCTCTACGCTATGCCGGCGCGGCGTAGTCCAGACACAAAAGTACTAATATTCGGACTTTTCCCAAAAGGCGAAACAACCCACCTGCACGGCTATGAAACTATTGGTGATGAACGGCCCTAACCTCAATCTCTTGGGCCGCCGCGAGCCGGACGTATACGGACACGAGACGATGGAGGCTTGCATGGAGCGGCTTCACGCTCTCTATCCCGGCGACGAGATACTCTACTACCAGTCCAACGTAGAGGGTTTCCTCATCGACCGTCTGCATGCCGCGTGGGACGAGGGCATCGAGGGCGTGGCCTTTAACGCCGGCGCCTACACCCACACCAGCGTGGCCCTGTATGACGCGATACGCGCCGTGCCTTATCCCGTGGTGGAGGTACACCTTTCCAATATTAGCCAGCGCGAGGAGGTGCGCCACCGTTCTATGATTTCCGCCGCCTGCAAAGGCGTGGTGTGCGGCTTCGGCCTCGACTCGTACCGCCTCGCCATAGAGGCGCTGCACGGCATGGCACGCTGAGCGGCCCCGCCTGCGGTTTCCATTTGACACAAAACAAGACAGACTGATGTATAAGAAAACAAAGATCGTAGCCACCATATCCGACATGCGCTGCGACGTGGGACTCATCCAGCGGCTCTACGACGCGGGAATGAACGTAGTACGCCTCAACACCGCCCACCAGGACGCGACGGGCATGAAGCGCGTCATCGACAACGTGCGCGAGGTGTCAAGCCACCTTGCCATACTCGTCGACACGAAAGGCCCGGAAGTGCGCACCACCGCCACTGACGCGCCGATCGAATTCCACAAGGGCGAAATTGTGAACATAGTTGGCGACCCCGCTGTAAAGACCACACGCGAGCGCATCGCCGTCACCTACAAAAATTTCGTGCAGGACGTGGGCGTGGGAGCGCATGTGCTCATCGACGACGGCGACCTCGGCCTCATCGTAGACGAACGCGTCGGCGACGAGCTTGTTTGCCACGTGGAGAACGACGCCACGCTCGGCTCGCGCAAAAGCGTGAACGTGCCCGGCGTCCGCATCAATCTGCCCGCACTCACGGAGAAAGACCGCCGCAACATAGAGTTTGCCGTAAGCTACGACGTGGCTTTCATCGCACACAGTTTTGTGCGCTCGAAGGAAGACGTGCAGGAAGTGCGCGACATACTTGACAAGACCGACAGCGATATCCGCGTCATTGCCAAGATAGAGAACCAGGAGGGCGTAGACAACATAGACGAGATTATAGAGGCGGCCGACGGCATCATGGTAGCGCGCGGCGACCTCGGCATCGAAGTCCCGCAAGAGCTCATACCGGGCATACAGCGCCGCATCGTAGACAAGTGCATACGCGCCCACAAGCCCGTGATAGTGGCCACGCAGATGCTGCAAAGCATGATACGCAACCCGCGCCCCACCCGCACCGAGGTGACCGACATCGCCAACGCCGTCTACTCGCGTGCCGACGCGCTGATGCTTTCCGGCGAGACCGCCTACGGCGACTATCCCGTCGAGGCGGTGAAGGTAATGGCCACCGTGGCCTGGCAGGCTGAAAAGGACTCGTTCAAGGACTTCGGCGGCGTAGACATACCGCTTTCCAAAAATCCGGACGTGACGGAGTTTTTCTCCAAGGAGGCCGTGATGGCTACAAAGCGGATGAAGCTCCGCGCCATCATAATGGACTCCTACACGGGGCGTACCGCGCGTTACGTCTCCTCATTCCGCGGCGAGTGCACCATTCTTGCCATCTGCTACAAGGCAAAGACAGTGCGCCACCTTGCCCTCTCCTACGGCGTGTACGCCATATACATGCCCATGAAGAGCTACGGACACGAGTTTCTGCTGGCTGCCCTGCGCAAGCTCCTCTCTGACGGCGTGCTGCACTCCGACGACCGCATCTGCTATCTCGGCTCGCAGCGCAAGGAGCAGAAGACCTCATTCATGGAGATGAACATAGTGAAGAACCTCTTTGAGAGCGAGGGCGAGGAGACTTACCCCAACTGACAACCTGCCCCCTTTTCGGGGCGCACAAACCCTTGACCATGCCAAGCGAAGAGCGCGAGCAGCTGATGGAGGACTACATCCTGGCGCACACCACGCCGCCCGACGACTATCTGAAAAGCCTCTACCGCGCCACACACCTCCACCTGCTGCGCCCGCGCATGGCGTCGGGACACCTGCAGGGGCAGCTGCTGCGCATGCTTGTGCAGACAGCGCGTCCGCGCACGGTGGTAGAGATAGGCACCTTCTCGGGCTACTCCGCCTTGGCTATGGCCTCGGGAATGGACGGGCGGGGGAAAATATACACCTTCGAAAACAACGACGAGCAGGAATGCTTCACGCGCCCCTGGCTTGATGGCGCGCCCTACGAGACAAAGGTGGAGATGATAGTGGGCGACGTGTTCGCTCTGCTTCCCCCTATGGGGCTGGACATAGACTTCGCCTTCGTCGACGCCAACAAGCGCGAGTACATCGAGTACTACGAGCTTCTTCTCCCCTTCATGCACAGCGGCAGCCTCCTGCTTGCCGACAACACGCTCTGGGACGGGCACGTCGTGGACAGAACGCGGCACGACGGGCAGACGGAGGGCATACGCCGCTTCAACGACCACGTCGCGGCGGACAGCCGCGTAGAGCAGCTCATCCTTCCCGAAAGGGACGGACTGACGCTCATACGCGTGCGCTGACCGCGCCGCCGTACTTTTTCGCCTTACCCTTTTTTGCCCGCCCGTGGCGGCGGGGACGATACGATTACCTTATTATATATCCCTTCCTGCATATGAGAAAAGTGTTTTTACCCTTGCTCTTCGCGCTGGGAATCGGTTCTCCCTTGTCTGCACAGACCGGGGCAAGCGGACTTCCCACCGTCTACGGCAGTGTCATCTTCGGCTTGAAGTGGGAGCAGATGGAGAACCCGCCCTACGGAGTCTATGCCGTCTCTCCCGACAACGGGGCTGGCATCGCGGCAGTAGTGACCGGAGCGCACCTGAAAGCCAACGGCGGCGGCGTGTACGCTGACGGCACGTACTATGCCGTAAACTACGAAACCGATGCCATGGGCACGGACGCGTGGCTGCGTGCCTACGACGTGGAGAACGGCTGGGCGCTAAAGCGGCAAGTACATCTCACCTCGCTGACGAGCGTCGCCACCGACCTCGCGTACGACCCCGCCGCTGACGTGATATACGGCTGCTTCTGGAAAAACAACTCTCAGTACACGCTCGGCACGCTCGACCCCGTCACGGGCGCGACTACCGTCATCGGCGACCTTAGCGAGCAGCTCTTCACGCTTGCATCTACGCGCGAAGGCGAACTTTACGGCATCGGCGAATACGGCACGCTCTACAAGGTAGACAAAACGACAGCCGTCCTTACGGCCATCGGCTCCACGGGCAAGACCATACGCTACGCTCAGTCGGCTACGTTTGACTATGCCACCGGCCGCCTTGTCTGGGCCATGACTCCGCACGACTTCAGCCAGAGCGTGGAGCTTTGCGAAGTAGACGTGAAGACGGGCGAAACCAAGACGCTCACCGAGGTGCCCAACCGCTACGAGCTGACGGGCATCTTTACGAAAAGCCCCTTTACGCTTGACGGCGCGCCGGCGCGTCCCGGCAGCCTGAAGATGGATTTCCCGAAAGGCGCGCTTACGGGCGACGTGTCCTTCTCGCTTCCCGCGCAGACTTTCGGCGGGACGGCTCTTTCGGCGGACGGACTCACCTACACCGTACTGCTTGACGGGGCGGCGGTAGCACAGGACGTTTCGGCGCGTCCCGGCGACGAAATAAAATTTGCCCCCACCCTCACGCAAGGCATGCACTCGCTGAAGATAGCCGCCGCCAACGCGACGGGACGCAGCCCGTACCTGCGAGCTGACTTCTGGGCGGGAAAGGACGCGGCAAAGGCTCTGAACCCGCAGGGTTCTTTGGCCGGTGACGGCACAATGAACCTTTCGTGGGATGCCCCCACTGTGGGCGCGCACGGAGGGTACATCGACACCTCAGACCTTAGCTACAAGGTAGAGCGCACGCCGGACGGAAAGGTAGTCTACGAGGGAAAAGCCACAAGCTGCAACGATGCTTCCGTCCCCTCGCTCAACTACGGCTACTACCGCTATTGCGTCACCGCTTTTGCCTCAGGCGAGAAAGGCGACACGGCGCTTACCGAGGAGTACACGCTTGGCCGTGCCACGCCGCTGCCTTACACGCAGGACTTCAGCGACGCTTCGAAGATGGAGCTAATGTCCATTATCGACGCTAACGGCGACGGCTACACCTGGGCAGCGGACGGCGGGGCGATGGTATACAGCTTCAGCGAAAACAGGCAGGACGCAGACGACTGGCTCGTCACTCCGCCTTTCACCTTTGATACCGAACACGTCTACCAGCTTGCCTTTGACGCGAAGACAGACGAGGGCGCGACGGAGACCGTCGGAGCTTACATGGGCTCGCTTGTAGACTCGCGCAGCCTCACTACGGAGCTGCTTGCGCCCACTGCGGTGACGAGCGCCGACTACAAGCGCATAAAGGCCAACTTCCGCCCCTCAAAGGACGCTACCCGCTTCGTGGGGCTGCACGTGACGAGTACGTACAAAGAGGGGTCAAACCTTGTGGTGGACAACCTTAGCGTCAGCGAACTCGCGTCCGTGAAAGCGCCCGCCGCGCCTACTTCCGTAAGTGCGGAAGCCGGCGCTAACGGCACGTTGCGTGCAACGCTGCGCTTCACGCTGCCCGCCACCGACATTGACGGCGGCACGCTCGCGTCCATCGACCATGTGGACATTGTGCGCGAAAGCGACGACATGGTCGTAGGTACGCTTGAAGACGTGCAGCCCGGCGGCACCTATTCTTACGAAGTAAGCGAGAGCGCGGCAGGAGAGCGCACATACAGCGTGACGGCATACAACGACTACGACGGAGGCATGCCCGCCGTAGTGACTGTATTTGTGGGCAACGACAAGCCGGGCCAGGTGCGCTCCCTCAAGGCCGAGGGCGCGGACGACGGCACGGTGACCCTTTCGTGGCAGGCTCCCGACGGCGGCGAACACGGCGGCTACATGGACTCCTCGTCCCTGAAGTACCGTGTCACCAACGTGGGCGGCGTTTCCTCCAAGACCGCCACGGTGGAGAGTACGGGCTATACCGACAAGCTCACGCTCAGCGAGGGCGTGCAGAAACTTGCGTGGTACACCGTCGCGGCACAGAACGCCGCCGGGCGCGGCAAGGAAGCGTACACCGACACCATTTTTGTGGGCGCGCCGTACAGCCTCCCCTTGAAAGAATCTTTCTCACGCCGCGGCATGGACAACGGACCGTGGAACATTGTCAGCTCTTCGGCGGCCGAATGGATGCTGCTCAGCGAAGGCACTTACGCTTCGCCGGCCGACGAGGACGGCGGCCTGATGGCTTTCACCACGCTTGTGGAAGGAGCTGAGGCGCGTCTCGTCAGCCCCAAGTTTGCCGTATCCGGCAGCAAGTACCCGCGCCTCGCCTTCTATGTGTGGCACATGGCGCAGTGCCGCGGCACGCTCGCCGTGTCCGTGCGCGACGCCAAGGGCGTGCTGCACGAGATAGGCACGGTGACCCCCTCGGAAGGGACGGACACTTTGGCAGAAAACAAGGGAGAATGGCGCGAGCACGTCTTCAACCTGGGCGACTACACCGCAGAGAGCTACATACAGCTTGTATTCACCGGCAGGGGCGGCGACACAGACGACGTGAGCTGGTTTGTGCCTATCTACTTGGACAAGATAAGCGTAATCGACCAGCTTGACTACAGCCTGCGTATGCTGCAGATTTCCACAAAAGACAACGTAACCCGCACGGAGGTGGGCGAGCCGCTGGAAATCACCGCCACACTCGCCAACTCGGGCGCGAAGACGGCGTCGGGCTACACCGTGCGCCTCTACCGCAACGGAGCGGAAATTGCATCCGTACAAGGCGCAGACATCTCCGCCGGCTCTTACGGCTCAGTGGTCTTCACCGACACGCCCAACGGCGACGCGGCGGAGAGCAGCGAATATTCGGCAGTCATCGACTGGGAAGACGATGCCAACAAGGACGACAACACGTCCAACACCCTGCAGCTTACCATTCTCCCCGGCAAGCCTTACGTCAGCGCGCTTTCCGCCGTCCGCTCGGGCGACGACGCGGTGCTTTCGTGGCAGCGTCCGGCCGGCGCGGACAAGGGCACCACGGCAGAGACAGTGACCGAGGGCTTCGAGAGCTATTTCCCCTTCACCATCACCAACTTCGGCGAGTGGACGCTCTACGACGGCGACAAGCAGACGACGCTCGGCATACAGGACGGCACGGGCTATTTCGTGCAGTACCCCAATGTAGAGTCGCCTATGGCCTATCAGGTGTTCAATCCCTCCTCGGTTTCGCTATCCGCCCTCTACTACTCGGCGCACAAGGGTACGCAGTGCGCCGCCGCGTTCAGCGCGGGACGGTATACGGCCAACGACGACTGGCTCATATCGCCTGAGGTAGACGGCGCGCAGACGGTCACTTTCTGGGCATGCAGCCCCGACAACGCGTGGTTCGGCACAAGCGAGCAGGTAGAGCTTATGTATTCCACCACGGGGCGCGACGTGGCCGACTTCACCCGTGCGGGCGAACTCATCACCGTCCCGGGCCGCTGGACAGAATACAGCCGCGAGCTGCCCGCCGGCACGCGCTACTTCGCGCTCCACTGCGTGTCGCTCGACCAGTACATACTTTTCCTTGACGACATCACCTACCGCAAGGCGGCGCGTGACTTCCGCCTCCTTGGCTACAATGTCTACCGCGACGGCACGCTGGTCAATGCCGCGCCCCTCTCCGCTCCCTCTTACACGGACGCGGGAGCAGGAAACCGTGCGTCCAAGTACACGGTCACGGCGGTATACAACGTGGGCGAATCTGTCCACTCCCCCGCCGCTGCGTACGACCCCACGGGCATAGAGAGCGTCTCTGCGTCCTCTGAGTCTTGGCGCGTCTCCGCGCAAAACGGCCGCCTTGCCGTCAGCTCCGCTCCCGCCGGCCGCGTCAGCGTGTATGACGCTTCCGGCCGCAAGCTCCACGAGGCAGACGGCGCGTTTGCCGTCACGCTTCCCTCGGGAGCATACCTGCTCCGCAGCGGTGAAAGCACCTACAAGGCTGTGGTGAGGTAAAGGCTGTTTCTCCCTTTCGGGCGGCGTGCAGAACGCCGCCCGAAAGCCCCGGAAAGTGTCCTATTTTTCCGTTTCTGATTTGTAAAAGAACCTTAACGGTGATTTGGAAACGGGCGGAAAATGTATTATCTTTGTAGTAGGCAAAGCGGGGATACGCACACGATGCGTATCCCCGCTTTGCTGTTGTTGATTATCAGCCAATTACGAAGGCAAAAAGTGTACATATAGGGGCTACGGGATGTACATGTAGGAGCTACAGCCCCTATTCCCGTCGCTACGGGGCCGGTCTTAGTTTCCGCAAAGCTGCTTTCCGCGTCCAAAGAGCCTATTTCAGCGGCGTGAAAACATTAATGTTTCATAAAAATTCACCTGCCGCGCGGCGCGAAAAAGTGTCCTTTTTTTCCTCTTTCCCTACCCTTGGAAAAGAGGAATAGTTTGGCTGCGACGGCATGCCGAGATGGCATGTTTGGGGACGGACTTGCGTCCGCTTTTCCAGCTATCTCTTTCTGCGGTTTTCCGCTAATGCAATGACGGCGTGGCGACCGGAAGTCGCCACGCCGTCAAAGGTGTGTATCGCAAATGCGCGGAGGCTTACCGCGCTACCTTGAAGGAGGCGTTGCCTGCACGTACGATGTAAGCGCCGGGCTGCACGGCGAAACACTCGACAGAGGCGGCGGCCATGCGTGTAGCGATGCGGCGGCCGTCGGCAGTACAGAGCGTAATGGCTGTGCCGGGCTGCGTGCCGCGCACGTTCACAAAGCCGCCCTCTACCGTCACGGTGACTGCGGAGACAGGGTCGGCAGACGCGGTGTTCACTGCGGTATATACCACCGAGGCGATGTTGGAGCTTACGCTCTCTCCCTTGTCGTACACGGCCGTGACGGCATAGGAGTGGCTCTCGCCGCGTACAGCGGAAGCGTCGGAGTAGGCTGTGCCGGATATAGGTTCGGCGTTGAGCTTCACTCCGTCGCGGTAGACGTTGTATCCCTCAAGCGTCAAAGGCGACTGCACAGCCCCGTAGGGTATGTAGGTGATGTCGTCAAGCAGGAGGGCGAACTTGTCATCGGACACGCAGCGGATGGCGAAATGGTTTGCGCCCTGCGGCACGTCGAAGGTGACGAGCTTCCAGCCGGAGGAATTGGTGACGTCCACCGTCTTCACTTTCACGAAGTTCTCCGTGTCTGTCCCGGAAAGCGAGTAGAGAAGCTCCATCTGCTCGGGGATGTACGGGCTGCCCATACCCGTCTTGGCATAGAAGCTGACAGTCTGTGCGCTGCCGTCAAGCTCGGGCGAAATGAGCCAGTCGTCGTTGGCCACCTTCGTGACGCCGCCGTCGGAAGAGGCGGTGCTGAAGCATACAAGCATTTGGCTGCCGCTCTTGGGCTGCCAGCTGTTGTAGTAGATGCCGGCCTCGTCGGGATTGAACACCTGGAAGGCCATCGGCTCGCCGGCGTGGGCGTACTTGAGCTCGCCCTGCATGTAATCGAGCGTAATCTTGATGGTGTTCTGCCCGTCCTTGTCGGTAAGCGTCCAGTCTCCCATGTCGCTGACGATGAAGGGCGAGTAGTCCTCAAAGTCCTCGGTCACGGCTTCGGCGGGACGGCCGTCCACGTCGGGGGCTGTCCATTCGAGCGTCACCATCGGGCCGTCGTTGGCTTTAAGCTCTGTGGGGAACGGATAGGAGGGCAGCGTGATTTTCACCTTCTGCGCCTCGGCGGCGTTGTCGGCAGGATAGCCGTCTGCGGCGAAGTCGACGCGTGCGGAGTATTCGGTGCTTTCGTCGTCAAAGACACCCGGCACGTCGCTCAGGCGGAAGAGTGCCTGCGCATCGGCGGCGATGTCCGTACCCTGCACGCTCTGCACGGGCTGTCCTTTCTTGAGGAGCGTAACCTTGTAGTCGGAGCCCTTTACAGCCAAGGAGCCGTTGTTGCGCACTTGGAGCGTGAAGTCGCCGCTGTCGCCTGCCTTGATTTCCTCGGGGGCGGTGAAGGTACGCGCCATGAGGTCAGCCTCGCTGTCGTTTACCACGGCCACGTTGTCAAAGGCCACAATGTCCGAAGTGGCGGAAAGGCTCTCGCCCTCGAAGCCGGCGCGGATGAAGCGTGCGGACTTGTACTTGTCGAGCGGGAGGCTCACGCGCCGCCAACCTGTCGCGCCCTCGTCGGTGCGCACGGTGTAGAGCGTGTCGTAGTCCTTGAAGTCGGGCTGAACGCTTACGCGGAACTCGTCGCCCTTTCCGTTGAGGTAAACCCAGAAATTGAGCACGGGCTTGTCAAGGCCGCTGATGTCCACCTTGGGCGAGCTGAGACGGCTCGCCTTTCCCTTTGTCTGGGTGTAGAACACCGTCACGCCGCCGTCGCCGTCCTGCGTGCCTCCGGCGTTGGTAGTGCCGCCTTCGGTAGTCCAGTAAGCCTCGCCAATCTCTCCTTTGAGAATTTCGGGCAGCCACGGGCCGCTTTTGTACGTCACGCCCGCAAACGACTCTACCATCGGGGCTTTCACCGCCGGCCCGGCAAGAGCCGTAGCCGTTTTCCAGTAGCTGCGGCCGCTACCCTTGTCGTTTTTGGCGTACACGCTGTAAGCCGCGTACACTTGCTTGCCGTTGACGGTAAGCTGGTCGTCGTAGGAAGTGGCGTTGCCCACGTTGATGTCATTGCTTTCCGTGCCGCCGGTAGACACGTAGTAGGTGAGCGTTTCGGGGTCGACGTATCCGCCGTTCTGCCCCGTGGCGGGAGCGTCCCAGGTAAGGTGTATGAGTCCCTCACGGTCGAGGTCCTCCACCGCTTTCAGGTTGACGACACCGGCAGGGCTGTCCACGCCGATGAAACATTTCGCCTCCGTGCTCTCTCCCTCCGTGCCGTCAGCGCCGACGGGCGTCACCTTGTAGGTGTGCAGTCCCTCGGACACATAGGTATGCTCGTAGCTCAGCTCAGCTCCGGGCGTCACGCCGGTGAAGGTTTTCACCTCCGAGCCGTCACAGTCTATGCGCACGGACAGACCCGAGACGAGCGCGTCGCCGGCGAGTGTCTTCTCGGGAGCTTTGAAAGACACCGTGGCCTTTATCGCGCCCTTCTCGCCCGGCACTGCAAGCACGCCGGTGGCGGCGGCGGGAGCTGTGCCCGGCACGGCGTCGATGTGAATGCTGTTGAGGTGCAGATTGCTGCGGTCTGCGTCGCTGATGGCGTGTACGCCGAAATAGTAAAGTCCTTTCTCCGTGGGGACAAATTTGCCCGAAAGCGTGTGCGTGCGGGGCGAGTAGGTGACCTCGTACGGCTCTATCACCTTGTGCACGAAGGAAGCGGCTGCACCCTCCGTGCCTACGGCAGCCTCAACGCGCTCCACGGGGTAGCTGTTGGAGACGTTGATGGTGAAGCGGTAGGTAGTGCCCGCCTCCATGAGGATGGGCGCGGTGACGAGCCAGTCGTCGGCCGCTTCGGAGTTGCCGGGATAGTCGGCGCTCTGGTTGTAGGAGTTGTACCCCCAAGTGTTGCCGTCCTCGTTGGCGTCTATGGTGAACATGTCATTGCAGTCGTCAGCAGAGGTAAACTGGTTGTCGTAAGGGAGCTTGAGCGTGGCGTCTACAAGCACCTCGTTGGAGGTTGCGGTAGTGCTGCTCTGTTTCCCGAGCAAGGCGGTCACGTCGTAGGTGAACGTCTCGTAGTAAACGCCGGAGGGGAGATTGTCGGTGAAAGACGTTCCGCTCGTGCCCGTGACAAGGGTCTCGCCGTCGGGCTGGCGCACAATTTTATAAAGAAGCCGGGAGGGATTGACGCGCCCGCCGTTTACCGTAGCCGTGGGAGCCGTCCACGTGAGCGTGACGGCAGAGCCGGAGGAGACGGCCTTTACGTCCGTCGGGGGGAGCGGCGCGTCGTTGCCGAGAAACTTGGAGACGCTTGCCGCCTCGCCGGTCACGCCGTTGTGGGACACCTCCACGCTGAACGTGTACTCGCCGCTGCGCTCTACGGTCACCTCTTTGATGACCTCTGCGCCGGGCTGTCCCTTTCCTTCTGCGATGACAGTGCCGTTGCTTTTAATGACATAGTCAAGCTCGCCCGTGAGCGTGCCGCCTTTGATGTCCTCTGTCGGGAGAATGAAGCCCACGTTGCCCGTCAGGCTGCCGTCGGCGAAGTCTGCCATAATCTCGTCCACGGCCGCGGGCGGGTTGGGCAGCTCGATGTCCTGCTTGATGTACAGGCCGGTAATCTGTTCAAGCGTGCCAGTGCCGTAGTCGTAGCCAAAGTCCGACACAAGCGTGGCTGCGCCCGTCTCCGGGTCTACCTCAAAGATTCCGCTGTCCCAATATTCGTTGTAGAAGGTGAACCAGTATATCTTTCCCGTCGTGTAGTCGCAGGTGGCGCTCTGGTAAAGCGCGATGGGCGTAACGCCCGTGCTTCCCACCTCCGTGGCAGCGGCGGTAGTCTTGTCAATGGCATAGAGCATGCCCGACACGCCTATGCCGTAGAGCTGCCCCTTGGCGTTGGCGGTGAGCGCAACCATTTTCTCGGGCAGCTCGCCTATGCTCTCAGAGTCGAAAGAGCCGTCCGTGCCGTACTTGATGCGTCCCAGCGTCTTGCAGGCGGTGTAGGAGGCGTTCTGGAAACAGCCGTAAACGCGCTGCGTGGTAGGGTCGTAGGCCATGTCGCTGGCTATGCTCGTGAAGGAGGTGCTGCTCCCCTGTTTCGTCACCGACCAGTCGTCCGTGGAATATTCGTAGAACTTCACCGGCATATAAACCGCGCCGGAATTGCTCTCCGAGTAGGTGTTGCAATAGAGTGTGCCGCCGCCGTATGTGCCGCCGCCGTACACGTTCACGCCCGCCTTGACGAGCGAAACCTTGTCGGGCGACGCGGTGTTGAACGTATACACGCCGGTGTCCGAAAAGTAGCTGCCCTCCGAGTAGCTTATGCAGCCGTAGAGCTGCACTCCTGTCCCGGAGGCTGCGCGGTGCACTGGTTTCGCCGCCGCCCTCTTGGCGGGGGAAGCCTTGCGCTCTGCCCGCTTCTGCTGCCACATCTTCTGGAGTTCGGCCTGGCTGCCGGGCAACTGCGCTCTGACGGCCGGGAAACACCCGAAGAGGCAGACAAGCAGCGTGAGCGCGATGCCTTGCTTTCTCTTCATAATCAATAAGGTTTAGGTTTGTGGTTGGTTGGGAAGTCTCAGACGCTCGGGAGAGAGTGTCCGTTTATTTTTCGGTAAAGGTCGAGCGCGTATACGTCCGTCATTCCGGAGAGGAAGTCGAGCACGGCCATCAGACGGTCGCCCGCACGCTTGGCGCGGACTTCGTACTGAGCCGGAACTTGCGCGAGCAGCAGCGCGGAGTACGCCTTCTCCGGCGCTATGACCGCGTCCGTGAAGAGTTCGAGCAGCATATAGATGATATGGTAGCCGGCGAGGTCCACGTCCGTCACCTCCTTGCAGTGGTAGATGCGTCCCATGGCGGTCTCCTCGCAGGCGCGGTACGCCTCGCGCAGTCTTCCGGGCAGGTGGTCTATGAGCGAGCCCTCGAAAGAGCCGGCGAGAATTTCCTCCTCATGGTCCACGAAAATGCGCACGCAGGCGCGTTCGAGCGCATTTATGACGCAGGAGCGGTAGTATACTATCTGGTCGTCCACGTCCGTGTCGCTTCCGTAGCGGCAGCGGAGGCGTTCGCGCTCGTCCTCTTCGAAGAAGCCGAGAAACAGCTCCTCCGTGCGCTCGTCGCTGAGTATGCGCAGCTTGTGCGCGTCCTCTATGTCCATAATCTCATAGCAGATGTCGTCCGCCGCTTCCACGAGGTAGACAAGCGGATGGCGGGCGTAGCGCACCGAGTCCGGACGCGCCCCCGCTACGCGGCAGATGCCCAGCTCGCCGGCTATGTGCTCGTACACGGCGCGTTCGGCCTCAAAGAAGCCGAACTTCGGTTTCCTCACCGCCTCGTCGGAGGCGTAGGGATACTTGACAATGGAGGCCAGCGTGGCGTATGTCATCACGAAGCCGCCGCGGCGTTTCCCCTGGAAGTGGTGCGTAAGCAGGCGGAAAGTGTTGGCGTTTCCGTCAAAGCGCGTCATGTCCGTCCACTCGGCGGCAGAAAGCTGTGCGCCGTCTTCCGTCACGAGCCGGTGCAGCTCGCGGCCTTTCCCCTCAGTGAAATAGGTGCGGATAGCCCTTTCGCCGGAGTGCCCGAAAGGCGGGTTGCCCATATCGTGCGCGAGGCACGCCGCCGACACTACCGACCCTATGCCCGGCAGCTCCGTCTCGGAAAGCTCGGGGTGGCGCAGTATCAGCTCGCGGCTTACGTCCGTGCCGAGCGAGCGCCCGACACTCGACACCTCAAGGCTGTGCGTGAGGCGGTTGTGTACAAAGACGCTTCCCGGAAGCGGGAAAACCTGCGTCTTGTTCTGCATCCGGCGGAAGGCGGCAGAGAAGATGAGGCGGTCATAGTCGCGCTGGAATTCCGTGCGCCGCTCTTCCAGCGGCTTGGGCTTGTCCTCCTTTCCCAGGCGCTTGGAAGAGATGAGCTTTTCCCACTGCATGTTCATTACGTCAAGCAAAGTCTGATGATATTCAAGCGGGTAAGTGTTCAGCCCGCCGCACAAAAGTACGAAAAAGGCGTTTTTCGCGCAAGGCAAAGGCTTTTCTGCGCTTATTTGCTTACTTTTGTCAGTTTGAAAAACGTGCTTTCAGGCGTATGGCGCACCCGTCCGAACGGCCGGGCGTGCCGTTGTCTGCGGGCTTTTCCGCCATTTATATGAAAGTAAGGATAATCAACCGTTCGCGCCACCCGCTTCCCAGTTATGCCACGCCGCAGAGCGCGGGCCTCGACCTCCGCGCCAACATCGACAGCCCCGTGACGCTGCGTCCGCTCGAGCGGCGGCTGATACCCACAGGGCTGAGCATTTCCCTGCCCGACGGGTACGAGGCTCAGGTGCGGCCGCGCTCCGGGCTGGCGCTCCGCCACGGCGTGACGCTGCTCAATACGCCCGGCACCATTGACGCCGACTACCGCGGCGAGATAGGGGTCATACTGGTAAATCTCTCCTCGGAAGATTTCACCGTGAACGACGGAGACCGCATCGCCCAGATGGTCATCGCCCGCTACGAGCAGACCGAGTGGGAGGAAACCGACACCCTTGACGAGACAGAACGCGGCGCGGGCGGCTTCGGCCATACCGGCACGAAAGAGTAAAAGGCCTTCGCGCCTTTTCCCGTAGGATACGTTATACAGTCCGAAGAAAAGACACACGACACTTTAAGCGTTGAAACTCCGTTTACCCTCTTCCGTCCTGCAAAGGCTGAGCGTGGCCGTGCGCCTCGCCGTCCTGCCGCTTCTGGCGGCGGGCTTACTCTTTTCGTGCCAAACGGCGCGGCACGCCGCAGGCAGAGCGGACGCGGCAGCCACGGCGCGTGAGAAAGGGAAAGCGGCGGAAAGCGTGCCAGACTACTACAAGGAGCGGCGGTACAACGAGCTTTTCCTTGAAGCCGTGCGGCAGAAAGAGGCAGAACGCGTCGACGCGCAGTACGAGCTGCTGGACGCCGCTCTGCGCCTTATGCCCCGTGCCCCCGAAGCCCTTTACGAGATGGCCATGCTCAAGCTTTCCTACTCGGCGTACTCGGACAGCGTGTCGCGGGCGCAGGGCGACTCCTTGCTCTGGGAGGCCGTGCGGCTCGCGCCCGACAATCTCTACTACAAGGAAAGCCTCGCGACGCACTTAGCCAACAACGCGAAGTTCAGGGACGCTATTCTGCTTTACGAGGAAATAGCCGACGCGAAAAACACAGAGGAGACGCTCACCACGCTTATATGGCTCTACGAGCAGAGCGGTGACTATCCCGGCGCGATACGTGCAATCGAACGGTTGGAAAGGCTTTCCGGGCGCAGCGAGGCTTTGAGTCTGGAGAAATTCCAGACCTATCTCGCGATGAGGGACGACGAACACGCCTACCAGGCTATTGAGGAACTCTGCGCAGAATATCCCCTCGACCTGCGCTACCGTGTGCTGCTGGGCGACCTGTACGACCAGCACGGCTACCACGAGCGCGCGCTCGACACATACCGCGACGTGCTGGCGGCCGAGCCCGACAACAGCTACGCGCAGCTCTCTCTCCTTGCCTATTACAAGGCGGCCGGGGCCGACTCGCTGTACAACGCTTTGCTTGACGACGTTGTGCTTAACCCGCGCACGCAGAGCGCGGCACGCATAGAGGCTATGAAAAGCTTCGTCGTGGACAATGTCAGCCGCGGCACGGGCGGCGAGGAAGTTGCGACCCTCTTCAGAAAGGCGCTCGCCCGCCCGCAGGAGACAGGCGAAATGGCTACGCTTTACGCAGCTTACCTTGTCTCCACAAATGCCCCGCAGGACTCTGTCGTCTCTGCCTTGCAGCGCATTCTCAGCATAGAGCCGGACAACTCCACGGCACGCCTGCAGTGGCTGCAGATAGCGCTGCAGCGCAACAATATGCAGGAGGCGGCGCAGATATGCAAGGACGGCGTGCTTTACGACCCGTCCGAGATAACCTACTACTACTACGAGGGCACGGCGCTGTACCGTCTGGGCCGCGACGGCGAGGCTGTCGCGACACTGCAGCGCGGCGCGGGGCGCATAGACGACGATACCGACCCGCGCCTAAGCTCTGACTTGCTGGCACAACTGGGCGACGTGCTGCACGACCTTGGGCGTGACGAAGAAGCCTATGCCGCCTACGACCGCTCCTTGGAGTTCAACCCCGCCAACCTCACTTGCCTCAACAACTACGCCTACTTCCTCAGCCTCTCCGGCACGCGCCTCGACAAGGCCGAGGAGATGAGCCGCCGCACGGTTGCGGCAGAGGGCGACAACGCCACATACCTTGACACCTATGCCTGGATACTCTTCCAAAAGAAGCAGTATGCCAAGGCACGCGCCTATATAGACGAGACACTGCGCTATGCGGGCGACACGCCCGAAGACGCTTCGCTTTACGAGCACGCGGGCGACATCTACCTGCGTGTGGCCGGCTACAAAGCTGCCGCCGCGCACTGGCGCAAGGCCTTGAACCTCACAAACGACGCAAAGCAGCGGACACGCCTGCGCCGCAAGCTCTACCGCCGCAGGTAGAGCTACAACCCCATTCTGCGTTATGAAGAAAAAACTCCTCCGCTTATTTCCCCTCCTGCTCTCATTGCTTTTGTGCATAGGCGCGGCTTCGTGCCGCTCCGGAAAGGAATTGGCAAAACCTTCCCCGTCTCCGGCGGGGAAGACTACCGCACTGGGGTCATCGAAAAGCAGCGGAGCGGCGGCAGCGGCGGCTTACGTGGAAAAGGTCGCGGCGCAGCGCTGCGGCACGTCTTTCCTCACGGCGAAAGCCAAGGTGCAGCTCTCGGGCATCGGCAAGGACGTCAGCGTGAGCGGCACGCTGCGCATGAAGCGCGACGACGTGGTGCAGCTCTCGCTTACGGTTTTCGGCGTGGAGGTCGGGCGCATGGAGTTCACCCCCGCCGACGTGCTGGTGGTAGACCGCGTCAACAAGCAGTACGTGCGGGCTTCCTACTCCGAGGTAGATTTCCTCCGCCAGGCAGAGCTTGACTTCTACTCGCTGCAGGCACTTTTCTGGGACGAACTCTTCGTGCCCGGGCAGCGCGAAGCAAAGGGTTTCGCCTCGCGCTTCCTCGCTTCTTCCGCAGACGGCGGCACGATGCTCACGCTCACCGGCACGCCGAGCCTTTCCTACTCTTTCCTCACTGATGCCTCCTCGGCTCTTGTCACCGCGCTTGACGTGAAGGGGGCGAAAGCCGGCGACGCGGGCAATTTCTCATGGCGCTACGGCGGATTCACCGCTTTTGGCGGCCGGCAGTTCCCCTCGGAAATGGACATGTCGGTGACGGGGCTGCCGGGCGGAAAGAGTTTCGGCCTGTCCCTGCGCCTCTCGCGCCTTTCGTCCGACAGCGGATGGAACACCCGCACCACGGTTTCCGCAAAATACCAGCGGCGCAGCGTCAAGGAGGTGCTTGGAAAACTCCACTTCTAAGCGGACGCGGGTCGCAAAGCCCGTGTCCCGAGAAACCGACACGTCCCTTCAAAAGGAATAAAAGCAATGATACCAGCATACACCCGCACACTACGCGCCCTCGCCACCCATGCGCTGCCGCTTCTGCTGTGCCTCGTCTGTACCCTCCCGCTTGCGGCGCAGACCAACAAGAAGATACGCTCCCTGCAAAAGGAGCAGACGACGCTGAAGAAGAACATCGCCGAGCAGGAGCAGATGCTGCGCAGCACGAAAAAGGACGTGAAGTCGCAGCTCGCCAACCTGCAGGTCATCAACACGCAGATAGAGGGCCAGCAAAAGTACGTCGCCGGCATACACTCCGAGCTTACCGCGCTTGCCACCAACATACAGGGGCTTGAAAAGCAGCTGCGCCTTCTTGAGGACGACCTTGAAGACTGCCGGCGCAAGTACCGCCGCGCCGTGACCTATATGTTCAGCAACCGCATGCAGCTCTCCAAGTGGCAGTTTATACTCTCGGCGAAAAACTTCCGCCAGATGTACCGCCGCATGCGCTACATGACCGAATTTTCGCGCTACCAGCGCGAGCAGGGCCGCATCATACAGAAAAAGGAGGCGGAGGTAGAAGCCAAGCGTGCCGAGCTGCTTGGCGTGAAACAGGAGAAGGACCGCCTGTTTACCGAAGGACAGGCCGAGGCACGCAAGCTGCAAGGACAGCAGCAGGAGCGCCAGAGCGTAGTGAACGAGCTCAACAAGAAGCAGAGCCAGCTGCAGAGCGCCATAGCCCAGCAGCGCAAGAAAGCCGCGCAGCTTGATGCCCGCATCGACCAGCTCATACAGCAGGAAATTGCCGCTGCCGAGCGACGCCGCAAGGCAGAAGAGGAGAAGCGCCGCAAGGCAGAGCTGGCCCGCCAGGCCCGCCTGAAAGCCGAGCGCGAGAAAGCCGAAAGGGAAAAGGCCGCTGCAGATCGTCTCAAGCGGCAGACCGCCTCAGCCGCACGCCGCGCCGGCTCGGAAGAGAGCGAAAAGCCAGCAGCCCGCAGACGCGCCGCAGAGAAAAAGGCGGAAACGGCAGCGAAAAAGCCGTCCGCGCCCGTCTTCACCGACTACGCCGACACCGACCGCGCCCTCTCCGGCTCGTTTGCCGCCAACAAGGGACGGCTTCCTATGCCCATCACGGGCGGCTATGCCATTACGACACACTACGGCACGTACAACGTCGAGGGACTCAGCGGCGTGAAGCTCGAAAGCAAGGGCATCAACATCGCCGGCCGCCCGGGCGCGCAGGCACGCAGCGTCTTCAAGGGCGAAGTGACCGCCATATTCCCTTACGCCGGCACATACAATGTCATCGTGCGCCACGGATCGTACATGTCCGTCTATTGCAACCTCTCCTCCATCTCCGTCCGCCGCGGCCAGCAGGTAGAGGCACGCCAGACGCTCGGCAGCATAGCCACCGACGCGGCGGGCAACTGCACGCTCCATTTCCAGCTGCGCAAGGAGACCGCCAAGCTCAATCCCGAGGCCTGGCTCGGGAGGTGACCCGCTACGGACACAGACACACACGCTTGGGAAGGCGGGCTAAAAGCCCCGGACAAGCGCGGAAAGGCATTTACGGCAAACGCCGTAAATGCCTTTCTGTGAAAAGTTAGTACCTTTGCAGCCGTATTTTACAGGTACTCGTTATTTTTTTATGCAAGACATTCGCAACATTGCCATAATTGCCCACGTGGACCATGGCAAGACCACGCTCGTGGACAAGATGCTGCTCGCCGGGCATCTTTTCCGTAAGAACCAAAACGCCGGCGAACTTATCCTTGACAACAACGACCTTGAGCGCGAGCGCGGCATAACCATTCTCTCAAAGAATGTCTCCATCCGCTACAAAGACGTAAAGATAAACATCATAGACACTCCGGGCCACTCCGACTTTGGCGGAGAGGTGGAGCGTGTGCTCAATATGGCCGACGGCTGCATCCTGCTCGTCGACGCCTTTGAGGGCCCCATGCCGCAGACGCGCTTCGTGCTGCAGAAAGCTCTTGAGATAGGTCTGAAGCCCATCGTGGTGGTGAACAAGGTAGACAAGCCCAACTGCCGCCCCGAGGAAGTGTACGAAATGGTGTTTGACCTCATGTGCGACCTTAACGCCACGGAGGACCAGCTCGACTTCCCCGTCGTCTACGGCTCTGCCAAGAACGGCTGGATGGGTGAGGACTACAACACGCCCACGGAGGACATCAACTATCTCCTTGACAAAATCATCGAGGTCATACCCGCGCCCACCCAGCTTGAGGGCGCGCCGCAGATGCTCATCACCTCGCTCGACTACTCCAACTACACCGGGCGCATCGCCGTAGGCCGCGTGCACCGCGGCGCAATACGCGAGGGCATGAAATGCACCATCGCCCACCGCGACGGCACGATGGAGAAGACGCAGATAAAGGAAGTGCACACCTTCGAGGGCATGGGCCGCCAGAAAACCGACGAAGTGGAGTCTGGCGACATCTGCGCAGTCGTGGGCTTGGAGAAGTTTGAGATTGGCGACACCATCTGCGACTTCGAAAACCCCGAGCCGCTCCCCACCATAGCCATCGACGAGCCCACAATGTCGATGCTCTTCACCATCAACGATTCCCCGTTCTTCGGGCGCGAAGGAAAATACTGCACAAGCCGGCACATCGGCGACCGCCTCAACAAGGAACTCGAGAAAGACCTTGCCCTGCGCGTCGTCCCCTCAGAGACCGAGGGCAGCTGGATTGTCAGCGGGCGCGGCGTGCTTCACCTCTCCATCCTCATAGAGACCATGCGCCGCGAGGGCTACGAGCTGCAGGTAGGCCAGCCGCAGGTTATCTACAAGGAGATAGACGGAAAGAAATGCGAGCCTATCGAAGAGCTCACCATCAACGTGCCCGAGGAGTTTGCCTCCAAGATGATAGACATGGTGACGCGCCGCAAGGGCGAGATGACCTCGATGCAAAACCTCGGCGAGCGTGTCGACATAGAGTTTGACATACCCTCGCGCGGCATCATCGGCTTGCGCACCAACGTCCTTACCGCCTCCCAGGGCGAGGCCATTATGGCGCACCGCTTCAAAGAGTACCAGCCTTTCAAGGGCGAAATTCAGCGCCGCTCCAACGGCTCCATGATTTCGCTGGAGGGCGGCACGGCCTTCGCCTACGCCATCGACCATCTGCAGGACCGCGGACGCTTCTTCATCAGCCCGCAGGACGAGGTGTACGCCGGTCAGGTAGTGGGCGAACACGTGCACGACAACGACCTCGTCATCAACGTGACGAAGGCAAAGCAGCTCACCAACATGCGTGCATCGGGAGCAGACGACAAGGCGCGTATCGTCCCGCCCGTCATCTTCTCTCTTGAAGAGGCGCTCGAGTACATCAAGGAAGACGAGTACGTGGAAGTGACGCCGAAGTCCATGCGCATGCGCAAGGTGATACTCGACCACCTCGCACGCAAGCGCGCCGGCCGCGACTGACACCCGCATGCCGCCGTCAAAGGCGCAGCGAAAGAAATGCAACGCGCAGGAAAAGCTCCTGCGCGTTGCTTTTTCTTTATTCCCGGAAGCCGTTTTTAACCCCGAAAAGCACCGAAAAATGTCCTGTTTCGCCCTCTTTGAATATGTAAAAAAGCATTAACGGCGATTTGGAAACGGGCGGAAAATGTATTATCTTTGTGGAAAGAAGAGCGGGGATACGCATCGTGTGCGCATCCCCGCTTTCGTGTTGTTGAATATCAACGACTTACGGCTGAAAAAGTGTACATATAGGAGCTGCGGGATGTACATGTAGGAGCTACTGTCCCTATTCCTGTCGCTACGGGGCCGGTCTTAGTCTCCGAAAAGCCCCTTTCCGGGCCTCGACACCCCCTTTTAGTAGTTGCAAATACCTATAAAAATACTTAAACTTTCGTAAGAATGCTTTCGCAGCGCGGCTTGCAAAAGCGGCAAATATTTCGCTTTCCCTTATCAAAGCAACATAGGCACGCTACGGCCGGGGATTTGGCGCGGAGTGCGGGTTTACGAGGATATGAATCCCCCACTCTCTTGGTGCAGACGTATAGAAAAGGCGTACGGAAAAGCGGGGATTTTGTAAAAACAAGGTACTTTGCTTTGCATAATACCAAACAATACATACTTTTGCGGCGTGGGGCGGCGAGAGCGTCCCGCCGAGGTTCACGAAAAGCGTAGCGTATGAATGTGGAAAACGCGAAATCGCAGATGAGAAAAGGTATGCTCGAGTACTGCGTCCTGCTTCTTCTGAGCAGGGAGGCGAGCTATGCCAGCGACATCATCGCCCGTCTCAAGGAGGCGGAGCTGATTGTGGTGGAGGGCACGCTCTACCCGCTTCTCACCCGTCTGAAGAAAGACGGGCTTCTCAGCTATGAGTGGAAAGAGTCGAGCATGGGGCCTCCGCGCAAGTATTATGCGCTCACCGCCGCCGGCAGAGGCTTCCTTGGCGAGCTTGACGGGGTGTGGGGCGAGCTTTCGCGCACCGTAGACATACTCCGTGCGCGTGCCACCGGCGCGCTTGCGCTTCCGCCTCCGCCAGAGGAGGAGACCGGCACGGACGGAGCAGAGAGAGACTAAGCTTATGCAAACAGGAAAATAACGCAGAACGTCATGAAAAAGAACATCACGATAAACCTTTACGGCACTCTTTACGCCATAGACGAGGACGCGTACGCGCTGCTTGACAAGTATCTTGACAACATGAGAGGCTACTTCGGCCGCCGCGCGGGCGGCGACGAGATAGCCGACGACATAGAACGGCGCGTGGCGGAGCTTTTCTCCGAACTCTCCGAGCAGGGCGTGGCGGCCATCACCGTAGAGCATGTGCGCGGCATCATCAGCCGAATAGGCAACCCCGAGGAAATGGACGCGGCGCAGGACGAGGACGCTGCAGACAACAGTGCCGGCGGCACGTCCTCCGCTTCCGGCGCTACTCCTCCCCCGCCACCGGGCGGGTCGGGCAGCTGGCAGCGCACGGGAAAGGACATGCTCGGTCAGCTCAGGGAGTGGCTGGCTGCACGCCGCTTTTACCGCGACACCGAAAACCAGATGGCGGGCGGCGTGATAGCCGGTGCGGCGAAGTACTTCGGGGCCACCGACCCGCTCCCCTGGCGCATACTCTTCGTGCTGCTTTGCTGCGTCACGTTCACTATGCCCGTGCTGCTCTACCTCCTGCTCTGGGCGCTTGTGCCCGAGGCGGTGACGGCGGAGGAGAAACTGCGCATGTGCGGAAAGCCCGTCTCTCCCTCGACGCTCAACGACGAGCTTATGCGCGAGGACAAGGCAAAGGCACGCCCTGCGGGGACACAGACAAGCGCAAGGGGGTTTATAGGCACGCTCTTGTCGGTAGTGGTGTTTCTCTTCAAGATATTTCTCCTTGTGCTCTGCGTAGTGCCGGCAGTGTCGCTTGTTTTCTTCACCATCTTGCTGTCCGGCCTTACATTCGGCGGGGGGAGTTTTGTCCAGACGTTCTCGGACGACCCAGATTCGGTCGTTTCCGTGATGGGTGCCGTGCCCGAAGCCTTGTGGATGTTTTGGGCGGCGGATCTGTGCGGCTTTGTGGCGCTCGGCATCGTGCTTTTCCTGCTCATACGCTGGATAGTGAAGAGCCGGGCGGACAAGCGTCTGTCCTTTTCCGCCAAGACGGCGCTTGTTGCGCTGTTTGTAGTGTCGCTCACTTCCAGTGTCACGCTCTTTGTCGGCGCGGGCTTCCGGGTGAAAGAGGCGAGCCATAGGCTCAACACCTATAACGGCGTGTACATCACCCCCTCGCAGAAAGACGCGCTCGAACGCAGCAACTGGACAATAGCCTCTGTGCAGAACTGCAACAGCGACGGAGACTTTGTGGCATATACAGACGTGCACAAGGGCGGGCAGTCTCTGTACAGCATTGAGGGCGTGCGTGCCGAAAAGGACGACCGGAGAGCGTCCGGTTCTCTGAAGGCCTACAAGCAAAAGTATTTCCCCGCCGGCATGTACCATATCGAGGCAGTGTCGGGCGCATTGGGGCGCGCCACGCTTACGCTTTATGCCGAGACGGCGGACGGGCGGCGTACGATAGCCTCTTTCCCTGCCGCGCAGACAGTGGCAAAGGGGCTGCTTGTGCAGACCGACTCGCTCTCTTGCCGTATGGATGGGCTTTTTCCCTTAAGTGTGGACTGGGCGGACAACGTGGCGGTAGCGACGAAGACAAGCGGCGTGTGCGACGATGTGTGCTGTGACGGGCGCGTTGCGCTGCTGCGCACGGGCAGCTTCCGCCTCGGCGGCGGGCAGACGCGCTACGGCTTCTCCGCCACTCTTCCCTCGGGCGCGGGCAAGCTCGACGTGGTGGACGTGTGGCTTGTGCCGGAGAGCGTAACGGCGGTGCAGTGACGCAAGGCAACTATTTTTTCTTCATATCACGCGAAAAGGCTGGCACCCGAGCGAGGGCGTCAGCCTTTTCCTTTTTTACGGCATCTGTCAGACGTAGTGCTTGCGGTTGAGCTTCCCGTTGAAGGTGCGCTCCACGCGGTCGGTGAGGCGAATGTCCTGCGGCAGCTTGTGCGGCTCGAGCCGGCTGCGCAGGGCGGCGACGAGTATGGCGCGGTCGTAGCTGTCCTTGTCTGCCACTACAAGCAGCCGCAGCGCCGTGCCCGTGACCGGGTGGGCAAACGGCACGCAGATGCAGTCTTTCACGAAAGGCAACGAGAGAGCCGCGTCTTCTACCTCTACGGGCGAAACCTTGTAGCCGCCCGCGTTGATGACGTCGTCGGTGCGCCCTGAAAGCCGCAGCCGCCCTTTTTCGTCTATGGCGCCGCAGTCCGATGTGTACAGCTCGCCGCCGCGCAGCAGCTTTCCTGTGGCGGCTTCGTCGCCGAGATAGCCCGTCATGAGCGTTTCGCCGGCGCACACCACCGTCCCCTCTTCGGATATGCGGAAGGAGGAACGGGGCATGGCGCGGCCGAGGCAGCCGGCGAGGCAATCGCCGGCGTTGAAGTCGAAAGTGGCGATGATGCCCGTCTCTGTGGAGGCGTAGGTGTTGTACAGCCGCGAGTGCGGCAACAGGGCGCAGAGCCGCTCCATGTCAGTAGCGGACATAGGCGCAGCGCCCGTTTCCAGAAAAGCGATATTTCCCTTGAGCGCGGAAAGCGCGTCGGACGCAAAAGCCGTCAGCATGCGTATGCTCGCCGGCACGAGAAAGGAGGCTGCCTTGTGCGGGGCGTTCTCGATGGAGCGCAGAAAGTCCGTCATATGCCGCATCCCGTCCGTCACGCTTACAGTGCCGCCCGCCATAAGCGTAGGGGCAATCTTCGAAAGGCTTCCGATATGGTTGATCGGCCCGTTTACGGCGAAAGTGAGTCCGGCTTCGTACCCTTGGGCATCGATGAGGTTTTCGCTGTTGGCAAGCAAGGCGCGGTGACCCACCATCACGCCTTTTGGCGTGCCGGTGGTGCCGGTGGTGAAAAGCACGTCCGCCACGCCGGCGGGTATCGCCGCGCGTGCGAGTTGGCTCTCCGCGCTTTTCAGCACGCTTTCCGGCGCGTCTTTGTCGAGCGGCACGCACACGCCGCCCGCGCGGTGTACGGCGAAGTAGGTGACAAGCGTGTCAGCGCAGGGCGTGGCGCGGAAAGGGACGGGTTTGCCGTCCAGGTGTCCGAGGCATTCCGCTTTCCGTTCTGTTTCCTCGTAAAGCTGGGCATAGGTCATCTGTTCCCCGTCAAAGCGCAGGGCGGCGCGGGACGGGAAGCGGCGGGCATTGTCGAATATGCAGCTTTCTACGGTGCGCATAAGAGAGTCAGCCGAGTTTTGCTTTCACCATTTCGGCAAGGCTGTCAAGCGACTTGAAATTGCGCGGCGTGACGTCAGAGTGCTCGAGCTTTATGCCGTACTTGTCGGAAAGCTTCATCAGGATGGTGGCAATGTCCAGAGAGTCGAGCTCGGGGAAGAGAAAGTCCGTGTCAAGGTCAACAAGCGGGAGCGCGTCTTCGAGCAGTTGGCGTATTTCTTCTTTCATGTCGTGTCTGTATGAGTATGTCGTTTATGGAAAATGCTTAGAAAATCCTTGGGAGGAAGTCGACGAGGTATTTGCGCCAGTTGTCCCAAGTGTGCGCCCCTTCGCTTTCCGTGTACAGGTAGGCACAGCCCGCCTTTGAGAGCCGCGAGCGGAATTTGTCAAGGAAATGCTTCAAGGGGTCTTTGCTGCCGATGGCTACGTAGTAGAGCTTAGGAGCGGGGGCAAACTGCTTTTGAAGCTTTGCGTCAAGGTCTTTGTATACCCCCACGTCCTGCAGGTCTTCCTTGCGCGAGGCTACCTTGCGCCGCAGCACGTCCGGGAGCTTTTCAGCAAGTTTTCCGAGTCTTTCGCCCGCCTGCTCGATAAACGA
The DNA here is from genome assembly GCA_963651485.1 of Alloprevotella sp. Taxonomy (GTDB): domain Bacteria; phylum Bacteroidota; class Bacteroidia; order Bacteroidales; family Bacteroidaceae; genus Alloprevotella. The sequence goes on along the minus strand of CAVJPT010000005.1, from coordinate 109,330 downwards.
AATGTTGTTTTGCGTAAGCGGAGAGAACGTCTGCGGGGAGAAAAGTCCCACGTAGTCGAAGAGTGCGGGGTTGTTGGCGGATATGGCCATGGCGTGCATGCCCCCCATGGAGAGTCCCGCTATGGCGCGGTGCGCCTTGTCGGTCAGCGTGCGGTAGCGTTTCTCTATGAAAGGCACGACCTCTTCGGGAAAGGCCGCTTCCGTGCGGCCCATCCACGACTCGATGTTTGTGTGTTTCGCCTTTCCCGTCATGTAAGGGCTTTCCCCCGGCGCGGCGTCAAGGTTGGCTATCCCGTTGGGCATAACCACAATCATAGGCTTCGCCCGTCCTTGCTCAATCATGTTGTCCATTATCTGCGCGAGCCGTCCCATGCCGAGCCACGCCATCTCGTCCCCGCCCGTGCCGTGGAGGAGATAGAGTACGGGATAGTTTTTCTGGGGGTTGGCCGCGTACTCCGCCGGAAGATACACCGAAAGGCGGCGCTGCGGCATGGACGCATTGAAAGAAGAGGGATACCATACCTGCTCAACCTTTCCGTGCGGCACGGACAGGTCGCGGTAGAGGTCGCCCGGCGTTCCGTCCACTATGAAATAGCTCAGCGTGTCGTCAATGTCGCGCACCGTGCGCGGGTTGAGCGGGTCGGTGGTTTCCTTGTCGTCGGCGAGGAAACGGTATGTGTACATGTCCGAGGCGAGCGGCTTCGGCGTGGTGTATGTCCACGTGCCGTCCTTCTCTTTCATTTCCGCTTTTTTCGAAATGAACGAAGCCTCTATCTCCACCTCGTCCGCCTTTGCGGCGGGCTTGTAGGTGAAGGTCCAGGTGCCGTCCGCGTTCAGTCGTTGTGCGGAGGCGCAAAGCGTAAGCGCGGCAAGCGCCAGTGCGGCGAGTGTGCGCCGCAGCATATACGGAGTGTGCATAGGGTTACAGGTGTTTTGCGTTTTTCTCTTCGATGAGCGTGAGCGGCACGCCGTCGGGCAAAGGCTTTTCGGGAGCGGAGAAAGCGAAGGCGGCCTCTCCGGCTGTACACTGCGCGAGCCGTCCGTATGCCTCGGAGCGGGTGACGACGCGCAGATTGGGCGCAACGCCCTCGGCAGAGTGGCGCAGCAGTGCAGCAAGCTCAGCGTTGTCTTCTGCAACCGTGACGCTTGTGCGGCGGTGGACAAGAGCGTAGAGCAAGGCAAACTCTCCGTAGCCCTCGTTGAAAACCAGCACGCTTTCTGTTTCCGGCGCGGCAGCGTCCACCCAAGCGGCGTACCCCTTGTAGCGGCGCAGCCTCTTGGCTACGCCGGCTGTAACGTCCGCTCCCTTGTAGCGGAAGCGGTCTGTCACCAGCGGGCGGAAGTAGGCGGAGGTCTCCACTTGTGCGGCGAGGCGGGCGTACTGCTCTTTGTAGAATTTGTGGAAGACGCGTGTGCGGTCGACGTATCCGTCGCCCCACTCCTTTGACGCCGGGCTTACGCGCGGGTATACTTGCAGCGTGAGCTTTCCAGGGAAGGCCTGCCAGCTGTTGCGCGGCAGCACGTTGTTGGCACCGTGCAGGATGGCGGGTATGATGTCCAGCCCCAGAGTCTCTGCCGCATGGAATGCCCCTTTGTGGAAACGGCGTATGGAAGAGCGGTCGTTGCGCCCTCCTTCGGCAAATATCACTACGCAGTAGCCCTCGTCGGTATAGCGTTTCACCATATCGGGCGTGAGGCCCTCCCCGTCGGCGGGGAGCGTGATATGTCCGCACCAGCGCAGGATGGTGCCTACGATGCGGTTTTTCCCCACGCGCGGATTGGAGACAAAGACAAAGTTGGCGTCAAGCGCGAGGAAGAGAGCGGGGTCGAGCAGCGACTGGTGGTTGCTCACTACGATGGCGGGACGGTCGAATGTCACGCCGGAGGGATTTTCCACACGATAGACCACGCCGGGGATATGCCGCAAGTCAAAGCGGAAGCAGGGGTGAACGAGGAAGCGGCGGAAACGGCGGCGGTTGCGCTCCGTGAGGCGGCGCAGAACGAAGAGCGTGAAGCCCCAAGCGTAGCCTGCAAGCAGCTGCAGAGCGAACACCGCCGTCGCGAAGGCTGTCACGAGCAGCGGACGCAGGGACAGCGGGCGCGTGCGGAAACGTCCGCCGCTGCGCACAAGCATCTTGAAGATGAGCGGCGGGAAGAGGTAGGCCATCAGCACGACGGAGAACATGCCCGCAATGGTGACCTGCGCCAGCGAGCGCAGGGCGGGATGGCTCGCCACGATGAGCGTGCCGATGCCTATGAACATGATGAGCGCGGAGATGACGATGGAATGCTTATAGGAAGCAAGCATCTTGCGGCGGTAGGCATACTCGTAGCTCGCGCCCTCGGTCATGAAGATGGTGTAGTCGTCGCCCTGCCCGAAGATAAAGGTGGCGAGTATCACGTTCACTATGTTGAACTGTATGCCGCAGAGCGACATGATGCCCAGAATCCAGACCCAGCTTATGGCCATGGGCAGGAAAGAGAGCATGGCAAGCTCCACGCTGCCGAAAGAGAGCCAGAGGAAGAAGAAGACAATGAAACCGCATGCCCAGCCTATATAGTTGAAGTCGTCGGAGAGGTTGTTGGCGATGGCGCTGTTCATGCGTTCGACGTCAAAACTGTGCGCTCCGGCGGCATCGAGCGTCTGCTCCACCTCGCTGACGTGCTTAGCGCCGACGGTAAGCGCGTCCACGACGCAAAGCCCCCCGCCTTGCCCTGTGTAGCTGAGCGAGGAAGAGAAGACGTCTTCGGTGAGCGGGGAGAAATAGTCAAGCCCTTGCGGCGTGTACTCCCCATCCCAGACGGCGTGGAAATCGGCGAAAGCCTCGTCCGAGAAGCCCGCAGCCGTGGCGGCAGAGGCGAGGCGCGCGGGAAGGTCGGCGTGGCGGCGCGTGAAGTCGCGCCAGAGAGAGAGGCGGCGGGTCTGCTCGGCACGAGACGTGAGGAAATCGGCACAGCTTGTGTACGCCTGCACTTTCCCCTCCCTTTGCAGCTGCTCTATCACAGGACGAAGGGCGCGGCTCTTGTCGAGAGAAGAGTCTGTGGCGGCGGCGGAAGACAGCGCGTATACTTTCTGCCCCGTCCCGTTTTTGAGCATCTCGCGTTGGAAATATTCCATGTCCGCCTTCTGCTGCGGCGACATGTAATTGATATGCGCCATGTTTGCGTCAAACTGCGTGTCAAAGCAGAAGAAGCCGAAGACGCAGGTGAGTGCCACTACGGTGCAAACGAGCCAGCGCTTGTTCTCTATTGAAAGGCTGCCGAGACGGTCAAGCAAAGAGAAGCGGCGGGCGGTGTGCGCCTTGCGGGGCTTGGCGAGATGCGGGAGATAGACCAGCACAAAGAGTATTGTGCCCACAAGCAGGAAAGAGGCGAAAAGCCCGAGGTCGCGCAAAGCCACGGACTGCAGCGGGACGAGCGCGAGGAAAGCCCCCACGGTGGTCACGTTGCCCACGAGGAGCGGGGTGACAATTTCGCGCAGGGCTTTGCGCTTGTCGGGCGTGTGCTGCAGGTGGGCGATGAAATGCAGCGGGTAGTTGACCGCGATGCCGATGACCACGGAGGAGATGCCGATGACGATGATGGACACGTCGTTGTGCACGAGGCTCAGTCCGCCTACGGCGAATAGCCAGCCCCAGCCTATGCTCACCACGATAAGCAGGAGATTCCAAACGTGGCGGAATACGAGGAAGAGCAGGGCGAGTATGAATACAAGGGCTATGGTGATGGCCAGTATGCTGTCGCTCTTTATCTGCTGGGCGTTGCCCACTGCGATGGCGGGCCCGCCGAAGAAGTGCACGCTGACGGAAGGCACTTGCGCCATGGCGGTGTCGGCGGCCGTCTGCAGCATGGCAAGCAGGCGCGCGTTGTTGTCCGTTTCGCTTGAGCCGTACGGCGACTCTATCATTACAAATGCTCGGCGCAGGTCGGGCGAGAAGATATATCCGTCCTGAGTCTCATAGTTGAGTTCGCCCCCGCGCTTCTGCAGCCGTTGGAGCACGGGTGTGAAGAGCGCGAGCGGGTCGCGCCCGATGGTCATGGAGAGCGTGCCGGCGGTGGGCAGCATCAGCAGTTGCCTGTTTCGCTCCATTTGCTCGGCCGGATAGCCGGGGCGGGCAAGCAGGCTGTCCATACGCGTGTAGTCGGCGGGCGTGAGGAAATACGGCATATTGGCGTAGACAAACGCGGCGGTCTCTTCAATGCGTTCGGCATTGATTTCGGAAGTGATGCCGCGAAGTGTATGCGCCGTGTCGGCTTCCTGCACTTTCTCCACGAAGATGTCTATTGCTTCTTCCGCCTCCTGCGGGTCGGTCTGTGTAGTGTCGCGGTACTGGAAAACGGCGAAGAGGCGGTTTGCGCCCGATATATCTTGATAGACAGCCAGCTCCTGCCGGTGCTGTGCATCGAGCGGCAGAAAGTCGGCAATGTCCTCCTTGTAGTGCAGACGGCTCACCAGCAGTGCGAGCAGCGCGGTGAGGACGGCAAACGAGAGGATGCCCGCCCAAGGGCGGACACGCAGCGCGTTGTATAGTCTGACGAAGATAGATACCATTGAGAGCAGTATTTGTCGGGCGGCGGCTTGTGGAAGTTGCGCCTAATATATATAGCGGGGACGGAATGTGCGGGATGCTAATCCCAGAGTCGTTTCAGCCAAGAGAGGAAAGCGGCTTTCCATTGCCGGCTCTCAGCCGAGCCTTTATTGTCCGAAGCCCCGAATCCGTGTCCGCCGGTGCGGAATTGCAGATAGGCGTGCGGTATGCCTTTCGCGGAGAGCGCACTGTCGAGCAGCTCGGAGTTGCGGTAGTCTACGGTAGGGTCGTCCTTGCAGTTGGCGAGGAAGACAGGCGGACAGCCGGCTGGCACATGCCGCTCGAGAGAAAGCGAGTCGCGCAGTTTCTTGTTGCGCTTTCGGCTGTCCCCGAGCAAGGCTCTGCGAGAGCGGCGGTGGACGCAAGGCGCGGACATCGTCACCACGGGATAGAGCGCGGCGACGAAGGACGGACGGTCGGCAGGGGCGAAAAGCTCGGCAGCGGACATAGCGAGATGTCCTCCCGCCGAAAAGCCCATAGCCCCTACCCTTTCGGGATGGATGCCCCATACGGACGCGCTGTCGCGCACGAGACGCAGGGCACGGAGCAGGTCGTCCTGAGGGTCGGGAAAGCGCCGTCCTCTGAACGCAAGACGGTAGCCGGTAAGAAACGCAGGCACGCCCGCAGTGCGGTAATGCAGCACAAGTGCCGAAACGCCGTTTTGGCTCAGCCACTCCCCTACCTCTTTCCCCTCGTGCCGCATATCGTGCCAGAAGTAGCTCCCGCCGGGACAAACCACAACGGCCGGGCAGCTGTCCCCTTGGGCGAGGAAAAGCGTAGCAGCCACGCGGCGGTGGTGGCGTGAGCCTTGCCAGACGTTCAGTTTGCGCGGAGAGGCAGAGCCAGTTGCGGGCAGGACGGCAGCAAGGAAGAGCACGCCCCAAAGCAAGCTTTTGAGGAAGGTCTTCATAGGCTGTCAGATATGTCCCTTAGGAGAGAGGGGACGGAGAAGAGTTCGTTGCAAGTGACAAGGCTGCCGATAAGCACGCCGAACATGCCGTGCATAATCACGTTTTGCCCCGTCTGCAGGAGACCCGGCACGCGTGTGCGGCAGGGTATGCGGCGAGCCATTCCCAGCCGCACGTCTTTCGCTGTGCCGTACATGGCCCCGTTTACAGTACCCGTGTAGTCGAGGTAGGTGAGCGGGGTGGACGTATAGCAGTGCGCTATCTCGGCGCGTATGCCGGGGCAATGCCTTTCAAGGGCGGAAAGCAGAAGCTCGGTCTTGCTCTCTTTGAAAGAGCAATAGTCTGCCGGCCTGTGCCCCGTCTGAGTCCCTTCCCATTGCTGCACGTCCTTGAAATTCATTCGTGCAATGACCACGCCCGACTGAGCGAACTTGGGTTGCGGCTCGTGGCAGAAATGCATGTAAAGCAGTCCGCGCGGCCAGTCTTCTTGGGTATAGCCGCCGCAGTCCCACGGCGAGTCGGTGTCGTAGGCGTAGAGATTGTGGTTCATATACGGCACGCGGCCTTCCTTGAAATGCAGGTAGACGGAGAAGCACCCCGTAGTCTGCGGCAGAGAGTTGATGCGTTTGCGGAAAGCCGGGCGCAGGCGGGGAGACTGCAAAAGCTCCAGCGTGCGTTGCGGGTGGATGTCGGATATCACACAGTCGGCTGCGATGTGTTGGCCCGCGGCAGTCTCTACGCCAACGGCTTCGCCGCCATCTCCGCAAAGCACGCGCGTCACCTTGCAGCCGAGGCGCACGTGTCCGCCGTACTTCTCTATGGTGGCGACAAGCGCTTTTGCGATGCGGTCACTGCCGCCCACTAGGCGGTAGGCTCCTTGTGCGAGAGAATCCATGATGAAGGCGTGCGTGGCGAAAGGTGTTTTGCCACGCTCACCAGCATACAGAGACTGCGTGCCGCCGAGCACTTCGGCGAGAAGCGGGTCGCTAATGGTTTCGGCTATCACCTCGTCGGCAGCCCGCAGCTGGTAGCGCGTAAGCAGCGCGTCGTCCCCCTTTCCCATACGCAGGGAGTGGATGGGAGAAGCGGCGGCGATGGCTTCGATGAGGTCGCAGTAACGTTCGAGGTCGGGACGGGAATCAGGGAAATGCTCTGCCAGGCGGTCGATGAAACGTTTGCGCCCGTTGGCTATCTTGTACTCTTTGCCGTGCAGTGACACGATGTCGTAGCCGTCCGGGTCGAGCTGTGAGAAAAGCAGCTGGCCGTCTATTTCCAAATGATGCAGCAGACGCTGCAGCGTCTGCCCCTTGTCCACGCCGCCTACGAAGTGCATGCCTGTCTCAAAGCGCACGCCGTTGCGTACAAAGCATTGCAGGCAGCCGCCAGCTTGAAGTGACTGCTCAAGCACCACGACAGAAAAGCCGCTCTTTGCGAGCAGCGCACCGCAGGAAAGTCCGCCAAGGCCGCTTCCTATGATAACTATCTTCTTTGCTTGGGGCATAAATAGTGTTTGTCTCAGAGTAGTTTTTCCTCGCTGTCGCACATTTCGGCGTATTTCTGCACATAGCGTCTGTGCATTTCGGAGGTTTGCTGCCGCAAAGTTCCCGCTTTTTCCAGCTCGGCGAGCGGGACGGCGTTGCCCACCTCTATGGAAATGATGCCGGGATTGAGGTGATGGCGTCTTTTGGGAAGCACTTTCCCGGTGCCGTACAGGCACATGGGGAGAATGTCCAGCCCAAGCTCGCGGGCGAGCAGGAAAGCACCTTTGTGGAAGCGGTGTATCTGGCAGTCTGCGGAGCGTGTGCCCTCGGGGTAGACTGCGACACTGTACCCCCGCTGCACGAGCGAGCGCAGCTGCGGCAGTATGTTTTCTACGCCTCGGCTCACGGGCAAGTATTCGGCATTGCGGATGAGCAGGCCGAAGAACGGGCTGTTCCACACCCAGTCGTTGGTGAGGAATACCACCTTGTCCGTAAAGATAAGCTGGCACATAAGGTCAAGGTGAGACTGGTGGTTGCAGACTATGAGGTGCGGGCGGGAAAAGTCCGTCCCTTTTGCCACTTTGCACTTGAACCTAACGCCCGGAATGCCGTGGCCTACCATGACGAAGCGTGCGTAACGGTGGATGAGGCGGCGCAGATGGCAGCGTTTAGCGTCTGTCATCTTTCCCGTGTGAATCACGACCCACACATACGGCATAAAGACGCAGAGCGAGGTGAAAAGGAAGAAGAGCAGCGAGTATGCAGTGCGTCCCGCCATAAGCAGCCACCGCAGCAGCCTCAGCGGCCATCCGTAGACAAGCGCGCCGAGTGTGAGGAACGTATTGAGCAGGCTGATGCGGGCGAAGTCAGTCCCCGGGCGGAAGTGGCTGACGCGTTCCTCGCGCGGCGGGTAATAGACCCGTATGGGAATAGAGGCGATGGGTACGCCGTTCCAGGCCGCCCAAACCATCAGTTCGAGCTCTGCCTCATACCGTGAGGTGAGAAGGCGCAGACCGGAGAGGTGGCGTAGCGGGTAGAGGCGGAAGCCAGTCTGCGTGTCAGGGAGGCGGTAGCCGGTGTGGACGCAAAACCAGAAATTGGAGAAAGCGTTTGCGAAGCGGCTTCCCCGGCTGCGGACTGTGCCTTCCATGTTACGCGCTCCTACGATGATGCTGGCAGGATGGTCACGGTTGGCTTCAAGAAAGAGCGGGATGTCCGAAGGAAAATGCTGCCCGTCTGCGTCTATCGTTATGGCGTAGGCGAAGCCAAGCTCCATAGCCCGTATGAATCCGCTTCTCAGCGCCGCGCCCTTGCCCCGGTTGCGGGAGTGGCGTACAATGTCAGCACCAGCGATATGAGTCAATATGTCGGATGTGCCGTCCGAGCTGCCGTCGTCCACAACAATCACGTCACGGCAATAGCTCAAAGCCCCAGTGACAACGGCGGCTACGGTGCCGGCATTGTTGTACGTGGGGACAACGACGCAGATGCCGCGCCGCTTGAAAGCCGCTTGCATCTCCGCCAGTTGGGTGTCGGTATATGTTTTTTCCTGAAATTCTTCCGTCATTGTGCAATGTCGCAAGCAAAGGACATTTTCGCCTTTGTCTCTTGCGCGGTTCTCAGTGTGACTTGTGCCTCTATGCTTTTCCCGCTCTCGGAAAGTACGGTCTTGCCTACAAGGCATTCAATCTGTCTGTCGTGTATGGGAGAGACAACGGATAGGAACTTGGCGTTTTTGACCTCGGAAAGGCGCAGCGTCTTTCCTGTTGTCTCTTCAAGAAGTTCCTTTCCAAGCAGAAGCAGGCAGACACCGGGCGTGACCGGCAATCCCGGGAAATGGGCGGCGTATATCGGACAGTCGGGTAGCAACTCCAAAGAATAGAGCTGTCCGCCGGTTATGTCCTCCGCCTTGACGACGCGGTAAAGGTTATTCCTTAGAATCATTGGGCGAGATGGTGGAGAATTGGTAGACGATGTGCCGCTTGGCGTTGGTGTAGACGCTGTCTCCGCGCGTGAAGCCGTCAAGCACGGAGGCAAGGTCGCGGCTCAGCACGCGCTTGATGTACCATTTGTCAAGCATACTTGCGGCATGTACTATCTTTGCCTTTTTCGCACCGGGGCGGTAGGTGAAGTCGAGGGCAGAGATGCCAAACTCGTTGAAGACACAGCCCTTTAGTGTCCCGCCGTCGTCAAGCAGGGCGCAGATGCCGCTCATTTCTCCGCGCGGGAAGCTGATGGCCGCATTGAGCTTTACGGTTTCGCCTTGCCTGCTCGGCAACAGGCTTTGTGCCGTGGCGGGGAAAAGCGCAGCGGCGGACAGAATGGCGGCGAGGCTAACGGATGCTGAAAAGTTGGGCATTAAGAGAGAGGTTGGTGCGTACGTTGCTCAGTTGGATTACCGTGCGGTCGCCGTTTTTCTCATATAGCTCGACGGCGGAGACCATAGAGTGCTGCTTGTTGAAGCGTACCTTGATAGAGGTAAACATCTGTTTCATGTTTTTCTTCAAGGGCGTGAGCGTGACTATCCACTCCGTCTTTCCGTCTGCAATGGCGGACTTGAAGTCGTTGCCGTCTGTCAGGCACTTTCCCACCACGCTGTTCATCATAATGCGCGTGATTTCCTTGAACACCTTGCTTTGGCTGACGTCAATGACTTGGCTTTTCTTCCCCTTGTTCATCATCACCTGCGAGCCGCTCAGCACGAAGGTGTATGTATAAGGCGAGTTGTACTGCCAGCGCAGCTTGTTGGGCTGAGAGTAGTACATCACGCCTTTGCTGGTCATCTTGTCATTGAGCATACGCATGTGCTTTGTCTGCACGAAGTCGCACTGCATCGTGCGTATGCGTGAGGCGGCGGCATTGATTTGCTGCTTTACGGCGGTTTCGTTCACCCGTTGGGCTGTCGCGCCGAGCGCAAAGAGCAGGGAGAGTAAAATTGAGAGTAAACGCTTCATAGCTTTATGTCTTTGATGCGGATTACGTGTGCCTTACTTTGCGATGAGACAGCATCCGCCTATTATCAACGCTACGCCGAGCCATTTGTGCATTTCTACCGTCTCATGGAAGAAGACGATAGCCGCTAACAGACCGAAGACGTAGCTGAGGCTAATCATGGGATAGGCAACGCTCAGCGGATAGTGTTTCACTATGTACATCCACAATACGGAGCTTGCTCCGAAGAGAATGCCGCTTAGGGCAAATTGCCAGTTAAGCAATGCGCTTTCCCAGAACGCGCTTGTCCAGGCGAAAGGCTGCATGCGCGACAGACCGAATTTGAGGAAAACCTGTCCGCATGCCAAGAGCGCGCTTTGAGTCAGAGCCAGTAAAATCACTTGCCACATAAGGTGAGGAGTATGGCTGTGGAACGGAAATCGGTGGCGAAGGGAGCGTCTTCCCCAAGCAAATCGCGCAGAAGGAGCGTAAGCTCGTCGTGGCAACCTACCAACACATTTCTTGCCTGTCCGGAGCGCAGCAGCATCCGGGCATCGCGCAGGGCACACTCCAAAGAATGCGCCCCTTGCGTATAGGTAGTGTTGTAGCCGTGGCAGCGGGTGCGTATGGCTATGTTGCCGCCGATGGTGTTGTGCGTGCTTAGCATGAAGAGCGTGGGGCTGACGGCGTTCTCCCCGTCTGAAAGCATTTGGCGGAGTATCTTCTCGCTGTTCGCCGTACAGCCGTAAGCCGTGGCGGTGACGACGGCATCGGGCGTTTCTATCCCCGCCTCATCAAGCGCTTGAAGGGAGGCGAGCAGCGAGCTTTTCATTAGCTTGCCCATACGCCGTGCTTCCATAGGCTTTATATAGCGGGAGATGGCTTTCAGGTCTTCGTCGGTGCTTATCTCTACGCGTGCCGCTTCGCGTATCTCCGTGTCTGCGTGGACTTGATTGACCTCGTGCGGCAGAGCAGCGGGGACCGTGGAGAATATCAGCGAACTGTCGTTGCCTCCGAAGCCGAAAGAGTTGGACATCACGTGCCGCAGGGTAGCTTTGTCTGCGCCTGATGTTGGGGTTATGCAGCCTGCGTCTGCATTGTGGAAACCCGCGCTTCCGGGGATAAAGCCTTCCTGCATAGCCAGCAGGCAAATAACCGCCTCTAAGCCTCCCGCCGCACTTGTGGCGTGTCCGGTCAAGCCCTTTGTGCTGGAAACAGCCGGCATCTTGTTTCCGAATATACGGCGTAGCGCCGCACTCTCGCACAAGTCGTTGTTGGGAGTACCCGTCCCGTGTGCATTGACGTAAGAGATTTCCTCTGCTTTTAGTCCAGCCGTGTGCAGAGCTTCGCTCATAGCTCGGAAAGCCCCCTCGCCATCGGGGGAGGATGCCGTTTGGTGGAAGGCATCGCAAGCGTTTCCATAGCCGGTGAGATAGGCGAGTGCTGGGCATCCGCGTCGTTTCGCGCTTTCTTCCTTTTCCAAAACTACGAACGCCGCGCCCTCTCCGAGATTCAGTCCGGCGCGGGTGGCATCGAAGGGACGGCACGGCGCGTGGTCGAGTATCATCAGCGAGTTGAACCCGTTGAGGTGAAAGTGCGAGAGTGCTTCACTGCCGCCCGCCACAACGATGTCCGTCTGCCCGTCCTTTATGAGCCGCGCTCCAAGCGATATGGCATTAGCGGCGGACGAGCATGCCGTGGAGACTGTGCAAACGTCTCCGAAGAGTTTCCCGAAATATTTGGCGACAGAGTCGGTGCAGCTGCCGCAGTCGTGTCCCTGGAAGTAGCGTGCGCCGCCTTGTCCGTTGTCAAAGGAGGCAAAGTATTCTTCTGTCACGTCCATCCCGCCGACGGTGGTGCCCAAAATGAGCGTGACGCGCAGGGGAGATGCTTCCTCTTTTCCAATATGGGCGTGGCGCAGGGCTTGCTGTACGGCGAGAATGCCCATCAAGGTTGTGCGGCTCAGGACTTCGTCCTCAGGGATGGAAAGCAACCGTTTCATCTCGCTGTTGGAGAGCTTCACTTCGCCTACGGGGAGCTCTTTGTGCTCGGTGCGCAAGTAGCGTGCGGCGGTGACCCCTGTGCGGTTGTCGCGCAGGGATTGCAGCACCGACTGGCTGTCGCAGCCGATGGCGGAAACTATGCCGTATCCTGTGATGGCGATTTCCATTTTGGGAAAACTTGCGTGAGGGGATTTTATGTCGGTTTCTTGCGTCGGCAGACTACTTCTTCCGGTTCTTTGCCACGTAGTCTGCCATTGTGGCTACACTCTTGAAGATTGCTTTCCCCTCGGCAGGATTGGCAAGGCGAATTCCGTAACGTCTTTCGAGCATGACTATAAGCTCCAGCGCATCGATAGAGTCAAGGGCAAGCCCAGTCCCGAAGATGGGGGCGTTTTCGTCAATGTCGGCGGGCGTGAGTTCTTCCAGATTGAGAACGGAGATGATTTGCTCTTTGAGTTCTTGTATGAGTTCTTCCATATATAATATATAAGGTGTGTCTGTTCTTATCTTATCCCGTAAAGGTGCAGGTCTGCGAGGAAATGCTCGCCGTCCTCGTAGTCAACCCAACCGGCGATGAGGCTGCGCAGACCCTTGTCGGCGGCCGTGGCTTCAAGGATTTCCCGCATGAGTGCTTCGTTGTAGCGGGGAAGCGCGTAGTACGCTGTCTCTCCGTGGAGCTTGTTGCGTATAGCCAATTCGCCGGTGACAATATTGGGCAGCGTATAGACAAAGACTGCGGGGCTGGGGAAATAGTCGTCGCTGCGTGCTATTGTATTCAGGAACTTCCGGTCTGCTTGTATGGAGGATTTCTTCCCGAAAATGACGATGGCGCGGTCATCGCGTTCACAAAATCTCTCAGTCCCGGTACTCTCCCGCTCGGATTGCAGCAACAGCTCGGAGGCAACGAAGCCAAGCCGGCACAGTCCGTCCATTTTGTAGAATTTGGGGTAGTCGGATACGCATTGTTTATATAGTGCGGTAATCATCTTGTCCCCGCTTTCCTCATGCTCTATTTCTTTTCCGTCCACACAGATTGTATCTGGCGTGAGGCGCACTTGGTGGAGCGGCGTGAGTGCGTGGGGCGTGGCGTTGGCTGGCTTAGTGCAGTCTTCGGCTTCGGTCTGCGAAAACTCTGCTGCGGCGTTGCATCCTCCGAATCCGGACAATGTCTTTATAAAGTGTTTGCCTTCTACTTGGCGCGTGTCTGCGGAAATGTCCATCTTGCCCGAAACGCCAAGCTCGGCAAATCCTCTTGTGCCGGGGAGTAAGCCTTTGTCTGCGCAGTGCATAGAGACGACGCTTTCAAGAAGTCCGGCTGCGCCGAGCGTATGTCCGAAGAAGCCTTTCAATGCATTGGCCGGTGTGGAGGAAAGCCCGGCGCGTTGGAGCGCAATGCTTTCCATTTGGTCGTTGAAGAGCGTGGCTGTGCCGTGCAGATTTACAAAAGAGACATCCTGCGCGTTTTTCCCTTCAAGCAGACACTGCAAGCAGCGTGTCTGTCCTTCCGCTTTTTTTGCCGGGGCTACTATGTCGTAAGCGTCATTGCGCACCACGCCGTTTTCCAAGCGCCAGACTCTTCCGTTGGAGAGCGGGCGGCGGGAAAGAACTACGGTGACAGCGGCTTCTCCCAAATTGAGTCCGGTGCGTTCCATGTCAAAGGGACGGCACGGGACGGGCGAGAGGGCTTTTAGCGACTGGAAACCCGAAACTACGAAGCGGCCTATGTCGTCCGCTCCGCAGACGATGGCTTTGTCGTATAGGCCTTGTTGTATGAGCCTTTGCCCTAAGATGAGCGCGGACAGCCCTGATATGCAGGCGTTGCACACAGCGAGAGCGCTTGCTTCCAGGCCAAGCACGTTGGCTATTTTCTCTGCCGTGACTCCTGGGGCTACGGTGTCGTTTTCCGTAGGTTTCTCCGCCGTGAGGCTTTCTATGTTCCCCTTTGTGGTGCTGAGTATAAAAACCGTGCGTCCGGTGCGGGGAAAGTCTTCCGGAAGCTGTGCCAAGGCTTTCCTTGTGGAAGACACGACCTTACGCTCGAAAGGGGTGAGACCGTCTTCAGGGGCGAGTTCGAGCAAGGATTTGCGCTGTGCATCGGTAAGAAGGGATGCGGTGAAGTCCTCCCCTACCCCAAGTCCCTTTGCGCGGTGCTGGCACAAGGCAGACAGCCCGTCCAGCACTGCGGAAACGTTTTCCTCAGTGCTGTATCCTAAAGGGGAGAGTATGTTGTCTGCGACGATGTATGCCATAGGTACGCTGTCTGGGCGGACTTTTTTGTCAAAACAATATGTATGCCAAGGGAAACACCGGCTTCAAACCTCCTGTCCCCATTTCTCTTTCCATTTTCGGTAGAATTCGGGATTGTCCCAAACAAGCTGGTAGTCCTTGTCCATAAAGACTTGCACGGACTTTCCTGTTGCGAGGAGGTCGCCGTTGAGGCTGTCGCGTATTTCGTAGTCAAATACAATCTTGGCGGCGGCAGTCGGGCTGTAGTAAATGTCGATGCGCGGCTTCGTCCCGTAGCGTATGGGGCGTTTGTAGTGGAAAGACAGGTCTACCAAAGGGGCGTAATAGCCGTTGGCGAATATGGTGTTGTATTCCAGCCCGTATTTCTCTCCGAATGCCTCGCGGGCATCTTCAAAATAGAGCGGATAGGAGCCGTGCCAAACCACGTTCATAGAGTCCACTTCGCTGAAACGCACGGCAAAGGTCTTTGAGGCGGAGAGTACGGGTGCTTGTTGTGTCATTGCGCGTCCCCCTCTTTAACCGCTATCTTTATTTCGCTTTGCGCCAAAGTTTCGTTTCCGCTTGTCACGGTGGCGGAGGCGAGTGTCATACCAAATATTTCCTGCTCTATCTTTACGGAGGTGCGGATGCGTTCGCCTACACGCGGCAGGCGAAAGACACGGAAATGGCGCACAGAACCGATGAAGCCTATTTGTATGCCTTTCTTCAAGATGTATTTGTTGACGTATCCGATGCGGGCAGCGCAGGTTTGCGCGATGTTCTCTATTATTCCCTCGGCAGAAAGTGCGCTTGTGCTTTCTGCCCCGCAGTTCCCGATGAAGATGTTGTCGGCGCGTATGTGTGTTTCCGTGGAGGTTTCTTCCGCAGAGTATCCTACCAGAGTTTCTACCATGACAAACGGCTCTTGTTGGGGCAAGAGCGTGTGGATGTCTATGCTTCGCAGAAAATCCTCTGTCGGGTGTGCGGGGTCTGTCGTGGCTGTGTTCATTTCCAGAAATCGAAAAAGTTGTACCACTGTTCGGGGTAGCGGCTCAGTATGCGCTCCAGTTGGTTAGCATAGCTTTCGGCCAGCTGCCGGGCGCGTTGCTTTGCGGGTGCGGACTTGTCGTAGTGCAGCGGGGCAACGAAGGCTGTATATCCTAAGGCGGATGTTTTCATCACGTTGACCGAAAGCACGTCAAGGTTGCGTACGGTAGGGACAATGAACGGACCGAGCGGAAGCCGTGCGGCGTGACCCATAAAGTTGACCTCAATGCTGCGGGGCGAGCCGAATATGCGGTCGGCAGGCATACTTACGCATTCCCCGGCGGCCAGAGCCGAGTTCAGCGCAAACAGGTGGCTCATGTCCTCTGCCACTGGTATCAGGCGGATATTGTCACGGGAAAGCATCTTGTTGCGCTCTTCCATAACTGTGCCTTTCTCCCCGCCGAAGACCAGCGCGTTTAGCCTCTTTCGCTCTGCCCGCAGTGTGTAGCCGGCTATTTCGTAGTTGCCTGTATGCGAACTCAGCTGTACGAAGCTCTCGGGTCTGGCCTCAAGGTTTTTGAAATACTCGTACCCTTCGACTTTCACGTTGAAGCGCCGCCCGGCGTACATGGCAAACTTGTCTATGACCACTTGGCTGAAAAGCCAATGGTTGCGTGCGGTTTTCCAAAGTGCCGCCCGCTTGCCAAGCCCTATGATGTCGCGGAAGTAGCGGTAGATAGTCTTGCCGCTTTTCCCGAATATAAGGCAGGGCGGTACGACAAAGATTGCGGTAAAGGCATAAAACACCCTCACATCGATATGCCGCAGCATTACGATGAGCTTCGTGTGCATCCAGGCTGTCCCGAAAGTGTCGCCTGCCCATTTACGTCCTGTCTCTGCCATGTTCGGCCCTTTGTGGTACGGGCTTTCCCGTACTTAGCCTACTTTGCTCTCTATGTAGTCGCAGAAGAGTTTGAAGGTCGTCACGCCCTGCATCTCCTCGGCCTTTATTTTGAAGCCGAAGTCGCGCTCTACTATTACCACGATGTCTACGAAGTCAAGGCTGTCTATGCCCATGTCTTCTTTGAGCTTGGCATCGTCAAAGATGTTTTCCTCCTCAATCTCCAGGTCTTCAAGGAGGAAATTGCGCACTTTCTCTTCAATCTCTTTTCTTTCCATTGGTTTGTTGTGTGTGCCTGTGCCGTATGTCGCCGTAGACTGTACAGTCGGCCAGGCTGTATGGCTTGTTTATGGTTTCTTTATTTCAAGGATTGTATGCCCTTGCCCTATTCCGTCGTGAATGGCTGTGACTTTCAAGCCAGCGCGTTCCACTTGACGCAGCAAGTCGTCGGAGTGGTACATCTTGCTGTTGCCGTTGGCTATTGCGGTGAAATACACCGAGGTCATAGTAAGAGCGAGGGCTGCGGGTTCGAAGCGTTGCCTGTCCCAAAAGGTTTCCATTACGAAGAGTGTGGTGTCGGAGGACATCACTTCTCTCGCTTTGCAGAGTATCTGGTAAATCTGCTCTTCGGAGAAACAGTCAAGGAACTGGCTCATCCATACCGCATCCCATCCCCCCTTAGGCAGCCGGTTCTCAGGCTTGAGCAGGTCTGTGGGGAAAGCCTTTATGCGTTCGGCACCGTGGTGTCCCTTCGTATTCTCTTTCATCATCCCTATTTGCCCGGGGAGGTCGACGATTGTGACCTCCACTTCCGGGCTGTACTCTACGCAGCGAAGTGCAAATTTCCCCGTGTTGCCGCCAATGTCCATCAGTCGGCGCGTTTTCTGGGCGAAAACAAACGAGAGAGCTTCGTCAAAGCTGTTGTCTGAGTAGAAATGGTCGAAGTCAAGCCAGCTCTTTTGCACGTCGGGCTGCAGCTTGGAGAGTCCTTCGTATATGGTAGGCCAGTCCCCAAGCGTTTTCAGTCCTGCGGGTTTCCCCTCAAGCAGCGATTCCTCCAAATGGAAAAGACCGCGATAGTTGACATCGTGGTTAAGTTCCATATTGACGCGCGTGGCGGGGTCCGTAAGCAGAAACCACCCGGTCTTTGAAAGGGTGAAGCGCTCGGTGTCAAGGTCGACGAGTACCGTACCAGCCGAGAGCGAGGCTTCGAGCAGTATCTTTAAGGCATACCGCGAGAGCTGTGTCTTTTCTTGCAGCTGCTCTATCGTAAGGCCCTCTTCGCTTTCTCTGAGGAGAGTGAGAATGCCAAATTTCACCATCAGCCGCGACACTTGGAAAACCACAGGTGCCCAGGCAATGCACTCGGCTTGTCTTTGCGCCTCGCGGGCAGAGATATCCTCTTTTGTGTACCGTTTGGCTACGTCGGGAGACAGATGCATCGTGCTTGTTTACTTTAGTTTTGCCACCTTTTCGCCGAGTATGGCGAAGGTCTTGCCGAAGCTCTCGTTGCGCACGAAGTCGCAGCCGTTCTCGGCTTCGTCTATGTTTGCCTCAAAGAGTTTTTCGCCAGTCTCTGCGGAGCTGATGGTGAGGTTTCCCCACATCTTGCTCTCATGACGCGGCACGAAGCGCATGGCTGCGAAGAAGCAGTCTACTTTCGAGACGGTAAGGGTGAATATGTATTTAGCGCCTTCTGCTTGGTCTGCGAGCTTCAGTCCTTTGCTTGCCGTGTTGAATCCGGCGACAAATTTGCTTTGGCAGTCGTTTACCACGAAGTCGCAGTCCTTGCCGAAGTAGTCGGCTATACTCTGCTTGCCGTCGTAGGTAGTGTTGGTCCAGTCAAACTTTATCGCGGCGGTGGCGTTGTCTGCCATGATTGCCTTGACATTGGCTTTGCCTGTCACGACTTTGATGGGGCTGCCTGCGAAAGCGGTGACGCAAAGGGTGATGGCGAACAGTGCGGTGATTAATCTTTTCATAGTGGTAGGTTTTAGGGTTTGTTTTAGTGTATCTTGCGCAACACCAGTGCCGAGTTTGTTCCGCCGAAGCCGAAAGAGTTGCTCAGAATGGTGTCAAGCGGGGTTTCTATGGTGCGGGTGGCGAGGTTCAGGTGATCGGAGTGTTCGTCGGGATTCTCAAAGTTTATGTTGGGAGCAACAAAGCCGTGCTGCATCATGATGAGCGAATATACGGCTTCCGACGCGCCCGCCATCCAGCATTCGTGTCCCGTCATGCCTTTCGTGGAGCTTATAAGCGCGTGCTTGCCACGAAAGAGGCGGTCGAGGGCGATAGCCTCGTACATGTCTCCCTGGTGGGTGGAGGTAGCGTGTGCGTTGACATAGTCTATGTCGTCCGGTGTCACGCCCGCTGCTGCCATTGCGCGGCTCATGGCTGTGACGCTTCCCTCGTCGCTTGGCTCGCTTATGCCTCCGCCGTTGCTTGAAAAGCCGTATCCGGCCACTTCGGCTATGATGTTGGCGCCGCGTGCCACGGCGTGGTCGTAGTCTTCCAGTACGAGCGCCGCCGCTCCTCCGCTTGGCACAAGTCCGTCGCGGTCGCGGTCGAACGGGCGGCTTGCGTGCGAGGGGTCATCCATGCGGACGGAGAAAGCCCCGAGCGCGTCAAAGGAGGACATGGAGTATTTGTTCACTTCCTGTGCTCCGCCGCACAAGACCATGTCCTGCAAGCCCTGGCTTATGAGCATTGCCCCCAGACCTATGGAATGGCTGCCGCTTGCGCAGGCCGCGCTGATGGTGAAGTTGGCGCCGCGTAGGTGGAAGATGGTGGAGAGGTTCATATTCACGGTAGAGTTCATCGACTGGAAGATGATTCCGTACCCCATCATTGCCGAGTCGTGCTTCTCTTCCATGACCGTGTGTCCCTCTATTACCGCCTTTGCGGACGAGTCGTTGCCGAAGATGCAGCCCACCTCGTTCTCCCGCAGGTATTCGTCGGTCACTCCTGCGTCTTCAAAGGCTTGCTTGCTTGCCATGTAGGCGAAGCGTGCCTCTTCGGACATTCCGGCGCGTGTATGGCGGTCAAGCATTTTCTTTGTGATGACGGGTTCTTCCACTATGCCGGTCAGTGCCGATCGGTATCCGTATTCAAGGCGCTCGGGGTCAATGCCGATGCCGCACGTGCCGTTGTAAAGCGATTCTTTCACTTTGGCTACGTCCGTGCCGAGGCAAGACCAAATGCCCATTCCCGTTATCACTACTCTGCGTCCCATCCTTGCCGTGTGTTGTAGTCTTTTGTTTTTTGTATTTAGAAATGTCGCGGTAGAGCCAGCTTATAGCTTCGCGTGCCGCTGTTATGTGTACAGTCCCCCGTTGATGCCTATCACCTGCCCCGTGATGTATGCTGCGTCGTCAGACGTGAGGAAAGCTACCAGCGCGGCAACCTCTTCGGGCCGGCCGAACCGTCCGGTGGGGACGAGTTTCACAAGGTTGTCCTTGGGCAGGTCGCTTGTCATGTCCGTGTCGATGAATCCCGGGGCTACCGCGTTTACGGTCACGCCTCTTGGTGCCACCTCTTGCGCGAGGGCTTTTGTCGCGCCTATCAGTGCCGCCTTTGCCGCGCTATAGTTGACTTGCCCCGCCATGCCTTTGAGTCCGGAGAGTGAGGACATATTAATAATGCGTCCGCCGCGTTTGCGGGGCATCATGTGCCGTAGCAGGCGTCTTGTGATGTAGAAGAAGCCGTTAAGGTTTACGTCCAGCACGCCGTGCCAGTCTTCCTCGGGCATCATAAAGAGCACGTTGTCGCGGCGGAAGCCTGCGTTGTTCACCAGGACGGATATGTACTCCGAAGGGTGTGCGGTTTCCCATTGGTCGAGTGCGCGGTCGGTTTCTTCCGGCGACGCGACATCGAAGGGCAGCAGTTCGGCTTTCCCGCCGTTAGCCTCTATCTCCGCTTTTACGCTCTCTGCGCTCGCCGTGTTCGAACGGTAGTTTATGATGACAGCGTAGTCGCGTGCGAGCCGCAGTGCGATGGCTTTCCCTATTCCGCGGGACGCGCCGGTCACGAGAGCGTATTTCATAAAGACGTGGAGTGTTAGGTGTTCTTTCTTTCCCCGTTTAGGGGTTAGGGCAAAAGTATAAAAAATACAGACGCGGCTTAAAAATTCGTGTTAATCGTTCAGCCTTTTCCGGTATACGTTTGTCTTTCTCACTTCGTACCCCAGTGCTGCGTATAGCCGGTTTGCTGCCGTGCGTTCGGGGCGGGACGTGAGGTTGACGGTCTTGGCGTGCAGGAGGCGCGCTTCTTTCTCAAGGTGCAATAGCAGTTGTTTGGCATAGCCGCGCCCTCTGCATGCCTTGTCCACCACTACGTCTTCCACCCATGCTTTGAGTCCCGTCGGGGACAGTGCAAGGCAAAGCGTGGCCATGGCGCAGAGGTTAGCCTCTTCATCGTACAGGGCAAACAAGCGGCTTTGGCTATTTCCCAGAACGGCTTTGAAACCGCTCTCTGTCAGCGGCATTGTCTCGGGAGAAAGCTGCGGAATCAATCTGTTGACCGCCGTGAGTGTGTCGGTAGAGAACTCTTTCACCAACGCGATATGCCCTTGGTTGAGTCGCTTCAACAGTTGGGACATGGTGAGGTTAAGCGTAGGGTGTGCAAGACTGGGGGCTATCTCGCAGAGAGGCTCAAGCACAAAGCGGCGCAGGTGCAGACGCGGGTGCGGCAGTGTGAGCGTGTCTTTTGCGCAGACTTTTCCGTCGAGCAGCAGTATGTCTATGTCTATCGTGCGGTCAGCGTATCCCTTTGCGCTCCCGTCGCGCCGGCGGCCCAGCCCGCGCTCAATGTCTTGCAAGACGGCGAGCAACTCGTCCGGGTCTCCTTTCTGCGTGGTGAAAAGTGCGGCAGCGTTAAGGAAAAGGTTGGGCGAGGAAAAGCCCCAGGGGCGTGTCTCGTAAAAGGCAGAGCAAGCCGATAAAGTCCCGATGCGCTCCGTAAGGATGTGGAGCGCATCGTTAAGGTTCTTTTCCCGGTCTCCGAGGTTAGAGCCTAAGGACAGGTAAAGGGCGTGCTGCATTTCCGTGTGAACTTAGTCAACGATGAGCATCACGTCTCCGTAGGGGCCGAAGCGGTATTCGCCGTGCTCGAGCGCCGCCTCGTATGCGTGCATCGTGTTTTCGTATCCTCCGAAGGCGGAGGTGAGCATCAGCAGCGTGGAATAGGGCAGGTGGAAGTTGGAGAGCATGGCGTCCGCCACCTGAAACTCGTAGGGCGGGAAGATAAACTTGTTGGTCCATCCCTCGTAGGGCTTGATGCGGTGGTTGGTGCCGCAGGACGCTTCAAGCGCGCGCTGTACCGTCGTGCCCACGGCTACCACTTTGTGGCCGTTGTCCTTGGCTCGGTTGACCGTTGCGCAGCACTCTTCTTCCACAAACATCTGCTCGGAGTCCATCTTGTGCTTCGTGAGGTCCTCCACGTCCGTATTGCGGAAGTTGCCCAAGCCGCAGTGCAGCGTGACAAACGCCGTGTCAATGCCCTTTATCTCCATGCGCTTCATCATTTCGCGGGAGAAGTGCAGGCCGGCTGTAGGCGCGGTCACCGCACCTTCGTGCTTGGCGAAGATGCACTGGAAGCGCTCGAGGTCTTCAGGCTCGCTCTCCCGTCCCACGAAGCGGGGAAGCGGGGCTTCGCCCAAGGCGTAGAGCGACTTCTTGAACTCGTCGTGGTCGCCGTCGTAAAGGAAACGCAGCGTGCGCCCGCGGCTGGTGGTGTTGTCTATCACCTCTGCCACGATGGCGTTGTCTTCGCCGAAATAGAGTTTGTTGCCTATGCGTATCTTGCGGGCGGGGTCAACCAGCACGTCCCAAAGGCGCAGCTCCTCGTTGAGCTCGCGCAGGAGGAAAACCTCTATCCTCGCGCCGGTCTTCTCCTTGTTGCCGTAAAGGCGGGCGGGGAACACTTTCGTGTCATTGAAGACAAAGACATCGTGCTCGTCGTACATGGAGAGAATGTCCTTGAACATGGCGTGCTCTATTTCCCCCGTCTTGCGGTGGAGTATCATCATCCGGCTCTCGTCGCGGTGCAGCGTGGGATACTTTGCTATCCGCTCTTCGGGAAGGTCGTATTTGAATTGGGAGAGTTTCATATTCTGTCTGGTTTTTCCTGATTTCTTACGTTGGTTAAGTGCGGGGAGTCACGGCTTGCATAGTCTCTGCCCGAAGTCTTCCAGGGTGAAGCAGTCAGCAAGAGCGTAGTCCCCTACCCTTGTGCGCCGCAGCGCGGTGAGGTGTGCGCCGCTGTGCAGGGCTTCTCCTATGTCGCGTGCGAGGGCGCGTATGTAGGTGCCTTTCGAGCATACTACGCGGATGGTTATCTCGTCCTTGCCAAGGTCGCACGCGGTGAGTTCTATCTCGTCAATGCGCAGCGGCTTGGCTTTGAGTTCGACTTCCTCCGCCTTACCCTTTCGGGCGAGGTCGTAGGCGCGTTTGCCTTCCACTTTGCATGCGGAGTAGACCGGCGGCACTTGCATGATTTCCCCGACGAAGGTTTGCAGCACGCGCCGTACTTCGGCTTCGGTGATGTGCGCAGTGGGGAAAGTGCGGTCCACGGGGTGCTCGAGGTCGTAGCTTGGCGTGGTGGCGCCGAGGCGCAGGGTGGCGATGTACTCTTTCACGCCGCTTTGCAGCTGCTCTATGGCTTTCGTGGCGCGTCCCGTGCATACTACCATCACGCCGGTGGCGAGCGGGTCGAGCGTGCCGGCGTGTCCTACCTTTATCTTCCGCCCGCCAATGGCGCGGGTAAGCAGCCAGCGCACTTTTGAGACGAGCTGAAACGACGTGAGGCCGAGCGGCTTGTCGAAAGCCAGAATGCAAGCGGGCGGCAAGACGGCTTCACCCTCCCCTGCCCTGTCTTTCCGGCATGAGGCAAGATGCTCCGCAAAGGTCTTAAAGTCTTCTCCGCGCTGGTCGCTGTCGTCTGTGGGCGGGAAAAGCCGCGTGACGAATGTTTCCTTGTTTTCCGCCATTTGGTGTGTCGGGATGCTTGCTTGGTTAGGGCTTACAGGAGATGTGCCACGAAAGACGCAGCCGCATTCCATACGCTTACGGCAAAGCGGGCTATGGCGGGCCAGAGGTTGGCCAGCGTCACTACGCCCGCTATCAGGCAGTAGTAGGCGAAATAGATGAGTTTGCCTTTCCGCACGATGCCTATCATCCATTTGCATGCCGCGCAGCCGGAGATGAAGGCGGCGACAAAGCCCACAATGAGGGGGACGGTGTCGATGCCGCCTGCAAGCTCCTCGCCTTTCGCTATTTTGAGGATGTCGAGCAGAGCCTCTCCGAGGATGGGCGGAATCACCATCAGGAAGGAAAACTGCGCCATGCTCTGTTTCTTGTTGCCGAGCAGGAGTCCCGTCGCGATGGTGGTGCCGGAGCGGCTAAGGCCGGGCAGCACGGCCACGGCTTGCGACAGACCTATAATAAAGGCGTGCAGCAAGGATATCTCTTTGCGCTCGCGGGGCTTCGCGTAGTAGGAGAAAGTGAGGAGTGCGGCGGTGACGATGAGGCATACGCCCACTACCGTAAGGCCGGAGCCGAAGACGGCTTCTACCTTGTCCTTGAAAAATACCCCGACGATGCCGATGGGTATCATGGACACGATGATGTTGAGCGTATAGCGCTGGTCGGCGTTGAGGCGGGCAAGGCCTGCGCCGTCCTTGTTGGGAGCGGAGAAAGTGCCTTTCAGTATTTTGCCGATTTCGTTGCCCAGCACTACGATGGTGCTCAGCACCGTGGCTACGTGTACGGCGATGGTGAAGGTCATGTTTTCTTCGCCGTCCACTCCGAAGAGCGAGGACGCTATGGCAAGGTGTCCGCTGCTGCTTACGGGGAGGTATTCGGTGAGGCCTTGCAGCAGCCCCATCAGCAGGGCTTCAATAGAGTTCATTGGTATGCGCGTTAGGATGTTTGCCTATTTCCGGCGTGCCGGGTGTCAGTTTTCAGCCTTGTCAGCCGTCTCTTTTTTCTTGAGGGGGCGGTAGAGTATGGCCACTACCATGAAGAGGTAGCCGAAGAGGCACACGGCGGGGGCTACCTTGATGTGGCGGGCGTCAAAGATGGCGGGGTTGAACGTGGTCTCGTCTGACCCGCTGCCCGACATAAGTATCATTCCTGTGACAACCGCTGCCATGCCGATGGCGAGCAGAATGAAGTTGGTGCGGCCGAATGCGAAAACGCTTTTCTTCGGCGTCTGGTTTTGCGTCTGCATATGCTTGTTTCTTGTGTTTGGCTTGTTGGGGCGGGCTTTCGGCTTATTTGCAGAGAAGCCCTGCGTGTCACCTGAGGTAGATGCTGCCCGTGTTCATCCGCAGGTAGCGGTTTACCGAGACGGAGGCGCACAGTGTCGTGAGCAGCAGGCCGCAGACGGCGATGGTGCCGAGGGTTGCCGCCCAGACGTAGGGGGTGATGAGCGTGTTGATGTAGATGTTCCCCGCTCCTGCCTCAAATTGGAGGAAATAGAGCGCGGCGCTGAGCAGTCCTCCGGATATGAGGACGGAGGCGAGGCCTATGCGCAGGGCTTCAAACAGGAAGGGGCGGCGTATGAAGCTCCACTTCGCGCCGACGAGCTTCATGGTGTGTATGCTGTACCGGCGGGAGTAGACGCTGAGTCTTACGGTGTTGCTGATGAGCGAAAACGACACCACGGCGAGCAATGCCGCGACGGCGAGAAGTCCGCCGCCCACGGCGGGTATGGTGCGGTCTATGCCCTCCATTATGTCCCGGGGATAGTTGACGTCGGTGACGGCGGGTATGGCTCTCATCTGCTTCTCGTAGCGCTGGAGGCTGTCGAGGTTGGCGTACTCGGCGCGCAGATACACTTCAAACTCGGCGGGGATGGGGCTTGCGCCCAAAAATTCGCCCATGTCGCCTTTCAGCGCTTCGTTCATTTCGCGCGTGCCTCGCTCCTTTGAAATGTAGTTGACGCGGCGGGCGTAGGGTGCTGTGCGCAAGCGGCTTTGGGCTTGCAGCAGCTGGGCGTTGGTGGCGTTGTCGCTGAGCGTAAGCTCAACCGTAAGCCCCTCGCGCAGCTGGCGGCTGAAATTGCCGCATATCATGACGAAAGAAACCACTACGCCGAGCAGTACAAGCACTAAGGTGATGCTGATGCAGGTGGTGACTATACTGAAACGGCCTGCATGCCGTTTTTTCTTGTTTCTCGCAGCCATGTGTCTTCCGTTTTCTCGCCTGATGGTTGTGCTTTTGCCTTTTGTGAGGGCAGAAAGCCGCTAAAATCGTACAAAAATACAACTAAAACCCGCTTGGCCGTTTACTCTTTCGCTTGTTTAACTGTTTTTCCGCTCATTTCGGACGGGTGAGGTTGTCTTCCCTCATCTTTTTTTGCTTGCTCTTGTGCAAGTTTTGCGCCTGGGGGCGGTTTCTTATCTTGAACTTACAGAGCAAAAATATGGACTTAACAAGAATGACCGGAGCGTGTGCCGTCGCGCTTCTGACGGGATTTGCCGGCGTGGCTTCGCTCTCGTCGTGCAGCAACTCGCAGCTTGCCAAGGGCGAGAGCGTGTCTGTGGCGAAGGCGGGCAAGAGTGTGGCCTATGAAGTGGCAAAGCATTATTTTGTGCGCAACGACGTGAAGTCTTTCGGCACTTCCGTGATTAAGGACCAGGCATCGTTTGACGCTGTGTTTGGCGCTGCTGCGGTGATGGGGAAAGACGGGCTGCCCACGAAGATAGATTTTTCCCGTCAGGCGGTGCTGGCTGTGACGAGTGCGCCGGTACAGGAGGACATGGAGTTTGTCCCGGCAGGCGTGAGCGAAAAGGGCGGCAAACTGGTGGTGTCTTACCGCCGCAACTCGGGCGGCAAGCTTTCTTACACCATAAGCCCGTGCATGCTGCTCGTCGTGAAGAAGGGCTGCGTGGAGAACGGGGTAGAGTGGGAGCTTGTGAAGTAGGGCAGTCCCCTCTATATAGTGCAGGATTATGAGAAACCGGGCCTGTGCGGCAATCATTTCGCCGTGCAGACCCGGTTTGTTGTATACAGCTTCGGTGATGCAGCGGGCTTTCGTGGTTAGGGGACGGACTGATGAGTAGGTGTCGCCTAAGTGGCGGTGCGTACGGTGCTGCATGCTCTCGTCCGGCAGTGGCGTTGCGTGTCACTGAGGCTAAGGGCGAATCTTATGACTCTCTGTCGCGCAGGATTGCAGCCATATTGTCGGCGGCCCAGTCTATCAGTTTGTCGACGACGGGTATCAGGCTCTCGGCGCGGGGCGTGAGCGCGTACTCTACCCTTGGCGGCACTTCGGCAAACACTTTGCGGGTGACATATCCGTCTTCTTCCAGGTCTCGCAAGGTGCTGGTCAGCATTTTCTGCGAGATGTCGGGGATGAGCCTTTGCAGGGCGCTGAAGCGGAGCGGCTGCTCTCCGTGGGCGTGGAGCGTATAGATGACGAGCAGCGTCCACTTGTTGCACACTTTTGCCAGTACGTTGCGTATCGGGCAGTCCGGGAAAACCATTTCCTTGAGCGTTCTTGTCATTGTCGTTTTTGCTTTTTCTTCGGAAATAGGCTGCAAAGGTAGCCGCCGCGCCGCAGAGAATGGGTTAGGGGCGGTTAATCTTGGTTAATGCGGTGTCGCTCGTGTCCCCGCCCCGCCGCAAAGGTTTCGTCTGCGTAACTGTCTCACCGTTTTGTGCCTTCTTGTGTGGGCGGCTTGTTTGCTCTTCCTTTGCGGCCAAAATCAAGTTTCATCATTGACAATCGCAACAAAAATGAAAGAGTCAAAGAAAATTGCAGCTGGCAGCAACTTTGCTGCCGTGGATTTTGGCAAGCTGGACGGTATCGGGGAGTATGCATTGGAGCTTAGTCCTGAGGTGCGCATCGCCGGAAAGGTGTTCGGCGGGCAGAGCGTCGGGACAACGGGCGGCGAATTCTCTTTCCAGAGTTTTGCTCCGGGGCAGGAAACGGGATTTCTGCATACCCACAAGACGCACGAAGAGCTGTACTTTTTCCTTTCGGGCAAGGGAGAGTTTCAGGTAGACGGAGAAGTGTTTGCCGTATCGGAGGGGAGTGTGGTAAGAGTGGCGCCCGAGGGAAAGCGCTCGGTTCGCAATACGGGCGAAGAGCTGCTTCTTATGCTCTGCGTGCAGTATCGCGGCGGACTTTTTACAGAAGAGGACGCAACTGACGGGGTTATACTCGAAGAGAAAGTGGAGTGGTAGGGGAGTATGCAGGGCTTGGCTTTGCGGAGTTGGCTGCTGCCGTTGGTCGTGCTTTTCTCCCTTTTGCGCCGCGCTTTCGCTTCTTGTGACAGTAGCGCGGGCATCTTTTGTCTGCGCCGTTCTTAGGAAAGAGCGGCGCAGTCTTTTATGTCCTTTCGGCGTGCGGTTCGTTAAGTAGCTCAGTGGTCTTTTTCGGGTACGTTTTCGGCTGTTTTGTGAGTTTTTCCAGACCTGAATTTTTATGAAAGATTAACTATACCAATAAGCCCCATAGTCTCTGAAAGGCACTCTGCAGCGACTGCCCCCGGCCCCGTAGCGACGGGGCCGGGGGCAGTCGCTCCTATATGTACATCCCGTAGCGTCTACATGTACACTTTTTGCCTCTGTAAGTCGCTGATTTCCAACAACGCGAAAGCGGGGATACGCAACGATGCGTATCCCCGCTTTTCCTTACACAAAGATAATACATTTTTCCCCGTTTTCCAAATTCCCGTTAACGTTTATTGGGAATTGGACCTGGGCTATTTGAGCCGTTCAGCGCGGGCTGCACGGGCGGTTTTTTGGGTCAGTGTCTTTGGCGGCGCACGCTGTATCCGGCACTGCGGCTGGACGAGCTTTTGGGCTTCGTGGCTTTCGCAGCCTTTGTCTTTGTGGTTTTCGTCTTGGCGGGTGCAGAGCTCTTCGTGCTGCCGCTCTTTACGGAGGAGGCCGTGCGGCGTGTGGGGGCAGAAGTGCGGCGTGTGGAGGTGCGGCTTGCTTTCCCGGCTTTCGCAAGCGAGTCGGCTTCGGCCTGGGCTATGGAGTCGGCACGCAGACGGGCGTAGTAGGCGCTGTCGCGTCCCCATACGTGCTCCTGCACGTCGGTGAGCTGCTTCTCTATGCGTGCCTGTTCGCGCTTCATGGCGGAGTCGTCCGCGCAATAGTTGGAAAGCAGGCGGTCTTGCAGGTTGACGGCTTTGTACACGTCGCCCTCGTAGCAGTGCATGGTGAAGAAATCGTCGGCGGAAAGCGTGGCGGCGTTGTTCAGCGAGCTGCCCATCAGCATCAGCTTGCCGAGGTAGGGAGCGACATCGGACATCTTGACCCAAAACATGGGATACTGGGAAAGCTCGCCGCCGAAGTCGCTGTCGCCGCGTTTGAGAACGGGGCAGAGAGCCGTCACCTGTGTGCGGAAAGAGGCGGTGTGCTGGTCGTAGTAGCTGCTTTCCTTTATGAAGTAGGCTTTTACCTCGTCAGAGGGCAGGTCTGCGTCGCTTACGCGGAACTTTCCGTCTTTCTCTTCGTAGAAGATGTGGTAGCGGTCCATAATCTCCTTGGCCTTGACCACGTTCTTCTCGGTAAAGTTTTCGTTTCCGTCCAGCTTGTAGTCGTACGCCTTCACCTGCCCGCGCATGATGAGGCGGAAGAGGTAGGTGAAAAGGTTCATGCGGCCGTCCTGCGGCGTGACGGGATAGTAGAGCACGGCGTTGGCGTCCTTCGTGAGGTCGAGCGTGCGGTACAGGTCGCGCCGCCAAGGCGCGTCGCCCGGCATGGTTTGTGCCGTGGGAAACTGTCGGTATGCCGACCCCTGCTGGCTTGTTTCCTGCTGTTTGGCGGCCTGCTCGGCGCGGCGGCGCGGCGGCTGTGCCACAGCCGTGAGCGTAAAGGCGAGGCAGAGCAGCAAAAGCAGCGTGCGGCGTGTATGGTATGTCTGGGACTTCATATGTATCGGGTGAATGTGTGTTTCTTTTCTATTGTGTGCGGAGCGCGGCGGCTTAGTTCACGATGACCTGTACCGCCCCGTTGAGCGTGCGCGTCAGCCCGTCGGGCCCGACGGCTTTCACGTTGACGATAAAGAAGCGCTGGCCGCGGCG
This sequence comes from Alloprevotella sp., assembly GCA_963651485.1. Taxonomy (GTDB): domain Bacteria; phylum Bacteroidota; class Bacteroidia; order Bacteroidales; family Bacteroidaceae; genus Alloprevotella. The sequence goes on along the minus strand of CAVJPT010000005.1, from coordinate 80,262 downwards.
CAGCTCGCGCATCAGGTTGCGCTGGTTTTCCGTAAAATTGCTGCCGGCGGAGGGTTCGGGGCGAAGGTTGCCCATACGGTCGGCGAAGACGGTCTCGAAGCTCAGCACGCGGAAAGGTATGTTGAGCAGTCCGTCGTCGATAGCCGCGCCGACGCCGGGGGCGGAGATGATAGACCCTTTTGCCACTTTGCCGCCCTTGAAGCGGTCTGTGCCGATGGTGACAAACGCCGTGGGGTCGGGGAGCTTGCGCACTTGGAACGTGAAAGAGCCCATGTTCTGCTGTTTGCCGTTTACCGTACCCGTCACGCTGAAGGTGACGTTGCTGCCCACGGTAGAGGGACGGGCTACGTATTTGCCTGCGCCGGTGGAGCGCAGCGTGCCGCCCGTCATGGAAAGGTGTACCTGTGTGTTGGGGATGCCCGACGCGCTTACGCTGATGGGGTTGTCAAAGCCCGCGTAGAGCACGTTCATAAGGTCTGCCGCCACGGTTGCGCCTTGCGGCGGCGCGATGACGTTGTATTTCTGCGTGAAGGGGCGGCGTATGATGTCTCCTGCCGCGTTGGGCATAAGTATGTAGCCGGAGAAGCTGTACTGGCCCGGGCTTCCTACTGTGAAATTGTAGCTGCCGTCGGGCTGGATGCGCCGTCCGTTGACGTAAATCTCCGGGCGCTGTGTCGTGTCCACCGCCGCCATGAAAATGTGCGAGCGGAAAGTTTCGCCGGGATACAGGGTCGTGGCTTCTGCCGACACGTAGGCGTTGAGCTGGTTGACGCGGATGTCTTTCACGTCTATGTTTGCAAGAAGGGAGTGTATTACCTCGTTCTCCGCCTTGCGCACGTCGCTCTGCAGCTTGGCAAGCATGGTGACGGCGGCGATGGAGGGCATCTCCTCAAACATGTACTGCTGCCAGTTTTTGCCTATGTTGTCCTCGGTCTTGGGTACGTCGGTGGAGAGGTTGGAGGCGATGATGGCTTTCTCGCGCGGGTCGTTTGTCATGGAGAGAATGAGCTTGCGGAAAGACACTATCTCTCCGTAAAGCTTCTTCCCTTGCCCTTTGGCGGGGGCGAGCATCACGCGGCTGGCGGCTTCAAGGTTTTCCTTGTCGCGCAGGTTGTCGGGGTCGCCGTTCTTGCCGTCGGCTTCCCGCGCAATGGCGAGGCGCAGCTGTCCCGCGAAACTGTACAGCTCGTCGCTGGCGCGTTTTACGGACATGGCCTTTTCGTACCAGGGCTTCACCTTTGTGGGGTTGCTCTCGTACTGTGCCTTGAAGTCATCGTATATGGCCTTGTTCTCCTCGTTGGCGTTGTCTATGGTGCGCCTGAGGCTGTCCCCGATGAGGGTGAAGCCTTTCAGCACGTCGCTTGACACGTTCAGCGCCAGCATAGCCATCAGTACGATGTACATCAGGTTAATCATCTTCTGGCGCGGGGAGACGGGCCTTTTCTTTACAGCGGACATTCTCTGTGTGAAATCTTTGTTCGTGTTTGCCCCTTGTATATAGCGTTTGCTCCGTCAAGGCGCAGACGCGCGGGACGCTCGTTCGCGGGCCGTAGCCCGGGTGTATGTACTTGCCGCCCCGAGGGGCGTGCCTTGCGGCCTGTGCCTCTTACAAGCGAGGGGCTTGCTCGCCGGAGAGCGGCTGCTGGGATGCGGCCGCGCCCTGCTGCATGTTGACGCTCAGAGCCTGTATCATGCGGCCGTACACTTGGTTGAGTTCCTCGATGCGGCGGGCGAGACTGCGCGTCTGCTCGTTTATCTTCTCTATCGTGCCCACTTGCTGGCTGATGCTCTTGAAGTGGAGGTCGTATGTCTTGTTGATGGCGGTGAGGGTGCGGTTCAGTTCGGCCATTTCCTCGCTGTCGCGTGCGAGGCGTCCGCTTTGCTCGTCCACTTTCTGGAAGGTGTCGGCGAGTACGCGGAGCTTTTCTATGTAGGTCTGTGTGGCTTCCTCCATCTCAGGCGAGAGCGCGGCCTGCGCGCGGCGCAGAAGTTCGTCGTTGGCGATGCGTATGATTTCGGCAAGGCGCTTTGCTTCGTCCTCGAAAGGCTCTGCGCCCGCAGCGGCGGTGGCAGCGATGGCAGCGCGGGCGGCTTCTGCAGCAGGGAGGGGCTGGGATGCGCTGGTCGTTTCTGCTTTCTCTGCGCTTTGCGGGGCTTCGACCGCGGCTTGGCCGCCTGCGGGCTGTCCGCCGGGGAAACCGATGATGACGGTGGCGCCGCCGTTCGGTACTGCGGCGCCTTGTGCGCCCGTGCCTTGTGCGCCCGTGTCTTGGCTTGCTGCGGCGGGTGTCGCCGTGCTTTGTACGGCGGGTGCTTGGAATGCCGTGCCCTGTACAGCAGCGGGCTGTACTGTGGCGGGCTGCGCCGTTTCGTCAGTCGTGCTTTCCTCGTCGTCGTCGGTGAGGCCGAGCTTCGCGGCTATTTCCTCGTCTGTCTCGTAGTCGTGCGGAAGTTCTTTGCCTATCTCGTTTTTGTCAAACGGGCGGTCAAAGGCCGAGAGGAAGAAGACGACGACCTCCGTGCCCATGCCTATGAAGAGCATGAAGTTGCCGCCCGGAAGGTGGGTGAGCTTGAAGAGCGCGCCGAGTATCACGATAGACGCGCCCCAAGAGTATGCGTAGTTGAGGAAAGTCTGGCCCGGCACACTGTCCATCCAGTGCTGCAGGCGTATAACGAGGTTGATTTTTGCGGACATGGTGATTGTATGCTGTGCTGTGGCGGCGGTTGTCTGTGTGTCGCCTCCGCGTGGTTATCTGTTGTTGGGCGGCGTGGCAGCCGTTATTTGCGTTTGCCGGCGGATGTGGCGCTTGTGGTGGTGGCTTTTGAGCGCACGCAGCGGAAGCCTATGTAGGAGCGCGGCTGGTTTTGGTATTCCCAGGTGCGCCAGGCCGAGCGTATGTATGACATGGGGTCTTTCCACGAGCCTCCGCGCACGCTCTTCCTTTTGAGCATATAGGGGTCTTCCTTTGCCGCGTCGTAGGAAAGCTGCGGGTTGAGGTCGGCCATTGCGTCCACGCCCGCCTCCGTGTACACGGTGCTTGTCCATTCGGCCACGTTGCCGGCCATGTCGAAGAGCCCGTTGGAGTTTGCACCGTATATGCCGGTGCGCGAAGTGATGAGGTTGCCGTCGTCGGTGTAGTTGCCTTTGTCGGGCTTGAAGTTGGCGAAGAAGCATCCCTCCTTGCTCTTGGCTTCAATTCCTTGCCAGGGGTAGGGGTTGCCCTCTTTGCCGCGGGCGGCGTATTCCCATTCTATCTCGGTCGGGAGTCGGTAGCGCTGTATGTAGCGTGCCTGTGCGCCCATGCCGGCGAGCAGGTAGTTTGTGCGCCAGGCGCAGAAAGCCTTTGCCTGTTCCCACGTCACGCCCACCACGGGATAGTCGTTGTAGGCCGCCGAGGAGAAGTAGAGCTTCATGTAAGGCTCGTTGTTGGCGTTGGGGAAGTCGTTCACCCAGCAAGTCGTGTCGGGGTAGACCTGTACAATATAGGTATTGAGGAAGTCGTACAGGCTGGAGAGCGGGCGTTCTATGGTCTGCGTCACTATTTGCCCGTTGTCGTCCACGTAAGCCGTGTCTTTCGATATCATCACCACTTCGTCGGGGTCGGCGGGATGGTCGGTGTCAAGCGAGCGCTCGCGCCAGTCGAGGCGGTATTTGCGCAGCGCAGCCTTTTCGTAGTCGAAAACCTCATAGCGGTACATCAGCTGCTTCGTGTCAAGCATCTTCGTCCCGTCAATGGGGTGGGTGACGTACACGCTGTTGAGCGCGCGCTCCTGGTCTTCGCTCGGCTTGCGCCAGGGGATGGGCTTGGTCCAGTTGAGGTGCGGCTTCACGGGGTCGCCGTTGCGGTCTACCTCTATCTTGTAGGTCTCGTCACCGCCGTAGGAGGGGTCGGCGAGGCGCTCGCGTATGATGCTGTCGCGCACCCAAGTGACAAACTGCCGGTACATGGAGTTTGTCACCTCTGTCTGGTCCATCCAGAAGCCGTCTACCGATATCTCTTTTGAGGGTGTCACCGTGCCCCAAAGCGAGTCCTGCTGCTCGAGTCCCACTTTGAGGAAGCCGCGTTTCACCTCCACCATGCCGTAGGGTGCGGGTTCGTTGAATGTGGACGACTTTTGTCCCGTCACTTCCCCGCCGCTCTGCATGGCGCGGCTGCTTCCCATGCAGGAGGCGAGCAGCCCGGTGAGAGCCAGAAGGGAGAGTATTGCTAAGAATGAGTTTTTCATTGTTTCTGTGTGCCGAAATAGGGAGTGTCTCTGTGCGTCGCCGCTGTTTTCCGTCATAGCCATCTTACGCTGCGGTGTGCGTTCTTCCCTCGTTTGCTTAGGTTGAGGTCAAGGCGGTAGCCGATTGTCACTTCGTGCTGTCCCGCCCCTATCCCCATGCCTGAGGTGTTTGCTTCGTAGCAGTAGCCCAGTTCCACGCCGTGGAACATGCCGCCGAGGAAGAGCGCAACTGAGTGCTGCGGGCTGTAGTTGATGCCGCCGTAGAGCTGTCTCTTCTGGTAGGCGTAGCGCAGCCGTGCCGTGATGTCCGAGCGCAGAGCCTTGCCGTCGTAGCGCAGCATGACAGACGGGCATATAGTGAATAACGGACTGCGCAGCCGTATATTGTATCCGGCGGTGAAATTGTACAGCGCCCGCACTTTGTATTCGTTGGTTTCGCCGAGGTATATCTTGGGCGACGTAAGGTGTTGCGCCCCTACGCCGGCGTACCATCTCTTGTGCGCGTACCACAGTCCGGCGGTAGCGTCAAACTTGGACCCGCTCACGTCGGACGTGGGGAATGCGGGGTCGTTGGCGTCGGCAAGGTCGGCTTTTGAGCCGCTCAGGCTCTCGTTGAGCATATCCGCCTCGCCGCCGATGCTGAGCGTCCCGCCGAAGAGCTTGAAGTGGTAGGAGTATTGCACGGAGAAACGCTTGTGGGAGAAGAGGCCGAACGCGTCGTTCTGGAAAAGCACGCCTACGCCGTGCCGTGTCTTTCCTATTTGGAAGGCTGCGTCAGCTCCGGCGTACATGGTGCTTCCGCCGTCCTCGTAGCCGCTGGCGTGGGTCTGCACCGCGCCGGTTATGGCGAGCTGGGGCTGCCGTCCGGCTGCGGCGGGGTTGAACTGCGGCTCCATCTTCCAGTATTGCACGAAAGCGGGGTCTTGCTGCGCGGCGGCAGGCAGTGTGGCAAGGCAAAGCAGCAACAGCGCAAAGAGCCGCGCCGTCGCAGTCTTCCCGCTCGCGGCGGAGGCTGTGCAGCGTGTTTCCGGCGTGCCGGCGCGCTTTCCCGCGCTCGGCTCGTCGTAACGGCGTCTGTCGTGTGCTTTGTGTGGGGTTGTCAATATAGTCAGCGGTGTGGGCGCGGCGCCCTTCCGCCGCCGCCTTTGGGCGCAAAGTTAGAAACGCCGCGCGAGAAATGGCTCTTTCTTTTGGCGTTAAGTGCGCCTTTTCTCCTTTTGAGAGGGCATATAGCCCCTTTCTTTGCCGCTGTTGGGGTGAAAACAGACTTCGGCTCGGCGCTGGAAAACGCAAAGCTGACGCTTTTCCGCTTTCCATTGCCGCGCCTTGCGTTATCTTTGCAAGGAGTAAGCCCGTGCGCGAGTATAAGCGCGTATGCACAGGACGTGCGAGCGCGGTGCGGCGGGCTTGACAAACGCTACGATTATGCCGCAGAAACTTGAACAACATGCGGAGGCTGTGCAGCAGCAGCAACTCTCTAACTTGCAGGTGGCGGTGGCGAAGCTTGTGGAGCTGCCCGTCACCGACCTTGCCGAGCGTGTGCGCAACGAGATGCTGGACAACGCGGCTCTCGAAGAGGCGGACGGGCGCGACGGAGGGGAGGACGCGTTTGCAGACGGATGTGAAACGGACGCTTACGGAGGCGGCTCGGACAATGACGGCGGCGATGATATGGAGGGCGGCGAAGAAGTGGGCGGCGGTGCAGACACCGCTGCCGATGACCCGGAGACTGCCATAGAGCGGGACGCGGAAGACCCTTATGAGGGTGCAGACTACGGCGGCGAGGCGGACGCAATGGGCGACTATCTCTCTGCGGACGACGCGCCTGACTATCTTGTGCAGCGTGCCGAGGGGGAGACCGAACGCCGCGAAGCCCCGCTCTCCAGCGGAATGTCGTTTTATGAGGACCTGAAGTCGCAGATTGGCGAGCGCGACCTTACGGAGCATGAGGGCGAGGTGATGGAGTACCTTGTCGGTTCGCTTGACGCGGACGGCTTCTTGCGGAAGGACGATGCCACGCTCTCTGACGAGCTTGCCATTTACCGGGGCGTGCAGACTACGCCTGAGGAGGTGGCACGGCTTGTGGCTGTGCTGCAGACTTTCGAGCCGCGCGGTGTAGGCGCACGCTCGCTGAGGGAATGTATGCGCATACAACTTTCCGACCCAGACCGCCGCACGCCTTACACGCAGATGGCACTGGCGGTGGTGGACAAATATTTCAAGGACTTTGCCGCAAAACGCTGGGACGTGGTGCGCCGCCGCTTGGGAGCGGACGAGGAGACGTTTGCCCACGTGCTGCACGAGCTTACGCACGTCAATCCGCTTCCCGGCACTGCGCTTGGGGAGACGGCGGCTGCTACTTCCCCCGCCGTGGTGCCCGACTTTCTTGTGGAGGTGCGGGCGGACGGCGAGGCGGTGGTTACGCTCAACTCCGGGGACGTGCCGGAGCTGCGTGTGAGCCGTGCCTTCCGCGAAAGCATTTCGCAGTACGCGGCGCGGCGCGGGAAACTGACGCGCGAGCAGCGCGACGCTTATGTGTATGCGCGCGGAAAGGTGGAGGCGGCGCAGTCGTTCATCAACCTTCTTTCGCGGCGCAACCAGACTTTGCTGGCCGTGATGCGTGCCATCGTGCGCCTGCAGCGTCCTTTCTTTGACGAGGACGATGAAGACTTGCTGCGTCCGCTTGCCCTTAAAGACGTGGCTGCGCTTGCCGGCGTGGACATTTCCACTGTGTCGCGGGTGACGAGCAGCAAGTATGTGCAGACCGGCTACGGGGTGTATCCGCTCAAGTTTTTCTTTTCCTCGCAGTTTACCGCCAGCGACGGCGAGGAACTCTCAGCCCGCAAGGTACGGGCGGTGCTACGCTCGCTTGTCGAGGGGGAGGACAAGCGGCGGCCCTATTCGGACGACGCGCTTGCAGCAATGCTGAAAGAGCGCGGCTTTGCCGTGGCGCGGCGCACGGTGGCGAAATACCGCGACGCGATGGGCTTCCCTACGGCGAGACTTAGGAAAGAGGTTTGAAACGTCCGGGGACGGACGGAGACAAAATGGCTAACACAATGCAGACAAAGATGCAGAGAGAAGAGGAACGCCTTGACCTGCCTTACGAAGAGGCGGCGCGTGACGAGCTTCGCGAGATAAATCCCGTGCGCGTATGGCGCAGCGGCAAGCAGATATCCCTGATAGTGCTTACGTCGCAGGTGGTGTCGGTGGTGTTCTCCCCGTTCTATCTGCCCGTGATGGCTTTCGTGGCTTTGTTTCTTTTCAGTTACCTGCGCTTGCTGCCCGTGACGACGAAGGTAGTGATGACGCTCATTGTCTATTTCTTTACGGTGCTTCTCCCGCACCTTACCATCTATCTGTACCGCAAGCTGAACGGCTGGACGCGTCACCAGCTCGGGCGCAGGGAACGCCGTTACGTCCCTTACGTGCTGAGCATTGTCAGCTACTCCGCCTTGCTCTATTTGCTTTACGCCTTGCACATGCCCCGCTTTACGGAGGGCGTGATACTCGGCGCGCTCTTGATACAGATAGTGTGTGCCGTGGTAAACGGATGGTTCAAGATAAGCACGCATGCGGCGGCGTCGGGAGGCTTTGTGGGGGCATTGCTTGCCTTCTCGCTTATCTTCTCTTTCGACCCTACGGGCTGGCTTTGCCTTACGGTGCTGCTTTGCGGCTTGGTGTGCAGCGCGCGCCTTGTACTGCGGCAGCACACTATGGAAGAGCTTGGCTACGGCGTGCTTGTGGGACTTGTGTGCGGCTTCGGCGGTATCCTGCTTGCGTGACGGGGTAAGCCGTAGTTTTTACATATAAAGAGAGGAGCGTGTCCTGCGGAACAATATCCGCAGGGCACGCTCTTCTTATGCTCTTTGCCGCAGTGTGCGGCGCGTGCGTGTCTTAGTGCAGCGAATTGAGCCCCTTGCTTATCGCGTCAGTGGCTTTCTTCGATGCGCTCTGTACGGCGGCGTTAGCCTTGTCGTTAGCCTTCTGTACGGTCTCGTTGGCTTTCTTCTCAGCGCTTGCCTTTGCGTTGGACGCAGCCTGCTTGCCTGCGGTCTTAGCTGCCGAAACGGCCTGTCCCGCTGCGGCGGTGGCTGCGGTCTTGGCGGCTGCAGCGTCAGTCTTCACTGCGCTTGCACCGTTGGCTGCGTCGCTCTTCACGCTTTGCGGCAGGTTGACAGCTGCGTTCACGAGGCTCTGCACCGTCACAGTAGAGGGGTCGGCGGACTTCAGCGCGTCTGCGTGCTGGTCTACATACTCCTTTATCTTGGAAGCGTAGGCAGCGGCCTCTTCCGTCTTGCCGGCGGCTTTGAGGTCTTCAATCTTCTGCTGTATGGCGGCGTTCACCTCCTTTACCAGTGCAGGGTCGTCCGCTGCGGCCTGCAATGCCTTGTCAAGGGCGGCGGTAGCGGCGTCCGCGTCGCCGTTTGCCACGGCTGCGACAGCCTCTCCGGCAGGTGCTGCCGTGGTGTCAACTGCCGTGGTGTCTGTAGCGGTGGAGTCGGTCGCTGCAGGGTCGGAAGTCTTGCTGCCGCCGCAGGAGGAAAGAAGCAGGGCGGCTGCGAAAGCGCCCACGAGGGTTTTCTTCTTCATGTCTGTATGTCTTTTTTGTGAGTGAGTTTGTGTCTCAACCGATGGTCTTGAAGGCGAGCGCGTACATGCGCACTTGCTTTATCATAGCCAACAGTCCGTTGGAGCGGGTGGGGGAGAGATGGTCGTTCAGCCCGATGCGCTCGATGAAGTAGAGGTTTGCGTCAAGTATCTCTTGCGGCGTGTGGTGGTTAACGACGCGCAGAAGCAGCGTGATGATGCCTTTCACGATGAGCGCGTCGCTCTCTGCGCGGAAGTCAAGCACGCCGTCCTTGCAGTCGCATGCAAGCCATACGCGGCTTTGGCAGCCGTCTATGAGGTTTTGCTCTGTCTTGTCGGACGCGGGCAGGGGCGCTTGCTCCTCGCCTAAGTCGATGAGCAGCTGGTAGCGGTCCATCCAGTCGTCAAGCGCGCAAAAGTCTTCTATTATCTCGTCCTGTGCTTCGTCTATGGTCATTGGTGCGGGTGTTGGTGGCGCGGGATGTCTTGTGTCGGTTGCTTTCCGTCCCGTCCGTTGTATATATCCCTAAACTCTTTTTCTTAGAAAAAATTGCCCTCGGAGAGGAATTGCAGCAGCGTTTGCCCCACGCCGCGCAGTGTCTCCTTGGAGATGTTGTCCGGCGTGTCGGAAACGGTGTGCCAGGTGCGGCCGAAGGTATGCTCGCCCTCCACGTAGGGTATTATGTCTATGGTGGGTATGCCCGCTATCTCGTTGACGGGGACGTGGTCGTCCTGTGCCCAGCCGCCTTCTTGTTGGAGGAAGAGGCCGGCGGCGTCGGCACGCTGGGCGGCATCCCATACGCGCACTACTATGTCGCGGGCGTAGCGCAGCGAAGTGCCTTCGTAGCAGAAGCGGGCGTCTTGTCCGCCTACCATGTCAAGCAGTATGCCGAAATGCGCAGAGTAGCCGGGCTTGTGCGGATTTGCGGCCCAGTAGCGCGCGCCGAGACACCAGTCCGTGCCGTCTCCCGGATCCTTGTCTCCCGCCCAGTAGGGCGCGCCGTAGTCTTCGGAGTCGAAGCATACGAAGTCAATGCCCACTTCGGGTTTCAGCTCCTTGAGCTGGCGTGCCACTTCCAGCAGCACCGCCACGCCGCTTGCGCCGTCGTTGGCAGCCATCACGGGAGAGCGGTGGTTGGCAGAGTCGGGGTCGGCATCGGCCCAGGGCCGACTTTCCCAGTGTGTGCAAAGCAGTATGCGGTCGGCGAGGTCGGGGCGGTAGGCGGCGATGATGTTGCGTGTATGCAGCGTCTTGCCGTCCCAGGCTTTGAGGTCGGCGCGTTGCTGCTGTACGTCAAGTCCGTACTGCGCGAAGCGCCGTGCTATGTAGTCTGCGCAGGAGGCGTGCGCGTCGCTGTTGGGGACGCGCGGTCCGAAAGCGCACTGCGCCACTACGTCGGCGTAGGCAGAGTCGGCGTCAAAGCGCACTTGCGTGACGGCGGTGGTGTCCGTCGTTTCGCCCTCTGCGGTGGCCGCGCTTCGGCTCTTGCAGGCCGTGAGGGAGAGCGCGATGGCGGCGGTAAGAAGTAGGTGTCTCATTTTTCTTTTCTCTGGCGAGAATGTTGTCAGTCTGTCATTACCGGGATATTCCCTCCCCGGAGTTGTACGAGGCGCATGACGCGGAGGAAATTTCCGCCCCACACTTTCTCTATGTCTTCGCGGGTGAGTCCCTCGGAGAGCAGCCGGCGCGTGAAGTTGACGAGCTCGGAGGCGCAGGCGCAGCCGCGTATGCCGCCGTCTCCGTCAAAGTCTGTGCCTATGCCCACGTGGTCGATGCCGGCAATGTCTATCATGTGCATGAGGTGGCGCACGGCGTCGTCGATGGTGGCGTCGTTGGGGCTTTTGCTGCCCTCTTTGAGGAAGCCGTGGTAGAGCGTCACTTGCGCTACCCCGTTTGTGCCGGCTATGGCGCGGAGCTGGTCGTCGGTGAGGTTGCGCGGGTGGTTGCAGAGTGCGCGGGAGGAGGCGTGCGAGCATATTATGGGCACGTCGCTCGTCTCGAATGCGTCGTAGAAAGTGCTTTCCGCCGCGTGGCTCAGGTCTACTATCACGCCGCAAAGGTTCATCTCCTTCACCACCGCGCGGCCGAAGTCGCTCAGTCCGCCGTGCTCGGCGTTGGAGCGGCGGGCGGAGTCGCAGATGTCGTTGTCGCCGTTGTGGCAGAGCGTGATGTACACCACGCCTTTCTTCTCGCGGAAGCGGCGCACGTTGGAGAGGTCGCGCCCGAGGGCGTATCCGTTTTCTATGCCTGGTATCACCGAGCGCAGGCCGCGGCGTTTGTTTTCAAGCAAATCGTCGGCCGTGTAGGCCATCGCCACGCCCGGGGCAGCCGTGACGCGCTGCCTTATCTCGTCAAGTATGCTGTCTGCCTTGCGCGTGGCGGCGAGCAGAGCCTCATCCGTGCGCTCGCCCTGCGGCAGATATGCCACCATTACGGTGCTGTCAAGGTGTCCTTCCGCCATCTTGTGGAAGTCTACCAGCAGCTGCGGGTCGCGCCGCGTCAGCTCTACTCCTTTGTCGAAAAACATCGGCGTGTCGCAGTGCGAATCGAGCGTGAGCGTCCCCTTGTGTATCTCTTTTGCGCGGCGGAAAGAGTCTGCCTCGCCCACGAAATGGCGGAAGAGGGGCATCATGTCCTCGTCTCCGCCTTGCAGGAAGCATTCTGGATGCCACTGCACGCCCGTGATGCTCTTCATCTCCGTGCTTTCTATGGCTTCTGCCACGCCGTCCGCCGAGCGGGCGGTCACGCGGAAATGCGGTCCGGGGTCTCCCACGGCCTGATGGTGGAAGGAGTTGACGGCGAAATGCTTGCCGAGCAGTTTCTCTATGAGCGAACCTTCTTCTGCCGTGACGAAGTGTGTGGCAGTGCTGCGCGGCGCGTCTTGCGAGTGCTTCACGAGGCGTGTGCCGGGCAGGGCGGTGGCTATGTCTTGCAGCACCGTGCCGCCGAGTGCGGCGGCGAGGAGCTGAATGCCGCGGCATATCCCCAGCATAGGTATCTGCCGGTCGTAGGCAAGGCGCACAAGTCCCAGCTCGAAGCGGTCGCGCTCGCTGTTGATGCCGTGCAGGGCGGGGACGGGGTCTTCGCCGGTGTAGAGCGGATTGATGTCTGCGCCGCCCGAAAGCAAAAGTCCGTCGAGGCGGTCGAGCAGGGCGGCTGTGGCTTCGTCGCACTGCGGGCGCGGCGGTATCACTACGGCCATGCCTCCCGCAGCCTCTATCGAGCGGAAGTAGCCCGGCAGGAGCTTTAGCGCGCCTTCGTCATAGTTGCCCGTGATGCCGATGAGCGGACGCCCGTCGGGCAGGGTGGGGGAGGCGCAAAGTTTGTCGTAGTCTGCAGTGGGGGAAAACGTCATTCTTCCTTTCTCTTTTTGGAAGCGCAGCTTCGCGGCGGGGCGTGACGGCGCGGCGGTTGCGTTTGCCGTTGCGGCAGTGCTTCGGCGAAGCTGTTTTGTCTGTATTCGCCGCAAAAGTTTGTGGCAGCCTTGCGTGCGCGGCGGGCGGGTCAGTCTTCGTGCCCCGGCCCTTTCGGAAACCACCCCTTGCGCACGCGCTTTCTCTGCTCGAAAAGCTCAAGTATGCTCCAAAGCGAAGAGAAGCCCGCTACGCCGAGTATGGCGCTTGCGGGCGTATTCTCCACAAAAAGTGCCGCGCTTACGCACCCTATGCCTGCAAGGAGGAATATCCACCAGGGGCGGATGCCGTAGTAGTACTCTGTCTTCACCACGACGGGGTGGAAGACGCCTATGATGAGGAATGTGGCCAAGCCGATGAGCGGCCCGTCTATGTGCATAGTCTCTTGCGGATGGTTTTTTGTCTTTTCGGCGTGCCTTAGGGGCGGAGGTCTGCCGTCACGGGCACGGTGCGGTTGATGCTCTGCTCGAGGGAGATGAGTGTCTCGGTGGATATCACGCCGGAAATCTCCTGTATGCGGTTGTTGAGCAAGTCCATGAGGTGCTCGTTGTCGCGGGAGTAGAGCTTTATAAGCATAGTGTAGGGACCGGTGGTGAAGTGGCACTCTACTATCTCGGGTATCTTTTCAAGCTCTTCTGCCACGCGCTTGTACATGGAGCCGCGCTCCAGCTTTATGCCCACGTAGGTGCAGGTGCTGTAGCCGATGGACTTGGGGCAGACATAGTAGCCGGACCCTGTGATGACTCCTGCCTCGATGAGGCGCTGCACGCGCTGGTGGATTGCGGCGCGGGAGACGTTGCATTCGGCCGCCACGTCCTTGAAAGGAATACGGGCGTTGACCGAGATGGTCTTGAGTATCTTCAAGTCCAGTTGGTCGACTTTGTTCATGATGTGTGTATGGGTATGTTGTTTATGGTGGTTTGCGAAAACTTCCTTTGACCCGCTTGCGGGGATTTTGTGCTTTCCTGTAGCCCGAGCCTGGTGGCTGCCGCCTTTTCTGCCGCGCCGGACACGCTCTTCGGCGTGGTGGCGTGTGGTGTCTGCGGTGCAGTCGGCGGCACGCGCTTTTGTAAGCAAAGGTACGGAATAATTATTCAATCCCGTGACTTGAAATCGGCGAAAAATGCGTTTTGCCCGCCTTGCGCTTGTCAATGTGTCATCACTTGTGGGCTAAAAGTCGGAAAATGAAACCGCGCCCGAATTTTATGCATAAGGAGAAGTGGCGAGGAATCGGCATGCTGCCGCATCGTTTCTTGCGCTTTTTGGGGTTGTGTTGCGTAGGGTTTGCGCACGTCTCCTATGCGTAAGGTAAGGAGGCTGGAACGAGGCGCGAAGATGGTTTTAAAAGCGGCGTTTTTCGTACGTTTATCGCACGGAAAATTCCCGATAAGTGGCCATTTTCGTGAAACTGCAATCTGTAACTAACGTTAAAGCCGATTTGGGAAGGGGGCGAAAATGTATTATCTTTGTGGAAAGAAAAGCGGGGATACGCATCGTTGCGTATCCCCGCTTTCGCATTGTTGGAAATCAGCGACTTACGAAGGCAAAAAGTGTACATATAGTCGCGCCGGGATGTACATGTAGTAGCTACAGCCCCCATCCCCGTCGCTACGGGGCCGGTCTTAGCCGCTGCAGAGTGTCTTTTGGCGGTTGTGGGGCTGGGGCGTATAGTTAATCTTTCATAAAAATGCACCCCCTCAAAAGGGGCGGAAAGGGCGTGTTTCTTCTCTTTTTTGCTCCAAAAACGTGAAGTTTGGACTGCCCTTGCGCGAGGGCGTTTTGCCTCCTTTTTGGTGCAAAAAGGGAAAGCCGGCACGGCGCACTTTTCAGTACGCGTGCCGGCTTTCTTGTCCGGTATCGGGACGCGCGGGCGGCGTGTCCCGTGGAGAGTCTCAGAGATTAGAGCTGGGGACCAGCTGCCACGAGTGCCTTGCCGGCCTCGTTGCCCTGATACTTGACGAAGTTCTTGATGAAGCGAGCGGCGAGGTCCTTAGCCTTCTCCTCCCACTTGCAGGAGCACTCGTAGGTGTCGCGCGGGTCGAGGATGTGGCTGTCCACACCGGGGAGCTCCGTCGGAACGACGAAGTTGAAGAACGGGATGGTCTTCGTGGGGGCCTTGTCGATGCTGCCGTCGAGGATAGCGTCGATGATGCCGCGCGTGTCGCGGATGGAGATGCGCTTGCCAGTGCCGTTCCAGCCGGTGTTCACGAGGTATGCCTTCGCGCCGTTCTTCTCCATCTTCTTCACGAGCTCCTGTGCGTACTTCGTCGGGTGCAGCTCGAGGAATGCCTGGCCGAAGCATGCGGAGAACGTCGGCGTGGGCTCCGTGATTCCGCGCTCTGTGCCGGCGAGCTTAGCGGTAAAGCCGGAGAGGAAGTAGTACTGTGCCTGCTCGGAGGAGAGGATGGACACGGGGGGAAGCACACCGAAGGCGTCAGCGGAAAGGAAGATAACCTGCTTTGCAGCGGGGCCCTTGCTGACGGGCTTCACGATGTTGGTGATGTGGTTGATGGGGTAGCTTACGCGGGTGTTCTCCGTCACGCTCTTGTCGGCGAAGTCAATCTTGCCGTTGGCGTCTACGGTCACGTTCTCCAGCAGCGCGTCGCGGCGGATAGCGTTGTAGATGTCGGGCTCGCTGTCCTTGTCGAGGTTGATGACCTTTGCGTAGCAGCCGCCCTCATAGTTGAAGACGCCCTCGTCGTCCCAGCCGTGCTCGTCGTCGCCGATGAGCTTGCGCTTCGGGTCGGTGGAAAGGGTGGTCTTGCCCGTGCCGGAGAGACCGAAGAAGATGGCCGTGCTGGTCTCCTCCATATTGGTGTTGGCAGAGCAGTGCATGGAAGCGATGCCGCGGAGCGGGTTGTAGTAGTTCATCATGGAGAACATGCCCTTCTTCATCTCGCCGCCGTACCAGGTGTTGATGATGACCTGCTCGTGGCTGGTGATGTTGAAGACAACGGCGGTCTCGCTGTTCAGGCCGAGTTCCTTGTAGTTCTCCACCTTTGCCTTGGAGGCGTTGTACACGATGAAGTTGGGCTCGAAGTTTTCGAGTTCCTCAGCCGTGGGGCGGATGAACATGTTGGTCACAAAGTGTGCCTGCCAAGCTACTTCCACGATGAAGCGCACGGCGAGGCGGGTGCTCTTGTTGGCGCCGCAGAAGCCGTCCACTACGAAGAGGCGCTTGTTGGAAAGCTCCTTCTGTGCCAGCTCCTTGACAGCCTTCCAAGCCTCCTGGGAGGCGGGCTTGTTGTCGTTCTTATATTCGTCGCTCGTCCACCATACCGTGTCCTTGGAGTTCTCGTCCATAACGATGAACTTGTCCTTGGGCGAACGGCCAGTGTAGATGCCCGTCATCACGTTGACTGCGCCGAGCTCGGTCTCCTGGCCCTTCTCGAAGCCTTCAAGACCTGCCTTCGTCTCCTCGGCGAAGAGCTGCTCGTAGGAGGGGTTGTGTACAATCTCCGTAACGCCGGTGATGCCGTACTTGGTCAAATCTAATGTTGCCATAGCGATTTATGAAATTAGAAAGTAAATGTGTTTCGTTTACCCGGCTCAAAAAACGCGCTTGAAAGCGGCCTTTCAAACCGGGGCAAAAGTAGTAAAAAACTTGCCCACGGGAAACAAATTAACGCAAATTATGGGTGCCTCCGTGCCTTGCGGGAAAGGTCTCCGGCGAACGTGCAGGGCGTGGGAGACAGGCGATGTGGGCGGTATGGTCTCTTGTATTGTACGGGAAAGTGGGGGCGGCGTGCGGTGCGGCGTGCAAGGAATGGGGCGCGGGCGCGTTTTTTCGTATATTTACGCCGTGTTTTCGCGTCCTTGCGCTGCTTTTTCGCAGCCAGGCGTGCGGGGATGCGGCAGACAGACACTGAAAGACAAGAGCCTATGTTTACTCCCATTTCTTCCTTTGAGGCGATGACGGCGCATTTGCGCGGACTGAACCGCCGTTTCCGTGTGGCCGTGGTGTGCGGCGGTGACAGCTGCACGCTCTCTGCCGTGCGCCGTGCAGTGGCAGAGGGCTTTGCGGAGGCCATATTCGTAGGAGGCGACGGCGGAGGAAACATCTCTGTCTCTCCCATACCGGAGGACGAGCCGCACGCGAGGTTTGTGCCGGCTGACAGTCCGGAGGACGCTGCGGGAAAAGCCGTGTGCATGGTGCGCGAAGGCGAGGCCGATGTGCTGATGAAGGGACTTATACACACCGACACGCTGCTGCGTGCCGTGCTGAACAAGGAGTGGGGCATACTGCGCCCCGGCCAGGTGCTCACGCACATAGCCGCCGTCGAGCTTCCGGCGTATGACAAGCTCCTCTTCTTCTCCGACCCTGCCGTCATCCCCTATCCCACGCAAGAGCAGCGTGTGGCACAGGTGGCCTATATGGCTCGGCTTGCACACGCTTGCGGCATAGAAGAGCCGCGTATAGCCTTGTTGCACTGTGCCGAAACGGTGAGCGAGAAGTTTCCGCACACGCTGGGCTACGGCGACATCTGCGCCCGCGCGGCGCGGGGCGAGTGGGGGAGGCTGCGCGTGGACGGACCGCTCGACTTGCGTACGGCGTGCGACCCCGTCGCGCTGCGCGTGAAAGGCATATCTTCCGACCTTGAAGGGCGTGCCGACGGACTTGTTTTCCCTGACATAGAGGCTGCCAACGCTGTCTACAAGGCTCTCCCGCTGTTTGCCGGAGGCCGGGTGGCGGGGGCTTTGCAAGGGACGGACGCGCCCGTGGTTCTTTCCTCGCGGGGGGACGACGCGGAGGCCAAGTTTGACAGTCTTGCCCTTGCCACGGTGAGTCTGTCGTGACCTTTATTTCTGAAAAACTTTTCCATATTGCCTAAACCGCGCCCGCCGCATGCTGTGGCTGGGCGCGTTTTTCGTATTTTTACGCCGAACGAAGGCGCAGGGTGCGCGAAAGGATTGCGGAGAAAGACGCTTACGGTCTTCATGCGGGGCTTTCTTCTTCTCTTGTCCTGAAAAACACTTTCCGGCACGCCGCAAGGACGCGGGGTGTGCTGTGCCTTGAAAAGCGCGAAATGAGAATACTTGTGATAAATCCCGGCTCTACCTCTACCAAGGTGGCCGTATACGAAGACGAGGCTCCGCTGTTTGTAAGCAACATAAAGCATACGCCGGAGGAGCTTTCCCCCTTTGAAAAGATAACGGACCAGTACGCTTTCCGCAAAAAGTCGGTGGAGGAAGAGCTTGTGCGTCGCGGCGCGGCGGGGAAGTTTGATGCCATCATCGGCAGAGGCGGACTGGCGAAGCCGGTGCCGGGCGGCGTGTACAAGGTGAACGAGAAGATGTGCGCCGACACCTACCATGCCATGCGCAAGCACGCCTGCAACCTGGCCTGCATCATAGCTTATGAGATGGCAAAAGCGCAGGGGGACGGCTGTCCAGCCTTGATAGCCGACCCGGGCGTGGTGGACGAGTTGTTGCCCGAGGCACGCGTGAGCGGCTCTCCGCTGATGCCGCGCATCTGCATCTGGCATGCGCTCAACCAGCGCGCCATCTCGCGGCGCTATGCCCGCAGCATAGGGAAAAGGTATGAGGACCTAAACCTTATAGTATGCCACCTTGGCGGCGGCATCTCTGTCGCAGCGCACGAGCACGGGCGGGCGGTGGACGCCAACAACGCGCTTGACGGCGAAGGCCCGTTTTCGCCGGAAAGGGCTGGCTCGCTTCCGGCAGCAGATCTTATACATCTCTGTTACAGCGGGCGTTACACCGAGCAGCAGCTTACGCGGCGCATAGCTGGACACGCGGGGCTTATGGCCCATCTCGGCACGACGGACATGCAGGAAGTACTACGCAGAATAGAGGACGGCGACCTCCACGCCAAACTCCTCGTGGACGCGATGATATTTCATACGGCAAAGGCTATTGCCTCCGAGGGCGCTGTTTTGCGCGGGCAGGTGGATGCCGTTTTGCTGACGGGCGGCATAGCCCATTCTGCCTATGTGACGGAGCGCATCAGGGAGAGGGTGGAATATCTTGCTCCCGTGCATGTCTTCCCCGGCGAGGACGAGATGCAGGCTCTTGCGCTGAACGCCCTTGCCGTGCTAAGGGGTACGCGCGAGGCGAAAGACTACGAGTGAGACAAGCACGCCGCTCTTCGCGGGCTTGTCCCACTCGCCTCCAATTACTTTTCCTTTTACGCGCTGTCGCGGCTCGCCTTAGTGCGCTTCCAGCCAGTTGTCCCCGATGCCGCAGTCGGCAATGAGGGGGACGCTTAGCGTGCAGGCGTGCTCCATTTCCTCAATCACGATGTCGCGGACGCGTTGTGCTTCTTCGGGAAAAACGGAGAAATTGAGTTCGTCGTGCACTTGCAAAATCATCTTTGAGCGGATTCCCTCTTCTTTGAAGCGTCGTGCGACGCGCACCATCGCGATTTTTATAATGTCCGCCGCCGTCCCTTGTATGGGCGCGTTGATGGCATTGCGCTCGGCGTAGCCGCGCACTACGGCATTGCGGGAGGTTATGTCCGGCAGATAGCGGCGGCGTCCGAAGATTGTCTCTATATATCCCTTTTCGCGGGCTGCCTCCACGCTCTTGTCCATATATTCGCGTACGGCTGGGTATGTGAGGAAATAGTTGTCTATTAGCTCTTTCGCTTCCTGTCGCGACACTTCCATACGCTCGGCCAGGCCAAAGGCGGAGATGCCGTATATGATGCCGAAGTTGGCGGTTTTTGCCTTGCGCCGCTCGTCCCGTGTAATCTCTTCAATGGGCTTTTTGTAGATGCGCGCGGCGGTGGCAGCGTGTATGTCGCGCCCGTCGCGGAAGTCCTGTATAAGACGTTCGTCTCCGCTCAGATGAGCCATAATGCGCAGCTCTATCTGCGAGTAGTCTGCGGAGAAGAAGCGGCACCTTTCTTCGGCTACGAAGGCTTTGCGCACCTCGCGTCCGTCGTCCCCGCGCACGGGGATGTTTTGCAGGTTGGGCTTCGAAGAGGACAGCCGGCCTGTAGCCGTGACGGCTTGGTTGAAGGACGTGTGTATGTGTCCCGTATTGGGGTTGATGAGCTTCGGGAGTGCCTCTATGTAGGTGCCTATGAGTTTTTTCAGTGCGCGGAAAGCAAGGATTTTGCCTACAATGGGATGCTTGTCGCGCAGCTTCTCGAGCACTTCCTCGCCTGTGGAATACTGTCCGGTTTTCGACTTTCGAGCGCGGTCGTTGAGGCGCAGTTCTTCAAAGAGCACAGTCCCCACCTGCTTGGGCGAGGTGACCGTGAACGGGTGTCCCGCGTCTTTGTATATGTCCTCTTCCAAGGCTTGCAGGCGTTTGTTGAATAGCTGGCCGGTCTCGGAGAGTATGCCCGTATCTATGCGCACGCCGTTGCGTTCCATCTGGGCCAGTACGGGCATGAGCGGCATTTCTATTTCTTCGAATACGCCCGTAAGCGCGTTCTCCTCCATTTCCTTCTTGAGCGGCTCCGTCAGGCGCAGCGTCACGTCCGCGTCTTCGCAGGCGTAGTCGCATACTTCGGCCGGCGGCAGGTCCGCCATATTTTTCTGTCCGCGCCCTTTCGCGCCGATAAGCTCGTCTATGTGGATGGTTTGGTAGTCAAGGTAAATCTCCGCAAGATAGTCCATGTTGTGGCGGAGCTCGGGCTGGACGAGATAGTGGGCGAGCATCGTGTCAAAGAGCGGGGCTTTGAGCGTCACTCCATAGTTGGCGAGAACCTCAAGGTCGTACTTGAGGTTTTGCCCCACCTTTAAAATCGTGTCGCTTTCGTAGAGCGGGCGGAAAATCTCCACCATCTCTCGGGCGGCATCCGTTTCACGTGGAACAGCAACGTACCATGCCCGTCCTCCCTCTACGGCAAAGCTCATTCCCACCAACTCTGCCGCCATTGTCTCCAAAGACGTGGTTTCGGTGTCTATGCTTACCGTGCGGAAAGTCAATAATTCGTCACGCAGCCTTATTGCATCTTCTTTTGCCTCAATGAGATGGTACTCGTGCCTTACGTCTTTAAGCGTCTTGTGACTAATTTCTTTTATCCCGCTCGGTAAGTCGTCCGTTCCGAAGTCAAAGAGAGACGGCTGGGAGTTAACGTTTTTTGCAGATCCGGCGGTGTTGCCGTCCATCTTGGCGAGGAAGGAGCGAAACTCCAAGTTTTCGTAGATGGGGCGCAGGGCTTCGTTGTCGGGTTCGGTGCGGCGCAGCGTGTCGAGGTCAAGATCGACGGGCACGTCCGTGCGGATGGTGACGAGCATCTTCGAGAAAAGAATTTTTTCCCGGTTGTCCTCCACTTTCTTCTTCTGTGCTCCTTTCAGCTCGCCGGTGCGTGCGAGCATCTCCTCTATGGAGCCGAACTGCGCGATGAGCTTTGCCGCCGTCTTCTCGCCTACGCCCGGACAGCCGGGGACGTTGTCCGCCGTGTCGCCCATCAGCCCGAGCAGGTCTATCACTTGGCGCGTGTCAGCAATGCCGTACTTTTCGCATACCTCCGCCGGGCCGAGCTTCTCCATACTGGATGCGCCGTGCAGTCCCGGGCGGCGCATGAAGATGTTGGGCGCGACGAGCTGTGCGTAGTCCTTGTCGGGCGTGACCATGTGCACCTCCAAGCCCTGTCGGGCTGCCTTTACAGCCAATGTGCCTATAACGTCGTCCGCCTCGAAGCCGGGGACTTCGAGGAGCGGGATATTGTAAGCCCTTATTATTTCCTTGATAATGGGGACGGAAGCCTTGATGTCTTCGGGCGTGGCTTCGCGCTGTGCCTTGTACTCGGGGTATACTTCGTGCCGGAAAGTGCCGCCGGCGGGGTCGAAGGCTATGCCGATGAAGTCGGGCTGCTCGGTGCGTAGCACGTCTTCGAGGGTGTTGACAAAACCAAAGACGGCGGAGGTGTTGAATCCTTTCGAGTTGATGCGCGGAGAGCGTATGAGCGCGTAATAAGCGCGGAAAATCAGTGCGTATGCGTCAAGTAAAAAGAGTTTCTGCATTGGTGGCAGGGCATTGTTGGTGTCGGTAAAAATACGGAAAAGCCCCCTTACCTCAATGATAATTGCTTAATTTTGTAAGCCGTAAACCGACTGTATGGACACACTCTCCGTTATACGACGCCCCATTGAAAGGGAGCTGGAAGAGTATAAGAGGCTCTTTGACGACGCGCTTAGGCACGAGGACGACTACCTCGGGCAAGCCTTGTCGTACATTGGGCAGCGGAAGGGCAAGATGATGCGCCCGGTGCTTGTACTGCTGATGGCAAAGGAGTTGGGGACTGTGTGTGAGGCTACGCTCCGCTCAGCCGTGACGCTGGAGCTGTTGCATACCGCCTCGCTTGTGCACGACGATGTGGTGGACGAGAGCGGCGAAAGGCGCGGGCAGCGTTCGGCCAATGCGGTTTACGGCAGCAAGGTAGCGGTGCTTGTGGGCGACTACCTGCTTTCCACCTCGCTTTTGCAGGCGACGCAGACGGGCGACATGCGCGTTGTGGAGCTTATTTCCCGCCTTGGCGGCACGCTTTCAGAGGGCGAGGTCTGCCAGTTGGCAAACATACGCCGCGAGGAAGTAAGCGAGGAGGCATATTTCCACATCATCAGCCGAAAGACCGCCGCCCTTTTCGCCGCATGTGCCGAGCTGGGCGCGATTTCGGCGGGCGCGGACAAAGAGTATGTGGAGAAAGCGCGCAAAATAGGCGAGATTATCGGCATTTGCTTCCAGATACGCGACGACATCTTTGACTATTACGCCGACAGCGCTATCGGAAAGCCTACGGGCAACGACATGGCCGAGGGTAAACTTACCCTTCCGGCTATATATGCCTATAAGCATTCCTCCGACCCGCAGGTGCGGGAATGGGCGCGCCGTGTGAAGAGCGGCGAGGCTACGCAGGACGAAATTTCCGCCCTTGTGGAGTGCAGCAAGGAGTGCGGCGGCATAGATTACGCCCGCCGCAAGATGGACGAACTCTGCGCCGAGGCGGCTTCTCTTCTCTCTTCGTGGAAAGACGACGGTGTGCGTGAGGCTTTGAAAGCGTATGTCGACTATGTGGCAGACCGCGACAATTAAGAAAGGCTAGGCGGCTCTCTATGAGAGCAGTAACGATAAAAACCGGGGCGGGAAGTGCATTGCGTGCTTCCCGCCCCGGTTGTTTGTAGCTTTACGGCGTTTGCCGCCGGTGTGCTTTCTTGATTAGAAAGGCTTTACGTCCTGGCCGAGGATGTCGCTTACAAGGAGGTTTGCAAGGCGGCTCGTGCCTATGCGGAAGTATCCGTCCTTTATATACTGCTCTCCGAGCGTCTCGCGCACTATGGTGTAGAAAGCCACGGCGTCGTCCACGGTCTTTATTCCGCCGGCTGCCTTGAAGCCGATGGTTGTGCCGGTGAGGTCGCGATACTCTTTGATGGTCTGGCACATGACGTAAGCCGCCTCGGGAGTGGCTGCAGGGTCAATTTTGCCGGTGGAGGTCTTGATAAAGTCGGCTCCTGCGTAAATGGCTATGATAGAAGCCTTTTTGATGTTGGATGCCGTCTGCAGCGCGCCCGTTTCGAGTATCACTTTGAGGGGGCGTCCGCCGGTGGCAGCCTTTATCTCCGTGATTTCGTCCGAACATGTCTCGTAGTCTCCGCTGAGGAATGCGCCCACGCTAAGCACGCAGTCCACCTCCGTCGCGCCGTCGTGCACGGCAAGAGCCGTCTCAGCGGTCTTTATTTCGAGGAAAGTCTGGGAGGAAGGGAAACCTCCTGTCACGCAGGCTACTTCCACGCCGTCCGCTTCAAGGGATTCGCTCACAATCTTGGCGAAGTTGGGGTAAACGCAGACGGTGGCGAGGTGGGGGAGGTCGGGATGCTCGTCCGCAAACTTATTGACGTTCTCCACAAATCGCAGCACGCTTTCCTGAGAGTCGGTGACTTTCAGCGTCGTGAGTTCGACGGTGCCGAGCAGCGCGCGCTTTACCTCGGGCGTGTCATACTTTGCCTTGTTTTCGTCTACGAGCTTGCGTACAGCCTCCTGTACAAGCTCGTCGTGGAGATGGAGGTCAAAGTGGGAGAAAGCCTGTTCGTAGGGGCTTTTGTGCGCGTTTGCGTCCTCGTGGTCGTGATGGTGACCGCAGTCGCAGTGATGATGTTCTGCCATAGTCGTATGTAAGTTGTAATTGGTTATACGTAAGGGTAATTGGTTATACGTTAGGGTTGTTGTCCAATAGTTTCTTGTTGGCCTTGTGCCTTTCCGCGTCGCGTCTGGTCTTCTTTTCAAGACTCTTGAACAGGGCTTTTGTAAGGTCGGTGCCGGTCTGGTTTGCCAAGCAAATAAGCACCCACAGCACGTCTGCAAGCTCCTCTTCGACGTTGTCGCATTCTCCGGCTTTGAACGACTGGTCGCCGTATCTGCGAACCATTACGCGTGCCAGCTCGCCTACTTCCTCGGTGAGGCAGGCCATATTGGTGAGCTCGCTGAAATAGCGCACGCCGTAGGTCTTTATCCATTTGTCGACAAGCCTCTGCGCCTCCTTTATGCTAAGTTCTTTCTCGTCCATATTGCCCTAAGGTGTGCCAAGCTTGAAAGCTTATTCCTTGTTTTTGGTGTCCATGCAAATGGTGACGGGACCGTCATTGAGCAGTTCAACCTGCATATCCGCCCCGAATTCTCCCGTTCCCACCTCTTTCCCGATGGCTTCCGAGAGGCTTTTGCAGAAGCTTTCGTAGAGCGGAACGGCAATGTCGTGCCCCGCTGCACGGATGTAGGACGGGCGGTTGCCTTTCTTGTACGATGCCATGAGCGTGAATTGGCTTACTACAAGCGCTTCTCCGCCCGTTTCTATGATGCTGCGGTTCATCACCCCGTCTTCGTCGTCAAAGACACGCAGAGAGGCTATTTTGCGGCAAAGCCACGCGCTGTCTTCCTCCGTGTCGTCCGGCTGTACGCCCAAGAGTATGAGGAAGCCCGCGCCGATGGCGGACTTTTTGTGCCCTCCGATGCTTACGGAGGCGTATTTCACGCGTTGTATGACGGCTCGCATAGGTTTCTTCTTTGTAGGTTTTTGGGAAAAAGTCCCGGGCTTGTTCTTCGGGCTACCAAAGTTAGTCCGTTTGCGCTGTTTGGTGCAGCTCGCGGTGCAGTTTTTCTCCCCGCGATGTGCCGAGAAGCTGCTGCAGCTCGGGCAGCGAAGCCTCCGCCACGCGTTTTACGCTCTTGAAATGGCGTAGAAGCAGCTCTTTTGTCTTTGGCCCTACGCCCTCTATGCCGTCAAGTGCCGAGGCGGTCTGACGCTTTGAGCGCTTGTCGCGGTGGAAAGAGATGGCAAAACGGTGCACCTCGTCCTGCATTTGGGTGAGCGTGCGGAAAAGCTGACTTTCGGGCTTCAGTCCCACAGTGGCGGGCGGGAAGCCGTAAAGCAGCTCGCGCGTGCGGTGGCGGTCGTCCTTGGCAAGTCCGGCGATGGGGATGGAGAGAGCCAGTTCGTCCTCCACCACCTGCCTTATCACCTCCATTTGTCCCCGTCCGCCGTCGGCGATGATGAGGTCGGGGAGGGGAGCGCCCTCGTCGCGCAGCCGCGTGTACCGCCGCCGCACCACTTCTTGCATAGAGGCGTAGTCGTCAGGCCCGGAAACGGTCTTTATGAGGTATTTGCGGTACTCTTTTTTGCAGGGTTTCAGCTTCTCGAATACTACGCAAGCAGCCACGGCGTCTGAACCCTGTATGTTGGAGTTGTCGAAAAGCTCGACGCGCAGGGGCAGCCGGGGGAGTGCAAGGTCGCGCTGTATCTCCTTCATCAGGCGTACCGACTTTTGCTCCGGATTGAGCTTCTCCGCTTGTTTGAGGCGGTCGAAGCGGTATTGCTTCACGTTGAGCTTGGAAAGGTCGAGAAGCTTGCGTTTGTCGCCTTTCAGAGGTACTGTCTGCTCTGCCATTTCTGGCGGGATGTCTGCCTCAAACGGCACGACTATCTCTTTCGCGCGGCTGCCGTACCGCCCGCGCATCTCGATAATGCCCAGCGTGAGCAGCTCGCGCTCCGTCTCGTCCAGCCGCTTTTTGTACTCAAAGGTGAAGGCTTGGTTGATGCAGCCGTGTACGACGTGCAGGTAGTTTACGTATGCCACGCGCTCGTCGCTCTCTATGCTGAACACGTCCAGCTCGGCTGAGAGTCCCGTCACCACTTGGCTCTTCGCGCGGAAAGACTCTATGAGGTCATATTTGCGCTTTATCTCCTGTGCTTCCTCAAAGCGCAGCTCTTCTGCAAGTGCCACCATTCGTTCCCGCATACGGCGCGAGACATCAGCGGTATTGCCTTTCAGTATCTCCTTGCAGGCCTCTATGCCCGCGAGATAGTCCTCGTGGCTCTGTCGCCCCACGCAGGGACCTTTGCAGCGGTGTATGTGGTAGTCAAGGCAAACGTCGTACTTTCCCTGCATAACCCCTTCGCGCGTCATCGGCGTGTGGCATGGCCGGGGCTGGTAGAGGTCGCGGCAGAGGTCGAGCAAGGCGTGCAGCGTAGGCACGTGGCTGTACGGGCCGAAGAACACTGCACCCCTGCGCGTACGCTGGCGCGTCTTGAAAATACGCGGCAAATACTCGTTTGTGACGGCGATGGACGGGTATGTCTTGTCGTCTTTCAGCAGAACGTTGTAGTGCGGCTTGTAACGCTTTATGAGATTGTTTTCAAGCAGGAGCGCGTCCTCCTCCGTATTTACGACGATATAGCGTATATCGCGTATTTTCGTCACAAGCAGCCGCGTTTTCCGTGTCTGCTGCTCCTTGTTGAAGTACGAGCTTACGCGGCGTTTCAGGTTCTTTGCCTTCCCTACGTATATTACAGTCCCCTCCTCGTCGAGGTACTGGTAGCACCCCGGCGTTTCGGGCAGGTTCAGCACGATGCCTTTCAGATAGTTCTCTATGTCGGCTTTTGCGGTCACTCCTTAATGGTGAGCAGCGTGGTCACGTCAAGGTCTTTCCCGAGGTGCTTTCGCCCTTCAAGCCCTTCCATCTGCAGCTCGATGAGAAAGTTGATGTATATGTTTGACGGGGAGAATCTCTTCACGAGGTCGTATGCCGCCTGCATAGATCCGCCGGTGGCGAGGAGGTCGTCGTGTATAAGTACGGTGTCTCCCGGCTGTATGGCGTCTGCGTGTATCTCTATCTTGTCCCACCCGTACTCCTTCAAATAGGTCGCTTGCACTGTCTCTGCGGGAAGCTTACCCGGCTTGCGGCACATTACGAATCCGGCACCGAGACGGGCTGCCAATATTGCGCCCATTACGAAGCCGCGGCTTTCGATGCCTACGACCTTGTTGATGCCCTTGTCCTTGTAGATTTCGTAGAGTTCGTCCGAAATTTCCTTGATACAAGCAGCGTCTTTGAAGAGCGTGCTCACGTCTTTGAAATGGATTCCGGGCTTGGGAAAATCGGGGATTGTCCGCAGGTTGTCTAACAACAGTTTTTTATCCATAAGTTCTTGAATTATATTTCCCTTGTTTGTCTTTGTTTCACGTGGAACATGGCGGGTTTTGCCCGTTTCTCCGGCGTATTTTGGCTTTTCTTCGTTTGCCGTACTTGTAGCTTTGCTTGAAGTGTCTGCGGTATCATCGCGTGCGTGCTTATCTTCCTGAAAGAATAAGAAGCACGCTGATGTCGCTGGGCGAGACACCGGGAATGCGGCTTGCTTGCGCGAGCGTTTCGGGGTCTATCGCCGTCAGCTTTTGCCGCGCTTCTGTGCTTAGCTGCGTAAGGCTGTTGTAGTCGAAGTGACCGCGAATTTTTATGTTCTCCAGTCTTTGCATCTTGTCGGCCAGACTTCGCTCGCGTGCGATGTATCCGTGGTATTTCATCTCTATTTCCGCCGCCTCTATCGTCTCTTCCTTGTCGGTGGAAAGAGTGTCCGCGGTTTCGCGGAGTTCGGTGAACTGCTCCATCAGCCTGTGCAGGTTGACCTGCGGACGATTGATGAGGTCGAAGAGTTTGCAGCCCGCGTGTATGGGCGTTTCGCCGATGGCTTCGAGAAAGTCGTTGACGGCTTGCGGCTTTATCGCAAAGGTGCGGCAAAAGTCGATGAGACGGTCTTTCCCGTCCTTTTTGTCGCGGAAACGGCGGCTACGCTCTGCCGAGGCTAAGCCGAGCCGCTCGGCATATGGCGTGAGACGCGCATCGGCGTTGTCCTGCCGCAGCAGGATGCGGTATTCAGCCCGCGAGGTGAACATACGGTACGGCTCGTCTACGCCTTTCGTCACGAGGTCGTCTATCAGCACGCCGATGTAAGCCTCGTCGCGTCTGAGGACAAAGGGTTCGCTGCCCGCGCATTTGAGCGCGGCGTTGATGCCCGCAATGAGGCCCTGTCCTGCGGCTTCCTCGTAGCCCGTGGTGCCGTTTACCTGTCCCGCGAGAAAGAGTCCGTCCACAGCCTTAGCCTCCAGGGAGTGCGTGAGCTGGGTGGGCTGGAAATAGTCGTACTCTATGGCGTAGCCCGGACGGTATATCTGCACGTCGCGGAAGCACGGAATTTTTTTCAGCGCGGCTATCTGCACGTCCAGCGGCATGCTCGACGAGAAGCCGTTAAGGTAAAGCTCGGTGGTGTCCAGCCCTTCCGGCTCGAGAAAGAGCGGATGATGCGTGCGGTCGGGGAAAGTGACGAGTTTCGTCTCTATGCTCGGGCAGTAGCGCGGTCCTGTGCTTTGTATTTGCCCGTTGTAGAGCGGCGAGTCGGGGAGACCGCGCCGCAGCGTGTCGTGTACGAGTTCGTTGGTCTCGCAAGTCCAGCACGGGAGCTGCGGCAGTTGCCGCGGCTCGCTTATGTGGGAAAAGCGGTGGAAGTCCGTCTCGCCCGGCTGCAGCTCCATGTCTTCCAGGTGTACCGAACGCTTGTCTATGCGTACGGGCGTGCCCGTCTTCATGCGTCCGTGCGTGAGGCCGAGCGCGTTGAGCGAGGCGGTGAGCCGTGTTGCGGCCGGTTCGGCGCAGCGTCCGCCCGGCACTTTCGTGCGCCCCACGTGCATCAAGCCGTTGAGAAACGTTCCGGCCGTCACCACTACGGCTCTTGCCCGCAGCGTGGCTCCCCAAAGGGTGCGCACGCCGCATACGCGTCCGTTTTCGGTGAGAATCTCCGTCGCTTCGTCTTGCCAGAAAGAGAGGTTGTCCGTGTGCTCGAGCCTTTTCCGCCACTCCGCTATGAAGCGCGTGCGGTCGCACTGCGCGCGCGGGCTCCACATGGCCGGGCCTTTTGAGCGGTTCAGCATTCTGAACTGTATCGCCGTCGCGTCCGTCACCTCGCCGGTGCGTCCTCCGAGGGCGTCCGCCTCGCGCACTATCTGTCCTTTGGCTATTCCGCCGATGGCGGGGTTGCAGCTCATCTGCGCCACCTTGTTCATGTCCATTGTGACAAGGCAGGTCCTGGCTCCCATCCTTGCGCTGGCGCTTGCTGCCTCGCAGCCGGCGTGCCCTGCGCCTACCACCACCACGTCGTAGCCGAAGTCTGTATCCATCTGTGTGCCTATGCGGTTGTTTTGCCCACGGAGGGCATTGTCCCTAAATTACGGCGCAAATTTAGCTTTTTTCCGTCTTATGGTTTTTGGCATGCCTTTGCCTTGCCGAAAGCGTGCTTTTTCTGTTGTCTGAGTAAGGGCAAAATTTCCCTTGGTGTTCCCAAATGTACCATTCCCGTCAAGGTGAAATCTACAAAGAAAGTTAACGGCGATTTGGAAAAGGGGTGAAAATGTATTATCTTTGTGGTAGGAAAAGCGGGGATACGCATTGTAAGCGTATCCCCGCTTTGCTATTATTGATTATCAGTTACTTACGCAGGCAAAAAGTGTACATATAGGAGCTACGGGGTGTACATGTAGGAGCGACTGCCCCCATTCCCGTCGCTACGGGGCCGGTCTTAGGCGCTGCAAAGTCCCTTTCCGTGTATTGGGAAAGTTTCTTTATAGTTAAACATTCATAAAAATACACCTGCCGCATAAGGCTTGGAAAATGCGCATTTGTTCCCTTTTGTACCATTCCCCTTTCTGCGTGCGGCATTGACCCCGTGCGAAAAGCAAGAGAGCTTTTCCCGTCGTTTGGGGGCATGATTAGCCCCAAGGAGGTGGATTGTTTTCGAGGATGTTTAGGGGGCAGCTGTGGCTGTCGCGCTTGGGCGCGTTTCCCCTTTATTGCAGCTGGGAAGGATTGGCGGCGGCGAGCCTCCGCATGTCGCGGAATGCGCTCCAAGCCACAGGGACGCTCAGAGCGAACGAACACACGTCCGCCGCTGCCTGGCACATCTCCACCCCTAAAAGTCCGAGAAAACGCGGCAAAACGATGATTAGCGGCACGAAAAAGAGTCCGCTGCGGGCTGCCGCGACAAGATTGGCGCGTACGGGCTTGCGGATGGTTTGCAAAAGCATGTTGGTGACGACTATTGTCGGCACAAGCACGAAAGTGCAGACTTGCCAGCGCAGGGCCACCGCGCCCACGCGCACCACGTCCGGGTCGTGGCGGAAGAGATGGACAATTTCGCCCGAGAAAAAGAAGCTAAGCACCGCCACTGTGCCGAGGAAAAGGCTGCCGAGCTTTATGCAGTAGGCAAAGCCCTCGCGCACGCGGCGGTACAGGCCCGCTCCGTAGCAGAAGCCGCAAAGGGGCTGGAAGCCCTGCCCAAGACCTACGACGATGGCGAAAGTGAAGAAGCTGAAGCGTGTGACGATGGACATCCCCGCGATGGCGGCATCGCCGTACACGCCCGCCGCGTGGTTGAGCATCAGCGTGGAGAGGCTGGCAAGCCCCTGCCGCGAGAGGGAGGGCGTACCGCCCATTAGTATCTCCTTTGCAAGGTGTAGGGAGGGCGTGAACTGCCTCAGGCGTATGTGTATGTTGCCCGCGCGGCGCGTCATCATAAAGAGTACGGCGAAGCCGCACGCCTGGCTCAGCACCGTCGCCCAGGCCGCGCCGCGCAGCCCCATGCCGAGGGTGAAGACAAAAAGCGGGCAGAGGAGAAAATTGAGCAGCACGCCGCTCAGTATGCCGTACATGGCATAGAGCGCGTTGCCCTGGAAGCGCATTTGGTTGTTGAGGGTGAGCGAGGCAGTCATCAGGGGCGCGCCGTAGAGTATGATGCCGAGGTACTGCTCCGTATAGGGAAGAATGGTGGGCGTGGAGCCAAGAAGAATGGAAAGCGGGGTGAGGAAAATGTGTCCCGCAACCGCCACCGCCGTGCCCAGAAGAAGGCTGTACACGAAGCCGGTGGCGGCCATGCGCCCCGCTTCCGACTTTTGCCGCGCCCCGAGCTTGCGCGATATGAAATTGCCCGAGCCGTGCCCGCAAAAGAAGCCGATGGCCTGTATCACGGACATCACGGAGTAGACAATGCCCACGGCCGCCGTGCACTGCGTGTTGATGCGCCCTACAAAGTAGGTGTCCGCCATGTTGTACATGCTCGTGACGAGCATGGAGATGATGGTGGGCACGGACATCGCCAAAATCACGCGGTGGACGGGAGCCTGAGTAAGAAAAGTGTAGTTGTCCCGTTTTTTGCCCATTGTCCCGTTTCCCTTAATGCCGCTTGTGTGCGTGTTCTCCGCCTTGTCTGTCCGTCATTTCCCCGCCTTGGCGGCTTGCAGGGTGTTGAGCATAAGCATGCAGATGGTCATCGGGCCCACGCCTCCCGGCACGGGGGTGATGTGCGAGCAGAGGGGGGCGACGTTGTCAAAGTCCACGTCGCCGCAAAGGCGGAATCCCTTCGGGCGCGTAGCGTCCGGCACGCGCGTCGTGCCCACGTCTATCACCACTGCGCCGGGCTTCACCATGTCTGCCGTGACAAAATGCGGCCGTCCTATGGCGGCGATGAGGATGTCCGCCGCGCGGCACTCCTCCTGCAGCCCTTTGCTGTGGCTGTGGCATACGGTGACGGTGGCGTCGCCGTACTGCTTTTGCATCATCAGCTGCGCCATGGGCTTGCCCACAATGTTGGAGCGTCCCAAAATCACGCACTTGCGGCCCGAGGTGGGTATGCCGTAGCGGCGGAGCAACTCGAAGATGCCCTTCGGCGTGGCCGAGACGAAGCAGGGAAGCCCTGCGGCGAGTCGCCCCACGTTGACGGGATGGAAGCCGTCCACGTCTTTCTCTGGCGAAACGGCTTCTATCACTTTCTGCTCTGATATGTGGCGGGGCAGAGGCAGTTGCACGATGAAGCCGTCCACTTCCGGGTCGGCATTGAGCCGTGCCACGCAGGCGAGAAGCTCGTCCTCCGTTACGTCGTCCTCATAGCGCAGGAGTGTCGAGCGGAAGCCGCATGCCTCGCACGCCAGCACCTTGTTGCGCACATAGGTCTCGCTGCCGCCGTCGTGTCCCACGAGCACGGCGGCAAGGTGCGGGCGGCGTCCGCCCGCCGACACGATGCGTTCCACCTCGGCGGCTATTTCCGCTTTTATGCGTGCCGCCGTCGCTTTTCCGTCTATCAGAGTCATAAGCCTTGGTTTGTAAAAACAGCTCCGTCTGCCTCCCCGGCGCAGGACGCGCCGGGCGGCGTGCCGTTGCCCCTCCTTGCGGGAGGGACGCATATTTCATTTGAAGGCGCGCATTGCGCTTTCAGCTTTCGCCGCGCCTTACGCCCGTCCCGGCATTCCCGGCATTTTGGGCATGTGCGCCATCATTTTGCCCATCTTTGAGCCAGTCACCATTTTCATCATCTTGCGCGTCTGGTCAAACTGCTTTACGAGCCGGTTTACCTCCTGTATCGTCGTGCCTGAGCCGCGCGCGATGCGGTTTTTGCGGCTCTGGTTCAGCACCTCCGGGTGGTGTCGCTCGTAGGGAGTCATGGAGAGGATGATGGCCTCTATGCCGTTGAAGGCGTTGTCGTCTATTTCCACGTCCTTCAAAGCCTTTCCTACGCCCGGTATCATCGATGCGAGGTCCTTCAGGTTGCCCATCTTCTTTATCTGGCGTATCTGGGCGAGGAAGTCTTCAAAGTCAAACTGGTTTTTCTGTATCTTCTTCTGCAGCTTGAGCGCCTCTTTCTCGTCAAACTGTGCTTGCGCGCGCTCCACAAGGCTGACGATGTCGCCCATGCCAAGGATGCGGTCCGCCATGCGCTCGGGATGGAACACGTCGAGTGCCTCCATTTTCTCGCCCGTACCGACGAAGAGGATAGGCTTGTCCACCACGGTGCGGATGGAAAGCGCGGCGCCGCCGCGCGTGTCGCCGTCGAGCTTCGTGAGCACCACGCCGTCGAAGTCGAGGCGGTCGTTGAACTCCTTTGCCGTGTTCACCGCGTCCTGTCCCGTCATGGAGTCCACGACGAAGAGCGTGTCGTCGGGCTGCGCAGCCTCCTTTATGGCGGCAATCTCGCGCATCAGCTCCTCGTCTACCGCAAGGCGGCCGGCGGTGTCTATGATGACCGTGTCGAAGCCCTTTGCCTTGGCCTCGTGTATGCCGTCGAGGGCTATTTTCACCGGATTCTTTTCCTCCAGGTCCTTGTAGACGGGCACCTCTATCTGCTCGGCCAGCACGCAGAGCTGCTGCACGGCGGCGGGGCGGTACACGTCGCAGGCCACGAGCAGGGGCTTGCGGGCGCGTTTGCTTTTAAGCAGCAGCGCGAGCTTGCCCGAGAGGGTGGTTTTTCCCGCACCGTTCAGACCCGCCATAAGTATTACCGACGGGCGAGACGTGAGTTTCAGCTCCGTCGCCTGTCCGCCCATAAGCGCGGCAAGCTCGTCATGCACCAGCTTCACCATGAGCTGCCCCGGCTTTACGCTCGTGAGCACGTTCTGCCCCATGGCCTTCTGCTTCACCGTGTCGGTGAACTGCTTTGCCACCTTATAGTTGACGTCCGCGTCAAGGAGGGCGCGGCGCACGTCTTTCAGCGTCTCGGCGACGTTTATCTCTGTGATTTTTCCCTCGCCCTTAAGTATCTTGAAAGACCTTTCCAGTCTCTCGCTCAGGTTCTCAAACATTTCTCGCTCGTTGGTGTTGTTTTCTTCTTAACTCCTACAAAGGTAGGAAAAAAGGGGAAAGTGCCACTTCCTGTGTGTCCCTTTCCCCTTTCCGCGGCGTGGGCCGCCGTGTCCGCAAGGCTTGCGCCGACAGTGTCCCGCGTCTTGTATGCGCCTTTCGGCTTTCGCGCCGTCAGCGCTTGTTTTCCTTTTCCAGATACATGTCTATTGCCGCCGGCATTGAGCGGGCCTCTGCCGTCGGGGCGGAGAGATCCACGCGCAGGCCCGCGTCTTCCATCGCCTTCTTCGTGGCCGGGCCGAAGCAGGCCAGACGCACGTCACCCTGGACGAAAGAGGGGAAATTTTTCTGCAGCGACTCTACGCCGGCGGGCGTGAAGAGCACGAGCATGTCAAAGTTGAGCGGCTCGCCCTCGGGGAAATCGTTCTTCACCGTGCGGAACATCACGCACTCCGTGTGGCGGAGTTTCTTCTCCTCCAGCATGCGGTGCACCTCGTCGCTGTGCACGTCGCTCTGCGGTATAAGGTATTTCTCCGTCTTGTGTTTCGCCATCACCGCTATCAGGTCCGGCCACTTCCCCGTCTCTCCGAAGAACACCTTGCGCTTGCGGTACTGCACATACTTCTGTATGTAGAGCGACACGGCTTCGGTTATGGCGAAATACTTCATGTCCTCGGGTATCGTCACGCGCAGCTCCTTGCAAAGCGTAAAGAAGAAGTCAATCGCGTGCCGCGAGTTGAAGACAATGGCCGTATGGTCAAGTATCTGCACTTTCTGGTCGCGGAATTCCCTCGCGGTGATTCCCTCCACTTTGATAAAGGGATGGAAGGTGAACTCCACGCCGCGTTTTTTCTCTATGTCAAAGTAAGGAGACTTCTCAGAAGCGGGCTTCGGCTGCGAAACGAGTATCTTCTTTATCATAGTGCGGATGGTTGGGACGCCGTGCGTTATGGGCGGACTTTCCGAAAAATTAGGAATTAGGGGGTGCTTTGCCCGCCGCTTGCCGCGGCTTCGTCGCCTCTCTAACTCCTAATCTTCCGTCCGTCCGCCGGACGCCCTTATCGGTTTGTCTACTAATTGATTGTCAACAAATAGTTGTTTGCATATACCAATGCACGGAACAGCACGAAGAACGGTGCTATTTCAAGGGTGCAAAGGTACAAAATTAAATGCAGCCACCCCGCTGTGTATCTGAAAAATATGGAATGGCATTTGTAGAGCAAGAGAAGTTTGACCACGGCAAGCACGCCGAAGACGATGAGCTGCATGGCGGCGAAGGAGAGGTTGAAGTACACCACGAGCAGGGCGACGGGCAGCAGTCCCAGCCCTTCTGCAAGTACGCTCATGAGGTATGTCTCGTTCCAGCGGCGGCACTCGGCCGGCGGGAAAAAGACTGCGTTCACCGCAGAGTAGCACGCTATCTTCGCGAAGTAGTAGAGCAGGCACAGCCCCGTGGACACGCCGAGTATCTTGTAGGGGGATACTTGGTTGAAAACCTCTGTCTGCCACTGCTGCGTATAGTCGAAGAAAAGTATGCCCAGGACGAAACATGTCTGCACGAGGAGGAATATCTGCCCGCGCAGTTCCGCTTCGGTGCGTTCGGCGAAGAGGTTTTCGCGGGTGCGGGTGGCGTGGAAGAAATCCCTTACCTGCGCCGCGAGGTAGTGGCGCGAGCGGGCTATCACCCATACCATCAGGAAGAAGCTTACGAGCAGCGTGGAGGTGACTATGTCGTCCGTGCGGAAGCGGTAGGGCAGGGGGTCGCCCGCCATTCCGCGCGTCTCCAGCGACAGTGTCTCCGAGGCGCGCCCCGTCACGCTGTCCAGCTGGCGCACAAGGTCGGGCTTCTCGAAGCGCAGCAGCCCGTGCGCCCAGTAGTCTGCCTGCATGAAGTCCGGCCCGCCCGTAAACGGGAGGTCGGCCGGCAGCGGCTTCATCTGGTGCGGGTCCGGCGGAGCGGTGTCGGGCTTTTCTGTCCGTACACGCCGCGTCCTCGGGGAGGCGTTTACTGCCTCCTCTGCCGCCGCCGTCTCCTCCGCCTGTACGGGAAGGTCGGCGTGTTGCAGAGAGTCTTGAAGCGTTGTCGCGGACATGCGTTGCTGTTTCCTTTGCTTTGTTTTCTTCCCCTTGGGCAAAACTCCCGGAGAGGATGCCTGCTTACATCGCGGCGAACTTCCTTACCGACTTGTCCCAAAGCGGGGTTTCTTCGGCAAGGCGCAGTGCCTCTTCGGGCGTGGATGCCACGCCCCAGATAGCCTTGTGTTCGGCACGCATAAAGCGTTCGGACGACGCGCGGTCAAGCTGTGCGAGCAGCGCGTCGTAGTATCCGCCGGTGTTGAGTATCACGATGGGCTTGAGGTACAGCCCGAGCTGTTTCCAGGTGATTATCTCCAGCAGTTCCTCCAGCGTGCCTACGCCGCCCGGCAAGGCTATGCAAGCATCGGACAGCTCTGCCATGCGCTCCTTGCGGCGGTGCATGTCGGGTGTGACGACAAGTTCTGTCATGCCCGTGTGCTGCCAGCCTTGCTCAACCATGAACTCGGGTATCACGCCGACGGCGCGTCCGCCCGCTGCAAGGCAAGCGTCCGCTGCCGCGCCCATAAGCCCCGTGCGTCCGGCTCCGTTCACAAGGGTGTGCCCCCGTTCAGCCATAAGCCGCCCCAAGGCTGCTGCCGCGTCTATGTAGGGCTGCGGAAGCTGCCCGCTCGATGCTCCGTATACCGTTATCGTCATGCTGTTTCCTGTGTTTGGGGAAATTCTCCCGCAGTTTGTTCAAGCCAGGCCGAACTCGCGGCGTATATCCTCTACGCGGTCAAGTTTTTCCCAGGTGAAGAGTTCCACCTCCAGACGCTTCTCCTCGCCGCCCGGTGTGCGGAACGTCTTTGTCACGGTACGCGGCTCGCGCCCGACGTGACCGTAGGAGGCAGTTTCCTCGTAGATGGGGTTGCGCAGTTTGAGGCGTTCCTCTATGGCGGCGGGGCGCAGGTCGAAGAGAGCCTTTATGCGTTCGGCAATCTCGCCGTCCGTGAGAGGTACGTGCGATTTCCCGTACGTGTCGACGTACACAGAGACCGGCTCTGCCACGCCGATGGCATAGCTGAGCTGCACCAGCATCTCGTCTGCCACGCCCGCAGCTACCATATTCTTGGCGATATGACGGGCGGCATAGGCTGCCGAGCGGTCTACCTTCGAGGGGTCTTTGCCGGAGAATGCTCCGCCGCCGTGTCCGCCCTTTCCTCCGTAGGTGTCCACTATTATCTTGCGGCCCGTAAGTCCTGTGTCGCCGTGCGGCCCGCCGATTACGAATTTCCCCGTGGGATTGACGTAAAACTTGATGTCTCCTTTCTCGAAGAGGGCGCGGACCTCGGGCGTGTTGATTCTTTCCTCTATCACGCGGGGTATGAGTATCGTCTCCACGTCGTGGCGTATGCGGCTCAGCATAGCCTCGTCTGCCGCCTCCTGCGAGCCCGCTTCGGCGGCGGACACGAAGTCATCGTGCTGGGTGGATACCACTATAGTGTCGATGCGGCTGGCGTGCCCCTGATCGTCATACTCTACGGTCACCTGGCTTTTGGAGTCGGGGCGGAGATAGGTCATCTCCTTTCCCTCGCGGCGTATCTCGGCAAGCACATATACTATGTCGTGCGCGAGAGAGAGCGGGAGCGGCATGTAAGTGTCGGTCTCGTTGTTGGCATACCCGAACATCATTCCCTGGTCGCCCGCACCCTGCGCCATCCTGTCTTTGCGCTCCACGCCTCGGTTGATGTCGCAGCTCTGCTCGTGTATGGCGCTGAAGATGCCGCAGCTCTCCGCCTCAAACTTGTAGGCGGCCTTGGTGTAGCCTATGCGCGCGATGGTGCGGCGTACTACGTCCTGCAGGTCGACGTATGCGGCGGACTTCACCTCGCCTGCCACAACCACCTGTCCCGTGGTGACGAGTGTCTCGCAAGCCACCTTTGAGGAGGGGTCAAAGGCGAGCAGCTCGTCAAGCACGGCGTCTGAAATCTGGTCAGCTACCTTGTCGGGGTGTCCTTCCGACACCGACTCCGAAGTAAAGAGATATCCCATTTCTTCTTTTGTGTGTTGTTTTGATTGTCTGTGTACGAAAAAAGACAAGCCTGCTTTCGCGGGGCGGAAACAGGCAGGGGCTTTTCGGGGCGGCGTAGCGAGCGGTCTCGTCGACCGTCCCTAATCTCTCGTATGCAAGCGGCGGCGTGTGTGCATGCCGCATCCCGTAAGATAGGGAGGGGCGTGCCGTCCGCGAGTTTTAGCATTGTTTTTGAGAGGTTGCAAGCAGCCAAATCTGTCCTCTTGTCTCGTTCTGGGTGCAAAGTTAGCAACAAATCCGCACGCGCCGCCGCTTTTTTGCTAAACTTGCAACAACGCTGCGCGGAAAAGCGCGACTTGCCCGCCTGCCTTAGCCGCGATTCCCTCATATTATCTTTTCTGCAAAAACTTCCCCCGATGGAACACCCCTTGTC
Source organism: Alloprevotella sp. (assembly GCA_963651485.1). GTDB lineage: Bacteria > Bacteroidota > Bacteroidia > Bacteroidales > Bacteroidaceae > Alloprevotella. The sequence continues at coordinate 42,691 of CAVJPT010000005.1, read as the reverse complement.
CCTTTTCAAATATTGCCCGCGCTGCGGCGCAGGCGGCTTTGCCGACAACGACGCGTTCAGCCGCCGCTGTCCGCACTGCGGCTTCGTCTACTACCACAATGCCTCCGCCGCCACCGTTGCCGTGGTGACCAATGAGCGCGGCGAGCTGCTTTGTGTGAGGCGCGGGCGCGAGCCGGCACGCGGCACGCTCGACCTTCCCGGCGGCTTTGTCGACCCGGGTGAGAGTGTGACGGACGGGCTGCTGCGCGAGGTGAGGGAGGAACTTGGCGCAGATGTCGTGTCCTGGCGTTTCCTCTTCTCCTTGCCCGACAGCTATCCTTACAGCGGCTTCACGGTACATACGGCAGACTCTTTTTTTCTTTGCAAGCTGCGGGACGGCAGTTGCGTCTCCGCGCACGACGATGCCACCGAGGTGCTGTGGACTGCGACGGACAAGCTCTGCCCCGCCGATTTCGGGCTTCCCTCCATACGCGAGGGGGTAAAACTCCTTTTGGAGAAGAAAGAGGAGTATTTGCTCCCGTAAAAACGTCCCGCTCCGGTGTCTGGGAATGTAGAAACTGTGGCGGGTAGATACACGCGCGGGCTTTGAAAAAAGGAGCGAAAAAGCTATATTTGCCCGTTTCCAGCGACGCGGGCGGCAGACGCGCTGCGCGGTGCCGGTGGAGCGATGTCTTATACACGCGGTTATGGAGATACTTCTGCACTACGTATGGCAGCACCGCCTTTGCGGCAGCGAGCTTCGCCTGACGGACGGCTCGCGCGTGGAGGTGATAGACCCCGGCGTGCACAACCTCGGCGCGGGCCCCGACTTCTTCAATGCCAAGGTGCGCCTTTGCGGCGTGCTTTGGGCGGGCAACGTGGAGATACACGAGCGGTCGACGGACTGGAAGCGGCACGGGCACGACACCGACCCGGCTTACAACAACGTCGTGCTGCACGTCGTGGGGTCTGCCGACGGAGAGGCGCGGACGGCGGACGGAAAAACCTTGCCGCAGACCGAGGTGGACGTGCCCGAATGGCTTTTGGCCAACTACCGCGAGTTGCTCTCCGAAGAGCGCTACCCGCCCTGCTACCGCGTCATTCCCACAGTCCCGCGGCTTACGGCGCGGTCGTGGCTCAGCCGCCTTACGGTGGAACGCCTGGAAGGTAAGATGGGGCGCGTGGAGGGCTATCTGAAAGAGACTGCGGGCGACTGGGAGCGGGCTTTCTTCGTCACCCTCGCGCGCAATTTCGGCTTCGGCACCAATGCCGACGCTTTCGAGCGGTGGGCGCTGGGCATTGACCCGCAGGCGGTGGGAAAGCACCGCGACGACGTGCAGCTTGTCGAGGCCTTCTTCTTTGGGCAGGCGGGCTTGCTGGAAGAGGGGCTTGTGCCGCCCGCACGGCAGGACTCCTATTACTGCCGCATGCGCTCGGACTATGCTTTCCTGCGTGCCAAGTTCGGACTGCGCCCGCTTGAGGCGCGTGCGTGGAAATTCGGGCGGCTGCGCCCGCAAAATTTTCCTTATGTGCGCCTTTCGCAGCTGGCGAGGCTCTACCACGAGGGCGCGGTGGGCTTCTCCCGCCTTTTGGAGGCGCGTGACGTAGATGCCCTCCGCTCGCTCTTCGCCACGGGCGTGACAGACTACTGGCAGACCCACTACGCTTTCGGGGAGGAAAGCGCGAAAGGGGAAAAGACGCTGCGCCGCTCGTCGCTTGATTTGCTTGTCATCAATACGGCTGCGCCGGTACTTTTCGCCTATGCCCGCCACACGGGCGACGAGTCGCTCTCCGAGCGGGCGTTTGCCCTCCTTGAAAGCCTTCCCGCCGAGCGCAACTACATCACGCGCAGCTGGGAGGCGGCCGGGCTTGCCGCCGACTGTGCTGCCGACAGCCAGGCTCTCATACAGCTCCATTCCGCCTACTGCGAGAGGAGAGACTGCCTGCGCTGCCGTTTCGGCGCGGAATATCTGAGACTGAAGAAAAAACTCTGAAAGGAAATAACAATGGAGTATATATACGAACTGAATTTCAAGGTGCGCGACTACGAGTGCGACCTGCAGGGTATCGTCAACAATGCCAACTACCAGCATTACACCGAGCATACGCGGCACGAGTTTCTGCGATCGCACGGCGTGAGCTTTGCCGACCTGCACGAGCGCGGCATTGACGCTGTGGTGGCGCGTATGCAGCTCAGTTTCAAATGTCCCTTGCGCAGCGGGGACGAGTTTGTCTCGCGCCTTGCCCTGCGCAAGGAAGGAATAAAATACGTCTTCGTGCAGGACATATACCGCCTTCCCGACGGGAAGCCCGTGTTCAAATCCACCGTCGACACTGTGTGTCTCGTCTCCGGCCGGCTCTCCGGCTGTCCCGAGCTGGACGAGGTGTTCCACCTGCATTGATGCGGGCGGGAGAGAACGGCGGAAAAAGGCAGAATCCCGAAGCAAACAGAAAAAATCCCGATGACATTCACGGAAGAGACGGCGGCGCTCGCCCTCACACGCTATCCCGGGCTCACGCAGAGCCAGGGGTTGGCCGTCGTGCGCTATTACGGTTCGGCGCTTGCCGCGCTGGAGGACGAAACACCTGCCGAGGCGCGTTGGGCGCAGCTTAGCGGGGACAAGGCGGCAAGGCTTTCCGCTTACGACTTCGCGCAGCGGCAGACCGAATGGTGCGCAGAGGCGGGCGTGCGCGTGCTTCCGCTCTCGCATCCCGACTATCCCGCGCTCCTGCGCGACTGTCCCGACGCTCCCGCCGTGCTTTACTATCAAGGCACGGCGCGGCTCAACCGCCGCCACTCCCTCAGCGTGGTGGGCACGCGCCGCATAACCGACTACGGCAAACGCCTCTGCGCAGATCTAATGACGGGCTTGTCGGCATTGCTCCCCGACGCGCTCGTGGTGAGCGGGCTGGCGTACGGAGTGGACATACACGCCCACCGCGCCGCCTTGGCGGGCGGACTGGAAACCGTGGCGGTGCTGGCGCACGGACTGGACCGTGTGTATCCCGCCATGCACAAAGAGACGGCGCGGGCTATGGCGGCACATGGCGGACTGCTCGCCGAATACCCTGCCCGTACTGAGCCTGACAAGGGAAACTTCGTGCGCCGCAACCGCATCGTGGCGGGTGTCAGCTCGGCCACGCTTGTGGTGGAGAGCGCGGGACGCGGCGGCGCGCTCATTACGGCACGCCTGGCGGGCGGCTACGGGCGCGAGGTGATGGCCTGCCCCGGCCGCGCGGGAGACGAATACTCGCAGGGCTGCAACGAGCTGATACGCGACAACAAGGCTTCGCTCGTCACAAGTGCCGAGGACATCCTCTCGCTCCTTGGCTGGGAACGCGCTGCCGTGTCGCCGTCTGCGTCGGCAGAGCCGCAGCTGTTCCCCACCCGCACCCCCGAGGAAGAGCGTGTATTGGACGCGCTGCACGGCACGGACGGGCTTACGCGCGACCAGCTCGCTCTCCGCACCGGTTTCCCGGTGAGCCGCCTCGGCGCCTTGCTTTTCGACCTCGAGATGGACGGCGCGGTGACAAAGGCGGCGGGCAACCGATACCGGCTGTGAGGCGTTGGGGAGAACGCTCATAAGGGTTAAGGGGCGGTTTGCTCCAAGGTGCGGTGTTTTATGGATATCTGTCGCACGTGGAAAGCCCTCCTGCTATAGTATAACAAGCATCGTTGAAAACAAATACCATAGGAAAGGTCATACAATAATGTCAGAAATAACAACAACACAAGCAATAGACGGAAGAAAATACAACGTGCAGGTATTTGGACCGCACTCTGTCAAAGAGGACGGCACTTGCATGTCTTTTGCAGAGCAAATGGCGTATATCTCGCATTACTTGCAAAACAAAGATATGCCGTTCTCTCTTCCTTATGCAGACTTGGCACGCGGGCTTATAGGTGATGTCTGTTCAGAAAACCATATACCTCAGTCGGACGGGAACGTATCCGAGGGGACTATTTGCTATGGTCTCTTTCCAGAGCTTTACAAAGTCCCTTTCCCGGCGTGCAAGAAGGCGGAGTTCACCTTTATAGATCTGTTTGCAGGGATAGGGGGATTTCGCATACCTCTTCAAGGACTTGGCGGAAAGTGCGTCTTTTCTTCCGAGTTTAATCCGCATGCCCAGAAAGTTTACGAGGCGAATTATGGCGAAGTACCTTTTGGCGACATAACGAAGATACCGATGGAATACATTCCCGCGCATGACGTGCTTGCTGCCGGATTTCCTTGCCAGCCATTCAGCATATCGGGGAAAATGCGGGGGTTTGAGGACACGCGCGGTACGCTTATATACAATGTATTCAAGATAATCGAGGCCAAACACCCCAAAGTCGTGTTCCTTGAAAACGTGAAGCATCTTGTACATCACGACCACGGAAATACTCTAAGGACGATACTTGCGGGACTAGATAACTTAGGCTACAAGTGGTCGTATAAAGTCCTTAATGCGTCAGACTTTGGTGTGCCGCAAAACAGAGAGCGTATTATAATCATAGCAAGCCGTGACAAAGTTTTTGACTTTTCGTTGCTGAAAAAGCTTCCGCGCAAGACTATTAATGACATATCTGACCCAGAGGGTACCGAGTTTGAGTATCTTGATGAACCTTACACGCTGCTGGAAGAGTGCAAGCGGCAGCCGTCAGGGCTGATATTCGCAGGATACCGAAACAAGAACATACGCAAGGCGGGCGTACGGCCGGGGACAGAGAACTTGTCGCGTGTACACAAGCAGCCCAACCGCATATATCATACGGATGGGGTTCATCCTGCCCTTCCTTCTCAGGAGACGTCAGGACGCTTCTGGGTTTACGATGGTATGCATGTGAGGAAACTTACAATCAACGAGTGCTATCGCCTTATGGGATTCCCTGACAACTTTATTCGGGACAACAGTCTCAGTGAGCAATACAGGCAGATTGGAAACTCTGTCTGCATTCCTATGATTTCGGAAATTGCAAAACAAATAAAAGACCAGTTGCTGTAATGGAAGCGAATGAACTACTTAGGAAAGCGTATGGCGAGGCTATGAGAAAAGCCTCGGGCGGGAAAGCTGTGAAAAGTGCGTTAAGCGGAAGCTTGCGTGCTTCTTTGGACACGATTTTGCGCAATGCAGAGCAACAGAAGGGTGTGTATACCGTCGTGCTAACGAGCGTAGCGTACAAAATATTGCACCCGGAGCAGGACATCAGAAAGCATCAGACTTCAATTCCTGGCGGATATAGCGGGCGTACTTTTGACGGGCATTATGTCACGCCATTCTTGAAAGAGAAAGAATTTCCCGCAATGGCGGAATCTGGATGGCTTACTCGGTCGCTCGAGCAGAAAGTCCCTTATGACAAGAACTATACAGGGGCAATCAAAGAGCCTTTGAAATCCTCTTTCCTTGAAGTGCTACACAAAGTGCAGACGGGAGAAGTGGCAGCGGAAATCGTGCTTGACTATATGTTGCAAGGACTCATTATTCAGCGGGACGCGAAAGCTGTCGCTCTTGCTACTCCGCACAACTTGAGCATAAAGGATATAGTCCGTCTGCTTGACGCTCACTTCCACCGGAAGTACAAGGCGCATGGGGCTTCGCGGCTTCCTGTATTGGCTTTATATGCGCTTTACGAACTGGTTGTAGGGGAAATGAGAGTTCGTTATAAGGGAAAGAGGCTTCTTCCTTTGGAAAGTCATACGTCTGCTGATTCACAAAGCGGGCGAATGGGGGATATAGACATCGTGAACGCGGACGGCACGCCATTTGAGGCGGTAGAGGTGAAATTTGACATACCCGTTTCTTGCGCTATCGTAGAGACAGCCAAGAGAAAAATAGAGAAAACGGGCATAGAGCGTTACTATATACTTTCAACCAAGGAGATTGCAGAATCTGAAAGCAAGAATGTAGAACAGCTTATAAAGAGGCTCGGGAGCATCCATGGATGTCAAATGGTAGTGAACGGCGTGATGCCTACGCTGAAATACTATTTGCGCCTAGTGGATGAAACGGCGGCGTTTATAGACAAGTATGTTGCTTTGTTGGCAGCCGACAAGTCCATAATGTTTGAACACAAGGCGGCATGGAACGAGCTTGTGTCTAACCTGTAAATGGCGTGGCGGCGCAACGCATTTCGTTGTTTCCCCATTTCCCTTACTTGTAGCGCATATACTCCGGCAGCGGCTCTTGGCGTGCCTCGTCGAAGCGGTCGCCGAGCAGGCGCTTCATCAGCGGGAAGAGCGTCTTGCGCAGCACTTTCTCGTTGAGCTGGTGGCCGCCGTCAAAGCGTTCGGCGTGCGGGTAGTGCTTTGTGAAGACGGCGTAGGCGTTGGCGGAGTTGACGGTAGTGTCACCGATGCCGAAGAGCCCGTAGCATAGCTCGCGGTCTTCGGGCGTGATGCCGTCAAACTGCTTGCGCTCCATTTGGTTGAAGTGCGTGAGCGTCTCTTTCGTGACCTTGAACTCTTTTTCGTTGTCCTTGCGCCCGTTGAGCCAGCGGTGCACGCCCGTGTGAAGCACTTTGCTCATGGCTGACATGCGGAAAGCGGGGTTGACGCATACGCGCAGGTGTCCGCGCATCTGCTGCGCGTACATTCCCCCCATGCTTGTACCTATCAGCAAGTCGGGACGCTCGCTTTCCGCCAAGTCCAGCAGCATGGGCAACGCTTCTTCGGGGTCGACGGGTATGTCGGGCGCCACGACTTCGGCGGAGGGAAACATCTTGCGCAGCAGCTCCACCGTCCCGCTCGCCCCTGATGAGGCGAAGCCGTGGAAGTACATCAGTTTTACCATCGTCTTTTTTTCTCTTGCGTGGCTTGCGCCACCTTTTGTGCCGCAAAGGTACGAATGCAACATTTCCCCCGCAAAGTGCAACGGGGGTCTTTCCCGCGCCGTCTACCTTTGCAGGCGAAAACAGAGAGAAAGATGAACACACAAAGACGCAAGACAACATACAAACGCACGGCTGCCGCGGCTTTTGCTGCCCTGCTTTTCCCAGCGGGGTCGGCGGCGCAGAGCGCGGAGTCGCCGCTTGCGGCGCAAAGGGACTCTTTGGCGGACGGACAGGCGGCGGAGCAGTCGCTCGGCGCGGCGACAGTGTCGGGGCGGCGCAAGGCCGTGATGCGCATGGAGGGGGCGGAAAACGGGCTGACGCTGTCGCGGCAGGAACTCTTCAAGGCCGCGTGCTGCAACCTCGGCGAGAGTTTCACTACAAACCCCTCCGTAGACGTTAGCTATACGGACGCCGCTACGGGCGCAAGGCAGATAAAGCTCCTTGGGCTTGCCGGGACGTACGTGCAGATGCTTACGGAAAACATCCCCGCCTACCGCGGTGCGGCCGCCCCCTACGCTTTGGGCTACGTGCCCGGCCCCTGGATGCAGAGCATACAGGTGTCGAAGGGCAGCGCGTCGGTGAAGAACGGCTATGAGAGCCTTACGGGGCAGATTAACGTAGAGTTCAAGAAACCTCAGGGCGCGCCGTCTGTGGAGGCGAACCTTTTCGGGGACACCAACGGCCGCGCCGAGGCAAACTTTGACGGCAACGTCCATATGGGCGAAAAACTCAGCACGGCGCTGCTGCTGCACTATGAGGACGAGTACGCCAGCCACGACGGCAACGGGGACGGCTTTGCCGACCGCGCCAAGGTGCGCCAGTACCACGCAATGAACCGCTGGGCGTGGGTGGGCGAACGCTATATATTCCAAGCCGGCGCGAGCGCCCTGAAAGAAAGCCGCGACGGGGGGCAGACCCACAGCCACGGAGACGGAGAGGCGTACAAGATAGGCATTGACACGGAGCGCTATTCCGCATTCGCCAAAAACGCCTTCATTCTTGACAAGGAACACGGCACAAACCTCGCGCTCATCCTTTCCGGCACATACCATCAAGGCTCTTCGCTCTACGGGCGCGACTACTATGACGTAAGGCAGCGCACCGGCTACGCTTCGCTGCTTTTCGAGACCAGTTTCTCGGACAGCCACTCCCTGTCGGCCGGACTGTCGCTCAACCACGACTACTATAACCAGCATACCAACGGCGCGGACAATCTCGCGGAGCGCGAGCGCGAAACCGTCCCCGGCATCTATGCGCAGTACACCTACACCCTCGACAGCCGCCTTGTGCTTATGGCGGGGCTGCGCGGCGACCACAGCAGCGTGTACGGCGCATTCTTCACGCCGCGTTTCCACTTGAAATACTCCCCTTCGAGCCTTTTTGCCCTCCGCCTATCGGCGGGCAAAGGCTACCGCACGCCGCACGCTCTGGCGGAAAACAGCAATTTGCTCGCCACGGGGCGCCGCCTTGTCCTTGACACGAAGCGGCAGGAAGAGGCGTGGAACTACGGCGCGTCGCTTAATTTCAAAATACCCGCCGGAGGGCATATCCTCGACCTTAACGCCGAGTACTACTACACCCGCTTCCTCCACCAGACGCTCGCCGACATGGACAGCCGGGCAGACGAGATAAGGCTGGCGGACTTGCAGGGACGGTCGTTTTCCCATACGATGCAGGTAGACGCCACCTATACGTTCGGCGGCGGGGTGAGCCTGACGGCGGCTTACCGCTACAATATAGTAAAGGCTACATACGGCGGCGTACTGATGGAAAAGCCGCTGACGAGCCGCTACAAGGCTTTGCTTACCGCGTCTTGGAAGAGCCGGCTCGAGCTGTGGCAGCTTGACGCTACCGTGCAGCTTAACGGCGGCGGCCGTCTCCCGCTGCATTACGCGGACGGCAGCGACACGCCGGTGGCGGACGCGCGGTTCAAGCCCTTTGCGCAGGTAAATTTCCAGGCTACGAGGTGGTTTAAGCACTGGAGCGTGTATGTAGGCGGCGAAAATCTTACCAATTTCCGCCAGAAGCACCCCATCCTCGCTGCGGACAATCCGTGGAGCAGCCGCTTTGACGCGGTCACGCAAGTGTGGGGACCTACAATGGGAGCGATGGGCTATGCCGGCGTGCGCGTGCATTTCTGAGGAATGGGGACAGAAAGTGACTAAGGACATATGACTACAAGAGAATTTCCCGTAGAGGGCATGAGCTGCGTTTCGTGCGCTGCGCATGTGCGGAAAGCTTTGGAGAGAACTGAGGGCGTGGACGCGGCGGACGTGAACCTTGCCGCCGCCTCTGCCCGCGTGACATACGACGAGAGTCTCTGTACGCCGGAAACCTTGCGTGAGAGCGTGCGGCAAATGGGCTTTGACCTTGACATCTCCTTTTCTTTGCCCGCAGAGGGAGGAGAGGAGGATGAGGGAAAACAATCCTCGATCGCCGTCCTGCAGCGCCAGAGCGAGGAAGCGGACAAGCGGGACGAAGCAAGATACCGCGCTTTGCGGCGCAACGCCGCCGGGGCTATGGCGCTTGCCGTGCCGATGGTTGCGCTCGGCTTCTTCCCCCGCCTTTTCTCGGGCGAGGGGATGCTGCTCTTCTTCCTTGCCGCGTGGGCGATGGGGAAATACGGGCGGGAGTTTTACGCCAATGCCTGGCGGCTGCTGCGGCACGGCGCGTGCAGTATGGACACGCTCGTCGCGCTCAGCACGCTGACGGCTTTTGCTTATAGCAGCTTCGCACTCTTCTTTCCGCACTATTTCTTGCGGCGGGGCGTGCAGCCAAATCTCTATTTCGACTCCTGCGCAATGGTCACGGCTTTCATCCTCTTCGGGCGGCTGATGGAGGCGCGGGCGAAAAGGCGCACCAGCTCCGTTCTTCGCCGTTTGTCCGAGCTGCAGCCCCGCAGTGTCATGCGGCTCAGGGCGGACGGGGGTATGGAAGAAACAGACATATCCGCCGTGCGGGCGCATGACGTGCTTTTGGCGCGTCCCGGCGAGCGCATCGCTGCGGACGGCGTGGTAAGGGAGGGTACGTCGGAGGTGGACGAAAGCATGCTTACCGGCGAGCCTCTGCCCGTAGACAAGCGTCCGTCGGACAAGGTGATGGCGGGGACGGTGAACGGACAGGGCGTGCTGCGCTATGAGGCGCTTCAGGCCGGCGACGGCACGCTGCTTGCGCGCATCGTGCGCTCGGTGCGCGAGGCGCAGGGCAGCAAAGTGCCGGTGCAGGCGCTTGCCGACCGCGTCGCGTCGGTATTTGTGCCGGCCATCGTAGCCGTGGCTTTGCTCAGCGGGGCGGCGTGGCTTGTATGGGGCGCTGCGGACGTGCGCGAAACCAATGCGCTTCTGGCTGTAGTCTCAGTGCTTGTGGTGGCTTGTCCTTGCTCGCTTGGGCTTGCCACGCCCACGGCCGTCATAGCCGGGGTGGGGGCATGCGCCCGCAGGGGCATCCTCGTAAAAGACGCTGAGGCACTCGAAAGGGCCTGTGGCGTGGACTGCTTCGTGCTGGATAAGACCGGTACGCTTACCGAGGGGAAACCCGTAGTGCAGGGGTGCGAAAACGCCGCGTACGCTGACGTGCTGAAAAGTTTGGAGCAAAGTTCGGGACACCCGTTGGCCCTTGCCGTGCGCGACTATTTCCGCGCCGCTTCTGTGCTTCCCGTAGAGGATTTCCGCAACGTCCCCGGCTTCGGCGTGGAGGGGACGGTGAACGGGCGGCGCTACGTGGCGGGCAGCCTTATGCGTCTGCTTGAGGACGGGGCGGAAATAAGTCCCGCCCTGCGGCAGAGAGCGGCAGAATGGGAGCAGGAGGGCTGTACGGTGGTTGCGCTGTCGGAGAACAACAAAGTAGTGTCTTTGCTTTCGGTGACGGACAAGGTGAGGACGGACGCCGCTGAGGCTGTCCAAGCCCTTAAAAAGCGCGGCATAGAGGTGCGCATCCTTACGGGGGACAACGAGGCCGCTGCCCGGCGCGTGGCTGAGACTGTCGGTGCGGACAGCTACAAGGCAAACGCTCTGCCGGACGACAAGGCGGCGTACATACGCCGTCTGCAAGCGGCGGGACGGCGTGTGGCTATGGCGGGGGACGGCATCAACGACAGCGCGGCGCTCGCTGCGGCCGACCTCGGAGTGACGATGGGGCGGGGGAGCGACATCGCCGTTGAGGCTGCGATGGCCACCGTGCTTTCTTCTTCGCCCGCGCTGCTTGCGGGGCTGCTCGGCCTTTCGCGCCTGACGATGCGCACCGTACGACAGAACCTCGTCTGGGCTTTCGCCTACAACCTTCTTGCCGTGCCTGTGGCGGCGGGCGCGCTCTACCCGCTATGCGGCGTATTGCTCAGCCCGATGATAGCGGGCGCGGCGATGGCTTTCAGCAGTGTCAGCGTGGTGGCCAACAGCCTGCGCCTGGGACGCAAGGGACTGCGGGCGTGACGCGCCCGCGGGCGGTTTTGCGGGAAACAAATTTGTGCTACATTTGCGCATTGGCATTCTATCAACCAACTACTAAACAACGAACATCTATGAAGACTCTCATTGCACTCTTGGCGGCTTTCCTCCTGAATGCCGCTTCGGCTTTCGCCAAAGACATAAAGACGCTTGTCGTGACACCGGCGCCGCAGATGCACTGCGCCTCCTGCGAGAAGAAAATAAAGAACGGACTGCGCTTCGAGCGCGGCGTGAAGGACATCGCCACCAGCCTTGAGAAGCAGACCGTGACGGTGAAGTACGACGCGGACAAGACCACGGAGGAGAAGCTCCTCAATTGCTTCACGAAGATAGGCTACAAGGCGACAGTGGTAAAGGACGGCTGCACGGAAAAGGCATGCGGCGCGGACAAGAAATGCTGCGCGGAGAAGAAGTCCTGTTGCGGCGAGGCGGGCAATAAGCAATGTTGCGGCAAGTCCGCCCAGCCCGCATGCGCAAAGAAAGCGTGCGGCAAGGACAACTGCGAGAAGGCAGACACTTGCAAGAGGGCATGCGGCGCAAAGGCTTGCGGGAGCAAGTGACCCTTTTACGGCAGGACGGAGGCGCAATGCCGCCGCCCGCTGAATCTTTTAAGGACAAAATCAGGTAGTGCGAAATTCCCCAAAACGGGCTTTTATCGCACGAAAAATTCCAGATAAGCGCCCATTTTCGCCCATTTGCAATCTACAACAAACGTTAATGCGGATTTGGAAAAGGGGCGAAAATGTATTATCTTTGTAGTAGGAAAAGCGGGGATACGCATACAGTGCGCATCCCCGCTTTGCTATTGTTGATTATCAGCCACTTACGCGGGCAAAAAGTGTACATGTAGGAGCGCGGGGATGTACATCCCGTCGCTACAGCCCCCATTCCCGTCGCTACGGAGCCGGTCTTAGGCTCTCCGGAGTGCCTTTCAGCGTCTGCGGGGCTTGGATATATAGTTAATTATTCGTAAAAATGCGTATGGGAAAACGGGCGCGAAAGTGCGCTGAATAACCTTGCCGAGGGCACAATTAGGGGAGGGGGCACGGCGGGCGTTTTGCAGCAAGATAGGGGCGGTGTGTTTTTTGCCATTAAAGCTTTCTTGCCGTTGAAGCCGGGTTTGAAATCTCGCAGGACAGCGAACCGGGAGCGGCAAGCAAGGCACAAAAAAGGAGCGGCTGCGCCTTATACAGGCACAGCCGCTCTCTTTTGTACCCAGAGCCGGGGTCGAACCGGCACGGGTTGCCCCACTGGTGTTTGAGACCAGCGCGTCTACCGATTCCGCCATCTGGGCTGCTCCGCTCCCCTTGTGGGGGCTTTTATCGGTGCAAAGTTATGCGTTTTCGCCGAAAGGGCAAATCTGTCCGCCCTTATTTCCCCTCTTTAAGAAACAGGAGCGCGCGTTTTACGATGTCGTTGCGCTCGTTCACGAGCCGGAAGTACTCGTTGCGGTCCCAGATGTCGTAGGCTATGGAGGCTTTCAGCGTGAAGCGGAGGTCGTCCGTAGTGGCTTGCAGCTCCTTGTCGTCTTTCGGCTCTATCTTCTTCCGGCGGCCTTCAGCGATGATGGAGTCGACGAGCGCGGCGGGTGCCTCGAAGTGAGCTATGTAGTCGTCAAACTTGTGGTATTTGCGGCGCAGCTGCTTGCGGTTTTCGTCCACGAAACGCAGGACGTTGTCGTTGATGAGGTTGTTGCGGCGCAGGGCGCGGTAGTACGGCGTGTAGGTGGTGGTGTCGAGCGGCACGAAGATGTCCGGCATGATGCCGCCGCCGCCGTACACCGTGCGCGCTTTCACAAGCGTGCGGTACACTTTCGTGCTGTCAAGGCGTATGCTGTCTACGCAGGTAAGCTCGCCGTGCGTGTATCGTGTCTCCAGGTCCTTGTTGTATTCCTCTTTCTCCCCCTTCACGTACGGCTTTTGTATGCAGCGTCCCGACGGCGTGTAGTAGTGTGCCACCGTGAGGCGTATCATGGAGCCGTCGGGCAGGTCTATCGGGCGCTGCACAAGCCCTTTGCCGAAGGTGCGCCGCCCGATGATGGTGCCGCGGTCGTGGTCCTGTATCGCGCCGCTGACAATCTCGGCGGCCGAGGCCGTGTACTCGTCTACCAGCACCACCACGCGGCCGCTGTCCTCCATGAGTCCGCCGCCCTCGGCGCGGAGTTCCTGTCTCGGGGCGCGGCGGCCGTCGGTGTATACCACCATTGCGCCTTTGGGAAGAAACTCGCTCGCCACTTCCTGCGCCGCGTTGAGGTATCCGCCGCCGTTGAGCCCGAGGTCGAGGATGAGGTCTTTCATCCCTTTCTCCTGTAGCTCTTTTATCTTCTTGTGCATCTCCTCGCCCGATGTCGCGCCGAAGCTGTCGAGGTGTATGTACCCCACGCCCGGGGCTATCATGTAGGCTGCATCGAGCGTGTTGAGGGGGATTTTGTCGCGTTCTACCTTAAAGCGGAGCACGTCCTTCGCGCCGCGGCGCACGATTTCGAGGTTGGCAATCGTGCCTTTCGGCCCGCGCAGCTTCTGCATGATGCTGTCGCGGTCCATCTTCACGCCGGCGATGCGCTCGCCGTTGACCGCCGTGATGCGGTCGCCCGCTTGTATGCCGGCCCGCTCGCTCGGGCCCTTGGTGATGACCTGCAGCACAAGCAGCGTGTCTTTCACCATGTTGAACTGTACGCCGATGCCCTCGAAGTTTCCCGTGAGCGGCTCGTTGAGTTTGCGCGTCTCCTTGGCGTCGGTGTAGCTGGAGTGCGGGTCGAGCTTGGAGAGAATGCCGTTGATGGCGTCCTCGGCCAGCTTCTTCTGGTCGACGCTGTCCACGTACAGGCTGGTGATAGCCACCTGCGCCATTTGCAGCTTCTTTATCTGCTCTATGTCCAAGTCTTCGTATCCCCGCTGCGCGGCTGCCGTAAGGCAGAGTGCGGCGGAGAGCAGCAGCAAAAGTCTCTTCATTGCTTTCCTCGCGTTTTTCTTTTTCTACAAAATCAGTCTTCTCTTTCTTCCTTGCCTTTCTTCTTGGGCAGAAACTGCGACACGTCTTTCCCGAAAGCCATCAGCTCGCGCACCACGCTGGAGGATATGCTCAGGTACTGCGGCTCGGTGAAGAGCAGCACCGTCTCCACGCCCCCGAGGCGCTGGTTCATGCTTGCGATGTCGCGCTCGTACTCGAAGTCTCTCACCGAGCGCAGGCCGCGCAGTATAAAGGACGCGCCCTCGCGCCGCACCAGGTCGATGGTGAGGTCGTCATAGGCCACCACCTTTACGCGCGGCTCGTCGGCGTAAAGGGCTTTGATGTGCTTCACGCGCTCGTCCACTTGGTGGAGAGAGCGTTTCGTCCCGTTGATGCCCACGCCGATGACGATGCGGTCAAACATTGGCAGCCCGCGCTCGACGATGCTGGCGTGTCCCACGGTGAAGGGGTCAAACGACCCCGGGAATATGGCTATTCGCATATAGTCTTTGTGGTGTGGCGGTGTCTTCCCGTGCGCCGCGCGTCCCGTTTTTCTGAAAGGCGGCGGCGCGGCGGCGCGGCGTTCAGGCTTCTTCCTCGTCCTCCTCGGCGAGGTCTTCCTCCACTACAAGGTTGTCGATGATGAAGCCCTGCCGCTCCATGGTGTTTTTGCCCATATAGTATTCAAGGAGGTCGCCTACGTTGTCGCTCTTGTGCAGGGTGACGGGCTCGAGGCGGATGTCCGGGCCGATGAAGTCCTTGAACTCATCGGGCGAAATCTCTCCCAGGCCTTTGAAGCGCGTGATTTCCGGGTCGGGGCCCAGACGCTCTATCGCCGCAAGCCGTTCCTCCTCGGAGTAGCAGTATACGGTTTCAAACTCCGAGCGGTCGTTGCGCTGCGCCTTCCGCAGCACGGACGCGCCGGCAGACTTCTCGCTGATGGTCTCCACGGCCTTTGCCGCGCCGCGTATCTTCTTTTTCTTGTTGCGCACGCGGAAAAGCGGCGTCTGCAGTATATATACGTGCCCTTTCTTTATGAGGTCGGGGAAAAACTGCAGGAAGAAGGTCAGCATAAGCAGGCGGATGTGCATGCCGTCGTCGTCTGCGTCGGTGGCTACAATGACCTTGTTGTAGCGGAGCCCGTCCAGCCCGTCCTCAATGTTGAGCGCGGCCTGGAGAAGGTTAAGCTCCTCGTTTTCGTAGACAAACTTCTTTGTGCGGCCAAAGGCGTTGAGCGGCTTTCCGCGCAGGGAAAAGACCGCCTGCGTGTTCACGTCGCGGCTCTTCGTTATGGAGCCGCTTGCCGAGTCGCCTTCGGTGATGAAGATGGACGAGTCGAGGCGCGGGTCGTCCGCGTCGCTGTCCTCCGCGCCCTTTTTCCGGCTTTTTGGGGCGGGGTCGCAGAGGTGGTAGCGGCAGTCGCGCAGTTTCTTGTTGTGGAGGTTTGCCTTCTTTGCGCGTTCGCGTGCCAGCTTGGTCACTCCGGCGATGGCCTTGCGCTCTTTCTCGCTCTCCTCTATCTTTTGCTTTATCACGTCGGCCACGTCCGTGTGCTTGTGGAGATAGTTGTCCACGTTCTCCTTTACGAAGTCGCCCACAAACTTGTTGACGCTGACGCCCGAAAGCGGGAAGGGGTTGCCCTGCGAGTCCTTGTCGGGGGCCATCGTGAGCGACCCGAGCTTTATCTTCGTCTGGCTCTCGAAGAGCGGCTCTATGACGCGTATGGCGATTGCCGCCACAAGGCCGTTGCGCACGTCCTGCACGTCGTAGTTTTTGCCGAAATACTCCTTTATGGTGCGGGCTATGTGTTCCTTGAAGGCGCTTTGGTGCGTACCGCCCTGCGTGGTGTGCTGCCCGTTGACGAAGGAGTAGTACTCTTCCCCGTACTGCGACGTGTGCGTAAAGGCGATGTCTATGCCCTCGCCCGTGAGGTGCACCACGGGGTAAAGGCCGGGGGCGGTCATGTTGTCGTTGAGCAGGTCCTCCAGGCCGTTGCGGCTGATGATGCGCCGCCCGTTGTGGAAGATGGCAAGCCCCGTGTTCAGGTAAGTATAGTTGCGCAGCATGTTTTCCACGAACTCGTCGCGGAACTTGTAGTTGAGAAAAAGCTCCTTGTCTGGCTCAAAGAAGATGTATGTGCCGTTCTCCTCCTCCGTCGTGCCTTCCGTGTCTGCCACGAGCTTTCCTTTCTCGAAGACGGCCTCGTGCATTTTCCCGTCGCGGTAGCTGCGTGCCACGAAGCGGGCGGAAAGGGCATTCACGGCTTTGAGGCCCACGCCGTTCATCCCGACCGAGGCGGTGAAGACCGCCGTGTCGTACTTGCCGCCCGTGTTGAGCTTGGAGACAGCCTCTACCAGCTTGCCCAGAGGAATGCCGCGCCCGTAGTCGCGCACCTCTGCCGTGAGGTTGTCGTTGATGTTCACCTCGATGCGCTTGCCGAATCCTTCGCTGAACTCGTCTATGCTGTTGTCGATGCTTTCTTTGAGCAGCACGTATATGCCGTCGTCGGCGTGCGAGCCGTCGCCCAGGCGACCGATGTACATGCCCGGGCGGACGCGGATATGCTCCGTGTCTTCAAGGTGGCGTATCTTGCTTTCGTCGTACACCACGCTGCGGCTGCCCTTCGCGCTTTCCGGAGCGGCCGGAATGGGGTCTTTCTCTGTTTCGCTCACTGTGATAAGGTGTTTTCCTGTTTGTGTGCCGCACGCTCTGGCGGAGGTCAGTCAATGTGCCCTTTATAGCAGCGGCGGCGCTTGT
Source organism: Alloprevotella sp. (assembly GCA_963651485.1). GTDB lineage: Bacteria > Bacteroidota > Bacteroidia > Bacteroidales > Bacteroidaceae > Alloprevotella. Next base: position 25,750 of record CAVJPT010000005.1, on the reverse strand, counting down.
GGCACTCGGTCTTGAAATACTGCCACTGGCTCTGCACCTTGCCGTTGAGCTCGAGTTCGGGGTTGCTTTCCGCGTACTCGAAGCCGAGTTTCTTGTACACGGGTATGAGGTCGGTGAAGAGAAGCGCGTTCACGCCCTTGCCCTGGTAGTCCGGCCGCACGCCGACAAGGAGCAGGTCGAGCACTTTGGGGCGTTTCCACAGAAGAGCCTTGAGGAGGTGGAACCACCCGAAAGGCAGCAGCCGCCCGCGGGCTTTCTGCAGGGCGCGGGAGAGCGAGGCCATGGATATGCCCACGGCGACTATCTCGTTGTCCTCGTTTTCCACGAGGCTCACCATGCGCAGGTCGAGGACGGGGACGTACGTGCGGGCGTACTGGTCAATCTGCGCGTCCGTCATGCGCGAGAAGTTGAAGAGCGGCTCGTAGGCGTCGTTGATGAGCTTGAATATGTCGTGCACCACGGAGGTGCGGTATACGTCGCGGCGGGTAATCTTGCGCACGTGCAGCTTGTACTTCTCCGCTATTATCTTGGATATGCGCAGGTGCTTCTCGGGAATCTCGTCCGGCACGTATATCTTCATTTCCACCCAGTCCGCGCCCTTCTCCAGCCCGAGTCTTTCCATGTGGAGCGGGTAGTAGGGAAAGTTGTAGATGGTAGACATGGTGGAGAGCTGGTCAAAGCCTTCGACAAGCATGCCTTCCGCGTCCATGTCGGTAAAGCCGAGCGGGCCCTCGATGTCCGTCATCCCGCGCTCGCGGCCCCAGGCTTTCACGGTGTCGATAAGCGCGCGGCTCACTTCTTCGTCGTCAATGAAGTCTATCCAGCCGAAGCGTACGGTCTTCTTTCCCCAGCGCTCGTTGGCGTTGCGGTTGATGATGGCGGCCACGCGCCCTACTATTTTCCCCTCCCGGTAAGCGAGGAAGTAGTCGGCCTCGCAGAATTCGAGCGCGGCGTTCTTCCCCGGCGAGAATGTCCGCAGCATGTCGTCGTACAGGTCGGGGACAGAGTAGGGATTGCCTTTGTAGAACTCGTAATTGAACCGGATAAACCGCTTCAGGTCTGCCTTCGTGGAGACTTTTCTTATTTCAACGGACATAAAACCAAGTGAGTGCGTAGTGTGCAGCCGTCCTCGCGGCTACAATGTCTTGAACTTGCAAAAGTACCTAATTTTGCGAACATACGGACAAGCGTGTCGGACAAGCCGCTCCGCCGGCGGCTCCGGGACGGGCGGCGAGCCGTGCCCCGCGAGCTTTGACCGGGGCTCCCGACTCCGTTGATTGGGCTTCCTGTGCCTTTGTTTGGGGCATCCTTCGCCTTTGCGCGGCTGCCTTTTCTCTATGCTTGGCAGCCCGCGCAAAGGCGCAGCGGGCGTAAAACGCGGGATTCCAATCGCGTGCGTTCCGGAGTAAAGGCGTATTTTTGCAGCTTGGAACAAGGTCGTTCCGTGATATTTAGGAGAAAAACTTGAAAACTTTTGAAGAGTTGGGTGTGTCGGAGGAGATCCGCCGCGCCATCAGTGAGATGGGCTATGAGCAGCCCATGCCGGTACAGGAAGAGGTAATCCCTTATCTGCTTGGAGTGGGCAACGACGTGATTGCCCTGGCGCAGACCGGCACGGGAAAGACGGCGGCATACGGTCTGCCCGTACTGCAGAAAGTGGATGCGGGAGACCGCCGCACGCAGGCCGTCATCCTCAGTCCGACGCGCGAGCTCTGCCTCCAGATAGCCGGCGACCTGAAAGAGTACTCCCGCTACATAGACGGGCTGCACGTGCTGGCCGTGTACGGCGGATCGAGCATAGAGAGCCAGATACGCTCGCTGCGCAAGGGCGCGCAGGTGATTGTGGCTACGCCCGGACGCCTTATCGACTTGATGCACCGCGGTGTCGCCAAGCTTGACGCCGTGGAGAACGTAGTGCTTGACGAGGCAGACGAGATGCTGAACATGGGCTTTACGGAAAGCATCGACGAGATACTTGCCGGCGTGCCCGCAGAGCGCAACACGCTCTTGTTTTCCGCCACGATGGGCCGCGAGATTGAGCGCATCGCAAAGAGCTACCTGCACGACTACAAGGAGATTGTCGTAGGTTCGCGCAACGAGGGCGCGGAGAACGTGAACCACATATATTATATGGTGCACGCACGCGACAAGTACCTCGCCCTTAAGCGCGTGGTAGACTATTTCCCCAATATATACGGGATAGTCTTCTGCCGCACGCGCCGCGAGACGCAGGAGGTGGCCGATTTGCTCATACGCGACGGCTACAATGCAGAAGCTTTGCACGGCGACCTGTCCCAGGCGCAGCGCGACCTGACGATGCAGAAGTTCCGCCAGCACCATACGCAGCTGCTCGTGGCTACGGACGTGGCGGCGCGCGGCCTTGACGTGGAGGACCTCACCCACGTCATCAACTACGGACTGCCCGACGACGTGGAGAACTACACCCACCGTTCCGGCCGCACCGGGCGTGCGGGCAAGCGCGGCACCAGCATCTCCATCATACACGTCAAGGAGAAGGGGCGCGTGCGCATAATAGAGAAGGTAATAGGAAAGGAGTTCGAGGCCGGCACACTGCCCGAGCCGCAGGAGATTTGCACCAAGCAGCTCTACAAAGTAATGGACGAGCTGGAGCGCATAGAAGTAGACGACAACGAGATTGCGCCTTTCCTTCCCGAGATATACCGCAAGCTGGACTGGCTTACGAAGGAAGACCTCGTGAAGCGCATCGTGAGCCGCGAGTTCGGGCATTTCCTCCGCTACTACGCCAACGCGCCGCAGATAGAGCAGCCTACCGGCCGCCGCGAGCGCGCAGAGCGCGGGGAGAAAGGCGCGCGCGGCGACCGCAAGGAACGCCGCGCGGAGAACGGGGCGCACAAGGCTGAGGAGGGCTATACGCGCCTTTTCATCAACCTCGGGAAGCGCGACAACTTCTTTGCCCGCGAGATTATCAACCTCGTAAACCGCTACGTGCGCGACTCCAAGATAGAGATAGGGCGCATAGACCTTACGACAAACTGCTCGTTCTTCGAGATTCCGACAGAGGACGTGCCCGAGGTGATGAGCAAGATGAAGCGTGCCAAGGCGGGCGACCGCAAGGTTGTGGTAGACTACGCCGACCGCACGGGCGGCGGCGAGGGCGGCCCGCGCCGCAAGGAACGCCGCGGGGCAACGCGCACCTACGCAGAGGCTGCCGACCCCCGCCAGATGAAGCGCGGGTGGAAAAACGAGGCCAAGAAGGAGCGCAAGGGCGGACGCAAGCAGCGGCGCGACGACGCGGCCGACTTCGGGAAACCCTCGAAGAAGGACGATGACTGGCGGCAGTTTTTCCAGCACTGACGCTGACGGCAAAGCGGGGCGGCGCGGACGGTTTTGAGCGAAACGGCCCGCGCCGCCCACATTCTGGCACGCCCCTTGCAGGGTATAAGAGAAACAATCGCTACACCTATGAAGAGAAAGCTTTTTTCCTTGCTCCTCGCGCTAGCAGCGCTGCCCGCCGCGCTTCCGGCGCAGAATCTCCTTTTCAAGATAGGCGGCGGCTTCTCGTCGCACTACGGGCAGGACAAGTCTGTCGGCGCGTACAAGATCGGCGTGGGCTACGAGTGGGAGTTCAACCAAAGGTGGACGTTCACCCCCGTGCTTGAGGTCTACGGAAAGGGGTGGAAGGACCGCGACACAAGGGTGACGATGTTTGCGCCCGACGGCAGTCCCGTCATAGACGCGGCGACGGGCGAGGTGCGGACGGGGCTGATGAGCCGCTCGGCTACGGCAAACTACCTGGAACTGCCCCTTCTCTTCTCCTATTATATCAGGACGGGCGAGAGCCGGTATATCGTCTTTTCCGCCGGCCCTTATGTGGCGTACGGCCTGACGGGGCGGCAGAAGACAAAGGGGGACGCGGTGCGCGAAGGCAGCGAGAAGCTGTATTATGAAAAGAACACGTTCCGCCAGAGCGGAGCGCACCGCTTTGACGCGGGGGTGCAGACGATGGCGGGCTTCCAGTTCCCTTCGAGCCTTATACTCGGCATAGAGGCAGACTGGGGCGTGACGAAATTCAACGTGCAGGGCAAGCGTAACGTTTCGGCTCTCGTGTCGCTCAGCTACAAGCTGAAATAGCGGCGCGAGCGGGCGGGCGGGCAGGCGTACGGACGGCGTTTGCGCCAAAATACCGCAAAGTGGGTATTGCGGCGGGATGGCGGCGGGCGTACCTTTGCACCGAGTTAAGTAGAATACTAGATTGTTATGTTCTTGTCCGAAACCGGGGTTGTGCAGAGCGCTGCGCGGCCCCGTTTTCATATTTTCCCCGCGCGTGTCCGCAGTTTCCCCGTGCGTGTCCGCCGCCCGCGCGGACAATATAAGCCGAAGTCATGGGTTTATATTACGGGAAATAAGTAATTTTGCTTGTTTTTCGGCAAGAGTGCGCCGGCGTTTCAGGCTGCGCTCCCTTGCATTCCGCCGGCTGTATGGCGCAAAGGCTTAGCGGCGTCTATGGCGGTCGGCAAACTATTTATTTTCAAAGGAAGAGAATCCGACAAAAGATATGGAAGAACAGACAAACACAGGCGCGGCCAATTACAGTGCCAGCAACATTCAGGTGCTGGAGGGCTTGGAGGCCGTGCGCAAGCGTCCCGCTATGTACATTGGCGACATCAGCGAGAAAGGATTGCACCATTTGGTCAATGAGACGGTGGACAACTCTATTGACGAGGCGCTTGCGGGCTATTGCACCCATATCGAAGTTACCATTTGCGAGGACAACTCCATAATCGTGCAGGACAACGGCCGCGGCATTCCCGTGGACATGCACCCCAAGGAGCACCGCTCCGCTTTGGAGGTGGTGATGACTGTGCTGCATGCCGGCGGAAAGTTTGACAAAGGCTCGTACAAAGTGTCCGGCGGTCTGCACGGCGTGGGCGTAAGCTGCGTCAACGCGCTTTCCACGCGCATGGTCTCCAAGGTGTTCCGCGACGGAAAGATTTACCGCCAGGAGTACGCCAAGGGACATCCCGTCACCCCCGTTGAGGTGATAGGGGAAACCGAGCTGCGCGGCACGCGCCAGCACTTCTGGCCCGACGGAAGCATCTTCACCACCACCACCTACAAGTACGACATCCTTGCAAACCGCATGCGCGAGCTGGCATACCTCAATGCCGGCATAACCATCACGCTTACCGACCTTCGCCCCGACGACGAGGGCAACACGCGGCAGGACGTGTTCCATTCCGACCTTGGGCTGCGCGAGTTTGTGCGCTACATAGACTCTTCCCGCACCCATCTTTTCGACGAGGTGGTTTACATCAACACGGAAAAGAACGGACTCCCCATAGAGGTGGCTATCATGTACAACACCTCGTACAGCGAGAACCTCCATTCCTACGTGAACAACATCAACACCATCGAGGGCGGCACGCATCTTGCCGGCTTCCGTATGGCCATCACCCGCGTGCTGAAGAAATACGCCGAGGAGACGGCAGCGAAGCAGCTTGAAAAAGCCAAGGTGGAAATCTCCGGAGAGGACTTCCGCGAGGGGCTCACGGCGGTGATATCGGTGAAAGTAGCCGAGCCGCAGTTTGAGGGACAGACAAAGACCAAGCTGGGCAACAGCGAGGTGACCGGCGCGGTCAACCAGGCAGTGGGCGAAGCTCTCACCAATTTCCTGGAAGAGCATCCCAAGGAGGCGAAGCTCATCGTGGACAAGGTGATACTAGCCGCCACGGCGCGTGTGGCCGCACGCAAGGCACGCGAGAGCGTGCAGCGCAAGAGTCCGATGTCGGGCGGCGGCCTGCCCGGAAAGCTTGCCGACTGCTCAAGCAAAGACCCCGCCCTGTGCGAGCTCTTCCTTGTGGAGGGCGACTCGGCAGGCGGCTCGGCAAAGCAAGGCCGCAGCCGTGCCACACAGGCCATACTGCCGCTCCGCGGCAAAATCCTCAATGTAGAGAAAGCCATGTGGCACAAAGCCTTCGAGAGCGACGAGGTGAACAACATCATACAGGCACTCGGCATACGCTTCGGCGTGGGCGAGGACAGCAAGGAGGCAAACCTCGACAAGCTGCGCTACCACAAAGTGATAATAATGGCCGATGCCGACGTGGACGGACAGCACATCGCCACGCTCGTCATGACGCTCTTCTACCGCTACATGCCACAAATCATCCAGGACGGCTATCTCTACATAGCCATGCCGCCGCTCTACCGCTGCAAGAAAGGCAAGGTGGAGGAATATTGCTACACCGACCGCGACCGTCAGATATTCATGGACAAGTACGGCGACGGCAGCGAGGGCAGCATCACTACGCAGCGCTACAAAGGTCTCGGCGAGATGAATCCCGAGCAGCTTTGGGAGACCACCATGTGCCCGGAGACGCGTCTGCTGAAGCGCGTCTCGCTGGAGAATGCCGCCGACGCCGACTATGTATTCTCCATGCTGATGGGTGACGACGTAGGCCCGCGCCGCGAGTTTATAGAGAAAAACGCCATTTACGCCAATATCGACGCGTAAGGAAGGGCGGAGGATGTCCGGCAGGAAAGCATGCAGACAAGCGGAGCGGGCGCATTGAGCCTTTCCGCGTCTCTTTCTTGCGGGACATCTTTCTTTTCCCGCGTCAGGGCGGGGAGCAACAGAAGAAAAATCAGGAACACTAAACATTATAAGCGATGAAGAAAAAAGTATTGTATTGCCTCTTTGCCTTCGCAGTGGCATTCTCGTTTACGGCTCTTGTCTCCTGCGGCGACGACGACAAGGACGATGCTGCAACAGAGGCAGCCGGAGGCTCCGGAAGCAGCGACGGCGGACAGAAAGGCGGGGACGACGGCGAGACAACGGACAAAGACCCCGTTACCGTAAAGGTAAACGGCCACGACTTTGTAGACCTCGGTCTCCCCAGCGGCCTGCTTTGGGCTGCAAACAACTTGGGCGCAACCGCCGCCACAGAGTACGGCAACTATTACGCCTGGGGCGAGACTACGGCAAAGACCGTCTACTCCTGGGAAAACTACAAGTGGTGCAACGGCGACGAAGACCATATCACGAAGTACGGCACGGACGGCAAGACTGTGCTTGACGCCGCCGACGATGCCGCCACGTCCCTGTGGGGCGCGCCCTGCCGCATTGCCACAAAAGAGGAGTTTAAGGAACTTGAAGACAACTGCAGCGCCCAGTTCACCACTTACAAAGGCGTTTCCGGCTGCAAGCTTAAGTCGAAAACCAACGGCAACTTCATCTTCCTCCCGGCTGCCGGCATGTATAGCGACGAGGACCTTTTGGTAAAGGGCACGCGCAGCGTGTATTGGGCTGCCACCGTCGACAGCGAAATGCCGGAAGCAGCCTATGGGACGTATTCTACCCTCAACATAGCTTTTGCCTCCAACACTTACGCCCGCTCCGTCGGTCTGCCCGTACGCCCCGTGGCAAGTGTCAACTAAAAGCGGGGAGGCCAACGCGGCAAAACACTTTCGCAAGACAAGCGCCGCAAAAAAGACAAGGAGGCTGTGCCAAGTCAGGCACAGCCTCCTTTTTGCAGGGCGGGAGTTGTCCGTCTTCCGCTTGATACGTTTTTTGCCCGGCTCGGCACTGCGCAGTTTCGCCCCGTTTGCGGCAAGAAAAAGAGGAAAAAAGGACACTTTTTCCCGCCGTGCGGAGGGTGCATTTTTACGAATAATTAACTGTATGACCTGGCCCCGCAGACGCCGCAAGGCACTTTGGAGCGGCTAAGACCGGCTCCGTAGCGACGGGAATGGGGGCTGTAGCGCGGGGATGTACATCCCCGCGCTACTATATGTACACTTTTTGCCCGCGTAAGTGGTTGATAATCAACAATAGCAAAGCGGGGATGCGCACTGTATGCGTATCCCCGCTTTGCCTACCACAAAGATAATACATTTTCGCCCCGTTCCCAAATCGCCATTAACATTCGTTATACATCGAAGGCGGCAAAAAAGGACACTTTTCTGTGCCGGCCGGACGGAGAGTTTGCAGGTTTGCACGCACCCGCTGTACGTACTGCCCTGCGTCCCTTGCTGTACAGAAAAACTGGATAAGATAGGCTGCGGCTCGGCAGTGCAGAGTCAAAAGTCTGCGCCTTTTGCCTTTACATTGCGCTCGCCTTGCACTATCTCTGGATAAGATAGGCTGCGGCTCGGCAGTGCAAAGTCAAAAGTCTGCGCCTTTTGCCTTTACATTGCGCTCGCCTTGCACTATCTTTGCCGCACAGACGGCACGCCGCCCGGAAAGGGGCGGGGACTTCGTGCCGAAGAAACAGAGAAACCTTAGACCCCTTTATGAAAAACATCCCTTGGCAGGAGCGCCCCGCAGGCTGCTCTGACGTGATGTGGCGCTACTCCGCCAACCCCGTGATAGGGCGGTATGACATCCCTACTTCCAACAGCATTTTCAACAGTGCCGTCGTGCCTTTCGGAGACGGCTTCGCCGGCGTGTTCCGCTGCGACAACCGCCGCGTGCAGATGAACATCTTCGCCGGATTCAGCAAGGACGGGCTGCACTGGGAGATAGAGCACGAGCCGATAAAGTTTGAGCCGGGCAACACCCAGATGATAGAGAGCGACTACAAGTACGACCCCCGCGTTACCTGGATAGAGGACCGCTACTGGGTGACGTGGTGCAACGGCTACCACGGCCCCACCATCGGCATCGCCTATACCTACGACTTCAAGCGCTTTTACCAGTGCGAGAACGCTTTCCTTCCCTTCAACCGCAACGGGGTGCTTTTCCCGCAGAAGATAGGCGGGCGCTATGCCATGCTTTCCCGTCCCAGCGACAACGGGCACACGCCTTTCGGGGACATATACATAAGCTATTCCCCCGACATGAAGTACTGGGGCGAACACCGCTGCGTGATGACTGTCACGCCCTTTGAGCAAAGCGCGTGGCAGTGCACCAAGATTGGCGCGGGCAGCGTGCCCATCCTCACCGACGAGGGCTGGCTTCTCTTCTACCACGGCGTGATAACCACCTGCAACGGCTACCGCTACTCCATGGGTGCGGCACTGCTTGACCGCGACGACCCCTCGCGCGTGCTTTACCGTTCGATGGAGTACCTGCTTGCCCCCGCCGCCCCCTACGAGCTGCAGGGCGACGTGCCCAACGTGGTATTCCCCTGCGCCGCCCTCAGGGAAGGCGACAAGGTGGCGGTGTACTACGGGGCCGCCGACACGGTGACCGGGCTGGCTTTCGGCCGCATAAGCGAGATAATAGATTTCCTCAAACGGCAGTGACCCCGTGCGTGCCGTAAGCCTTACGCCATGAAGAAGATATTTCTCCTCTCTCTGCTGCTTGCCCATCTGCTCCCGGCGGGGCTTCGCGCAGAGAAATCGCCCGTCGACTATGTGAACCCCTTTGTCGGCACAACCAATTTCGGAGCCTGCAACCCCGGCGCGGTGTGTCCGGGCGGCATGATGAGTGTCTCGCCCTTCAACGTGATGGGTTCGGACCTCAACCGCTACGACAAGGACTCCCGCTGGTGGAGCACGCCGTACGAAAATACCAACAGCTACTTCACCGGCTTTTCCCACGTCAACCTCAGCGGCGTGGGCTGCCCCGACCTTGGCAGTCTGCTGCTCATGCCCACGGCGGGCGACAGCCTCGTGGTAGACTATCACGCCTACGGCTCGGGCTATACCGACGAGAAAGCCACTCCGGGCTACTATTCGAGCCGCCTCACCCGCTACGGGATACTTGCCGAGGTCACCGCCACGCCGCGCAGCTCCATGGCGCGCTTCACTTTCCCGAAAGGGCGCGGGCACGTGCTGCTCAACCTTGGCGAGGGACTGACCAACGAGAGCGGCGCCGTCGTGCGCCGTGTGGCGGACAACGAGGTAGAGGGCTGCAAGGTGCTCGGCACGTTCTGTTATGTCGCTACGCAGGCTGTTTTTCCCGTCTACTTCGTGATGCGGGTGGAAAAGGCCGGCGTGTCTTCGGGCTACTGGAAGTTTCAGCGCCCCAAGAAAGGCGTTGAGGCGGAGTGGGACCCGGACGACAACAAGTACAAGCTCTACACGCGCTACCGCAGGGAGATGGCGGGCGACGACATCGGCGCATGGTTTGACTTCGATACCGCCGATGGCGAGCAGGTGGAAGTGCGCATGGGCGTGTCGTTTGTCAGCGTGGAGAACGCCCGCGAGAATCTGGAGCGCGAGCAGGGCAGCCGCCATTTCGACGAACTGCGTGCCGAGGCACGCGCCCGCTGGGAGAGCGACCTCTCCCGCGTGAAGGTGGAGGGAGGCAGCGAAGAGCAGCGCTCGGTATTCTACACCGCACTCTACCACATGCTTGTCCACCCCAACGTCTTGCAGGACGTCAACGGACAGTACCCCGCTATGGAGAGCGGCGAGGTGAAAACCGCGAAGGGCAACCGCTACACCGTGTTCTCCCTCTGGGACACGTACCGCAACGTGCACCAGTTTCTCACCCTTGTCTATCCCGAAAGGCAGAGCGACATGCTCCGCACCATGCTTGACATGTACCGCGAGCACGGCTGGCTTCCCAAATGGGAACTGTACGGGCGCGAAACCTACACGATGGAGGGAGACCCCTCCATCCCCGTCATTGTGGACTCTTGGATGAAGGGACTGCGCGGCTTTGACGCGGAGCTTGCCTACGAGGCCTGCCGCAAGGGCGCGGTGACGGCAGGGCGGGACAACCTCATGCGTCCCGACAACGACGACTACACCGCGCTTGGCTACGTGCCCCTGCGCGAAGAGTTTGACAACTCTGTCAGCCACGCCCTCGAGTACTATATTGCCGACTACGCCCTTTCCCGCTTCGCCGAAGCCTTGGGCAAAAAAGACGACGCGCGGCTCTTCCGCACGCGCTCGGACGGCTGGCGGCACTATTACAGCAAGGAGTACGGCACGTTCCGGCCCGTTCTGCCCGACGGTACGTTCCTTTCCCCGTTCGACCCGAAGCTGGGCGCAAACTTTGAGCCCAATCCCGGCTTCCACGAGGGCAGCGCGTGGAACTACACTTTCTACGTGCCGCACGACATTCCCGGGCTTGCGCGTGTGATGGGCGGGAAACGCGCCTTCGTGGACAAGCTGCAGAGGGTGTTTGACGAGGGGCTTTACGATCCCGCCAACGAGCCGGACATTGCCTACCCCTATCTCTTTTCCTATTTCAAGGGAGAGGAATGGCGCACGCAGAAACTCACGCGCGAGCTGCTGGCGAAACACTACACCACGCGTCCGGACGGCATCCCCGGGAACGAAGACACGGGCACCATGTCCGCGTGGGCAATGTTCTCTATGATGGGGTTCTACCCCAATTGCCCCGGAGACCCCACCTATATCCTTACCGCTCCCGTCTTTGACCGCGTCACCATAAAGCTGCAGCCCGGCTACTACAAGCGCGACAGCCTTGTGATAGAGGCTCCGGGCGCGACAGGCTCGGCGGCCTATGTAAAGCAGGTGACGCTGGGCGGGCGCAAGGTGCAGGGGAGCATCGTGCGGCACGAGGATCTTGTGAACGCGGGCGTTATGAAATTCGACTTCTGCAAGTGAAAGGACACGCCGCAAGGCTTGTCTGGGCTTTTCGCCCCACACATGGACATAGAAAAAGGCGGACGGTCATTCGGCTGTCCGCCTTTGCTTGTTTTTCCTTGTATTTTTGCGCTGCCACGTCTGTGGCAAAAAAGCGGGACGCGGCGTTCGGCACGCCGGAAATGGCTATATTAGCACGCGGAAAGGGACGGCTCGGCGGGCGTTTTGCCACTCCGCGCCGTACCCTCCGGACAATCAGGGAAAAACACTATGGAAGAGATACGCCAAAACGATTATTGCATCATTCTCGCGGGCGGAATGGGCCGCCGGCTCTGGCCGGTGAGTACGGAAAGCCTGCCCAAGCAGTTCATAGACTTTTTCGGGACGGGGCGCACGCTCCTGCAGCAGACGTACGACCGCTTCGCGGCCTTTATCCCGCCTTCGCGTATACTGGTCTCCACTTATGAGGGATATGTCTCCCTTGTCAAGGAGCAGCTGCCCGGCCTTCCCGCCGCCAACATACTGCCCGAACCCGTGCAGCTCAACACGGCGCCGGCCGCCGTGTGGTGCAACTGGCACGCGATATTGGCCGACCCGGACGCAAACCTTGTAGTCTCCCCCGCCGACCAGCTTGTGCAAAACGCCGCCCGCTTTGAGGAGCAGGTGCGGCACGCGCTGCGCTTCGTCGACTCGCACGAAGTGTTCCTCGCCCTTGGCGCGCCCCCCACAATGGCCAACACCGCCTACGGCTATATACAGATGGGACGCCCGCTTGACGAGAGCGCGGGGCTTTACGAGGTGAAGTCGTTCAGCGAAAAGCCGCAGCAGGGCTACGCCCGCGCTTTCTTGGAAAGCGGGGAGTTTTTGTGGAACACGGGCATCTTCCTCTGGAGCGCCCGCACCATGGCCTCTATGCTCGCCGGCCTTGCCGGCCGCCCCTACCACGACGCGGAGGCAGTGGCGCGGCAGATGGTGACGATAGAGGAAGAGGTAGACTACGTGCGCTCTTGCTTCCCGGGCGAGCTGCCGCGCTCCATAGACCTCCTCATACTGGACCGCTGCTCCAACGTGGCGGTCAAGGAGTGCGACTTCGGCTGGGCGGACATAGGCTGCTGGACGGCACTGCACGAAAGCTGCCGGCACGACGCGGACGGAAATGCTGTTTCCGGCGGCGGACGGGTGATGTTTTCCGGCACGTCCCGCTCCATGGTGAGCCTGCCTGAGGGGATGGACGCCGTCATCTGCGGCCTCGACAATTACCTTGTGGCTGAGAAAGACGGCAGGCTGCTGATTTGCCCCAACACCGACCCCGACCTTATACGCAGGCTCATCAACGAGGCGCGCTTCAAAGAGTGACGCCGTCCGCAGCGGCTTGGCAAGGCGCGCCAGACGGCGCGGCACGCGGCTTTCCTGCGCCGCCACTCGCCACTTTGTGCTAACTTTGCGCGATTATAATGGAAAAACGTGAAGTCAATGGCTTTGGCAGACTATGAGATAATGGCCCCGGTGGGCTCGCGCGAGTCTCTCGCCGCCGCGCTCAAGGCGGGCGCGGACTCAGTCTATTTCGGCATAGAGGCACTCAATATGCGCGCCCACAGCGCAAGCAAGTTTACCGTGGACGACCTGCGCGACATCGCCGCGCAGTGCGCCGCCCGCGGCGTGAAGTCGTATCTGACGGTGAACACCATCATTTACGACGAGGACATGGAGCTGATGCGCCGCATCTGCTCGGCGGCCCGCGAAGCCGGCATCAGTGCGGTCATAGCCTCCGACGTGGCCGTGCTTTCCTACTGCCGAGAGATAGGGCAGGAGGTGCATCTCAGCACGCAGCTCAATATATCCAACACCGAGGCTCTGCGCTTTTACGCTCGCTTCGCCGATGTGGCGGTGCTGGCACGCGAGCTCAGCCTCGACAAGGTGGCGGCCATACACGAAGCAATAGAGTGCGAGCATATCTGCGGCCCGGCGGGAGAGCCGGTGCGCATAGAGATGTTCTGCCACGGTGCATTGTGCATGGCGGTGAGCGGCAAGTGCTATCTGTCTCTTGACAACCTCGGCCGCTCGGCAAACCGGGGCGAGTGCATGCAAGTGTGCCGACGCGGCTACACGGTGCGCGACCGCGAGACGGGCACAGAGCTTGACGTGGACAACAAGTATATAATGAGCCCGAAAGACTTGAAGACAATTGGCTTCATAGACAAGATGATGGCCGCCGGCGTGCGTGTCTTCAAGATAGAGGGACGCGCCCGCAGCGCAGAGTATGTATATACCGTGGTAAGCTGCTACAAGGAGGCGGTGGCGGCGGTACTTGACGGCACGTACGGCACGGAGCGCGTGAAAGAATGGGACGCGCGTCTCGCCACGGTCTTCAACCGCGGCTTCTGGGACGGCTACTACCTCGGGCAGCGGCTGGGCGAGTGGAGCGCGGTCTACGGCTCAAGCGCCACGGAGCGCAAGCAGTATGTCGGAAAAGGGCTGAAATATTTCTCGCGCCTCGGCGTGGGGGAATTTTACATAGAGGCCGGGGAGTTTGCCCCCGGAGACAGACTGCTCATCATCGGGCCTACCACTGGCGCGCTCTATGTCACTGCCTCCGACATCCACGGGGACAACGGCGCAGTGGCGCGTGCCTGCAAGGGCATGCGGGTGTCCATCCCCGTGCCGGAGAAGGTACGCCCCTCGGACAAGCTGTACAAGCTGGTGAAAGCATAAAAGGGCTATGGTACTTCTTTTTGACTTCGGCGGCGTGCTGGTTGACCTCGACCGTGCCGCAGTGACGCAGGCTTTCGCGCGTCTTGGCATCGACATCGCGCCGCACCTTGGCACATACAAGCAGGGCGGCATGCTCTCCGCCTTGGAGCGCAACGGCGTCACGGTTTCGGCTTTCTGCGAGGGGCTTCGCGGGCTCTCGTCCCTTGAGCGCAAGCCCTCCGACGCCGATTTGATAGAGGCGTGGGACACTTATACCACGCACGTGCCCGCCGAAAGGCTCGAGATGCTCTTGAAAATAAGGAAACACTACCCGGTCAGCCTCCTGAGCAATACCAATGTGATACACTGGGCAAAGGCTCGCTGCGAGTTTTTCCGCTACGGCGTGCGGCAGGCAGAGGACTTCTTCGACCAGATATTCCTTTCCTACGCGATGGGCGTGGAGAAACCCGCGCCGGAGATATTCCGCCGTGTCGTGGAAATGCTGCGCGTGCCGGCTGGAGAGGTGCTTTTCCTCGACGACAGCGAGGCAAACTGCGAGGCGGCGCGGCAGTGCGGCTTGCGGGCGCGTGTGGCTCCCGCCGACAGCGGATGGCTTCCCTTCTTTGACAGTGAGGGGAGGTATTTGGAAGAAACGGACTAACGACAAAACCCGACTATGCGCCAATACACATTATACAGACTTCATGCGACGGGGCATTGCGAGCCCGTCCCCTCGGACGCGCTGCTGCACGAGACGGGATGCTGCGCGGCCGTCGGCTTTTTCGACGGCGTGCATCAGGGACACCGCTTCCTGATAGACCAGCTGAAAGGCGAGGCTTCCCGGCGCGGGACGAAGAGCGTGGTGATTACTTTCGAAGAACACCCGCGCCTTGCGCTCAGCGGCGCACGCTATTGGCCCGAGCTGCTTACCTCCAACGCCGAGAAGCTGAGGCTGCTTGCCCTCGCGGGGGCGGACTATTGCGCTATGCTGCGTTTCGACCACGCCATGTCTATGCTCACCTCCGCCGAGTTTATGGAGCAAGTGCTGAAAGACTGTCTTGGCGTGCAGTGCCTTATGGTGGGCTACGACCACAGCTTTGGCTCTGACCTCTCGTCCGGTTTCGCTGCCTATGTGCGGCAGGGAAAGGACTTGGGGATGGACGTGCTGCGGCTGCGCCCCTACGACGTGGGCGAGCTGCGCGTGAGCTCGTCTGCCGTGCGCCGCTTCCTTGCGGCCGGAAACGTGGAGACGGCGCGCCTGTGCCTTGGGCGTCCCTACCTTTTGGAGGGGACTGTGGTGCAGGGAAGGCACGCCGGCACGCTGATGGGCTACCCTACGGCAAACTTGCAGCCGCTTTGCGCCGAGCAAATAGTGCCCGGACGCGGCGTGTACGCAGTGCGTGCCGAGGTGGACGGCTTCACTTATATGGCAATGCTTAACATTGGCTGGCGGCCTACGATGGACAACGGGGACGACCAGACCGTGGAGGCGCATCTCCTTGACTACGACGGCGGCGACTTGTACGGCAAGCGCGTCAAAGTATATTTCTACCAGCGGGTGCGGGACGAGCGGCGCTTTGCCAGCGTGCAGGACCTGCAGGCGCAGCTTGCCGTCGACGCGGACACGGTGCGCAGCATACTGTCCAAGGCATGACAGTCCGCCGTAAGGCGGTCGGGACGGAAACCCTCTGTGCGTTTCGCACGCACCCTATTTTTTGACAAAACGGAAAGCGGCATAGACCCATTTGCGTATGTGGCGTTCGATATTGTATTTCTCTCTCTTTGTGGTGGCACAGGTCGTGGCCGCCGCTTTTGCCATGGCGTATGTCGGCGCGGGCGGCGGGGCGACAGATGCCGCCGCGCTGATGACGGCGGAAAACGCCGTGCCGGTCGGCGTGTCCTTGCTTGTGGTGCAGGGCGTGTTGTGCCTGGCTTTGGGATGGTGGATGCTTGCGGGCAGACGGCATCGCCGGTTTTCTTTCCTAAGCGGCGGGACGCGCGGGATAGAGCAGAGAGCTTGTACAAGTACGGACGTGCTGCGTGCCGTTATGGGCGTGCTGCTACTGTCCGTGGCAGTTTCCCAGATAGCGGACATATTTTCTCTGCCTGACGGCGGTACGGGGGCGCTCTTTGAGGGCATGCGGCACAGTCCGCTTTGCCTTTTGCTCATCTGCGTTGTAGGCCCTCTTACGGAGGAGCTTGTTTTCCGCGCGGGCATTGTGCGTTGCCTCTGTTTGCGGGGTATGCAGGGATGGGTGGCGGCAACGGTTTCCGCCGCCGCTTTCGGCGCGGTGCACGGCAATTTGGCACAGGCGCTGCCCGCCTTTGTAGCGGGCGTGGCGTTGGGGCTGCTCTATCTGCGCACGGGCAATCTCCGGATGTGCCTGCCGGCTCATGTGGCCAACAACGTGCTGGGCATCGTGCCGCTCAGTTTCCCTTGTCTCGACTCGGTGAAAGGGTCGTGGTCGCTGGCGGCGGTGTCGCTGGCGTTTGGGGTATATCTGCTTTACGGTGCTTTGGTGTCAGAAAAGATAAAGAAGTAAGACTAAGACAATATGAAGATAGGCACGCTTGACCTCGGCGAAAAGCCTGTGCTGCTTGCTCCGATGGAGGACGTGACAGACGTGGGCTTCCGTCTGCTTTGCCGCCGCTTGGGCGCATCTATGGTTTACTCCGAATTTGTGGCGGCCGATGCGCTGGTGCGTATGGTGAGCCGCAGTCTGGACAAGCTCACCGTGTGCGCGGACGAGCGCCCCGTCGCCATACAGATATACGGAAAAGACCCCGTCGCCGTGCGCGACGCGGCGCAGATAGTGGAAGAGAGGGCGCACCCGGACGTGATAGACATCAACTTTGGCTGCCCCGTGAAGCGCGTGGCGGGCAAGGGCGCGGGAGCCGGACTCTTGCAGGACGTGCCGCGCATGCTCGACATCACGCGGGCGGTGGTGGCTGCGGTCAGCACGCCCGTCACCGCCAAGACACGCCTTGGCTGGGACAGTGAGCACCGCATCATCGTCCCGCTCGCCGAGCAGTTGCAGGATTGCGGCGTTCGGGCTCTTACGATACACGGGCGCACGCGGGCGCAGATGTACACCGGCGAGGCGGACTGGTCGCTTATCGGCGAGGTGAAGCGCAACCCCCGCATGCACATCCCCGTCATCGGCAACGGCGACATAACCTCCGGCGAGCGTGCCGCCGCGGCTTTCCGCGACTACGGCGTGGACGCGGTGATGGTAGGCCGCGCCACTTTCGGCCGTCCTTGGATTTTCAAGGAAATACACGACGCTTTGCACGGCGCGGACAAGGCGGTTGACGGCGTAGTGCCGAGCGTCTATCCTGCGATGTCGGCAGACTGGAAGCTGGACGTACTGAAGGAGCAGGTAAGGCAGAGCGTGGAGCGCATAGACGAGTACCGGGGCATCCTGCACGTACGGCGGCATCTCGCGGCCTCGCCGCTCTTCAAGGGCATCCCCAACTTCCGCCAGACGCGCATAGCTATGCTGCGCGCGGAAACCACGGCCGAGCTTTACGCCATTATGGAAAGCGTGCGCCCCTTGCTGCACGCTGCCGCTGCGGACGCAGCTGAGGGGGCGTGAATCAGCATGCCGCGTGACCGGGCGGTGCAAAAATTATGCTTTCCGCGCTTGTATGTAAGAGAAATCGCCTTTCCTTTGCGGAGGAAAGGGAAACCGGAAACACTATCAACGGATAAAACAGATATGGAAATGAATAACTATCGCCTCGAAGCCGTGATACTCGCCGTGGGTACGGCGGTATTGGGTTTGTTTGTCTATTTCGGGCTCTCGGCTTTCGCGTCCAAGGACCGCGTGGTGTCTGTGCGCGGGCTGGCGGAGCGCGAGGTGAAGGCCGACCACGTCATCTGGCCCATCGTCTACAAGACTACGGGCAACGACCTTGCCGCGCTTTACAACGACGTCAACGGAAAGTGCACCCGCATTGCTGCTTTCCTCGCCGAGAACGGTCTGCCCAAGGCTGACATCGCGGTGGGCGCGCCGCAGGTGGTGGATCTTTACGCCGACCGCTACGCTTCCGACAACGTCTCCCAGCGCGACCGCTACAACATCACCACCGTCATCACCGTCTCCTCGGGTCAGGTCGACAAGGTGCGCGGGCTTATGACGCGCATGGGCGAGTTGCTCCGCCAGGGCATAGCCATCTCCGCCGGCGACTACGACACGAGGGTGCAGTATGACTTTACGAGCCTCAACAAAATAAAGCCGCAGATGATAGAAGAGGCTACGCAGAAAGCGCGTGAGGCTGCGGAGAAGTTCTCCGCCGACTCCGACAGCCGCCTCGGCAAGATAAAGAGCGCGTCGCAAGGGCTTTTCTCGATAGACGACCGCGACCAGTACACGCCGTATATAAAGAATGTGCGCGTGGTCACCTCTGTCGACTATTTCCTCGAAAGCTGAGAAAACCGCGCGGGGGCGCACAGCGTCTGCCCCGCGTGCCGGACGCCGCCGCAAAGAGCCGCAGGGAGTGCAGAGCCGCTCCCTGCGGCTTTAAAGTTATGCGGCGGAATGGTCTTTTTGCGCTTTTCCACTACTTTTGCAAGCGACAAGTTATTGTAAGAATGAAATTTGCGTTGATAGGCTACGGCAAAATGGGCCGTATGATAGAGAAAATAGCCCTCGAGCGGGGGCATGAGATAGTGTGCGTCATTGACATTGACAACCCGCAGGACTTTGACAGCGACGCCTTCCGCAGCGCGGACGTGGCGATAGAGTTTACCAATCCCACGGCCGCTTACGGCAATTACCTGAAAGCATGGGCGCAGGGCGTGAAAGTGGTGAGCGGCTCTACGGGCTGGCGCACGGACCACGAGAACGACGTGCGCCGCGCTTGCGAGCAAGAGGGGCACACGCTTTTCTGGGCTTCCAACTTCTCGCTCGGCGTGGCCATCTTCTCGGCGGTGAACAAGTACCTCGCACGCATAATGAACCGTTTCCCCGCCTACGACGTGAGTGAGGTGGAGACCCACCACGTCCACAAGCTCGACGCGCCGAGCGGCACGGCCATCACGCTTGCCGAGCAGGTGTGCGCCGAGCTCGACCGCAAGACCGGCTGGGTGAAGGGCGAGGTGCGCGAGGCGGACGGCACGCTTACTGGCACGAAAAGCCAGCCCGCCGGCCTGCTGCGCATCGATGCCGTGCGCGAAGGCGAAGTGCCGGGCATACATACGCTCACATACGACTCTGAGGCGGACATGATACAGATAACCCACTCTGCGCACAACCGCAGCGGCTTCGCCCTTGGCGCAGTGCTCGCGGCAGAGTACACCGCCGCGCACAAGGGGCTGCTTTCCACCGACGACCTCTTCGACTTCTGACGCTCACCCCAAGTCCGTAACACTTCCCGAATATTCAGAAAATGCAAGACAGCAACGCCCGAAACGGGCAAAACGCCTCCGCCGCGCAGAAAGCCAATGCGGGCGCGTGGGCTAATTTTGTTGTACTCACCGTCCTGTACCTGCTCTTCCTCTATTGGGTAGGCTGCTGGTGGGGCGTAGTGGTAGTGCCTTTCATATACGACCTCTACATATCCCGCAAGATAAAGTGGGGCTGGTGGCGCGAGCCGGAGGTAGGTCCCGTGACGCGCTTCGTCATGGGCTGGGTGGACGCGATAGTCTTCGCCCTTGTGGCCATCTACTTCCTTAACCAGTTTTTCTTCCAAAACTTCGTCATCCCCTCTTCCTCCCTTGAAAAGACGCTCCTCACGGGCGACTACCTGCTCGTGTCCAAGCTTTCGTACGGGCCGCGCATACCGCAGACGCCGCTCTATATGCCGCTCACGCAGCACACCATGCCGGTGCTTGGCTGCAAAAGCTACATCGACTGGCCGCACTGGGACTACCGCCGCGTGAAGGGTTTCGGCGACGTGAAGCTTAACGACATAGTGGTGTTCAACTACCCGTCGGGGGACACCGTTGCGCTTCGTCAGCAAAATCAGGACTATTACCGCCTTGCCTACCAGATAGGCGACCAGATGATGGGCAAGGCCTCCGGCTCGCCGGCGGGCGGCGTAATCCCGGCTTCTGCCGACATCACGCCCGATATGCCCTACGAGCGCCAGCAGGACATGTATCGCCGCATCTACGCGGCGGGCGTGGCGCAGATGCGCTCCGACGAAGAGACGTACGGAAGCATAGCCGCACGCCCTGTCGACCGCCGCGAGAATTATGTAAAACGCTGCGTAGGCCTGCCCGGGCAGACGCTCGAGATACGGAGCAACGTGATTTTTCTTGACGGCAAGCCCAACATCGAGCCGGAGAACTCTCAGTACCGCTATGACGTAGACTTCAAGCATTTCCCCGACGAGGACTTCTGCAAGGAGTATGGCATCACCAACGAGGACCTCACCACCGAGACGGCGGGAAGCGTAGTGTCCATGCCGCTTACGCGCCGCGCCCGCCGCGCCTTGCAGGAAAACCCGGACATGGTGCGCTCCGTGAGCCTTTCAGAGCCTTTCGGCGACTGGCTCTATCCGCAGAATATGGCGAAAAAGTGGACTACGGCAGACTACGGCCCTGTGTGGATACCCAAGAAAGGGGCTACGCTGCGCCTTACCCTTGACAACCTGCCCATATACGAGCGCCCCATCCGCGTGTATGAGGGCAACAGCCTCGAGGTGCGGGACGGGCGCATCTACATCAACGGCAGCCCCGCCAGCTCGTACACTTTCAAGATGGACTACTACTGGATGATGGGCGACAACCGCGACAACTCCGCCGATTCCCGCTTTTGGGGCTTCGTGCCAGAGGATCACATCGTGGGCAAGCCGCTCTTCGTGTGGTGCTCGCTTGACGACGACTACGGCTGGGGCAACGGACACGTGCGCTGGAGCCGCATCTTCAAGCGCGTGTGGGACATCAAGTAGGCTGAAACCGCATTCCGCGAAAATGGACAAACCCCGATAAAACCCCTAAGACCAATATGCCCCCGGCGTTCCTGAGAAAAGGCAGACCGGGCCGCGTCGCGCAAAGGGCGTTGCCCGTGGTGCTGGCAGCCGTGCTGCTGCTGGCGGTGCGTTCCCTGCTCCTCATGCAGGTGAGCGTAGGGGAGGGGACTGCCGTGAGGGGAATGGAAAGCGGCGGCCGCGCTCTGGTGAGCCTCACCTGGTACGGGCTGAGGCTTCCGGGCGAGCGTTTCTACGGCTACCACCGCTTGGGCTACGCCGTGCCGCAGCGCGGGGAGGCAGTGGCCTACCGCGCCTTGGGCGGCGCAGACTTGCGCGTGGGCGTATGCCGCGCCGTGCTTGCCGACAGCGCGTGCGTCGTGGAGACAGCCCCCGGCAAAACGGCAATTGTGCCCCATGACGAACTGGTGGGGCGGCTTCTCTTCAAGGTTTTCCCCGACGGCTACCGCTTCCCGTGGTTTGAGCGCGTGGAAAAGTAGGAGCGAACTTTCTGTTTTATGCAAAAACGCAACAGCCCGGCGGAGGCTTGCAGCGTGTAATTATTGTCCGCAAACACACGATGCCGCACGATATACAAGAGCAAGGTATGATGGCCGGTGCTGAATGCCTTTTGGGCGCGGGCGTGCCGGTGTGCGCCACCGCCTATCTCGCGCCCGTGCAGTACTACGCGCATCTTTACGCCTCGTCTGCCGGGGCTGTGGAGGACGTGTGCGAGCACTACCGCAAGCAGACCTACCGCAACCGCTGCTACATTGCTACCCCTCAGGGCCCGCAGCCGCTTACCGTGCCCGTGGAGCGGGGAGACGCGAGCCATACGGCGGTGCGCGACATCAGGCTTTCCGGCCACGGCGACTGGCGGCGGCAGCATTGGACGGCGCTTGTGTCCGCCTACGAGAGCAGCCCTTTCTTTGAGTTCTACGCGGACGATTTCCGCCCCGTGTACGAACGCAGTTACAAGTACCTCGTCGACTTCAACGACGCGCTCCGCGCCGTCGTGCTTTCTCTCCTTGGCCTCGACCGCCCCGTGTACCGCTCCGAGCGTTATATTACGCCCGCCGCCGTCCCCTCCGGCACGGCCGACCTCCGCGAGCTTGTTTCGCCGAAAGGCGGCACGGCGGCGGACACGCGTTTCCGCCCCGTTCCCTACTACCAAGTGTTTTCTGCCCGTACGGGTTTCCTCCCCAATCTCAGCATAGCCGACCTCCTCTTCAATATGGGGCAGGAAAGCCGTCTCGTCTTGCGCGACAGCCTCCGCTGAAGCACTCCTGTGCTTGCCCTCAAAAGGGGCTTTTTCGGCTGCGTAACGGGCAACGCGGAATGGTGTCCGCGAGTGCAGCGGAAAGAGGAAAAATAGGACACTTTTCCCCGCCGCGCGGAGGGTGCATTTTTACGAATAATTAACTGTACAGCCTGACTCCGTAGGGACGGTAAGCCACTTCGGAGAGCCTAAGACCGGCCCCGTAGCGACTGGAATAGGGGCTGTAGCTCCGGGATGTACACCCCGTAGCTCTGGGATGTACACTTTTTGACTGCGTAAGTGGCTGATTTCCAATAATAGAAAAGCGGGGATGCGCACTGTATGCGTATCCCCGCTTTTCCTTACACAAAGATAATACATTTTCGCCCCTTTCCCAAATACGCATTAACGTTCGTTATACTTTCAGAAAAGGAAAAATAGGACACTTTCCAGCCGTTTCGCGGGTGCTTCGGCGAGGTTTTTCCCTGCACTTCCGGCGCGTGCCGCATCGCTTTTACGCGTCCGGCTCTCCGCTGAGCAGTTTGCGGTATTCTTTGTCGTTTTGCAGCGTGCGCAGAGCCTGTTCGAGACACTTGTCGACGCGCAGACTGTATTCTTCCGCGCCGCGCGTGTAGTAGTAGTTTTCCACAATCCGCGCTTCCGCTACGGCGCGTATCTCCTTTTCCCAGCGGGCGAAGTCGTAGGACTCGTTGTGGCGCAGTTTTGCTTCGAGTGCGTCGAGTTCGGCCTTGGCTTCCGTTTCGTAGCCCTCTATGCGCGCCACCTTGCGCAGAGTTTTCAGCATCTGCAGGCTTTGGCGGTCGTAGCTGAAGCCGTTTTTCTTCAAATAGCCGCAGAAGGCGTCGTACTCGGCCGGCGTGAGGGAAAAGCGGGCGGGGGAGTCGATGGTGTCGTGCGAGTTGCGGTATTGCACGGCATAGTCGAAAAGCAGCTCGCTCGCCGCGAGATAGTAGACAAGGCGCGGCAGGCTGTCGTTTTCCACTGTGATGTCCGGCGTGATGCCGCCGCCGTCCTTCACGATGCGCCCCGCCGCCGTCAGAAACTCCTTTGCGAGCGAGTCGGCGAGGTGGACAGGCTCGCCGTCCTTGAAGCTGTATGCCTGCACGCAGCGGCCCGAGGGTATGTAGTACTTGCCCGTGGTGAGCTTCACCAAAGCCTTGTAGGGCAACTCGCGGCTTTGCTGCACAAGGCCCTTTCCGTATGTGCGCTGACCTATGACGACGGCGCGGTCGTAGTCTTGCAGCGCGCCGCAGGTTATTTCCGCCGCCGAGGCCGAATAGCCGTCGGTAAGGACGGCAAGGGGGATGTCCGTGTCAAGCGGGTCATCGGTAGTCTTGTAGGTGTGGTTGACCTCCTTCACTTTCCCTTTCGTGCTGACGACGGTGCGGCCGCGCGGTATGAAGAGGTTTACCGTTTTCACGGCCTCGTCCAGAAGTCCGCCGGGGTTGCCGCGCAGGTCGAGCACAAGACGGCGCGCGCCTTGCTGCTTGAGCTCGGTGACGGCGCGGCGTATTTCGCTTGCCGTCCCTTCTATGAACTGTGACACGTGTATGTATCCCACGCTGTCTCCCGCCATAGTGTGCAGCGCGACGGAGGGCATCGCGATGTTGCGGCGCGTGAGCTTGGCGGTGATGGTTCGCCCTTCGCCCGGGCGGCGCACTTTCAGCACGAGCGAAGTGCCTGGCTCTCCGCGCAGCTTTGCCCTCACTTCGTTGGAGTATTTGATGCTGTCCTGCTTGCCGCAGGGGGGTATTTCCTTTCCGTCTATGGAAAGTATCACGTCTCCCGGGCGCAGTCCCGCCAGAGCGGCGGGCATGCCTTCCAAGGGCTGGGCGACGATGCAGCGGTCTTCGCTCCCTTTGTAGCTCACCAGCGAGCCTATTCCGCCGTATTTACCGGTGGTCATCTGGCGCAGGTCGTCCGTGTTCTCCTCCGCGTAGTATTCCGTGTAGGGGTCTATTTGCTCCAGCATATAGAGCAGGGCGTTGTCTATGTTCTTCTTTGCCTCGAGCGTGTCGACGTAGTAGAGGTCGAGCTCGCGGTACAGCGCATTGAAGATGTCAAGGTTTTTTGCCACCTCAAAGTTATGCCCCGTCTTCTGTGCCCGCATGGGGGCGGCGGAAAGGGCGGCAAGAAGGAGAATGGAGAGCAGGCGTGTCATAAGCGGTCTGACGAGTGTGCGGTGTGCGCTTGGGTTGGTTGGCGGGAAAACTGTCTTTGCGGACAGGCGATGCTTATTTGCGCCCCTGCATCAAGGCGTAGCGGCAGAGGCGGTTCCATACCGCGTCGGGGAGGGACGTGCCCACCACCTCGATGATGTGGCCGGCGAGCAGCGAGCCCAGTTCGACGCACTCCATAAGCGTGCGGCCGCTTTGCCGGGCATAGAGGAAGCCCGCCGAGAAGTAGTCGCCGGCGGCAGTGGTGTCCACCACGCGCGGCACGTCGCGGGCGGGGCAGCTTATCTCCTCCGTGCCGCGCTTGGCAAGCACGCCGTGCTTGCCTATTTTCACCACAGCCGTCTCGCAGAGGTCGGCAAGGTGGGCGAGGTTGGCCTGCGCGTCGTCCATGCCGGTAAAGGCGCAGGCTTCGTACTCGTTGGCGAAGACGATGTCTATCTCGGGCATCAGCCCCGTGAAAAAGTCGCGCTCTTCTTCTACTATGTTGAAGCTCGCGAGGTCGAGGCACACCTGCGCCCCTGCCGCGTGCGCCAGCTCCGTGGCGCGGCGCACAAGCGCGTGGTCCTGCACGAGGTAGCCCTCGATGTAGAAATACTGGCAGCCGTCAAACCATTCGGGAAGCAGCTCGTCCGCCGAAAGGCGCGCCGCAGCGCCGAGATAGGTGCCGAAAGTGCGCTGCCCGTCCGGCGTGATGAATGTCGAGGCCACGCCGGTGGGAAGGCTGTCCGTGATGAGCCGTGTCTCCACGCCGAGGCGGTCAAAGCTTTCCTTGAAAAAGCGGCCCTCGTCGTCGTCGCCCACTTTCCCGATGAGCCCGGCCTGTCCGCCGAGGCGGGCTATCACTTTCATCGTGTTGCAGGCCGAGCCGCCTGTCGTGCGTATTGTGGAGTAGGCGTCGAGCACGCTTTGCAGCCGGCGGTAGCGCGCGGTGTCTATCAGCTGCATCCCGCCTTTGGCCAGGCCAAGCTCGCCGAGGAGCTTCCCGCTCTCTATCTGCACGAGCCGGTCAAGCAGCGCGTTGCCTATTCCCAAAACTTTTCCCATTCGAAAATATCAAAAATCCGTGCAAAGATATAGTTAAATTCAAAAAGAACCTTTACCTTTGCACCGCAATTCGGCAAGGGAGCGTCCCGTTGTGGGACAAAGGCTTCAGTAGCTCAGTTGGTTAGAGCACCTGACTGTTAATCAGGGGGTCGTTGGT
>CAVJPT010000004.1:79937-170901 GCA_963651485.1 Alloprevotella sp. | reverse complement strand
CAGAGCGTCTGCCTTACAAGCAGAGGGTCGGCGGTTCGAATCCGTCAGCGCCCACCCACACATCCATCCCAATGCCCACGCCGTCCGACGGACGGGGCGCGGAAAACGAAAGCCGGTCCCGAGAAGACCGGCTTGATTGTTTTAAGGCGCGGCATTTTCCTCCCTGCTCCCGCACTTTGTTTCTCCCCCTAACGGCACAGCCGCTTGCGGCAGCGGGGCGTTTTGCCCAAGACGGGACAGGATGCTTTCAAGGCGGGACTGCTGTCCCCTTTCCGCAAAGACACGAGCTATGCAAAACGGATTTGTAAAAGTGGCGGCCGGCGTGCCGCGCGTCAATGTGGCCGACTGCGCCTACAACACCCGCCAGATAGAGGCACTGATGGCACGCGCAGACGGTCTGGGCGTGGAGGTGCTGTGCCTCCCGGAGCTTTCGCTCACCGCGTATACCTGTCAGGACCTCTTCCACCAGCAGCTGCTGCTTGACGAGGCGGAGACCTCGCTGCTGAAGCTGATGGAGTTCAGCCGCAACCTCGGCCTCACCACGCTTGTCGGCGTGCCAGTTGCCTACGGCGGCATGCTCTTCAACTGCGCCGCCGTCGTGCAGCGCGGAAAAGTGTGCGGTTTTGTCCCCAAGACCTATCTCCCCAACTACAAAGAGTTTTACGAGCGGCGGTGGTTCTCTCCCGCCGGCGCCGCGCCCAAGGACGCGGTAGTGCATTTCTGCGGACAGACCGTGCCGCTAAGCTCCTCGCTCCTCTTCAGCACGCAGCGCTGCGTCTTCGGCATAGAGCTGTGCGAAGACCTCTGGGCGCCCGTGCCGCCAAGCAGCCGGCTTGCGCTGAGCGGCGCGGACATCATATTCAACCTCAGCGCAAGCAACGAGCTCGTAGGCAAGGACAGCTACCTCCGCTCCCTTGTGACGGGACAGAGCGCGCGGCTCATTTCCGGCTACGTCTATGCCGGGAGCGGCTTCGGCGAAAGCACGCAGGACATGGTGTTCAGCGGGCGCGCCTTCATCGCCGAAAACGGCCATATGCTTGCCGCCGGCGACCGCTTCACCATGGACGAGCAGCTCGTGGTAAGCGAGATAGACGTGGAAAGGATGCGGGCAGAACGGCGAATGAACACCACCTTCGCCGCCTCCGCCGCAGAAGCCGCCAGCGGCACGCAGACTGCGCCGCGCACGGTAGAGCTTGAACCCGTCTCGCCCAACGCGCCCTTCACGCTCACCCGCGCCATCGACCCGCACCCCTTTGTCCCGTCGGGCTACGAGCTTGACCTGCGCTGCGAAGAGATACTCTGCATGCAGAGCGAGGGACTTGCGCGGCGCGTGAGCCACACCGGCGCGAAGACTGTCACCATAGGCGTGAGCGGCGGGCTTGACTCTACGCTCGCACTGCTGGTCTGCGTGCACGCTTTCGACCGCTTGGGGCTTGACCGCCGCAACGTGGTGGGCATCACGATGCCCGGATTCGGCACAACCGGGCGCACCTACACCAATGCGGTCAACCTGATGAAGCAGCTCGGCGTGACCATTCGCGAGATAAGCATTGCCGACGCCGTGCGCAAGCACTTCGAAGACCTCGGGCACGACGAGAGCGTGCACGACCTTACCTACGAAAACTCGCAGGCCCGCGAGCGCACGCAGATACTTATGGACGCTGCGGGACAGATGGGCGGTTTCGTCGTGGGCACCGGCGACCTGAGCGAACTCGCCTTGGGATGGGCGACTTACAACGGCGACCACATGAGCATGTACGGCGTAAACGCCTCCGTGCCCAAGACCCTCGTGCGCCACCTCGTAAAGTGGGCGGCGGAAAACATAGCCGACGAGGCCAGCCGCGTGACGCTGCTCGACATTGTCGACACGCCCGTAAGCCCGGAGCTTATCCCGCCCGCCGAAGACGGCAGCATAGCGCAGGTCACCGAAGACCTTGTAGGCCCTTACGAACTGCACGATTTCTT
Source organism: Alloprevotella sp. (assembly GCA_963651485.1). Lineage (GTDB taxonomy): Bacteria > Bacteroidota > Bacteroidia > Bacteroidales > Bacteroidaceae > Alloprevotella. Next base: position 168,936 of record CAVJPT010000004.1, on the reverse strand, counting down.
CCTATACTACACCCTGCGCTTCGGTTTCCGCCCGCAGAAGGTACGCTACTTGGCCCTGCACGCCTTCGACGGCGCGGAAGGGCGACCAAGCTACGCCGAGGAGACCGTAGACAAGTGGCTGCGCACCTTCTACCGCCGCTTCTTCTCCCAGCAGTTCAAGCGGTCGTGCCTGCCCGACGGGCCGAAGGTGGGAAGCTGCTCCCTAAGCCCGCGCGGAGACTGGCGCATGCCCTCAGACGCAAGCTCGGCGGCATGGCTCCGCGCCCTTGAAGGAGAGGGAGAGGCAAAATAAGCGCATCCCCTATCGTAGGGGGAAGAACTCCGCACAAGAGAAAACCTTTGCATGACAGAAGGCAAATGAAAAAGACATTCCTTACGCTGCTGCTCCTTGCGGCATGCACGCTCGCCATACATGCGGCGGGAAAAGACGGCGAAACGCTGTTTGCCCGCCTTGTGGCAGAACCCTCCGAGATATACGCCGGCGACAGCACGCTGGTCTCCGTGGTGCTTTACGCCAGCGCGCCGATAGCGAAAGCGGAGTGCACCACGAAGTTTCGCCTTTCGGGACGCGGGAAGAGCGAGATGCGCCAGCTTTCCATAGACCGCGACGCCACCGCCTCGCGCGTAAGGGAAGGACGCAATATATACTACACGCTCGTCTGGGCACAGTATGTCGTCGCCCTGCACGACGTGGGGAAATACTCCGTGCCGCAGCAAAAGTTCAAGGCAACCCTGCGCCGCACCGTGCGCATGCCCGACATGTTCGACCGCATGATGGGGGCGCAGCCCGAGTACCGCGAGACACAGGTGGCGGGCGAGTCGGAAACGCTCACCCTTGAAGCCAAGGAGAAGCCCCTGCGCAGCACGCAAGAGATGATGCGCTCCGGAGGCGGCGTGCTTTGACGGGATAATTCTGAACTTTTCCGGGAAAAATCCTTCCCAATCACAATGCGGGACTGCGCAACAAGACAAAACGCGCCCCGGACGCAGCCAATATGCGTCCGGGGCGCGTTATCGTTTTGTGCGGAGCAAGCGTCAGTGTGCGCCGCCCAGTTTCTCGTCCATACTTGCCGCTGCGTGCTTTCCGTCACCCATAGCGAGGATGACCGTAGCCCCGCCGCGCACAATGTCGCCGCCGGCGAAGAGCATCGGCACGGACGACTCCATGTCGTCGTCCACCACGATAGTGCCCTTGCGGCCAAGCTCCAGTCCCTCTACCGATCGCGGCACGATGGGGTTAGGCGAAACGCCGATGCTTACTATCACGAGGTCGGTCTCCACCTCCTCCACCGCGCCCTCAACGGGTACGGGACGGCGGCGTCCGCTTGCGTCAGGCTCGCCAAGCTCCATGCGCTGCAGGCGAGCCTTGCAGACGTGGCCGGTCTCGTCCGAGACATACTCGAGCGGGTTGTGCAGCGTGCAGAAGCGCACGCCCTCCTGCTTGGCATGGCGCACCTCCTCAAGGCGGGCGGGCATCTCCTCCTCCGAACGGCGGTAAACGATAGTGGCTGTCTCCGCGCCGAGACGCAGAGCCGTGCGCACGCTGTCCATGGCGGTATTGCCGCCGCCCACCACAAGCACGTGGCGGCCGTGCGGCACGGGCGTGTCGCACACCTCATTGGAGGCATCCATCAAATTGACGCGCGTAAGATACTCATTGCTGGACAGAATGCCCGAGGCGTTCTCACCCGGCACGCCCATAAAGTTGGGCAGACCTGCGCCCGACGCCACGAAGATGCCGGCAAAGCCTTGCGCCCGCAGCTCGTCCATAGTGAGCGTCTTGCCTATGATGCAGTCCTTCACGAAGCGCACGCCGGCGCGGCGGAGGTTTTCTATTTCAAAATCTACCACGCTGTTGGGGAGACGGAACTCGGGTATGCCGTACTTGAGTACGCCGCCTATCTCGTGCAAAGCCTCGAATACCGTGACGGCATATCCCCGCCGCGCCATCTCGCCGGCGAAGGACAGCCCGGCCGGACCGCTTCCCACCACAGCCACTTTCTTTGCCCCTTCCTTCGGGGACACGGCGGCGGGGGCGGCAGAGTGCGTGCGTTCGTAGTCGGCTGCAAAGCGTTCCAAATAACCGATTGCCACGGGAGCCGACTGCATTTTGTGGTGGATGCAACGGCTTTCGCACTGCTTCTCCTGCGGGCAGACGCGTCCGCAGACGGCGGGCAGCGCACTCGTTTCCTTTATGGCGTGCGCCGCCTCCATTATTTCGCCGCGCTCTATGCGCTTCACGAAACGCGGGATGTCTATCCCCACGGGACAGCCGCCCACGCAGCCGGGATTGGCGCAGTCAAGACAGCGCGTGGCCTCGCGCATCGCCACCTCGAGAGTGAGTCCGCGGTTCACCTCCTCGCGCAGACGGCGGGCGCGGTAACCCGGTTCGAGTTCGTCCATCTCGCAGCGCGGCACGGCAAGCCGTTCCTTGGGCTTCTTCGCCGCACGAAGCTCCTTGCGCCACGCCGCGTCACGGCTCTTGTCCGTATCTTCCTTTGCTGGTGCACACTCTCCCTCGCACGCGGCGGGAGCCGAAACGCCGCTCAGCACGACAGGAGCGGGGCGGAGCAGCTCGGGATGGGCAGCAAGCCGTTCGTTGGCTTCGCGCTCCTCCCTCTTGAAAGCCCCCATGCGCTTTATCATTTCGTCAAAGTCTACCTGATGTCCGTCAAACTCCGGACCGTCTACGCAGACGAAGCGCGTCACACCGCCCACATTGACGCGGCACGCGCCACACATGCCCGTGCCGTCAACCATAATGGTATTAAGCGAAACGTCAGTAGGCACGCCGTACTTCTTGGTGAGCTGGCAGACAAACTTCATCATCACGGCAGGCCCGATGGCGAAACACTTGTCCACGCGCTCGCGCTGCAGCACTTTCTCCACGCCCTGCGTCACAAGCCCTTTCTCGCCGTAGCTGCCGTCGTCTGTCATCACGATGACCTCGTCGCTCGCCGCACGCATCTCCTTTTCAAGGATGATAAGCTCGCGGCTGCGCCCGGCCAGCACGGTCACGACGCGGTTTCCCGCCTCATGCAACGCTCGCACGATAGGGAGAAGCGGCGCGATGCCCACGCCGCCGCCCGCACATACCACCGTGCCGTAGCGGCGTATGTCCGTAGCGCGCCCGAGCGGTCCTACCACGTCGGCAAGCGTGTCGCCCGCCTCCATAGCGCAGAGCTTGGACGACGTGACGCCCACGCGCTGCACCACCAGCGTCACCGTCCCCGCTTCGGGGTCGGCGGCGGCAATGGTAAGCGGCACGCGCTCGCCCTCCGCGTCCGTGCGCACAATGACGAAATGTCCCGCCTTGCGGGCGCGGGCAATCAGCGGCGCCTCTACATCAAGGCGGAACACATTCTCCGAATACTGCTCCTTGTTTACTATCCTGTTCATATATAAGCCTAAAAGATTGTCTGTCCTTGTCCTCTCCTCTCCGCGTCTGCGCCGCGTCAGAAACGCACGCGCCACGCGGCGGGATACATGTTGTTGGCCCGTGCGCCGAGGTTGTTGGCAAAGCCTATCGCGTGTCCGCAGTACGTCACTACCACATATCCTCGCGGCACGCCGGCGGGCAGCGTGAGCACCTCGCGGCGCAGATAGCGGAGCGCGTCCTCCAGCCCCAGCTCCACCTCGGGGAAAGCATCTTTCGCGCGGCATGTGCTCAGGGCAAGCGCGTGTTGCGGCACGAGCTTGCGCCCTTTCTCCGCCACAAGCGCCACGCCCGCCGTGAGCGGGCGCACCGTCGCGCAGACCCGGCGCACGTCGTCCGAGAGTCCGCGCCGCACGGCTATGAGCGTGCCGTCTGCGTCCGGCATTATATCAAAATCTGCCGACGGAGCGACGAGCCGCGCAGCCTCTGCCACGCCTTTCGGGCGGGGAGCCTTCGCCGCGGCCTTTTTCGTGCGTTTTGCACGCGGCTCGGGCTGGTCTGCAGTCTTTCTCAGCAAGGCCACAAACAGCCCCTCTCCCGTTGTATGACTTGGCAAAAAGCGTGCCACGGGAAGCCCGCCGCCGGTCACGTCTCCCGTCACTCCCCACGCAGGGTCGGTGTCTACGGCGACGCACTCCGCGCCAAGCTCGCGGCAGATGAAGCGCACGTTGTCCTCGTCCTCTTCGCGGTTGAAGGTACAGGTGCTGTATACAAGATAGCCGCCGCTTCTCAGTGCCGGCCACACCGCCGCCACAATCTCTCGCTGGCGCACAGCACACGCGGCCACGGCCTCCTCCGACCATTCCATGCGGGCGGCGGGGTCTTTGCGGAACATCCCCTCGCCGGAACACGGCACGTCCGCCGCCACCACGTCGAAAAAGCCCGCCAACGGGGCGAACTCCTCCGGGTACGACATCGTGCAAACCACGTCGGGATGTCCCCACTTGGCAAGGTTTTCCGCAAGTATCTGCGCCCGCAGCCGCACGGGTTCGTTGGCGACAAGCAGCGCGCCGTCGGGCAGGAGCGAGCGCCACAGCGTGCTTTTCCCGCCGGGCGCGGCGCAAAGGTCGAGCACGCGGCGCGGCGTGAAGTCCTCCTCTATTTTGCGGTACGCCCGCTCTACAAACATGGACGAGGCCTCTTGCACATAGTAGCAGCCGGCATGCAGCAGCGGGTCGTGCGTGAAGCGCGGGCGTGAAGACAGGTATACGCCCGCTTCGCACCAAGGCACGCTGCCCTCTTCGGGAGCGGGGAGCGCGGGCGGGGTTTTCTGCGGATTTTTCCTCAGGCTGACGGGCGCGGCGGACGCGTCAAGCGCATCGCAAAGCCGTGCGCCCTCTTCCGCGCCAAGGAGAGACTCCATTTCTCTGACGAATCCGGGCGGGAGAGCCGGGGCAGAATTTTCTTCTACAGACATCGGCGGGGACTTTACTTCAGAAATACAAAATAGACGGCGGCGACGAGGCAGAGGAAGGCCGCAAGGTGGTTCCAGTGGAAAGACTCGCCGCGAAACATCACGGTGACAATGGCCGTAAAGACGACAAGCGACACCACCTCCTGCACCACTTTCAGCTGCACGATAGAGAACGGACCGCCGTTTGTCGCCGACCCTATGCGGTTTGCCGGCACTTGGCACATGTACTCGAAAAGGGCTATGCCCCACGAAAAGAGAATGACGGCCCACAAAGGCCAATTGCGGCTCACGCCGCTTTCCTGCATTTTGAGGTGGCCATACCAGGCAAACGTCATAAAGACGTTGGAGCACACAAGCAGCAGGACAGTGTAAAGGGGTTTCATCAAGGATAAGATAGAATGTAAACAGCGCGGCGCGGCGTACCTACGACCGCGCCGCGCGTACAGTGCTGCGTCATACGGAAACCTTGGCGGCTATGTGCGGCCAAGGGTCGTAGCCCTCGAGGGCAAAATCTTCGTAGCGGAAAGAGAAAAGGTCATTCACGTCCGGATTGAGCCTCATGCGCGGCAGCGGACGCGGCTCGCGCGTGAGCTGCAGCCGGGCCTGGTCGAGGTGGTCGAGATAGAGGTGCGTGTCGCCCGTGGTGTGTATGAAGTCGCCCGGCCTGAGCCCCGTCACCTGCGCCACCATCATGAGCAGGAGCGCGTAGCTGGCAATGTTGAACGGCACGCCGAGGAAAGTGTCCGCCGAGCGCTGGTAGAGCTGCAGCGACAGCCGCCCGTCCGCCACGTAAAACTGGAAGAGGAGGTGGCAAGGCGGGAGATTCATCCGCCCGAGGTCGGCCACGTTCCACGCCGACACCACCATGCGGCGGGAGTCCGGCGTCTCGCGTATCTGGCGCAGCACTTCGCTTATCTGGTCGATGTGCCCGCCGTCATAGTCGGGCCACGACCGCCACTGGTAGCCGTAGATGTGGCCAAGGTCGCCGTCGGGCGATGCCCACTCGTTCCAGATGCGCACGCCGTTTTCCTGCAAGTAAGCCACGTTGGTGTCGCCGCGCAAAAACCACAGCAGCTCGTGTATGATGCTTTTCAGATGAAGCTTCTTCGTCGTGAGCAGAGGGAAGCCTTCGGAAAGGTCGAAGCGCATCTGATGCCCGAAGACGCTGCGCGTGCCAGTGCCGGTGCGGTCGCCTTTCTCCACGCCCTCGTCAAGCACGCGGCGCAAGAGGTCAAGATATTGTTTCATTTCAGCAAATATGCCTTTCCAACCCACGCCCACTCCGCAAGTCACTCCCCTGCGGCGCGGCGGCGGAAAGTCCGTACAAATATAGAGCAAAAATAGCACATTTCCACCCGCCGCCCCATCCTTGCCGGCGTTCGCCGCGCGAAGGGGAAACATGCGGCGGACTGCCGACGCGTCACGCGGCATTTCCCGCGCCTCAAAAGCTGCGCAAAACGTCACTCCGCGCAATGCAAAAACGCCCCTCTAAACGGCACCTTTTGAGAGCCGTCAGAAAGGCGCATTTTTAGGAAAGATTAACTATATACCCAAGCTTTGCCGACACGCAAAGGGACTTAGCAAAGCCTAAGACCGGCCCCGTAGCGACGGGAATGGGGGCTGTAGCTACGGGATGTACACCCCGGCGCTCCCACATGTACACTTTCCGAGTCCGTAAAACGCTGATTTTCAACAACGCAAAGCGGGGATACGCATCTGGTGCGTATCCCCGCTTTATCTACCACAAAGATAATACATTTTCCGGCGGTCTCCAAATCAGCTTTAACGTTCTTTGCATATTCGACAAGACTGGAAGTATGCTTCGCAGTGCATTTTCACCCCCTAAAAGGGGGACAAAAAGCGCAAGCGAAGGAGGCGGAGATGAAGAGAACCGGGCTCGCCCCGCCAAGGCCTATTGGGACAGAAAGCACAAGCCGCGCAGTGGCAAACGAAAGAGTTTCCCGCCGCCGGAAACCCGCACGATGCGCGGCGTGCTTGGCAAAACGCCGCGTTAGTAGCCAAATCGTGCAAACAGACGCGCATTTTCTACCTCCGTGCTTGGAAGTGACGGGGCGCGGGCGTACTTTTGCATCGTTTTTCATGGTATTAGATTTAAGGTTAGTGAGATTGGTTGTCGTGAGACAATCAATTTTTTTTGCGCCCTGCCCGCCGCACGCCGAGACGGCGGGGAAAATGGGGGAAAACGTTGCGCGTGAAAGAAAGTTGGCGTAACTTTGCGATGCGCAAAGCGGAAGGACAAGAACATTTATACCACATACCGTCTGCGCACAGCCGCACGCACGCGCAAGGACAAGCGATGCATGCGGATACGCGCTGCGCTGCACGCAGCCGGCGCAACAGGGGTGCAGCCAGTATGACCGCGCCACAGAGACAAAGACATAACTCATTTTATTTAGCTCAATGGAATATTCACACGAAGTACAGAACATGTGTTGCGTGGCCAAAGGCCCCAACCATGGTCCCGCCCCCATCCCCGAAGAGGGAAAGTGGGTGCAAGCCAAGGAAATCAAGGACATTTCGGGCCTGACCCACGGTGTGGGATGGTGTGCCCCTCAGCAGGGCGCCTGCAAGCTGACACTCAACGTGAAAGAGGGTGTCATCGAGGAGTGCCTCGTGGAGACGATTGGCTGCTCGGGCATGACCCACTCCGCCGCTATGGCCAGCGAGATTCTCCCCGGCAAGACCATCCTCGAGGCTCTTAACACCGACCTCGTATGCGACGCCATCAACACCGCCATGCGCGAGCTCTTCCTCCAGATTGTATACGGCCGCACGCAGAGCGCCTTCTCCGAGGGCGGTCTCGTTATCGGTGCCGGCCTGGAAGACCTTGGCAAGGGGCTCGTAAGCCAGTGCGGCACGCTCTACGGCACGAAGGTGAAGGGCACGCGTTACCTCCAGCTCACCGAGGGATACATCACGAAGATGTTCCTCGACAAGGACAACGAAGTGATTGGCTACGAGTTTGTCCACATGGGCAAGTTCATGGACGCGGTAAAGAAGGGCATGGACGCCAACGAGGCTCTCAAGAGCGTCACCGGACGTTACGGCCGCACCACGGAGGAGCAGGGAGCAGTGAAATCTATCGACCCACGTAAAGACTAAGGAGGAACAGACCATGATAAGAGAAGTGAAGTTTGAGAGCCAGGACCGCCGCATCAAGCAGATACTCGCGGCGCTCAACAAGCACGGCATCAAAGACATTGAAGAGGCAAACCAGATATGCGACTCCTATGGTCTCGACCCCTATCAGGAGTGCGAGAGCACGCAGATGATATGCTTCGAGAACGCGAAGTGGGCTTACGTCGTAGGCACCGCCATCGCGCTCAAGGAGAAGGCTAAGGACGCCGTAGAGGCCGCCGAGTACATCGGCGAGGGCCTGCAGGCTTTCTGCATCCCCGGCTCTGTGGCTGACGACCGCAAGGTGGGCGTAGGCCACGGCCAGCTCGCTGCACGCCTTCTCTCCCCGGAGACGAAGTGCTTCGCTTTCCTCGCCGGCCACGAGAGCTTCGCAGCCGCTGAGGGCGCTATCAAAATTGCGCAGATGGCCAACCAGAGCCGTCCCGCCGACAAGCCCCTCCGCTGCATCCTCAACGGTCTGGGCAAGGACGCCGCAATGATCATCAGCCGCATCAACGGCTTCACCTACGTGCAGACCAAGTTTGACTACTACACGGGCGAGCTCAACGTGGTGAAGACTACGGCTTACAGCGACGGTCCGCGTGCCAAGGTCAACTGCTACGGCGCTGACGACGTACGCGAAGGCGTGGCCATCATGTGGAAAGAAGACGTAGACGTGTCCATCACGGGCAACTCCACCAACCCCACCCGCTTCCAGCACCCCGTTGCCGGCACGTACAAGAAAGAGCGCGTGCTTGCAGGCAAGCCCTACTTCAGCGTAGCTTCCGGCGGCGGCACGGGGCGTACGCTCCACCCGGACAACATGGCCGCAGGCCCCGCTTCCTACGGTATGACCGACACGCTCGGCCGTATGCACTCCGACGCGCAGTTCGCAGGTTCGTCCTCCGTACCCGCACACGTGGAGATGATGGGCTTCCTCGGTATCGGCAACAACCCCATGGTAGGCTGCTCCGTAGCCTGCGCCGTGAAGGTTGACCTCGCACTCAACAAGAAGTAAGACGCAGGCCGTCAGGCCGCACACACTAAAAGTCCCCCATTGCCGCGAAGGCTATGGGGGACTTTCTGTATATATTGCGGCGTGCAAGGAGACTGGCTATTCGCCGCTACCGCGCACGAAGCCCACTTTGTCAGCCTCCGTGATTTTCCGCAGGACACGGCAGGGATTGCCCACGGCCACCACTCCGGAGGGAATGTCGTGCGTCACAACGCTCCCTGCGCCAATCACCGTGTCGTCGCCAATGGTGACTCCGCGCAGCACAATCGCGCCACCGCCTATCCACACACGGTTGCCAATCTTCACATCGCCGGGGATGAGCGCGCCGTCCATACGCTCCTGCGCGTCAAGAGCATGGTTGGCATCGTAAATGCCCACGTTTGGGCCTATGAGGACTTGGTTGCCGATGGAGACAGAGCCGCAGTCGAGGATGACGCAGCCGAAATTGATGTAGACATCGTTGCCTATCTCGATATTTTTGCCGAACTCGCAGCGGAAGTCCGGCTCTATCCACACGTTCTCCCCCACCCGCTTGAAAAGCTGACGCATTATGCCGTAGCGCTTTTCCACTTCGTCGTCATCGGTGCGGTTGTACGCGCGGAAAAGCCGTTTTGCCTCCACACGGCGATTAAAAAGGTCGCGGGCAAAATCGTTGTAAATTTCGCCCGCACGCATTTTCTCCCAATCTGTCTTTGCCATAATGTCTCTCAAAACCGCCCCGGCGGAAAGCCGGAAACGGCAAACCATCTTCTTTATCTAAGGTACGGACTGCGCCCCTCGGAGGGACGCAGTCCGCTACTGTTTGTCTATATATATAAAGTGTATCCCTCTGGCGCATCATCGCCCGCCAATGCGCGAACCGCGCGACGGAGCCGACGTCGAGCCGCTTCGGCTGCCCGCGGACGAAGAGCGTGACGGTACAGAAGTGCTGCTGGAGCGCGTCACCGATCCGCGCGAAGGAGTCACCGACCCGCGCGAAGGAGTGGAAACCGCAGGCGAGTCATTGCTGCGCTGCATCTGCCCTCTGCTGTCCACGCGCCGCTCCGCTGCGGGACGGAACGGAGAGGCTGAAGAGCCGCCCTGCTGTGCGCCGGCGTTGTTTCCGTTGCCGTTGTGTCCCGGACGCGTGACGCCGCTGCCGTTGTTTCGGCCGCTGCCGGTGCCGGGCGTCTGCACGTTTCCGTTAGAACGGTTAGCGGGATTGTCCGCCCCGCCACCCACAACACCGTTGTTGCGTCCCGGACGCGCCGTGTTGTCAAACGTGCCAAGGTCGGGATGCCAGCCGTTTCGGTTGTTGTTCGCCCCTTCGCCCGGATTGGCGTTGCCGTTTGCAGCGCGTCCTGCGCCGCGTCCGCCACCGCCAAGGTCGGGATGCCAGCCGTTGCCCGCTTTTCCGTCAAAATGCCGGGGCTGTCCCCCGCGTGCCGCATAGCGGTCGCGCATGCCCACGCCCGGAGCAAAATGCATGCCCGCATAGGGACTGGGGTCGTTGTGGCTGCGACGCCGCCAGCCGCGCCCGGTATAGCTTATGTAGATGGCAGGCTGGTCATAGAAGTAGCTGCCGCGTCGGTAATGCTCTATTATAGGATAATACCACGCGTTGCGCAGCCAGCATATCGGGCGGAAGAAGTATTCAAGCGAGGCGTAGCGGCGGTACTGCCAGTCGTAAAGCACATAGCGCAGGTCGCTGTCGCGGTAGTCCCAGTAAGCGCCGTAGCAGTCGGCCGCCGTGCGCAGGCTCAGGAGGTAGTCAAGGTTTATCTCGTATGCGCGGTCGTACTGCTCGGGCGTGAGGTTAAGCTCATACGCCATTTTGTCCGTAAGAAACCATGCACGCTCCCGCGCCTCGTCATAGCTCATCGCCTTTGCCGAAAGCACTGTCACAAGCGCCAGCAGCAAGGAAAGGGTAAATCGTCTCAACATATCGCAGTAGTGTTTCGTTGTGTCTGTCTGAAGTGTTTCTATCCGTGTTTGTTCTCTCTCGTTCTCCCCAAGGCGCGCCGACGAGCCTAAGCCCGCACGCCCCGGGGCTTGCTTTTGTTGCAAAACTCACAAAGCTTCTTCCGTTTCGCAGCAAGACGAAAGGAAACATTGCCGTTTTTCTTACTTTTTAAACATTCCAGCGCATTTTACTTGACATTTTCGCAAGTACAGAGGTGCGGACAACGGCACGTCAGCGGCATTTCCTGCGCCTCAGCCCACGGAGACAGGCAGCAAATAGGCCTTACTCCGGCACCACGTTGGTCGTGCCGCTCACGTAGGTGTACGTGCCGTCGACGGAAATGCCTTTCGCCTTCTTCCCGGTCACGTCCATATTGATGTTTCCGCCGTTGAAGGTGAAATTGCCCTTGACCTTGATGCCGCGGCACTTGCTTTCGTCCACCTCGTCTTTATGGTAGGTGGTACCGGAGACGGCCATCGTCACCTGTGTGGCATTCCCGCTGTCCTGCGAGATAAGCAGGTCGCCGCCCACGCTTATGCCTTTCGTGCCAAGGCCGCTGACCGTGGCGTCAATAGTGCCGCCCGTGATGCTTGCCGCGCCTTCCGTCTTAAGCCCCTTTACGTCGTCGGCGGTGACAGCCATTGCAAGCGAGCCGCCGCTTATGAGTGCTTGTCCGTTGAACTCGTCCGTTGCGTCGTCCGTCACGCTTACGTCGATGCAGTCGCCGCCCGTGCCGCTCACGCTTACCGAGCCGCCCTCCATCTTGAAGTACTGGTCGACGTGCAAGCCGTCCGACACCGCAGAAGTGACGAGGAGCTTGCCGAAAGAGGGTTTCAGCCAAGTATACTCGCCGGAGGCGTAGGCGTGCTTCGTATTGCCGGAGAGCGTAAGCGTGCCCCCGCCCTTAAACTCAGCGTGCCCCTTCACATTGAAGCAGGCTTTGTGCGTGCCGCCCGCCGCGTCGGAGAGCGTGCTCGCCGTACCGTCCGGCACAACTATATCGATGCGCTTGCCGTTGGCAATGTGCACCGCCGCGCTGTCAGGGTTGGCGAGCGTAAGGTTGTCGAGGCAAACTGCGCACTTGTACTTTCCGCCCAGATAAAAAGAGCCGTTCTGGCTCGCGCCGCTGAGCGTGTATGTCACCTCCTTGTCAAGCGACACGTCCGCCACGACAGAGACGTGTCCGCCGTTCACCGTCACGGAAAGAAGCGGCGCCACGTCGGCAGACACCGTCACCCAAGCCCCGTCGTCGCCGTACGTCACGCTGACGGCGGAGGCCGTGTAGGCGGCGGCTTTGTCTACTATGACTTTGTCAACAGTGGCCGTCGCGAACGTGCTGCCCATCACGCTGAGCGTCCCGCCGCCGTCCGTGAAGAGCATATCGCCCGCCGAGGCGGAAGGTATCGCCGTCACCACGCGTCCTTGGTACACGCTCATTGTCTGCGCCGATGCCGCGCCGGAGGCGGCGACCGAAAGCGCGAGCGCCGCAAGCGCCTTCCTTACAATTGTCATCTGTGTCATTTTGCAAGCACTTTAAAGGTACGACTTCCGACTTTCACCATATACACCCCGGCGTCAAGGCGCGAGGAGACAGACACCGCCGCGCCGTCCGCACGGTAAAGGCGGACGGGAGTACCCTGCGGCGCAAGCACCTGCAGATGCCCGTCCACAATCTGCACGCCCGCGCCGTCCGCATCCGCGCTGACAGCGGCTATGCCGGCGGGCGTAGAGCTGAAATACATCCGCTCCATGGCAGACAATGGCGCAGTGAACGTGTCCGTACCGTCCGTGGCGACAAGCTTGCCGTCAGGGAAAGTGATGGTAAGTTTCTCCGAAGAGAGACTGCTTTTCGTGCCGTCCTGCAGCGCGAAAACAAGATAGTCGTAGCCACTGTCCGCCCACACGGCCGTAGCCGCGGCGGAGAGAAGCAGCGTCAAGAGCGTTTTTTTCATATCCTTGTGTTTTTTGTTTGCGATTCTGTCAGCAAACCAAGCCTTGCGCCCCGCAATTTCCGCGTAAGGCACAGAGTCTAAGTCTGTTTTTGCAAAAATACTAAGTAATGGCGGTTGCGCCACAACGCGCCCCAGTGTTTTTGCCCCTTAAGTCCGCCGCCGCACTCCCCGCCCCGTCCCGTCTGCATACGGCCTTTGGGCATAAAAGCGTAAATTTGCGTCCGTCTAATCCCTTTCAAAGGGAACGAGGAAAAGACCTACGAAGAAAAAATGAACAGCAGAAAACAGCAAATGGACGCCTTCGGGCGGCTGCTCGACGTATTGGACGAGCTGCGCGTCAAGTGCCCGTGGGACCGCAAGCAGACCAACGAGAGCCTGCGCCCCAACACCATAGAGGAGACCTACGAGCTTTGCGACGCACTCACGCGCGGCGACAAGGCGGATATATGCAAAGAGCTCGGCGACGTGCTTCTGCACGTGTGCTTCTACGCAAAAATAGGATCGGAAACGGGCGACTTCGACATCGCAGACGTATGCAACCACCTCTGCGAAAAACTCATTTTCCGCCACCCGCACGTTTTCCCGCCCAAGGGGCAGGAGGAAAGCCACGTGGAGACGGCGCAGCAAGTGAGCGAACAGTGGGAACTGCTCAAGCAAAAGGAAAAGGACGGCAACAAGACCGTGCTCTCCGGCGTGCCGGTAGCTCTCCCTTCGCTCATAAAGGCGTACCGCATCCAGGACAAGGCACGCAACGTGGGCTTCGACTGGGAAGAGCGCGGACAGGTATGGGATAAGGTAAAAGAGGAAATAGGCGAATTTGAGGCAGAAGTAGAGAACATGGACAAGGACAAGGCGGAAGCGGAGTTCGGCGACGTGCTCTTCAGCCTCATCAACGCCGCCCGGCTCTACAAAATCAACCCCGACAACGCGCTTGAGCGCACCAACCGCAAATTCATCCGCCGCTTCGGCTACCTCGAAGAGCGCACGCTCAAGCAGGGACGGCAGCTTACGGACATGACGCTTGCGGAGATGGACGAAATATGGGAGGAGGCGAAACGCGCCGAAAAGGAGGAGTGAACGCCGCGCCCGTGAGCTACGCGCTCTACCGCCGCCCCGGCGCGGCGAGCTATACGCGGGTGACGCAATATGCGCCCGCAAAGCTCTTCGCCGCCACCGGCGAGCTGCCCGAAGACGCTTCGGGCTACCTCGCCGTGCCTTTCTCGCCCTCCCAAGCGTGTCCCGTCGCACTCATCGAGCCGGACGAGACGGCACGCGTCCCCTTGAATTTGCCAGAAAAGGCTTTTGAGGAAACAGACAAAACGGCAGAGCCCGCACCGACTGCGGACGAAACGGCGGAAAGAGCCGCCTACGCGCAAGCATTCGGCGAGGTGAAGCGGCTGCTCGCCGGCGGCACGCTGCAAAAAGCGGTGCTGTCGCGGCGGCTCGTATATGAAAATCTGCCCGCCCTGTCCCCGTCCGAGCTTTTCCTGCGCGCCTGCGCCCTGCGCCCCGACTGCTTCGTCGCACTGTGGCACACGCCGGACACCGGCACTTGGCTCACCGCTACGCCCGAGCCGCTGCTGCTCTCTGAAAGTGGCACGCTTTGGCGCACCGTGGCTCTGGCCGGCACACAGCCCGTCACCGATGGGGCAGAGCCGGTTTGGGACACGAAAAACAGCGAAGAACAAGCCCTCGTAGCCCGCTACGTGGCCGCCACGCTCGCGCCGCTCGCCGCAGAAATGCGGGAAACGGACACACGCACCGTCCGCGCGGGCAACGTGCAGCACCTGCGCACCGATTTCGTCTTCCGCCTTGCGCCGCACACTGCCCCTCTCGGCATCGCCTCCGCGCTCCACCCCACTCCCGCCGTGTGCGGCCTGCCGCAAAAGGAGGCAATGGAGGCTCTGCTCAGGCTCGAACGCTCTCCCCGCCGCTACTACGCCGGATACAGCGGTCCTTACGCCCTTGACGGAGAGACCGCACTCTACATGTCGCTCCGCTGCATGGAATACGTCCAAGACCACGCCACGCTTTACGCCGGAGGCGGCGTACTTGCAGAGAGCCGCGAGGAAGAGGAATGGGAGGAGACGCGGCACAAACTGCGCACGATGCAGCTGGTGCTTGGCCTGTAAACACGCCCTTGGGCTTTGCAATTTTTTCCCGCAGACAACACCACCAAGGCGCGCCCATCACCGCACAAAACCGCCGACAAGAAATGGCATACTCAGACATCCCGCAAGTAGGGCAGCTCACCGCCCTACTGCTCGTCAAGGGCGTGCGCGACATTGTCGTTTGCCCCGGCTCGCGCAACGCTCCGCTGATACACAACTTCCACGCCACGGGAGAGCGCATACGGCTTCACCCGCTCACGGACGAGCGCAGTGCAGCCTTCGCGGCGCTCGGCATCTCCCTCGCTACGCAAGAGCCCGCCGCAGTCTGTGTCACGTCGGGGTCCGCCCTGCTCAACTGCCTTCCCGCCGTGGCCGAGGCGCACTACCGCCATATCCCGCTGCTCGTGATTTCGGCAGACCGACCGCCGCAATGGACGGGACAAGGCGACGGACAGACTCTGCCGCAAGCGGGAGCGTTGCAGCCCTACTGCCCTACCGCCCAGCTACGCACGCCGCGCACGGAAGAGGAACGGTGGTACAACAACCGCCTCATCAACGGGGCGCTTGCCGCCCTTTGCGACAACGGAGGCGGTCCGGCGCATATCAATGTGCCCATCGAAGAGCCATTGTTTTCGTTCGCCGCCCCAGACCTTCCCGCCGAGCGCGTAGCAGTGAAGATTCAGCCCACGGCGGAAAATCCGCTTCCGGCGGAAGTGTTGCGGCTGACAGCCTCGGCGCGGCTGCCGGCTCTGGTCATCGGGCAATACGAAAGGGGTGACTTGCGCCAAACCGTGGAAACGCTTGACGCGGAAGGGCAGATGCTGGTAATTGGAGAAATACTGTCGGACGTGCGCGGCAGTTTCCGCTCCAACAGCTTTGACACTCTTTCGGCGGAGCGCGACGCCGACGCGCTGCCCGACGTGGTTGTACACATCGGGGGCAATTTTGTACACAAGCGCTTCAAGAGTCTGCTGCGCAAAAACGACAGCCGCGTAGTGCGCATAGGGCGCGACGGACACATGACCGACACTTTCTGCCGCCTCGCTTACTGGATAGACTGCGCCCCCCTGGCCGCGCTCGAGCAGCTTGTACGCGAGCTGCCGCGCGAAAGAGAAAGCGTGCGGCGGGCGGCGGCGCAGTTGGACGCGACATGGAGCAGGCAGCGCGAAAGCCTCGACCGCGAGGCACAGACCGCCGGCACGCTCACCTTCCACGCCACCCTGCTCGCCCTGCGCGAGGCACTTTCGGCTGAAAGCGAAGCCTACGCGCTGCATTTGGGCAACAGCACCGCCGTGCGTGCGGCATCCAAGGTATTCGAAGCGGGGACGGTCCCCGTTTTCTGCAACCGCGGCACCAACGGCATCGAGGGTTCGCTCTCCACCGCCGCCGGCTATGCCCGCGCCATGTGGGGAAAAACCATTGCCGTCCTTGGCGACCTGAGCTTTTTCTACGACGCCAACGCGCTTTGGAGCGACTCTCTGCCACGCGGCCTGCGCATTCTGCTGCTCAACAACGGGCGCGGCGCGATATTCGACACGCTCGCCGGACTCGAACAGTCGCCCGCAAAGGCACGCTATATCTCCGCCGGCGGCACGCGCCTTTCCGCCGAGGGTCTCTGCCGCACTTTCGGCGTGGGCTACCACCGCGCAGAAAGCAAAACCGGCCTTGCCGAGAAAATGCGCGTATGGCTCGCCACGGACGGCGCACAGCTTCTGGAAGTGTGCCTGCCCTGAACCGTACCACATACTGCAAGGCAAATTTCCCATACTACAAAGGCACGCCGCCCATACAGCCTAAGCACACTGCGCACACTGCAAGGCACGCCATCCCATACAAAGAAGGCACGCCCCTCCCCCGCTTGTCGCAGCGGGAAAGGGGCGTGCAGTCTTTTCGCAGTTTTTCCGTCCTCATTTACAAGGACGCGCCTGCGCGGCGGTGCGTCAGTGCACCTCTATCGACCGCGCCACTCGGCTCTCTGCTGCTTCCACCTTGGGCAGGGTGACGGTGAGGAGACCGTTTTTCACCTCTGCGCCAATCTTAGCCTTGTCGACGTCGTCCGGGAGCACGAGCGTCTGCTGGTACTTAGTATAAGAGAACTCGCGGCGCAGGTACTTGCGTTCCTTCTTTTCCTCCTCGCGCGTCTTCTTTTCCATGTTGATGACAAGATCGCCGTTTTCGTCGAGATGGACATTGAAGTCCTCGCGCGTCATGCCCGGCGCGGCGACCTCGACACTGTACGATTTCTCGTCCTCAGCCACATTGATGGACGGGGCGGTAGCGTTGGCGCGCTGCATATAGGTGTTGTCAAAGAAATCGTTGAATACGCTCGGAAGCCAGTTCTGTGAATAATGCATTGACATAGTAGTAAAGTTTTATAAGTTGCTTGATGTGGATGCCGGCCCGCCGCCTTCCGGCGGCCGTCCGACACCCTACACAAGACAAAGCGCGTGCCAAAAACGGGCGTTTCCCGTTTTTGGCACGCGAAGCCTATTCGCACGAGCCGCGAAATGCTGACAATTTGTCAATAATGCGGCAGTCACGCTACATTTTGTCACCCGAAAGGCGGGCATAACGCTTTGTCATCCGCCCGACGAAGTTCCAAGTCGGCATTTTCTTCATTGTGCTGCGCACGGGCTGTATGTCCCATACGAGGAAAAAGAGCAGAACGGCGAGGGCAACAAGGCACGTCACGCCGTAGAGCTGGCGCACGCTTATCATCAGCAGCCCGCTTGCGTCGTACGGCAGTCCGCGTGCCATATTGTCCGCCATCCCGTAGCGCAGGCCGAAGCTGTACAGGCCGGAGCACATCGTAGAGACAGGTCCGTTGCGCACAAGACCCGCCATCGTAAGCCCCATAAAGAAATGCTGGAAGGGCATCAGCTCTTCAAGGTATATCGTCAGCATGCAAAAGAATATGGCGTTGCCGAAAGAGCGGAGAAACGTCGGCGCAAAGAGCCGTTCGAGCGGAAGGCCGGGGTCTATGAGGAAATACATCATCACCGGGTACGCTGCCATAGCCGCCACGCCGAGCGTAAGCAAGCGCGTGTATTTCCAGCGCAGCGCCTTGCACCAGAAAAGGCAGAAAAGGCAGCCGGCAATGGCTCCCGTCCACTCCACGAAGTTGAGCGCGTTGGTGGTGATGCTCCCGAAATGGAGCACCCCGCCCGTAAACGCCGTCTGCAGCACCTTCGGCGTGCTGCCCATAAACTCCACGAAGGCAAAAAGCGTGAGCAGCGGCACGAGCCGCTTGTACTTCCACGCCTCGGGGGCTATGTAGGGATGGCGGATATGCCGCATGCGCTGCACGCAAAAGTATCCGGTCACCGCGAAAAGCACCGCGTCGGCACGCATGACGGGGCTGTCGAGCCAGTTGTAGTGTTCGCCGTAATTGAAGAAGAATATGAACTCCAGCATCCAGGCCGACCACAGCACGCAGCCAAGGTAGTCCACGCTGACAAAGGGCAGCGGCTTCATGAAGCGGAAGTCGTGCGTCATAGCATGCACCGCGAGCGCCACAAGCAGCAGCGCGCCGGTCATTGCCCAGTTTACCGCCCGCCAGTCCTGGCATATATATATAAGGTGCTCGGTGACCCACGGCGAGAGGGACATATTTCCCAGCACGAGACAGTACAGCAGAGGGAAGAACACGGTAAAGTCACGCTTCGGGGTCATCCAGAGCTGTATGGTGCTCATACACTCGAAGCAGCCGCAAAGCTTGAAGAAGCCCGCTATGTAGGCAAGCACGCACATCACGGGTACAGAGTCGGTCCACATGATGAGGAAGTTGCACGCCGCCACCGCAAGCGCCGCGTTGAGCAAAAGGCGGCGGTTGGTGTAACGAAACTTGAGCCTGAAAAGGAACGGGAACGGCATAGCCACGCCCACCACGTTGAACATGACTATCATAAGCACGTCTTCCCTCATCAGGCTGTACTCGCCCATCACCTGGCTCATCGCCCCGCCGTAGATGCCTCCCGACATCAGGAAGGTAAAGGCAAAGAGAAGATAGATCCAGGGATGCAGCCGGCGGGGTACCCAGCTGTCAAACGAGGGGACGCGGAAAGGTCCCTGGGGAACAGGAGGTCCGGGCATTATTTCCTCACTTTCGTTTCGACATTGAGCCCCGCACGCAACAGGGCCACTTTCTCCGGCTCGTTGTCACGGGTGAGCGCGATGCGCACAGGCACTCGCTGCTCCACTTTCACGAAGTTGCCCGTCGCGTTGTCTACGGGTATCATCGAGTAGGCATTTCCCGCTGCGGCGGAGAGAGCCTCCACCTTTCCGTGGTATACCACTCCCGGCACGGCGTCCGCCGTAAAGTCCACACTCTTGCCGACGGTGATGCCGTCCATCTGCGTCTCGCGGTAGTTTGCCACCACCCACACGTCGTTGTCATCCACGATGCGGGCGAGCATCTGCCCGGGCTGCACGAGCTGTCCCGTGTGTATTTCCTTCTTCCCCATCACGCCGTCGCACGTGGCGACAATCACGGTGTAGGAAAGATTGAGCCGCGCGAGGTTGAGCTGCGCCGCAGCCACGCTCTCCCCGGCCCGCGAGCCGCCAAGCTGCTGTATCTGCACGTCCTTCACCGAGGCCGCGCTGCGGTGCCGGCTGTTGGCCTGATCGTACCGCGCCTTGGCGGAGAGGTAGCGGGCGTAGGCGTTGTCGTACTGCTGGCGCGTGACTGCGTCTTTCTTCATCAGTGCGGCGAAGCGGTCGAAGTCCTGCTTGGCGTTGGTCATTTCCACGCGTGCCTCCTCTATGCCCGCCGAGGCGGTCTGCACGTTGCTCGCCGTAGTGCCCATACTCGCCGTCACCACCGACGAGCCGGAGCGCGACCCGCGCAGTCCGGCCTCAGCCTGAGCCACCTGCAAGCGGTACTCCGCGTCTTCTATTATGACGAGCGTGTCGCCCTTGCGCACGTGCTGGAAGTCGTCAAAGCGTATCTCCTTTATGAAGCCGGAGACACGGGTATTGATGGGGGTGATGTGGCGGCACACCTGCGCGTCGTCCGTGAACTCCACGCCGCGCCCGTGCCAGAAATGGCTGAAACACCACGCCGCCGCTCCGGCAAGGAGGATCACAATCACCACATTATACGTTCTCTTTACAATCTTCTTGTTCATCTCTTTCTTCTCGTTTTCTTTTTCTCTTTCAAATCTCCCCCGCCGCATACTTCACGCGGTAGTAGGCATATACTATATTGATGCGTGCGTCCACTTCGCGGAGTTCGGCGTTGAGCCGCAGGTTGGAGGCATCCACCATATCCGTCACGAGGGCGAGCTGGCTAAGGTATCGGGCGTTCATCACGTCGTAGTTTTGCCGCGCAAGCTCCACGCTCTTCTTCTGCGTGTCGTGCTCCACGTAGGTTTGCAGGTACTGCACATAGGCCGCCTGCACGTTGTTGTTGACACGCTCGGTCTGAAGCGCATGTTCTTCCCTCGCCTGACGCGTCTCGGCAGCGGCCTGCCGCACACGTTTGTTGGTTTTGTAGAGCGAGCTGAGGCTGTATTTCACGCCTATGCCCACATACCACACGTTAAGGTTCTTGTCTATCGGGGGCAACTCAAAGGTGATGGGACCGTTGAAGTTGTCGGCCGCCACTATCGCCACCTTGGGCAGAAGGTCGCTCTTGGCTATTTTCTCCCTTTGCTCGGCCATCAGCACGCTGTTGGCGCTCTGCTGCAAGAGCGGCGAGCTTGCCGCCCCGGCTGTCTGCCAAAATGCCTCGCCCTCCCGTCCGTACACGCGGCTGACGAGTGTGGAGTCCGGCACAATCTGCACGCCGCCGGCCGCCAGCGCGCCGTCCTGCACGTCGGAAAGTCCAAGCGTGTTGCAAAGCTGGTGGTTCAGGATGCTGCGGTTGTTGCGCAGGGCGGTAAGCCCGAGCTTCAGCGACTCCATCTGCAGCTCGTAGCGCGTGATGTCGTTGCGCAAGGCCATGCCCTGGCTCTGCTTTTCGCTTATGTCGGCGATGAGCTGCCGCGTGAGTTCGATGTTTTTCTCGTAGACGCGTATCTGGTTGTCTATCTTGAAGAGGTCGAGGTACTGCCCAAGCGCGATGAAGCGGGCTTGCTGGCGCGTGAGCCTTACACCGGTCTCCGCTTGGCTCTTCCCCAACTCGGCGAGTCGTATGCCCGCATCGATTGCACCACCGGCATACACCACCTGCTGCGCCTGGAGGGAAAAATCGTTGCCGTAGTGCGGCGAGGCGAGTCCTTTCGCGTGGGAGAGGTTGCGGTCGAGCAGCACGGCATTTCCTATGTAGCTGAACGAGAGCGAGGCGTCGATGTCGGGCAGCCGTTTGCTCTTCGCCGTCTCCACGCCAAAACCGGCAGCCTCCACGCCCGTCTTCACCGCACGCAGACTTTTGCTGCCGCTCTCCACTTTTTCGAAGAGCTGGTCAATGGTCATCGGCTGCCTACGCCCGGCACTTCCGGGAGTGCTTGCTACTCCCGGCGTCTGTGCCACAGACAAAACGCAGCCTCCCGCGAAGAGGAGGCCTGCAAATAGCGTTTTCTTTGTCATTCGTCTTATTCTTGTTTTCCTTGTCGCTTGCGTTTTCGGGTGCAAAATAACGGCCTCCGCGCCACGCGGACGCTTTGTATAATTCGCCGCATATGGACTATTTGGGAACAACTATTCTCTTTTATCACCCCATCCACCTACATTTGCGGTCAAAAAGGGAATAAATGGAATTGTCCGAACTGAGCAGCAGCCACGAGTCCAGTCTCTCCGTCTCCGCCCTGCACGAGTGGATGGGCGAACCCGAAGTGCTTTCCTACGGCGCCATACTGATATGCCGCGCGGGCCGCGCCACGCTTGACGTGAACTACAAGAAATGGGAACTGTATGCAGGGGCGGTCATCACGGTCTTCCCCAACGACATGGTGGAACTGCACCCCATCTCCGGCGACACGGCGGAGGGCGGCGAGGAATTCCGCGCGGAAATCCTGAAATACGATGCCTCGCTCCTGCGCGAGGCGAGCCTGCAGATGGAACAGACGGTCTACTCCGCCCTGCGTGCCGACCGCTGCCGGCAGGACGCGCCCGTGGTGACGGAAATAATAAACAGTATGTTTGCCCTCCTGCGCCTCTACTTCGGGCAAACCGAGTGTACGTGCATCCCGCAGCTTGTGCTGTGCCAGCTCAAGGCTTTCTTCATCGGCTTCCGGGAATACCTGCAGCGCAACCCGCAATACCGCCCGGACGAGCTCAAGTCATACCGCGTGCGCGAGCTTTTCAACCGCTTCATGATGCTGATGGAGCGCGACTACCGCCTTTCACGCGACGTGAACTACTACGCCGGCCGGATGAACATCACGCCCAAGTACCTCACCAGCATTGTGCGGCGCGTGACGGGGCATACCCCCAAGACCATCATCGACCAGTATGCCGTCCTGCAAGCGAAGATGCTGCTCAAGCACAGCGACAAGAGCATCAAGGAGATTGCCGCCGCATACCACTTTACGGACGTGAGCTTCTTCAGCCGCTACTTCA
The DNA here is from genome assembly GCA_963651485.1 of Alloprevotella sp. GTDB lineage: Bacteria > Bacteroidota > Bacteroidia > Bacteroidales > Bacteroidaceae > Alloprevotella. The sequence continues at coordinate 146,428 of CAVJPT010000004.1, read as the reverse complement.
AGCGGCTGACGGGGCTTACACCGCAGCAGACAAGGGAGGCCGCCGGAAAGGCGGGCGCATAAAAGCAGCGGGGCATCAGCCTTGCCCTTGCGCCCCTTGCCGTATTTATCGGGGACTGCGAACAGCGGCAGCGGGGATGCCACCCGCGCCACATAAAGTCGCGCGGATAGTCGCCTTGCAGCTCGTCGCAAATGTCGGCCGCAGGGTGGTTGCCCGAAAGGCGGATGCGTATGCCGAGGACAAAGGGCTGCGCGCTCCACCGCGTGCAGTTGGCGTAATTGTACGCCATATTCGTTTCCGTGATTGTCAGCCGTAGGGCGTTCTGCCGTGCGGAACGGTAAACGCCCGTCCCGACCCTTTTGGACAGGACAACGGACGCAGCGGGACAACGGTGCAAAATGCGGCGCGGGGAAAGGCAAAGCACGGGCGCGGCACGGCGAAAGTTAGCCGAAAAGTGACTAACTTTGCCACTCAGCCCCACCGCACGCACCGACACGCGAGGGAATGGCGGCACACAAGCACGACATGCACAAGAAAGCAAGCAAGACAGACTTCATACTCCCCTGCCCGGACGACGCGAGCCAGCTCGCAGACGCACTGGCGCAACTGCGCGGATGCCCCGCAATAGGGCGCATAATTCTCGTAGGCGCAGGACCGGAAAAGCCCATCGCAGCCGGAGACGACACATTATATATACAAGCCCCGCATCTCGGCGCATCGCGCACTTGGAGGCAGATTGCGGCAAAGGCGGAAAGTCCCTTCGCCGCAGTATTCCTCACCACGCACCGTTTCCGTCTGGGCTACCGCTGCCTGGAGCGCATGCTGCGCGAAACGGAAGACAGCGGGGCGGGATGGCTATACAGCGACCGCACGGACGCAAACGGCGCGCACCCCGCGATAGACTACCAAGAAGGCTCGCTGCGCGACGACTTCGACTTCGGCTCGCTGGTGCTGGTGCGCACAGCCCTTTTGCGCAGTTTCCTCGCACAGTCACCCGCGCCGCGCTACCGTTTTGCCACGCCCTACGCCCTGCGCCTCTTCGCCAGCCGCCACGCCCCGGTCACCCACCTGCGCGAAACCTTGTACGAAGAGACAGAGAGCGACACGCGGGCAAGCGGACAAAAACAGTTTGACTACGTCAATCCCGCCAACCGTGAGGTGCAGCTCGAAGCAGAACGCGCCTGCACGGAGTATCTCCGCGCCGTGGGTGCACTGCTGCGTCCGGACGAGTACGACGCACTGCCCGAGGACAAGACCGAATACCCGGTGGAGGCAAGCGTGATAATACCCGTGCGCAACCGCGAACGGACAATAGCCGATGCGGTGGACAGCGCGCTGGCACAGGAAGCCACATTCGCCTACAACGTCATAGTGGTGGACAACCACTCGACGGACGGCACGGCACAGGCGCTTTCCGCCTTCTCCGCAGACGGGCGCGTACACATACTGACACCCTCCCGCCGCGATCTGGGCATAGGCGGCTGCTGGGACTATGCAGTGCGTTCGCCCCACTGCGGTCGCTACGCCGTACAACTCGACTCAGACGACCTATACTCCGCCCCTGACGTGTTGGAGCGCATAGTGGCGGCTTTCCGCAAGCAGAAGGCAGCGATGGTGGTGGGCAGCTACCGCATGGTGGATTTCTCGCTCTCCACCCTGCCGCCGGGACTGATAGCGCATCGCGAATGGACGGCGGAAAACGGTCGCAACAACGCGCTACGCATCAACGGGCTGGGCGCGCCAAGAGCGTTCCGCACGGACGTGCTGCGCTCCATCGGTTTCCCCAACACAAGCTACGGCGAGGACTACGCCCTCGGACTTGCCATCTCGCGCCGCTACCGCATAGCACGCATATACGACGAGCTTTACCTGTGCCGCCGCTGGGAGGGCAACTCGGACGCCGCGCTGAGCATCGAACGGCAAAACGCCAACAACCTCTACAAGGACTCGCTGCGCTCGCACGAACTCGCCGCACGGAAGCGCATGGTGTCACTCTGGACACGCCCGGCGAGCGAGGAGGACGCGGAGAAATTCTTTAAGGAGCAACTGGAGACCTGGCCGGAAGCGGCGCAGCGCTTTGCCGAACTGACCGAAAAAGTGGAAATCCGCGAACTGCGCCACGAGCAGACCGCCCTCGGCGTACAGCACAACCCCTGCCGCATCGTAAGCACGGGGGCGAAGATGGACAAAACCACCGTGCGCCAGCGTCCGTGCTTTCTCTGCGACCACAACCGTCCCGCCGCCCAGCGCGAAATGCCGGTGGAGGGCACGGTGCAGATTTTGATCAACCCGTTCCCCATTCTCCCGGGACACCTCACTATCCCCACACGCCGGCACGTGCCACAGGAATTTACGCGCTTCGCTTCGCTACTGCCCCGCCTCGCGTGGAAAATGCCACGCCACATTGTTTTCTACAACGGTCCGCGCTGCGGTGCTTCCGCACCCGACCACGCACACCTGCAAGCGGGACTGCGCGGTGTCATCCCCATCGAGCGCGACTGGCGGCAGTACGAGACAGCCCTGCAAAAGGTTTACCCCTCCGCAGAGGACGGGGCTAAAGGACTCGATGCGGCGGAGGCCACAGACGGCATTTACCTTGTAAAAGGCTACGCCTGCCCCGCTTTCGCCGTACGCGCCACAAACGAGGAAACGGCATGCTCCCTGACGGAGCGTCTTCTGGCGACTCTGCCCGTGGCGAAAGGCGCAAACGAGCCTGACTTCAACGCGCTCTGCTGGCGCCAAGAGGCCTTGCCCACTGTGCCGGCACACCTCGTCACGGTGGTATTCGCCCGCCGCCGCCACCGCCCCGCCTGCTATACGGCAAAGGGCGAGGAGCAAATGACGATAAGTCCCGGGGCGGTGGACATGGGCGGACTGCTCATCACGCCGCGCGGGGAAGATTTCGCCCGCCTTACCTACCGCACGGCGCAAGCCATCCTGCGCGAAGTGGCCATAGACGAAGCCGAAGCAGCGGCGGTGGCGCGCAAACTGCGCGGCACACACCGCAAGGCACACACAGGAAGCACTGCGGAAAAAGCGGGACTCCCCGACACAGAGCCCAACGTGAGCGTGGGCGTGATGCAGAACAAGGAGATAACCTTTACGCTGCACGGCAGTTTCACAGCGAAAGGACGCACCGTCACCGGACCGCAAAGCGTGGAATGCCTCGACGGCGGAGTGTCATGGGAAGGCAACATCTACAGCGAGCTTTCCTTTGTCCCGGCAGAGGAGACCTGCACCTTCTCGCTGCACCGCGTGGTCATCGGGAAAGACTTCCACTGGCAGCAGGAGCAGACTCAAGACTTCTCCGGTCGTCTGCGCCTCATCGTCGACGAGGAACAGCTCGTCGCCGTCAACGAACTGCCGGCAGAAGACTACCTCCGCAGCGTGATTTCCTCAGAGATGAGTCCCGACAGTCCGGAAGGGCTGCTGAAAAGCCACGCCGTCATATCGCGCAGCTGGCTGCTCTCGCAAATGCAGCACCGGCGCGCGGCGGAAAGCCATACGGGAGCGGGCTTCTTCAACTTTACGCGCGGCGGAGACCAGCTTATAAAATGGCACGACCGAAACGACCACACACTCTTTGACGTTTGCGCCGACGACCACTGCCAGCGCTACCAGGGCATAACCCATCACGTCACCCCCGCCGTCGCGGCCGCCGTGGAGGATACCCGCGGCGAGGTGCTGACACACGCCGGCGAGATATGCGACGCTCGTTTTTCGAAATGCTGCGGCGGCATATCCGAGCGGTACGGGGCATGCTGGGAGAACACCGACTATGCCTACCTGCAGCCCGTCCGCGACAGCGAAGAAGGCGCGGCTGGGACAGCCGGACCGCTTCCGGACCTCACGCAAGAGGCTGAGGCGGAGAAATGGATAACGGGCAATCCGGAAGCTTTCTGCAACACGCACGATGAGGCGCTCCTGCGCACCGTGCTCAACGGATACGACCAGACGACGACGGACTTCTACCGCTGGCGCGTGACGCTTACGCAAGAGGAGGCGGCAACACTGATAGCCAAGCACCTCGGCGAGGACTTCGGCGAAATAGCCGACCTCGTGCCCGTGGAGCGCGCCGCAAGCGGACGGCTCGTGCGGCTTCGCGTGGTGGGGACGCACCGGCAGCTCACCGTAGGCAAGGAACTCGAGATACGCAGCATGCTCTCGCCCACCCACTTGTACAGTTCGGCTTTCGTGGTAGAGAAACAGGAGTGCGACGAACGGGGCGTGCCGGCACGCTTCGTACTGCACGGCGCAGGTTGGGGGCACGGCGTAGGACTGTGCCAGATTGGCGCGGCAGTGATGGCTACGAAAGGCTATGGATACCGCGACATTCTCTGCCATTACTACAAGGACGCTGAAATAAAGAAACTCTACTAAACTCTTCCCCGCCGCTTGCGGGGAGAGGAAACGAAAACAAGAAAGACCACAAAACCGATGACACACCGCATACACGCCCTCATGCGCGGCACGCTCGCCGCACTCGCCCTCACCGCCGCCGTCACGGCTGGAGCGCAGACTTTCAATCCGCAGCGCACCCTGCGCGCCGACTACCAGCTCACGGGCGACGTGAAAAGGCAAAGCATTTCGCTCACGGAGCTTTGCAGCTCAAAAGGATGGGCAGGGAGACGCGTCCACCTCGACAGCGTCCCGGCACGGGGCAACGGCGACGTGACACTGCGCGACAAGACAACGGGGCGCGTGATATACCGCCAGTCGTTCTCCACCCTCTTCCAAGAGTGGCTTTCCACGGAGGAGGCCACGCACACGTCGCGTGCCTTTGAACTTTCGCTGCCCCTGCCCATGCCGGACAGCACCGCCACAGTCACGGTGCGCCTCTTCGACAAGACGGGAAAGACCGCCACGGAGATGACGCACACGGTAGACCCGACGGACATACTCATACGCAAGCTCGACGCACTCCCCGTACCGCCGCACAAGTACCTGCTACGCAGCGGTCAGCCGGAAGAGAAAATAGACGTGGCGATCGTGGCAGAGGGCTACCAGGCCTCGCAGGCCGATGCCTTTTACCGCGACGCGCAGACCGCCGTCGATGCCATCCTCTCGCACGAGCCTTTCAAGAAACTGCGCGACCGCTTCAACTTCGTGGCGGTGGCGGCCGCATCGAAAGACTCAGACGTGAGCATACCCAAGGAGGGACTGTGGCGGCAAACGGCTCTCAGTTCGCACTTTTCCACATTCTACTCCGACCGCTACCTCACGACGCTGCACGTACGCGACCTCGCCAACCTGCTCGCCGGGATACCCTACGAGCATGTAATCATCCTCGCCAACACCTATACCTACGGCGGCGGCGGCATATACAATGCGTACACGCTCACGACGACCCACCACGAAGCGTTCCGCCCCGTCGTCGTACACGAGTTTGGGCATAGTTTCTGTGGTCTGGCCGATGAGTACTACTATGACGACCAGTACGAAAACTACTACGGACCGGAGGCTGAACCCTGGGAGGCAAACATCACGACACTGCACGACTTCGCCTCGAAATGGCAGGACATGCTCGCGCCCAAGACCGCAGTGCCCACGAAGCCCGACACCAAGAAGCCCGAAAAGCTCGGCGCATACGAAGGCGGCGGATATATGTCGCACGGAGTATACCGCCCGCGGCAGGACTGCCGCATGAAGACCAACGCCTGCGCCGACTTCTGCCCCGTGTGTCAAAGGGCACTCGAGCGAATGATACGCTTCTACACAGAGTGACGCGCGGTCCGCGCGGCAGCACGTCGCCGGCACACGCATCACCGCACAACGCAATAGGATATCCACTATGTCCCCGAAAAGCAAGAATAAGAAAGAAAACAAGAAAGCCGCCGTCCCGGCTCGCAACCCCGGCGCGACGCCTGCACGCCCCGGCTTGTTCAGGCGGCTGAAAAGTGCCCTGCCGCCCGCAGAAAAGCTGAAGGGCGACACGCCGCGCTTCGCCGCAGGACTGCTGATGCTTGCACTGAGCATTTTCCTCATGCTGTGCCTAGTTTCCAACATTTTTACGGGACAGTATGACCAGTCTGCGGTGGAGAGTTCCGCGCCTATGGAGAACGCCGTCAACTGGGGCGGTAATCTCGGCGCGTGCCTCTCGGCTTACCTGATGAACTCGTGCTTCGGACTCTGCGCCCTCTTCATCCCGCTCCTGCTTGTCATGCTGGCGATGAAACTTGTCAACGCCTACAAGGTGAGGATGTGGAAATGGTTTCTCAACTTCTCCATCCTCATGATATGGGGATCGGTGTTCCTCTCCCTGCTCGAGGATGCCCTGCCCAACGGAGCAATCTCCTTCTTCTCTTTCCCGCTCGGCGGAGGACACGGCATCTTCGTAGAGAATGCCTTGAAAGAGAACCTCGGTCTGACGGGGGCATGGATAACGGTGATAGCCGCCGCCGTGCTTTACTTGCTCTACCTCACGCGCGAAACCAAAAAGTACGTCCGCCGTATGCTCAACCCCATAGACTACCGCCGCCAGCGTGCAGAAAAAGCCGCAGAAGCCGAGGACACAGACGGGGACACTGTCACGACAGACGACACGGACGGAATTTATCAGACAGACGCACCTGACACAGACAGCGAAGACGCTGAGAACGGATACGCCGACACGCCGGCTTACACGGACAACGACGACGACGACGGCGATGCACATACAGACGAGGCCTACGGCACGGCATCTGGAAACGCGGAGACCACGTTTGGCACAGCAAATGCGCCCACCCTTTCCCTTGACATCACGGCATCGTCTGCCCCCGCCCCCGAGCCGGCCGCTGCCGCCGGGCTGGCAGGTGACACTCCCGTCACCGCCGCCCCGTCCTCGGAAATGGAGATTACGGCAGGACAGGACAACGAGGCGGCAAGCGGGAAAACAGTGGAAGATGTGGCAGACATGGAGCCCTATGACCCGCGGAAAGACTTGGAGTTTTACAAGTTCCCGACCCTAGACCTGCTCAAGAAATACACGGACGACACGCCCGAGATAGACATGACGGAGCAGAACGCCAACAAGGACCGCATCATCACCGTACTCTCCAACTTCGGCGTGGAAATCTCCAGCATCAAGGCCACTATCGGGCCTACCATAACCCTCTACGAGGTGACCCCAGCCCCGGGCGTGCGCATCAACAAGATACGCAACCTTGAAGACGACATAGCCCTCTCGCTCTCCGCTCTCGGCATACGCATCATAGCCCCCATTCCCGGGAAAGGCACGATAGGCATAGAGGTGCCCAACAAGAAACCGCGCATCGTGTCGATGGAGAGCATCATCAATACGCGCAAGTTTGAGGAGTCGGGTTTTGAACTCCCCATGGCGCTCGGAAAGACCATCACCAACGAGGTTTTTATGGTAGACCTCGCCAAGATGCCGCACCTGCTCGTAGCGGGCGCGACAGGACAAGGAAAGTCCGTCGGACTGAACGCCATCATAACCTCGCTGCTCTACAAGAAACACCCGGCCGAACTGAAATTCGTCCTCGTTGACCCGAAGAAGGTAGAGCTGTCCGTATACGCACCGCTCGAGTACCACTTCCTTGCGAAAATCCCCGCCGAGGACGACGAGCCAGTCATAACGGACGTGACAAAAGTGGTGCAGACGCTCAACAGCCTTTGCCAGCTTATGGACCACCGCTACGATCTTCTCAAGAAAGCCCGCGTACGAAACATCAAGGAGTACAACGCCAAGTTCAAGGCACGCCAGCTCAATCCGCAGAACGGGCATGAGTTTATGCCCTACATTGTGGTAGTTATAGACGAGTTCGGCGACCTCATCATGACGGCGGGCAAAGAGGTGGAGCTGCCCATAGCCCGCATCGCCCAGCTCGCGCGAGCCGTGGGCATGCACATGATTATAGCGACGCAGCGACCCACCACCAACATCATCACGGGTACAATCAAGACAAACTTCCCGGCCCGCATGGCTTTCAAAGTGTCCTCGCAGATGGACAGTCGCGTGATACTCGACCGCACCGGGGCCGACCAGCTCGTGGGACGTGGAGACATGCTTTTCCTCGCGGGCAACACTCCCGTTCGCGTACAGTGCGCCTTCGTCGACACCCCTGAAGTGGAACGCGTCAACGAATACATCGCCTCGCAGCAGGGCTACATCTCCGCCTTCGAGCTTCCCGAGCCTGAGACAGACGGCGAGGGCGGCTCGGCAGCAAGCGTCGACCCCGACCAGCTCGACCCGCTCTTCGAGGATGCGGCGAAGCTTATTGTCATACACCAGCAGGGTAGCACGTCGCTCATACAGCGCAAGTTCTCTATCGGGTACAATCGCGCCGGCCGCCTAATGGACCAGCTTGAGCACGCCGGTGTCGTAGGACCTGTGCGCGGGTCGAAACCCCGCGAAGTGCTGATGCAGGACATCGGGGAGCTTGAGCTGAAGCTCGACGCCATGAGATGACGCGAAAGCACAGCCGGAGCGAAAACACACAAAGCGGGGACACGGCAAAGTAAAAGAAATCGTATCTTCGCAGCCTACAAGAAAGAACCAACAAACACATAAAGATTTTTATGGATATATCCGGAAAGATAATCGTGGCCGGCGAGCCGCGCGGCGGAGTCTCCCAGCGCACGGGCAACTCTTGGAAGATGCAGGAGTTTGTCATAGAGACGCACGAGCAGTACCCGCGCAAGTGTATGTTCAGCGTATTCGGCGAAGACCGTCTCCGCGAATTCAACATACAGGTAGGCGAGGAACTCACCGTATCCTTTGACATTGATGCCCGCGAGTACAACGGACGCTGGTACAACGACCTGCGCGCTTGGCGCGTACAGCGCGGCGCAGCCCCTGCTGCCGCTCCCGCTGCCGCTGCGCCCGCAGCCTCTATCCCCTCCCCCACTGCGGCTTCAGCCGCTCCCACGGCTGCCGAAAGCGGCACGGACGACGACCTGCCCTTCTAAGGCACTCCCGCCACAAGCCTCTGCGGCACACGGCTGACACGCCGGCGACACACCGCGCTTCACAGCCGTGTGCCGCCGGCGCGTCAGCATATACACGCACGAAGTCGGCACGCCGTATGCGAAAGAGGCGCGCTTTCGCTCCCGCTTCCGCAAGCGCGGCAGCACGGCAAAAATCCTACGCGTACTAACACAGCGCAAATGTTTTCCATAAAGACAGCCTTTAAGCTCATAAAAGTGGCGGTCGTGGCGTTTGTTGCCAGTACCGTACTGGCAGTACTGGCTTTCCGCTTCGTGCCCGTACCCGTCACACCGCTGATGATAATACGCGCGACGCAGCATATAGGGCGCGGAGAGTCTCCGGCGTTTTCCCACAAATGGGTGCCGCTTGAAAAAATGTCCAAGTATCTGCCTGTAGCGGTGATGGCAAGCGAAGACCAGAAATTTCTCCGCCACCACGGTTTCGACTTCGGCGAGATAGAAAACGCGGCGGCGGACAAGATACGCGGCAAACGCTCGCGCGGCGCAAGCACCATAAGCCAGCAAACAGCGAAAAACGTCTTTCTTTGGCCTTCGAGTACTTGGGTACGCAAAGGCTTTGAGGCGTACTTCACGGTGCTTATTGAGCTGCTCTGGCCAAAGGAGCGCATTATGGAGGTATACCTCAACTGCATCGAGACTGCCCCCGACGTGTACGGTGCAGAGGCGGTGGCGCGGGAAAACTTCGGATGCTCGGCCAAAGAACTCACTCGCTCCGACTGCGCCCTTATAGCCGCCACGCTGCCCGCCCCGCTGCGGTTCAGCTCCAAGCATCCATCGGGCTACATGCTCAAAAGACAGAGACAGATAGAGCGGCAAATGAGGTTCATCCCCCTGCTCGGAAGCGACAGGGCAAAATAGTCTGCTGAGCCGACCTATAAACAAACCGCCAAGAACGAGGCCGCAATCCGCGCACAAAGTTTTCAAGCCAAGGAAAACCCAAGAAATGACATACAAGCAAGAGACCATAAAGCCGTACGCCGGCGCAGAAGAGAGCAAAGGACGGCAAGTGGAACGTATGTTTGACGGCATAGCCCACTCATACGACCTGCTCAACCACACACTCTCGCTCGGCATCGACCGACGCTGGCGCAAAGCTGCCATAGAGTCGCTTCTCCCCTACTCGCCCAGCAAGGTACTCGACGTGGCGACCGGAACGGGCGACTTCGCACTGCTCACCGCACGTACACTTCCCTGTGCCGCCGTCACGGGCGTAGACCTCTCGGAGGGTATGCTCGCCGTAGGACGCAAGAAAATAAAGGAAGCCGGTCTGGAAAACCGCATCGCGCTGCGTAAAGAGGACTGTCTGCGGCTCAGCTTTGCGGACAACAGCTTCGACGCGCTTACCGTAGCATACGGCGTACGCAATTTCGAAGATCTCGATGCGGGTCTGCGCGAAATGTGCCGCGTGCTGCGCCCCGGCGGACGGCTCGTCATCGTTGAGCTTACCTCCCCCGTGCGTTTTCCGATGAAACAGCTCTTCTGGCTATACTCGCACGTGCTGATGCCCGCCGTCGGCAAGATTGTGTCACACGACTCGAGCGCATACACCTACTTGCCCGCCACGATGGAAGCTTTCCCGCAAGGAGAGCGCATGACGGGCATACTGGCAAAAGCGGGCTTCCGCGACGTGAAGTTCCGCCGCTTCACGTTCGGGCTAAGCACACTCTACACGGCAACCAAGTAAAAGGGACATCCGCAAACGCTGGCCAACATCAAACGGCGGCGCACCGGAAAACAACCCAGCTTTCGGACTTCCCCCCAAAGGGGCAAAACTATAAAACCACAGACACCTACGTGGAACTTTACGGACTTTTAGGCTATCCGCTCGGGCACAGTTTCTCCGCCGCCTATTTCGCAGAGAAATTTTCCAGAGAGGGAATTGACGCCCGTTACGAAAATTTTGAAGAACCCGACATAGAAGCCGCCCTCGCCCGCGTCGCTGCGGAGCCGGACCTATGTGGTTTCAACGTAACCCACCCGCACAAGCGGGCGGTCATCCCCTATCTTGATGCGCTCTCCGATGCGGCGGCAGCAATAGGTGCGGTAAACGTGGTGTGCGTGCGCCACGGCGAGGACGGCAGCCGCAAGCTCTACGGCTGCAACTCGGACGTGGTGGGCTTCACCCGCTCCATCAAACCGCTGCTCCGCCCCGGCGTGCACAAGAAAGCGCTTGTGCTGGGTACGGGCGGCGCGTCGCTCGCCGTGCTGCACGGTCTGCACTCGCTCGGGCTTGACACGCTTTCTGTCAGCCGCACGCCCCGCGAGGGACAGACGGGCTACGACGGACTTACAAAGGACGTGATGGCGGAAAGGCTTGTAGTGGTGAACTGCACGCCCCTCGGCATGTACCCCAATACCGACACCTGCCCCGACATCCCCTACCACCTGCTCACGCCCAACCACGTACTGTACGACTTGGTGTACAACCCCGGCGAAACACTCTTCATGCAGCACGGGCGCAAACAGGGAGCGACCGTGAAAAACGGCTTGGAGATGCTGCACCTTCAGGCCGAGGGCGCGTGGGAAATGTGGCACACATTCCGCTAAACCAACTTCTCCCAACAACAAGCAACCACGAAAAAATCGTCAACACAACGCCATAAAGCAATGAACAAGGAACAGCTCATCAAAAACATCTTCGCGAAGAAGTCTTTCCTTTGCGTAGGTCTTGACACCGACCTGAAGAAAGTGCCGCAACATCTTCTCTCGCACGAAGACCCGATATTCGACTTCAACCGCGCCATCATCGACGCCACCGCCCCCTACTGCGTGGCCTACAAGCCCAACCTCGCCTTCTACGAGTGTTTCGGGCTGAAAGGATGGGCGGCCTTTGAGAAAACGGTGCGTTACATAAAGGAGAACTACCCCGACCAGCTCATCATAGCCGACGCTAAACGCGGCGACATCGGCAATACGTCCGCCATGTACGCCCGCTCTTTCTTCGGTGAACTGGACATCGACGCGCTCACCGTCGCTCCCTATATGGGCGAGGACAGTGTCACACCATTTCTGGGCTATGAGGGCAAATGGGTGGTGCTGCTTGCGCTGACCAGCAACAAGGGTTCGCACGACTTCCAGCTTACCGAGGACGCTTCGGGACAACGCCTTTTCGAAAAAGTGCTGCGCCGCTCGCAAGAGTGGGCGGACGACACGCGCATGATGTACGTAGTGGGCGCAACGCAAGGCAGCCTCTTCGCAGACATCCGCAAGATAGCGCCGCAGCATTTCCTCCTCGTCCCCGGCGTAGGCGCGCAGGGCGGATCGCTTGAGGAAGTGTGCCGCTACGGAATGACGCGCGACTGCGGACTTATAGTAAACTCCTCGCGCGGCATAATCTACGCCGACCAAACAGAGGACTTCGCCGCTGCAGCCGGCGAGAAAGCACGCGAACTTCAGGAGCAGATGGCACGCGAGCTGTCCAAGCTCTAAGCAGAACGGCGGCGGAGGGGCACAATGCCTACACCCACGCCGCCGCAAAAGACACAACGAAAGAGCCACAAAGGCGGCAAGCACATCGCTTCGCCCCTTTGCGGCTCTTTACTTATTGTTTGGCTTCGCGCAGCAAGAAGCTGACCGGGAAAATTTTACCAGAAATGGACAACATAGCCTAAGGCAAGCCATAAGAAACGGGCGGCGGAATATCCGTCGCCCGTTTCTCTGCGGAAAAGCCACATAACTCAAAAACCGGGGTCCGCGCCGCTCGGCGGCGCAAAAGGAATATCCGAGTCGCCCATCGGCGGGAGCGAATCCATCCCCGGCGGAGGCGGGAGCGTGGAGGTGTTCATCGCCGAAGAGATGACCGCCTGGTCGCCAGCGTCCGCACCCGGAACGGGAATGGTTTCCTCTTCCAAATTTTGGAAACGCGCATACTCGCCGCGGAAAGTAAGCAAGACGCTGCCCACAGCACCGTTACGGTGCTTGGCAATGATGATTTCCGCCTTGCCCCGCACGTCGTTGCCGTGTTCGTCACGATAGATTTTGTAGTACTCGGGACGGTGGATGAACACAACCATATCCGCGTCCTGCTCAATGGCTCCCGACTCGCGCAAATCCGAAAGCTGCGGCCGCTTGTCGTTGCCTTCTCGCGTCTCTACGCCACGGTTGAGCTGCGAGAGCGCGAGGATGGGGATGTTGAGTTCCTTTGCAAGTCCTTTCAGCGAGCGGCTGATGGTGGAGACTTCCTCCTGTCGGCTGCCGAAGTTCATTCCCGACGCGTTCATCAGCTGCAGGTAGTCTATCATCAATACTTTCACGCCGTGCTCACGCACAAGGCGGCGGGCTTTTGTGCGCAACTCGAAGACAGAGAGCGAAGGCGTGTCGTCGACATAAAGCGGAGCGCCGTAAAGCGGCTTAATCTTATAGTCGAGCTGTCCCCACTCATAAGGCTTGAGCTGTCCGCTTTTCAGCGTTTCGCCCTTTATCTCGCACACATTGACTATCATACGGTTGACGAGCTGCACGTTGGACATCTCAAGTGAGAAAAGCGCAACGGGTATCTTCTGGTCTACGGCTATGTTCTTCGCCATGCTCAGGGCGAAAGCCGTCTTACCCATTGCGGGACGCGCGGCAAGGATGACGAGGTCGGAATTTTGCCAGCCCGAGGTTATCCTGTCAAGGTCGTGGAAGCCCGATGCTATGCCGCTCATGCCGTCCTTTCGTGCGGCGGCCTTTTGCAGCATCTCGTACGCCTCCTTTATGACGGGGTCAATCTGCGTGTAGTCCTTCTTGAGATTCTGCTGCGAGAGTTCGAAAAGCTTTCCTTCCGCCTCCTGCATCAGTTCGTCCACGTCCTGCGTGCTGTCAAACGCCTTTGTCTGTATGCCGCTCGTGTAGGAGATAAGCTCTCGCGCGAGTGCCTTCTGGGCGATGATGCGTGCATGGTACTCTATGTGCGCGGACGACGACACCATGCCGCTGAGCTGCGTGATGTAGAACGGTCCGCCCGCGTCCTCGAGGAGCTTGGTGCTGTCGAGCTGGTCCTTTACGGTAAGGATGTCGACGGGGCGTTCTTCAAGGTTGAGCCGGCGGATAGCTTCGTATATCAGCTGGTGGCGATGGTCGTAAAAGCTCTCCGGGCGGAGAATTTCGCTCACCTGATAGTAAGCGTCTTTCTCCACCAGCAGGGCGCCGAGCACAGCTTGCTCGAGCTCTACGGCCTGTGGCTGCAGGTGTCCGTAGCTGTCCGCCTCAGGCGCGGCGGGCTTACGCCCGCCGCGCGGAAAGCCCTTGGAGTCGTATGTGCTTTGCTTAGCCATATAAGCGTTTATTTTACCACAATCTTCCTGCCACCGTAAATGTACACACCGGCGGGCAGTCCGCTGAATGCCGGTGCGTCGCCCGAGACGGTACGCACCACGCGTCCCTGAAGGTCATACACGCGGTGTACGTCCGCCGCGCTTTTCCCGTCAGCCGCAGTCTCGATGCCAGAAGAAACGGATTTGCGGTAAAGCGCCACTTCCTGCTGCGTACTCGTATAGCAGGCGAAACGCGGGGAAGAGGAATTGTACTGTATGGAATAGCCAGAGAAGGCATTGTTCACGATGCGGGCAATGCCATCACCGCTCACCGTCACCGTCCACTTGGTCTGGCTGCCGTTCTCTTCGTCAAGAGAGTACAGTTTTTTCTTTTTCGCCGTGAGGGCAAGGTACGTGCCGTCCGTAGTGTCTTTGAAACTCCAGCCTTCACTGTCGCCGCTCAGCGTGAAGGCCACGGGCTGCCCGCTCCCGCCTACTTCGGTCTTGACGCTCTGCGTACTGCCGTCTACTTCCACCTCTGCAAAAGCACGGATGTCATCGTCCTGCTCTGCCATCGCTACATTCTTGCCGGGGCAGACTACCAGCACCGTCGCGCCGTTGTACAGGTCGCTCTCGTCCGTAACAAGCACGTACACGTCGTCGCCTTGCGGCACGTCCGGATTGTCTTCTTTCAAAGTGTATTTTGCGCTTACGCTCGCGCTTTTCTCGCCGTCAAGTTCGGCATAAGCCGTCACCGTCATAGCACGGTCTACTGTAAACTGCACGGGAGACAAGGCTGTCGTAGCCGTGCCGCCGTCTATACTGTAGCAGATGCTTGCGCCTGCCGTCGTGGTGCTGACAGTGACCACCGTTCCGCTTTTCACCTTGCCCTCCGCCGGAGAGAATACGGGCGCTGCCACTTCACCGGGCTGCGGGTCGGTGCCTCCGGGCTTCTCTACATAGTTGTCGGGATCGAAGGCATAGTCCTTGTACGCGCCCCATACATACTGCTCGAGTCCGGGATAGTCTATGTAGGGGTTGCGATTATGCTGAATGCCATACACCGCGTTGTTGCGGTCAATCTCTACCTGGCTCACGGGGTCCTCCTGCGCCCAGCGCAGCAGCATGTCAATTGCCCAAGTTTTGTAGGCAGGATATTTGTTGCCCGAAAGCATGGGGCTGCTCCACGAAGATATACGGTCTTCATACGCCGTTGCCATATAGAAATAGGTACGCGCGAAGTCACCCTTGTACTCGTCGGCCGGCTCAAAGCAGATGCCGGTGTAGCCGCTCACAGTGCAGGCGCCGAGCTTGCTGTAGCCGCCCGAGGAGCTGTACTTCTCGCCGTTGTTTTCACCGAAGGGGTAATTGCTGCGCCGTCCGTTCACATAGCCGTCCGTGGGATAGAGGTGGAAGAGATCAGTATACATCGGCGTGCCTTCGTTAAACCAGCTCTTGGGGAAAGAGTGCTCACGGTTATAGCTGTCGCCCTCGCCTTTATAGTTGCTGCCCTGCGCGCTGCCGCCCGGGGTGTAGTTGGTCTTGTTGGAGTAACGGTCGCGAATTTTCCCGTCGCTTCTTACGTCGGTTTTCTTGAAGTCCTCCCAAAGCTGGTTGTACGACCGCTGGGTGTGGGAGGAGACTATGGAGAAAAGGGCCGTTTTCACTGCCGAACCCTTCTTTCCCTTTGCGGCGGAATAGTAGCCCGCCGGTGCCTGCGCCTGAACGAGAATCGCCACGCAAAGTACGGCGAAAAGCAGGGAGGCTTTCTTGAAGTTGAGATGTTGGAACATTATAATAAAAGTGTGTACTATTTCTGTGTAAGGATGCGCATTCCCGGCACAGGCAGCAACGCGTCCCGACACACAAAACACCTGCGTACCCGTCCACGCCCTTACGGGGCGAAACGTGGCATGCAGGTGTCATGTGTCACTCAAACAGACTCTCCGCTTGCTGCGCGGCAGGTGCTTGCTTATGCTCTTTTTTGTGCTTCGTGCCAGACTGCTCTGCAGCGGGTGTTGCCGTCTCTGCGGCAGCCTCGCTTGCGGGTGCAGACGCGCCCTCCTCGGCAGTCTCGCCCTCGCCGCCCATAAGGTCTTCGGGGACAAAGGTGGAATCCGCCGCAGTAGAGTCCTCCTCTGCGGAGGGCTGGTAGTAGGTTGCCTGATATGTACTCGGGGAGATGTCCTCAGGCGGCATACCGTACCGGTGCAGGTATTTCTTGCGTAGGTCGCCGTCATCCATCACACTGCGCATAAACTGCGCCACAATGGGCAACGCCGTGCGGCTGCCTTGTCCCAATGCGCCCGTGCGGAAGTGTATGCTGCGGTATTCGCCGCCTACCCACGCGCCGGCTACAAGGCTCGGGGTGACACCCACAAACCACGCATCGGAGTGATTGTTGGACGTACCCGTCTTTCCCCCCATGTCAAGCTGGTTGGAGAACGGGCCGAGGTACATCATCGCGCCAAGCGTCTGCGACGTTCCGCCCGCATCGCGTACGCCGGCTTCAAGGAGTTTCTGCATATAGAATGCCGCTTTCTGCGGGAGCGCACGCGCTGAGGAAACGGAGGACTCGTAGACGGTCTTGCCGTCGGAGTCGACAATCTTTGTCACCAGCACGGGGTCAACGTGTACGCCGCCGTTGGCTACTGTGCCGTAGGCATTCACCAGCTCGAAGAGCGTCACGTCACTTGCACCGAGCGGAAGGGAGGCTATGTTGTCAAGAGGCGACTTTATGCCCATGTCGCGGGCTGTGGAAATCACGTTCTCTATGCCCAGCTCCTGTCCGAGTTTCACGGCAATGGTGTTTATGCTCTGCGCGAAAGCCGAGCGCAGGGGCAGCTCCGCATTGGAGAAACGTCCGTTGGCGTTGTGCGGCTGCCATACGGTATTGGCTTTCTTTCGCTTGTCGTACACCTCCATGCGGATATACTCGTCCTTGCGCGTGTCGGCAGGGGTAAGCCCCTGCTTCATCGCCGTGGCGTACACAAAAAGCTTGAAAGTGGAGCCGGGCTGGCGCATCGCACGCACCTTGTCGTACTTCCACGACTTGAAGTCTATGTCGCCGACGTAGGCCTTTACCTCTCCCGTCTCGGGTTCCATCGCTACGAAACCCGTGTGCAGGTAGTTGACCATATAGCGTATGGAGTCCATTGTCGACATCACCTCGTGGCGCGGTCCGTCGTAGCTGAAAAGCGTCACTTCGTGCGGTTTGTTGAGCCAATAACGGATAGAGTCGGGATTGGACGGGTAGCGTGCTTCGAGCATCTTGTACGCGTCCGTGCGTCGTGCTATTCCCTCTATAAAGCCGGGTATCACGTTGCCTTTCTCGTCGCGCCATCGCTCTCCCATGCCGCGCCAATGGTTGTCAAAGTTGCGCTGCACCTGCCGCATCTTCTCGCGCACGGCCTTTTCAGCATAAGCCTGCATGCGCGAGTCGAGCGTAGTGTATATTTTCAGTCCGTCAGAGTAAAGGTCGAGGTCGGGGCATTTCTCCTGCACATAGTCCTTCACGGCATCGCGGAAGTAAAGCGCTTCTCCGTCGTAGGCGCTCTCCACACTGAAATTAAGGCTTATGGGAAGCGCAAGCAAGGAGTCGAGCGTGCCGCGCGATGCCACGTACGTGTCGCCAAACTTTTCTTTGAGCAGGGTACGATGCGCATACATATTGTTGAGCACCGTGTTGCGCCGCTTGAGGGAATTCTTTGGATTGATACGGGGGTTGTAGGCCGAGGTTGCTTTCAGCAGCCCCACGAGTACGGCTGCCTCCTCCGCTTTCAAGTGCGAGGGCGTAGTGTTGAAGTACGTCTTCGCCGCAGTCTTGATGCCGTAGGCGTTAGAGCCGAAGTCCACCGTGTTGGCATACATTTCAAGTATCTGCCTCTTATCGCAAAGCATCTCGAGCTCGGTGGCGATGATCATCTCCTTGCTCTTCATGATGACGATGCTAAGCCCCGGCACCTTGCCCAACAGACCTGTGGAGTACTGCGTGCGTACACGGAACATATTCTTCACCAGCTGCTGCGTGATGGTGGAAGCGCCGCGGGCGTGTCCCCTTGCCGCATCCTTTGCAGCGGCGAAAAGTCCCTGAAAATCTATGCCGTGGTGGCTGTAATAGCGTTCGTCCTCGGTCGACACAAGAGCCTGGAAGAAAGCAGGACTGATGGAGTCGTAGGGGACGGGCGTGCGGTTTTCGTTGAAAAACTTGCCGAGCAGCTTTCCGTCGCAGCTATATATCTCCGAAGCGGCTGCCGTCTTGGGGTGGATTATGTCGTGCGTGGAGGGCGACTTGCCGAAGAGCCACAGGAAATTGGTCACCACAGCGAAGACGTAGAACACCACCAACACGATAAAGGTCGCCACGCCCGCCAAAAGCTTGCGCCACCACGGACGACCGGCGAACTGTCCCTTATACCAACGCCACACGTGCCGCAAGCCGCGTCCCGTCATACGGAAAAACCGCGCGAGCGCCGCAAGCACGCCTTTCTTTTCTGCATTCATCATGAAATGTGCTTTTCCCGCCGCGCCCGACAAGCCTTGCCACGCAAGCAAAGGGCGCAGGGCGGGATTTTAACGGGACAAAATTACTGCAAGGCTGGGTAAAGGCAAAGCGAAACGCTATTTCTTCTGACTTTCGCGACCCTCCCTCCGCTGCTTTTCGGACGGGGAACGTCTCTGACGGGAGGGGCAACGACCTGCGTTTTCGCCTGCAGCGAAGCAGATGCAATTTCATAATGGCTTAACGGCGAAACCGCCTCATTGCTGCCGCTGCACGGCACTCTCAAACCGTCCGAAGCGACTTTTCGGCGTGCCAAGCCGTCAGGTGCGCGAGACAGCCTTTACCCCCTTCACCGTACGCAGTTTCTTGATGAGCAGATTGAGCCTCTGCGTATCGTCCACAAGCACCGTGAGGATGCCGGAAAAGAGTCCGTCGTTGGAGTCAATGCTGATGCTGCGCAGCATGATGTTTTCCTCCTTCGAAATGATTGAGGTGATGTTGTTGACGATGCCGAGGTCGTCCTGCCCGATAACGTGGAGCGTGATGGGGTACGTGCCTTTTCCCTTGCCAGCCCAGCGCGCCTTCACAATGCGGTATCCGAAACGCGAGCGGAGCGCGGGCGCGTTGGGGCAGTCGGTGCGGTGTACCTTGATGCCGCCGCTAACCGTGACGAAGCCGAAGACATCGTCGCCGTAGACGGGGTTGCAGCACCGCGCCATCTGGAAGTCTATGCCTTTGAGGTTGCGGTCTATAACAAGCACGTCCGCCTCGCCCTTGGCTTTCTGCCCCGCCTCGCTCTCCATGCTGAACTCTCCCGCCGAGCGCGTGGCAGCGCGTTCGGCCGTGCCCTGCTCGCGCCGCATAAGCTCTATGTATGTGTCGAGCGTGCGGTTGAGGTCGGCGCGGTCGTTAGCTATGTCGCGGAAGAAGTCGTAGCTTTCCTTGTAGCCCATCTTCTTTATGAGCTGGTTGACAAGGCTCTCGTCCCAGTCAAGCTTGCGGTTTTTCATCTTTCGCGCAAGCGTTTCCTTGCCCAGATCGGTCTCCCCGGCGGTGAGTTCGCGCACGGCAGAGCGTATCTTGGCCTTGGCGTGGTTAGACCGTGCTATATTGAGCCATTCCTGCTTAGGCGTCTGGCTGTTTGAGGTGACTATCTCCACCGTCTGCCCGCTCTCGAGTTCCTGACGTATTGGCACATTGCGCCCGTCTATGCGCCCGCCCACGCAGCGGTTGCCCACGCCGGAGTGGATGGTATAGGCGAAGTCGAGCACCGTAGCGTGGGGCGGCAGTCGGTAGAGGTCGCCCTTCGGCGAAAACACGTACACGTCCTCCTCCCCGCCCCCGAATGAAAGCGAATGGGTGAGTTTTCCCTCGTCGCCCGTCTCGAGCGCCGTGCGTATGTCGGCAAGCCAGGAGTCCATGCCCCCGCCACTGCTTTTCACGCCTTTGTAGCGCCAGTGGGCGGCGAGTCCGTGCTCGGCAATCTCGTCCATGCGCTCCGTGCGTATCTGCACCTCCACCCACTTGTCTTCCGGCCCTTTTACCGTTATGTGCAGACTTTCGTAGCCGTTGCTCTTGGGGACTGTGAGCCAGTCGCGCAAGCGCTTGAGGTTGCTTTCGTACTTGTTGGTGATAAGGGAAAACACCTTCCAGCACTGTTCCTTTTCTTTGGAAAGCGGCGCGTCGAGTATGATGCGTATGGCGAAGAGGTCGTACACGCCGGAGAAGCCGCACTGCTGCTTTTTCATCTTCTGCCAGATGGAGTGTATGCTCTTCGTGCGCCCTTTCATGTGGTAGCGCAGCCCCTCCGCGTCAAGCATTTCCCTTATAGGCGCGGTAAACCGCTCTATGTATGCGTCGCGCGAACGCTTTGTGGCGTTGAGGTTCTCCTTTATCATATAGTACGCGTCGTGTTCGAGGTACTTTAGGCTAAGGTCCTCGAGCTCGCTCTTAAGCTGGTAAAGCCCCAGCTTGTGGGCAAGCGGCGCGTAAAGGCAGGCTGCTTCCGTGGAAACGCGGCGCTGCTCGTCAAGATTGCCGGTGTCGCGTATGCGGCGCATGAGATTCACGCTGTCAGCTATAAGCAGCAGCACGACGCGCATGTCTCCCGCCTGCGAGATGAGCAGATTGCGGAAATTGTCGGTGCGCATAGCCTCGGTCTTCACCTCTATGGCCTCCACACGCAGGAAGCCGCGAAGCGTGTCTGCCACTTCGCGGCCGAAAAGCCGCTCGACGAGTTCGGTCTGTTCTTTGCACGTGACGACGGAACGGAGGATATAGGCGGTGAGCGCGTGTCCGCGTACGCCAATCTCACGGGCGGCGAGCACGGAGGCGGTGAGCGCAAGCAGCACGCGGTCGTTGCCGAAAGCGTCGCGCGGAACGCCGCCGTCTGTCTCTATGCGGCTCACGATGAAGTCCGCCACGTCGCGTGCCTCCTTGCGCCCCGGCCACACGCCGGGGGTACGAAACAGCTGCGCCATCGCGGCGATGTACTCGCCTCGTGCCGTGTCTTGGGTGTATGCGGTGTCTGTCGTTTCCATAGTGCTTTTTATATTTCGCCGCTCCGCGCCCGTTTGGGAAAAGTCAAGGGACGGGAGGCGTCGCGCTTCCCGCCCCTTGCAAGTGGAGCGCGCCTGTCTTGGCGGAGGCGCGGTTCGGTGTATGGTTTACTGTTTTCTTATTGTGCCGGAAGCACGTTGACGCTGTACACGGCCTTGACCCTGAAAAGCGTCACGCCCGCCGAGTAGCTCGCCGTCCCGCCGCCGTCAAGCGACTCCGAGAACGAGCTGCCGTTTTTGCTTATCCAGTTTTCCGTAGAACCGCTCGGGCGGTAGTCGGCGGAGAACGTGAGTGTATATTTCCCGGCCTCCGTCACGACGAGGGTATCGGTGCAGTCGCCAGAATCGTTGTCGTAGACCACCTCGCCCTTGTTCTGTTTCGAACTTGCCGTACCCGTACCCGACGAAACCGCCGTCCACACGTACGTTGCCTTGTAAAGGTTCACGCCGGTCTTGCTCTGCACGGCCGTAGCTACGAATCGCTCGCCGGCGCGTATGCTGGTATGCCCGTCAAGCGGACTCACCGTGATGCGGGCTATCTTCGGCGGCTCGGAACGGTACTTCTCGTCGTCATCGCCGCAAGAGGCTGCCGCAATACCCAACGCTGCCGCACAGACGGCAGCAAACAAAGTGTGCGTGGTGTGTCTCATCGTCTTGTAAAGTCTGTCTTTCGTGTTTGTACGTAACGTCCTCAGTACAGTTCCCCGTCGCCTTGCCGCACTATCTCCGGCTCGTCGCCGCAGCAGTTGACCACGGTGGACTGCCCCTGCCGCCCCATGCCTCCGTCTATCACGGCGTCCACGAGCTTGCCGTAGGTCTCCGCCACGAGTTCGGGGTCGGTTACCAGCTCGGGGTCGTCTCCCTCTGCCAAAGGAAGCGAGGCCGTCATAAGCGGCGCGCCGAGCGCATGCTGCAGCTCGCGCACGATGGGACTTTCCGGCATGCGTATGCCGACCTCGCCCGACTTGCGGCTGCGGAAAACCTTGGGGAGACGGTTCTTCCCGGGAAGTATAAACGTAAAAGCGCCCGGAAGATTGCGTTTCATCAGCTTGAAAACCGGCGTAGGGATATGCGCGTAGGCACTAATCTCGCTCAAGTCATAGCAAATCACCGAAAGCGGATGGCTCGCGGGGTCTATGCCCCTAATCTTGCAAATGCGCTCGACGGCACGCTCTTTTAGTGCGTGGCAACCCAGAGCGTACGTGCTGCCCGTGGGAAACACCACTACGCCGCCGTCCGACAGCACGCGCGTCACCTCGGCTATGCGCTCCGGCGCGTTGTCTTTATCGTAAAGTCTGATTGTCTTCATAGCTGTTGCGCCCGTCTGTACGCGCCGTTTTCCGCGATGCGCCTAAAACGTCTTTAGCTTCTGGTAGAGCCGCTGCACGGGCAGGCCCATCACATTGAAGTAGCTGCCGCGCAGCTCCTCTACCGCGACAAGCCCTATCCATTCCTGTATGCCGTAAGCACCGGCTTTGTCGAAGGGAAGATAGTTGTCCACGTAAAAGTCTATCTCTTCGTCTGTCAGCTTGCTGAACTTCACGTGGCTCGTCACGGCGAAATTCTCCATACGCTCGTGCGTGATTATCGTCACGCCCGTAATCACCTGATGGACGCCGCCCGAAAGCAGGTGGAGCATCATCTTCGCGTCAGCCACATTGTGCGGCTTGCCGAAAACCTCGCCGTCTTTATATACTATGGTGTCGGCGGTGATAAGCAGCTCGTCCGCGCCCATCGACCCGCGGTATGCCTTTGCCTTGTTGCGGGAAATATAGCACGCTATGTCTTCTCCCCGGAGGCTGTTGGGGTAACTCTCGTCTATGCCGAAGAGCGTGCGTATCTTAAACTGCAAGCCAAGACGCTGCAGCAGCTCCTTGCGCCGCGGCGAATTGCTCGCCAGCACAATCTTGTACTTTTTCAGGTTGTCAAGCATCGTATGTATAAAGGTTAGTGTAGTTGTTGTTGGGAGGAAAACTTGCGCGAGCCGGGTACGCTGAACGCGATCACCAGCCGAAAGCCTCAGCGTCCGTCATCCACTTGCCCTGTGCGCGGAGTACCTGCTCCGTCACGTCGCGCACGCAGCCCTGGCCGCCGGGGTACGGACTTACATAGCGCGATATGCCTCTTATCTCTGCAGCCGCGTCAGACGGGCAGCAGGGACAGCCGCACCGCGACATGACCTCATAGTCGGGGATGTCGTCTCCCATATATAGGACTTCGTCTTCCGACAGCCGTGTCGCGGCAAGCCATTCCTCAAAGGTGTTTATCTTCACCGCAGCCCGCATATACACGTGGCATATGCCCAAGCCCCGGTAGCGTGCCCTTACGGCCTCGCTTCCGCCGCCGGTGATGATGGCTATTTCGAGCCCTTTCTTCACCGCAAGCTGCAAGGCGTAGCCGTCCTTGATGTTGGCGGTGCGGTTGGGTTGCCCGTTGTCTCCGAAAAGGAAAACATTGCTTGCGCTCAGCACGCCGTCCACGTCAAAAGCGAGACCGCGTATGCGCGTGAGGTCGTAGTCTATCATCCGTACGTTCTTTGGTATTTGGGGGCTGTGTCTGTTGTTGTCTCCCGCCATCCGTGCGCCTTGTCCGCATACTTTGCACGCACGCGCGGCGACTGCCGGTATGCTGCGCCGGGCTTGTACGCCATTTGCGCGCAACCGCCGCCAACATCTGCCGTTTCAGTCCCGCCGCGCCAAGGCATGTATGCTGCGGCTTATCGCCTCATACACGGCTTGCGCCTCCGGGTGGGCGGCAAGCGCGTCTCGCTGGCGGCGCATCACAGTTTCGTCCCACCGCGCCGCAGGCCCTGTCTGCGCTTCGCGGGCTGGCATCTCGGCGGCCTTGCGCAACGTCTCCTCCACGAGCGGCCGCAGAAGCGATCCGTCAAGCCCGGCTTCCTCTGCCAGCATCTCGGAGAGCGCGAGGCAATGGTTGGTGAAGTTGTTGGCAAAGACGGCGGCAAGATGCAGCTTGCGTCTGCCTTCGCTGTCCAGCGCATGCACTTCGCGGGACACGGAAGCGGCGAGCCGGCTCACCTTGTGCAGGGCTTGCTCCGTATCACCCTCCACGAGGAAAGGCACGCGGCGCATGTCAAGCTTGCAGCTTCTGGAGAATGTCTGCAAAGGATACAACACCGCCCTGTCGCAACCGCACTCCGGCAACACGTCCAGTGCCACACTGCCGGCTGTATGCGCCAGCAAAGCACTTCGCCCGCCAGTCGCTGTCGCCACCTGCGCAGCGACAGACGGGAGGGCATCGTCCTTCACGCAAAGCACATAGGCATCCGCCTCGGGCAAGCGCAGCAAGTCCGTACACACTGTCTTGCAGCCCACTTCGCGGGCAAGCGTTTCGGCGTGACTGGGCGTTGGACTGCAGACGCAGCGCATCTCCAATCCGGCAGCTTGCCACGCCCGGGCAAGATGTGTCGCCACGTTGCCCGAGCCGACGAGACAAATGCTTTTGATGTCGTCATTTCCCATACTGCAAGGATTTTGCACGCGGCTTTCGCGCGTCCGTCACACGCCGCCTAACGGTGCATCCCAAGTTCGCCTTGCGGCAAAGTTACGTTTTTTACGTCTATATGCTTTCCCCGTTTCTCAAAAAAGCCCATTACCTTGGCTAAAAAGCGGAGAAAAAGGGAAGAATGCAACCGGTCATAGCCGCAAAGTCTGCGTGGCGTACTGCAGGACGGCGGGGCGGTGGGTAATAAAGATAAGCGTGCGGTGCGGATAAGCGCCGACAATGTTGCGCAAAACGGTTTCTTCCGTCTCCCCGTCCAGCGAAGAGGTGGCTTCGTCAAAGATAAGCACGCCGCCCGCGCCGAGGAGTGCCCGCGCTATGGCGATGCGCTGCGCCTGCCCCTCGGAAAGTCCGTCCCCGGCCTCGCCGCACGGGGTGTCAAGACCCTCAGGGCGCGACAGCACGAAGTCCGCCGCCGCCGTACGCAGGGCATCTACCATCTGCTGCTCGGTAGCCTCTGGCGCGGCAAGGAGCAAATTGCTGCGCACCGTCCCCGAGAAGAGCGAGTTGCCCTGCGGCACGTATGAGAAGTTGCAACGCAAAGCCGCTCCGACGGGGACAGATTTGCCATCGGCTCCGACAAGAGACACTCCTCCCTTTTGCGGACGGCACAAAGCCAAGAGCAGACGTATCAGCGTGGTCTTCCCCGCCCCGGTTTCGCCGACAATAGCGGTAATGCCGCCCGCCGGAAACGTATGGCTAAAGCCTGAGAATATCTCTCGCGTCCCCTTCTCATAGGCAAACGTGACATTATCCATTCTCACCGCAAGCGGTCCGCGCAGCCTCATCGCCGCGCTGCCGTCTTCCAAGGGCAAAGCCTCGATGTCCATCAGACGCTCGGACGCGGTAAAGGACGTGACGAAGATGGGCACGAAGCGCGAAAGCTGGCGCACGGGGTCCTGTATCTGGCCTACGAGCTGTATAAACGCAATCATTGCGCCGTACGTTATCTCGCCGCGCGACAGCCCCGTCACGCCCCACACAAAGGTGACAAGGTAGCCCAAAGAGAAGCCGGTATTGAGCAGTGCAGTGGAAACGGTAGAGTAGCGCGTGCGGCGCAGGATCAGGCGGTGCAGCTCAGCCTGTTGTCCGTTCAGCCGCGCGAGGAGCGGCTTTGCGGCACGGAGTGTCTTTACCACCAGACTGTGCTGCAGCGTCTCTTGTATGGTGCTTTGTATCGCACTGTCGCTCTCGCGTGCCTGTCGCGTAAGCTCGCGCATGCGCTTCACGTAGAGTTTGCTGGCAAGCAGGAAGAAAGGGACTATCAGCACCACCACCATGGCCAGCTGGCGGTTCATCACGAAAAGGAAGGCAAACGCGCCCGCAAACTGGAGCGTGGTCTTCACCAGCGCGGGCAGGCTTTCGGTGACAAAGTTCACCACGTCCGCCACGTCGCGCTCGACGCGGTTGGTGAGGTTGCCCGTATGGTAAGCCCGCAATGCGTCCCACCTTACGCCAAGCAGCCGGCGGAACATTTCCGCCCTCATGTCGTTCTGTGCCCGCACGCCAAGGACGGCACGCACCCAGCGCAAGCCAAGTGTCAGCAAGAGCCGCGACGCCATAATGGCGGCAAGGAGCGCAAAGCCCCACGCAAGCGGCATGACATCGCTGCGGTGCGTGGCAATGTCTATCGTGAGCTTCGTCGCCCACACGAACGACAGGTCGGCAAGCACAAGCAGGCATCCCGCAAGCGTATTGACGGCCACCTGCGTGTAGTGGCCGCGCAACTGGCGGAAGAGATAGCGCGATATTTGCGGGACGGAGCGTCTGAGCATGGGGCGTTTTGCTTGCTTTCTATATCACATATATAAATGTGTCCTACTCCTTATATATTATATATTATAGGAGCGTTTGACGGTCTGCTAACGGCGGAACGGAATGTCCTACCCCCGCGTGTCGGCTCCCCACATGAGCTTTTCGCGGAGCGTGCCGAAGAAGTCGGGATGCTCAATCTTTACCACGTTTACACAATGCGGGGCACGCCGGACGGTGATGGCGGTGGATTCAGGCAGACTCTCGCTGCGTCCGTCCGCGGCAAGCAGGAAATTGTGGCTGCGGCTGCGCACCTCCAGTCTTATCTCCACGTCGTCGCGCACCACAAGCGGCCGGAGCGACAGACTGTGCGGCGCAACGGGCGAAATGCCTATCGTGCCGGATCCGGGCGTAAGCACCGGGCCACCCACGCTAAGCGAATAGCCGGTGGAGCCGGTCGGCGTGCAGACTATCAAGCCGTCTGCAAGGTAGTTGGCCAGAAAATGCCCGTCCACCCAAGTGCTTATCTCTATGAGCGAAGAATTGTCGTGTTTCAGCACCGCCACTTCGTTGAGCGCATAGGGAAAGCAAGAGGACAGTTCGCCGTCTTTCTCCACCGCAAGCACGCGCCGCCGCTCCACGGTGTAATTCCCGCGGCAGAGTGCCTCGAAAGCCGGTGCGATGTTGTCGGGGGACACGTCGGCAAGAAAGCCGAGCCGACCGATGTTCACGCCGAGAATGGGTATCCCCGACGCGCCCACACGCGCCGCCGTGCCGAGAAACGTGCCGTCCCCGCCGACCGACACGGCGAAGTCAGCCTCGCAAGCCCCTGCCCCGAAGGTGCGGTAGGGATGCGCCTGCGGGAGGATGCCAGAGCGCACGGCAAACGCCGCAAAATCTTCCTCAAGGCTCACCGCCACGCCGAGTTTGTCCAGACAAGAGAGTATGTCGCGTACGTAGGCGTTCTTCCCGCTTTGGAAAGCGTTGCCGAAAAGGGCTACCCGCGTGCTTTCGTAAGTCATTTCTTTTGCAAAATATTCTTAAGCGGCGCATTTTCAGCACCGCTTTTAATCCTTTTTAATCTTTTCCGCCCAAGGGAAATAGTACTTTTGCAGCGCGGAAAGGGATACCGCGCCCGTCCGAGCCGCAGCTTGGCTTATGCAAAGCCAATGCAAGGCGAGAGCAGCAAGCTCACTTGAACTGCCGAGCCGCAGCTTGGCTTATGCAAAGCCAATGCAAGGCGAGAGCAGCAAGCTCGCTTGAACTGCCGAGCCGCAGCTTGGCTCTTGCAAAGATAAGGCATTTGCACCGATGCAAGGTAAAGAGAGCGGGGCAAGTGGAAAAAGGACGGGCGGAGTCGGCTTTACCGCGTTGGAAAACATGACTAAACTTAGCGTTAACATAAACAAAGTGGCGACGCTGCGCAACGCACGCGGCGGCGACACGCCGAACGTGCTGTCCGTGGCACGCGACTGCGAATTTTTCGGAGCGCAGGGCATAACCGTCCATCCGCGCCCCGACGAGCGGCACATACGCCGCGCGGACGTGTACGCCCTCAAGCCCCTGCTCGCCACAGAGTTCAACATCGAGGGATACCCCTCCGACGACTTCCGCCGTCTTGTGAAAGACGTGCGGCCGGCACAGGTCACGCTCGTACCCGACAAGCCCGGACAGCTCACGTCCAACCACGGGTGGGACACGGCTGACAACCTCGCTTTCCTCACGGAGGTGGTAGCAGATTTCCGCGAAAGCGGCATACGCACCAGCATTTTCATTGACCCGGAGGAGCGGATGGCGGACTACGCCAAGCAAGCCGGGGCGGACAGAGTGGAACTCTACACAGGTCCTTACGCTGCCGCGTACGCGCAAGACCGCGAGGCGGCTATCGCCCCCTTTGAGCGCACGGCACGCCATTGCCAAGCCATCGGCCTGGGGCTGAACGCGGGACATGACCTCAGCCTCGCCAACCTTGCCTTCTTCCACAAGCGCATTCCCTGGCTGGACGAGGTGAGCATAGGCCACGCGCTTATAAGCGACGCGCTCTACCTTGGCTTGCGCGAAACCATCGCCGCCTACCTGCGCTGTCTGTCGTGAGACAAACCGCGCGAAACGCACCGCCGGCACGCCTTGCGGGGATGCCGCGCCATACGGAAAGGCCGCAGCAAGCCGCATTAAGGACAGGAAAGGCGCAAGAGGCACAAGAAAGACACAGAGACTAAACTCAGACACACTTTATATATATAACGACACAAGGTATGGTATACTTATTCTTGGCAGACGGCTTCGAGGAGACCGAGGCTTTCGGCACTACCGACGTGCTCCGCCGCTGCGGGCTGGAGGTGCAGCTTCTCAGCGTGACGGGAAAGCGCGTGGTGACGGGAGCGCACGGCATTGTGGTGAAAGCAGACAGCCTTTTCAGGAAGAATCATATACTCCACTCGCAGGCGCTTGTGCTGCCCGGCGGCCTCAAAGGCACGGAGACGCTGCGCTCCAACCCTGTGCTGCGCCTCACCCTGCAGCAGCGCGCAAAGCAGGGCGAACTCATCGCCGCCATCTGCGCCGCACCCATCGTGCTCGGCGCGGCGGGGGTGCTTGAAGGCGTGCACGCCACCTGCTACCCCGGTCTGGCGAGCCAGCTCGACGGCGCCATTATGCACAATACGCACTACGTCGTAGAGGACGGCAATTTCATCACCGCAAGCGGTCCTGCCGCCACTGTACACTTCGCTTTCGCCATCGCCAAACGGCTTGCCTCGCCCACGATCGTGGCACAGGTGAAGAAAGACATGCTCTTTGAGGGATACACGCAGCCCGACACGCGCAACCATACGCTGGAGTTCAACATCTCCACGCCCGATTCCTACCTCAAAGACTGACGCTTCCGCCGGCCTTACGTGCCGGCAGACGCGGCGGCGGCGAGCCGCCGCGTCGTTTTTTATCCGCCGCAACCGCTAAAAAGACACACGCCTTGCCGGTCAACCCGCTGCAAACCGACATCATGTACCTCAAGGGGGTAGGTCCCCAGAGGGCGAAGACGCTGGGCGAGGACTTGCACGTCCTCACCCTGCGCGACATGCTCTACCAAATACCCTACAAGTACATTGACCGCAGCGTTGTCCACCGCGTCTGCGACCTTTCGGAGGGCATGCCCTACGTACTGCTGCGCGGTGTCATAAGGACAAAGGACATCGAGGGGCAAGGACGGAAAGAGCGCCTTGTCGCCAACTTCACGGACGGCACGGGCTACGTGCAGCTTGTATGGTTCAACCGCATACGCGGCGTGGAAAAGTCGCTCCGCTACGACGTGGAGTACACGCTCCTCGGCAAGCCGAGCGCTTTCGGCAGCCACATCTCCATCGTCCACCCGGAGCTGGAGGAGCGCAAGGCTGGCGAGGACAGCGGCGCGCCGATGACGATGCTGCCGCACTACCACACGTCCGAGCGCATGAAGCGCCAGGGCTTCACTTCCCGCCTTGTGTCCGATCTGGTAGACCGCGCCTTCGAAGCCGTCGGCGACTTCGTGAAAGAGGAGACGCTCCCGGCATGGGTCGTGGCAAAGCACAAGCTCCTCCCCATAGACCAGGCGCTCCGCACAGCCCACCACCCGGCCTCGTCCTCCGCCCTTCCCGCCGCGCTCCACCGTCTCAAGTTTGAGGAACTGTTCTACCTGCAGCTTGAGATACTCCGCTATTCCCAAAACCGCAAGCTGCAGTACGAGGGCTACAAGTTTGGCCGCGTGGGAGAGTTTTTCCTTGATTTCTACAACAACCACCTGCCCTTCTCCCTTACCGATGCGCAGAAAAACGTCGTGCGCGAGATACGCCGCGACATGGGCTGCGGCCGGCAGATGAACCGCCTGCTGCAGGGAGACGTAGGCAGCGGAAAGACAATGGTGGCCTTGCTATGCTGCCTCCTTGCGCTTGACAACGGCTTCCAGGCCTGCATCATGGCGCCCACGGAGATACTTGCCGAGCAACACCTCGAGTCGCTGCGGGGCTATCTCCGCGACATGCCCGTGCGGGTGGAGCTGCTCACGGGACGCGTCAAGGGGAAAGCACGCAAAGAGGTGCTGCGCGGAGTGGCGGACGGCTCGGTGCAGATACTGGTCGGCACGCACGCGCTCACCGAGCCTACGGTGTGTTTCCTCAACCTCGGCCTCGCCGTGATAGACGAGCAGCACCGTTTCGGCGTGAAACAGCGCGCGAGCCTATGGGCAAAAAACGCGCGCCCGCCGCACGTGCTCGTGATGACCGCCACCCCCATCCCGCGCACGCTTGCCATGACCGTCTACGGCGACCTTGACGTGAGCGTGATAGACCAGCTCCCGCCGGGGCGCAAGCCTGTCTACACCGTCCACTGCCGCCAGGCAGGACGCGCGGCTATGTACGACGGCATACGCAAGGAGCTGCAGAAGGGCAGACAGGTGTATGTGGTATACCCGCTTATAAAGGAGAACGAGAGACAGAACCTCCACGACCTCGAAACGGGCTACGCGTTGCTTGTCGACACTTTCCCGGAGTACAAAGTGGGCATGGTGCACGGACGGATGAAGCCAGAAGTAAAGGAAGCCGAGATGTCTGCCTTCAAAAGCGGCGAGACGCGGATGCTCGTCTCCACCACGGTGATAGAGGTGGGGGTGAACGTGCCTAACGCCTCGGTGATGGTGATAGAAAACGCCGAGAATTTCGGCCTCGCGCAACTCCACCAGCTGCGCGGGCGCGTGGGACGCGGAGCGGAGCAGTCGTTCTGCGTGCTGATGACAAAGGACCAGCTCAGCGACACCTCGCTCCGGCGCATGAAGATAATGACAGACACGACGGACGGCTTCGTCATAGCCGAGGAGGACATGAAGCTGCGCGGCCCGGGCGACCTTGAAGGCACGGCACAGAGCGGAATGCCTTTCGACCTTAAAGTGGCCAACGTGATAAAGGACCGCGACCTCATGGCCGAAGCCCGCGACACGGCGACAGAGCTTCTGCGCGACGACCCGCAGGGAAAGTTTCCGCAAAACGCGGTAGCCTGGACCCAACTGGCAAGGCTGCGCAAGCGGCAGACCAACTTTTCCGCCATTTCCTGACTGCGCGCGGCAGCACCGCGCCTATTTTGCAAGATGAAGAAATTCATAAAAAACTGGACACTCCCCATCGCCATTGCGGCGGGAATAGCACTTTACGAGGCATACTCGCGCATACCGGCGCTCGATTTCACGCGCCCCTACGCCCCGGGCATAGTGGCGACGGTGCAGCCGCTGCTCATCTTCACCATGCTCTTCCTCACTTTCTGCAAAGTGAACCTGAGCGACATGCGCCCGCGCCGCGTGCACCTTTGGCTCTTGCTGGTGCAGGTAGGCACGTTTGCGCTCGGCGCGCTTGCACTGCGCCTTTTTCCCGCCATGGCGGGACGCGTCACGCTTGAGGCCGCCATGCTCTGCATGATATGCCCCACCGCCACGTCCGCCGCCGTGGTGACGGCACGCCTGCACGGCGACGCGGCGGACATCACCACCTACACGCTCTTCGTCAACCTTGCCGTGGCACTCGCCGTCCCTCTCTGCGTGCCGCTTATCCACCCGCACGCCACCGTGGCCTTCTTCCCCGCTTTCGTCACGATACTCGGGAAGGTTTGCCCCCTGCTCCTCTTGCCGCTCATCGCCGCGCAGGCCGTAAAGAAAATGCTCCCGATCCTCTGGACACGCATCGTCTCGCTGCACTCCCTGGCCTTCTACCTTTGGGCCGTGGCTTTGTGCATCGCCATCGCCGTGTCCGTGCGGGCAATACACCACAGCGACCGACCCGCCGGCGAGCTGGCGGGCATAGCCGCCGCCTCGCTCGTCTGCTGCGTCCTGCAGTTTGCCCTCGGACGCGCCCTGGGCAGACACTACGGCACGCCGATAAGCTCGGGACAGTCGCTCGGACAGAAAAACACGGTCTTCGCCATCTGGATGGGCTACACGTTCCTCGAGCCCGTAACTTCCATCGCGGGCGGATTTTACAGCGTGTGGCACAATCTCTACAACACATGGCAGATGGCGCAGGTGCGCCGGCGCGACACGCAAGAAGGCGGCGGCACAGAATAGCCCGTACAGCAGGACGCGGCAAAAATAGCCGGCACGCGCCGTTTGCGGCATACTTTTATTACCTACCTTTGTGGCTAACGGCGGCACGGACGCGCAAGGCGCATACCGCACGCCGCGCAAACCCGCAAACCTTAAACCTCACAAACCCACACAATGCTCAAGCAAATAGTCAACGGACGCATCCTCACGCCCCAGGGCTGGCTGAAAGGCGGCTCCGTAATCATAGAGGGAAACAAAATACTTGCAGTGGAAAACTGCGACCTGCCCGTAGCCGGCGCAGAGCTCATCGACGCGAAGGGCTGCGCCGTAGTACCGGGCGGCATAGAGATGCACGTGCACGGAGGCGGCGGCCGCGACTTCATGGAAGGCGAGGAAGAGGCTTTCCGCGTAGCGGTGAACACGCACCTCAAGCACGGCACTACCTCTATCTTCCCCACCCTTTCCTCTTCCACCGTCCCGATGATAGAGGCGGCGTGCGAAACCTGCACCAAGCTCATGGCGGAGGCGGACAGCCCCATTCTGGGACTGCACCTCGAGGGCCCGTACTTCAACCCGGCTCAGGCGGGCGCGCAGATACCCGAATGGATCAAGCCGCCCGTAGCCGCAGAGTACGAGCCTATCCTTGAAAAGTACGACTGCCTGAAACGCTGGGACGAGGCTCCCGAGCTTCCCGGCTCCATCGGCTTCATCAAGGCTTGCCGCAAGCACGGCGTGCTCCCCTCCATCGGCCACACCCGCGCACGCTACGAGGACGTGCACGCGGCCAACGAGGCGGGAATGACGCACGCCACCCATTTCTACAACGCCATGCCGGTCGTTTACAAGAACCGCGAGTTCAAAGTTCCCGGCACGGTGGAAAGCATCTTCGCTGAAGAAAACATGACCGTGGAGATGATTGCCGACGGCATACACGTGCCGCCCGTCATGCTGCGCATGATATTCCAGATAAAAGGCGTGGAGCGTACGGCGCTCATCACGGACTCGCTCGCGTGTGCAGCTGCCGAGGGCGACGCTGCTTTCGACCCGCGCGTCATCCTTGAAGACGGCGTGTGCAAGCTGGCCGACCGCTCGGCTCTCGCCGGCTCCATCGCGACAATGGACCGCCTCGTCCGCACCTGCGTGCAGCAAGCGGGCATCCCGCTCGCCGACGCGTGCCGCATGGCAAGCGAAACGCCGGCGAAGATTATGGGCGTGTACGACCGCAAGGGCTCGCTCGAGCGCGGAAAGGACGCAGACATCATCATGTTTGACGACGAAATGCAGCTGCGCTATGTGATGCAGATGGGACACGAGGCTTCCAACAGTCTCTAATCCCCTTTGCCGGCAAACGGCCGCAACCGTCACCTCAAGACAAGAAATTCCGCGTGCGAAGAAGAGGAAGCTCCTCTCTCCGCACGCGGTTTTTGCTTGGAAAGGCCGCAAAACGCCAATCAAGGCATCGCAGATTTCCCCACTTCAGACAGACTTTTTGCACTCCGACAAGGCATCTCAAGACAGCGAACGGGGAGGAAAAAAGAGGGCAAAACTCCACGCTCAAACGAAGCCGGCCGGCAGATGAATTTTTATGAAAGTTTAAGAGTCCAGCTTAGTCTTTGCAGGGGCACAAAGGGACTCCAGAGACACTGAAAGGGGCTTTGTCGGGACAAAGACCGGCCCCGTAGCGACAAAGACCGGCCCCGTAGCTCCGGGATGTACACTTTTTGCCTCCGTAAACCGTTGATTCTCAATAGCGCAAAAGCGGGGATACGCACTCGGTGCATATCCCCGCTTTTCTCTGCACAAAGATAATACATTTTTCTCCGTTTTCCAAATCACCATTAAGATTTGTTTACAAATCGAGAACGGCTAAACGAGGCGTTTTTGGGGCTTTTTCGGCCGTCGAAAAAACCATTGGCGGGAACGCTGCGGCAGCCCCGTCCGCACCCTAATAGTGTCTCCGTTTTCGGAAAATGCGGACGTGCGATTCAAGCCGCGATCAGAGTTTTCCAAGGATTTTGTCCACCACCCAATTGACGGGAGTGGCGCTCACGCAGTCGCAGCCGCAAAGTGCGAGGTCCTGCAAATGCTCCACCACAAGGCGGATGAGCGGAAGCTGCACGTACTGCGGATTTGGCACGTCAAACTCGCGCCGCCCGTCGCCGTTTTGCAGCACGATAGGCTGGTAGGTGAAGACGGAGAACGACAGAGAACCCTTGTCGCCCACTATGTCTATGCGGTCCTCCTTGGCCGACTCGTGCGCCACAAAGCACCACGAACCCGAGCCGGGCAGTCCGTTGTCAAACTTGAAGCAGGCGCTCACGGAGTCCTCGGCGGGATAGAGCCCGCCACGGTTGGCCGTCATGCCACAGGCCTCGGTGATGGGACCGAACATTTCCTGCAAAAGGTCTATCTGATGGGGCGCGAGGTCATAGAAATAGCCTCCGCCTGCGATGTCCGCCTGCACGCGCCAAGGCAGGTTGTGGCGGTTGTAGTCAAGGTCGCGCGGGGGCACTGCAAAGCGTATCTGCACGTTGACCACCTTGCCCACTGCCCCGCCGGAGACAAGCTCGCGCACCTTCTCGAAATAGGGCAGATAGCGGCGGTAGTAGGCCACGAAACACGGCGTGCCGGTCTTCTCGGCGATGCGGTTGATGCGGCAGCAGTCCTCATAGTTAGACGCCATCGGTTTCTCCACGTAGACGGCCTTTCCGCTCTTCATGGCCATGATGGCATAGGTGGCGTGCGTGGAGGGTGGCGTGGCGATGTAGACGGCGTTCACTTCCGGGTCGTCCACAAGCGCCTGAGGGTCGGTATACCAGCGCGGCACGCCGTGTCGCTCGGCGTACGAGCGCACTTTCTCGGGATTGCGCCCCATCACGGCCACTACGCGCGAACCCTCTACAAGGGCAAAAGCCGGACCGCTCTTCTTCTCCGTCACCTCGCCGCAGCCTATGAAGCCCCAGCATATCTCTTTCCTGTTTCCCATGGCTCTGTGTGTTTTTCGTTTCGTTTCACAAATTTACGCCAACGCCGCAAACCGCACCCGCCTGCCGCTCCTTTTTGTCACGCTCCCCGCGCCCGCAGCGGCCAAAAAGGGGAAAAGGGAGAGAGACACGGGCAAAAACTTGCACGCTTTCGGGGAAATGCGTACTTTTGCACCCGGTTTCTGACCATTGCACACAATTGTTACCAGACAATACCCCCTTTACGACAAAAAGAAAAAAGCTATAGCAATATGAAAAAAGGCATCCATCCTGAAAATTACCGTCCCGTTGTCTTCAAGGACATGAGCAACGGCGACATGTTCCTTTCCCGTTCTACCTGCAAGACGACGGAGACCGTGGAGTTTGAGGGCGAGACCTACCCCGTGGTGAAGATAGAAATCTCCAGCACGTCCCACCCGTTCTACACGGGCAAGTCCAAGCTCGTCGACACGGCCGGACGCGTGGACAAGTTCATGAGCCGCTACGGCAAGAGCCGCAAGTAAGAGCCAGACACGCCACACGCTACGGGAAGGAGGCGGATGCGCACCGCAGCCGTCCCGCACGGAAAGAAAAAGACACGACGGACGCGCCCTTTACGGGGTGCGTCCGTCACGTTATACAGACAGCAGAGCAAAACGGAAGCGCAGCAAAGCGAAGCGCAACGGCATCCGTCAAGCAAAACAAGAGCAAAACCATGACACAACGCAAGTCTGTCTTCAAACTCGCCTGTCCGCCACTGCCCGTCGTACGCATCGGACTCGTGGGGCTGGGCCGCCGCGGAATGAAAACCCTGCTGCGCTACGCCGCCATAAAGGACACGGTGATTTGCCGCGTGGCAGACGTGCTGCCCGAGCGCACAGAAGAAGCGCAGCGCGTGCTTGCCGAGACGGGGCGCCCGTCCGCCGTACCCTCGACCGGCGCTGACGCATGGCGCGAGGTATGCGAGGCGGCAGACGTAGACGTGGTGTACGTCTGCACAGACTGGGCTTCGCACTGCCGCATCGCCGTCGAAGCTATGCGCTGCGGAAAGCATGCCGTGGTAGAAGTGCCCGCCGCCACCACAGTGGAAGAGTGCCGGCTGCTGGTAAGCACCGCCGAGGAGACACGGCGCCACTGCTTCATGACCGAAAACTGCTGCTACGACATCTTCCACCTCGAGACACTCGAAATGGCGCGGCGCGGACTCCTCGGCACGCTCGCCCACCTCGAAGGCGGCTACATCCACCGGCTTGCCGGCGAGGGAGATGCATGGATGGCGGAAGCGTGCGCCAGACACGGCGGAAATCCCTACCCCACGCACGGACTGGGACCTATGGCGCAGCTGCTCGGCCTGCACAGGGGCGACCGCATGGAGACGCTCGTTTCGCTCACGGCAAATCCCCCCACTGAAGGAAGGGGAAACGGCGAAGCGAGGTGCAACAACACGCTCATACGCACACGCCGCGGCGCAACCATCCTGCTGCAGCTGGACGTGACCACGCCGCGTCCGTACAGCCGTCTGCAGACCGTATGCGGCACAAGCGGATTTGTACAAAAATACCCCGTGCCCTGCGTGCAGACGCTCGACGGCCCGGCTGTGTCAGGGGAGGAAGCCCTGCGGCGTATGGACACCTTCGCCGTCGGCGAAGCGGCGGACGCATGGCGGAAGGGGAAGGAGCAAGGCGAGCCTAACCCGATGAACTACGCCATGGACGCGCGGCTTGTGCATTGCCTGAAAAACGGTCTTCCGCTCGACATCGACGTATACGACGCGGCAGAGTGGTCGTGCGTGGCGGAGCTTTCGCGCATTTCGGCGGAAGCGGGCGGCAAACCGGTAGCCGTCCCCTATTTTCTCCCCGAATGACAAAGCTGCAAAAAAGCACGCGGGGCTTTTCTTCACGAAAGAAAGCCCCGCGTACATTTTATATGTCTATATCCAAGGCGGACGGGAAAGCCCGCTTACTCCGCCACAGCCCGCACGGGCATGCCGTAGAAACGGTCAAGCCAGCCGATGTACTGGTTGATGTAGTCTGAGTAATAGTAAAGGTCACAGCACCATTCGTTGTTGTCCGTCTTGCGCGTGGACGACCAGTAAAAGCCGTTCTTTCCGAAGCCGTCAAGTCCGCCGGCATAGTAAGCTCCTGCGGCAGGGAAAAAGATGCTGAGTCCGTTTGTGCGGCTCTTCGCCACACGCCCGTTCACGCCCGTCCCCTGATAGTTTTCCGTCCACGTCCACTCGGCCTGCTGGCAAAGCTCCAAGCACTCGGCCTCGGTGGGCATGCGCACGCCCTCGCCCCAGTTTGCCGTGGCGGCATCGTGTTCCGCAGCCAGCACGGCGGCAGGATATTCTTTCCCCATCCATACGGAGTTGTCTTTCGTATACGCGCTTTTCGGCTCGGTCTCGCCCCAGGCAAAATAGCTGCCGGCCTCTTCCGGAGCGGATGCGCCCACGTTGCACGTCGCCCACAAGAGTCCGGAGGAAAGACCAAGGTCTACAAAATAGTGTCCGTTCACCACACGGCTCACGCCGTCCGGAAGTGTCTCCGCAGCGGTGAAAGTGACAGAGTCTACCTCGGAAAGGGGAATGGCCACCTCTCCGCCCTCTTTCTGCCATACGACAAGCACGCTCTGGCCAAGCGCGGGCACACTGAGGCACAGGCTTAGCAGCAAGGCAAATAGTCTGACGTGTTTTTCCATGACTTTCTCTTATAAATAAAATACGTCCGAGCGCCGCAAGCCGCCGCGTCCGCCGGGCTTCCGCCGGTCAAATTGTTCGCGGTCTTAGGCTGAGCAACGCTCTTTTGCAAATATAAGGGAAACTTTCCTTACGCGCGGCACGCGGAAAGCGGCAAAAGCGCGACAAGGGACAAAACAGGACGCGCCCCGGGGCAGCGGGAAAGACCCGCTACGCCGAGGCGCGTGTTATGTCTGCTTTGCACGTTCTCCCCGCACGGGGAAACCAGCAAGCGGCTTAGCGAATGAAGAGAAGCTCGCGGTACTTGGGAAGCGTCCACATATCGTCCTCCACTATCAGCTCAAGCTTGTCGATATGGTAACGGATGGCGTCGAAATAAGGAGCAATCTCGTCGTGGTAGGCCACGGCAAGCTCGCGCACGTCTTCAATCTTGTTGACCACCTTGCGCTTCTCCACCATAGCCTCAACGTTCTCGGCGATGAAGCTCGTGTGCTTGTTGATCTTCTCTATAAGCGTGATGTTGTAAGCCGTAAGCTCCTTGACCTTCGCAGGGTCGGAGAATACGGACTGTATCTTGCTCACGTTGTCGACCAGCTCGCTCTGGTACTTCGTGGCTACGGGGATGATGTGGTTCATGCACAGATCGCCCAGCACGCGTGCCTCTATCTGTATCTTCTTCTGGTAGGTTTCCCACTTTATCTCGTTGCGGGCCTCGAGCTCGTGGCGGTTGAGCACGTTCATAGACTCAAACATTTCCACAGACTCCTTGTCGAGGTAACGGTCGAAGATGACGGGGCAGGACGTCTCGCAGTCGAGGCCGCGGCGAGCCGCTTCCTCTTTCCACTCGTCGCTGTAGCCGTTGCCGTCGAAATGGATGGGCTTGCAAGTGCGTATGTCCTCACGCAGCACTTCAAGGATGGCGTTCACCTTGTCCTCTCCCTTCTCCATCAGCGCGTCCACACGGCGCTTGAAGTCGGTAAGGGCTTCGGCTACTGCCGTATTGAGCACAATCATGGCGCAGGCGCAGTTGGCGGTAGAGCCGACGGCGCGGAACTCGAAACGGTTGCCGGTGAAGGCGAAAGGCGAGGTGCGGTTGCGGTCGGTGTTGTCCACCATCAGCTCGGGTATCTGCGGCACGTCGAGCTGCACGCCGTGCTTGCCCTCAACGGTGAAGAGTTCGTCGCGCTTGGACTTCTCTACCTTTTCCAGAAGGTCGCTTACCTGCTTGCCGAGGAAGCTGGAAATGATGGCGGGGGGAGCCTCGTTGGCGCCAAGGCGGTGCGCGTTGGTCGCGCTCATGATGGAGGCTTTGATAAGCCCGTTGTGCTTATGCACGCCCATCAGCGTCTCTACGATGAAGGTCACGAAGCGGAGGTTGTCCTCAGGAGTTTTTCCGGGGGCGTGGAGCAGCGCGCCGGTATCGGTAGTAAGGCTCCAGTTGTTGTGCTTGCCCGAGCCGTTTATGCCAGCGAAAGGCTTCTCGTGGAGCAGGCAGCGGAAGCCGTGCTTGCGGGCTATCTTCCGCATAAGGCTCATAAGGAGCATATTGTGGTCGACGGCGAGGTTGCATTCCTCGAAGATGGGGGCAAGCTCAAACTGGTTGGGCGCTACCTCATTGTGGCGCGTCTTGCAGGGGATGCCGAGTTCGAGCGCCTGTATTTCGAGGTCGCGCATAAACTCTGCCACTCTCTCGGGTATTGCGCCGAAGTAGTGGTCGTCCATCTGCTGGTTCTTTGCCGAGTCGTGTCCCATCAGCGTGCGGCCCGTGAGCAAAAGGTCGGGGCGGGCGGCATAGAGTCCCTCGTCTACGAGGAAGTACTCCTGCTCCCAGCCAAGGTTGGCAGTGACGCGCGTCACGGCAGGGTCAAAGTACTTGCACACGGCAGTAGCCGCCTTGTCCACGGCTGCAAGTGCCTTCTTGAGCGGTGCTTTGTAGTCGAGTGCCTCGCCCGTGTAGGAGACGAAGACCGTAGGTATCATCAGCGTGTCGCCGATGATGAAGACGGGGGAAGCGGGGTCCCAGGCAGAGTAGCCGCGTGCCTCGAAAGTCGAACGGATGCCGCCGTTGGGGAAAGAAGACGCGTCCGGCTCCTGCTGCACAAGCTCTTTTCCGGAAAAGTCTTCCACCATGCCGCCCTTGAAGTCGTGCTCGAGGAAAGCATCGTGCTTCTCAGCCGTACCCTCAGTGAGGGGCTGAAACCAGTGCGTGCAGTGCGTCACGCCCATGTCCATAGCCCAGCGCTTCATGCCCTGCGCCACGTCGTTGGCTACCGTAAGGGGAAGCGGCGTGCCTTTCTCAATCACCTCGCGGAGCTGCTGGTAGGTGTGCAGCGGGAGGTACTTGAACATCTTTTCCTGGTTGAAAACGTACTTGGCGAAATACTCCGACGGACGCTCTGCCGGGGCTTTCACTTCGACGGGACGTTTCTGAAACGCCTCTTCCACGACTTTGAAACGAAGGTTGCTCATGCTCTTCTTCTGTGTGTATGTAGTTAACTTGGTTGCGGTGTTTGTGTTGTGTGCTTTTCCCCGGTGCGGCGTGTACCGTACGGAGAAGTTAGTCCTTACTTGCCCATCCATGCTTTGAGGCGGCGCATAGCCTCCTCGCAGTCGGCGCGGTCGCCAAAGGCCGTAAGGCGTATGTAACCCTCGCCGGCGGGACCGAAGCCGACACCCGGCGTGCTGACCACGTTTATCTCGTGGAGAAGACGGGTGAAGAACTCCCAGCTGCCCACTCCCTCGGGCGTTTTCAGCCAAAGGTAGGGAGCGTCTACGCCGCCGTAGACAGTAAGCCCCACTTCGGCGAGTGCCTCGCGCATGATGCGGGCGTTGGTCATATAGTAGTCTATCGTCTCGCGCACCTGGCGTTTGCCCTCCTCGGTGTAGATGGCGGCAGCTGCACGCTGCACGATATAGGCCGTACCGTTGAACTTCGTGCACTGGCGGCGGTTCCAAAGCGCGTTGAGCTGCACCTCCGTGCCGTCCTTTGCAGTGACGTGCAGCTCTTTGGGCACTACGGTGTAGCCGCATCGCAGACCGGTGAAGCCCGCCGTCTTTGAATAGGAGTGGAACTCCACGGCGCACTGTTTCGCGCCCTCAATCTCGTAGATGGAATGCGGCACGCCGTCGGTGGTGATGTATGCCTCGTACGCCGCATCGTAGAGCAGCAGGCTCTTGTGCTCGAGGGCGTAGGCTACCCACTTTTCCAGTTCGGCGCGGCTGAGCGTGGTGCCGGTAGGGTTGTTGGGATAGCAGAGGTATATCATGTCCGCCGGCTTCTCGGGAAGCTGGGGCACAAAGCCATTTTCGGCGGTGCAGGGACAGTAGCTCACGCGGCTCCAGTGTCCGCCAGCGAAGTCGCCCGCGCGGCCGCCCATCACGTTAGAGTCGATGTAGACGGGATAAATGGGGTCGGTGACGCAGATGGTATTGTCCGCGCCGAGTATGTCGCCGAAATTGCCCGTGTCGCTCTTTGCGCCGTCGTTGACAAATATCTCGTCCGGGTCAAGCTCTACCCCGCGAGGCGCGAAGTCGTTCTCTACGATGGCGCGGCGCAGAAACTCGTAGCCGTGTTCCGGGCCGTAGCCGCGGAAAGTCGCCGCGCTGCCCATCTCGTCCACCGCGCTGTGGAGTGCCTCTACCACGGCGGGAGCAAGGGGACGGGTGACGTCGCCTATGCCAAGGCGTATGATTTTCGCTTCGGGGTTTGCCTCCTTGTACGCCGCCACTTTCTGGGCGATGTCGGCGAAGAGGTAATTCTTTTGCAGTTTGAGGAAATTCTCGTTGATGCTTGTCATTGCTGTATGTGTTCGGCGCTTGTCGCGCTGGGCGGCAAGCCGAAGCCGCGCCCTTTGTGTGTAGTGTCTCGTTTTCCCGTCGGGCGGCTTGCGGGCAAGCCGTCTCAAAAGAGAAAGGCAGGCCGCCGCGTGTCTACGCTTGCCGGTCTGCCTCCCGTTCCGTTTATTTTTCTATTTCTATTTCGCCTTCAAAGACTTTCGCCGCAGGCCCTGTCATATATACGTGCCCGTCGCTTTCGCGCCACTCTATGCGCAGCGTGCCGCCGTCCATCACCACGTCGCTTTCGCGCCCGGCACGCTCCGTGAGCGCCATTGCCACAGCCGTGGCGCAAGCCCCAGTGCCGCATGCCATAGTGATGCCCGAGCCGCGTTCCCACACCCGCATACGCAGACTGCCGTCCGCGCGGAGCGTGACAAACTCTATGTTGCAGCGTTCGGGGAATGCGGGGGCAAACTCGAGCGAACGACCTACGCCCGGCACGTCAAAACTTTCCACGTCCTCTACCGGAACAACGAAATGGGGGTTGCCCATAGAGACAAACGTGCCGCGGTACACCGCGCCCGTCGTGCTCGCCACTTCGCCGTCTTTCATCGCGCCGCCGCCCAAGGCAAGCTGGCTGGGGACGCAGAGGCTCGGTTCGCCCATATCCACCGTGACGCTTTCCACCTTTCCGTCCGCGCCGACGTGCAGGTCAAGCACTTTGATGCCCGAAAGCGTGGAAAGGCGAATGCTGCGCGAAGAGGTCAGCCCGTTGTCGTAAAGATATTTCCCGATGCACCGCGAGGCGTTGCCGCACATGCGGGCTTCGGAGCCGTCGTTGTTGAAGATGCGCATAGAGAAATCGCCCTCCTCGGACGGGCCTATCAGCACGAGTCCGTCGCCTCCTATGCCTTTGTGGCGGTCGCTCCACACCTCAGCCCAATGTTCGGGGCGAAGAAGCGGCGCGTCAAGCGTACTAACGTAAATGTAGTCGTTGCCTGCGCCGTGCATTTTCGTGAAATGTACCTTCCGGGTCATGTAGTCTTCGTGAAAAACGCTGCAAAAATAAGACTTTTTCCCCGTCCCGACCGATACCGCGCGACGCTTTTCGGCAGTAAAAAGCACAAACTCTTTACTTTTGCAAGGGAAAGGCGGCAAAGAATGTCCTTTTGACACGCCGCGCCACCGCCTGGTCTATACTTGGAACATGGTACACCTATATATAATAAGACACGGAGAGACGGAGGAAAACGCCGCCGGCATTTTGCAGGGACATATGCCCGGGCATTTGACGGAGAAAGGGCGGGCGCAAGCGGCTGAGACGCGCGACCTGCTTACGACACGCGGCGCAAAACCGGACACGCTGCTTTGCAGCGACCTGCTGCGTGCCGTGGAAACCGCGCAAACGGTGAACGAGGCATACGGACTGCCGCTCTGCCCCACCCCGCTGCTTCGCGAGCGCGACTGGGGCGCAATGACCGGCACGAAGATTGCCGACGCGGCGGTTCTCGAACGTTTTCCCGACGACGTGGAAAGCGTGGAGGACATGACTCTCCGCGCACGACGGCTGCTCGGCCTTTTGCTTGAACGCTACGACGGGCATTGCGTGCTGTGCGTGGGACACGGTCTTTTCAACCGCTGCCTTATCGCAGCGGCGGAAGGGCGCACGCTGCACGACGTGCCGCGTATGGCAAACGGAGAAATACGCGAGCTTTTACTTACCAACCTTCCAGCCTTGCCCCAACCGTCCGACCGCAAGCCAGCAACCGCCGCTTCCGCCGGAAAAAGTGCCGATGAAGCTTCGGCAAACTAAGCACCGATAGCCCCGACAGGCACAACGATGCCTTTGGCGTACTTAACCGCGCTTTTTCCCCGCCTGCTTCTTCTCATAAAGGCGGCGAAGAAGCATAGAGTTGAGACCGACGAAAAGCACGCCGCCGACCATAAGTCCAAGATTGACGAGGAAAGGAAAACGCACGGACATATTCCACACACCCACTACCCAATAGGGAGCAAGCAGCGCGAGGGAGAAGAGTCCCGGCGTGTACTTCCGGCGGCGGAGCGACGCAATGCTACGCCCGTAAGCCCTGCCTGCGTGTCCGTAAAACAGGGCGAGCAACGGCCACATCATTCCCGCGAGGAATGCGACTACGGAAAGCAGCACGAAAGCCAGTTCCTCCAACGACACAAGGGCGGCAAACAAGGGCGAGACGTTGTTTCCGGCTATAGAATCCGCCTCTACCCCCGACTGTCCGCACGCCCTCAGCCGCCGCAGTACACCCACGCGCTCGATAGCGTAGAGCGCATAGGCAAGAGGCAAGGCGAGATAGAAAATTTCTACGTTCATTGCTGTGGGAAAACTATTCGTCCTTGACACGCACCAAGGCGGTCACGCCGAAAGTAAGGGCGCAGAGTGCCATAGCGACGATGAAGAAATTGAGATACCCGATTGCCTCCTGCAGATAGCCGGCTACCATGCCGGGAAGCATCATGCCCAAAGCCATAAAGCCCGTGCAGAAAGCGTAGTGCGCCGTAGACTGGCGGCCGCGGGAGAACTGGATAAGATAGAGC
Source organism: Alloprevotella sp. (assembly GCA_963651485.1). Taxonomy (GTDB): domain Bacteria; phylum Bacteroidota; class Bacteroidia; order Bacteroidales; family Bacteroidaceae; genus Alloprevotella. Next base: position 101,854 of record CAVJPT010000004.1, on the reverse strand, counting down.
ATATACGCCGTGTAGCCGAAACCGTAGCCGAATTGTTCCAAAAAGACGCACGCGCTGACAACGGAAAGCCCTTCGGGCTGAAAATAGGCAAGCGCAATGTATACGGCATCGGGCAGCGTGATGGCGCAGACCATCGGCCAGAGCCAGCGGCGCAGCCCGCCGCGTTCTGCTGCTATTCCGCCGAGTATTCCGCCAAGCGTCAAGCCCACCATGCCGAGCGTCCCCTGCACGAGTCCCAAGTCACCCGTAGTCATCCCCAGTCCGCCCTTGTCCACAGGCGCGAGCATGAAAAGGGGGCATATCTTCACGAGAAGAGCCTCGGGGAGACGGTATACAAGCATGAATACAACCGCCGCCACAATGCCGGGCTTGCGGAAGAAGTCGGCAAACGTGGAGACAAAGTCGGTCGACATAGCTCGCCAGTCGTTTCCCAGCGACACGGCACGCGGCTGCTCGACGCGGGGCAACATAAAAAGATGCCAAAGGAAAAGGAGAACAAACACCACTGCCGCGATGGCAAACGTCGCAGACCATGCCACGACGGGGCGGAAACGGGTTTCGAGCCCGCCGGCAAGCATTATGAGAAGCCCCTGCCCTACTATCATCGCGATGCGGTAGAACGTGGAGCGAATGCCGACGTAGAAAGCCTGCTCGCCCGGCGTGAGCGCAATCATATAAAAGCCGTCAGCGGCAATGTCGTGCGTGGCGCTGCTGAAAGCCATAAGCCAAAGCATGGCAAGCGACCACTGCACAAAGTGGGGCGCGGGGAGCGTGAGCGCAAGTCCGCCCAAAGACGCGCCGACAAGCAGCTGCATCGCCACGACCCACCAGCGTTTCGTACCCAAAATGTCGACTATGGGACTCCAGAAAGGCTTGATGACCCACGGGAGATAGAGCCACGAGGTATAAAGGGCTATCTGCGCGTTGGACAGCCCGAGCCGCCCGTACATCACCGTAGCCACCGCCATCACTATCACATACGGCACGCCCTCTGCCATATACAGCGAGGGTATCCAGTACCATGCGCTGCGCTTGCGTCCTGCGGCTTCGGCAGCCGCTGCGCTGTTTTCCGTTTCCATAAATCCGTTTTCTCTCTTAAACGCAATAAAGTAAAAACGCGCCGCCTCTCTCTGCGGCTGCAACAAAAAAGACAAGCGGACAGGCGAGGCATCTCCCTCTTGCCCGTCCACTTGTCCGTGTGTGTCGTCAATGCATTTCCTGCCGCGCAAGCGCCTACTTGGCGTAGCTTACCGAGCGCGTCTCGCGTATGACGGTAATCTTCACCTGTCCGGGATAGGTCATCTCGTCTTGAATGCGGCGGGCGATGTCCGAGCTGAGCGTCTCTATCTGCTTGTCGTCTATCTTGTCCGCACCCACAATCACGCGCAGCTCGCGACCGGCCTGTATGGCGTAAGTCTTCGTCACGCCCTCGTAGCTGGAGGCAATGTTTTCAAGGTCGTTGAGACGCTTGATGTACGCCTCCACAATCTCGCGGCGGGCACCGGGACGGGCGCCGCTGATGGCATCGCACACCTGCACGATAGGAGCAAGCAGCGTGGTCATCTCCATTTCGTCGTGGTGCGCCCCGATGGCGTTGACAATCTCAGGCTTCTCCTTGTACTTCTCCGCGAGCTTGGCGCCGTAGAGTGCGTGCGGGAGTTCGCTCTCCTCGTCAGGCACTTTTCCGATGTCGTGCAAGAGTCCGGCGCGCTTCGCCTTCTTCGGGTTCAGCCCGAGTTCCGCCGCCATCACCGAGCAAAGGTTTGCCGTCTCGCGGGCGTGCTGCAAGAGGTTCTGGCCGTAGGACGAGCGGTATTTCATCTTGCCTATGATGCGCACGAGCTCGGGGTGCAGACCGTGCACGCCAAGGTCGATAGCCGTGCGCTTGCCGGTCTCGATGACCTCTTCCTCTACCTGCTTCTTCACCTTAGCCACCACTTCCTCAATGCGGGCGGGGTGTATGCGTCCGTCAGCGATGAGCTGGTGCAGGGCCAGGCGGCATATCTCGCGGCGTACGGGATCGAACGCCGAAATCACGATTGCCTCCGGCGTGTCGTCTACCACGATCTCCACGCCCGTAGCGGCTTCCAGCGCGCGTATATTGCGTCCCTCGCGTCCTATGATGCGTCCCTTCACCTCGTCGTTGTCGATGTGGAAAACCGTGACGCTGTTTTCTATTGCCGTCTCCGTGGCGACGCGCTGGATAGTCTGGATGACGATGCGCTTGGCTTCCTTGCCGGCGGTCATCTTTGCGTCGTCCATAATCTCGTTGATGTAGCTCTGCGCGTCGCTGCGTGCCTCGTCGCGCAAAGCGTCCACGAGGTTTTTCTTAGCTTCCTCGGCGGAGAGTCCGCTGAGTTCTTCCAGCTTTTCAAGCTCTTTGAGTCGTAGCTTTTCGAGGTCTTCCTCCTTGCGCTGCAGTGCCTCCTGCCGGCCAGCGAGGCGGTTTTGGTGGTTTTCCAGTTCCTGGCGGCGGCGGGAGAGTTCCTCCTGACGCTGGTTAAGTCCCAGCTCGCGCTGCTTAAGCTTGTTCTCCACTTGGAGTATCTTCTGGTTGCGCTGCTGCACCTCGCGCTCCAGCTCGCCCTTTTTGTTGAGGAATTTCTCCTTGACTTCGAGGAGTTTCTTCTCTTTGATGACTTCCGCCTCCTTTGTGGCGTTGTCAATCATACGCTTGTATTTCTTCTTCAGTACATAGCGGAAAAACGAGTATCCGCCTACCGCGCCGAGGGCAACGCCCACGAGCGCTATGAATATCTCCAGCATCTGCTTATTAGTTGTTTGTTGTTAGGTTAGTCATTCCGTTGCAGTCTCTCCGGAAGGCTCGCCGTCCGCGCCGTCAAGCAGCGCGCTTATTTCGCCCGAAAGGCGCTCGACGGTCTCTGCATACGGTGCGGTGTCGCAGCGTTGCTGCAGGCGCTCCGCCTTTACGGAGAAGTCGAGCATGGTGATGGCGATAATCCTGTCATAGCCCAGCGCCGCGTACTTCCGCTCGTAGGCGGCAAGCACGCCGTTGATTTCGTTGGCCGCGCGGCGGTATGTCTCCTCCTGGTCGCGCGGGATGGTGATGGTCTGCCTTTGGCGGCCCAACATCAGGTTTATCGTTATTTTGTCCTTGGACGAATCCATTGATAGCTTGCCTCCGGGACGCGCCGCGCCGTCTTTCGTGGCGTGCCGCGTGCCTTTCTTTGGGTTAGATGTCTATGAGCGCGATGCACCTGTCCACCTCGCGTATGAGCTTCGAAAGCCTTGCGCGGGCATCGCGCACGTCCGTGCCGCTCGCCTCAAGTATGCGGGCAGTGCGGAGCGTTTCGTAGTCCCTGCGCAGCCGTCCGCACTCCTCGCGTGCTTCCGCCAGCTCGCCACGGCACGCGGCAAGCTCGCCGGAAAGCTCCGCCGAGTGCTGGAGCTCTTTCCGGTAAGCGGCCATCAGCCCCCGCACGAGGGCTTCGAAGTCGCGCAATGTGGTTTCTTCCTGCTGCGTCATAGGGTGTAGCGGCGTACGCGCCGCGTCTTTCAGTCTTTGTCGTCGTCCTTGCGCGGCTCTTTCTTGGCGAGCGAAACGACGGTGTACACGTACGCCGTCATCCACTCAGCGCTGTAGCCGAGCTGCTGCTGGTAGTGGCGCACGTTGCGGCACGTCTTGCGCACGCCGTCGTCCTTCCAGTCGTCCTTGGTGAGGATGTCGTTCACGGTCTTCGCCGTAAGGTTGCGCAGCGCGCCCTTGAAGAAGCCCGGGAGACGGAATTTCCACTTCATCAGGTTGCCCATCAGCATCATAAGGTCCTGCGAGAAGCCCTGGAAGAGGAAGAGGTAGCCGCGCACGTCGTTGGCGTTGCGGCAGTGCTTCTTTATGCTCAGGTCAATCTCCTTGAAGAAAGATTCCTCCATCCCGTAGAGTTCGATGAGCATCTTGCGGCAGCGGTTTTTCTCGCCCAGCCCCAGCTTGTTGTTCACCGTCTGCACGCGGAGCGTCTGCTTGAAAATGCGCAAGTCGGGCAGGGCGGCGAGGTTGCTGATACCGAGGTTGGCCGCCATCACCGCCTGGTAGTACACGCGGATGAGAGTCATAAAGTCCTCCATTCCGCCTACGCGCCAGCCGTCTTTTGCACCGCCGGCCGCGTCTTTATGTAGTATTTTCGAAAACAGTCCCATCAAAATCAAACGATTTTAAAGCAAAGGTACGACTTGCGCCCCTAATTGCCAAAAATTCACGCCCTTTTTGCCCGCCCGCACCGCAAGGAGACGCGCGGGCGACGCGGGTTTTCGCCCTTTTGCCCTACCTTTGCAGCACGCGCCGCCACGCACGCTGCTCGCGCTCCGTGCCTGCCTGCCTTTGCAAACGGCACGCCCGCGACACCGCAAAATACACGCGCCCATACGCGTACGCGTATCCCAAGCGCAACCCACATAAAGCCAAACGCCATGCTGCTGCTTCCCAACTGCAAGATAAACATCGGACTGAACGTCGTCGCCCGCCGCGCGGACGGATACCACGACCTCGAAACGGTCTTCTACCCCATCCCGCTGCGGGACAACCTCGAAATCGCCCCCGCCTCCGACTCCCCCACGCCGTGGAAGCTGCAGACGGGCGGTCTCCCGTGCGGAGGGGACGCGGCGGACAACCTCGTCGTGCGCGTGTACCTTTCCCTCGCCAAGGACTTCGCCATGCCGCCGGTGGAGATATTTCTCCGCAAAAACGTCCCTATGGGCGCAGGCCTCGGCGGCGGCAGCAGCGACGCGGCCTTTATGATGCGCGGGCTCAACGAACTCTTCGCCCTCGGCCTCTCCGAGGAAGAGATGGAGCGGAGGCTCGCCCGGCTCGGTGCAGACTGTGCCTTTTTCGTGAAAAACCGCCCCGCCTTCGCCACAGGCATCGGCGACCAGCTTTCGCCGCTCCCTCTGTCTCTCGCCGGGCGGTACATTGTCCTTGTAAAGCCGCCCATACATGTGTCTACGGCGGAAGCCTACGCGGGGGTCACGCCGCGCCGGCCGGACTGTCCGCTGCGCGACGCGGTGCTGCGCCCTGTGGAAGAGTGGCGCGACACCGTGCGCAACGACTTTGAGCCCAGCGTCTTCGCCGCCCATCCCGAGATAGCCGCCGTCAAGCGCACGCTCTACGACATGGGTGCCGCCTACGCTGCCATGAGCGGCAGCGGCAGCACGGTATACGGTCTCTTCGACCGCCCCGCCGAGGAAGCACGCGAGGTGTTCGAGGAGTGCTTCGTATATATAAAACAGCTGCGCGTGTAAACGCCGCGCAGCCGATTTTCCAAGCAAGCTCTCGCCTGTATGGTTTACTATTTCTCCGGCACGGGCAATTCGCTCCGCGCCGCCCGCACGCTTGCCGCCCTGCTGCACATGCCCGCGCCCGTGGCGATGACAGAATGCCGGGAAGCAGAGTGCGCCGCAGCGGCAACAGACACGGACAAAATTTTCGTTTTCCCCGTCTACGCATGGAGCGTGCCGCCCGTCGTGACCGATTTTATAGACCGTCTGCCCGCCCCCGCCGGCACACGGGCACGGGAGGTGCGTGCCGTCTTCACCTGCGGCGACGACACAGGCCTCACCGACCGCCGACTCTCCCGCGCCCTCGCCCGGCGCGGATACCGCCTTACGGCTGCCTATGCCGTGCGTATGCGCAACACCTACGTCTCCCTGCTGGGCTTCGACACCGACGACGCGGAGACGGCACGGGAAAAGGAGGAGGCGTTTGCGCCCCGCATGGCGCACATCGCCGAAGCTCTGGCAGCGCACGCGCCCTACGCCAAGGCGGAAACGCTGCACGGCCCGCTCGCCTGGACAAAGAGCTACGCGCTGCAGCCGCTCTTTGCCCGTTTTCTGATGAACGACCGCCGCTTCCGTGCCGCCGCTTCGCGCTGCACGCGCTGCGGCCGCTGCGCCAAGGTCTGTCCGCTGCACAACAACCGCCCCGACACCGCCGGCTTTCCGCAATGGCACGGACACTGCGTGCACTGTCTCGCGTGCTACCACGCCTGCCCGCGTCACGCCATCGAGTACGGCCGCTTCACGCGGGGCAAGGGGCAAGTGCCGGTCACCGCTTTTTAGGCGCGGCGGCGTGCTCAGGCGGCGGGGGATTTGCTAACTTTGCGCTCCCGCTCCGAGGGCGGGGAGTTTTATAAATACACAACGGAAAGAAAAGAAAGCAAGCAATGGGAAACGAATGGTTTGAGTGCAAGGTAAAATACGAGAAGACGATGGAAAACGGCTTGGTGAAGAAAGTCACGGAGCCCTACCTCGTCGACGCCATAAGCTTCACGGAAGCGGAGCGCCGCATCATTGAGGAAATCACGCCGTACATGACGGGCGAATTTGAAGTGAGCGACATCAAGCGCGCCCGCTACGCCGAGCTTTTCGAAAGCACGGACGAGAGCGCGGACCGCTTCTTCCGCGCCAAGCTCGTCTTCGTCACGCTCGACGAAAAGAGCGGCAAGGAGAAGAAAACGTCGCAGAACATGCTCATCCAGGCCGCCGACCTGCGCGACGCGGTGAAGCGCCTCGACGAGGGTATGAAGGGCTCGATGCTCGACTATGTCATCTCCTCCATGACCGAGACCGCCATTATGGACGTATACCACTACCAGCAGGCGAAGCCGGGCACGGAGAAGCCCGAGTACGAAGGATAAACGCAGACTGCCGCCCAGACGCGGCGAAGCGCGGCACACGGTCCTCCGCGCCCGTTACGCCCCGAGCGGACGGAGTTTGCCGCAAAAACGAAAAGCAATGGTACACCTTGACGAGATAAAGCGGACGCTGCTGCCGGGCGTGGAGCTCGTGGCGGTGTCCAAGTTCCACCCCGCCTCTCTTGTGGCGGAGGCCTACGCACAGGGACAGCGTGTCTTCGGCGAGAGCCGCGTGCAGGAGCTGCGCGGCAAGCGCGAGACACTGCCCGCCGACATCGAGTGGCACTTCATTGGCCATCTGCAGCCCAACAAGGTTAAATACATCGCGCCCTATGTCTCGCTCGTCCACGCCGTGGACAGCGAGAAGCTGCTGCGGGAAATCGACCGACAAGGCACGCGCTGCGGCCGCGTCATCCCCTGCCTGCTCGAGCTGCACGTGGCCCGCGAGGAGACGAAATACGGCTTCACGCCCGACGAGTGCCGCGCCCTGCTCGAAAAAGGCGAGTGGCGCGGAATGGAGGGGGCGCGGATAGACGGACTCATGTGCATGGCCTCCAACACGGACGACATGGAGACGGTGCGCGGGGAATTCAGGCTCGCGCACGGGCTTTTCGACGAGTTCAAAGAACGCTACTTCGCCGACGCGCCCCATTTCCGCCACCGCTCATGGGGTATGTCGCACGACTACCCCATAGCCATGGAGGAGGGCGCGACGCTCGTGCGCATAGGCACAGCCATCTTCGGGGAAAGGCAATAGGCCGGAAACGCGCAGAGGTCTGCGTTTGAGACAACAAAACAGCGGGGGAGCAGCCATTGCGGTTGCTCCCCCTTTCTTTTTATATATGCGCACAAGCCCGGCCTAATGCATACAGCCACGCGCGGCCGGACATCTTGCAGCGGCAAAGGCTACGCAATAGCCAGTTGCGGCCACACCCCGCGGCCGCTGCCATACGCTATCTCGCCACATAGGTATACTCGTCCCCGTACTCATCTACAAGTACGGCGACATTTGCCGTTACAGACTTTACCGTGTATCTGTCCACGTCTATGTCGTCCGGATCGGAAGACGCCGCATTGTATACCAAAGTAAGCACATTCGTCTTGGTATTCAGGCTCCAGGTGTTGTATCCGAAATCTTCGGTATACGCCCCGTCCTTATAGTGTCCGTCCACGAACGTCCCGTCCGTACTGAAAGCCATCCAATAGTAGCCGCCGCTGTCCGCTTCCGTGTCGACCCACTTGTCCGGACGGCACATAAGGGACACGATGTCGTCGCCCTTCACGGCCCCGCCCGTCGCGCTGCCCAGTGCGGCAGCAGTGCCGGCATCGTCGTCGTCGCCGCCGCAAGCGGCCGTGCCAAAAGTCAAAAACGAGAAAGCGAGCGCGTACAGCGACGCGCGGAGAAATGTTTTCATAGCGCTGTTTTTTTAGGTTAGAAATAAGCCGAGCCGCCGCCAGTACAGGCAAAAGCTGCGGCTGAAAGGAGGAAGGCTATTTGTTTCCCTACCTTGCCGCAAAGGTACACTTTTATGGAAATCTTCTATCGTTTGACGATGGAATTCAAGATAGTTTCATGCTATGCTGCCACGGACAATATCCGTTGAGCAGGGATTTCCTAATTTTGCTTCCCTATACCCTATTCCCCTAACACCCGCGCAAGCCTTGCTCTACCTGCACATACCCTTCTGCCAGTCGCGCTGCATCTACTGCGACTTCTACTCCACCACGTCGCTCGCCCTGCGCGAGACCTTCACCGAGCGGCTCTGCCGCGAAATGGAACAACGGCGCGGCGAGCTGCCCTCGCGCCGTCTGCGCACCGTGTACATCGGCGGCGGCACGCCCTCGCAGCTGCCCCCGGCCTGTCTGCGGCGCGTGGCGGAAGAGACAAGGCGGCTCTTCGAGGTCACGGAGGAGACGGAGTTTACAGTGGAGGCAAATCCCGATGACGTCACGCCGGAGTGGGTGGCGGAGGCACGCTCCTGCGGCGTCAACCGCGTGAGCATGGGCGTGCAAAGCCTCAGCGACGGCACGCTCCGTCTGCTGCGGCGCAGACATACGGCGGCACAGGCACGCGCGGCGGTGGAGACGCTCCGCGCTGGGGGGATAACCGACATCAGCATCGACCTCATCTACGGGCTGCCCGGGCAAAGCGGGACGGACTTCCGCCGCGACCTCTCCGAAGCCCTCGCGCTGCCGGTCACACATCTCTCCGCGTACGCTCTGACGGTAGAAGCGGGCACGCCGCTGGCTGCCATGCTGTCGCGCGGGGAGCTGCGTCTGCCGGACGAGGAGACCGTGCGGAACGAATACGAGGCGCTGATGGACCGCGCGGCGGAGGCGGGGTTTGAGCATTACGAAATTTCCAACTTCGCCCGCCCCGGCTTCCGATCGCGCCACAACTCGGCGTACTGGGACGGCGAAACGCCCTATTTAGGCTGCGGCCCGGGCGCGCACTCCTTTGACGGGCACGCCACGCGGCGGTACAATCTGCCCGACCTCGCCGCCTACCTCGCCGCGACGGACTTGCCGCCTTTCCGCGAAGAGCGGCTCACGGCCGACGAGCGGTATGACGAAACCGTCTTCACGGCTCTGCGCACGCGCGACGGACTTTCGCTCGACGCGGTGGCCCGGCACTTCGGCGCGGAGACACTGGCTTTCCTTGAAAAATCTGCCCGCCCGCACATCACCGCCGGACGCCTGGAAAAACGGGACGGCAGACTGCGCCTCACGCGTGCGGGCATCTTCGTCTCGGACGGCGTAATGAGCGACCTCATGCGCGTATAAAGCCCGCCCGCCGCGCCTTTGGCGCAAATTGCCTAATTTTGCCGCGCGCCTGCACACGCCCGCCGCACGCAAAAAGCCGCCGCCACGTCTGCGGACCGCGGGAAAGGCGCGGCAAACGCGGGGGACAGTCAAGCCAACAACCAAGACCCATATATGAGAAAAACTGCAATCGCAGCCCTGCTGCTATCGGGCGGACTCTCGCTCTGCGCGCAAAACGCCACGGAGAGCCTTCCGCTCATCCCCCGACCCGCCTCCGCACAGACGGGGACGGGCGTCTTCCGCCTCGGCAAGAGCCTCAGCGCCACGGCGGACAGCTACGACGGCGACAGCATACGCCTCGTGCTGCACCGCTTCGCGGAAAACCTCACCGCCACCACGGGCGTGAAAGTGAAAGAGAAGAAAAGCGGCAAAGCCTCGCTCGCGCTCAAGACAGACGCGTCGCTCGCGCCCGAGGCATACCGCCTGCAGGTGACGGAGAATGGCGTGACCGTCTCCGCCTCCCGCCCCGCCGGCTTCTTCTACGCGCTGCAGACGCTCAGCCAGCTTCTCCCCTCGCGCGCCGTCCTTGCGGGAAAGAAAGACAGCGCGGTGACGGACTGGACGCTCCCCGCCGTCTCCATAGAGGACGCGCCGCGCTTCGCCTGGCGCGGCTTCATGCTTGACGAGGGCCGCCACTTCTTCGGCAAGGAGGAGGTGAAACGCGTCATCGACGCCATGGCGGCCTACAAGCTCAACCGCTTCCACTGGCACCTCACCGAGGACCAGGGCTGGCGCATAGAGATAAAGAAATACCCGCTCCTCACGCAGACCGGCGCATGGCGCGACAGCAAGGTGCTGGGCTGGGGCGAAACGAAGCCGGACGGCATACGCTACGGCGGCTACTACACGCAGGACGACGTGCGCGAAATTGTGGCGTACGCGCGTGACCGCTTCGTGGAAATTGTCCCCGAGGTGGACATCCCCGGCCACTCACAGGCCGCCGTGGCCTCCTACCCCGCCCTGCTTGCTTGCGACCCCGACAAGGAGCACGGCGTATGGCTCTGGCAGGGTGTGTCGGACGACGTGATCAACGTGGCTTCGCCCGCCGCCGTGCAGTTTGGCAAGGACGTGATAGACGAGCTGACATCGCTCTTCCCCTTTGGCTACATCCATCTCGGCGGCGACGAGTGCCCCACACGCAAGTGGGAGGCAAACGCGCAATGCCAGCAGCGGCTTAACCAGCTGGGGACGAAAAACTGGCGTGACCTGCAGACGGACTTCTACCGCCAGCTGAAAGAGCACGTCGCCGCGAAGCCCGCCGCCGAACGCCGCCGCCTTATTTTCTGGAACGAGGTGCTGCACGCCAATACCGAGACACTCGGGAAGGACATCACCGTCATGGCATGGGTAGGCGCGGACGCCGCCGCCAAAAACGCGGCGCAGAAGGGCTTCACCACCATCCTCTCCCCGCAGATACCGTATTACATCAACCGCCGCCAGAGCAAGCTCGCCACCGAGCCGCGCTCGCAGGGACACGGCACGGAGACAGTGGAGGCGGTATACGCCTACGAGCCGCTCAAAGGCGTGGACGAGCCGCTCCGCCCGCAGTACCTCGGCGTACAGGCCAACTTCTGGACCGAGTGGGTGGAAGACGCGCCGACACTGGAGTACCTGATGTTCCCGCGGCTGGCGGCAGTGGCCGAAGCGGGCTGGACGCCGCAGTCGCTGCGCCGCTACCCCGACTTCGAGAACCGTCTGCAAAAGGAGGCGGAATACTACAAGTACATGGGGCTGAGCTACGGCAAGCACGTCTTCAAGTAAAGAAGAGGCCGCAAGCCGCCCCGGAGCTGCGCAAAAGTGTACACCCGGAGACGCGAAAAGTAACATTTTTCGGGCTTTTCACGCCGGACGGTATTTTAACAGTTCGCGAAAGGGACTTGCAAAAGGCGAAAAAATTTCGTATCTTTGCTATATAAAGAGGGTAGAAGCGTCCTTGCTTCTACCCTCTTTGTCGTAGTATTGATTATCAGCAAGTTACGCAGTCAAAAAGTATACATCCCGTAGCGCGGGGGTGTACATCCCGGAGCTACAGCCCCCGGCCCCGTCGAAACTAAGCCGGTCTTAGGTCCGGCTAAGCCCCTTTCAGGCCTTTGCAGTCCGCCGGAACGGCGGCAGCGCAAACTTTTAATGTTAAAGTTTTAAGGGGCAAAATCCCGCCATTGCCGTTTTTTGGGAAAAATCCCCGCAGGGACATGCAGCCCGTCCGCGGCATTTGGCGCAAAAGCGCACCGCCCGCGCACGGCGTAGCCCCTACCCTATGAACATGCTCATATAAAGAGGGAGGTAGGACACGCCGTTCGCCGCCTCCACGTTGTTGCAGCTTACGACGATGCGGCGGCTTATCCTGTCGGCGAATAGCCCCTGAGCCATGTCAAGCGACGCATGCTTTTTATAGTCTTTCCCGGACTTCGCGCGAGCCGAGCGCATCAAGAATCTAGATACAACTCATTATCAAATCCATACGGACATTTCTGCAACTTTTTGCCAGCTTTTCGCGCTTGTTTCTACAACTTTTTTCCAGGCAATCAGGTCTCTTTTTGCAACTTTTTGCCAGTTTTTCGCGGACATAACTGCAACTTTTTGCCGCTGCAGCCCTTTGGGCGGCTGCCCCGATGGCGGGACGAAAAAGCGGGATGCCACGGCTTGTGGCATCCCGCTTTTGCAATGTTTTGCCGGGAGACGGCTCTACTCGCCGAGCAAGTCCGGCCGCAGACGGCGCGTGCGCTCGAGGCTTTGGGCTATTTCCCACTCCTTTATCTTCGCCTCGTGTCCCGAGAGAAGCACGTCCGGCACGCGCCAGCCCTTGTACTCAGCAGGGCGCGTGTAGACGGGCGCGGCAAGGAGATTGTCCTGAAAGGAGTCGCTCAGCGCGCTCTGCTCGTCGGAAAGCACACCGGGGACAAGGCGCACGATGGCGTCGCTCATCACCGCCGCCGCAAGCTCGCCGCCCGTGAGGACGTAGTCGCCCACGCTGACCTCCTTGGTGATGAGATGCTCGCGGATGCGGTAGTCTATGCCCTTGTAGTGGCCGCAGAGTATGATGAGGTTGCGCTTCAGCGAGAGCGTGTTGGCCATAGGCTGGTCAAACTGCTCGCCGTCGGGCGTGGTGAAAATCACCTCGTCATAGTCGCGCTCGGCCTTCAGGGCGCTGATGCACGCGTCTATGGGCTGGCACTGCATCACCATGCCCGCGAAGCCGCCGAAAGGATAGTCGTCGACGCGGCGGTGCTTGTCGGTGGTGTAGTCGCGCAGGTTGTGCAGATGTATCTCTACAAGCCCTTTCTTCTGGGCGCGGGCGAGGATGGAGTTGTTGACGAAACCGTCGAGCATCTCGGGCAGGACGGTGATGATGTCTATGCGCATGGGTTGTCTTGCTCTGTTAGCGGATTGGTGGCGCGGCGGGTCAGTCCTCGGGGATGAGGTACTTGTCGCCCGTCTCGCGTATGATGGTCTCCTTGTACTGGTCGCTGAAGCCGGGACGCTGCGGCGGCACGGCGATGCCGTCGGGCGTAAGCTCAAATTTCCCGTCTTTCTCCACCTTCACGGCCTGGTCGTTGTATTTCACGATGAGATACTCGCCGAGCTTCTTCCATCTGCGCAGCATCGTCTCGCCGCACCCTTCGGAGTAGCTGGTGAGCAGGTCGGCTGCTGCGGCGGCGTCCTTTTCAAGGACGGAAAGCACGCGGCTCTCGAAGGCGGACTGTGCCGAGCAGAACTTGTCCTGCAGTTCCTCCCTTGCGGCAAGCACGCTGGGAAACAGCTGCGAGTAGCGCGGGTAGGTCATGTTGGCTACCCAGTTTTCCACCCAGAAAGCGGAGTCCCAGGAGAAATTGACGTCGGAAGCCTCCTTTACGTCATAGCAAGCGGGGGCTTTCGTCGCGCCGCAGTAGACGGGCGTGTATGCCACCATGTTGGGGTCGTCGTTGCCAAACCATATCACGCCGCCCACCGCATCGGGGAGCGAGGAACGGAGCTGTATCACCATCGTGCCTGCAGTCTGCTGCGTGGAGATGGGGCGCTCGTTGAAGTACTTCTTGCCCTTGTACTCCCACGAAAGGGGCGTGGGGCGGTAGGGGGCGGAGTACACGCCCGCGCCTGCGTCCTTCGTCACGTCGAAGGGCGTGCCCTCGTAGTGGTCGCGCATGGAGTCCATCACGCCGCGCAGTGTGAGCTTCGTGCGGGGCTTGAACCACAGAGGCATAGGCTCTGCCTTGCCGATGTGCCGTCCGTCGGCATAGTCGAGGTACTTGTCCATGCCGTCCACCCAGCGGTTGAAGAAGCTCCACACGCGGGTCTCGCAGTAGCGGATGGCGGAGAAATCGGCCGGGGCGTACGCGTCGCAGAAAGAGAAGTCGGCGTCCTTGCCCGTGAAATAGCCTTTCTTGCGGGCGAAAGACACTACGTCCTTGGAGCACATAACGTTCTGCTTGTCTTTCTGGTTGAAGGTGCGGATGCGGCTCTGGTTGGCATGGCAGGAGATGCAGTCGTCGGGGATGCGCACGGCTACCCACACCGCGCCTTTCTCGCCTTTCCCCTTGCCTATCATTTCGAGTATCCACACCTCGTCGGGGTCGGCGATGGAGAAGCTTTCGCCCTCGGAGACGTAGCCGTACTGCTGCACGAGCGTGGTCATCACCTTTATGGCCTCGCGGGCGGTGCGGGCGCGCTGCAGGGCGATGGTCATCAGGCTGACATAGTCTATCGCGCCTTCGCCCTCCCAAAGTTCCTCGCGGCCGCCGAAGGTGGTCTCGGTGATGGCAAGCTGGTGCTCATTGATATACCCCATGACGGCGTAGGTCTGCTCTGCCTCGGGTATCTCGCCGTGGTAGGCGTTGGTGTCGCCGTCGTATATTTTCCTCATCGCGCCTTTCTCGTGGCGGGCGGCGGGCAAGTAGACAAGGCGGCCAAACATGCCGTAGCTGTCCTGGTTGTAGGTGATGAAAGCGGAGCCATCCGCAGACGCTTCCTTGCCGACAAGGAAGCTGGTGCAGGCTTGGGCGGGGCGCATGCCGCAGAGGCAAAGCCCGGCGAGCAGCGCGAGGGCGGCCCGGTGGAGTCTGTTTTTCATACTGTCGTGTTTTGTGTCGTTATTGCTTCGTCTTTTCCCCTCCGCGCAGCCAATGGTCGATGAGCTTGCGGGCGAGGCTTACCTCGCCGGGTATGGCGGGCAGGCTGTCGCGGCGGTACCAGCCGCCCTTGTTCAGTTCGCTGCGCTGCAGGGTCAGTTCGCCGCCGTCGTACTCGGCGGTAAACCCCACCATCAGCCCGCTCGGGTAGGGCCACGCCTGCGAGCCGAAATAACGGATGTCGCGGACTGAGAGTCCGGTCTCTTCCTTCACCTCGCGGCGGAGACACTCCTCCAGCGTTTCGCCCGTCTCTACGAAACCGGCGACAAGGCCCATGTAGTCGCGCTTGAACTTGTTGCTCTGCACAAGGAGTATCTCTTCCCCGCCGCCGCGTGTCACGGCCACGATGATGGCTGTGGTGAGCGACGGCCATACGTGCCGCCCGCAGGAGGGGCAGCGCTTGGATATGTCGGTATGGGGCTGCATGGGCGCGCCGCACACGCTGCAGTAGCGGGTCGTGGAGTCCCAGTGGACTATCTCGCGGGCTTTCCCCGCCATGCGGTAGAGCGCGGCGGGAAGGCTGTAGAAGGTGCTGCGCAGCGGGGTGAGACGCCACTCACCGCCCGGCTCCGAGCCGTCTATGCGTGCGGCTCGGCACTCCCGGCCGTCGAGCGCGGGGAGGCGGTGCAGCGTCGTGCCCTCGGGAAGCGGCACGGGACACTCGTCAGCGCAGGGTACATGCCCTTCGCCGGTGAGCAACAGGCTTTCGCCGCTGAACAGGAAGAAGTATATCAAGATGTATGCTTTTTATGCCGCGCGCCGGCCGTTGTCTCCGCCGTTTAGTTACGGCACGCGCCCGGATGCTGACGCGCCGGAAAGGTGTTTTGTCCTTTAAAAAAGCCGCCCGCCTCCGCATATTATAAGGAGACGGGCGGCTCGGTTGTTTCGTGCCCGCGCGGGGCGTATGGGGTATTAGTCGAGGCCGAGGCTCTTTCTCACCGCCTCAAACTTTTCCTGCGTGCCGGCCACGGCTGCCTTGTAGCACTTCGGGCAGTCCATGTGTGCCTTTACCTCGATGTAGAACTTTATCTTGGGCTCGGTGCCGGAGGGGCGCACGCTGACCTTCGTGCCGTCCTCGGTGTACCACTGCAGCACGTTGCTGCTCTCGGGGAAGTCGAGCGGGGTGTCGTTGCCCTCGGCGTCATACTGCAGGAGCGTGCCGTAGTCTTTCGTGCAGACCACGGGGGAGCCGGCTATCTCCGTGGGACGGTGCGTGCGGAAGCGCTCCATCATAGCCTTTATCTCGTCCGCGCCGGTCTTGCCCGGCTTCACGACGTTGATGGTCTGGTTGACGGAGAGGCCGTATTCCATGTAGATGTCCATCAGCACGTCGTAGAGCGTCTTGCCCTGGTCCTTCGCCCAAGCGCAAATCTCTGCCAGAAGCGAGCATGCGGAGACTGCGTCCTTGTCGCGGCAGAAGTCCTCGGCGAGGAAGCCGTAGCTTTCTTCGCCGCCGCCGATGTACTGCAGCTTGCCCTCGTCAAGGCGTATCTGGCGGGCAATCCACTTGAAGCCCGTGTAGCAGTCGTACATGCGGATATGGTTTTTCTCGGCAATGCTCCGTATCAGCTCCGTGGTGACAATGGTCTTGACGATAAACTCGTTGCCCTCCATCTTGCCCTGCGCCTTGCGGTTCATTATGATGTAGTAGAGGAAGAGCATGCAGGTCTGGTTGCCGTCCACCAGCACCCATTCACCCTTGTCGTCCTTGCAGGCCATGCCCACGCGGTCGGCATCGGGGTCGGAGGCCATCACGATGTCGGCATCCAGGCTCTTGGCCAGGTCGATGGCCATGGTAAGCGCCTCGCCGTTTTCGGGGTTGGGGCTCTTCACGGTGGGGAAATTGCCGTCCTTCACCATCTGCTCGGGCACGCAGTGCACGTTTTCAAAGCCCCAGAGACGGAGGGAGTCGGGGATGAGCATCATGCCCGTGCCGTGAAGCGGGGTGTAGACTATCTTGAGGTCCTTCTGGCGCTTGATGCACTCGGGGTCGATGCTCAGCGTGTGTACTTTTTCAAGGTACTCCTTGTCCATCTCCTTGCCCAAAGTCTCTATGAGGGCGGGGTTGGCGGCAAACTTGATGTCCTCTACCTTTACCTTGTTGACCTCGGCGATGATGCCCTTGTCGTGGGGGGCAAGCACCTGCGCGCCGTCGTCCCAGTATGCCTTGTAGCCGTTGTATTCCTTGGGGTTGTGGCTTGCCGTGAGGATGATGCCGCTCTGGCAGCCGAGACGGCGGATGGCGTAGGACATCTCCGGCGTCGGGCGCATGTCCTCGAAGAGGTATACCTTGATGCCGTTGGCAGAGAAGATGCCGGCAGCGGTCTCGGCGAAGAGGCGGCTGTTGTTGCGGCAGTCGTGTCCCACCACGACGCTTATCTGCTGGAGATCTTTGAAATTCTGGTTGAGATAGTTGGAGAGTCCCTGGGTAGCGGCTCCTACGGTGTAGATGTTCATCCGGTTGGTGCCCGGGCCCATTATGCCGCGCAGACCGCCGGTGCCAAATTCGAGTGTCTTGTAGAAAGAGTCGATGAGCTCGGTCTTGTCGGGATTTTCCACCATCGCCTTTACGGCTTCCTTGGTGTCCGCGTCATAGCTGTCGGAGGTCATCCACAGACGTGCCACTTGCTCGCACTGGGCGATGAGGGCTTCGTTGTTTTCCATTATTGCCTATAGTTTGATTATGTGTCCTTTTTGTTTTGCCGGCGCGGGAGCGTATCTTTCAGCAAGGGGAGCGGAGTCTCCGGAAAGGGATGTCCCGGCTTCCGCAAAGCGTTTGCCACGCCTTTTCCCGCGCCGTGCAAAGTTATAGCTTTTCTTCGTAATTTCGCGCCGCACGCACCACGCGCCTGCCCTTACGCGCGCGTACCTTATATATATAATGCGTGCGCGTGCTATACACACCCGCGCGTGCGCTTATATATGATATGCGCATGCAGTACATAAGCCTATGACACGTTTCGTAATCTTCGACCTCGACGGGACGCTCCTCGACACGCTCGGCGACCTTGCCGCGAGCGTCAACCACGCGCTCCTGCTCCACTCCTACCCTGCCCGTTCGACGCAGGAAATCCGCTCTTTCCTCGGCAACGGCATCCGCGTACTCATGCAGCGTGCCGTAGAGGGGCGCGAAGGGGACGGGGCGGACTTTGAAAGCGTCCTCGCCGACTTCCGCTCGCACTACATGGCGCACTGCCTGGACACCACGCGCCCGTACCCGGGCATCGTGCCGCTGCTCACGGGGCTGCGCGCCGAGGGCATACGCACGGCCATCGTGTCCAACAAGCTGCACGCTGCCGTGACCGAGCTGCACCGCCATTTCTTCGCCGACACAATAGACGAAGCGGTAGGCGAAGGCGGCGCAGTGCGGCGCAAGCCCGACCCGATCGGGGTGCTTGCCGCCCTCGCCCGCCTTGGAGGCGAAAAGGAAGAGGCGGTGTACGTCGGCGACTCGGAGGTGGACCTGCAGACTGCCCGCGCGGCGGGAATGCGCTGCGTCCTCGTCTCTTGGGGCTTCCGCGACGAGGCTTTCCTCCGCGCCTTGCCGCTCGACGGCACGCCGGTCATAGCACGTCCCGAGGAGCTGACGGCGCTTCTTTAAGGGGAAACCCGCTCTTTCCTCCGCGATGCGCAGGCACACCCTCGGCAGGTGCAAGTCCCCATCCCGGGACGTGCGGGCACAAAAAAAGGCGGGTCGTTTCACAACGCCCCGCCGTATTGCGTTTCTCAAATTGTTGTATTAGACCGTAAGGCTAAAAGATTGGGTTATTAAGATTACGTTGCAAACGTAACAATATTTTTTTGAAAACTGCACCGCGCAAACGGAAAAGTTTTCCCAAGCCTGAAAGATATTTTGCCGCCGCACCGGACACGGAAATGCGCCGTGCCGATACTGCTCCGCCGCCCCAAGCCCTAAAAACGGAAGGCGGGCGACAACCGCCACGCGGAAATACGACGGAATAGCATTCTGCACCGACAGAAAGCCGCTCCCGTTCTACGTTAACATATTTTACCCCCCCCGCGTAATAGTTTTTTCACATTATTCGATACTTTTGCAGTCGGCATATTGTCATCCCGCCCCTTCGGGAGGCTAAGACAGACTAAACAAACCCGCGGAAAAGGGCAATCTGACGCGCCCGACACACTCTGAATGCCCCGCGCTTCTCCGGGAAAAGGCGAACAAGCCGCCGGACGAACAGATTTACCGCACAAAGCAAGCCGCCACGAGGCGGCAAGAGAGAGAGAGAGAAACAATTCACAACAAATCTATATCAACAATCAAAAGCGTACAGTCATGAGACTATTTACAAAGCTCGCTGCTGCCGCCACACTGCTGCTTACCAGCACGGCGGCGACGGCACAGACTGTAGCCGACGAAGCCACGCCAATCAGCGACGTCACGGACGGCTACTACGTACTGAAAACGTACACCAAAGACCGCGAAGGCTACGCGTGCTATGACACGTCCGGCTCCGGATACGGCAGCCGCTTCCGCCACACCATCACGTCCACCAAGCCGACCACGGCAGATTACATCTGGTATGTGACGAAGACGGAGAACGGCATGGTGTTCTACAACTGCGGCGGAAAGGTTTACATCCCCGCGCAGAACGGACACGGAGGCAACCTCAGCATCGAGCCTTCACTTGACAACGCCGCCGTGCTTGTGGCTGACGCTACGACAAGCGGACATTTCTCCGACGGCAATGGCTTTATGGTGCACGAGGAAAACTACAATCCCTTCTCGGAGAAGCTCAAGATGCACTGCAACGGCTATAGCGATACGCAATACGCCATGTCTTACTGGGAAGGCGGCAGCTACACCACCTCCGGCGCCAGCGTCATGCAGTGGGAGCTCCACAAGGTGACCGACTACACGCTTGACGACCTCACGCCGGCGTACGCCGTGAAGATGGAGGTAGCCTCGGGCGAAACCACCACCGAGTCCTACTTCGTCGCAGCAAACGGCACGGACATCACCACAAAGGCTCCAGACGCAGCAGGCTCGTCTGAACTGAGTTTCTACTACACCAGCACCGGAAAAGCCACCTGCACGGACGACGTCACCACCGTCTCTGCGACCCACGCCACCTTCCATTTCACGGCAAGCTCGGGCGCAACGATAGACGAGAGCAAGGTGCCGTTCAAGCTCAGCACGAAGGACGCTCCGGTATGGTACACGGTGAAGTTCCGCAAAGAAGACACGCGCTACATGTGCCACGAAGCAGCCTCCAACAACAACATTTCCTCCAACACCAACCTTGCAAGCGGCATCTCCACCGCAGCCGGCTTCCAGGGCGCGCTCTGGGCTTTCATCGACGACGGCAACTACGGCGTGAAGATACTGAACAAGCTGAACGGCCTGTACCTCACCTGCTCCGCAGGCGGCAGCGCGACGCTCTCCGACGAGGGTCAGTCGTTCATCGTCAACACCAACTCCTCCGCCGGCTTCTCCATAAAGGTAAAGGGTGCTGTAAGCTACCTCGGTAACCACTCGGGATGGAACCAGAGCCTTCAACGCAACACCATCCTCGGCGCATGGACAAACGACAATGCACAGAACGACGGCGGCTCGAGCTGGACAGTAGCCGAAGCAGACACCAACAGCGACGTGCTGACCGTGGGCAAGACCACCTACAAGGCATATCTGGAAGGACTGACCGCTGACGAGAGCGGCTCGTACCTCACCGTCGCTACTGAGGCTAAGATAGCCGAGGCAAAGGCAGCCGTAGAGAATGCCACCACCCTCACCGCGCTCAACGAGGCCTTCGACCTCTTCCACACGCCCGTACCCGAGACCGGCGCATGGTACCGCATCGCCAACATGAGCACCTCCACGTACACCTACGTCACCGCAGCCAACATCTTCGTCGACAAGGAAGGCTCGCTCGCCGGCGCTTACAACGCGGACAACAATATGGACCGCACCATCAAGCGCGCGTCTGACGGCTCTGCTTCTACCGGCGACTTCGTTTCGCAGCTCTGGCAGCTCGAGACCAACACTACGGACAAAACCGTGAAGATAAAGAACGCCAACCTCGGCGGCTACTTCGCAGACTACACGACGGGCCAGCTCGACATGCCCATTTCGGCCGAAAACGCCGGCTCGTACTCGCTTATGGCATGGCCGTTCTCCACTTTCTCCGGCAACGACGGCAAGACGATGTTCCAGCTCGTAGTGAACGGTCACCAGATAAACGCCTACGCCAACGACCAGAGCCAGAATATACAGTCCTACGACGGTCACAACAACGGCAAGGGCAACTACTGGAAGTTTGAGAAGGTGACGGAAGTGCCCGTAACCATTTCCTCCGTAGGCTACGCTTCCGTGGCATTCCCCTTCGCCGTACAGGTTTCCTCCGACGACGATGTGAAGGTATACGTAGCCACAAAGGCAGGCAACGGCACAATGCACCTCGAAGAGCTGAGCAGCAACGTCATCCCCGCCAACACGGGCGTACTCCTCGCATACGAGGGCGGCAAGGACATCAAGCTTACCATCCTTTCCGAGAACAGCACGGTGCTCTCCACCACCAACCTTCTGGCGGGCGCAACCGCAAAGCGCACGGGCTTCGAGGCTAAGGCCAACTACTTCCTCGGCAAGAACTCGAAAGACGAGGCAGCCTTCATGAAGGGCAACTTCACTACCGTGCCCTGCAACAAGGCATACCTGCCCGGCACCAGCATCAACGACACCGCTGCTGGCGCAAGCGCAGACGAGCTGAGCTTCAGCCTCGGCGGCGACACCACCGGCATCGCCTCCGCACAGAGCGAGAGCGACCGCGCCGTGAAGTACTTTGACCTCTCCGGCCGCCGCGTGCTCTTCCCCTCCAACGGCATCTTCGTGACGGACAAGGGCGAGAAGGTCTTCGTAAAGTAAGACGCTGACGCGCCATTCACTCACACATTACACACCAACAGAGAAAATGAAGAAGACATATACAGAACCCGCCAGCCTCTCCGTGCGTCTGCGCACGGAAGGCATGATGGCCGCCAGCCTTGTCGTCGGCGGCGAGACCACCGAGGGCGGCGAAGAAATCATCGAGAGCGAGGGCGGCGTCCTCTCCAAAGAGAACGGCTCCTTCGACAGCGGCATCTGGGGCAACGCAGGCGAGTAACGCCGCCGCTGCCGCCAGGCACGCACAACACACAACAAGGCAAGAGGCCGGGAATCCGCGACGCGGGTTTCCGGCCTCTTCGCGCTATGGGATATGCCACCATACCTTGCACTGTGACGTCCAAAACGGGGACTGCCGTTCGGCACAGGGGTATTTGTGCATACACCCGCATACGCATTGTGGCAACCCAAACCGGGAGTGCCATT
>CAVJPT010000004.1:0-79823 GCA_963651485.1 Alloprevotella sp. | reverse complement strand
CCACGGGGAACGGAGCGGTATCTTTATGCTTTTGCCCTTTCAGGGCGTAGGCAACGGAAACAAACGCGTCACCCAGGGTGCCGCTTCGCTTGCCCTGGGCTAGGGGCTTTTGGGCTTTCAGCCCGTTCATAGCCAACCGATGGCATTGCCCCGCGATTGTCCGCGCGGGCATACGCCCATTCCGCTTTGCGACCGCCGCCAACCAACGGCATCCCGCCCCGCAATTCTACACGCGGGCATACTCCGCCCCGTTTTACACCGCCGCCAAACAATGGAATACCGATGCACAATTCTACACGCGGGCATACTCCACCCCGTTTTACACTGTCGCCAAACAATGGAATACTTCCCCACGATTGTCCACCCGGGCAGCCTCTCCTCCCAAATGCCCCTATGCCGCAAAACGCCCCATTGGTGCTGCACGGGGGTATTTGTGCATACACCCGCCATACACATTGTGGCAATCCAAGCCGGGAATACCCATCGGCGATGAACGGGCTGAAAGCCCAGTCTGCACATAGCCCAGGGCAACGCCCTGGGTAACGGACTCGCGTGCTATTGCGCCCTGAAAGGGCAAAAGCATAGACACAAACGCAACCACGGGGAACGGAGCGGTATCTTTATGCTTTTGCCCTTTCAGGGCGTAGGCAACGGAAACAAACGCGTCACCCAGGGTGCCGCTTCGCTTGCCCTGGGCTAGGGGCTTTTGGGCTTTCAGCCCGTTCATAGCCAACCGACGGCATTACCCCGCGATTGTTCACCCGGGCAGCCATTCCTCCCAAATGCCCTATGCCGCAAAACGCCCCATTGCTGCGGCACGGGGGTATTTGTGCATACACCCGCATACGCATTGTGGCAACCCAAACCGGGAGTGCCATTCGGCAAAAAACGGGCTGAAAGCCCAGCCTGCACATAGCCCAGGGCAACGCTCTGGGTAACGATCTCGCGTGCTATTGCGCCCTGAAAGAGCAAAAGCATAAACACAAACGCACCCACGGGGAACGGAGCGGTATCTTTATGCTTTTGCCTTTCAGGGCGTAGGCAACGGAAACAAACGCGTCACCCAGGGTGTCGCTTCGCTTGCCCTGGGCTAGGGGCTTTTGGGCTTTCAGCCCGTTCATAGCCAACCGATGGCATTGCCCCGCGATTGTCCGCGCGGGCATACGCCCATTCCGCTTTGCGACCGCCGCCAACCAGCGGCATCCCGCCCCGCAATTCTACACGCGGGCATACTCCACCCCGTTTTACACTGCCGCGAACCAATGGAATACCGATGCACAATTCTACACGTGGGCAGGAAGCTCAACAATGCCCTATGCCGCAAAACGCCCCATTTGTGCGGCACGGGGGTATTTGTGCATACACCCGCCCTACGCATTGCGGCAACCCAAACCGGGAGTACCCATCGGCAAAAAAAACGGGCTGAAAGCCCAGCCTGCACATAGCCCAGGGCAACGCCCTGGGTAAAGTCCCCGCGTGCTATTGCGCCCTGAAAGGGCAAAAGCATAGCTACGGCACAGAGTTTCCCACGCGGGAAAAGCAATAAAAAGAATAAAGCGGGGAAACACAAAAGCATCCCCGACCGCACATCCCCATTGCAGCCCCCACGCCGCGCCCTCAGCAGACGCAGAGAGAAATGCGCCGTCCGCAGAGGCAAAAGGACAGTCCGGACAAAAAAAGGGCAAAAAAGAGGAAGCGGGGACGCGTAATAAACATTTAGGCGTAACTTTGCCATAAGCACGGGGGACAAGGCGGCACGACGCAAGCCCCGCGACCACCCAACGATGGACAAGACACAAGCGACGGAAAAGATGAGCGAAGCCCTCGCCGAGGGAAACGCCGAACTCGCCCTGAGAATTGCCGAAGAAGCAGAGAAAGAAGGGACGGAAAGCCCCGAGCTGCACTACCTGAGAGGCAAGGCGCACATGCGCCGTTCCGACTGGAGGCAGGCCATCAACGCTTTCCTCAGCGCCGAGCGGCTTGACGCGGAAAGCCCCGCGAGGGAATGCCGGCTGATGCTGGAAGACATACTCGCCTTCCACAACAAGGACCTCTACAACCAGTGAGCCGCCGCACGCGCGACACGCAGTATTATATATAAGGACTGACACTGCCGCCCGACACAAGCCGCTGCCCGCGGGAAAAGCGCGGGAAAAGCCCTGCGGCAGAGAAGAAGAACATAACAACATAGCATACAACCACAACATACACGCCATGGGAAAGATGAAAGGAGCTGTGGTGATAGACACCGAGCGCTGCAAGGGATGCAGCCTTTGCATCGTGGCCTGCCCCACAAAGACGCTCGCGCTCACCACAGGCGAAGTGAACCACCGGGGCTATCCCTTTTGCGTAGAGACGGCAGACACCTGCATAGGCTGCGCCTCCTGCGCCATAGTATGCCCCGACGGCTGCATTTCGGTATACCGCAAGAAAGAAGAATAAGCCCTCTCCCTCCCCGCCACGGAGCGGCGTGAGGACGGCGGACACAAGAAGACACACACCGCAATGAAAGAAGAAAACGAGATACTCCTGCTGAAAGGCAACGAGGCTATTGCCCTCGCCGCGATACGCTGCGGCTGCGACGGCTATTTCGGCTACCCCATCACGCCGCAGAGCGAGGTGCTGGAGACGCTGGCCGAGCAAAAGCCCTGGGAGACCACCGGCATGGTGGTGCTGCAGGCCGAGAGCGAGGTGGCAAGCATCAATATGGTATACGGAGCGGGCGGCACGGGAAAGCGTGCCATGACCTCCTCCTCCTCGCCCGGCGTAGCCCTCATGCAAGAGGGCATCAGCTACATGGCTGGCGCGGAGATACCCGGCCTGATTGTGAACGTGCAGCGCGGCGGTCCGGGCCTGGGCACCATACAGCCCTCGCAGAGCGACTACAACCAGGCCACGCGCGGCGGCGGCAACGGCGACTACAACGTCATCGTGCTTGCTCCGGCATCGGTGCAGGAGATGGCGGACTTCGTTGACCTCGCCTTCACCCTCGCCTTCCGCTACCGCAACCCCGCCATGATTCTCTCCGACGGCGTAATCGGGCAGATGATGGAAAAGGTGGTTTTGCCCCCCGCAAAGCCGCGCCGGACGGAAGAGGAGATTGTGCGCGAATGCCCCTGGGCGGCAAACGGACACGGGCTGCGCAAGCGCGGATCCAACGTCATCACTTCGCTGGAGCTTGACCCGGCTAAGATGGAGGAGAAAAACCTCCACCTGCAGCGCAAGTACCAGGAGATAAAGGACAAGGAAGTACGCTATGACACCTACCTGCTCGACGATGCCGACTACGCCATTGTAGCTTTCGGCTCGGCAGCCCGCATCTCGCAGAAAGCCGTCGACACGGCACGCGAGAAAGGGCTGAAAGCGGGTCTCTTCCGCCCCGTCACGCTTTGGCCTTTCCCCGAAAAGGAGATTGCCGCCCTCGCAGGGAAGGTGAAAGGCATACTTGTCGTGGAAATAAACGCCGGGCAGATGGTATACGACGTGCGCTGCGCCGTCGAAGGCAAAGTGCCCGTCGCCCACTACGGACGCCTCGGCGGCATAGTGCCCTCGCCGGACGAAATAATAGATGCCCTCGGCAAGCTGAAATAGGCCACGCGCAAAAAAGCAAAGAACACACCTATGACTACGCCCCAAGAGACAACCGCAAACGCCAAGCCCAACGCTCCGCACGGCACGGAAGGCGAACCCGTAGCCCTCAAAATGCTGAGAGAAAAGCGCGAGGAAAGGCTTGCACAGCGCCGCTCTGGCAATCTGCGTCTGCGCAATGCCCTCAACGCCGTATTCATACTTATGGCATTGGTGGCAATGGTAGGCGTGACTACGGCCGCCCTGCGCGGAGGCAGCCTCACGCCGTGGTACTCTACGGCACTGGCGGCAGTGCTGGTGAAAATGGCGGAGGTAGCCATCAGGCTGCCAGCTATGAAGAAATAAGACGGCGCGAACGGCATCACCAAAGCCCCGCGCCGAAGAGACACAAGCATATTCTCGTACAAGATATGAAGAGAGAAGACATCATTCAGCCCGAAAACCTGGTTTACGCCAAGCCCGAGCTGCTCAACGACACCAACATGCACTACTGCCCCGGCTGCTCGCACGGCGTGGTGCACAAGCTCGTGGCAGAGGTGATAGCGGAAATGGGCATGGAAGAGCGCACGATAGGCATCAGCCCCGTAGGCTGCGCCGTCTTCGCGTACCGCTACATTGACATAGACTGGCAGGAAGCCGCACACGGACGCGCGCCCGCCCTCGCCTCGGCGTGCAAAAGGCTCTGGCCGGACCGCCTCGTCTTCACCTACCAGGGAGACGGCGACCTGGCCTGCATAGGCACGGCCGAGTCCATACACGCCCTCAACCGCGGGGAGAACATCACGATGATATTCATCAACAACGCCATCTACGGCATGACCGGCGGACAGATGGCGCCCACCACCCTCGTGGGCATGAAGACCGCCACCTGCCCCTACGGACGCGACCCCAAGATACACGGCTACCCGCTCAACATCACCGACCTCGCCGCCAAGCTCGAAGGCACGGCATACGTCACGCGCCAAAGCGTGCACAGCGTGGCCGCCATACGCAAGGCTAAAAAAGCGTTGCGCCACGCCTTCGAAAACTCTATGGCAGGGAAAGGCTCCAACCTCGTTGAGTTTGTCTCCACCTGCTCCTCGGGCTGGAAGCTCACCCCCGTAAAGGCCAACGAGTGGATGGAGGAACACATGTTTGACTTCTACCACGTGGGCGACCTGAAAGACGAATAACACCCAACGACAATGAAACAGGAAATCATCATATCGGGCTTCGGCGGACAGGGCGTGCTCTCAATGGGCAAGATTCTGGCCTACGCCGCTCTTATGGAAGGGAAAGAAGTGACGTGGATGCCTGCCTACGGTCCCGAGCAACGCGGAGGAACGGCCAACGTGACGGTCATCGTCAGCGACACGGCAATCTCCTCCCCCATCCTCAGCTCCTACGACACCGCCATACTGCTCAACCAGCCTTCACTGGACAAGTTCCAGCCCAAGGTAAAGGCCGGCGGCGACCTTATATACGACTCTTTCGGCATCATCGACAAGCCGACGCGCACGGACATACGCTCCTGGCACACGCCCGCTATGGAAACGGCGGCTGACATGAAGCTGATGAAGTGCTTCAATATGTTCATCCTCGGCGGATACCTGCGCCTGCACCCCATAGTGCAGACCGAGAGCGTGATGAAAGCACTCCGCAAGACACTCCCCGAACGCCACCACCACCTCCTGCCCGTCAACGAGCAAGCGATACTGCGCGGCATGGACATAATCACCGAAGACAA
Organism: Alloprevotella sp.; assembly: GCA_963651485.1. Classification (GTDB taxonomy): domain Bacteria; phylum Bacteroidota; class Bacteroidia; order Bacteroidales; family Bacteroidaceae; genus Alloprevotella. The sequence goes on along the minus strand of CAVJPT010000004.1, from coordinate 74,509 downwards.
ATAACGGGATAGCTACCAAGCCAACCCGAAATCCAGAAAAACGACACACTATGGCAAGCAGAAAACAACTCAAGAAGAGCATCAAGATGATAACCGGCGACCTGCTCACCGACTGCGTGGCACTGAGCATGTGCCAAGGCGCGGACACGGAAGCCCTCAGCGTGATAATGGGCGAGGTGATTGCCCTGCACGCAGAGTACGTCGCACGCATCAGCCACACGGAGAAAGGCTCCGAGAAGGCCTACTACCACAAGCTGAAAGACGAGTTTACCGAAAAGGTGAACAGCCTGGGCGACCGCATCCTGAAAGCCTGACCCGATGCTCTGGCAAAGGATATGCCGCCGCCTGCTCCATCGCCGCATGGGGTGGACCGTGCGGCTCACGCAGCCCATCCCCGAGAAGTGCGTCATCTGCGTAGCCCCGCACACCAGCAACTGGGACTTCATCATCGGCGAGCTGTACTACGGATCGCTCGGGCGCAAGGCGAATTTCCTCATGAAGCGGGAATGGTTTTTCCCGCCGCTCGGCACGTTCCTGCGCCGTATGGGCGGCATCCCCGTAAGCCGCGGAAAGCATACGAGCCTCACCGACCAGTTGGCAGAACACGCCCTTCACAGCGACCGCTTCTGTCTCGCCGTCACACCGGAAGGCACGCGCTCGAAAGTGACAAAGTGGAAGCGCGGTTTCTACTACATCGCACTCAAGGCAGGGCTGCCGATTCTGCTTTTCGGCATCGACTACGCCAAACGGGAGATAGTGTGTACGCGTACGCTCACCCCGTCCGGCGATGTTGAGGCGGATATGCGCGAAATAATGGCTTACTACGCCGGCTTCAAGGGCAAATATCCCGAAAAGTTCGCGGTGGAAGAAGCCACGCAGCCCCAATGACAGCGTAAAGCACCCGCACGCAAAGGCGGCTAAGCCGCAATACAAATAGTCTAAGTTACACGCAAGCGTGTCCCGAACGGATTTTACTCCGCCCGGGACACGCTTCTTTTTTGCCCTCGCAGCAAATATGTACGCCCAAACGGCAGATAATTCAGCCGGACACCACACATTCCCCCTCACTCATCGCACATTATTTCGCCGGTCGCCGCGCATCTACAAGCTTCCCCGCCCCCAATACGCCACACCCGCAGCAAAAATGCGCGGGAAAGTTTTGCCACTTTACGAAAAAAAGGAAATTTTGTAAGCAGCATATACCAAGCGCACCCGACAACGGCGCACATTACGCCTCTCGACGGCTCACTTACACCCGCCGACGGAACACGGAGCACAGCGATGGCATCCTCGGGAAACACGACCGACACGCTCGGAAATCTGCCAAAAGCTACGCGCCGCATCCCGCAATTTCGGGAAAACACGGTACGCACAGCACTTCTAAAACCAAGGAACTCACAAACACAAATCACCAACCTTCTTTCTATGAAAAGATTTACACTCTTTGCCTCTGCGCTCTGCATGGCCGCGGCCGTGCCTTTCACCGCGCAGGCGCAACTCACGAAGGTGACGGAGACTCTGGCCAACCCCGAAAACGAGCCAGCCCCCGTCCACCCCGTCCCCACACCCCGCCAGCTGAAATGGCAGGAGACGGAATTCTACGCTTTCTTCCACTACGGAATGAACACCTACACCGGAAAGGAATGGGGCGAGGGAAGCGAAGACGTCAACACGTTTGCACCCACCAAGGTGCCCAACCCCGAGCAATGGCTTACCGCCGTAAAGGCAGCGGGTATGAAGGGCGGCATCGCCGTGGTGAAACACCACGATGGATTCTGCCTCTGGCCCACAGCCACGACGGACCACAACTGCACCAAGTCCTCCAACTCCAACGCGCAGCAAACCAACATTCCCCGCGACTTCGCAGCGGCTGCCAAGAAGCTCGGGCTTAAATACGGCTTCTACGTCTCCCCGTGGGACCGCAACAACGCGCTCTACGGCACGGACTCGTACGTCAAGGACGTATTCCTCCGCCAGTGCGCAGAGCTTGCCAACTACGGCACAGACCAGTTTGAGATGTGGTTTGACGGTGCCAACGGCGGCTCTGGCTACTATGGCGGCAAGGGCGGTACGGTGCAGGTAGACCGCTCCACCTACTACGACGTGCCCAACCTGCGCGACACCGTACATAAAGTATGCCCCGACTGCGTACTCTGGGGAGTCGGCGGCGAAGCCCGCTGGATTGGCAACGAGGAAGGCTGGGCCGGAGAGACCAACTGGAGTCCTGAAGACTACGGATACGCCGCAGAGAAGAACGGTATGTACGGTACGGAGAACGCATGGTATTGGCAGCCGGGCGAGTCGGATGCCAAGATAAGCAGCGGCGGATGGTTCTGGCACAGCGGCGAGACCGTACTCTCCACAGAGCGTCTCTTCCAGATGTACCTTGAGACCGTGGGCCGCAACGCCACGCTTATCCTCAACTGCCCGCCCGACCAAAGCGGCGAACTTCCCGCAGCCACTGTCAACCGTCTTAAAGAGATGGGCGAAATGCTGACAGCACGCCTCGGCACAGACCTTGCCAAGAACGCCACCGTCACCGCCACTTCTACCCGTACCGCCGGTACTGGCCGTACCTTTGACGCATCCAACGTGACGGACGGAAGCAAGGACACCTACTGGGCAACTGACGATGCTACTACCACCGGTACGCTCACCTTTCAATGGGCATCCGACGCAGCACCGCGCTACGTGTCCATCATGGAACACATCAAGCTGGGACAGCGCGTGCGTGCCTTCACCATCGAGACCAGTACGGACGGCGTTACCTGGACGAAGCGAGGCGGCAACGTGACGACCTCCACCGTTGGCTACAAGCGCATCATTCCGCTCAACGGCAGCACCTCCAGCAGCTACCCCGCCACCGCAACCTCGGTCAAGTACCTGCGAGTCAACTTCACCGACTGCAAGGCTTGCCCCGCAATACAGAGCGTGGCTATCTACTAAGCACAACCCCACCCTTAAAGACCATTCAACAAGATGAAAAGACAATATATGGCGCTCGCGGCTTTCGCACTCCCGCTCCTTGCCACGGCGCAGACAAAGGTGGACTTCGAGGACGCAACTTCCTACAAGGCTATCGGCGTATACGATGCCTGCTGGGAGGAGTCCCCTTTCCGCACCGGCAAGCTTAAAGGCAACGCCGCTGTTATAGACAATTTCCTCAACCAAGAGAACGACGAGGGCATCGTTCCCAACCCTTCCTCCAAAATTGTCGGCATACAGCGCTCGCGCTTCGGCAGCAATATGTTCGGCCTGCGCGTTGACCTCAACGAACCCTTTGAGATAACCCCCACCTACAAGTACGTGCACGTGCTAGTACACAAGCCCGTGACAGGGAAAATGATGCTCGTAGGTCTGGGCAAGCGCAAGGACCGCGCCGGACAATCGCAAGATGTAGAGCAGTTCTGGGTTAAATCTACCACAGAAGTGGGAGCCGATGCCTGGGGCGAGGCAGTTTTCCCCGTCAAAGGCAACACCGGCGTGGAAATATACAGCCTTGTCGTGGTACCCGATTGCTCATCGCCGGACAAGCTCACCGAGGATTTTGTCGCCTACATCGACGACATAGAGGTAAACACCAAGTCTACGCCCTCACTGGTGACTAGCTTCTACGCAGTCAACTACGACAAGGACACGAAGCAGACGCGCTCCGACCGCTACCTCAACTCCATCCGCCTCACGTCCCCGAGCGCGAAGACGCAGACCATCACCGTCTCGCAGAAGAACTCGCAGCTCCTCTATATGGACTTTACGGAGAAGACCCTTGCGGCGAAAGCCGGAGAGATTCTCTCCCCGAGCGTAAGCTGGACGGGTACGTGGATGAATGCCTACACTTACATTGACTACGGTCAGGACGGCTCGTTCAACTGCGACCTCAACGACGACGGTACGCCAGCCACCGGCTCTGACGTGGCTTCTTACTCCAACTGCGGCGGAAAGAACAGCGCAGGCAGCACGCTGAGCAACACCAACACGCTCTCCATGCCTACCTTCACCCTGCCCAGCGACCTTAAGCCCGGCTTCTACCGCATGCGCTACAAGGTAGACTGGGACGACATAGACGCTGGCGGCAGCCTCGTGCAGAACATCGCCGGTAACGGCGGCTCAATCGTCGACACGCGCCTCAACGTACACGCTGACGAGGTGTCCATCTCCGCAGGAAGCCGCAACGGCTACATCACCAAGGAGGACGGAACGACCGAACTCGTGGATGCCAAGACGGCATGGGGCGAGGCTGTCACCATCAAGGCTACCCCGGCTCCGGGCTTCAAGATAGACTACATCGTCATCTCGCACGGATACAACCTCACGGGCGACGAGATAGACAAGTACGGCAACCGTCAGTACACCAATGACACCATCAAGGCTACGAAGTTCTCAGACGAGGGTCTTTACACCATCCCCGCTTCGATGGTAGACGGCGACATAAGCATCGACGGACAGTTTGCCTCCGACTCCGCCCCCGAACCCGAGCCCGACTATGACGGCTACTATACCTTGAACTACGACAAGGACACCAAGCAGACACGCACAAGCGGCGACAATCAGCGTTATACCAACACCGTGACGTTCACTACGCCGACAGACGGCGCTCAGGCTTTCGACACGCAGCAAAGCACCAACAGTCTGCTCTTCATCGACCAGACCGACAAGGCTTTCAAGGCAATGGCCGGCGAGACGGTTTCGTTCAGTTCTGACTTCAACGCCAGCTGGATGCACTCCTACGTGTATATTGACTTTGGCGACGACGGCGAGTTTGCCTTCACCATCAACGACGACGGCACGCCCGCAGACGGCTCTGACATCTTCTCCTATTCCCATTACAGCGGGAAGAACAGCAAAGGCGAATCGGCTGACGAAGGAAGCGCCCTCACGCCTCCCGACGCCGCCATCCCCGCCGACGTGACAACCGGCTTCTACCGTGTACGCTACAAGATAGACTGGGATGACCTCGACGCGGGCGGCAGCAAGGTGCAGAGTACAGCTGAGAACGGCGGCATCATCTTCGACACGCGCGTCAATGTACACGCTTCCGAAGTCAGCGTCAGCACGACTGCCCAAAACGGCACGGTGACTGATGCCACAGGCACGGCTCTTGACGGCACGAAAGCTCCCTTCGGCGAAGACCTCGCAATAAACTTTACCCCCGCCAGCGGCTACCACTTTGTATCTGCCACGATAAAGCACGGCTACAACCTCAGCGGCACACGCCTCAACAAATACGGCACTGTGCAGTATGACACCGAGGAAATCACTGCAGACGACCTTACCGACGGCGTTTACACGCTCGCAGCAGAGAAAGTTGACGGCGATATCGCTATAGAGTGCGTATTCTCCACCGGAACGGGCATCAACGCACTGGCAGACGGCAGCTCGCTCACATTCTGCGGAGAGACCGGCAAGCTTGTCCTCGCTGCATCACAGCCCGCGCTTGTGAATGTCACAGACACGGCAGGCCGCACGCTCTTCAACGACACGCTCTCTGGCTCACACGCCATTTCCCTTCCCTCCGGTGTGTACACCGTGAACGGACTGAAAGTAGTGGTAAAATAAGCCCCAAAGGGCGCGCATCCACAGACATACGGACGCGCGTAATACAATAAGCCAAAGCCGCGGCGCAGCGGGACATCCCGCAAAGCGCCGCGGCTTTTTGTGTCTTCGTATATTCTGTGCGACCCGCCCAATACAATTGCACTTGCGACCACAAATAATTTGAGGGAGGCGGAATGCCTACCTGAGAATTTATGAACGAATAGCGGTCAGACTGGAAGCAGCTTATACGTCGCGAAAAGGGAGGCGGACTTACACCGTCACGAAAAGTGCACGGAAAGCGATATAGACAAACGTAGCGAAAAACACAGACAAGAGGACTTCCAGGCTGCGTACGCTATATCCTCCCGTTGCAAGGGTTGTCTGTCCGCTAGCCACACGGCACAAACTCCTTTCCGCACCTGCGAAACGCAGGGAGAGTTTGCGCCACACCAGCCATACAAGCACGCCCACGGCAAGTCCGCATAGGCATCCCGCAAGCACGTCGCCCACATAGTGCACACCGAGATACACGCGCGTCCAGCAGTTCAGCAAAGCCCAAGCCCCGAGCGCAGCGGAAAGCGGACGGTAGCGTGTGACAAGCGAAACAAAGACCGCTACACTGACTGTGTTGGCCGCATGACTGGAGAAGAAGCCATACTGTCCGCCCCGGTAATCGTTGACCACCCGAACAAGATACATCAAATGCGGGTCCTGTGCCGGCCGGTAGCGTGCTACGAGGGGCTTGAACAGCGAAGAGGCTATCTGGTCGGAAAGAAGCACGCAAAGCCCCACGCCAAAGACCGTAAGGAATATGGCAGGAAGATTGTTGTTGCGGATGACGACATAAAGGAAAACAAGTGCCAAAGGCAGCCACACCACCGTACGGGTTGCGGTCACAGCAAATGCGTCAAGATAGAGCGACTCGCTCCCGTTGAGCGCAAGGGTAAGAGTGCGGTCTGCATTTAGCAGGGCTTCAAAAAAAGGCGTCATAGGCAGAGGGATAATTTATCGCAAATCGCTCACAAGGGCAAACGAAGCGGCATCCTTTCGCAGCCATGCTTCCCCGCCGTCGGGCAAAGCCACCTGCAACCACGCGCCGTTCTCAGCCCCCGTCATTGTCACCACAGTACCCTCGCGAAGATCGCGCACCTTGGCTGCCGTAGCTGTTGGCGTGGCAAAACACGGCACGGGACGCAGCACGACGGCACGCGCCTCAGAGGCGAAAGTATGCTGTCTCTCGGCGGCGAAACCGAAACAGAGCAAAGCGCAAATAATCCCTGCAACGCCGACTGCAATTCCGCACTTGCGCAACCAAAGGCGACGCGTGAGATAGAAGAGAAACATACCTGCGGCCACAAGCAACAAGCAGCCCCATACCGCATAGCCCCACTGTGCCGCCGTCAACGACTCGCGTACGGCACGAAGCCACGACACGAAAAACATGCCGCCTCCGTCCAGCGTCTGAATGGAGAGCTTGCTGCGCGTGAGTTCAAGATTGAAACTCGCGTCTCCGTTGGAGGGGTTATGCCGCAAGGCGCGTGTGTAATACAAGACGGCGCGAGGATAGTCTTTCATACGGAAAGCGCAGTTACCCATATCATAGTATACGTCCGAAAGCCGCGCATCGGCACTCTGCACCTCGGCTGCGTTCTTCGGGAGTTTATCGGAATACAGCTTCAATGCCGCGACGTAGTCTCCGGAAGCATACGCCGCCTCAGCGGGCGGGACACTGTCCTTTACCGCTGCAGCGGAAAGCGGAGCACTCGCCGCAAAGGCGAGAAGCAGACAAAAGATGTCCGCAAGCCCGCGCAGATATTTCTTACGCAAAACGTTTGTCATAAGTCGTCCAAATATTCTTCGGGAGAGAAACTACTTCCCGCGCAACATGCCTAACAGTCCTTTCCGCCGTCCGTGCGTCTTCTGCCAGTCGGACGTGCTTTCCGCGAGACGGCGCACCTGTCCGTACACTTCGTCGCGCTCAGCCTCGCCGCCGGGAGCGTACTGCGCCCGCTCCAGCTCTGCTAGGGTAGAGACATAGGCAGCCGAGAGCGATTCGTCAACATCTTTTGCGGAGAGCAGTGACGGCAATTTATCAGCACTGAGGTCATTTCGCCCCAGTCCGAAGCTGTCACAAGCAAGCGTACACACGGCTTTGTACAATGCTGCATAATAGCTCCGCGTGTCGCCGCCGGCGAGCAAATTCTTCCGTGCCAAACCTGCTGCCGACAAAGCCGCCGATGCTGCCTTTCCGCAGCGTTTTTCGCGCGTGTCGCCCAAGCCCTCGCGGTACTTTCTCAGAGCTACGGCAAGCACAAGCAAGACTGCCACGAAAAAGGCAGTAAGCAAGCAGTACGCAGCACTGCCCCACTCCACGCCAAATGACTTGCCTTCCGGCACCGTATGCGTTGCACGTATGTCACTGCGCAGCATAGCAAGCTGGCGGTCTACGTCCTCATTAGACTTTGTACCCCGTGCCACGGAAATTTCGCGTGCCGGCACGGTAAGCGTACGGTACTCTCCCGCCGACGTGTCAAAGTAGACAAAGTCCACGGCGGGTATGGTGTACTTTCCTACGTTGCGCGGCACGAAAGTATAGTCGAAGACGAGTTCACCGCTCACTCCGCCCGCCGTGACACGCGTTTTGTCGTCGGTCTTTGGGTCGTAGGTGTCAAAATCCTTTGGGAATGCTATCTTCGGCGGCGTGACAAGCTTGAGGTTACCCAGTCCGGAAAGCGTCACGCGGTAGGTCGCCACGTCGTTGGTGCGGAGGTCGGCATTCTGCAAACGCCCTTGTATGCTGAATTTTCCCACTGCCCCGGAGAAATTCGCCGGTTTGGGCTGCGGAAGCGCGTCTACGTGGATGGCAGTGGCGGGCACGCTGCGGCTGACCGTAACTCCCGTCATGCCGCCCCCGTTGAAAAAGGCATCGGCAAGGTCAAGCGTGTTGTCCTGCTGCACTACGGTGCAGTTGAAAGTGACGCTCGGAATCGTCACCTGCCCGCTTTTCTGCGGAAAAACAAGGTACTGCAATATCACCCCGGCACGATAGGTGTCACCGCCGCGATGCTCGAGCGACATCTGTACTTGGTTTCCCGGCAGCGGTATCTCCTGCGAAAGCACCCCTTGGAAGTCGGGTTTGCTCAGCAACTGCGTATTGTACAAACCCACTCCTGCACGAGCGTGTACGCGGTAGGTAAGCAGGACTGCCTCTTGCTCGCGCACACGGGTACGGCTCGGCGTCACGTCGACGAAGAGGTCGCGCTGTGTCACCGCACTGCCGCGCTGCTGCACGCCGGAAGCTGCAGCGGCACTCTGCCTTTGGCTGGGACGCGTTCCGCCCGAAGCGGAAGCACTGCCGCCGCTCGCATGGGCGTTGAGCACGACTGGACGCGACCGGAGTACACGTCCGCCTACTCTCACCGAAGCCGATCCGACAGTAAGCCGTCCGCTGCGCTTGGCAGAAAGGATGTACGTAAACGTGGTAGACTCACTGTGCGAGGCGTGCCCGTTTATTATCTCATAGCTGCTGGACGTAGAGGTAGAGGGACCGCTCAGCACCTCAAAGTCGGCAAGCGAGGGCGGTGTGAAACCGCTCACGTCGCGGCTTGCCACCTCAAAGGACAGACGGTAGTAGCCGCCCACCTCCTCCACCTGCGCCTTTAGCCCCTGCGCAGCGACGTGCAACGAGGCGAAAAGGCAGACAAGTGCCAAAGCCAATAGGCGCGAAGTACACGGAAAGCTATGTCGTATGAATGTTCTGCTCATTTTGTACATAATAGGCTACACACCAGCACGGCAGCGACACATCACCAGTTCTTTTCAAGCGACCGGCGGCGCGGCTGCCCCTGGCGCATGCGCTGCAAGGCACGTTTCTCTGCCTGCTGAGACATATTTAGATACTGCTCGGCCTGCTGCTGCGGCATCTGCTCGTCTTTTTTCTGCTGCTTGTTGTCCTGCCCGTCCTTTCCGCCCTGCGGCTGCTTGTCGGGCTGTTGCTTGTTCTGCTTCTGTTGTTGCTGCTGGTTCTGCTTGTCCTGGTTGTTCTTGTTTTTCTCGTCTTTGAGTTGCTTCTGGCAAAGGGCAAGGTTGTAGCGCGAGTCGTCCGCGTGCGGATTTAGCCTCAGTGCCTGCTTGTACATCTCTATGGCCTGACGCAGCATCTCCTGACGGTGCTGGCTGTCGCGCCCCGCCGCTTTCTGGCAAATGTAACCCCGGTTGTGGTAGGCCATTGAGCGCACCGTCGCATTGGTTTCGTACTGCGCCGCAGCGGCGAATAGGCTGTCCGCAGCCCGCACGTCGCCCTTGGCGAGATAGGTGTCGGCGAGGTTGAACAAGGCACGCGCCCCCGTAGGTTTATGCCGCAGCGTCTCCATATAGTGCGTTGCGGCCTTGTCGTACTTTTCCGCGCGGAAAGCCTTGTTGCCCTGATGCATCTGCCGCCACTCGCGCGTCTGCGCCGCGACACTCTGCGGCACAGAAGAGAGAATGGCAAGAAGAAGCGCGGGAAGCCAAACGCTTGCGGTAAATCTCATTGCTTGAAGATTTTGAATCGGTTGAAAAACTTGTTGCGGCTCTCCCGCACGCATACTTCGGCGGCGAGCAAGAGCAACATGAGCAACGCAATGGCCTGAAACTGCTCGTCGCGGGCGGTATAAGTAGAGGTTGTGCTTCCCTGCTTGAGCCGCGAGAGCTGCGCCTGCAAAGCCTCCTGCGCGCTGTTGGTCTGGTCGAGATGCAGATAAAGCCCCTTTCCGGCCTTTGCCACGTCGCGGCACATAGCCTCGTTGAGCGACGTACGCACTACCTGTCCGCTTTCGTCCCGCAGCAGTCCCTGCTCGGTGGGGATGTTTCCCCCTGCCGCAGTGCCCACGCCCAGTACAAAGACGTTCACGCCCTGCTTTGCCGCAGCTGCCGCTGCTTCTTCCGCGCCCTGCTGGTGATCCTCGCCGTCGGTGATGAGAATGATGGCACGCCCCACGTCCTTGCTCTCAGTAAAGCACTTGCAGCCAAGTTCTATCGCCGCGCCAATGTCCGTACCCTGCAGCGTGACCATCTTTGTTGAGAGCGCGTCAAGGAAAACTTTCGCCGAGGCATAGTCGGACGTGATAGGGAGCTGCGGATACGCCTCTCCAGCAAACACGCCGAGCGCAATTTTGTCGTTCTGCATACGGTCGACAAGGTTGGAGACAAGCAGTTTGGCACGGTCGAGACGGCTGGGTTGCACGTCCGTGGCGAGCATAGAATTGGACACGTCCACCATGACTACGGCCTCAATGCCGTTGAGCGTATCGGTCTGCGTCTTGAGCCCGCGCTGCGGCCGTGCCAGAAGCACTGCGCAAAGCGCGACGGCGGCCAGAGAGAGTGCAAACTTCAAGTGCTTGCGCCACGCCGCCTTTCCCGGCATAAGCCGTCCCAGCAGAGCGGCATCGCCAAGCCGCTTCATAGCCCTACGCCCGCGCCGGCAACTCCATATATATATAAGGAGCAGCACGGGGACCGCAAGGAGAAGATATAGATATTGTGGATGCGCGAATTGTAGCATTTTGCTTTTACCTTGTGATATGGAATTTGTTTCCGCCTTAGCCGCCGCCCGCTACGGGTTACGGCGCAGCCAAGTGAGCGAAAGCAGCAGCTCAAGCAGTAGCGTGCCCGCGAGTGCCCAGGCGAAAGGCTCGTAAGCCTCGTAGCGGCGGCTGTGCGTACTTTGCCGCAGCTTGGTTTTCTCGAGCCGGTCTATGTCGTCATACACCTTTTGCAAGCTGCCGCGCGACTGCGCCCGGTAGAAGACGCCTCCCGTTTCCCGTGCAATGCGCTGCAAGGTGGTGGGGTCTGCCGTCACCTGCATCTGCGCCTGGTATATTTCTCCGTCTGGCAGCTGCGCCACGGGTACGTTTACCTTGCCGTCCTTGCCGAGAAGGATGGTATACACGCGCACCTTGTAGCGTTTGGCAAGGTCGGCTGCCATAAGGGGCGAAATTTCGCCCGCGTTGTTTTCGCCGTCCGTAAGCAGGATGACCACCTTGCTCTTGGCCTTGCTGTCCTTGAGGTGGGAAACCGCGTTGGCAATGCCCATGCCTATAGCCGTGCCCGGCTGTATCGTTCCGTTTGCCTGCCACTCGCAGGAAATGTTGCCGAACATGCCGAGCAGCAGGGCGTGGTCCGTAGTCAGCGGGCATTGCGTAAAAGCCTCCCCGCCGAAAAGCGTAAGTCCTATGTTGTCGTTGGGGCGGTTGTTGACAAAGTTTGTCGCCACGTCCTTAGCCGCGCGTATGCGGTCGGGGCGTATGTCGTCGGTCAGCATACTGGTGGAGATGTCCATCGCCAGTATGATGTCCACGCCCTCCGTCTCGCTCTCGCGCAGGGAATGGCTTGTCTGCGGGCGGGCGAGTATCACGACAAGCAGCACGAAGGATAGAAGGCGCAGGAAAAAGGGCAGGTGCACGAGGCGCTGCCGGAGCGACACGGGCGCGTCGCGGAAATCCTCAGCCGTCGCCACCACAAGGGGCACTTCCTGTCGCCCGCGCCAAAGCAAATGCCACAGTATGTACGGCACAAGCAGGAGAAGAAGGAAAAAGTATGACGGATTAGCGAATGTCATTGCGTTTCGTCGTTTGTAGTTTGGCGGCCGCACGGGGAAAAAGCGGCCAGCGCGTGAAGTCCGGCAATCTGGGCACAGGACTTGACGGCGCATTGTCCCGCGCCGCGGGATTTAGGCTCCTCCGCCCTTGTCAGAGGAAACATCCGTACGCGTCCGCCGCCACAAAGAGCGTGAGGGCGCAGGCGGAGAGGGCAAGTGCCCAGGCAGAGGCTGCCATCAGCAGACGCACGCGCCGTTGACGGCCACCGGATAGCGACACATACTCCACCCTCGGCTGCGGCGGGGCAGCGGGGACAATCTTTGTGGTCTGCACGAATGACATTGCCTCGACAAAGCTGCGGTCCTGCTCGTCCATCGTCACGTCGTGCTTCGCAAACTTCACGAGGTCTGCCGTTTCGAGCACGCTGCGCAGTTCACCCAAAGCTTCCCCTCCGTCGTCGGCGGCGGAAAGCTTCGCCACAATCTCCTGCGAGGTCATCTCCCTTGCGCTGAATCCGAAGCGGCTCTCTATGTACGAGCGGAGAGTGTCGGTAAGCAGCATATAGCGTGCCTTGCTGTCGGGATTGTACTCTTTCTTTATGCGCTCAATCCCTTCTATAGCGGTGACGTGGGCGGGTACTGGGGGATGTATCACCACCCGGCGGGTGAAGCCGCGCGGGTCAGCAAGTCGCAAAGCCAAAGCTACTGCGCCTGTGCCCAAGACAAGGGCAAGCAAGGAAAGGAGAACAAGCCGCCAGGAAAAGGCAAAGGGAATCTCCACCACGTCATGCGGTCCGGGGAAATCGTCCACATGCACAGTGTCCACGGGTACGGTGTTCACTTTCAGCCCGAGCGTACCGCGCGACTTGTAGCTTTTGCCGTCCACCTGCACCTCAAAGGGAGGGAGGGCATAGAGCGCGGAGTCAAACGACGTGACCGTGTAGTAGCGCGTAAGCGCGACGCGCCGTCCGCTGTTGTCCCGTGCGGTGTCCACCGCCCCGGCTGCGACCACTTCCACACCCGGCGTTATCTCCTGCCGGGGCTGGTATTCGGGGAAACGCACGTCCTGCCCCGCGCCCGCCGCGCACTTTACACGCACGCGCACCTGCTCGCCTATGAGTATGGCGGCGGTGTCCATATGCGCCTCCACCGTCACCTGCGCAAGGGCAGGCACGGAGAAAAATCCGCAAAGCAGCGCGACACACGCGCTGAGACGGAGCAGGAATCGGGCAAAACGTCTTTTTTCGTTCTTTTCCATCGTCAAGGGAGAGGGATAACGCGGTTCAGCGTCCGGCGAAAAGGTTGATGAGCCGCCGCACATAGTCGCCGTCGGTAGGAATGTCGGCATAGTCCACACCGTTGCGCCGGAAGAGCTGGGCAAGCAAGCGACTGCGGTTCTCCGCCCATCTTCGTTGGTACTGCCGCACGGCGCGGCTCGATGTGTCGACGTAGCGGCTGTGTCCCGTCTCGGCGTCGCGCACCCGCAGGAGACCCACGTCAGGCATTTCCTCCGTAAAGCGGTCATACAGCCTGAGGGCGACAAGGTCGTGCTTGCGTGCCGCCACGGACAACGGGCGGGAAAAATCCGCCGTGTCAAGGAAGTCGCTCAGCACGAAAGCGATGCAGCGCTTGGTCATCACGCGCATCAGGTATTCCATTGCGGCGGCCACGTCCGTGCGCTGACCCTCCGGCTCAAAGTCGAGCAGCTCTCTGATTATGTAAAGTATGTGCCGCCGCCCTTTCTGCGGCGGTATAAACTTTTCCACTCTGTCGGTGAAGAACACCACGCCCACTTTGTCGTTGTTTTGCATCGCCGAGAAAGCCAGCGTAGCCGCCACCTCCGCCGCCAGCTCGCGCTGCGAACGCCCCCGCGTGCCGAAACCCTGGCTTGCGGAGAGGTCAACGAGCAGCATAAGCGTCAGTTCGCGCTCTTCTTCGAAGACTTTGATGTACGGGCGGTTCATACGCGCCGTCACGTTCCAGTCAATGTCGCGCACGTCGTCCCCGGGCTGGTACTCCCTCACCTCCGAAAAGGACATGCCGTGCCCCTTGAAGGCAGAGTGGTACTCGCCGGCGAAGATATTGTCGGTAAGCGCGCGGGTCTTTATCTCTATGCGCCGCACGCGCCGGAGCAGTTCTGCGGTTTCCATAAGAAGAAAGGCGGCGCGTTTTAGGGCACTTCCACCCCGTTTATGACAGCAGCCACCACTTTGTCCTGCGTCACGTTGGATGCCTCGGCCTCGTAGGTAAGCCCGATGCGGTGGCGCAGCACGTCAGCCGCCACCTCGCGTACGTCCTCGGGCACCACGTAGCCGCGGCGCTTGATGAAGGCGCAGGCGCGTGAAGCGAGGGCAAGGTTGATGCTGGCACGCGGCGAACCGCCGAAAGCTATGTACTCTTTCAGCTCGCCCAGTTTGTAGCGTTCGGGATAGCGCGTGGCGAAGACGATGTCGGCAATATACTGCTCGATGCGCTCGTCCAAATACACTTCCTTCACAAGCTCTCGCGCGGCGGTGATGCGCTTGATGTCCGTCACAGGACTTACAGCCTCGCCCGAGTGTCCGTCAAGGTGCGAGCGGATAATCTTTTTCTCCTCTTCCAACTCCGGATAGTCTATCACCACCTTCAGCATAAAGCGATCCACCTGAGCCTCGGGAAGCTCGTACGTGCCTTCCTGCTCGATGGGGTTCTGCGTGGCAAGCACGAGGAAAGGGGACGGGAGTGCAAAGGTCGCGTCTCCGATGGTCACCTGACGCTCCTGCATGGCCTCGAGCAAGGCACTCTGCACTTTTGCGGGGGCGCGGTTTATCTCGTCCGCCAGCACGAAGTTGGCAAACACGGGACCTTTCTTCACCTTAAACTCTTCGTCCCTCTGGCTGTATATGAGCGTACCTATCACGTCCGCCGGAAGAAGGTCGGGCGTGAACTGCAGACGCCCGAACTTGGCGTCTATCAGCGAAGCGAGCGTCTTAATAGCCAAAGTCTTTGCGAGTCCCGGAACGCCCTCAAGGAGTATGTGCCCGTCCGACAGGAGTCCGATGAGCAGGGAGTCTACAAGATGGCGCTGTCCTACGATGGTGCGGCGCATCCCCTCTACGAGGTCGGTCACAAAACCGGTCTCCGCCTCTATGCGGGCGTTGAGCTGGCGTATGTCTACTGATGCTGACATATTATATATGCGTATGTATTGTTTTCCTTTGCTTCGAAGCGCAAGCCCGCCGCGTCCCGGCGTGCCTCGCCTGTCCCGGCTTGCGGTACGATCCCGCCGGGAAAGCGTTGCAAAATTACGCCTTTCCTCGGGACGGGGATTTTAAAAATCACTAAAAGACAGGCACTGCCCGCCCCGCTGCGCCGCACGATGCGGGATTTAGCTACGTCCGCCCCACACCGGCGAGTACGCACGGCGTAAAGCGTGCCACATACGTGCCGCCCGGAAGTGCCGTGTCTGCTCTCCCGCCTACCCGCGTCTTTATGTACCCGTCAAAAAAGTTTTGCCGCCCGACAAACGCACATCCGCCGGAGCGGAGCATTTGTCGGGCGGCAAACATCGGAAAGAGCTGTTTCCCCGACGGGGAAACCGGCTCAGAAACGGATGCTGGCTGGAGGCCTAAAGTCAAAGGCGGTCAAGCACGGTAGCGATGAGATTGTCTATGGTGCTTTTGTAGCCGGTGTTGGCGCGTCCCGCCACGCGGTTGGCAATCACCATACAGCACGTCAGAGCCTTGTGCCCCATCAGGCGGGACAGTCCCGCCACGGCGCTGCTCTCCATTTCGAAATTGGTGATGCGCTGGCCGTTGTATTCGAAAGCCTCTATCTTTTCGTTGGCGTGCGGGTCGGCAAGCGGAAGGCGCACCTTGCGCCCCTGCGGCCCGTAGAAGCCGCCGCAAGCGATGGTAATGCCGCGTACCATATCCTCCCCTGCCACGCGCTCAAGCAGAGCCTCATCGGCGTGTACTACATAGGGATGTGCGATGCACTGGTTGCCGTGCCATTGCATGTGGCGGCAAAAGGCTTCCTCGAGGGGCAGGTCGCATACCTCGTCGCGCCCGGCGTAGAAGTTGAGCAGTCCGTCAAAGCCTATGCTCACCGCGCTCGCCACAAACGTACCCTCGGGGGTAAAAGGCTGCAGGCCGCCGCACGTGCCAATGCGCACTATCTCCAAGCTGCGGAGATTGGGGCGGACGGTGCGCGTAGCGAAGTCTACATTGGCAAGCGCGTCAAGCTCGTTCACCACAATGTCTATGTTGTCACAGCCGATGCCGGTGGAGACGACGGTGATGCGTTTTCCCTTGTACATGCCGGTGATGGTACGGAACTCGCGGTTGCTCACGTCGCACTCGGTCGTTTCGAAATGCGCCGACACGACCGGCACACGCCCCGGGTCGCCTACAAGCACAACCTTGTCGGCAAGCTGCTCGGGACGGAGATGAAGGTGAAATATGCCTCCGTCCTCATTTATTATCAGCTCGGAGGGGGCAATGGGTTTGTTGGTCTCTTTATCCATGGTATAAATCTATAGACCTCTGCTCAACGGGCGCGGAAACGGCGCAGCAAAGTCACTGCACCGCCTTTTCCTCCTGCCGCATCTTCTTGCAGAGCTCGTTGTATTTCTTATACAAAACGGGCAGACTGTCGTATGCCGCGCTGAGCATATTGGCCGTGTCGTAGGAGCGTGCACCTTTCACAGCGGCACGCTGGAGAAGGTCTATCTGGCTTTCCATCGCCCGCAGCTGCAAAAGCGTGTCATCTGCCTGTTTGGCGTAGGAGCGGGCTTTCTCACTGCGAAACTGAGCCAACGCGGTGTACACGCGCGTATCGTCTATCACATAGAAACCGTTATCGTCCGCGGCGCCACCGTCGGCCGGTGCTTCACGCAAGGCTGCAAGCCGTCCCTGCGCCGCTTTCACCGCCGCAGCGTCGCTTTGCGTGTCGGCCACACTGGCTATCATGGCAGCGCGGCGCACCTCGCCGGCGTTGGAGCCGGTAAGCTCCCACACGCCGTACACGTCTTCCGGCACAAAGGCGTAGACGCACACCGTGTCGGCAGACTGGTTGCGGTCCGTCACAAGCCAGCCAATCTGCGCGTCCTCGTCAATGGCGAGCAGGTAATCGTTGGCGGGTGAATTGAAAGGCATGCCGAGATTCTCTGCACGGAGATAACATTTCGACTCCGTATCGTAGCGCGTCACGAAAAGGTCGTAACCGCCAAGGCTCTCCTCGCCCTCGGCAGCGAAATAGAGGGTAACGCCGTCGGGCATAGCAAAGGGGAAATCCATATTGCACTCAAGCGAGTCGAGGCCGGGAAGCGCGACGGGAGCAGACCACCGCGAGCCGCTAAGATAGGACACAGAAAGCCCGCGCTCCGCAAATTTCCCCTCGCCAACCGGCACAATGGCCTTGTCGCCCAACGCATTGACGTACGCCACACTTCCCACGCCAGTCGGCGGGGCGGCAATTGCATCGGTTATGTCGCTGGCGGCGCAAATCGTGCCGCAGCCTTTCCCAAGCCTCAGCGCGGAAAGCATTTCCCCGCGCGTGGTTTTCACACTGTCTATGAAAGTGACGCGCTGCGTGCCGCGCAGCATGTCCGCACCAAGGCGGGCGCGGCGCAGATTGTCCTCTATGCCGTATGTCTCGCGGCCGGCTTTCTTCGCGGCGGCGAGTTCGCGCTGCAGGGCGGCATCTGCCTCCTCAAAGCGGTACTGCGACAAAAGCTGCTCCCCCGTTGCGGCAGGAGCAGCTGCGCCCTTGCGCGTTTTCTGCGCGAAAGAGGGGGCAGAAGCAGACAGGAGAAGGAGCGCAAAAAGGGCGTTTCTTACAAGACGTGGCATACGCGTGCTGTTTCGTACGGTTTTATACAAGCTCCAAAAGTAGCGATTTATCACAAAAGCACGGCTTCGACGCGCTGCCAAAAGCGCCAAAACGGTCTGAAAGCGGCTTGTAAACCGCTTTCACGATACATTTTGCCCTGCACAGGCAAAACTGTTTTTACTCCCAAGCGCACAGCATTACGCTCAAAGCAGCTCGAGCGCGGGGATATGTATCTTGCCCCGCCCGTACTCCAGCACGCCCCGGTCGGCAAGGGCGGAAAGCATAGAAGAGACGCGGAGACGCGTCGTGCCAAGCTCGCCGGCAAGCACCTCCATGTGCACGCGGAGCTTCTTGTCGCCGACAGGGCGCAGGCAGCGGCGCAGAAGAAAGGAGCGGAAGCGTTCCTCAGGCTCCGCGCCCCTTCTCCGCCAAAGGAAAGAGGAGTACTGCTGCGCCTGCGTGCTTAGTATGTTGTGGAAATTCATTTGAAACGCCGGGTAATGCGTGAGCAGTCTCGTCACACACACTTTGTCAAGCAGCACCGCCTGTGCCTCGCCCGCCGCCCGCACGGTGCGCCCGTGGCGGTTGTGCAGACCGTAAAGCGTCTCAAAGGGGAAAGTGTACGGCCCACGCACGCGCTCGGAAAGCACATAGCTGTGCTCGGGACTCTCCGCCTCGCACACCACCTCGCCGCCAAGCAGCATGCAGACGGCACGGCACTCGTCGCCTTGACGCCACAGCACCGCGCGGTCGGGGTAGGTGCGGATATCGAGCGCAGTCTTTTCCACGATGTCAAGGAAGTCAAGACGGCTGAAACCTTGGAAAAGCGGTGTGAGCAAAAGGCGCGAAGAGAAGTCCATAAGCGGCCGGCGGGACGGGAAACTGTTCCCGGATGAAAAAGAAGACTGTTTTGACGGATGCGAGGAAGCAAGCAGAAACGGGCAAGCCCCTACTCCACCTCCTTGACGCGCATCGCGCCTTTCGCGTCACTGTATATGAAGACGGCTTTGAGCGACTTGTCCTGCTTGACCAGAGCCTCCGCACTCTCCAGCCCCATCACCATAAAGGCCGTGGCATAGGCATCGGCCGTGGCGCAGTCACGCGCCATCACCGTCGCCGAAAGCAGGGAATGCTGCACAGGACGGCCCGTGCGCGGGTCAATGGTGTGGGCGTACTTGCGCCCGTCTCGTTCATAATAGTTGCGGTAGTTGCCGCTTGTGGCAAGCGCGCCGTCGGTAAGGCTCACCACCTTCTCCACGCTGCCGTCGCCGCCGCCCTCCACGGGCTTGCTTACGCCTATCTGCCAAGGGCGTCCGTCCGGGTTGCGCCCCTTTGCCACGACTTCGCCGCCTATCTCTACCATGTAGTTGCGCACGCCATGCGCACGCAGCACGCTCGCCACGCGGTCTACCGCGTAGCCCTTGGCTATCGCCCCGCAGTCAAGCATCACACGCGGGTCGCTTTTTTCCACACTGTCGCCTTTCAGGGAAACAAGGCGGTATCCCACAAAGGCACGGAGCGAGTCCACCTCGCTGTCCGTGGGGAACGTGCCTTTTTTGAAGCCGAACCCCCACGCGTTGACCAGCGGCATCACGGTTATGTCAAACGCGCCGCCCGTAGCCTCGCTTACCGCGCGGGCACGGGTGAAAACCTCGCGCAGCATCTCGTCAGCACGGCACGCCGCACCCGTATTGACGCGCGAGATGGTGCTTGCGGGATTGAATACAGACAGACTCGCGTCCACGCGGCGCAGTTCGTCCACTATCTGCGAGTCAAGCGCCTCCGCCGACTCGTATTTTATGTGGTAGAGCGTGCCGAACACCGGTCCCTCGGCCACGCGAAGGCGTGCCGTGCCGCGGAAACCGAGTATCCACACACTGCCCGCTACAAGGACCAATAGGAAAAGCGCAGCGAGGGCAGTTTTCTTGCGTATTTTCATCAGTGAGAAAAGTTTCAGATGTCAAATATAAGGTTGAACGTACCGCCGATGCAGTGCCCGCCGTTGCGCCCGAAGCCCGGCACATACCACGCGCAGCCGTAGGGGGACGGGCTGTCGTGCAGCCGCTGGCGGTAGCGCACGCTCCAGCCCAGATGCAGCATGCCCCACACCTTGGCCTCGAGCCCGAAGACCACCTCCGCCCAGTGCGTCGTGCCGCGCAGTCCGGTAAAGGAGAAAGGCGTAGCGGTGCCGTAGTACCCGTCTACAATGTCGGGGCCGCCCATATCGTACTTGTATGAGGAAAATCCGTAGCGCAGACCGGCATATATGCGGTTGCCGCTGCGGCGGTCGCGAGCCACGTTGTAGTCCATGCCCACACGCCAGTAGGGGGCGGAAATCTTGAAACGGTTTTCGGTGGTTTCGTTGGTATTGTCGCTCACGCCCCACCCCACTTCGGCTATGGGGAAGAAACGCCCGCGCAGGTTTACCCGCGCCGCCGCCTCATATTGCCCGTAGGGAGTCAGCACGGCCATTACCGCGCCGCAAAGGTCTACCGACACGCTCACGCCCGCAAAGAGCGGAATGGCGTTTTGCGCCTTTAATGCGGCGGCGGCCTCCTCGCGGGAGGAGTACTGCACGCCGCGCACGGGCGTGCGCTCGGTTGCCGTTTTCCCCGTCCGCACGCTGTCGGACTTCTCCGGCCGCTGTGCGCAAGCTCCGAGAGGGACGCTAATTGCCAGAAGCAGCAGAAGAATGAAGGAAGATGCGAACGTTTTCAATGTCTTCGTAGTTTACCGCGCTCCGCACAAGGGACACGCTGTCAATGGTGAGGGGGAAAACACGCCCGCTCTGCGGAGAGAAAGCCACGCTTTCAAGCTCGTGGAAAACGGACGCAGGACAGTCTACCGACTCAAAGTGCACATAAGACCGGTGGGAAAGGAAGAGCGTGTCTGCCGCCTCGTGCTCTGCCGCGTCATAGAGCCGCAGCAGGAGCGTGTCGCGCGTGCCGCCCTCTTTCAGAGGCAGGAGAAAGCTGCTTACGCCTATCGCCCTGTTGAGCAGCACGGTGTCCCGTCCGGCGGGCGCGACGGAAAGCGTGTCGGTCAGCGAGTAGACCTGCCCCGTCCCCGTGGCGTACAGATTGCACTGCATACGCACCACGTTGTCAAGGGGGCAGTCTATGTTGGTACACGCGCTGAGCAGCAATGCCGCCCCTGCGGCCGCCAGCGCTTTGCGCAAGGTCATCGTGTCTGTAATAGTTGGGAGGGAGCTTGATAATGTCCCGGCTTCCCGTGCTACGGGTTTCGGGAACTTTGCAGCAAGGGTTGTCCGACTTCGGATATGGGGAGAGCCCCTACATATACGGGGTGTCTAAGCTGCGCCACATCGTGGGCGGCGCGTACTATATCTCTTTTTCTATCTGGTAGTCGTTGCGTCCGGCGGCGTTGCGGCTGATGAGTTCGCCAAGGAAGCCGGCCACGAAGAGCTGCGTCCCGAGTATCATCATCGTAAGGGCGATGTAGAAATACGGGGACTCCGTCACGAGGTGCACGGGGTTGCCCGAATAGAGGTTGTAGAGTTTCACCGCTCCCACAACGACGCACGCCACGAAGCCGAGGAAAAACATCACAGAGCCGAGGAAGCCGAACACGTGCATCGGCTTCAGCCCGAAGCTGTTCAGAAACCAGAGCGAGAGGAGGTCAAGGTATCCGTTGACAAAACGGTTCAGCCCGCCGAACTTCGTTTTGCCGAACTTGCGCGCCTGATGGTGCACCACCTTCTCGCCGATGCGGGCGAAGCCGGCGTTTTTCGCAAGGTACGGGATGTAGCGGTGCATCTCTCCGTATACCTCTATGTTTTTCACCACCTCGCTGCGGTATGCCTTGAGCCCGCAGTTGAAGTCGTGCAGGTTATGGATGCCGCTCACGCGGCGGGCGGTAGCGTTGAAGAGCTTGGTGGGAAGTGTCTTCGAAAGCGGGTCGTAGCGCTTCTGCTTGTAGCCCGAGACGAGGTCGTACCCCTCTTCGGTAATCATGCGGTACAGAGCGGGAATCTCGTCCGGGGAGTCCTGCAGGTCGGCGTCCATGGTTATCACCACCCGCCCCCGTGCGGCGCGGAAACCGCAGAAGAGCGCGGGGGACTTGCCGTAATTGCGGCGAAACTTGATGCCGTGTACGCGCTCGTCCTTGGCGGCGAAGCCTTCAATGACTTCCCACGAGGTGTCCGTGCTGCCGTCGTTGACGAAAATCACTTCGTAGGTGAAGCCGTTTTCCCCCATCACCCGCTCTATCCAAGCGTAAAGCTCGGGGAGACTCTCCGCCTCGTTGAAAAGAGGCACCACGACGGATATGTCGTACTTGTATTCCATTGCTGCTGATTTGTACTGCTTTCCTGTATGTCTGTTTTCCTGCCGTCAGACCGCGCCGCCTTTCTCTCCGCTGCGCCGCGCCGCCGCGCCGATGAGGGCGGAGATGAGCGGACCGAAAATGACGGCGAAATAAATAGGCACGACCGCGTAGGTCGCCGCGCCGATGGCACGCATGGCGTCGGCAAGCCCCTGCGCCCCGCGCCCGCCGGAAATCATGTCAAGCTCGTCCTTCAAGCCCGTCTGCTGCAGATAGACCTGCGACTCGGGCGTTTCCAAAGCGCGGGCATACTCCGCAAATATCGCTCCATGGTCAAAATAGTGGAGGTAGACGTAGACGCAGAGCGAAACCCAGAGTGTGGCGTAAAGTCCGGTAAAGAGCGCGTGCAGAAAGCCCGACGCGAAAGTGAAATTTCCCCCTTTTCCCGCCGCCACATTGCGGAAGCGAAACGTCAGCGCTGCGGCCAGGAAAGGCGCGGCGAAGACCATGACGGAGAAAAGCGTGGAGAGAAACGGCTGCGCAAACGAGCCCCGGAAGGCGGCCAGCGATAGTATCCCGAATAAGCCGAGCGACACGCCGTCCTGCATGGCGTACGCGTTGATTTGCCGTACTGTCTCGTTTTTCTGCATAAGCGCGGGCGGAAGCCGCCAATAGGGTATATGTTTTTGCAAAGGTAGCGCAAGGCTGCCGACGGGCAAAGCGTTTCGCGCGTTTATGCCGCCGCGCCGCTCCTGCGTGCAGCGCGATGCCTGAGAAAGAGGATATCCGCCAGCGTCACTACGGCGAGCAACGCGGGATAGTAGAGGTAGGGGACAATCTGCACGGGACTGACCGCCGCAAGGCCGCCCGCCATCAGAAGCTGCGCCCCGTAGGGGATGAAACCCTGCACCACGCAGGAGAAGATGTCCAGCAGACTCGCCGCGCGGCGCGGGCTTACGGCGTAGCGGGCGGAGATGTCGCGCACTATCGCCCCGACCGAGAGAATGGCAACGGTGTTGTTGGCAGTGCAGAGGTTTGTGGCAGAAACGAGTGCGGCGATGCAGCACTCTGCGCCGCGGCGGGAGCGGACGCGGCGCGTCAGCACGCGCACGAGCCAAGTCACGCCGCCGCCTTTTCGCACCACCGCAAGCAGACCGCCCGCCATCATGGAAATGAGAATCAGCTCTCCCATCCCGCCGATGCCCTCTGCAAGGCTTTCCAGCCATCCGCTGAGCACAAAGCCGCCGTCGGCAATGCCCACAATGCCCGTCAGGGCAATGCCGAGAGCAAGCGCCAGCAGCACGTTCACGCCCACAAGGGCGGCAACAAGCACGGCAAGATAGGGTATGGTGCGCAGCGCGTGCACTTCTCCAGACGCAACGCCCTGACCGCCGCCTATGCTCAGCCCCAAGACTGCGTAAAGGGCGAGGCAAAGCAACGCGGCGGGCAGCACGATACGGAAATTGGTGCGGAACTTGTCGCGCATGGCGCAGCCCTGCGTGCGTGTGGCGGCCACGGTGGTGTCGGAGATGAACGAGAGGTTGTCGCCGAAGAACGCGCCGCCTACCACCACCGCCACAACAAGGGGAAGCGGCGCGCCGGTATGGGCTGACAGTCCGGCGGCTACGGGTACGAGCGCCACGGTCGTGCCGACGGATGTACCCACGCACAGGGAGACAAGGCAAGAAGCGAGGAAAAGTCCGGGCAAAACCATCTGCTCGGGGAGACAACGCAGCGTAAGCGCCACAGTGGCATCGACCGCGCCCATCGCCTTGGCCGAGCCGGCAAAAGCTCCCGCCAGCACGAATATCCACACCATGAGCAGCAGCTCTTTACCGCCCGCTCCGCGCGAGAAGACCTCTACCCTTTCCTCCACGCTATAGCCGCGCAGCGTAAGCAGCGATGCGGCGGACGTGAAGAGAAAGACGAGCGTCATGGGGATGCGGGAGAAGCTGCCCATGCATACGCCGAGCAGGGCCATCACCGCCCCAAGCAGGAGCAGCGGAAGCAGTGCCGTCCACCCTCTTCGGCGAGGACGGCGAATGCGGTTTTCTTTTTCTCTCACAGGGATATTCTTTTAGGGAAACAAACTATGCCCGGGTACACGCCGGCGCACACACGGAAAAGGGGCCGACGGGCATCGCGCCGCCGTCCCCTTTTGCGGTATGCACGCGGGGAATGCCCCCGTGCGTGCGGACTTAGAGATTGTTTTTCTCTATGTCCTTGAAATATTTGTACGTGCCGTGCGTGATGCTCTCGCAGGCAGCCTCGTCGCAGACAATGATGCCGTGCTCGTGCATCTGCAGTACGGAGATGGTCCACATCTGCGTCACAGGGCCCTCGATGGCAGCCTGCAGCGCGCGAGCCTTGTTGTGGCCGTTGCAGAGAATAAGCACTTCCTTGGCAGACATCACCGTTCCCACGCCTACGGTAAGGGCGGTAGCGGGCACGTCCTCGGGCTTGCCGCCGAAGAAACGGGAGTTGGCCACGCGGGTATCGGTAGTCAGCGTCTTCTGGCGGGTGCGGCTCGTCAGAGAGCTGCCCGGCTCGTTGAAGGCGATGTGCCCGTCGGGACCGATGCCGCCGATGAAGAGGTCAATGCCTCCCGCCTCGGCTATCATCTTTTCGTAGTGCGCGCACTCGGCGGCGAGATCCTCGGCGTTGCCGTTGAGGATATGTATGTTCTCCTTCGGGCAGTCGATGTGGTTGAAGAGGTTGGTAGCCATAAAGGAGTGGTAGCTCTCGGGATGGCTCTCGGGCAGACCCACATACTCGTCCATATTGAAGGTAAGCACGTGCTTGAAGCTCACGCGGCCCTCCTTGTTGGCCTTTACCAGCGCCTTGTACATGCCGATGGGCGAAGAGCCGGTGGGCAAGCCCAGCACGAAAGGCTTCTCGGCCGTGGGGTTGGCGGCGTTTATCTTGTTCACCACGTAGTCTGCAGCCCACTGCGACAGTTGCTCATAGTCGGGCTCGATGATAACTCTCATTTCTCTTGCTTTATATTTAAGTGGTTGTGGATTTCCTTGCAAAGTTAGGACTTTATCCGCTAAACGCCCCACGCGGCGGCACGAAATGGCACACGGAGCGGCGGGGCATCCCCGCGCGTGCCTTCTCAGCGCACGGTTTTCTTTCCGTCGACGATATACACGCCGCGTGCGGGAAGCTTCGCAAGCCTTTTCCCGGAAAGGTCATACACGCCTTTGCTGCGACCCGTGGCTGCGCCGGAGGCGAAAACGCTGCGCACACCCACGAGCTGCGGATTTTCCACCGAAACGACAAAGGAGGTGACAAGCACGCCCTTGTTGTCGCCCTTTTGCGTGAAGCTGACGCTTTGGGACGAGAGCCCCTCTACGGCGAAATGCTTCGTCTCCGTGCTGCTTGTACCCGTCACGCCGCCGCCCGTAAAGGTGATGGCCGAGGTGTTGCCCGCAATGTTGGCGTAATCGAAGCGGTAGCCCGTGATGACATAGCCCGCCGGCACAGCAAGCGTATAGGTGGCACTTCCCGCCGTGCCTGCGTACAGCACGATGTCCGTGCCGCTCTTCCCCATATTGTTTGCGGGGCAGGTAAAGGTGAGCTGCGGGTTGGAGCTGGTGCTGCGCCACGTCTTGTTGAAGACCCCCGTCGGATTGTCGTAGCTGCCCGTGCTGAGCGACACTTCAAGGTCGCCTTTCACGAAAGCGTCGGGGTCCGGCTCGGGGAGCGTGGTCTCTACGATACGGTACTGGCAGCCGTTGTCTTGGCGGTCAAGCCCGCTCTCGTTCTTGCTCCAGTTGTATACGGCGTTGTTGAGGTTTGTCTGGTTAATCTGCACCTTTCCGCTGCTGATGATGAAAAGTCCCGGCGTCTCGCTGTAGCTGAGCGTCCATCCGCTGGCGGGACGAGCCGCGGCCGTGGAAAGCTGCTTGTTGTATGACGCGGCAGGACTCACGTAGCTGCCGTCTGCAGCGTTTATGATGTCGTATGTGTCGCCGTCCGTGCGTTTTACAAATTTCCACATGGCTGCCGTCTGCCCGGCTCCGCTCTCCGAGCCAGTAAGCCCCGCACCCGCGCCGGAGGACGTAAGGTAGCGGCTGCCGCGCTGCGGTGTGTAGAGCTGGTACCACACGTCCGCTCCGTCCTCAGAGGCCGTAGGGAGCGTGATGTAAGGCAAAGCGGCCTTGACCGCCTCGGAAAGTTCCGTAGCTTTTGCCTGCATGTCCTCGGCCGTGGCGGAAGCGGAAGCAAGGAGCGCGTACGCCTCCTTGACGGCAGTGGCTATCCCGCCGGCGTGCTGGGTGGCAATCTGCCCGACTGCATCGCCCACTTCCACGTTTTCCGCCGTGGTGAGGGCGGTGGCGAGGGCGGTACGGGCAGCAAACGCCGTCAGGCGTGCATCTGCTTCCTCGTCTGTCGTGGCACGGGTGTCGCCGCCCATGAGCGGAGCGAGTATCTGCGACCAGCGGGCATAGCCCTTGCCGTAAAGGTACACGCCGGTGAAGAGATCTGTGTCTGCCACGCCGTTCTTCACCATCTTAGTATAGGTGTCTGCCACGAAGGTCACGTTTTCCATCCCCTCTGCCAGAGACTTGAGCTGCTCGTTGAGGGGTTCGATATAGGCGGAATTGACCGAGGCGTCAGGCGAGGGGTACACCGCGCATATATATATAGGAGCGGCGGGAGCGTAAGCGCGCACCTTCTCTACGAAAGTCTTGTACTTCGCCGCGACAGTAGCGGCTGCGGTTTTGCCGTAGGCCTCCGAGAAGCCAAGCTGTATGTACACCTGAGCCGGAGCCTCGTTGGCGGCGTTGCCCTTGAAGATGTTGGGGAGCATTGCCTGCATCGTGGAAATGTCGCTGCCCGGAACGCCCCAGCCCGAGGCGCGCGTCTTGACGTGCGCCGAGTGGAGCAGCTCGTGCCACTCTCCTCCGTTCACCGTACCGTCGCCTATGAAGAGGATGTCGTCTTTCGCCACGGGCGCGAAACCGAAGTAGGTGCAGCGTTCGCCGTGCACGCCGCCAAGCCCGCAGGCATTGTCGGAGGCGGAGGCGGGATAGACGCAGTCGCTCCCGACGTAGGGCGCAATGGCGTTGCACCAGATGCGGTAGCCCTCCGCCGTGAGGTGCACGCCGTCAAGGGTGTATTTGCCGGAAGGTATGCCCGTGAATTTGTCCCACAGGTCTATGTACGTCGCTCCGTACTCCGTGCAGAGGCGGCGTATGCTGTCGTTTGCCCCGAGCTCGCCCTCGAGCGTGCGCAGACCGAGCGTGCTGGGCAAAATGCTCTGCACGTACACCTGCGTGGCGGGACTCTCCTCCTTGCAGCGGCGCAGCGTGCGGCGCACGTTGGCAGCGACGTAGGCGGGGGTGTTCATCCCCTGCGTGCCGATGTCGTTGGTGCCCATCATGAAGAAAATCTTTGCGGGCCGGCCGGCAAGCACGCTCTCGAGGTTTGCCACCATCTCGTCCGTCACCGCGCCGGAGTTGCCGCGGTTGAGAATCTTGGGGTTGCCGAAAGCCTCCCACCACTCGTGCATGTTGGTGATGCTGTTGCCGAGAAAGACGATATTGTCGTTTTCCACGGCAAGCACTTTGAAGACATCGTAACGGTGGTTGCGGAAAGGCAGGTCGGCCATCGCGCAAGCCGGCGCGAGAAGCAGAAGGAAGAGGGAAAGAATTTTGTTTTTCATAGCGTTTCCTGGTTTTTGCGCGTTCTTTGTTTCGGGGGAATCCGCACTGCACGGCACTGTGCACCGCTCTGCAAGCCAGCGCGAATGCCCTCCAAACGCATTTTGCTTTTCTCCGCAAATATAGCCACCACGGGGTTAATATGCAAACGTTTACGGGGAAACGGACAACTTGGCTGCCTATCATCCCTGCAGCCTCGCTCCAGTCCCCATACTTATGCGTAGGCGTACTCTCCGCGCCGAAAGACCGTTCGCGCACCGACTCTAAATCCGAAGCGGCATCAGGAATTCCCACACGTCTTTTGTCAATATTTTTCGCACAAAAAATCCGCTCAAAAAGCCCGATTTCGCGCCGTGCCCGCAGCGAGGCCGATTTGGAAAACGGAGAAAAATTTCGTATCTTTGTATTAGAAAAGAGAGGGAACGCAGCCGTGCATTCCCTCTCTTTTTGCATTATTGATTATCAGCAACTTACAAAACAAAAAGTGTACATCCCGGAGCGCGGGGGTGTACATATAGGAGCTACAGCCCCCGGCCCCGTCGCTACGGGGCCGGTCTTAGTTCCGGCAAAGTGCTTTTTTGCGCCAAATGACACTCTTCCCGCGCCGGCGGAGCGGGGGGCTGCACTTAAAAAATCATAAAAGTTTTTCCGAAGGCCGGCACTCGCTTTTGTCAAGTTTTTTCGCACTTTTCTCACCCGGCATTAGCGCAAAAAACACGATCGTTTGCAGACGCGGAAAAGACGTTTTTCACCGAGAAAAGGCTAACGGGAATCAGAGAGCCAATGTACATGCCGGCGTGCGACTAAACCTTCCGCCCAATGAAAAGACCGGAAGAAGGGCGAAAGGCGGGAAAAAGGCAGCGCTCAAGCGCCATGCGGTCAGAGCAAACCCAAAATGCGCTCTTTCGCCGCGTCGTCGGGATGCAGCCAGAGCGTGGAAGGGTCTTTCTTGAACCATGTGATTTGCTTCTTCGCATATACCCGCGTGTTGCGCCTTATTTTTTCGAGGGCAAAGTCGAGCGTCCACTCGCCGTCAAGGTATTTGAAGAGTTCTTTGTACCCCACGGTGTTCAGCGAGTTGCAGGCACGGAAAGGCAGCACGCGTTTTGCCTCGTCAAGAAAACCGTCCTCCATCATTTGGGTGACGCGCCCGTTGATGCGGGAAAAGAGATCGGCACGCTCGCGCTCAAGACCCACTTTCACTATGCGGAAAGGACGCTCCACGCGCGTGCCGGTGTGGAAAGACGAAAAAGGCTTGCCCGTCATGTAGCACACCTCGAGGGCATGCACCACACGTTTGGGATTTCGCAGGTCGCAACGCCCGTAGTAGACGGGGTCAAGCAGACGCAGCTCGTCAGCGAGCCTTTCCAGTCCCTCCCGCTCGTACCGCCCGCGCAGCGTGGCGCGAGTCTCTTCGTCGATAGTAGGAATGTCGTCAATGCCGTTGCACACGGCATCGATGTACATCATCGACCCGCCCGAAAGCACGCAGGTGTCGTGCTTCCCGAAGAGCTTTTCAAGCAGCGAGACGCACTCCTGCTCGTACTGCGCCGCGCTGTAGTAGTCCGCCAGGCTATGCGTACCCACGAAGTAATGCTTCACCCTTCGCTGCTGCTCGGCAGTGGGCGCGGCCGTACCGACAGGGATGTCTTTGTATATCTGACGAGAGTCGGCATTGAGGATGGGGCAGCCGAGGGTTTCCGCAGTCTGCAGCGCAAGCTCGGTTTTTCCCACGCCCGTAGGACCCAACAGTACAAGCAGTGTCTTCATATCCTTTATGCCTTTTGCGGAAAACAAAAACTTGGGCTATCTCTGTCCGCCGAACAGCGCGGGAGGCAGAAATAGCCCAAGCGTGTATGCGTGCCGCAAGGTTTTTCTACAAGAAAGCCTTAGTACGGCTGGCCCTCGCTTATCTCGAAGCCTTCCGCGTCGAAGTCGTCACTGTCGAAAGACGCGTCGCCGAAGAAATTCTCGCCAGAGTAGTCGTCGTCCGTGCTTGCGGCCTTTTTCGCAGTCTTTTTCGGCGCGATGTCGAGGTCGAGCTCGGCAATTTGCACAGGGGCTTCTCCCTTGGAGCGTGCAACCTCGGCCTCAGCAAGCGTCTTGCCGGGAATTTCCTCTACCACGTCAAGGTAGAAACAACGGTCGGAGAACGGGTCGAAGACAAACTCCAGACGCTGGTCCTCGCCCTCGACGAGCTCGGAAAGGCGCGTGGAAGCCATGACGTATATGTCTTCGTCCGCGTCGCCCGTACCCATGTCCTCGCGCGTCACTTGCTGCCCGCGCTCCCACTCTTCGTCGCAAAGGTAGAAAGAGGTCATCTGGTCGTCGGGGTATCCGCAGGACGCGAGTATCGCCTTGTTGAGGTCAAGGAAGGTAGCGTCGCTGTCTATCTTTATTTCGCGGAGGAAGCCGTCGGCTTCGTCGGAAATGAGTTTTATTCTGTAAAGCATTGGTGTAGTAAGAATGTGGTGTAACGGCCGCTGCTTCGCCCGCAGGCTTTAAGCGTCCTTGATGATGCCGCGCTTCGAGCTTTCCACAAAGTGGAGGATATATTTCACCTCGTCGGTCTGCGGTATCGTCTCGCGTATTTCCTGCAAGCAGTCTGCACGGAGTTTGCTGCGCTGGTAAAGGAGGCGGTAGGCATTGTGTATATTGTCTATCTGCTCCTTGGTGAAGCCGCGGCGGCGCAGTCCTACGAGGTTGAGGCCGCAGTAGGTGACGGGTTCGCGGGCTGCCATCGTGAAGGGGGGGACGTCCTGTCCGGTGCGCGTGCCGCCGCTTATCATCACGTAGCTGCCTATGTGGCAGAACTGGTGTATCAGCACCGACGCGCTTATTATGGCAAAGTCGTCGACAATCACCTCGCCGGCTATCTTCGTGGAATTGCCGATGATGCAGCCGTTGCCAATGATGACATCGTGCGCCACGTGCATTCCCTCCATAAGGAGGTTGCCGCTGCCCACTACGGTCTTTCCTTTGGCCGCCGTGCCGCGATTTATCGTGACATTCTCGCGGATGGTATTGTTGTCACCCACTTCGGCGGTAGTCTCCTCGCCTTTGAACTTGAGATCCTGTGGCACTGCGCCGATCACCGCGCCGGGGAAAATCACATTGCCCTTGCCGATGCGCGACCCGTAAAGTACAGTGACGCTGTTCATCAGGCGGTTGCCGTCGCCTATGACTACGTTTTTGTCGACGTAGCAGAACGGACCTATCTCACAGTTGTCGCCAATGACGGCTTCGGGGTGGACGTATGCCAAAGGGCTTATTTCTGTCATATCTTCTGTATGGGAACGTGTCAAGCGAGCGGCTTTCCCGGACGGGAAACTGCCGGCCGCGCTTGCAGGCAATTAGTTGTTCTTGGTGATTTGCGCGGTGAACGAGCCTTCCATCACGATGGTTTCGCCTACGAAAGCAAAGCCGTGCATCGTGGCGATGCCGTGGCGTATCGGCGTGACCAGTTCGACGCGGAAAAGGAGCGTATCGCCCGGCACCACCTTCTTGCGGAATTTTATCTCGTCAAGGCGAAG
This sequence comes from Alloprevotella sp., assembly GCA_963651485.1. Taxonomy (GTDB): domain Bacteria; phylum Bacteroidota; class Bacteroidia; order Bacteroidales; family Bacteroidaceae; genus Alloprevotella. The sequence continues at coordinate 43,100 of CAVJPT010000004.1, read as the reverse complement.
GAAATAGGTGCTCCAGCGCTCGGGCTCTTCTACCGTATTGAGGACAAGCAGACCGCCGGCCTGGGCCATTGCCTCCACTTGCAGCACGCCCGGCATAACGGGTTCTTTTGGGAAATGTCCCTGGAAGAAGGCCTCGTTGGAGGTGACGTTCTTCACGGCTACTATGTAGTTGGCTCCGGTCTCTATCACCTTGTCCACAAGCTGCATCGGATAGCGGTGGGGAAGCAGGGTGCGGATGCGGTTGACGTCCATCAGCGGCTCGTCGCTCGGGTCGTAGTCCGGCGCCTGTATCTCGTGCTTGCGTATCTCGCGACGCATCTGGCGGGCGAACTTGTTGTTGATGGTATGGCCCGGGCGGGTGGCGATGATGCGCCCCTTGATGGGGCGGCCGATAAGGGCCATGTCGCCTATGATGTCCAGAAGCTTGTGGCGGGCGGGTTCGTTGCGCCACACAAGCGGGCGGTCGTTGAGGTAACCGAGCTTTGTCGCGTCGCGGTGCTCGACATGCAGATGGTCGGCAAGGCGGTCGAGTGCCTCCTGCGATATCTCTCGCTCGTATATCACTATGGCATTGTCGAGGTCGCCGCCCTTTATGAGTCCGGCTTTAAGCAGCGGCTCTATCTCGCGCACGAAGACAAAGGTGCGGGCGGGGGCTATCTCCTCGCTGAAATGCTCCATGTCGTCAAGCGTGGCGAACTGGCTGTTGATAAACTGCGAGTCAAAGGATATCATCGCCGTTATCGAAAACTGGTCGTCGGGGAGGATGATGATGGACGAGCCGGTTTCCTCGTCGCGAAACTCTATCTTCTTCTTTATGACGTAGAAGTCTTTCGGCGCATTCTGCGTCACGATGCCTACGCGGCGTATGTTTTCTACGTATATCTGCGAGCTTCCGTCCAGTATCGGCAGCTCCGGACCGTTGACCTGCAGGAGGCAGTTGTCTATGCCCAAGGCGTAGAGCGCGGCCATGGCATGCTCGATGGTGCTGCAGCGTGCATCGCCCTTCGCCACCACGGTTCCGCGCGAGGTGTCAATGACGTTCTCCGCGATAGCCTCTATGACGGGACTTCCGTCAAGGTCTATGCGCTGTATCTTGTAGCCGTGGTTTTCGGGGGCGGGGTTGAAAGTGACGGTAAGGCTAAGGCCTGTGTGAAGACCTTTCCCGAAAAGGGAAAAGCTGCCGCCGAGTGTCTTTTGTTTCGACATATATAGGAATGACGCCGTTATGGCTTGTTGTAAGGGTCGTGCTTAATTGTCTTATAATGTGCTTTCATGCCGTTCCTTGCACGCCGCTTCGATATTTTTTCAAACAATCTGCACTTTTCTTGCTTGGGCAAGCTGCAGCGCAGGACGCGAACGGGGATATACTGACTACTTGCCCATCTCCTTTTTGAGTGCATCCAGCTCCTTTTTCAGCTGGCTTAGCTCCTTGTACATCTCGGGCAGCTTCTTGTATGCCGCGCTCGAGCGTGCAAAGTCACGGAAAGGTATGGCGGGCGAGCCTTGAACGGCGACATTGCCCTCGGGAAGTCCCTTCGCGATGCCGGCCTGCGCTCCGGAAAGCACGCGGTCGCCAATCGTGATATGCCCCGCAATGCCCACTTGTCCGCCAAACATGCACCACTCCCCTATCTTCGTGGAACCGGCAACGCCCACCTGCGCAGACATCACGGTATTGGCGCCCACTTCGCAGTTATGTGCTATCTGCACAAGGTTGTCTATCTTCACGCCCTTGCGTATGCGCGTTGCGCCCATAGTAGAGCGGTCTACGCAGCTGTTTGCGCCTATTTCCACATCGTCCTCTATGACCACGATGCCTATTTGCGGTATCTTCTCATACCCGTCGGCGGCGGGAGCAAAACCGAAGCCGTCTGCGCCGACCACTACGCCGGAGTGCAACGTGACGCGGCTGCCGACGCGGCAGTCGTGGTATACGGACACGTTGGGATAGAACAGGCAGTCGTCGCCAACGACCGCACGTTCCTCAATCACTGTGCCGGCGTAGATTTGGCATCCCGCGCCCACTTTTGCGTTTTCGCCAATGTAGACGTGCGGCCCTATGTAGGTGTTTTCGCCTACCGTGGCGCTTTCCGCAATGACAGCGGTGGGGTGTATGCCCGTGCGCTTCTGCACGGCAGACTGATAAAGAGCCAGCAGCTTGGCTATCGCCTCATAGGCATTGGGGACACGGATGAGCGTCGCGCTAACGGGCTGCTCGGGCTTGAAGTCGTTGTTCACCAAGACTATGGTAGACTCCGTTGTATATATATAATGCGTGTAATGGGGATTGGCAAGGAAAGAAATAGCTCCTTTCGCGCCTTCCTCAATCTTGGCGAAAGTCTTCACGGAGGCGTTTTCGTCTCCCTCGACAGTGCCGCCAAGATAAGCCGCAATCTGTTTGGCTGAGAATTCCATTAAATTCCGTTTTGGCAGTTGGTATGGCAAATATCGTAAAAAATCTGTTACGAGATATGAATTACGCGGTTGTTTCGCCTCGGCGCGCTTACGCGGAGCGGATTTCCCTTGGCGCGGCCGGCATTTGGCGGCACTACGCCCTCTGCCCTATTCGCAGAGGAAGCGCAGCAGGGCAGCCATTGCCGTGCGTCGGGTGCCTGCATCGCAAATGCACTCAAAGGGGAAGCCCATGCACACGGTGCGGTAGCGCGGGCCTTTGTACGCCGTACCAGCGCCCTGCCCTGCGCCGTACACAAACGCGCTGAACGCGCCGCTTCCATCGGCCGGCAGCAGCACGTCCGGGGCTTGCGCGGCGTAGTGCGCGGAATTGGGCGTGCGGTAGACGGGGAAGGAAAGGTTAAGACCGGACACGGAGTCGGTAGAATCGGTACGCGCCGTCCCCGCATACCGGTATTTCAGTACGCGCTCGGCGAAAGTGCGCTCTTCGTCCGTCTTCAAGTCGGAGCCGACGTAGCTACCGCTGAGCAGAAGCGAGCCGCCGCCGTCAAGGTACGCCTTCAAGCGGCTGCGCACGGCAGCGGGCAAAGCTTTCGCGGGGCGCAGATTGTGCGGAACGTCGCGCTCGAGTCCCGCGATATAGTCTATGGCGTCTACCCCCGCGAGCGAAAAGCCGGCGGCGGTGAAGGCTTCGCGCGAAACGGACTCGTACGAGTATCCGCCCGCCGCGGCTATCGCCTCGCCGTGGCTTTCGGGGTAGTCGAACGTATTGCCGGCAAACTGCCTGCCCTCCATTTCGCTGCCGCTGCCGCCCGTGCGGAAGTCGATCTGCCGTCCGCAGTAGGCTGTGGTATAGAGGTAGGGCACGCCAAAGTCTTCGTCAAGGTCGAAGCCGAGGCTGTCTCCCCGTTCCACACGCGCCGGACCGCTGAGACGGCAGAAGCCGTTCACCATCAGTACGCGCCGGCGTGCGCCGGGGGCGCGGTATACGGAGAGTGTCTCCGAGGGAAAGCTCTCGCCGCCGGCATTTACCGCCGTCACGCGGAAGCTGTACCTGCGGCCTGACTGGACGGCCATTGTGAAAGCGGCTTCCGCCCCTGTGGACTGACCGTTGTCAAAACCGCCATCGTCTACTTTCGTGTAGACGATATACCCGGTGGGTTTCGCGCTGCTTTCCAGACTGTCGCGCGTGGGCTGCCAAGTGAGCTGCGCCGATGCGCCGTCCGCCGAAAGGCGGGCCGAGAAGGCATGCACGGGAAGCGGCTGCACGGTATACCGCTTTATTCCGTGCTGGCGGCAGACAAAGCGCAGGATGGACTTGTATACGGAACGCGCCAAGGCAAACTTGAAGTGCGGGTCGTGCGCATAGCGCATGTCGGTCGGACTCTGGTGGGAGAGCATCTCAAGTATTGCGGACGGGACGGCGGGCATGCGCGTCTCGGCATAGTTGCGGTCCCACAGTTCGCGGCGCGTCCAGTCCGTACGGCAAGTCCGCCGCAAGTCGGCGGCAAGTCCGTCAAGCAGCTCTGCGGCAAAATCCCATGAGGCAAGGCGCGAAAGCCCGGACGGATAGGCTGTGCGGCCGTATCCGTCCTGCGTGGTACTGATGGCAAGCGAGCCGTACACCGCGCCATTGCTTCTGCGCCCGGCATCGGTATGCAGCGCAAGCGCAAGCTCGAAAGGTACGCCGCCGTACTGCGTTTCGCACTCACCGCCGCCGTGCTTTGCCAGCGTGTCGGGTACGAACGCACTTCCGGCGGACAGGCGGTTGAGCATATTGGAACGGACACGGAGATCGTCCTTGTAGTCGTCTGCCCCGCGCTCGGTATTGAAGAGCGAGTCGGGCACGCCCGCCCACTGCGCGCCATACCGCGCGGCTTCAAGGAAACGCGGCAGTCCGCTTGTACCTGCATACCCGCGCTCCGTCTGCCCCACTCCGCCGCCGAAACGCACGGCATCGGCACACACCACGCCGCGGGAAGCGCTGATATTGCTCAACGTGACGCGCCCGCTCTTGTTTTGTCCCTCCTCAAAGTCGTACGTGCCGAGATACACCCACGTCCCGCCGCCGATGCGCTGGTTGACTTTAAGCGTCGTAGCCCCTCCGAGGTGGTAGACGGTGTATTCTGCGTCCGGCACGCTTTGGGGCAAAGTGGCGTAGCTTGCGTACACGGCATACCGCCCGCGGCGCGGAATGCGCGGTGTCCAAGTGGCGGTGGCGGCACGCCTTTGCTTTGAGGTGGCGGCTATGGTGCGTACCGTGCCGCAACGGAAAGGCTGCAGCGAGTCGTTAAGCAATGCGTCCGGCGTGGCAAAGCCTGCCACGCCGACGGGCGTTTCCCATTGCATCTCCGCCGAAGACTGCTCGGTGTAGTCGCCTTGCCGCGCGGGACGGTCGTTGTCTACCACCGCCTCCGACGTTTGCACGTCCCTCTCACGCGGGCTGCATACCACCGCGCCCGCCTTTTCGAGCATAGGGAAAAGGTAGGGCAGAACGATGGACTGCGTCAAAAGGTCCTCAGCCGTGCAGTACAGGCGCGGCCGCTGCCAACGCCACACCGTACCGTTGTAGTACCGTCCGTGGCTGGGCCAGATGAAGAGATGCCGCCCTTGCAGTCCACCGGTGACGGTATAGGGCAAGGAGATGTTGGTCACCCACGGCTCGCCCTTGTAGTCGGTTGCGCCCCAAAGCCGGCTTTTGTCCGTTCCGCTCTCACGCCGGGCGTTGGGGACAAGCTCTTCCAGCTCCCGACCGCGCTTGTCTTTCACGCGAAGGAGCCAGCCACTGTACGGAGCGGGAAGCGATGCTTTTATTCCTTCCTTGGCGCGGCGCACGACGGCATCGCTCAGCGGCTGTCCGAAAAAGGACTCGCTGGCGTAGACAAGCACCTCTTTTGCCTCCGCGTCAAGGCGCGTGCTGTCTGCTTTCATCCGCGAGGACGGCACATAGCCCGCAACGCGATAGGCTGCCATCCATTTGTCCACCGCACCGCTTACGGCTTTCTGCACCGCCGCGCTGTCCTGCGCCGCCGTGCTTTGCGCGGATGCAGCGAACGGCGTAAGGGTGGCGAGCACAGCGAGCAGCAGCGTTTTTCCTGCTATATATATATAATGGTGTAGTTGCATCGTTTTCCTGGAGCGGTGATTAGAGAGGCAGCCTTGGCGGTTTCGCGCCATAGTGCTGCGTCTTGCGGTTTGCCCTAAATACCGCAAGCGGGCGGAGCCTTGCGCGGCCCCGCCCTTCCTTGTTGGTTGTGTTTGCTTTGTCAGAACTTGTGGACAACGAGTCCGCTGCGCAGTTTCGGCTCAAACCACGTAGCCTTAGGCGGCATAATGTTGCCGCTGTCGGCAATGTCCATTATCTGCTGCATGCTTACGGGGTGGAGTGCCAGAGCCAGCTTCATCTCTCCGCTGTCCACTCTGCGGCTCAACTCATCCAGCCCTCGCAGTCCGCCCACGAAGTCTATGCGCTTGTCGCGGCGGAGGTCCTTTATGCCGAGCAGCTTGTCAAGGATGAGGCGGGAGGATATGTCCACATCGAGTACGCCAATGGGGTCTGTGGGGTCGTATGTGCCCTCGCGTGCCGTGAGTTTGTACCACGTCCCGCCCAGATAGAGCGAGAAACCGTGCTGGCTCTCGGGACGGTAAGCCGCCGTGCCTTTCTTCTCCACGACGAAGTCCTCTGCAAGACGGGAAAGGAATTCCTCCTCCTCCATGCCGTTGAGGTCGCGCACAAGGCGGTTGTAGTCGAGAATGGTGAGTTCGTCCGAGGGAAAGCAAACCGCCATATAGTAGTTGTACTCCTCCTCGCCGGTCTTCGTTTCAGCCTCCCTCGCCATTTCGTCTCCTACGAGCGCGGCAGCGGCGGAGCGGTGATGGCCGTCGGCAATGTAGAGCGAGTCCATAGCCTCAAACTCCCGTGTAACCGTTTCCTCATCCGCCTTGTCGGCCACCACCCAAAGGCGGTGGCGGAAGCCGTCTCCCGGCGCGGTGAAGTCGTACACGGGCGGCAGGGCAGCATACTTGTCGCGCAATTCGGCGAGCACCGTGCGCGGTCGGAAAGCCAGGAAAACCGGCTCCACGTGGGCGCGGTGGGCGCGGACGTGGCGCATGCGGTCGGCCTCTTTGTCACTGCGCGTGAGTTCGTGCTTCTTTATTACGCCCTGCATATAGTCAGCCACACTGGCGCACACCACCCAGCCGTACTGCGTCTTTCCGTCCATTGTCTGGGCGTAGAGGTAGTAGCACTCGTCCTCGTCGGGACGCAGCCAGCCGTTTTCGCAAAACTTGCTCAGCTGCTCCGCACCGCTTGTGTAGACGCGCGGGTCGTACTCGTCGATGCCGGGAGCGAAGTTTATCTCCGGCTTAATGATGTGGTAGAGCGACATCTCGTTGTCGCCGGCCTCGGCTCGCGCCTCCTCCGAGCTAAGCACGTCGTAGGGGCGGCTCTCCACGCGCTCCACCAGTTCGACGGGCGGGCGCAGGCCTCTGAAAGGTTTTATCTTGGGCATGTCAAAGGGGGCTTCGTGGTTTTCAGTTCACTTTAAACGTGGTGTCGCCGTCCTTGAAGAAGGCGCATATCTGGCGTGCAGCGGCAAGGCCTGCATTTACGTTGGCTTCTTTCGTCTGCGCACCCATCTTTTTCGGCGTGTAGATGTAGCGTGCGCCGAGCAGTTCGGTCGCTTCTTCGTGACGTTTGAGCTTGAGGTCGGTGACGTAACGCAGGTCCTCCCTTTCGCGCAGAGCAAGCAATAGCCCGTCTTCGTCAATCACGTCTTGGCGGGCAGAATTGGCGAGGATGCCGCCCTTGGGCATCTTTGACACGAGGTCGTACCCTATGCTTCCGCGCGTCTCGGGCGTGGAGGGGATGTGCAGACTTACGATGTCGTTGTTGGCGAAGAGGGCTTCGGGCGTGTCGCACACGGCAAGACCCGCGTCGGCTATTTTCTGCGGATGCCCCGTGGGCGAGTAGCCCGAGATTTCCATACCGAAGCCCTTGGCGATGCGGGCAAGATTTTGCGCCACTGCGCCGTATGCCATCAGGCCGAGCCTTTTCCCGCTCAGCTCCGTGCCTGCCGCGCCGTTGAAACCGCCGCGCACGCAGTAGAGCAGCAGTCCTGCAACGAGTTCGGCCACGGCATTGGCGTTTTGCCCCGGGGTATTCATCACCACCACGCCGTGTTCGGTAGCAGCAGCGAGGTCTATGTTGTCATAGCCCGCACCGGCACGCACGGCTATCTTGAGGCTCTTGGCAGCGGCAAGCACTTCGGCGTCCACAATGTCCGAGCGCACGATAAGCGCGTCGGCGTCTGCCACGGCTTCCAGCAGCTGTGCCTTCTCGGTGTATTTCTCCAGAAGGGCGAGCGTGTGCCCGGCTTTTTCTACGATATCTTTTATACCCTCCACCGCTACGGGCGCAAAGGGTTTTTCTGTGGCTACAAGTATCTTCATCGTGTTTTTCCTGTATCTCTTGGGAACTTATACAAAACAAGCGGACAGGCAGACAAGCCGCGCCGCGTGCCGCGCCGTGTAGCGTGCCGTCCTGCGTCGTCTTGTCCGTCTGTCCATTTTGTGTGCCTTTGTCTTTGTAGGCTTATTTGTGCGCCTGTTCAAACTCCTGCATACATGCCACAAGCGCTTTCACGCCCTCAAGCGGCATGGCGTTGTAGCAAGAAGCGCGGAAACCGCCAACCGAGCGGTGTCCCTTCACGCCCTGCATGCCCTTGCTCTGTGCAAATGCGAGGAACTCTGCCTCCAAGTCCTTGTACTCGTCGGCCATGACGAAGCAGATGTTCATCAGCGAGCGGTCTTCCTTTGCCGCCGTGCCGCGGAAGAGCGGGTTGCGGTCAATCTCTCCGTAGAGCAGCTCGGCACGCTCTTTCGCGCGGCGGTGCATCTCCGTCACGCCGCCGTTTTTCTTAATCCAGCGCAGCGTCTGCAGGGCGCAGTAGATGGGTACAACCGGCGGCGTGTTGAACATCGAACCCTTCTCGACGTGCGTGCGGTAGTCAAGCATCGTGGGGATGGGGCGGCTCACGTGGCCAAGGATATCGTCGCGTACAATGACAAAGGTCACGCCCGCCATTGAGAGGTTTTTCTGCGCGCCGCCGTATATGAGGGCGTACTTGCTCACGTCAACGGGACGGGAGAAAATGTCGCTCGACATATCTGCCACGAGGGGTACGGGGCTTACGGGGTCAGCGTGCAGCTCCGTGCCGTATATGGTATTGTTGGTGGTCACGTGGAAGTAGTCCGCATCGGCGGGCACCGTGTAGTCCTTGGGGATGAAGGTGTAATTAGCATCGGCCGACGACGCCACCTCTACGGTCTCGCCGAAAAGCTTAGCCTCTTTCAGGGCCTTCTTTGCCCAAACGCCGGTATTGAGATAAGCGGCTTTGTGCTCGAGAAGATTGAAAGGCACCATGCAAAACTGCGTGCTGGCACCGCCGCCGAGGAAAAGCACAGAGTAGCCCTCGGGCACGCCGAGCAGCTCCTTGAAAAGAGCCTGCGCCTCATCCATAACGGCTTGAAACTCTTTCGTGCGGTGGCTTATCTCCATAAGCGAGAGACCCATGTCGCCGAACTCCACGCAAGCGTCTGCCGTGGCTTTCATCACTTCTTGCGGGAGTATAGACGGCCCCGCGCCGAAATTGTACTTTTTCATATTGGTGTTGTGAGGGTTGTAGCTTTGTTTTCGTTTCAAGCGCGATGCCTTTCCCACTGGCATAGCGTACCTTTTGGCGGGGCTAAGGGCTAAGCCCTCGTCCCGTCTGCACGCGCTATGCCCTGCGCTTTCCCGCAGTCAGGAAAACCGGCGCACGCGTCCGTTCTGTGTTATGCAGCGAAATTAGCCCTTTTCCGCCTTTTATGGAACATATTCCGACGTTTTTTGCCCTAACGCTTTCGTTTTTCCGCAAACGTTATCCTGGAAGAGGGCATTGGTCAATTTGCCCCTTGCCCCATAAAAAAGAAGGTGCAGCCGTCGCACCTCCTGCAGCTTCCCGCAATTCGGCAAATCGCCTAAGCCTGGCAAGGCGGTTGTACGCCGCCTTGCCTTCTCATAATATGCACCTATATAATAAGGTATGCCGTCCCCGCCCCTGACACCGCAAAAGGGACTTTCTCGTGCGGGACGCGCGGGGTTTGCACGACTTTTGCGCAGAAAGCATGCCGGGCTTGCGCAGGACATACGCGGTTTTTGCTTATCCGATGGCAGGCGCAACCTCAGTATTGCGCGGCCGCCTTGCGTCGGACAAGCGGCCAGCAGACAAATATCGGCGGCAAAAAGTTGCAAAATGCGGCGATTGGCGGTGCGTTTCCGTTTTTTGGTTAATTTTGCCCCAAACTATCTGCGGGAAAGCGCAATGTCGCCGCTGCCCGCAGGATTTCTCAGGAAAAACATGCAAGACATAGACTGGACAAGCCTAGGCTTCGGCTACCACCCCACGGACTACAACGTGCGGTGCTACTACCGGAACGGGAAATGGGGCGAAATAGAGATTTCGTCCTCCGAAACAATCAATATGCACATGGCGGCCACATGCCTGCACTACGGTCAGGCGGCTTTCGAAGGCCTGAAAGCCTTCCGTTGCCCCGACGGGAAAGTGCGCGTGTTCCGCGCCAAGGACAACGCTGAGCGTCTGCAAAGCACGTGCCGCGGCATTCTGATGCCCGAACTCCCCACCGGGATATTTTGCGAGATGGTGGAGCGCGTGGTCAAGCTCAACGAGCGTTTCATCCCGCCCTATGAGAGCGGTGCGGCGCTTTACGTGCGCCCCGTCTTCGTAGGCACGGGACCGCAAGTGGGAGTGCATGCGGCGGACGAGTACCTTTGCCTTATGTTCGCTACTCCCGTGGGTCCCTACTTCAAAGGCGGCTTCTCCACCAACGACTACGTCATCGCCCGCGACTACGACCGCGCAGCCCCGCTCGGCACAGGCCGCTATAAGGTGGGCGGCAACTACGCCGCAAGCCTCGTTGCCAACAAGTGGGCGCACGATATGGGCTACGCCTCCGAGTTCTATCTCGACGCAAAGGAAAAGAAATACATTGACGAGTGCGGCGCGGCCAATTTCTTCGGCATCAAGGACAACACCTACATCACGCCGAAGTCGTCCTCCATACTTCCCTCCATCACCAACCGCAGCCTGCAGCAGCTCGCGCTCGACCTTGGCATGAAGGTGGAAGTACGTCCCGTGCCCGAGGAAGAACTTTCCACTTTTGAGGAAGCCGGCGCGTGCGGTACGGCAGCAGTGATTTCGCCCATCCACAAAATAGACGACGTGGTGGCGGGAAAGAGCTACGTCATAGCGAAAGACGGCAAGCCGGGGCCTATGTGCACGAAACTCTACAAGCGTCTGCGCGACATCCAGTACGGCATAGAGCCTGACACGCACGGATGGATTACCGTCATAGAATAAGCACGGACATTGAATAATAGGGACGCAATGCCCGGAGTCTTCAACGAAGGAAGCAACTGAATATGCATAACAAAGGTCTTGTGCGGTCGTTCGCCGCGCTTTACGTGGCTGCCGCTCTTGCCGGCGGGCTTGCGGGCTGCAACGGCGACAAGAAAAAGCTCGAGGACAAGGAGAAAGAGCTTGCCGAGCTACGCCAGCTTGCCGAGCTCGACAAGCGCGAGATGGAGAACCAGTACGCCGAGTTTGCCAGCCAATACGGCGAACTCAAGCAAAACGTGCGCGACGACTCCCTCGTGGCACGCCTTGACGCCGAACAGGCACGGGCGGAGGCTCTGCTGAAAGAGCTGCGCAACGTAAAGGCAAGCAGCTCGGCAGAGATACTGCGCCTGAAAAAAGAGCTTGCCACGGTACGCGCGGTACTGCGCGACTACGTGCGGCAGGTAGACTCGCTCCAGCAGGCAAACCAGGCACTCATCGGAGAGAGAGACCAAGCCCGCGCCGATGCAGAGCGCACACGCGCCGAGAACACGTCCATCAGCGAGCGCAACGCCGCGCTCAACGAGAAGGTTGCCATAGCCTCGCAGCTTGACGCCACTGGGGTAAGCGTGTCCCCCCTCAAGCGCAACGGCAAGCCCGCCAAGAAGAGCAAGGACGTAGAACGCTTCAGCGTCTCCTTCACCATATCTAAGAACGTCACCGCCGCAGCCGGCACGCGCACTGTGTACGTGCGGCTGCTCAAGCCCAACCAGCAAGTGGTGGCGCAAAGCGGCACCTTCGGGTACGAAAACCGCAGTATGGGCTACTCTGCCGCAAAGACAATCGAATACAGCGGGCAAGAACAGCGCGTAACTATGTACGTGCCCGTTTCCGAGTACCTCGGCGCGGGCGGCTACACGGCTTACATCTTCGCCGACGGGCAGATGATAGGCAGCGGGTCGGTGACCATCGCGAAATGACCCCGCCCTGCGGACGGAAAGCCCACGCGCGGCAAGCGCAGTGCCAACCGGCACTGCACAAACAGCGCGAACTGCCGTCTTTTCCCAAGCCCTCCGCCAAGCAAGAAGAACAAGAGTAAAGAGAGAACTACACTTTATATATAACCTCATAATCCGATTTATGAAAAAAAACTATCTGAGCAACAGGGCGCTCGCGTCCGTCGCTGCTCTGATGCTGGGAAGCACCGCCCCTAACCTCTGGGCGCAGGCGGTCATCTTCCCGCAGCAGACGCAGGCCGGCACGGCTTCCCTCACGGCTTCGGGCGGCGAGTACGTGCTGTCCAACAATCTGCTCACGGCCTCTTTCCGCTCCGCCGGAGGAAAGCTCCTCTTTGACGGCTGCCCCGAGATGGACCTGAAGGCAGGCACAGAACTCTTCAAGGTGGTGCTTGGCGACGGCACGTCGTTCTCGTCCTCCGACATGACGCTCGAGAGCGTAGAGACGGAAGACCTCACCGGCGATACAAAGGCAGTGAAAGGCTCCGACCGCTTCAACGGAAAGGCCATCAAGGCCGTGCTCACCAAGGACGGACTTAAAGTGACGTGGCACGCCGTACTGCGCGACGGCTCGCACTACCTGCGCACGGAGATGGACATCGCCGCCACGGGCAGCGACATCGCCATGCAGAGCATCACCCCGATGCTTTACACCGTAGACAACAGCACGGCGAAGTCCGTGCCCTCCGTAGTGGGCAACACACGCGGCGCGGTGCTTATAAGCGACAAAATCTTCGCAGGTCTCGAAACCCCGATGGGCATCAACTCTTCCAAGGCTGAGAACGCCGGCATGGAGAGCTTCACGCCGAAGTCTTGGACACCCGAGAGCTTCGTATGGTCGCCGGGCAGCGACACGCCCGCCGAGATTCTCAAGATCGACATTGACGGCAAAGGCACAGCCACGAGCGAGCAGATTGTCGCCGCACGCGGCTATGTGACCTTCAAGAAAGCCGGCGAGCAGACCATCACCTTCGAGTACAAGAGCGGCAACCACCGCCTCAACCTCGTGGGCGTGGACGTGGTAGACGGACAGGGCAACGTGAAAGCCTCCGACTATCACTACGGCTACACGGGCGGACTGAAGAGCAACAACGTCTACACGCTCAACATCCCCGAGACGGGCGCTTACGTGCTCCGCTACTTTGTCGAGACAAAGTCGGAAACCGTCACCAGCAGCGGCAACATCACCTTCAGCGAGAAGATCGGCGTACCCGTCGTAGTGTACGACCTCGTGGCCGGCACGACGCAGGAACGCACGGTGCAGCCTTCTTCGCAGAACTCCGCACAGCTGCTTGACGCCGCCGCTACCTCCACTTCCCCCATCTACGACCGCAACGACTGGACCGCCACCGTGGACGGCTACACAGAGGAGAACGGCTGCGGAAAGCCGGAGAACATCATCGACGGCGACGCTTCCACCTACTGGCACAGCCACTACTCAACCAGCACCAACAAGAACATGCCCCACTGGTTTATGGTGGACATGAAGAAATCGCAGGAAGTAGCTTACCTCGGCTTTACCACGCGCCAGGCAACCGTAGACGTAAACGGCCACATCAAGGAGTACGAGGTGTGGACGGGCGACGACGCCAACAACCTTACGAAGCAGATGAGCGGCACTATGTCGTACACGCTCGACGAGCAGTGGATTGCCCTGCCCTCGCCTGTGACGTGCCGCTACATCAAGGTAGTGATAAACTCTTCGCAGAACGGTGCAGTCTTCGCAGCTGTGGCTGAGTTCCGCGCCGCTTCCTCTGACCCCTACGGCGATCAGGAAATCACGACGCTTGAGTCCGACGAGACGGTTTACCGTACTTGGAACTCCTCCTCCTGGACACAGACTCCGCAGGACGAAATCCCCTACCGCGTGACCGAGCTCGACCACAACTACCCCAACATCTACCAGAAGCTCATCCCCGTACGCTTCGAGGCAGGCAAGGGTACGCTTGTGACGGACTTCACCTACCAGAGCGGCAACAACCGTCTGAACATGGTGGGCGTTGACCTCATCGACGCCAACGGCAACGTAGCTGTGGGCGAGTACCACTTCGGCTACACCGGCGACCAGAAATCTAACGCCTCCTACTCTCTCTTCATCCCCGCCAAGGGCGACTACAAGCTGCGTCTGCTTGTTTCCAAAAAGACGGACGAGCTTACCTCCACGGGCAAGATAGGCATGACGTACACCGTTGTGGACACGCTGCACATGGTTGCTCCGACGGAAGTGCCCATCGAGGGCTACTGGTACCGCCCCGCAACCCTTTCCTCCGACAAGGACTGGAACGTAAGCTCCGTCGTAGGTCTGGTGGCAGAGGGACAGCAGCGCCGTTCGTTCCTCTCCTACAGCGAGCGCGAGCGTGCAGTGCCCTGGCGTGCAATGCCGGTTTATATCTCCTGGTATGAGCTGAACATTGACCGCAACAACGCTGTGGGCAACAGCGGCAACTACGATGCCTCCGACCCCAACAACACGAAGGGCAACTACTCTGCCAACATGAACATCAACCAGTGCGTTGACGTGTTGAACCAGTGGAAGACCAAGTTCTACGACGTTTACGGCAAGACCCCCGTGGCTTACGTATGGGACGACGGCTGGGACGCTTACGGCACCTGGACTTTCAACAGCAACTTCCCCGACGGCTTCACCCCGGTAGACAACCTCGCGAAGCAGATGGGCAGCGGCATCGGCGCATGGCTCGGTCCGGTGGGCGGTTACGGCGCAAGCGGCAACTACCGCCGCAAGTACTGGAACAACCGCGGCGGCATGCAGCTGAGCAACAAGACGTACTACAACTACTTTATCGACTGCTGCAAGGACATGATAAAGAAGTACGACTTCCGCTTCTTCAAGTTTGACGGCATCAGCGCGCAGGCTTCTGCAGTAGGTCCCGACCTCACCGATGCCGGCATCGAGAACTGCGAGGCCATCATCGCCATCGAGAACGAGGTGCGCAAGGCCCGTCCCGACATCTTCTACAACACGACTGTGGGTACCTGGGCTTCTCCCTTCTGGTTCCACGTCTCCGATGCCGTATGGCGTCAGGAAGGCGACTTCGGAAAGATTGGCGTGGGCGACGACCGCGAGCAGTGGATTACCTACCGCGACCGCCTCGTTTACCAGAACTTCGTGCAGAACTCTCCGATCTGCCCCATCAACACGCTGATGACCCACGGTGTGATACTCACCACCCACGGCGCCGTTTCCAAGACGATGGACTATGACGGCATCGTTCGCGAGATGCGCTGCGCCTTTGGCTGCGGCTCGGGCATGGTAGAGCTCTACACCGACTACGAGCGACTCAACAACGTCACCGACCCGAAGGGCAAGAGCAATCTCTGGAAGGAGATTTCCGACCTGATTGACTGGCAGGCAAAGAACGCCGACGTGCTTCCCGACATCCACTGGGTGGGCGGCAACCCGTGGGACGGCTCTGCAGCCAACATCTACGGCTGGGCTTCCTGGAACGGGCAGAAAGCGACCTTCACGCTCCGCAACCCGGCAACCGGCTCGCAGACGCTTACCACCACGCTGCGCAAGGTGTTTGACATCCCGGCTTTCGTCAAGACAAGCATCACGCTTAGCAGCTCGTTCGACGACCAGACCTTCGGCGAGGGCGGCATCAAGGGCATAGACCTTGACACCCCCATCGATGTGGACAAGCAACTCACCATCGAGATGCCCAAGTCGAGCGTCTTCGTGATGGAGGGCGTGGACAACAACCCCGACATCCTCTCTTCGGTCATCAACAAGGCCGACACTCCTTCCCTTGACACCAAGTCAACCAAGGTTTACGACCTCTCCGGCCGCCGTCTCGCCGAGGCTCAGAAGGGGCAGGTGAACATTATCGGCAGCAAGAAGGTCATCAAGTAAAACGCTTGAACGCGCATTTTCCCCATTCCGGGAAATGCCGAATATAGAAATCCCCCGCAGGTCAGTCCTGCGGGGGATTTTTGCATTGTCGGCCTAACGGTCGGCGGGGAACGGAAACGCGTGCGCGGGCTGCCAAAGGGAAAGGACGCTGCACAGAAGCGCGAGGGAATGTGAAGAGTGCAAGGCTGCATGCAAAGCGCAGGACTGCATTCTGCGTGCGGGGCAAACTACATTCAGAGGACCGGGCAGTCTTCGTTTTTCCGTGACGGGTCGCGAAACTCCTGCGGGGTGCAGCCCGTCATGCGCTTGAAGTATTTGCAGAAGAAAGCGGAGGAGGGGAAATGGAGTTCGTCCGATATCTCGCGTATCTGTTTTCCGCTGTGGCGGAGCTTAACCTTCGCGGAAGTGACTACCGCCTTGTCTATCCACTCCTTCGGCGTGCGTCCGCTGGCTTTCCGCACCAACGTGCAGAGATGGCGCTCGGAGACACATAGTTTGTCAGCGTAGAAAGCGAGCCGGCGATGGCCGGCGCAATGTTCGTTGACAAGCCGTATGAAATGGTCGAAAAGCGCGGTGTGCCCGCCGTCCTCGACCGTGTTTTCGTCCCTGCGGGCAAACATCCGGTCATAGTAGGAGGCGATGGCGGCTATAATGTGGTAGTTGACGCTCTGGTCCGTGCCGCCGTCATATCCCGCCGCCATCGTCTGCAGCGTGCGCAAAAGCAGTTCTATCAGCGTACCCTCAGTCTCCGTCACGCTTAGCACGCCGTGCTTTTGCTTCCCGTTGAAGAGCGAGGGCGGTGCGCCCGAAAACGCAATCTGAAAAACGTCCGGCTGTATGCCCATCCCCGAAATGGCGAAATCGTCGCTGACAACCAAGGGTTCGACGATGCTGCCCGGGCACACAAAGAGCGCGTGCCCCGCAGTAATGGTCTGCTCTTGCAGATTGATGACACTGCGCATGCTTCCCCGCCTTACGTAGCCCATGCGGTAGTCGTCGAGGAGAAACGGCGCATTGCCTTCCTGTATGAACGGCTGCAGGAAATGCCCCATCCCAATCACCACCCCGAAGCCGTCCTTGAAGTAGTGCGTTTCGGGCAGTATGCTTTCACGCATAAGCGTGTCAAACACCGTCTGCAAAGTGAGCAAATGCGGCTCTTTCATCTTCGTCTCAATGTTTCTTCCGCCTCTTTGTTGTGGAGAAAAGGTAATAAAAACGGGCTTTCAGCCCCCATTCCGGTGCAAATATCGTACAAAAAGGAAATTTCCGGCTCATAACAGATAACAGAAAAGCCCCGGCAACGGCTTTCCTTTGCACTGAGAAACGATAAAGAAAGAATGCACACACACTTTTTCCTCTCCCTGCTGCTTTCCCTGTGTTTCTCCCTTGCATCGGACGAAGTACAGGCGGCAGGGACACAGACACAAGACAGCACTGCGCCGCCGCTCACGCTTGAGGCGTGCCGTCAAAGCGCGCGCGACAACTATCCCGCCGTGCGCCAGTACCGCCTTTTAGAGCAGACCCGCGGCTTTACCCTTGCCAATGCGGCGAAAGGGTGGCTGCCCAAGGTCAGCGCGACGGCGGGCGCGTATGCGTATACCGACATCGTGAAAGGAGGTGGCTTCGCGGAGATGCTGGGGTTAAAGACCGAAAACTGCATGGCCTCCGCCTCCGTGACCGTAAGCCAAAGCGTGTATGACGGCGGACAGACCACCGCACGCAAAGGGACGGTTTCTGCGGAAACCGAAGTAGCACGCAGAGAGCTTGACATCACGCTCTACGCCGTGGGCGAAAGGGTCGACCAGCTCTTCTTCGGCATTCTGCTCTTGGAAGAGCAACTGCGGCAGACCGACCTGTTGCAAAGCGACCTTGCGATAAGCGCGGAGACGGTGAAGAGCATGATGGACGGGGGCATCGCAAGCCAAAGCGACCTCGATGCCCTGCGCGTGGAGATGCTGAAAGCCGAGCAGCAGAGCGAGACCTTGCGGCAGACGCGCAAGGCATACATGCGTATGCTGGGCGTATTTACCGGACGAGACTTGCCGGAAGCGACCTCGTTGAAACGCCCCGCCGTCCTCACGCCGTCGCTCCGCGAAGACTGGGGAGTCAATCGCCCCGAGCTCTCGTACCTTGCCGCACAAAACGCCTTGATAGACTCCCGGCGGAAGCAGCTCGACACGGCTCTTCGCCCCACGGTCGGCTTTTTCGGTACGGCTGCGGCACACACCAAGGTGACGGACTTGCTCCATAACGGCTTCCTTGCGGCCGGCATCTCCGTATCGTGGAACATCGGCACGCTTTACACCCGCAAAAACGACCTCCGCAAGCTCGACACGCAGCGGGCGAGGTACGACAGCGAGCGCGAGGTGTTTCTCTTCAACAACCGCCTGCAAAACGAAGAGTCGGCGGGCGCGGCGCAAGCCTTGCGCGAGCAGATAAAGCGGGACGAGGAAATTGTGTCCCTGCGCGAGCGCATAAGGGCGACGGGCGAGAAGAGGGTGAAACTCGGCACGGAAAGCGTGCACGAGCTTGTGCGCGACATCAACGCGGCGAGCATGGCGCGGGTGCAGAAAGCGCAGCACGAGATACAACTGCTTGCAGAGCTTTACAAGCAGCGCAACATCAACAACCAGTGACCGGACCTCGCTTTCCGGTCTCCTTAATGACGACACAGAAAAATGAGAAAGGACATAAGCACAGCGTTTGCGGCGGCACTTGCCGCCCTTGCGCTCGCATCGTGCGGCAGCAAAGAGAAAGAGTATGACGCGACGGGCATATTTGAGGCTACGGAGATTACGGTCTCTGCCGAGCAAAACGGCAAACTTCTGCAGTTTGACCTGAACGAGGGCGACACCGTGGGACGCGGCGTGCAGGTGGCCTTGATAGACACCGTGCAGCTCAATCTGAAAGCCCGCCAGATTGGCGCGACGAAGCTTGTCTACGCCGCCCAGCGCCCCGACACGCGCAAGCAGGCGGCTGCCACCCGGCAGCAGCTGGCGAAAGCTGTCGAAGAGCGCGACCGCTTTGCCACGCTCGTGAAAGACGGGGCGGCAAACCGCAAATGCCTCGACGACGCGCAGAGCCAGGTGAAAGTGCTCGAGCGCCAGATTGAAGCGCAGCTCTCCGCTCTGGGCACGTCTACCAGCAGCCTCAACGCGCAGATGGGGACGGCAGACGTACAGTGCCTGCAAGTGGCGGACCAGCTCCGCAAGTGCCGCGTACTGACGCCCTCTGCGGGCACGGTGCTTGAGAAGTACGCCGAGGCGGGAGAGTTTGCCGCCGTCGGCAAGCCACTCTTCAAAATTGCCGACCTCAGCCGCATGCGCCTGCGTGCCTACGTCACCTCCGCCCAGCTCAAAAGCGTGCGGACAGGACAAGCGGTAAAAGTCTTCGCCGACTATGGCGGCGGCGAGCGAAAGGAGTACGCCGGGCGCGTGACCTGGATTTCGTCCAAGGCGGAGTTCACGCCGAAGACCATACTCACCGACGACGAGCGCGCCGACCTTGTGTACGCGGTGAAGATTGCGGTGGCCAACGACGGCTTCCTCAAAATAGGGATGTACGGCGAGGTGAAACTCTAACGCGGCCTCTTGGCCGGCATCGGTATGACAGACATCATCAGCGTAAGCCACGTGTCGAAAAGCTACGGAAAGACCGCCGCACTGCGCGACGTGAGCCTTTCTGTGCGCAAGGGCGAAGTCTTCGGGCTGATAGGACCGGACGGCGCGGGCAAGACCACCCTTTTCCGCATACTCGCCACGCTCCTGTACCCCGATACGGGCAATGCCTGCGTGGCGGGCTTTGACACGGTGGCAGAGATGAGAGCCATCCGCAAGGTGACGGGGTACATGCCCGGGAAGTTTTCGCTCTACCAAGAGCTTACCGTGGAGGAAAACCTCCATTTCTTCGCCACGCTTTTCGGCACTACGGTAGAGGAAGGCTATGACATGGTAAAAGCGGTGTACGGCCAGCTTGAGCCGTTCCGCAAGCGGCGGGCAGGGGCTTTGTCGGGCGGCATGAAGCAAAAGCTCGCGCTGTGCTGCGCCCTGATACACAAGCCGGAAGTGCTTTTTCTCGACGAGCCGACTACGGGCATCGACCCCGTAAGCCGCAAGGAGTTTTGGGACATGATAGGCACGTTGGGCGCAAAAGGCGTCACCGTAGTGGCCGCCACCCCCTATCTGGACGAGGTGCGGCGGTGCGGCCGCGTGGCGTTTCTGCACGAGGGGCAGGTGCGCGGCACCGGAAGTCCGGAGGACATCCTGACACAGTTCGGCGACGTGTTTTGCCCTCCCCCGATCGGTCACAAGGCGACGGAGGCGTCACCTGCGGGCGGAAGCGGAAAGGAAAGCGCAAAGCCGGAAGAATATGCCATCGAGGTAAACCATCTTGTAAAAGCTTTCGGCACCTTCCGCGCCGTGGACGACATCTCCTTCTCCGTGCGGCGCGGCGAGATTTTCGGCTTTCTCGGGGCAAACGGCGCGGGAAAGACCACCGCGATGCACATACTCACCGGACTCAACCAGCCCACCTCGGGCAGCGGGACGGTGGCGGGCTGCGACATACGCACGCAGTACGAGCAGATAAAAAAGCACATAGGCTACATGAGCCAGCGTTTCGCCCTTTACGAAGACCTGACCGTGCGCGAAAACATACGTCTCTTTGCCGGCATTTACGGGATGCGCCGCAAGGAGATTGCGCGGAAGACAGACGAGCTGCTCTCCCGCCTCGGCCTCTCCGCCCACGGCGACGACATCGTCGCGTCCCTGCCTTGCGGGTGGAAGCAGAAGCTCGCTTTCTCGGTGAGCATATTCCACAGTCCGGAGATAGTCTTCCTGGACGAGCCTACGGGCGGCGTAGACCCCGCCACGCGGCAGCAGTTTTGGCAGCTCATATACGACGCGGCCGACAAGGGCATCACCGTCTTCGTGACAACGCACTACATGGACGAGGCGGAGTACTGCGACCGCGTCTCCATCATGGTTGACGGCAAAATCAAGGCACTCGGCACGCCGGCCGACTTGAAGCGCGACTTGCGGCAGCCGGATATGGCGGGCGTCTTCATGACATTGGCAGGACAAAGCACAAGGCAATGAGGCAGTTTGTATCTTTTGTAGTGAAGGAGATGCGCTACATCGTGCGCGACAGGCGCACGATGCTCATCCTCTTCGGCATGCCGGCGGTGATGATGCTGCTTTTCGGCTTCGCCATATCCACCGACGTGCGCAACGTGCGCGTAGCGGCGGTCACTTCGTCGCTCGACCACGCCACGCAGCGCAGTATGGAGGCGCTTGCCGCAAGCGAGTATTTCGACAGACTCTACCGCGTGGCGACACCCGCCGAGGCCGAGCGGCTTGTGCGGGCGCAGCGGGCAGACATAGCCGTGGTCTTCGGCGAGGGCTATGCCGCCGGGCGCGGCGGCGTGCAGGTGATAGCCGACGGCACCGACCCCAACATGGCGCAGCTGTACGCCAACTATGCCACGCAGATACTCGCGCGGTCAAGGGGCGGCGCGTCCCTTGGGACGGAAAGCGTTGTTTCGGCCAAGCTTATGTACAACCCGCAGATGCGCAGCTGCTACAATTTCGTCCCGGGCATTATGGGCATGCTCTTGATGCTGATATGCGCGCTGATGACAAGCGTGAGCATCGTGCGCGAGAAAGAGAAAGGCACGATGGAGGTGCTGCTGGTGAGTCCCGTCCGCCCGCTGCTGATAGTGCTGGCCAAGGTTGTCCCCTACCTGCTTATGGCTTTCGTGATACTCACCAGCATACTCCTCATCTCGCGCTTTGTCCTCGGCGTGCCGGTGGCGGGCAGCCTCTGGACGGTGTACGGCGTGTCGGCCGTATACGTAATGGTGGCGCTGTCGCTCGGGCTGCTCATCAGCACCGTGGCGAAGACCCAGCTCGTGGCACTGCTTGCCTCTGCAATGACGCTTATGCTTCCCAGCGTGCTGCTTAGCGGCATGGTGTTTCCGGTGGAAAGCATGCCCGCCGCGCTGCAGTGCGTCTCGGCGGCACTGCCGCCGCGCTACTACATATCGGCTATGCGCAAGCTGCTCATTATGGGCGCGGACGCGGAGAAAGTGGCGCAGGAGACCGCCGTGCTGCTTCTGATGCTCGCCGTGCTGCTTGCGGCAGCGTTGTCCAACTTCAAAAAACGTCTGGAGTAGTATGGCACTAAGGTTTCTGATAGAGAAAGAATTTCTGCAGATGCGCCGCAACGCCTTTGTCCTGCGGCTGATACTTGTCTTCCCCGTAGTGATAATGTGCGTGATGCCCTGGGTGATGAACATGGAGATACGCGGCATCGCAGTGGACGTGGTGGACAACGACCGCTCGCCGGCATCGGCGGCACTGGTGCACCGCATCGAGGCGAGCGAGTATTTTTCCCTCAACGGGCAAAAGGGCAGCTACGCCGAGGCCGTGGACGACGTGGAAAACGGGACGGCGGACGCGGTGGTGGAGATACCGCCCCGCTACGGGCGCGACTTGGCCCTGGGGCGCAGTCCGCGCGTGCTTGTGGCGGTCAACGCGGTGAACGGCACGAAAGGCAGCATGGGCAACGCCTACCTTACGAGCATGGTGGCGCAGCACGTGTCTACACTGGCCGAGGAAAAGGGCGCGGAGCTTAGGAATGAGGGCGCGGCGGTGGTGTACCTGTACAACAAGCACCTCAATTACAAACTCTTCATGATTCCCTCCCTGCTGGCGATTCTCGTCATGCTGGTATGCGGCTTTCTTCCGGCGCTCAACATCGTCGGGGAGAAGGAAAGCGGCACGATAGAGGCGCTCAACGTGACGCCCGTGGGCAAGGCGGAGTTTATCCTCGCCAAGCTCGTGCCCTACTGGGTGACGGCGCTCGTCGTAATGACGGAGTGCATCGCGCTGGCGTGGGCGGTGTACGGCGTGACCTCGGCGGGCAGCCTCGGGCTTGTCTATCTGCTTGCCATGCTTCTTGCCTTCGTTTTCAGCGGTCTGGGGCTTGTGGTGTCAAACCATAACGACACGATGCAGCAAGCCGTATTCGTGATGTGGTTTGTCGTGGTGTGCCTCCTCCTCCTCAGCGGGCTTTTCACGCCAGTGCGCTCCATGCCGCACTGGGCGTACCTCACCACGTACGCCAATCCGATGAACTATTTCATCGAGGCCGTGCGCACGGTCTTTGTGCGCGGCGGAGGCTTCTCCGACATTGCCCGCCAAGTGGCGGGGCTTGCCGTCTTCGCTGCAGCAATAAACGCATGGGCGGTGGCAAGCTACCGCAAAAACCGCTAAGCCGCGGGCAGGGCTATCAAGCGGGCGCAGGAAGGAAGTATGCAAAAAAGGCTGTTTGTTCCCTTTTCGTCCATTCGCGCCAGATTGGCGGGCATCAGGCCGATTTGGAAAACGGCGAAAAATTTCGTATCTTTGTCTTAGAAAAGAGAGGCAGCGCATCCGTGCACTACCTCTCTTTTTGCATCATTGACTATCAGCGACTTACGCAGTCAAAAAGTGTACATGCAGCAGCTCCGGGGTGTACATCCCGGAGCTACTGTCCCTATTCCCGTCGCTACAGGGCCGGTCTTAGTTTCTGCAAAGTGCCTTTCTGTGTCCCGCAAGCCCGTTTCCGCGTGCAGGCATAGTTAATTATTCGTAAAAATCCATACGCTTCGCAGCACGCGAAAAAGGGCTTTTTGTTCCCATTTGTACCATACGGCGGCGCGGCACGTTTTCCCCCGAAACAAGCTCTTCCCCTAACGGTCTATGCAAGTTTGCCCGATATTTCATAGTCGCCTTTTTCTCCTCCGGGAAAGAGCATAGCGGGATACGCGGCCGGGAAAAGCCGCCGACAGCCCAAAGGCAGGGCGGGCAAGCCCAAGGACGGGGCGGGACATATTCTGCGGACAAGCCCAAGTAATTATCCCAACATTGCTAAATTTGCGTCATGAAATTCTCGGTGATAATACCCGTCTACAACCGCCCCGACGAGGTGAGCGAACTCTTGGAGAGCCTCTGCGCGCAAGAGCGGAAAAACTTTGACGTGGTAGTGGTGGAGGACGGCTCGTCCGTACCCTGCGAAAAGGAGGTGCTGGCTTTCAAGGACAGGCTGCCCGTGGCGTACTACGCGAAGCCCAACAGCGGGCCCGGGCAGACACGCAACTACGGCGTGCAGCGGGCTACGGGCGACTATGTGCTGATACTCGACTCGGACGCGGTGCTCCCGCCGGGCTACACCGCCGCCGTGGAGGACGAGCTCGCTGCCGCGCCCTGCGACGCCTTCGGCGGGCCGGACCGCGCGCACCCCTCTTTCACGCCGGTGCAAAAGGCCATCAACTACGCCATGACCTCCTTCTTCACTACCGGTGGCATACGCGGCGGGAAACGGAAGATGGACAAGTTCTACCCGCGCTCGTTCAATATGGGCGTGCGCCGCGAGACCTACCTCGCGCTCGGCGGTTTCAGCGAAATGCGCTTCGGCGAGGACATCGACTTTTCCACGCGCGTCTTCAAGGCGGGCTGCAGCTGCCGCCTCTTCCCCGGGGCGTGGGTGTGGCACAAGCGGCGGGCGGACCTGCGCAAGTTTTTCCGCCAAGTGCACAACTCGGGCATAGCGCGCATCAACCTCACGCTGCGCCACCCCGGCACGCTCCGCGCCGTGCACTTGCTTCCCGCCGTCTTCACAGCGGGCTGCGCCGTGCTGGTACTTGCAGCCCTCGCGGCGCTGCTGGCGGGCTGCCCGCTATGCAGCCTTGCGGCACTCTCGCCGCTGCTGCTTTTCTCCCTCCTCATCTTCGCAGACGCCACTCGGCAAGAGCGGAGCGCGAAGGTGGGCATACTGTCCGTCGCGGCGGCTTTTGTGCAGCTGACGGGCTACGGCTCGGGCTTCCTGCGCGCCTGGTGGCGGCGCATGGTAAGGGGGAAAGAGGAGTTTGACGCTTTCCGGAAAAATTTTTACAAGTAAAACCGCGCCGTGAAGATTAGCCTAAGAGACCTGCCCGAGTACGACCGCCCGCGCGAGAAACTCACGCTGCATGGCCCCGCCGCGCTCACCACTGCAGAGCTGCTCGCCATCCTCATTGGCTCGGGCAACGCCGAGGAGACTGCCGTGGCGCTCATGCAGCGCGTAATGGCCGACTGCGGCGGAAGCCTCAACACGCTCGGCCGCATGTCGGTGGACGCGCTCTCAAAGTACAAAGGCATGGGACCGGCAAAGTCGGTGGCCATACTCGCCGCCTGCGAGCTGGGCAAAAGGCGCACGGCGGAGACCGTGGTGCAGCGCGACCGCTTCGACTCGGCGCAGAACATATACGAGTACTTCCGCACGATGCTCGCCGAAAAACCCGTGGAGGAGTGCCACATACTGCTGCTCAACCACAACCTGCGCTTCATCTCCTCGCGCCCGCTGAGCCAAGGCGGGCTTACCGCCACCGTGGTGGACATACGCCTTGCCCTGCGCGAAGCGATACTGGCAGGAGCCACGCACATAGCCCTGTGCCACAACCACCCGTCTGGCAACACGCGCCCAAGCGGCGAGGACGACCGCCTCACGCGCAAGCTGGCGGACGCGGCACGGCTGATGGACATACGCCTCATCGACCACGTCATCGTCACCGACGGGGCTTACTACAGCTACAGCGAGGCGGGGAAACTCTGACACGCGGCCGCACACTGACAGACTGACTACATTGCTACAATAAATGACACCCGAAGAAAAACTCAAGACGGAGGAGCGCGTCGTAGAGGTGCTGCGCACCGTGTACGACCCCGAGATACCCGTCGACATATACAGCCTCGGACTCATCTACCGCATCGAGCTGCACGAGGACGGACTCCTTGAAGTAGACATGACGCTCACCGCGCCAAGCTGCCCGGCGGCAGACTTCATCGTAGAGGACGTGCGCACGAAGCTCGACGGCGTGAGCGGCGTCACCGAAGCACGCGTCAACCTCGTCTTCGAGCCCGAGTGGGACAACTCCATGATGAGCGACGAGGCAAAGCTCGAGCTGGGCTTCATGTGACCCGCACCGCGCACCAAGCACAACGACTGAAATGAAGACAAACGACATACAAAGCACGCCGGCAAGGCGCAACGTGTATTTCCTCTCCGACGCGCACCTCGGAAGCCTGGCCATACCGCACGCCCGCACACAGGAAAGGCGGCTGGTGAGCTTCCTGGACAAGGTGAAGCACAAGGCATCGGCGGTGTACCTGCTTGGCGACATATTCGACTTCTGGTACGAGTACCGCACGGTAGTGCCCAAAGGATACACGCGCCTGCTCGGGAAGATAAGCGAGCTGACGGACGCGGGTGTGGAAGTGCACTATTTCACCGGCAACCACGACCTCTGGCAGACGGACTACCTTGAGACGGAATGCGGCGTGACGCTCCACCGCCACAACGAGGTGGCGGAGATATGCGGAAAGGTGTTTTTCCTTGCGCACGGCGACGGGCTTGGCTCCGAAGAGCGCAGCTTCCGCGTGCTGCGCTCCGTTTTCCACAACCGCCTTTGCCAGCGTCTTTTCTCGGCGCTGCACCCGCGATGGGGCATGGCTTTCGGCCTGGAATGGGCACGCCGCTCGCGCCTCAAGCGCGAAGACGGGAAAGAGCCGCCCTACCGGGGCGAGGACAAGGAGGAGCTTGTGCGCTTCGCCAAAGCATACATGGGCACGCATCCGGAAATAAATTTCTTCATCTTCGGACACCGCCACATTGAGCTGGACCTTATGCTCGCGCGGCAAACGCGCGTGGTGATGCTCGGCGACTGGATTTCGCAGTTTACCTACGCCGTCTTTGACGGCGAGAGCCTATTCCTCGAAAACTACGTGGAAGGAGAGAGCGAACCGTAAGAACCCTACGCGGCAAACGCCCGCCAGCTGCCGCAGCGCGGTCTCCGGCGGCGGGCTTCTGCCATAATCCCCCACCCCACACACCCACAATGGAAGACATTTTCCTCAAAGTTTCGCACGTCACAAAGCGGTATGCGGCACACACCGCGCTTTCCGACGTGAGCGCAGACATCCCGCGCGGAAAGGTTTTCGGACTGCTCGGCCCCAACGGCGCGGGCAAGTCCACCCTCATCCGCATCGTCAACCGCCTCACCCTGCCCGACAGCGGCGAAGTGACCTTTGACGGCCACCCGCTCTGCGCTGCCGACACGGAAGCAATAGGCTACCTGCCCGAGGAGCGCGGCCTGTACCGCAAGATGAAAGTCGGCGAGCAGGCCATCTACCTCGCGCGGCTCAAAGGCCTGAGCGAAAGCGATGCCCGCACGCGGCTGAGGGCGTGGTTTGACAAGCTCGGCATCATGCCCTGGTGGGACAAGCGCCTCGACGAGCTTTCCAAGGGCATGCAGCAAAAGGTGCAGTTTGTCATCACCGTGCTGCACGAGCCGCCGCTCCTCATCTTCGACGAGCCTTTCTCGGGTTTCGACCCTGTCAACGCCGAAATGCTCAAGCGGGAAATACTCGCCCTGCGCGACAAGGGACACACCGTGATATTCTCCACGCACAACATGTCGTCCGTAGAGGACGTGTGCGACGAGATAGCCCTTATCGACAAGTCGCGCGTGGCACTCTCGGGCAGCGTGACGGAAATAAAGGACCGCTACCGCACGGGGCTGTACGAAGTCACCGCGACGGGTGCGGAGCTGACTCCCGTAGAGGGGCTTTTCTCCGTGGAGTCGCACGCAGCCCACGCGGGGCTGCACACCTACACGCTGCGCAAGGATGCCGCAGCGACCGGCTCGCAGCTCGCCGCATGCCTTGCCGCACAGACCGAGATACGCTCCTTCGCCGAGACACTGCCCACGATGCAGGAGATATTCATCAAGACCGTCACCGGGGCCGACGCACCCGAAAACCTATAAGCCAGCGCCATGTCAAAGACAGCCTTAATCATACAGCGGGAGTTCAGCACACGCGTGCGGAAAAAGTCGTTCATCATAATGACAATCCTTTCGCCCTTCATCTTCGCCGCACTCACTTTAGCCCCCGTCCTGCTCGGTGCCATCAAGGACAACGACGCACGCCACGTGGGCATATACGACAAGACGGGGAAATATGTCTCCGCTTTCACCGGCGGGGCGGATTTTGCCTTCGAGCCCGTAGCGGACTGCAACGCGCCGGAACTGTACTCCGACACCACGGACGTGGAAGCCGTGGTAGCCATCACCGCCGACCCCGCCGTCACGCCGCGCGCCGTCACCATATACTCGCGCAAGGAAGTGCCCTCTGACCTGCTCACGCATGTGCAGGACAAGGTCACGGAGCGCGTGCGCGAAGAACGCCTTGCCGCATCGGGCGTGCCGGGGCTTGACACGCTGATTGCCAAAGTGCAGGCCAGCGTGGACGTGGCTACTGTGAAACGCTCCGAGGGCGGCGACCGCGCTTCAAGCACCTCGGCGGCGATAGCGGCGGGCTTCGCGTTCACCGCGCTCATATACATGTTTATGTCCTCATACGGCGCAATGGTGATGCTGAGCATAACGGAGGAGAAGACCAACCGCATCGTGGAGATTATCGTCAGCAGCGTGAAGCCTTTCGAGCTTATGATAGGGAAAATCGTGGGCATCGCGCTCGTGGGATTCCTGCAAGTGGCGATATGGACGGCAATGCTCGCCGCCATTCTCTCCGCCGCAGGAGTGATAATCGCCGCATGCAACGCCCCCGCCGACTTTGCCGCCGGCGCATCGGCTGCAAGTGCTGCGGCAGACGCGGGCTCGCTGGCGGCAATCATGCCTGAGGGCGGGGCACGCGACTTCTTCACGGCCTTGCCGGGGCTTCCGCTGGGCGAACTCGGCGTGATGTTTGCGCTGTACTTCGTCGGCGGATATTTCCTCTACGCTTCCTTCTTTGCCGCCGCCGGCGCAACCGCCAGCGAGTCCGAGGAGAGCTCGCAGTTTGTACTCCCCATAATCATGGTGCTGCTTTTCGGCTTCTATGCCGCCATCGGCAGCGTGGACAACCCGGACGGGCCGCTCGCTTTCTGGGCTTCGATGTTCCCGCTCACCGCGCCCGTGGTGATGATGGTGCGCGTGCCGTTCGGCGTGCCTTTGTGGCAGGAAGCGCTTTCTCTCACGCTGCTCTTCGCCACCGCCCTGCTCTTCATCTGGCTTGCCGGACGCATCTACCGCATCGGCATCCTGAAGTACGGGAAGAAGCCGACGCTGCGGCAAATTGCACGCTGGATAAGAGAAAAGTAAAGCCGCGCAAGCCGAAAGCCTTTTGCGCCGGCAAGCAAAGCCGCCGCGCTCTCCCCGACTTGGGGACGCGCGGCGGCTTTGCCGTTTTGCCGTACAGATGCCTACTTTGCAGTTTTTCCACTGCCCTCACGTTCTCGGCTGATGCGGGGCGAAACGTGCTTTTGCGGCGGAGGGAAGTTTTGCTCAAAGGAAGATGTCAAGCACAAGCGGTAGATGGTCACTGTACCCGCCTTGATAGTAAGGGCCGAGATAAGTGCGGTACGGATAGACCGCTCCGCCGCGGTTTGCACGCAAGAGAAAGGAGAAATCGGCTATGCGGCAGAAAGCCGGGGCTGTGTGCGGCTTGCCCGCGCGGGCGGAAAGGAGCGAAGCGCTCACCGCGAAATGGTCGAGCTGCTCCCAACGCCCTTGGTACTTGTACGTGCCCGCCACCTCGCCCGATGCGTGCAGTTTTGCCGAAAGCAGGCAAAGGCTTTCGGGCGCGGGGGATATTGTGACTGAAGTAGAATCCGCCGAAACGGGCACGGCTTTAAGCCCCTCCGAGAATACGGCAGACGGCCACGGCGTATTGAAGTCGCCCGTCACGACAAGGAAGAAGTTTTCCCGCACGCGCGACAGGCTGTCCGCCGCCGCCCGCACGGCACGCGCCACCGTGAGGCGGTACGCCTCTGCCTTTTTCCCGCCGCGCTGCGAGGGCAAGTGGCACACCATCACGTCAAGCGTGTCGCCCGTCTGCACGCGCCCCGCCACATGCAGCACGTCGCGCGTGGCATGCACCCCGGCGGGCGGCGGCACACGCAGCGAAGAAACGGAGACGGGGAGGAAAAGCGGCGGCTGGTAGAGCAAGGCTACATTGACGCCGCGCGGGTCGGCGGAGTGCGTCACCGCGTATTCGTATCCAAGCCGCGCCAAACGCGTGCGACGCGTAAGGTGGGAAAGCACGCTGTCGTTCTCCACCTCGCAAAGGGCCACGAGTGCGGCGGGCTTGTCGCCGCCCGCCGCCGCAAGCACGCGGGAAATGCGACCCAGCTTTGCCCAATACCGCAGGCTGTCCCATTTCCGCTCGCCCTGCGGAGTGAACTCCATGTCTGCCCGCCCCTCGGCGTGAAGCGTGTCAAAGAGATTCTCCACGTTATACTCCACCACACGCAGCCGCCGCGCCGTCCCCTGCGCACGCAGCGCAAGGATTGACAGCAAAGCAAAAGCCGCCAGCGAGAGTACACGCGCACGCACAGCCGTACGCGTACAGAGAGCCGAATGCGCACGGACTGCCGCAAGCGCATATACTATATGGTGTGAGGGAGGCATATTGTCCGGTCACTCGTGGTGGTAAGGCTCGCCGCGCAGAATGGTCATGGCGCGGTAGAGCTGCTCCACAAAGAAAAGGCGCACCATCTGGTGCGAAAAAGTCATACGGGAGAGCGACACGCGCTCGGCAGCACGCTCATAGACGGCGGGCGAGAAGCCATACGGCCCGCCCACGACAAAAACCATACGCCGCGCCCCGCACGACTGTCGGCGGTCGATGTGCGCGGCAAACTCCACGGAGCGAAACTCCCGCCCGCCCTCGTCAAGCAGCACGACATGGTCGCCCGCAGAAAGTTCGCGCAAAATAAGCTCGCCCTCGCGCTCCTTCTGCTGTGCCTCTGAGAGTGCCCGAGTATTGCGCAGCTCGGGCACGACACGCATCTCGAAAGGCAGATAGTGTCCCACCCGCGAAGCGTACTCGTCTATCAGCCGCCCCATCACCTTGTCCGTGGTCTTACCCACCACAAGTAGCGTTATCTTCATACAGTCTTATATTTTCCGATGTCCGGGGCCTGCGATGCAAGCCCTAAGGCGAAAGACACTAATGCATACCGTCCTGCCTTGCACAAGGCACAGCGCCGCCCCTTGTCCCTTTCCATGCACATCCCTCCCCCGCCGGACAGACACGCCCGCCGCAAGACACCCACTTCTTGGCAGCAAGGCGTTCCGCCATTCTGCACAACCTGGGAAGCACCAGCCAGGAATCCGCCTATACACTTGCTTACCCCTGCCGCCTCCCACGCCGTCACCAAAGACGGGGAATACGCCGCCTGCCCCTACACGGCAAGAAAAGACCGCCGACATTGGACTTTCTCCAACGACCGGCGGTCTTTCTTCGTAGCGCCTACGGGAATCGAACCCGTATACCATGCGTGAGAGGCATGTATCCTAACCATTAGATGAAAGCGCCATATTCTGTGCGGAAGCTGGGGGATTCGAACCCCCGGTACGGTAAATCCCGTACGTCAGTTTAGCAAACTGGTGGTTTCAGCCACTCACCCAAACTTCCTTTCCGTTGTCGTTACCTCTGTAACGCGGTGCAAAGGTACGGCTTTTATCCAAACTTCCAAGCCTTGCGCCTAAAAATTTTCGTTTTTCTTGCTTTTTTATCCCGGAAAGGTCGTTTCTACCCTCCACAGACACGCACCACGGGCCGTTTTAGAGCGACATACCACGACCGAAAGCACGACCCTTCCAGCGCACCCGCCATTCGGTTTTACCCCAAAAGCGGCATGAAAGAAAGGACTGCCCGCAAAATGGGGAACGAGCCGTTCTCTCTACGCACAATCAGCTCCTGCCCTTCGCCGGACCCTTGCGCGACTTGCGCGGGAGTACCGCGCCCAGCCGCTTCATCAGCTTGTAGCCGGTCATCACGCCGTCATATACCGCCACGGCACGCTCCGCCTGCGACACCCAGCGCTGCACCTTCGTGTCAGCGGGCGGCGGCGTGAAAAGCGCTTCCCAGTGCCTGCGTATCTCCGCCGCGCTCTGAGCCGCCTCTTTCTGCAGCTGCTCGCGGCGGGCACGCAGACGCTCCAATGCGGTTGTACCTGTCTCCATAGGGAAAGTATTCTTATATATAATAAGGTGTATCCATACGCCGCGCCCGCGTCACCCGCAGGCACGTACGCCATGTCATTTGCCGGCACATCCCTCTTCTTCGTCAAGGAGCAGGCGGGCAAGGAAGCCGACAATGGGAGCTTCTATCCACGCGTGGCGGCGCAGCCAAACAAGCCATCCGACGAAAGCGTACAGCAAAGCCATCACGCCCAAGCCGCCGGCAAGCCCGCCCGTATAGGGAGCGATGAACACCGCCGCGCAAAACGACAGCAGCAGCACTACCACCGCAGCAATGACCGCAACCACGGCAACCGCCATTACTGCCGCCAAGAGCACGGACAGTTTCTCCACGAAAACGAGCCGGAGACTGCGCCCCCTTAGCTCGGCATACCGCTTCAACGCGGCGACAAGCTTTGTTATGCTGTCTATGTTTTGATCGGATGAAAACACGGCAAGTATGTTAGGTGAGCGAAATGCGCCCTATTGGGCGCAAGAGCCAACAGCGCCGAGCCGCAAGGGTATTCGGCGCAAGAGAAAAGGGCGGCGGGCGGCGCGGACTTGCATGCAGTCCGCCCTGCCCGCCGCCGATGCCTTAAAAATCAGTTGCCGGCAGGCTGCAGCTCGTCGGCGATGTCGTCCACGAGGTTCTCCATCTCCTTGCTGTTAAGCTTGATGCCGCGCTTGCGGATAGCCTGCTTGATTTTCTCGCGGGTGTCAGCGCCGTTCTCGGGCGCGAAGAGAATACCACATGCTGCGCCTACTGCCGCGCCGCCAAGAAATGCTGCCAAGATGCTAAGTCCTTTCATTGCTTTCTAGATTTGTTGTGTCCCGCCGGAAGTGCCGGAGCGGGGAATCCCCGCCGGTTCCGTACCGGGACGGTTAGACGTCATCGTTTATTACGCCTCAAAAATAGTGCTTTTATTCCCGTCGCACGACACGCGGCGCGATTTTTTGCGCCACAATGCCGCCGGTCCGGGGGACGCAGAGGCGATTATGCAAAATTAAGGCGGCGGAAGAGAGCGAGTTGGCGCGACTTTGCTACCTTTGCAAACATATATGCGGAAACGGGAAAGCGCGCCCGCGCATTACTGCCCGGGCGACGAAGGCGCATTCCGCGAGAAACAAGCAAGAAAAACACCCACAGACACGATGAAGAAGAATTTGCTCTTGACGCTGGGCCTTTGCTCGGCAGTGTTGCTCACCGGTTGCAAGTCCAAGGAAAGCGCATTCCGTCAGGCATACGAGAAAGCCAAGTCGCAGGAAGTGACAAACGAGCAGCAGGTAGCCACGACTACCGCGCAAGAAACTACCGAGCAGACCGTGGCAGTGACTCCCGTCACTCCCGCCGCCCCCGCTACCGTAGCGGACAACACGGACGTGCGTACCATCAACGGCGACGTCAGCGTGACGCACGGCAATGCGCTTAAGACCTACAGCGTAGTAGTGGGCAGCTTCGTGACCGAAGCCAACGCCAACAGCCTCATGTCCCGCCTGCAAAGCGACGGCTACGACAGCCGCGTAGTGAAGACCAACGAGACCATCAACGGCAAGACCGGATGGTTCCGCGTCATCGCTTCCTCCTACGACGACAAGGCTTCGGCTGTGCAGTCGCGCAACGCGCTCAAGGAGAAGTTCCCCGGTGCTTGGGTACTCTACCGCAAATGACAACGGCACACGGAACGGCGGCACGCGCCCGCTGATACCGGCATAGCACGCTCCGCTCTTCCCGCAGCCGGCCGCAAGGCCGCACGCGGCGGGAAGAGCGGAGTTTGGCGCATAACACACGGGGCGGAAATTCCGAAAATCCGCGCCCTCCCACGACACACACCTACCCTCCCACGCCTTGGAAAAGACACCTCAAACGGAGCAAGTACATACAGAGCAAGTACAAACGGAGCCCGTACACGCGGACTCTGTACACACGGAGCAAGTACATACGGAGCCCGTACACGCGGACTCTGTACACACGGAGCAAGTACATACGGAGCAAGCGACAGAGAAGACGCCGCTGCTTGGAATGACGCCGGCGCAGCTTTCCGCCGTCGCCACCTCGCTCGGCGCCAAGCCCTTTGTGGGGAAACAGATGGCGGACTGGCTCTACAAGAAGCACGTGCAAAGCACGGACGACATGGCTAACCTCCCCAAAGCCTTCCGCGAAAAGCTGCGGCAAAGCCACGAGGTGGGCTGCACGCCGCCGGCGGACTGCCAGCGATCGGCGGACGGGACGGTGAAATATCTGTACCGCACGACGGGCGGGCATTTCGTGGAAACCGTCTACATCCCCGACGGCCACCGCGCCACGCTCTGCGTCAGCTCGCAGGTAGGCTGCAAAATGGGGTGCGCTTTCTGCATGACGGGACGGCAAGGCTACGCAGCCTCGCTCCCTGCGGCGGACATCCTCAACCAAATCTACTCGCTGCCCGAGCGCGACACGCTCACCAACATTGTCTTTATGGGACAGGGCGAGCCTTTCGACAACCTTGAGAACGTGCTCGCGGCGCTCGAAGTCCTCACTTCCGAATGGGGGTACGGCTGGAGTCCGAAGCGCATCACGGTTTCCAGCGTAGGCCTGGCCAAGGGGCTTACCGCCTTCCTTGACCGGAGCCGCTGCCACCTTGCCATAAGCATGCACAACCCGTTCCCTGCCGAACGCGCCAAGCTGATGCCCGCCGAGCGCGCGCTGAGCATCGCGCAAGTGGCGGACACGCTGCGCGCAAGCGGACTCTTCGCCAAAGAAGCCCGCGCGAGGGAAGCCGAAAGCCACCAGCGGAGGCTGTCGTTTGAGTACATCGTCTTCGGCGGGCTCAACGACACACCGCGCCACGCAAGGGGGATAATAGACCTGCTGCGTGGGCTTGACTGCCGCGTCAACCTCATCCGTTTCCACGACATCCCCGACACGCCGCTCCACGGGGCGGACGAAGAGACGATGGTGCGCTTCCGCGACATGCTCACGGCGGGAGGCATTTTCACAACCATACGCGCCTCGCGCGGACAAGACATCTTCGCCGCCTGCGGCCTGCTCTCCACTGCAAAGCAAGAGGAAGAGAAAGCCTCGCAGAGGGGCTGACCCCTGACCGAGAGCAGGCACTGCGCCGCCGAAATCTGCAAGCGCCCCATTCGAAAGAAAGGGAAACAGCACAGAGACAAAGGGCAAACCCACCGACAGACCATCGCTTATATATAATATAGGTATGACCGACAACACGAAAGACACAAGGACGGAAGCGGAAAGCACGCCGCAGAAGCCGTCCGCCCCACTCCCCCGCATTGCCATAACGCAGGGCGACACCAACGGCGTGGGCTACGAGCTTATACTCAAAGTACTTTCCGACCCCGCCATGCTTGAGATATGCACCCCCGTGGTGTACGGACACGCAAAGGCGGCCATATTCCACCGCCGCGCCATCAAGCTGCCGCAGACCGTCACTTTCCACTCCGTACCCTCTGCTGCGGAAGCACAGGACGGGCGCGTGAACTTTGTCAACTGCTCGGACGAGGAAATACCCGTGCTTTTCGGGCAGCCCACCAAGGAGGCCGGGGCTGCCGCACTTGCCGCACTCGACCGCGCCGCCGAGGACGTGGGGCGCGGACTGGCCGACGCGCTCGTCACCGCACCTGTCAACAAGGCCGACATGCACGGCGCGGGCTTCGCCTTTACCGGACATACGGAATACTTGCAGGAAAAATTCGGAACGAACGGAGAAGGCGCGCTGATGATACTCTTCAACCGTCTGATGCGCGTAGCGCTCGCCACCACCCACCTGCCGCTCTCCGAGGTGTCCTGCGCCGTCACGCAGCAGCTTGTGGAACAAAAGACACGGCTGCTTGCCGAATCGCTGAAGCGCGACTTCCGCCTCTCCGCCCCGCGCGTGGCCGTATTGGGCCTCAACGCGCACGCCGGCGACAACGGGGTGATAGGCACCGAGGAGCAAGAATCCATCTCCCCCGCCGTACAGGCTCTTTCGGGCGGCGGACTGACATGCTACGGTCCCTATCCCGCCGACGGCTTCTTCGGCGCGGGCCTCTACCGCAGCTTTGACGGCATACTGGCTATGTACCACGACCAGGGCCTCGCCCCGTTCAAGGCACTCGACTGCGACGGCGGCGTGAACTTCACCGCCGGCCTTTCCATCGTGCGCACATCGCCCGACCACGGCACGGCGTTCGACATCGCCGGGAAAGGCATCGCCTCGCCCGACTCCTTCCGCAACGCCATCTACGCCGCCATCGACATCAGCCGCAACCGCGCCGCCTACGACAAGGCACACGCCAACCCGCTCCCCAAGCTCTACCACGACCGCAAGGAAGACGAGCGCGGCCCGCGCCCGGCACGCCCGCAGTTCAACAGCAAGGCGGCCGATCAGGCCTGACGCCGCGTGCGGCGATGCCGTGCCTAACGGCCTATTCCCAGAATCCACACCAATCGGAAAAACGAATAAATGAAATTCGCCATCATAGCAGCCGGCGAGGGCTCGCGCTTGCAGTCGGAAGGCGTAAGCGCACCCAAGCCGCTCGTGAAAGTAGGCGGCGAGGCGATGATAGACCGCCTTATACGCATCTTCCGCGCCAACAAAGCGGAGGAAATTGTGGTCATCGTGAACACGCTCAACCCGCTTACAGAGAAACACCTGCGCGAAAAGATCGCCCGCGAGGGAGCTGCCGACATCCGCCTTGTCGTAAAGTCTACGCCAAGCTCCATGCACAGCTTCCACGCGCTCAGCCCCTATCTCGCAGACGGGCCTTTCTGCCTCACTACGGTAGACACCATCTTCCGCGAGGACGAATTTGCCGCTTACCTGCAGAAGTTTTGCGCAAGCGACGCTGACGGCTGCATGGCCGTGACGGACTACATAGACGACGAAAGCCCGCTTTACGTCGGCACAGACAGCGCGCTGCACATCACAGGCTTCCACGACACTTGCGAAGGCGACCGCTACATATCGGGCGGCATCTACTGCCTGCGTCCCTCCGCGCTGCGCGTACTCGACGACTGCATAAAGAGCGGGCAAAGCCGCATGCGCAATTTCCAGCGCGCGCTCGTCGCCGCCGGCCTGCATCTCGAAGCCGTGCCTTTCTGCAAAATATTGGACGTTGACCACGAAAGCGACATCGCCAAGGCGGAAGCTTTCCTTAAAGGGGAAACGAAATGAGCGGAAAGACCAAACGCAAGCAGCTGCTCGGCATAAGCCGCTCGCCGAAGTTCAGCCCCAACTCCACAGGCCGCGACGCCGCCATATTCGCCGCCGTGAGCGACCGCCTTCTGCGGCGCGGCTATGAGGTTTCGGTGGTGAGCGAAGACCTTTTCTTTGCGGAAAGCCTGACCGACTTTGCGGCAGTATACTCTATGGCACGGAGCAGCGAAGTGCTGCAAACTCTGGCACAGGCGGAGAAAGAAGCCGGCGTGCCGGTTGTCAATTCGCCCGCCGCGCTTCTCAGCCTCTCGCGCTCTTCGCTCGCCTCCCGTCTCGAAGAAGCCGGCGTGCCGCTCCCCGCACATACTTTGCTGCATGCAGGCGAGGAGGGAAACCATTCTCTTCCCCAAGGCATCGTCTACCCCCTTTGGCTGAAACGCGACAAGGGCTGCTCGCAGCAAGCAGACGACGTGTGCCTTGCACACACGGAAGCGGAGGCACGCGAGGCTCTTGACGGCTTCGCGCGGCGCGGCGTAAACTCAGTGCTTGCCGAGCAGCACGCCGAGGGCGACCTTGTAAAGTTTTACGGCGTGGAGGATACGGACTTTTTCAGCGTCACCTATCCCGGAGACGAGGGCGGCTTCAGCAAATTTGGCATGGAAAGCCACAACGGCGCGGCACGCCACTACGGCTTTTCCCTTGACGCACTGCGCGAGACGGCATCCCGCGCTGCCCGCGCCGCCGGACTGTCCGTCTACGGCGGCGATGCCGTGGTGGCGGAAGACGGCACGTTCTGCCTCATCGACCTCAACGACTGGCCCAGCTTCTCCTCCTGCCGCAAGGCGGCCGCACGCGCCATAGCCGAAAGGATATGCCGCGCGGCGGAAAGCAAGGACACGCAAGGGATCTAACAACCTAACCTCTCAGCAACACCCAATGTCTTCTCCCCAACTGCAAGCCACCTTCAAGTCGCAAGACACCGAGGAATGGCTCGACATACACTTCACGCGCCCGCTCGGCCTGCTCTGGGCGCGCTTCTTCAACCATTTCGGCATACACCCCAACGTGGTGACCGTCCTGAGCATCATACTCGGCGCGGCAGCCGGCGTCTTTTTCTACTTTGACAGCATGCCCTGCACCGTTGCGGGCATACTGCTGCTTGTCTGGGCCAATCTGTACGACAGCGCAGACGGCCAGCTCGCCCGCATGACCGGCAAGAAGACGCGCGCGGGCCGCATCCTCGACGGCTTCGCCGGCGACGTGTGGTTTTTCACCATATACGCCGCCATCTGCCTGCGCCTGCAAGGGAAGCCAATCCCCGGCACGGAGACCGAATGGGGCGTGTGGATATGGCTCCTCGCCGCCGTCTCCGGCTTCGTGTGCCACGGGCGGCAGTGCCGCACGGCAGACTACTACCGCAACATACACCTCTTCTTCATAAAAGGCAAGGCCGGCAGCGAACTCGACACCTTTGCTAAACTGCGTGCCGAAATGGCCGCGCTCTCCTGGAAGAAAGACTGCGTATGGATGGCCTTTCTCTACTTCTACGGCAACTACACGCACGGGCAGGAAAAGGACACGCCCCGCTTCCAGCGGCTGCGGCAGACACTCGCCGAGCGTTTCCCGGACGGAGACTTGCCCGAAACGCTGCGCGCGGACTTCCGCGCGGGAAGCCTGCCACTAATGAAGTACGCCAACATCCTCACGTTCAACACGCGCGCCATCGTACTCTACGTCACGCTGCTGGCTTTCCAGCCTTGGCTCTATTTTGCCTTTGAGACAACCGTGATGACCGCGCTCGAGAAATATATGCGCGTGCGCCACGAGCGGCTCTGCGACAAAGTGCGGGCGGACGTGCTCGCCGGAAAACATGACACGACAGGGGCAGGCAGTCCCGCACAAACAGACAACGGCACAGCGAAATGAGACCTTTGTACCGCAACCTCTTCCTGCTATTCGGCATCGCAGCGATAGTCGTGATGCTCTGCACCTTTGACGTAGACTACGCCCAGCTGCGCACCCACCTGCGCCGCGCCGGCCTTTACCTCCCCGGCGTCATCGGCGTGTGGGTCATAGTATACGCGCTGAACGCCCGCGCTTTCCAAAACATCGTGAACAGCGGGACGCACACCAAGCACCTCGCCTACCGCCACGCGTACAAGCTGACGGTCTCCGGCTACGCCTTCAGCTACACCACGCCTTTCGGTTTCGGCGGCGGGCCGTACCGCGTGATGGAGCTAAGCTCATACATAGGCGTGCCGCGTGCCATGTCGTCGGTTGTGCTTTACTCGATGATGCACATCTTCTCGCACATCTGTCTCTGGAGCTCGGCGGTAGTGCTTTTCGCCGTGGTTTACAGCCACATGATGACCACCGCCCTTTGGGTGGTCTTCGGCATCCTCGCCGTCCTCGTCACGGCCATCGCCGCCGTCTTCAACCTCTGCTACCGGCACGGCGTAATCGTGATGCTTTTCCGCCCGCTGCTGCACGTGCCGTTTGCCCGCAAGTACACCCGCGCGTTTTACGACAAGCACATCGACGACATGCAGAAAGTGGACGACAACATCGCCTACCTGCGCTCGCAGCCCCGCGCCTTCTACTCCTCACTCTTCTATGAGTACGCCGCGCGTGTGGTGAACGCGCTCGAGTACTACCTCATACTGCTCTCGCTCGGCGTGAGCCTCACCTTCTGGGACGCCGTGCTGGTGCTGGCCTTCTCCTCGCTTGTGGGCAACCTGCTCTTCTTCCTGCCCATGCAGCTCGGCGCGCGCGAGGGCGGCCTCTCGCTCATAGTAAAACTCCTGGGCCTTTCCGCGCCGGGCATCGGCGTGCTGAGCAGCCTTTACTCCCGCATACGCGAGCTTTTCTGGATTTTCGTAGGCGTGGGACTTGTGAAGATTGGCAACAAGCGCATCATGCGCTGACCCCTCCCCGCCCCGCGCTATCCCCCAACTTTACGCAATGACAAAGACACTGCTTTTCGACTACGGCGGAACGCTTGACACGGGCGCATGCCACTGGTCGTACATACTGCACGACGGCTACCGCGCCGCAGGCATAGACCTTGACGAACCCACTTTCCGCACCGCATACGTATACGCCGAACGCGCGCTCGCACGCCAGCCGCACATAAAGCCGGAAGACGACTTCCTCGCGCTTCTGCGCAAGAAAGTGGCGATCGAGGCGGAAAGCCTGCAAGCGCAAGGCGCGTGGAGCTATCCCCCCGACGAAAGCGCGGAAAAAGTGGAAGCGGTGGCGGCATACTGCGACCGTTTCGCCCGCGACACCACGCAAGCCTCGGCACGCGTGCTCGCGCAGCTGGCGGACAAATACGCCATGGGCATCGTCTCCAACTTTTACGGCAACCTTTCCACCGTGCTGCACACCTACGGGCTCGACGGCTTTTTCTCCTTTGTCGTGGAAAGCTCCGTTGTAGGCGTGCGCAAGCCCTCCCCGGACATTTTCGCCCTCGGCGTACAACGCGCCGGCGTGCTGGCGGAAGAGACGCTTGTCATCGGCGACAGCTACTCAAAAGACATTGTCCCGGCCTCTACGGCGGGATGCCGCACGGTGTGGTTCAAAGGCCGCGAATGGGAGGAGAAACAATACGACGAAACGCTCCCCGACAAGGTGATAACCTCACTCGAAGAGCTGACGGAGTTTCTCTAAAAGCAGACTGGCACGCCCTCACACCGGCAAGCTCCCCGGCAACCCCATTGGGGATGCTTGAAAGACGGCTGCACTCGGCGAAAATAGCGCAAACTGGGCATTTGCGGCTACGCTTCAAAAGCCAAATGCGCAGGCAAAACGGCGAAAAAGACGCAAATATTTACGCAGCGTACTTTGCAAAAAGCGCCGTTAACTTACAAAATAGCCAAACATCCGCATTTTCTTTGGCAAAGTGCTTGGCGTAAGACGGCGAAGCCCGTACATTTGCAATGTTTTTCATGGTATTAGATTTAAGGTTAGTAAAGATTGGTTGTCGTGAGACAATCAATTTTTTTTGTACCTGCCCGAAAAACACGGTCAATCACCCACTCTGAAAACACCATTAAAGCGGCAAAGCGACGGGACTCTGCCGACACAATGCCACCGCCCGCGTCCCTCCCAGAGCGGCATCCGGCTGCGGGAAGGAAAATACAGTTGCCGCCACTCTTTGAGGCGGCCTTGTGGCCGGACACAGCCCCCCTCGCAAGAGTCTTCCATTACAAAAACCCAAGCGGCTTTTCAGTGCCTTGTCATAGCCTTGTCCGTCGCACGGCGATGCATAAATAAGGTGTGCAGACTTAAAGTATCGCATTAACTAACGTGATTATCGGTTTCCGGCACGAAAAAGCAGGCCTTGCAAACGGCTACAAAATTTCGTATCTTTGTACTGTAATGAGGGCAGATGCGGCTTCGCGTCTGCCCTCTTTTTCGTTATGCTGACTATCAGCAAGTTACGAAGCCAAAAAGTGTACATCCCGGAGCGCGGGGATGTACATCCCGCAGCTACTGCCCCTATTCCCGTCGCTACGGGGCCGGTCTTAGTCTCCGCAAAGCCCCTTTCAATGCCCAAGGAGCCCGTCCGAGGACGTCGGATATCACAAAAAACATTAATTTTTCAGCGTCTGGAAAATGCAGTTAGCCCTCGTGAGCGAAGAAGAATAATTCGTATGCAGAGGGGCAAAACGTCTGGCCGTTACGGGAAAGCAGACAAGCCGTTTCACGCTATTTTCCTTATTCCGATGCTTGCCACGGAGCAGCCTTTCCGCTGTTTCGTATCACCCTTTCTGCCGTAAATTGATTAAGTCTGTCCGTAATATGTCTACAAGGACTCCTACGGGACGGCGGTAGTTTTGCACCGTAAACAGATACAGACTATTGGAGGACTATGGAAGAAACGAGAATTGACGTAGAAAAACAGAGCGCGGAGGACTGGGAGCTTGCCGTCCGACAGGCACAACTCATCCACCGGTTCAACCAAGCCCTGCCGCTCTCCGAAGAATGGCTGAGCCTGCAAAAGGAGATATTCAAGGGAAAACTGGGCGAGGGGTCAATAGTGATGTCTCCCCTGACGGCGGTGCGCCCTCACATGGTGAGCATCGGACAAAACGCCACGGTGATGAACGGCTGTCTCATGATGGCGGCCGGCGGCATCACCATCGAGGACGGCGCACAGATAGCCGCCAACGTGCAGCTCATCAGCAA
The DNA here is from genome assembly GCA_963651485.1 of Alloprevotella sp. Taxonomy (GTDB): domain Bacteria; phylum Bacteroidota; class Bacteroidia; order Bacteroidales; family Bacteroidaceae; genus Alloprevotella. The sequence goes on along the minus strand of CAVJPT010000004.1, from coordinate 1,032 downwards.
CAACCACGACCCCTACGAACGCAACATCATCACCTGCAGCCCCGTACGCATCTGCGAGGGCGCGTGGATAGGGGCCGGAAGCACCGTCCTTCCCGGAGTGACCGTGGGCAAGCACGCCATAGTAGGCGCAGCATCGGTCGTGACAAAGTCCGTCCCCGACTACGCCGTCGCTGTGGGCAATCCCGCAAAGGCCATCAAGTACCTTGACAAGGAGAGGTTTGGGGACAGGTAGAAAACAGAAACAAGCAACTGCAAGACACAGACCGACAATGAAAGTCACAGTAATCACGGGCAGCGCCCACCGTCACGGGACATCGGCCCTGCTTGCCGACAAGTTTGCCGAGGGCGCAAGGGAGGCCGGACACGAGGTGTTTCGCTTCGACGCAGCGTTTAAGGACATCCACGGCTGCACGGGTTGCGACACGTGCAACAGGAAAGGGAGCGGATGCGTATTCAAGGACGATATGGACGAACTCAATCCGCATCTGCTCGAAGCAGATGTCGTTGTTTTTGTATCACCCATCTACTACTTCAACGTCAACGCGCAGCTGAAGAGTGTCATCGACCGCTTCTACGCCAACAACTCTGCCTTGCAGGGCAAAAAGAAGACTGCCCTTCTGCTCTCCATGGCCGATGTGTCCACAGCGTCTGCCGAAGGGGCGGAGCATTTCTTCAAGCATTTTGCTAACTATATGGGCTGGGAGAATCTCGGCGTCGTTTCCGCCACAAACAGCTGGACACGCGCTGACCTCGAGAAGACGGACTTCCCGCAGAATGCTTATGAATTGGGCAAGAACTTATAACTCTATTGAGCATTGATCCCCAAAGCATAACGTTAGAAATCCACAACAACAATGAAAAAGATTATTTACGCCCTTGTCCTGCTGGCAGTATCATCGATGAGCCTTATCGCTTGTGCGCAGGGCAAGGCTTCAAAAGAACAGAGCAACATGAAAGAGAACAAGAAAGTATTGGTGGCGTATTTCTCGCGGACGGGCGAGAACTATAGTGTGGGAAACATCACGAAGGGCA
>CAVJPT010000003.1:223789-256298 GCA_963651485.1 Alloprevotella sp. | reverse complement strand
TAGAATACATGCCTGTCACGCATGGGGTCACGGGTTCGAGTCCCGTACGCACCGCACAGCTTAAGAAGAATGGTACCCTGACCGAGTGGCTAGGTAGCGGTCTGCAAAACCGCGTACAGCAGTTCGAATCTGCTGGGTACCTCATAGGTAAAGACAGCAAGGAGCGGTTTCGTTCCTTGCCGTCTTTGCTTTCGTTTTGTATTTTTCCGGGCGTTTCTGCCGCAAGTCTTCCGGTCGCAGCCGCGTTCTTCCGCTCCTCCTGCGCGGACTTTCCACCTTTTCCCTGTCTCTGTCAGCTGTGCGCAAGTCGGTCGCGGCCCCGCAATAGGTCGAGGGGCAAGACTAAATATTGTAAATGTTTTGCGCCGCAACGCTTTTCTTCGCAATTTTGCCTTGTTGGAGTGGAAGCCCGCCATTTCGGGCGGCTTTCCCCCGTTTCCGTGAAAAACAAACAAGAAGTGCGATAAATGAAGAAAAACTTACTCATCGTGGCATTGCTGGCCGGCGGAACGCTGACGGCTCTGCCGGTTTGCGCCCAAGACCAGGTGGTGAAGCTCACCACGGCCGCCGGCCAAAAGGTGTCGCTCCGCGTCAACTATGCCCGACAGGGTTTCACCGTGGACTGGGGTGACGGTCCCGTAAGCTATACCCAGGCGGCGGGAGAAGACGGGCTGTGCCTTGCAGAAGGAACGGCGAAAAACGGAGTCGTGACGTTGACGGGCAGCAGCCGCCTTTCCACCCTCGTGTGCTGCGGCAACAAGCTCACCGCCATAGACCTCTCCGGCGCGACCGCCTTGCGCTCGCTCTACTGCCAGGACAACGAGCTCTCGAAGCTTGACGTCACGCCCTGCAAGTCGCTCACCGACATCGACTGCTCCGGCAACAATCTCTCCACGCTCACGATTACGGAAAAGACCCACCCGAGCATCGAGAACATCAACGTGAGCGGCAACAAGCTCGGCGCGCTTACGGGCAGCTCGACCGGCAGCCTCGTCATCCGCCAGCAGAACCTGCAGCACCTCTATGCCGCCAACAACAAGTTCGGGACCATCAACGTGGCGAGCAACAAGTACCTGGACCTGCTCGACTGCTCCGGCAACAAGTTTGCCTCCCGCCTAACGCTCACGGCAAACGACTCGCTCACCGTGCTCATGTGCCGCGACAACGCATTCACGGGCATCATCACGCCTGCCACTACGGGCCTGCCCCTGCTGAGCCACATCGTGGCGGACGGCAACAGCCTCACCACGCTCGACCTCTCGCAGAGCGCCGCGCTTTCCTATGTGTCGTGCGCCGACAACAAGCTCACGCAGATAGGCCTGCCCGCCGGGGTGAAGCTCTACGCCATGTCGTGCGGCGGCAACAAACTTACTTTCAGCTCCCTCCCCTCTGCGCAGAACATGCCCGAGCATATTGCCTACACGCCGCAGGACGAGAATTTCGACATCACCTCCCTGCTGACGAAGAAAGGCGACTACTACTTTTTTGTACAGGCTCCCTCTTTCTCCGAGCGCAACCAGGACGCATACCAGCTTGACCTCAGCGCGTACGCCCTCGACCCCGACGGCGCCCGCACTATCGGCTTCACGTTCTACGGGCAGAACGCCGGCGAGGAAGCCAAGGAGCTCACCAAGGCAAGCCTCACCAACAAGGAGGGCGACTATTTCCCCGCCACCTCCACCGCCAACTACGGCAAGGTGTCCTTTCTCAAGCCCTACGGAGCCGTATGGTTTGAGATGACCTCTACCACATACCCCGACCTGAAATTCCGTTCCACGGGCTTTACCGTAGCCCCGAAGGACGAAATCACGGGCATTTCCTCCGCCCTCGCTTCGGACGGCGCAGCTCTCAGCGTGAGCGGCGGCGCGGGCGAACTTCTCCTCCGTGCGGCAGCCAGCCGCGCAGTCAGCGTGTACGACATGCAGGGCAGGCTCGTATGGAGCGGCGAGGCCACTCCCGAGGGCACGGGCGTAAGTCTGCCGGCGGGCGTGTACGTGGCCGGCGGCCAGCGCGTGCTGGTGCGCTGACGCGGCGTGCAGACCGATATATATAAGGAACAAACAACAACCAAGCACACACGACATAATGAAATATACAACCAACAGACTGCTCTGCGCCGCCCTTTCCCTTGCCGGACTGGCGGGCGCTTCGCCCGTGCAGGCGCAGACTACGCTCCCCGACGGTTCGTTCCCCGCCATCATCGCCCCGCACAGGCAGACGGTGAGCTACCGCGAGCGCACGCTTTGCTTTGACATCACCGCCAATGTAGACTACACCGCTTCCGCCGACGCTTCGTGGGTTACGCTGCGCAAGGCAGACGACGGCAGGGTGTACATACACCTTGCGCAGAACGGCCAGCCCGTCGACCGCACGGCGAGCGTCACTTTCGCCAATGCCGCAAACGGCATCAGCGAGAAGCTTGTCATCACGCAGGGACGCGACGAAAGCGTGAAGGACCTCCCGTCCGACGCTTCCGTAAAGCCCTCCTCGGCCACGGCCAACAACTCTGAGAGCGGCTACCCCGTGACTAATACTTACGACGGCAACACCGGCACCTTCTGGCACACGGCATGGAACGGTGCGGGCTTCGTGGTAAGCGAGAAAAACCCCGCCATACTTACCTACAACTTCACCTCGGTTGACCATATCGACTATATGGAATACACCACCCGCCAGGACGGAGTCACCAACGGCAACTTCGGCCTCGTGGAGGTCTACACCAAGTGCGGCACGGAGACCGACTACACGCTCTACAAGCAGGTCAACTGGGGACAGACCACGGGCACGCACCGCCTTGTTTTCGAGGACGGGCTGAAAGACCCCAAGAGCATCCGCGTGAAGATACTCTCCGGCAGCGGCAACTTCGCCTCCTGCGCCGAGATGAGCTTCTACCAGAGCAACAGCGAAAATCCGCTTGCCATCTTTGGCGACGACGCGCTCACCACGCTCCGCGAGGGCGTGACGCAGGCCGACATTGACAACCTCGACTACGAGTTTGCCCGCAATCTCGCCCAGCAACTTTACGACGGCAACTACGACACGAACTACCGCGTCGCGGAGTACACGGCGAAGCTCAGCCCGCAGACCCAGAGCGACCTCTGGAACGCCCCCGGAAAATACTATGACCAGCGCCAGGGCGTGACGGGCATCAGCATGCCCAAGGGCACTTGGGCCGTGGCCGTTTCCGGACTTCCCGACGGAGAGAGCGTGCCTCTGCTTGTCACCGCGTGGTACACGGGCAAGATAGGCTCCAACTTCGACGGCGGCAATCCCGAGACCCAGACGTTCTCCTTGCGCAACGGACTGAACACCGTCAATTACACCAGCAACTACGACGGACTCGCCTACATCGGCTACTATGCCGACCTCAACCCCGAGCTTCGCCCGAAAATCAAGGTGCATTTCATCAACGGCATCGTCAATGGCTATCTCTCCCCGGACAAGACCAACGAGGAAATGCATGAGCTTACGGCCAAAGCGCCCAACAAGCACATGGACGTAGTGGGCGAGAAGGTGCACGCGGTATGGACGGCGCAGGGACTGCATGACTACTGCAAGGCCGACGACCAGAAGAGCGTGGGCTACCGCCAGTACATGCACGTGGTAGACTCGCTCATCGACTGGGAGCACGACCTTCTCGGCTTCACGAAGTACGACTGCCTGCCCGACAACCGCACCGCAGCCTACGTCAACTATACGTACTACATGTTCCAGGGCGGTCTCGGCGTCTCCTTCCACGTCGACCAGGAGAGCCGCGTGCTCAACTGCTACAAGCTCATCCATACGGACGACGACGCCATCTGGGGACTGTCGCACGAGTGGGGACACCAGCACCAGATGTCGCCTTACTTCTGCTGGGGCGGTATGGGCGAGGTCACCAACAATATGAACTCGTACTACAACATCATGCGCATGGGCTTCCGCAGCAGTGACAAAATCAACAACTGGACGCCCGCGCGCCGCCACTTCGTAAAGGCCGACTACTCCGACATTACACCGGGCTTCAATAGCGCGAAGGGCAGAAACAGCAACATGCGCCACCTCGCCTACACCAACCGCAATGGGCTCTCCTCCTATCCCAACCTCCAGAAGATGGCGGAGCAGATGGTTGACTCCGTGATTACCGACTACGCCACCACCCCCGAGCGCGCGCTTGCCCTCAACGAGGTGGGCGTGGGCGAGACACTCTGCCCCTTCATCATGGCACACGTGTACTTCACCACCCACGGCGTGCCCGACATCACCCCCGACATGTACCAGTCTCTGCGCGAAAACGACAACGAAAACGGCTCACAGATAGAGAAGCAGGGCGAAGTGGACAAGTACGAGCTGCTCGCTTCCGTGCAGAACGGCAACAAGAACGGCAAGTACGCCACTTTCGCTGCCAAGTACGGCACAAGCTGCTGGATAAAGAACAAGTACGTAGACAAAAACAGCAACAAGTACCAAAACTCCGTGCCGTTTGTACTCAACTACATACGCAAGATGTCGCGCCTTTCGGGCTACAACCTCATACCCTACTATGAGCGCTGGGGCTTCCTGCGCCAGGTTGCGCTTTACATCGGCGACTACGGCAACTACTGGTTTGTCCTCACGCCCGAGATGTACGAGGAGTTCAAGAACGATATGGACGCGCTCGGCCTCAAGACTGTCTCTGACGAGATGGTAGAGGACATCTCCTACAGCCCCGACATGTTCCAGAAGACGCCCGTATTCCCCAACTGACGTAACCGTTTCTTCTGACAGCCATAAAGAGAGCCGCGGCCTTCCTCGCCGCGGCTCTCTTTTCTTATGCGTTGCCCTTTTCCGCCTAATCGCTAATTTTGCAACAAAAGCCCTGCGGTTTCTCCGCCCCGTTTCGGACGCGGGGAGCGCAAACCCGCCACACAGAGCATCACGCTGCCTTATGAAAGACTATTCCGACTACGTCCTTCCCCATCTCCGCAACCTGCACGAACACGCCGACTCCGTTCCCTCCGCTGCCGTGCGTCTCGACCGCAACGAGAGTCCGTTCAACGCCCCCGACAACCGCTATCCCGGGACCGATTTTGCCGAGCTCGCCCACCTTTGGGGACGGCACGAGGGCATTCCCCCCGAGTGCGTATGCTTTTGCCACGGCACGGAGGAGGCGGTAGACCTCACCCTCCGCCTTTTCTGCCGCCCCGGGCAGGACAGCGTGGCGGTGGAGTCGCCCACGCGCTCGGTGTATGCCCGCAGAGCGCGGCTCTACGGCGTGCGCTGCGTGAAGGTGGAGCTTGACGAAGCGGCTGGCTTCGCACCCGACGCGGCACGCTTTCTCTCTGCTGCGGGGAGTGCGCGCGTGGCCTTTGTATGCAACCCCAACGACCCTACCGGCGCGCCCATTTCCATAGACACGCTGGAGCAGATCTTGGACGGTTTTGACGGAATGGTAGTAGTGGACGAGTCGTATGTAGACTTTGCCCCCTCTGTCACCGCCCTGCGGCTCCTCAACAAGTATTCCCGCCTCGTCCTCTTCCGCTCATTTTCCCACGCGTGGGCTTCTGCCGGCGCTTGCGCCGCAGCCATTGTGGCGCGTCCCCGTCTCGCCGCGCTCTACCGCGCGGTGGGGCACACCCATCCCCTAAGCTCGCCGTGCGCCGCCTACCTTTCCGACCTTTTCGCCGACAGGCTCGACGTAGACAAATGGACGCGCCAAGTGGTGGAGGAGCGCGAGAAAGTATGTGCCGCGCTGCGTTCGCTCAGCGTGTGCGAGCGCGTGTTCCCCTCCGCCGCCAATTTCCTTTACGTCAAGGTAAAGTCGCCCGGGCGTCTGCACAAGTACCTCCTTTCCGAGGGCGTCGCCGTACGCCTTTGCCGGAGCGACAGCGTCACCGAGGGCTACCTCCGCGTCACGATAGGCCTCCCGTACGAAAACTCCCGCTTCGTCGGAGCCATGCGCCGCTTTGACGCGTGACTTGGCGGAGTGTCTCCCCGCCAGCACGTTTGAAGTCGTTGCGCAAAGCGGCTTTGCCCGCCCGGAAGTATGCATATTTATCCAAAACGCTGCATAATTATGCACGGGCAAATGTTAACGGCATTTGCAAACGGCGATTTTATTTCGTATCTTTGTGGTAGAAAAGAGGGGAAACGCAACCGCTGCGCTTTCCCTCTTTTGTGTTGTTGGATATCAACGACTTACGAAGCAAAAAGTGTACATGTAGTCGCTCCGGGATGTACACCCCGGAGCGACAGCCCCTATTCCCGTCGCTCCTAAGCCGGTCTTAGTCTCCGCAAAGCCCCTTTCAGTGCCTCGAGACCCCAACTTGCCGCCTTAAAAAATATTAAAAGTGTTAAATCTTACCCTCCCGGTTTTATGCAGGCGCTTTTGCATAAACGGCGTCCGGGCGTCGCTGTCCGCCGCGTCTTGCCAAGGGCGCAAAGCCTTTGGCGTTAGCGAAAAATAGTGTAATTTTGCGGCGCTGAAAAGTAGGCATACCCTACGTTTGCAATAAAGAGACTGTTATGAACATATCTTACAAGTGGCTGAAAGAGTACGTTGACTTCGACATGACCGCCGACGAGGTGGCTGCGGCGCTCACCTCCGTAGGCCTTGAGGTGGACGGCGTGGAAGAGGTGCAGGCCATCAAGGGCGGCCTCGCCGGCCTTGTGGTGGGCGAAGTGCTTACCTGCGAGCCGCACCCCAACAGCGACCATATGCACGTGTGCAGCGTGGACACCGGAGCCGGCGAGCCCTCGCAGATTGTCTGCGGCGCGCCCAACGTGGCTGCGGGGCAGAAGGTGATTGTGGCGACGCTCGGCACAAAACTCTACGACGGCGACCAGTGCTTCACCATCAAGCGTTCCAAACTGCGCGGCGTGGAGAGCCTCGGTATGATATGCGCCGAAGACGAGATAGGGGTGGGCGAAAGCCATGACGGCATCATCGTGCTGCCCTCTGAGACTCCGGTGGGGATGCCCGCCGCCGAGTACTACAATGTGCAGAGCGACTACGTCATCGAGGTGGACATCACCCCCAACCGCGCCGACGCGTGCTCGCACTACGGCGTGGCGCGCGACCTTTACGCGTGGCTCGTGCAAAACGGACACAAGACGCAGCTCCGCCGCCCGTCGGTGGACGGCTTCAAGGTAGACAGCCACGCGCTCGAGATAGGCGTGGAGGTGAAGGCTACGGAGGCGTGTCCGCGCTACTGCGCCGTCACGGTGAAGGGCTGCAAGGTAGCCGAGAGTCCCTCCTGGCTCAAAGAAAAACTTGAGGTGATAGGCCTGCGTCCCATCAACAACGTCGTGGACGTGACCAACTACATAATGATGGCCTACGGGCAGCCGCTCCATTGCTTTGACGCCGATATGGTAAAAGGCGGGAAAGTGGTGGTGCGCACGCTCCCCGAAGGCACAAAGTTTGTCACGCTCGACGGAGAAGAGCACACGCTCAGCGAGCGCGACCTTGCCATCTGCAATGCCGAAGAACCTATGTGCATCGCCGGCGTTTTCGGCGGCAAGGGCTCGGGCACGTACGAGACGACGACCGACGTGCTGCTTGAGAGCGCCTATTTCCATCCCACGTGGATAAGGAAGAGCGCCCGCCGCCACGGCCTCGCCACCGACGCATCGTTCCGCTTCGAGCGCGGCATTGACCCCGACGGGCAAATCTACGCGCTTAAGGCCGCCGCGCTCCTTGTCAAGGAGCTGACGGGCGGAGAGATTGCCATGGACATCAAGGACGTGGAGCAGCCCGGGCTTGCCAAGAGCTTCGACGTGCAGCTCTCCTATAAATATGTCCACGACCTCGTGGGCAAGGAGATACCCGCCGCGACGATAAAGAGCATTGTCACCTCCCTCGAAATGGAAGTGACGGGCGAAACCGCCGAGGGCCTTTCCCTGCGCGTGCCGGCCTACCGCGTGGACGTGCAGCGTCCCTGCGACGTGGTGGAGGACATACTCCGCGTATATGGCTACAACAATGTGGAGATACCCTCCGCAGTCAAGTCCAGCCTTACTATTAAGGGCGAGCCGGACCGTGCCAACAAGCTCGAAAACCTTGTTTCCGAGCAGCTCGTCGGTGCGGGTTTTCGCGAGATACTTAACAACTCGCTCACGCGCGAAGCCTATTACGACAAGCTCGCACACTACTCCTCCGAGCACCTTGTGCGTCTGCTCAACCCCCTCAGCTCCGACCTCAACGTGCTGCGCGAGACGCTGCTTTTCGGCGGACTGGAAAGCGTGGCGCACAATGTCAACCGCCGTGCAGCCAACCTCGCCTTCTTCGAGTGGGGCAACTGCTACTCCTACGACAAGACGCGCCACAACGAAGAGCATACCCTTGCGCCCTACGCGCAGAGCCACATGCTCGGGCTTTGGCTCTACGGCAAGCGTGTCGAGGGCGCGTGGGCGCATCCCGACGAGGATGCCAGTGTGTACCAGCTCAAGGCGCACCTCTACAATGTGCTGCGCCGCTTGGGCTGTCCGCTCTCCGCGCTGGTAGAGGAGACGGGCAAAAACGACGTATTCTCGAAGAGCCTCGCCCTTGTCACGCGTGCCGGAGCCACGCTCGCCGAGTTCGGTCCCGTGGCGAAAGCCGTGAGCGCGCCTTTCGGGCTTGACGGAGAGGTGTACTACGCCGAGCTCAACTGGGACGTGCTGATGAAACTGACGCGCAAGCACAACGTGAGCTTCTCGGAAATCTCCAAGTTCCCCGCCGTGAGCCGCGACCTCGCGCTGCTGGTGGACAAGGACGTGGAGTTTGCCCAAATAGAAAAGGCGGCCTACTCCGCGGAGCGCAAGCTGCTGCGCAGTGTCGAACTCTTCGACGTCTACGAGGGCAAGAACCTCGAGTCCGGCAAGAAGAGCTACGCCGTCAACTTCATCCTGCAGGACCCCTCGAAGACGATGAACGACAAGCAGACCGAGGCCGTGATGAAGAAAATCGTGGCTGCCCTCGAAAAGCAGACGGGCGCGCGCCTGCGCTGACCCGCTGCGGACGGCCGCACAAGCAAACCGTATAACGAACAACCAAGAATAGCACAACTTAAAGAGAAATGGGAAGAGCTTTTGAATACCGCAAAGCCACCAAGATGAAGCGCTGGGGGCACATGGCAAAGACGTTCACCAAGCTCGGCAAGCAGATTGCCGTAGCGGTAAAGGCGGGCGGTCCCGAGCCTGAGAACAACCCCACGCTCCGCGCCATCATCGCCACCTGCAAGCGCGAGAATATGCCCAAGGACAACATCGAGCGCGCCATAAAGAACGCGATGGGCAAGGACCAGAGCGAGTACAAAACCATGACGTACGAGGGCTACGGCCCGCACGGCGTGGCTGTCTTCGTGGACACGCTTACCGACAACCCCACCCGCACCGTGGGCGACGTGCGATCGGTTTTCAACAAGTTCAACGGCAACCTCGGAACGATGGGTTCGCTCGCCTATCTCTTCGACCACAAGTGTGTCTTCTCCTTCAAGAAGACCGACGGGCTTGACATGGACGAAATGATTCTCGACCTTATTGACTACGGCGTGGAAGACGAGTACGACGAAGACGAGGAAGAGGGCAGCGTGACCATTTACGGCGATCCCAAGTCGTTCAGCCAGATACAGAAGCATCTCGAAGAGAACGGCTTCGAAGTGGTAGGGGCTGAGTTCACCTACATCCCCAACGACGTGAAGGACGTCACGCCGGCTGAGCGCGAGAGCATAGACAAGATGGTGGAGCGCCTTGAGGAGTTTGACGACGTGCAGACCGTCTACACCAATATGAAGCCCGCCGAGGACTGATAAAGAGGTTTTGCCTGCCCCAAGCCATGCGCCCCGTGCTTTTGTCGTGCGTTGCGCGGCACGCTTGACGCGTTAGCGGGGACGGGAAAAAAGAAAAGAGCCACCTGCGCTGCGGCGGACTTTCCGGCGTGCGGCGGGGCGGCTCTTTTTCGTGCCGTGCGGGAGGTGCGTGCTAACGGTAGTCGGCCCGCGTAAGCCTTGTGTCGTACACCGTGCGCCCCGTTGCGGCCGAGCGGTACACGAAGCGGAAGGTCACGCCCCGTTTCTTGAGTTCCTTGTATTCCACGTTGGAGGCAAGGCTCTCGCGCAGGGAGTGGCGCATCACGGCAGAGTTTTCCCTGACAGTACGCTCGTTTTCGGGCGAAAGGGTGTAGCAGAGCGCGTACTCTTTCGTGACGGGCGTGTAGATGACGCTGTCAAGGCGCGTGCCGGGCTCGGGTTCGGCGGGACAGTGCCGCTCCGTGTACTCGCGGGCCTCGCGCTGCAGGCGTTTGTCGAAAGACTCCTGGCACGCGGCGCACAAAAGCGCGGCCAAGAGGTTAGGGAGAATGGCTTTCTTCATCGTATCTTTACGGCGTATTTCTCATAGATGTATCCCGGCGGACACACCGCCGCACGCGTGCCGCAGGCTTTCCGCCAAAAGGCGGCACGTCGCAAAAATACGGAAAACGGATGGAAACACATACTGACTGCCATACGGCGGACACGGCGCGGACGGCGGGGGACTTTCCCCTTGCGCCCGAAAACGAGGCACGCGTCCGCCGCGCCGTAGAGCTTTTCGGCCAGGGCTACAACTGCTCGCAGAGCGTCGTGGCTGCTTTCGCCGACTTGTACGGCATGAGCCATGACACCGCGCTCCGCGTCTCCGCCTCCTTTGGCGGCGGCATCGGGCGCATGCGGGAGACGTGCGGCGCGGCGTGCGGCATGTTTGTGCTTGCGGGTCTCGACTGCGGCAGCACGGACGGGGCAGACCGCGAGGGCAAGTCGCACAACTACGCCGTCGTTCAGCGGCTGGCGGAAGAGTTCAGACGCGAGAACGGATCGCTTGTCTGCGCCGAGCTGCTCGGACTGAAGAAGCCGGAGGGTACGCCCGAGGCTTCGGAGCGTACGGCGCAGTACTACAAGAAGCGGCCCTGCGCCATGATGGTGGAGACGGCGGCGCGCCTTTTCGCCCGCTATATGGAAGAAAACGCGGCACACGAGGCATGAGGATACTGCTGCTCGGCGAATACAGCAATGTGCACAACGGGCTCGCCGTCGGTCTGCGCCGGCTCGGGCATGAGGTGACGCTGGCCTCTGACGGAGACGGGTGGAAAAACTATCCGCGCGACGTTGACCTCAGCCGCCGCAGCTTGGGAAAACTCGACACGGCGCGTTTCCTCGTCAAGGTGGCGCGGGCGTTACGGCACTTCCGCGGCTACGATGTGGTGCAGCTCGTCAATCCGGTTTTTCTTCCCCTTGCGGCAGAGCGCGTGCGCCCGCTATACGGCTATCTGCGCCGACACAACCGCTGCGTGGTGATGGGGGCGCACGGCCTCGACTACTACTATGTACGCGCCGCCGCCGGAGAGCGCATCTTCCGCTACGGCGACTTCAATGTCGGCGCGCTTGCCCGCGACAACGAGGACAACCGCCTTATGTTGCGCGAATGGGGCGAGGGGGCGAAAGCCGCGCTCTGCCGCCATGTCGCGCAGGACTGCGACGCGATCGTGGCGGGCCTGTACGAGTACTACGCAAGCTACGAGCGGTGTTTTGAGGATAAGGAGAAACTCCGTTTCATCCCGTTTCCCATCGTCACGGACAACCTTCCGCCCATCCCGGAGCGCGAGCCGGGAAGTCCCGCGCGCTTTTTCGTAGGCGTGCAGGTGAAGCGGTCCGCCTACAAAGGCACGGACGTGATGCTCCGCGCCCTGCGCCGGCTGGAAAACGACTTTCCCGAGGCTTGCCGCGTAGAGGTGGCGGAGAGCGTGCCGTTTGCTCGCTACGTGGAGATGATGCGCGGCAGCGAGGTGATACTCGACCAGCTCTACTCCTATACGCCCGCGATGAATGCGCTTGAGGCTATGGCGCAGGGACTTGTGGTGGTGGGGGGCGGCGAGCCGGAAAACTACGACATACTCGGCGAGACCGAGCTGCGCCCCATAGTGAACGTGCTTCCCGATGAGGAGGACGTTTACCAAAAGCTCAAAGCCCTCGCGCTCGGCCGCGACACGCTGATACCGCGCTTGCGGCGCGAAAGCCGCGAGTATGTTTTGCGCTATCACGACTGCGTGAAAGTGGCACGGGCGCATGAGCGGCTTTACCGCGAGCTGCTGTCTCGCCGCTGACCGCCCGTCTGACTCGCTTCGAGGCCTATTTCCCGAGCGGCTTGTACGCCGCCTGTAATCATATTTTTACTTTAAAGCAAAACCCTATCCGAAGTCTGCGCAACATAGTACGCTCTCTCTTGGCGGTGGCTCTTGTGGTCTACCTCCTTCTCCTGCTGGTGGCCAACGCACGCCCGTGCCAGACGTACCTTGGCACGTTGGCGAGTGACGCGCTTACGGAGAAACTCGGCGCGGAGGTAAGGGTGGGACGCGTGGAAATAGGATTGTTCAACCGTGTGTCGCTCAGCGGCGTCGAACTGTTTGACAAGGAGGGTGCGAAGATGCTGAAAGCCGGCTGCGTGTCCGGCAAAATAGAGCTTCGCTCGCTTTTCCGCAGCCAGATAGTCATACGCACGGTGTCCTTGCTTGATGCCGAGATACACGCATACAGGCGCAGTGCGTCGGAGGCGGCAAATTTCCAGTTCGTGATTGACGCTTTCGCGGACAAGGATAAGAAGGAAAGCAAGCCGGTCAACCTGCGCGTAAATTCGGTCATACTGCGACGCGTAAAGCTCACCTACGATCAATGGGACGCGCCGCGCACGCCGGGAGTGATAAACCCGCGCCACCTTTGCGTGAGCGGGCTTGACGCCAATGTCTCGCTGAAATCGGTCAGCGAAAAGGGGCTGCGGCTGCGTGTACGCTCGCTTACGCTGAGCGAGCTGTCGGGCGTGCGCATAAAGCGGCTTTGTTTCAGTATGACGGCTGACCGCCGACGGGCGGAGCTGTCCCATTTTGAGTTTGCCCTCCCGCACAGCAGCCTTGCAGTGCCGTCCCTTACCGCCACTTACGACGCCACGGGGGGCTGGGACGGCTTGTCCTCCACTTTCCGCACGGAGGGCGAGGTGCGCGAAGCGAGCCTCTCGTCGGAAGATTTGCGCCATCTCGTGCGTCTGCCGCAAGGTCTGCGTTTTGACTTGGGTCTTGCCGCACATTTCTCCCTCACTCCCTCCGCGCTTTCGCTGAAAGGGCTTGCGCTCAACGAGCGCCGCAGCAGTCTCGCCGTGCGTCTTGACGCGGAAGCCGTCAAAGACAGCGCCGGCTTGTCGCTTGCGCGGCTTGTGTTGCACCGTCTTTCCGCGCCGCGCGGTTCGCTTCAAACGCTGATAGCTCCGCTTGTGAAGAATAAAGAGATAGCGCGGTATGTCGGAAGCTTGGGTTCTGTCGTCTTGCAGGGTGACTGCACCTACCGCAAGCGCGGCATAAGCTCTGCCGCGCTTATGGCGGACACGGAGGCAGGACGGCTTGCGGTAGATGCTGAGGGTACTCCTGAGGACTTTGATTTTTCCGTGAAGGCAAGCGACCTTTCCCCCTCGCTTGTGCTTTCGCGCCCCGATTTGCCGTCAATGGTTACGCTCTCGGCGGACGGCCGGGCGCGGACAACGGGCGGCAAGGTGCAAAGTCTGGCTGGAAAGGCGCGGCTCGCGCAGATGGTATACCGAGGCTACCGCTACCACGACATGGAGATTGGCGGGAGTTACGCCGGAGAACGGGCGCGGTGCGAGCTGCGCAGTGCCGTAGACCCCAATTTGCGCTTTACACTGAAAGGAGACTTGGCTCTGAGCGGCGGGAAGCCCGCGGGCGGGACTGTGACTGCCGATGTGGCGAATGTCGCTCCCGCCGCCCTTGGTTTCTCCACGCCTTTGGGAAACGTGCATGCACAGGGCGGGATAGAAGCGTCCCTGCACTCCTTGCGCGGCGGCACGCCGCAGGGGCATTTGTCCTTGCGTGACGTGCGTCTGCGCGGCGGGAGCAGAGGCGACTATACCTTGGAAAATTTTACGGCAACGCTTTCCGGCACGGGTGACGCGGGGCGGCTCGTCGTGAAAAGCGATTTTCTTGACGCAGAGCTGCACGGCGAACTCTCGCCCCGCCGGCTGACGGCTGCTTTGCAAGGTATGGCGTGGCGCGCGCTGCCCGGGCTTTGGAAGAAACCGGAGGGACGGACGGACGGGCGGTGGCAGCTTGCCGCCCGCTTGAAGCGCACGGACGAGCTGCGCGTTTTCCTTGGCACGGATGCCGCAATGGAGGGCGCGGCAGTGGCTCAGGGCGTGTTGGATGCCGGGGACGGAGTGTCCTCGCTTACGCTCCACAGTCCGGGACTCTCTGTCAACGGGCAGGACTTCGGGGAGACTTCGGTCTATGTACACGGGAGCGGCTCGCGCTATGAGTGCCTTGCGCGGACTGAACGTCAGTTTGCCGGCCGGCCCTATAAAGTAGAGCTTTCGCTCGTCACGGCGGACAGTCTGCTGCAGGCCTCGGCGGGCTGGGACGAGCGCGGCGGGAAAGGGCGCGGCGGAAAGGTGCAGGCTACCACGCGCTTCTTTACGGAGCGGACGGAGACGACAGATTTCCGCACGGAGATTCACCCCACGCACTTTGCGCTCGGCGACTCGATATGGCAAGTGTCTTCGGGCGAAGTGACGAAGCGCGGCAAACAGGTCACTTTCCGCGACGTGTGCGTGGCGCACGGAAGCCAGTCGCTCTCTGTCGAGGGGCAGATTTCCCCCTCCCGTGACGACTCCATCGTGGCTAGGCTCAATGCCATTGACATCAGTTACATCCTCGGGCTTATCAATTTTGACGCAGTCGCTTTCGGCGGCGCGGCGACCGGTGAGGCGGTCTTTACGGGGGCATCCGGCCACCCGCAGGTGCATGCCCGGCTCCGCGTCCCCGATTTCACTTTCAACGACGGACCGATGGGCGCGTCGGACATCCTTGCCCGCTGGGACGCAGAAGAGGGCAGCATCCGCCTGAATGCCGACATGCGCCTCGACAGTCTGGGACACGGCACGGAGGTCGCCGGATATGTTTCGCCTAAGAATAAGGATCTGCGCCTTGACATAAAGGCGAAAGGCACGCGCCTGCTCTTCCTGCGCCGCTACATGGACGGCATCTTCTCCGGCTTTGACGGCACGGCGACGGGAGACGTGTGTCTGTACGGACCGTTCAAGGCTCTCGACTTCCAGGGCGAGGCTTCGGCGGAGGCAACGGCGAAGATAGACGCGACAGGCGTAGCCTATAGCCTCGGGGGAGGCAGGGTGCATTTCCGCCCCGGCGCGTTTGTATTCAACGGCTTCGACATATCCGATGCACGCGGCGGCACGGGAAAGGCTTCCGGCAGCCTGCTTCATACGCACTTGAAGAATCTCTGCTACGACTTTGACATAGAAGCCACGCGCTTGCTTTGCTACGACCGCGACAAGAACGACGACATGCCCTTCTATAGTACTGCGGTAGGCACGGGCGGCGTGCGTCTGCACGGAGTGCCGGGCTATTTCCAGGCAGATATGGACATCACGCCCGAGAAAGGCTCTACGCTTGTCTACGATATGGGAAGCAACTCCACCGCCGCCGACAACTCTTTCGTGCGTTTCGGGACGAAAGAGCAAGCCGGCGGGACGGCGTCTGCGGTAAAGCAAGCGGCGGAGGAAAAAGCAAGTGCCGAAGGCGGCGGGACGGACATCGTGCTCAATATCACGGTGAACGCCAACCCCTCGCTGCTTGTCAAGGTGGTGACGGACGCGCGGGCGGGCGACTATCTCGCGGTAAACGGCTCGGGGGCTATGCGCGCGAGTTTCCACAACAAGGGCAGCTTCGACATGTACGGGCGCTACACCGTTTCGCGCGGCGAGTACCGCCTCAGCCTGCAAGACGTGATACGCAAGCAGCTTACGCTGCAGCCCGGCGGAAGCATCACTTTCTCCGGACGGCCTATGCAAGGCGACATAGACCTTAAAGCCGTATACACGCTCAACGGCGTGCCGCTCAGTGACCTCAACTACGGCGCGGGCTTCGGGCAGAAGACGGTGCGCGCGGACTGCATCCTCGCCATCGGCGGGCGTGTCTCCTCCCCGCAGATAACCTTTGACCTCGACCTGCACAACATCTCCGAGGACGAGAAACAGATGGTGCGGCAGCTCATCGCCACCGATGAGGACATGAGCCGGCAGGTGATATATCTTCTGGGCATCGGACGTTTCTATACAAGCGGCACTGGCGGCGAAGCTTCCTATACGGCGCAGCAGCAGAGCGGGGCGGCAATGCGCTCCTTCCTTTCTTCTACGCTGACCGGGCAGCTCAATTCCGCCATAGCCTCGGCCTTGGGCAGCAAGTCCCACTGGTCGTTCGGCGCAAACGTGTCGCCCGGCACCGTAGGTTGGAGCGACATGGAGGTAGACGGGCTTCTGCAAGGGCGGCTCTTCAATGACCGCCTGCTCATAAACGGCAACTTCGGCTACCGCGACAATCCTACTTACAGCTCCAACTTTGTCGGTGACTTCGACATACAGTATTTGCTCACGCCGAGCGGCAGCGTGAGCCTTAAGGCGTACAGCGAAACCACCGACCGTTACTTTACAAAGTCCGCGCTCACCACGCAGGGCATCGGCGTGGCTTTGCGGCGCGACTTCTCAAATTTCCGCGACCTCTTCCGTACGCCGCGCTTCCGCCGCAAAGCGGCCAAGTGACGCGGCGGAAAGGGGCGTAACATCTTCTTCACCTTTCCGAAACACGGGCTTCATAGGGCTGTCGCAACTTTGCGGTGAGAAAAAACATTCACACCGCTTATATGTACCATTCCCATCAAGCCTTACAGTACCCCGCCGCTTGGCAGCGTATCCTCGCGCCGGCTCAGGCCGCAGGGCTGCAAGGCTCTTTCGTCTTGAGAAGGGCTTCCGCGTTTCTCGCGCTCTTCTTGTTTTTCTCGCTCTCGCTTTTGGCAGGCCCCGCCGCCACCCTCCGCGGCCGCGTCTTGGACGGCGAGACCGGCGAGCCGCTTCCCGCGGTCACCGTCCGCGTCAATCCTGGGGCGCGCACCGTCTTCACCGACGACGACGGCAACTTCGCCGTGCCGCAGCTGGGGCAGCGCAATTACAGCGTGTCTTTCAGCTACCTGGGCTATAAGAGCGTGACGCTCACGGTCAACGCCGCCCGCACGGACACCGCGCTCGTCGTGCGCATGCACCCGCTGGAGGAAAGCCTCGGCACCGCCACCGTTACGGCACAGGCGCAGCACAACACCGAAAACGCCATAGTGACCGTGCAGCGCAACAGTCTTGTGGTGCAAAACGGCGTATCGGCGCAGCAGATAAGCAAAACGCAGGACCGCGACGCTTCTGAAGTGATTCGCCGCGTCCCCGGCATCTCCGTGATAGACCAAAAGTTTGTCATGGTGCGCGGACTGTCCCAGCGCTACAACAACGTGTGGATAAACGGCGGCGCCGTGCCCTCGAGCGAGCCGGACACGCGCGCTTTCTCCTTTGACCTGATTCCCTCCTCGCAGGTGGACAACATGCAGATAGTCAAGTCGCCCGCCCCGCAATACCCTGCCGACTTCTCCGGCGGCTTTATAGAGATAGAGACAAAGGACGTACCGGGGCAAAACGCGGCTCACATTTCGCTCGGCGCGGCGGCAAACGACCGCACGCACTTCCGCACGTTCCTGGGCAGCAAGGGCAGCGGCACCGACTTCCTTGGCTTTGACAACGGCTTCCGTTCGTACAACGGCGGTGATATACACTCCACGCTTGCAGAGACGGCTGAGGGAAAGGGCATCAGCCTTACCGAAAACGGGTTCAACAACGACTGGAACGTGCGCCGCCACAAGCCGTGGCTGGATGCCAACTTCGCCGCCGACTTGAGCCACTCCTTCGACTTCGACGGCGGCGCGGTGCTCTCCGTCCTCGGTACGCTCAACTACAGCCACTCTTACAAGACGTACACGCCTATGGAGAACTCGCTCTTCGGCGCTTACGACCTCACCAACGACTGCAGCGTCTACCTCCACCGCTATACCGACAGCCAGTACTCTGAGAACGCGCGGCTCGGCGCAATGCTCAACGTCACGCTGCTGCCCGCCAAAGGGGTAGGGCGCTACGAGTGGAAAAACATCTTCAACCAGCTCGGCACCGACCGCTATACTTCCCGCACCGGCACCGATGCGCAGAACAACAGCATACAGGAGGCTGAGTACTACTACTCTTCGCGCAGCACGTACAACACGCAGTTCTCCGGCAAGTATGTCTGGGACAAGAGCCGCCTCTCTTTCAACGCGGGCTACGCCTACGCCAACCGCCGCCTCCCGGACCGCCGCCGCTACTCGCTCGACGACCAGCTGGAGACGGGAAAGATAGGCCTGACCGTGGCCAACGAGGTTTCGCGCGAGTTCACCTCCCTTGACGAGCATATCGCCTCGGCGGGCGTGGACTACCGCATAACGCTCGGCGACGGCCGCGTGCGCCCCGAGCTGCTTACGGGCGCTTACGGCGAGTGGCGCACCCGCACATACTCTACGCGCAGCTTTGTCTACGCCTGGGATCCCGCGGACAACACGCTGCCTTCCGGCTTCCGCTATATCGACCTCCCCACGCAGCTCATGCAGGATGCCTACTACGGCGACAAGGGGCTTTACCTGCTTGACGACACCCATATGACCAACGACTATGACGGGCGCAACCTCGTCACCGCCGGCTACGCTGCCGTCAATGTGCCGCTCGGCAGCTTCAATGTGTACGCCGGCGTGCGCTACGAGTTCTCCCGGATGCGCCTTATCCACAACACGCGCGACTACGAAAAGAGCCCCTTGGGAAAAAACTACGACGGCAGCGGCTTCTTCCCCTCGCTCAACGCCACTTGGAAGTTTGCCGACAAGCACCAGCTGCGCCTTTCCTACGGTCGGTCGGTCAACCGTCCCGAGTTCCGCGAGGTCAGCCCGTCCACCTTCTATGACTTTGACCTCGGCAGCTTTGTGCAGGGCAACACGGAGCTTAAGAGCTGCTATGTCAACAATGCCGACATCCGCTACGAGTGGTATCCGTCTACCGGAGACCAAGTGACGCTTGCCGTCTTCTATAAAGATTTTGACTCGCCTATCGAGTGGACCTACACCGTCACGGGCGGCACGGACCTTGTCTATTCTTACGAAAACGCCCGCCGTGCCCACAGCTACGGCGTCGAGCTTGACGTGCGCAAGAGCCTTGACTTCATCGGGCTGAAAAACTTCTCGCTCGTCTTCAACGGCTCGCTCATCAAGAGCCGCGTAAACTTCGCGGACGGCTCACGGCAGAGCGACCGCCCGATGCAGGGGCAGTCTCCCTATCTCGTAAACGCCGGCCTCTTTTATGACGACGGCGCATGGAACGCCTCCGTCCTCTACAACCGAATCGGCAAGCGCCTCATCGGCGTCGGGCGCAGTCTCGGCTCTACGGCAGACCAGACCGTCAACATCCCCGACTCCTACGAAATGCCGCGCAACGCGCTCGACCTCTCCCTCTCCCGCAAGCTCGGCAACTTCACGCTCCGTGCCGGCGTGAAAGACCTTTTGGCGGAGAAAGTCGTTTTCAAACAGTTCAACAACGTGTCCCTTCCCGACGGGACAGAGAAAGAGGTGCAGGAA
Source organism: Alloprevotella sp. (assembly GCA_963651485.1). Lineage (GTDB taxonomy): Bacteria > Bacteroidota > Bacteroidia > Bacteroidales > Bacteroidaceae > Alloprevotella. The sequence continues at coordinate 236,787 of CAVJPT010000003.1, read as the reverse complement.
GTGACGCGCAGCTACCGTCCGGGGCGTACGTTCAGCCTCAGCGTGAGCTACAAGTTCTGACATAAGACCTTTTCCATTTTAGTCACCCAACGGCGGGCCGGCGTGCGGAAGCGTGCCGGCCCGCTTGCCTTTATAGGCGCAGCGGCGCGTGCCGCGTTTCGCGCGAAAGCAGTAAATTTGCGGTGCTTTAAAAACAAAAGGAGGACAGTCAGGCAATGATACAGTCAATGACGGGCTTCGGCAAGGCCGAGGCAGTATGGGAGGGAAAAAAAATACATGTCGAGGTAAAGTCGCTCAACAGCAAGAGCCTCGATCTTTCCACCCGCGTGACATCGCTTTACCGCGAGAAGGAAATGGAGCTGAGGCAGCTTGTCGCCGCCCGCGTGGTGCGCGGCAAGGTAGACTTCAGCCTTTGGACGGAGAAAGAGGACGGTGCAGCGTCTGCCACCATCAATGCCGCCGCTGTAGCCGGCTATGTAGAGCAAATAAAGAGCATCAGCGCGTCGCTCGGCATAGAGGTACGCACGGAGACGCTTTGGGACGCCATCGTGCGCCTGCCCGACGTGACGGTCAGCGCCGCCGCCGAGGAGCTGACTGACGAAGAATGGAACGTGGTGCGTGCCGCCGTCGAGACAGCCCTTTCGCGCTTGGAGGACTTCCGCCGCCAGGAGGGCGAGGCTCTGGCACGCAAGTTCGGCGAAAAGCTTGACAACATCTCGCGCCTTTTGGCAGAGATAGAGCCTTTCGAGAAGTCGCGCGTGGAGCGTGTGCGCCAGCGCCTCGAAGAGCGTCTCGCGGAGCTGCGCGGCGTAGACTATGACAAAAACCGCCTTGAGCAGGAACTCATCTACTACATAGAGAAGCTCGACATCAACGAGGAGAAGCAGCGCCTTGCCAACCATCTGCGCTACTTCCGCGAGACGATGGCCAACGGCGTGGGGCAGGGCAAGAAGCTCGGCTTCATCGCGCAGGAGATGGGCCGGGAAATCAACACCACCGGCTCCAAGAGCAACCAGGCCGAGATGCAGAACATCGTGGTCAAGATGAAGGACGAGCTTGAGCAGATAAAAGAGCAGGTGCTCAACGTCATGTGACAACGCGCCCCGCGGCGTTCCGTGTGCAGGCGGCGGATGCCGTTTGCTGTCGCGGGCGGCGCGGGGCGTGCTATATAGAGTGTAAGGATGGAACGCAGGAAAGCCGAGTTTTTCGGCAACGTCATGATGCGCTTCTTGCGCCAGAGCGGGCTCGAGTCGCCGCTCAACGAGTACCGTCTCCTTTCCTCGTGGGGCGAGGTGGCGGGTGAGGTGGCGCAGCGTTATACGCAGGACGTGTATATCCGCAACCAGTGCCTTTACGTCAAGCTGCGTTCGGCCGTGCTGCGTGCCGAGCTGATGATGAAACGCACGCAGCTTGTCGAGGCTCTAAACCGCCGCGTCGGCGCGCAGGTCATCACGGACATAGTCTTTGCTTAGCCCCCTTGCCGGCGTGTTTTCCGCCGCGCCGTCCTTTCTGGAACGTTTTACGCGCCCGCCTCGCGCATCTGCCTCAGCAGGTCGCGCTGGCGGTCGTTGAGTTTTTCGGGCAAGCGCACGCGGTAGGTGAGGATGAGGCTGCCGTATGTGCCGTCGGGCTTGCGGTAGCCCTTGCCCCTCAGCCGCACTTTCGTGCCGTTTTGCGTGTCCGGCTTCACGCGCAGGCGCAGCCGTCCCGTTTGCGTCTGCAGTATTATTTCTCCGCCGAGCATTGCCGTGTAAAGGTCAATGTCCACCGTCACTTCCGCGTCACTCTGTCCGCCCGTGCCTTCCCAGCCCGTGCCGCACGTCCCGCCTTTGCGGCACGAGTGCGAGCGTGCCGCGCCTCCGAAGAGGTCTTCGAAAAACGAGGAAAAACCTCCCGATCCGCTGAAACTGCCGAAGTCGAAGCCCGAGAAGCCGCCTCCCGCGTCTCCCGCCCGGCCGAAGCCACCCGCTGCCCCGCCGGCTTTCTCGAAAGCGTCGGCCTGCTCCCACTGCTCGCCGTAGCGGTCGTACTTGGCACGCTTTTCCGGGTCGGAGAGCACGGCGTTGGCCTCTTGCAGCGCCTGGAATTTTGCTTTCGCCTTAGGGTCGTCGGGATGGAGATCGGGGTGAAACTGCTTCGTGCGGCGCAGGTACGCGGCGCGTATCTTGTCCTGCGGCGTGTCCTTGGGCACGCCCATTATTTTGTAGTAGTCTATGAATGCCATAATGTCACTGTGTCTTTTTATCCGTATTTGCAGCAAAATCAGTGCCACGGCAATGCGGGCGGCTGCTGCGTTTCGTGGAAAGAAATCTTTTCTTCGTCCCCTTGTCCCCGCCGTTTCGCCGATTTGCTACTTTTGCAGCGTTTACGGCAAAACGGTACAGGATGACAGGAAGTAAAAACGCGCTTTCCGCGCTTGCGCTGCTGCTTCTCCTCGTGCTCTCCGCCGCTTGCGGGCGGCGGACGGCGGCAGGGGACGGCGAGGCCGTGCGGTCCGTGTACTACTGGAAGACCGTTTTCCGCCTCGACAGCCTTCAGCGCGACTTTCTTCGCCGCTACGGCGTGCGGCGCATATACTTGCGCTACTTTGACGTGGCCGACGGACACCCCAATGCCACGCTCACCTTTGCCGACTCCGTGCCGCAGGGCGTGGAGATTGTGCCCACCGTCTTTTTCCTGCCCGACAACCTCCGGGGTGACGTCGACTGGTATGCGCGGCGCGTCGTGGAGCGCGTGGCGAAGATGAATCGCCTCAATGGCGTGCGCGGCGTGAAAGAGCTGCAGATAGACTGCGACTGGACGCGCAGCACGCGGGCGGCTTTCCGGCGTTTCATTGAAACGGTGCGCAGCGAAGCGCGGCGGCAAGGGTGGGGCGTGAGCGTGACGATACGCCTCCACCAGCTCTCCCAGGACCCGCCGCCGGCGGACCGCGGCGTGCTGATGTTGTACAACACGGGCGACGTGCGCGACATAGCGTGCCGCAAGCCCATCCTCGACCCCGCCGACGTGAAGCCCTATCTCCCGCGGCTCGGCGGATACACCCTCCCGCTTGCCGAGGCATACCCCCTCTTCGGGTGGAACGTCCTCTTCCGCGGCGGCCGCTACATCGGGATAGTGCATTATGAGGGCGAATATCCCGTGCTGCCCACAGACAGCATAGTGCGGCGGCAGCCCACGCTGGACGACATACTTGCCACGCAGCGTGCCGTGCGGGCGGTGCCGGGGTGGAAATGCCGCGAAACCGTCATTTACGACTTAGGCTCTATAAAGAATTTTACTGGAAGCGACTATGAAAAGATTTTCGGCGTTTAGCGCAGGACTGCTGCTTTCGGCGGCGTCCGCTTTCGCCTGCGGGTACGAATGCCCTACGTTCAACAAGTACATGTTCAGCGTCATACCCGTCGAGCGCTATACCGCAGACGCGCCTTTCCGCAAGGACATTGACGCGTACTGGGAAAGCTACTACGGCAAGCCGTACGGCGACGTGTACGAAAGTTTTTACCTCGAATACCGCGACAAGCTCCGCGCCGTGGCGCAGAAGCGCGGCGACCAGGAGATGCTTTCCTACATGAAATGGTTTGACAAGTATCTCGAGGTAAGCGACGACTATACCAACGACTCCTGGGACTACAAGAAGATGTCCGCCACGCAGCGCGCGCAGAAGCTTTCCGCCGTCTTGCAGGCGGCGAAAGCCTACAAGGGGACGAAACTCCGCGGGCAGTACGCCCTGCTTGTGATGCGCTGCAACATGCTTACGGGAAAGTCGCAGCAAAACGTGCTCTACTGGGAAAGCACTGCCAAGTCTCTGCCCGAGGGCGTGTGGCGCGAGGCGGCACGCAACATCTACGCCAACGCGCTCCTGCGCACGGGCAAAACGCTCAAGGCATGCGACATATACGTGGCTCAGAGCGACTACGCAAGCGTGCGCTGGGCTATGCGCAACTACCGCTCGCTTGCCGGCATAAAGAGCATTTACTCCCAGGACAAAAACGCCGTGTCCTTGCAGTATCTCGTGCAGGACTTCGTCAACAACGTGCAGGAAACCATAGACTCGCGCAGCGACCTCGGAGCTTTGGGCGAGAGTGTCGGCACGTCGGACGTGAAAGACCTTGTGACGCAGATGGGCGGGCAGGCCGTTTTTGAGGACGAGGCGCGGCAGTTTGTGGCGTTTGCCCTCAGCGCCGCCACCGATGCGGGCTGCAAGTCGCCGGCCATGTGGCAAGGCGCGGCAGCGTGGGTGAGCTGCCTGCTGGGCGACACGCAGAGCGCGTGGAAAGCCGCTGAAAAGGCGGTAGGGATGGAGGGGACCGAACGTATGGCAGACAACGCCCGGGTGATACGCCTCCTCGTCTCGGCGGCGAGCCGGGAAAAGGTAGACAAGACCTACCGGAAGTTTCTGCTCGGCGAGCTGCAGTGGCTTGACGGGAAAGTAGTAGCCGAGCGTGCCGGCGGCGCAGAGTATGCCAACCACTACACCGACGTGAAGGAGCGCGTCGTGCACCGGGGGCTTATGCCGCTTTTCCGCGCCAACGGGCTTGACAACGAGAGCCTCGCCCTCCACGCTATGTGCGATGCCAACGAAAACGACTTCTATTACGCCCGCATGCAAGCCGATCCGGCTTCGTACCTCTACGCCAACTATCCGCTCGGCAATCCCAACAACGTCTACGGCCCGGGCGTGTGCGAGCGTCTCTGCAACGTGCTCGACACGCTCTCCGCAGTGCGTGTCATCGACTACTACAAGTATGTCACCTCCTCCAAGTCCGCCGGCTCTTTCGAGGCGTACGTGACGGGACAGGCCTACAAGGGGAGCGACTATTTCTGCGACCTTATCGGCACAAAGTGCATCGCCGAGGGCGACTACGACGCGGCGCAGAAATGGCTTGGAAAGGTAACGATGGACTACCTCGCCTCTCAGTATATCACCCACTTCGCCGTGCGGCGCGACTTCACGCGTCCTGCGTGGTTTGAGCGGCAGAGGGTGAAGGAGCAGGACGACTGGGGCTATGCCTCCACGCGGGAGAGCGTGAGCGAAAACTACAAGGCGGCCTACTGCCGCTATATGACGGGCTTGCTGGACAGCTACAAGCGTGAGAAGAATACGGCCGAGCGCGAGGCACTTGCCTACAAGCTTGCCACGGCCTATTTCCAGGCCTCGCCCTACGGCGACTGCTGGTATCTCGCCCACTATGGAAAATCTGTCACCGACACAGCCCGCGCCGGTGAGCTCGACTATGCAGCTGAGGCGGCACGCTATCTTTCCGTCAGCAAGGCGAGCGCAGACAAGAGCCTGCGCTACAAGTCGCTTTACGCCTTGGCTTTCCTGCCCGTCGACTGCTGGTATGTGACGGAGTGGGGGACTCTGCCGGGCGGAGAGTACGGAGAATATGCCGTGACGCGCCCCCAGTCTGCGCAATACCGCGCCCTGGCGGAGCTTGACGCCTTTGCAAAGGAGAATCCGCTTGACGTCGATGCCTACACCACGCGCTGCGACGTGCTGCGCCGTTTCCGTCAGGAGACAGCGAAAGGCGTGTCCGCCGTACGTCCGTATTTCGGGCAGTGGTGGGGCGGCATCTTCTTTGCCGCCGCCGGGAGATGACGCCTTTCGCTTTATTTAAGGAGCGAGGCGGGCAGACACCGCGCAAAAAGGACTAATTTTGCTCCGCCGCCACGGGTACTTCCCGGAGCGGCGGAGCTTTTTATTGGAAAAAATGGAAGACAAAACGCAATTCTATAAGCGTCGCGGACTTGTCCGCACGTTGGCCGACGGCTGCGGCATGGCAGCCGTGTGCCGCAAGGCCGCTTTCAAGTCGCTGCTTGTACCGGCAGCAGCCCGCGCGGCGGGTATGGCTCTTGCCGTGTCGCTGGTCACGCGCTACGCAGGCGAGCATCTGCTCGCCGCTTACCGCATGGGGCAGGCCGGCGCGCCGTCTGAAATATTGAAGGCGGCCTTGGTGCCGTCCGTGGGCGAGGGGGCTGCGCTCGCGCTTTCGCTGCTTGTAGCCCTGTGCCTGCACTATGTGTACGTAGGCCGCGTCAATGACACCCTTCGCGCGTATGCCGGCGGAGGGGAGCTGGCGGGGCGGTGGCTGTCGCGCGGCGACTTGGGCAGCGCGGCGCGGACAGGCGTGCATGCGCTTGCTTCCGATGCCTTCTTTTTCCTGTCGGGCGCGGTGCTTCTTGGCGCGGCGCTCGCTGCCGTGGCGAAATGGGGCGGCGCGGTATGGGCTGCGGCGGTGCTGTCGCTCTTTTGGGTGTACCTTTCCCACGCGCGGGGCTTGGCACGCTGTCTCCACGCTTTTGCCGGAAAGGGGCTTGCGCAGTCGCTGCGCCTTGCATCGTGGCGCGTGTGGCTGCAAGTCTTTCCGCTGCGTTTGCTGCTTTTCTTCCCGCTCCTTGTCTTCGGCTGCATAGCCCTTATGCCCGTGGCGGTGTATGCCGCCACCGTGCTGACGGCGTTTGACTCCAGTCTCCTTGGGGACGGCATGGCGCTCACGCCTGCGGTATATGCAGGCTGCGGCGCTGTCAACGCTGTGTGCTTCCTCCTTTTCTCCCTTGTGCGGGCGGCAGCGTACTGGCCGCTGGCCTTGGGCGTGGCCAATGCGAAAGGCGCGGAAGCACCCGTGCAGTAGACCGGGGCGGAATGGCTTCGCCGCGCCGGCGCGGGGATGCTCTCGTCGCTTTTCCGAGGCTGGGAAAAGTGTGAGAAATATTGACATTTTGGCTCTGCGGGAAAGGCGAATTTTTATGAATTATTAAGACTGCCCCGCAGTTGGGATGGGCTTTCCGGAGACTGGAAGCCACTCTCTCTCGCCTAATACCGGCTTAGTTTCGACGGGGATAGGGACTGTAGCTCGGGGATGTACACCCCCGCGCTCCGGGATGTACACTTTTTTATTTGTAACTTGCTGATATCCAATAGCGCAAAAGCGGGGCTGCACACCGAGTGTGCAGCCCCGCTTTCCGATACACAAAGATAATATATTTTCCGCCGTTTTCCAAATGCGCTTTTTCGGGCGTCAAAGAGAAAAAGTGCGAAAAATTTTTACAATCGCTGCGGCTTGCGCTGTGCTTTACGCCTGTGTTTTCCCGATGAGCCTTATTTCAGCCGAAGGAGGCGTATGCCGATGGAGGACGGATGCTCTGAGAGGTACTTGCGCAGCGTCTTCGGCTCTTCCACTACCTTGTGGTGTATGGACGAGGCGTTGAGCAGATGCAGCTTGCCGTCTTTTCCCCAAGCGGCAAAGCCGAGGTGGGAGTAGTCGAGGCCGTCTTTTGTGGTGACGATAGCGATGATGTCTCCGTCCTCTATGGTGCAGAGCTTTGCTTTCGGCAGGGAAGTGTGCGCCTCGGCAAGGTATGTCCCGTCAGGGCCGTTTGCTGCACGCTCCATGGCGGCGATGCTGTCCGTCCACTCGGGGTGGCGGCGCAGCATTTCGTATTTGTCTGCGTGCCGGCTCATGTAGTGGTTTTTCACCACAAGGGGCGTGGACATCCCGGCGGGCAGCGGCACTTCGCTGACAAGGCCGCAGTCGGTATTGTCGTGCAGCCACCATGAAAAATAGTGCAGGCGCGAGAGGTAGCCGTCCATCTTTCCGCCCCGGTAGCGCAGTTTCTCGAGGTTGGCGCAGTAGTCGGCGAAGCCCGTGTGCCCCTCACGCCGCGTCTTGGCAAGGGCGAGGACGGTCTCCACAAGGGTGGTGCAGTCCAGCTCGCGCAGATTGACGACAAGCCGCTCGGGGTCGGCTTTCTCAAGCGTTGCCCCGACATAGGGCACGCCCGTCAGCCGGCGTGCGAAGAAAAGCACGTCGCTTCCTTCCTCGGGGGGAGTGAGCCGCAGGAGCGACTCCACCTTTGCAGAGTCGGCGGCGGTGTATATGCAGCGCGTAAGGTCGTAGGCGGGAGCGGACTTATGCGCGGCGGTGTCTGCGGCCGGCGCGGCAGGGACGGGCGTCTGCGCTTGTGCGTCTTTTCCCGTCTGCGTGCGCCCGCAGCCTGCGGCTGTCAGGGCGGGCAGCAGGAGTGCCGCCGTCCAAAGTATTTTTTTCGCTCTGTCTCTGTGCATTTCTTCCAGTGTTTTCCTTGAATTATCTTATCACCTTGCGGGTCACCACACTGCCGTCAGCCGCCTTGCGGGAAAGGAGGAAAACGCCGTGTGCGGGGGCTGCTACGCGGCGGCCGCTGAGGTCGGTGTAGTACGCCGTGCTGTCCGTCTCTTCGCCGCCGGCAGTGGCGGAGTGGATGCCCGCGTATCCGCTCGCGTCTACGGCGCAAACGGCGGCATTGGCAATTTTGCCTTCCTCGCTGTCAATGAGCAGAGCCACTACGTTGAGCTTTTTCAGGTCGAGCGGGAGGGTGTTGCCCTTGCAGCTCTTCGTGCCGGCAGCGGGGAGCGAGGCACTCACGCCGTAGCCCTCGTATGCCTCCATCGCGTCGGGGAGCGCGGCGTTGCCGCCGTCGGAAAGGCGTGTCGTGGCGATGGCTACGTCGTCGAAGGGCAGCCCGGCGACGTAGCTTGCGCCGTTGGCGAAGATGTCAAACTCTTCTTCGGGGAAAAGCCGGCGGTCTGCGCCGACGAGCTCGTTGTACTGTGCCCAGCGCCCGCCCGTGCCGTGCAGGCCGTCTGCCGTGAGTACAAACTCGACGGAGTAGCGCGAGCCGTCCGTGTCGCGCGGCGAGGTGACGGTGGCATTGGCGGAAACCTTGGAGCCGTCGGCCGAGAGCGCGGCGGAAACGGAAATGTCGGCCGGGGCGGGGACGGCGGTGGCTTCGAGCCAGTCTTGCTCAATCTGGAAAGGCGTGCCGACGATAGTGCCGAAGTAGGGATCCATCATGCCGTCGCGGTCGAGCGTGCAGCTCGGGAAGGAAGATACCGACACGGGGAACTGCGTGCGCTCGAAGACCTCCATAGAGTCTTCATTGTGGTAGGTGATGGCAATGAAGTTGTCTGCGTGCAGACGTTTCATTATGGCTATGGCAGCATAGCCGCGCGGGCAGTTGCCGCACCAGGTGCCGGTGAACTCTTCCATTACCGTGCGGCGGCTTGGCACGAAGCGGCGGGCGTCGACCTCGCTCTCCGCCGTGGGACGGAAAAATCCGTTTGGCTCGCCGTTTACCTTCGTGAGCGTGAGGCTGAGCGGATAGACGCCGTCCGCCGTCATCGCGGGCAGGGCAACCTCCACGTCCGTGCTTTCACCGTAGCGGCCGGCAAGCTGCTGGCTTTCGGACAGGGTGAAGCTCTTGGTGCGTGTCTGTCCGCCGACGGAGTATTCTACCTCAAAGGAGCGCACGCCGTTTGTACCCTGGTTGTAGACGGTGAGGGGGAGTTTTCCCTCCTTGCAGGTGACGGTGAACGCAGACTCGGCCGGCTCGACAGACGCGCCGTTGGCTGGCACGCCGGTAAGGTTGACGGAAAAGGCGAGCGAACCGAGCGAGGAAAGGTCGGTCCAAGCCCAGTAGGTGTTGGCGCTATGGATGTAGAAGCCGTCATCGACGGTGTTGTAGCTGAGCAGGATGGGGTTGGCGGCGTTGCCGTCCTTGCTCGTGGCGGTGAGCGTGTAGCCCACGTATACGCCCTCTTCGGTCAGCGTGTAGGGGTGCTCGAAGGGAATGTACTGCTCTTTGAAAGCCTTCTGTATGTCGGCTTCCTGGGAGGTGATGTCCGCCTTGTTCTGCTTCTTGTTGCCTACGGTCTCGAGCGCGAGTTCTTTCGTGAGCCATATTTTCAGGTCGCAGAGGTCATTGCTCTCCGGTACGCGGAGCGTGACGCCGGAGACGGTCGTGCCGACAAGGTCGGGCTGCTTTATGCGTATGGCTACGTCGTAGGTGTCTTTCTTTTTCGTGCCCCAGATGCCCGTCCCCGATTTCCCGTCGTCAAAGGTAAAGGGCAGTCCGTCGGCGGTCTGCGCGGCGGCGGAGAGAACGTATAGCGCGGGGAGCAGGAGCAGCGAAAGTATTCTTGCTTTCATTGGTGTCTTGTTTGCTTGTAATGTTTTGTGCCGGTGGGCTTTTGCGGAAAATGCTTGTAAAACGCGGCCGCCGTCCCGCCCCATTGTGAGGCGGGACGGCGGTGCGGAATGTGGGATGCGGCGCGGGCGCAACTGCGGCCCGGGGGCGCGGCGGCTTGCTTATTTTGCCACGCGCTTCACGCTTTGCACAGTGCCGTCGGCGTAGGTGACGGTCTCAATGTACACGCCCTTTGCGGGGGCTGCGATGCGGCGGCCGCTGAGGTCGGTGAGCGTATGCGAAACGGCTGCGCCGTGCGCGGTGACGCGGGCTATGCCGTCGGTGGCGTCGCAGTATACGATGGAGGACTTGCGGGTTTCGCCGCCGCCCGTGTATACCATCTGCACGCCGATGCGCTCGAAGCCGGTGACGTAGAGATAGACGTTGTAGAGGCCGGCGTAGTTGGTGAAGTCGGCGCGGTCGGTGAAGCCGAAAGGCACGTCTGTCATTGGCTCGGCGATGGCGGAGTATACATCGGGGTCAAAGGTATAGAGCATGTCGTCGAGGTAGATGTTGTAGTAGAGCGCGGCGGGGTTGAGCTGCTCGTTTTCGTCGCTGAACTCGTAGGGCGCGAAGCTGAAGATGCCGTAGCCGTAGTCCTCCGAGTAGGGCATATAGCTGAGGTCGGTGGGTTCGGCTGGGGTGTATGCCTTGTCCTCCCACGGGGAGAACTGTGCCTCTTCGTAGGGGAAGAGCTGGTTTACGGCGTTTTTGCCTTGGTTGACGCAGAAAGTGCTGTCGGTGGAAAACGTGCCGGCGGCAGCGTCGTAGACAAAGTCTATGGCATCGGCAAGGATTGGCTCGGCGTAGTATTCGCCCGTGCCGTCTCCGAAGTCGTACCATACGTCCTGGTGTGCGATGGGCTGGAAGTAGGCGTAGGACTCGGTGACTTTGTCAAGGCCCATGTACTGGTTGCCCTTGAAGGTGAGCTTCGTGCCGTCAAGCGTGCCCTTTGCCCAGGCGTCGGGGAGGTTGTCGCTCAGACCGGAAACGTAGATGTCGTCTCCCTCGCGCACAACCTTGGTGAGGCGGCCGTACTCCTGTCCGGAGTCGACGTAGCGCAGGCCGTATGTGGCGGTTTTGCTTGCGTCCTGCGGCGCAACGGGGGTGTCGGAGAAGGGCGCGTAGGTGTGTACATAGTCGCCGTAGCCGTACCAGTTGCCGTCCTCGTCGCACATGCCGAGGAGCTTGCTGTCGGCGGTAGTATTGACGAAGGAAAGGGTGTCGTTGCGCCAGACAAACTTAGCCGTCTGGTTGTCGTCGGCTACGAAGGTGGTGTACATCTGTCCCTCATACTCTTCTTTTGTGGCTTTGAGCTTGTAGAGGTAAGCGTCCTGCGTGTAGCCGTCGCTGTACTCCTCGTGCACGAAGTGTATGGGGAGCGACATGGTGAGCGTGTCGCCGTCGGCACGGTCCATCTTTACCCATGTGTCGGCATAGTAGGCGTTGATGGGGTTGTGTACCCAGACGCTCTTGCCGTCGGCGCTTTCTACGATTTGTCCCCACAGTCCGTCTATGTTGAGGGAGAGAATGGAGCCCATCACGTCGACAAGGCTCTCGCCGGAACGGTAGTAGCTGTCGTGCAGCGTGCCGGCAGGCTGCTCGGTCACGACGGAGAGCGTGGCGGCCGTTCCGTCAGCTTTGGCTGCTGCGGAGGCTTTCTTGTGCAGTGCGGCATTGAGGGCGGAAGCCGCGTTTTGGGGCGCGTGGCTCAGGGAAGTCTTTGCGCGGAAGCCCGCGAGCAGCTTTGCCGAGACGTTTTGTGCCGTGGCAGTGCCGCAGTCTGCCGCAGCGGCGAGTGCGGCTGCGGCGAGAAGGGTGTAAAGTGTTCTCATTGGCTTTGTCTTTGTGTCGTGGTAAATATTGTTTGTACGGTTGGAAATGGTTGTGCGTGTGTGGAGTGCCGGCATTAGGCTGCCGCGCCCGGCGGTTGGGCGCATTTTGCATCGGGACAGGGCGGCTCAGGTAAAAGAGAAGCCCTCGCGTCCGTTTCTCTGCGGGCGCAGGGCTTTCTGTCGTTGTAGTTGTGACGCTTCCGCTGTGGTCAGGCTTCGTCTTCCTCTTCGCCGAACTCGTAGTCCATCTCGGCTTGCACCACGAAAAGGAGGTCTTCGGGGGAATATTCGCCCATGCCTTCCTTTTTCGCTTTCTTGGCGACGTAGGCCGCCACTTCTTCGCCGTCAATGTCCACGAAGCCGTCCTTGTCCGGCTCGGTGTCGAGTATGCCGCTTTGGGCGTAGTACTCTACGATGAGGTCGAGGAAGTAGTAGAGTTTTTCCTCGTCAAAGAGCTCTTGCAGCTCCTGCGGGAGATGGGAGGAGATGTAGGCGACGGCTTGTGCGTCGTCCTGCGCGTCCTGCATCAGTTCTTCGTCAAGTATTGCCATTTCTGATAGTCTTTGGCGGGGTAAAGCCCGGGGGCTTTGGCTGTGTGCCGTTTGCTCTGCGCTTTCCCGTGTCGGAGGTGTGTCTTATTTCAGAAGGTTGGCTGCCTTCTCGGCGAAAACGCTCTTGGAGGCTGCGCCTACCTGCTTGTCGACTACTTCGCCGCCCTTGATGAAGAGTACGGTGGGGACGTTGCGTACGCCGTACTTGGCGGTGAGTTCCTCGCTTTCGTCTACGTCGCACTTGCCTACGCAGATGCGTCCGTCATATTCTTCGGCGAGCTCGGCGATGTAGGGGGCTATTTTCTGGCAGGGGCCGCACCAGGTGGCGGAGAAGTCAAGAATGATGGGCAGGCCGCTGGCCTCTATCTCGGCGAAATTTGCGTCAGTCACTGTTTTTTCCATAGTTGTGTCCTTTCTCTTGTTTGTGTTGTGTGCGGGCAAAGGTAGGCATTAAAGTTAGTACCGCAAAATAGCGGCATTTGTCGGACCGTGCATTCCGTACGCCGTGTGCTTTGTACGGTTTGCGGGATGGCATACCCAGTGTGTCGGCTGGCGTGTCACGTGTATTGGTTGACGCGTCCCGTATGTTGGATGGCATATCCCGTAT
>CAVJPT010000003.1:0-223592 GCA_963651485.1 Alloprevotella sp. | reverse complement strand
GCGTGTCACGTGTATTGGTTGACGCGTCCCGTATGCTGGATGGCATATCCCGTATGTCGGTTGGCGTGTCACGTGTATTGGTTGACGCGTCCCGTATGCTGGATGGCATATCCCGTATGTCGGTTGGCGTGTCACGTGTATTGGTTGACGCGTCCCGTATGCTGGATGGCATATCCCGTATGTCGGTTGGCGTGTCACGTGTATTGGTTGACGCGTCCCGTATGCTGGATGGCATATCCCGTATGTCGGTTGGCGTGTCACGTGTATTGGTTGACGCGTCCCGTATGCTGGATGGCATATCCCGTATGTCGGTTGGCGTGTCACGCGTATTGGTTGACGCGTCCCGTATGTTGGATGGCATATCCCGTGTGTTGGCTGGCGTGTCACGCGTGCTGGATGACTTCTCTCGCATGCGGCAGGCCATTCCCGTATGCGGGGGGGGCGTGCATTCCGTATTATAACGCCCTTATTCCGTATGTTAGTTGCTGCTTTGCGTATGCCTGCTTCCGTATGTCGTTTTATAGTTTTCGTTTGTCGCAAGCGGGCTTCTGCATTTACTGTGTTGTCCGCTGCTTCCCCTTTTCTGGTAACTGCTTCCCGTATGTTGGGTGCTTTTTTCAGTGTGTCTGCAGTCTCTTCCCGTATGTTCGCGGCTGCAATCCGTATGATGTATATCGCTTCTTGTGTGTAGCGGTGCTGACTGCGTCAAACGGAAACCGCCGCAGCGCGGGATGTCCTGCGCTGCGGCGGTTGTGGTTATGCCGTAGATGGCGCGGCGGCCCTGTTGTCCGCCGGCGGAAGTCTTAGTTCTTGAAGAAATCCTTTACAGCCTCGTTGGGCACCATGCGCTCGTCAAAGACGTATGCGCCGGTCTTCGGGCTCTTGACCATCTTAATAACCTTGGTATACGAACGCCCGTCGGTTTTGCCCTCCTGCAGCGTTGCCACTGTTTTCTTTGCCATGGTGTGCCTGTTGCTTTATTTGATTTCTTTGTGGATGGTCATCCTTTTGAGGATGGGGTTGTATTTCTTAAGCTCCAAACGCTCAGGGGTGTTCTTGCGGTTCTTCGTAGTGATGTAGCGCGAAGTCCCGGGGAGACCGCTCTCTTTCATCTCGGTGCACTCGAGTATCACCTGTACGCGGTTGCCTTTAGCTTTCTTTCCAGCCATTTTTATGATAGGGTTTTAGCCGATTACTTTAATCTCTTTCCAATCGCAATATCCTTTGGCTACCGCGCTGCTGAGTGCGGCGTCCAAACCTACCTTGTTGATGAGGCGCAGACCGGCTGCGCTGATGCGCAGAGCCACCCAGCAGTCTTGCTCAACGTAGTAGAACTTCTTATAGAACAGGTTTACGTCAAACGTGCGCTTTGTGCGGCGCTTCGAGTGCGAAACGTTGTTGCCAGTCATGGCTTTCTTCCCTGTAATTTGGCAAATCTTAGACATTGCTTTCGCTTTGTTTCTGTTGTAAGTTTAATGGTTCGCGGCCTTTGCGTCTCCTCTGTCGGGTTTCAGACTTTGTTGTTGCGTAATCTTGGGGTGGTTGTCTTACATTGACCGCCTTGCAAGGGTGCGCAGCCCGCTTACGGGGTGCAAAGGTACGAAAAGTTTTAAGTGTGTGCAAGTTGGGCGGCGGGGAAAAGTTGCGCCGCGCGGGGCGGGATGCCCTGCGCGGCGTGCTTTTGCTTCCGGGTACGCCTATTATAATATATGCGTGTCCCGCTTTTTGCGTGGGAGTTCGGCTTTTATTGCTCGGCGGTTTCCTCGCCGTTGTCTTTGAGGAAGTCGAGCAGCATGTGGAGCGCGGTGGAAGTGGCGGAGGCGAGGTTCTTGTCGCGGCCGTTGTCTTCCTCGATGACGCGGGTGACGGTCTTTTCGGCGTTGCCCACGGCAATCCAGATAGTGCCTACGATGACGCCGCTCTTTCCGCCGTCCGGTCCGCCCGGGCCTGCGTATCCGCTGATGGCTACGGCGTAGTCGGTGCCGAAGAGCTTGATGGCTCCCGTCACCATCTGGCGCACCACTTCCTCGCAGACGGGTGTCTGCTCCTCTATGACGGCGGCGTCAACGCCGAGGAGGTTGGTCTTCACTCCGTCTGCGTAGCAGATGAGTCCGCCTTTGAAGTAGTTGCTGCTGCCGGGTACGGCGGTGATTGCGCTTGCTATGCGTCCGGCGGTGCAGCTTTCTGCCGTGGAGAGGGTTTTGCCCTCGCGCCAGAGTATCTCGTTGATTTCCTTGCTTGCGAGCTTGAGGTCTAAGTCCATATTGTTGTCTTTATTTTGTGTGCTTGTTTTGTTTCTATCCTTGTATTCTGCCGCATCTTTGGCGTTTCTGTCTCCGCGCCGTCCGGCCTGTCAGAGCGTGGTGCGCGAGTAGGCGGGCTTGTCCATAGGGCAGAAGTCGCCGTCGAGGAACTTGTAGTATCCCGTGATGGCTATCATGGCGGCATTGTCCGTGGTGTACGAGAAGCGCGGTATGTAAATGTCCCATCCGTCCTTTTCCGCTCTTAGGCGGAACGCCTCGCGCAGCGCGGTGTTGGCTGACACGCCGCCGGAGAGGGCAACGTGCGTGATGCCGGTGCGGCGGACGGCGAGGTCGAGCTTTTTCATGAGTATCTCCACTATGGTGCGCTCGATGGAGGCGGCGAGGTCTTCCTTGTTTTTCTCTATGAAATCGGGGTCGGCAGCCACTTTGTCGCGCAGGAAATAGAGGAAGGAGGTTTTCAGTCCGGAGAAACTGTAGTCAAGTCCGGCAATGTTGGGCTTGCTGAAGTGGAAAGCGTCCGGATTTCCCTTTCGGGCGAGCCGGTCGATAATGGGACCGCCTGGGTATCCGAGCCCCATCACTTTCGAACACTTGTCCATCGCCTCGCCTGCGGCGTCGTCAATCGTCTGCCCGAGTACCTCAATCTTGTTGTAGGCGCTGACTTTCACGATTTGCGAGTTGCCGCCGCTCACAAGGAGACAGAGGAAAGGGTAGGGCGGGAGCGGGTGCGTGTCGTCGGCTGTGCGTATGAAATGGGCGAGGATGTGGCCCTGCAGGTGGTTTGCTTCGATGAGGGGGATGCCGAGCGAGACGGCGAGTCCCTTTGCGAAAGACACTCCCACAAGGAGCGAACCCATCAGTCCGGGCCCGAGCGTCACCGCCACGGCGGAAAGCTCCTCCTTGCTTACTCCTGCCTGTCGCAGAGCCTGGTCTACCACGGGCACGATGTTTTGCTGGTGTGCCCGCGATGCAAGTTCCGGCACTACGCCGCCGTACGCCTCGTGCACGGCCTGGCTTGCCGTGACGTTGCTCAGTAGCGTGCCGTCGCGCAGCACGGCTGCCGAGGTGTCGTCGCAGCTTGACTCGATGGCGAGTATGGTTGTCATAGGTGTTTGGTCGCTTTTGTGTCCCGCCAGCCCCGTGGGGCGCGGCTTAGTGGGTGAGAATCTCCAGTCCGTCTTCGGTGACGAGGAACGTGTGCTCCCACTGTGCGGAGGGCAGCTCGTCTTCCGTGACGACAGTCCAGCCGTCTTCTTCGTCAATGAATACGTGCCAGTCGCCCATGTTTATCATCGGCTCGATGGTGAATACCATGCCGGGGACGAGGAGCATACCGTTGCGGTGCGTGTTGTAGTGGTTGACCTCAGGGTCTTCGTGGAATTCGAGCCCGACGCCGTGTCCGCAGAGGTCGCGCACGACACTGAAGCCGTTTTTCTTGGCGTGCTTTTCGATGGCTTTGCCGATGTCGCCCACGAAGCCCCAGGGTTTTGCGGCAGCCGCGCCGATTTCGAGGCATTCCTTGGTGACGCGCACGAGTTTCTCCTTTTCCGGCGTCGTTTTCCCTATCACAAACATGCGGGACGCGTCGCTGAAGTAGCCGTCGAGTATCGTGCTCACGTCTACGTTCACGATGTCGCCCTCTTCGAGTATCTCGTCTTCGGAGGGAATGCCGTGGCACACCACTTCGTTGATGCTTGTGCAGACGCTCTTGGGGAATCCTTCGTAGTTGAGCGGCGCGGGGATGGCTCCGTGCGCTACGGTGTAGTCGTAGACCAGCTTGTCAATCTCCAGGGTGGACATGCCAGCGTGTATCTCGCTTTCCACGAGGTCGAGCACACCGGTGTTCACCACGCCGGAGCGGCGTATGCCTTCTATTTGTTCGGGAGTCTTGACAAGGTTGCGGTGGGGGACAAGCTCGCCCCTATTCTGGAAACTCAGGACGCGCTTGTCAAAGTCGGTAAGTTCCTGCCCTTTGGGCACGCTCCAGTTTCTCCTAATTCTTTTCGGCATTGTTACTGTGTGTGTCGCGCTGCCGTCACGGCGGCGTGTGCTGCAAAGTTACGCCAAGAGCGCAAAAGCGCAAAGGGAATGCCTCTTTTTAGACTTCCGTCCGTATAGGCTTCCCTTTGCGCTTTATTGTTTGCGGCGGGCGGCTGCGTGCTGCCGGTTGCGCGGATATTTCCGCTTCGTTGCGTGCGTTTCCTGCTTAGCGCACGGCTGCTTTCTGTGTCGCGCTGCTCTTTATGACGTATACGCCGGCGGGGAGGGCGAATGTCTTTCCGGCGGTGTAATGCCCCGAGAAGAGGGTGCGTCCCGCTGCATCGGTGAGGGTGAGCGGCCCGGAGTATGCGGGCAGGGAGAGCGTGCCGGCGCCGTAGGCTACGCGCGGGGCGTACGGCGTGTCAGCCGTGGCGGGGCGGATGGCGGTTATGTCCGTCTCCTGCGAGAGTCCGGCGGACTCGTTGCCGTCTGCGTAGACGCAGGTGACGGTGTAGGTGTGCGTGCCGCGTATGTCGTCCTCCGGGGTGTCGGAGAAGCTGCGCTGCGTGGTCGTGGCTATGGGCGTGCCGTCGCGGTAGAGCCGGAAGCCTACGGGGTATATGAGGTCAAGCGCGGGGTCGTACGTGGCGGGGAGGGCGAACGTGTTTTCCATATCGTCGGGCAGCGCGAGCGTGGCTTTGATATAGAAATTTCCCGTAAGTCCGCTGGTGGTGGTCACCCAGTTGCCGTTGTACAGCATCCAGTTGCCGCGTCCGTCGAGCACCGGCCCTGTGTCTGTGCCCGCTTTTACTACGCCTTCCGAGGGGTTGGCGCACTCTACCCCTATCCAGTATTCGTGTCCCGCCTCGATTGTGACTGGCTGCGTGAGAGCCATGTCGCGGTAGACGCCCGTGCCGAACTCTTTTACCTGCCGTGTGGAAACGAGTGTCTTGTTTTCGCCCCCGTCGTCAGCCCGCCAAACATGGAGCGTGTAGCTTGCTACCGACGGTCCCGAGAGCGGGAGGAAGCCTATGCGGCGTATGGTCGCGCCGACGTAGGAGCGGAGGTCGGTGACGGTGTAGCGGTGCGCCATCTCGAGGGCGGCGGTCTGGAAGGTGGTGTAGCTTGTCCCGCTGCCCGCCTCGATGCGTGTCAGCGTGTTGTCGGTAGACCATGCTATTTCCGCGCCGTTGTCCTTCGGCGTGGCGGTGAGGCTAAGCAGGCTCTCTGTCGGGACGCGTATCTGCGTGTAGGCGGCGAGGGAGGTGTTGCCGTCGGCATAGGTGGCGTCGACGCGGTAGGTGGCGAGCTGGCCGGCGAGAGGCTTCTCGTCGACAAAGGTCTGCGCGGGTGTCTGTCCGATGAGCGAGTCGCCGCGGTAGACATTGAAGCGTGTGGGCTGCTCGCCTTCGGAGGTGAAGTCCCAGGTAAGCGTCACTTTCCCGTGTGCGGTGCTTACTGCGAGGTCGTGCGGCTTGGCGGGCTCGGCGTAGCGGCGGAATTTGAAGCTTACCGTCCCGTCAGCGTTTTCGGTGATGTCTTCAAGTCCCGTGTAACAGCGCCGGCTGTCTGTGAGCGTGCGTGCCGAAGGGTATGTGCCGTCGTTGAAGACGGTGTTTTTTCCTTTTGTGCCGGGGAAAGGCGTGTCTTCGCTGTTGGTGTCTCCGTAGCTGCTGGTCTGTCCCTTTACGGGGTCCATCGTGGCGGCGGCGCAGAGCGTGTAGAAAGCTTGCGGGTGGGTGCAGTTCAGCGTATTGTCCGTCAGGTTTGCGCTGATGAGGCTTTCGTTTGCGCGGTATGCCACGAGTCCGTGGCCGGGGATGGCTTGGTCGAACGCCCAGGCCTTTTGGCGGTTTTCGAAGACAAAGTATTCGCCGGGCGTGGCGGTGTCCATACGGTATACCACGCCGCTTTTGTCGGACGAGGGGAGCGCGGACACGTCGGTGTCCTCGGTGAGCGTTTCCATGTCACACCAGCCGAAGACGTATTTTTGCCAGGCGTTGATGCCGCTGGGGCAGTTGCCGGGGCGTGTGGATAGGGTGCAGTTCCACGCGCCCGAGGCCATAAGGTCCCATTTGCCCGTGCCGCCGAACTCTCCGCCGCTCTCCGAGTAGTCGGTGTCGTAGAAGTCGGGCGCGCCGAGGTTGTGCCCGAACTCGTGCGTGATTACGCCGAGCGTGGTGATGCCTGTGCTGCCGAGCAGCTCCGGCACGATGGTGTAGCGGCTTACTGTCACGCCATTTACCGTGAGGCCGTATATCACGCCGCTGTGCGACCATATGTCGCTTGTGCTTGCTGTGGCTTCCTGTCCCGCGCCCTGGTGTACAACGGTCAGGCCGTCGAGCACGCCGTCGCCGTCGTTGTCAAACTGCGACAGGTCGTAGTCGCTGCCGAGCTTTTTCAGTGCTTCGGATATGATGAGCGAAACGCCGTCCGTGCCGTAGTAGAGCTTCGTGTCGGGGAGGGTAATCCACGGGGTGACGGTGGTCTCGATGTCGAGCTTGCCGTATGAGGACTGGTAGTAGTAGTCGCGGAAACTTCCGATGCCCGCGTAGCCCTCTTGGTTCATCATGTTGTCAAATTCCTCCCGCGTGTGCTGCGGCGTGGTGTTGCTGAAATTGACGAGCAGCATCAGCAGCTTGCGTTTTCCCGTCTGCGGGAACGTGGCGTCTATGAGCATGTCCTTGCGCGGGGCGCGGCTGTGGCGTGCCTCGGTGAGCTGCGTGCGCGAGAAGCACAGTCCGGCGGGGATGCCGGCGGCGCGTGCTGCGGCGCTTGTGCCCGTGTAGCGCAGGGCGGAGGCTGTGAGCGTGCCGTCCTTTTCTTTCTGTGCAAAACTCCACCAGCCGTCGCTGTCGCGCAGGAGAGTGTAGCCGTCGGTCGTTTCTGCCCAGTGCGTGCGCTCGTCTCCGCGCTGTATGATGGTGACGGTCGTCCCGTCGGGCTGCACCGCCACGATGGGACGGGGTAGGGCCGGCATCGCTGCGGCGGGTGCGGCGGTGGCGAGAAGAGCCGCGAGCGCGGTAGCCCGCAGAGCCTTGAACGGGGAAAAATATGTGGAAGTGTGCTTCATTGTCTTTTGTCGTGGGGAAAGTGTGTCCGCCGGCATCGCGTCCGAGCGTAGGGCTTTAGTTTGACGCGCCGCCCCCTCTCCGGCGTGCGGCCGTAGGCCACGGGCGTGGAAAGGGGGCGGCGGCTTGTATCGGCGTGTCGCGTCAGTGTGGCGCGGCTTAGTGCTTCATCAGTTTCACGCAGCCTTTGTCCGTTTTCACTACATACGTGCCGGCGGGCAGGAATGCGGCGGGCAGGCTTGTCGTGCCCTCGCTGGCGGGTGCGGCGAGGATGCTGCGGCCCTGCGTGTCGTACACGCGTACCGTGCTGCCGGCCTTCGTGCCGTCTACGCGCAGCGTGCCGTCTGCGAAGGCGGCGCTCAGTGTCGTGCTGCCGTCGCTTGCTACGGCTATGCCGGCGGACGGGTCGAGCGTGGCGTTCATCCAGAGCGTGAGGTTGATGCCCCATCCCGCGTAGGTAGAGCTAAGCTCGTCGATGGCGTGGTAGCCGCCGTCAGCCGTGCAGGTTGCGCCCTCAGGTACGCTGGTGGGGCGCACGTAGAGCGTGCTGCGTCCCGTGCGGTGCTTCACGCCGCACAGAGCCATGTAGCTGCGTGTGAGCTGCGTGTCCTCGGGGTCGATGGTGACATCGTCGGCAAACTCGATGGCGAGGAAAAACGGCCCTTTGACCGTGAGCGGCTTCGGGAAGCTTATCATGCGCATCTCGGGCTGCGCCACGCCGGTGGAGCCGAACGTCTCGCGTATGGTGGCGGTGTAGCGTGCCATCTCGTTGGCGGTGTCGGGCTTTCCGTCCTTCACGCCGTAGGCCACGAAGCTCACCTTCTTGTCTGGCTCGGTGCCGGTATAGGTGGAGACGAGGTTGTACTCTATGAGGTAGTAGTAGAGTCCCGTGATGGAGTACGTGTGCAGGGCGGGCATGTCAAAGTACTCGGCGAGGTGGCGGTAGTGGTGGTTGAAGCCCGTGACGAAGTCGTACTGCGTGTCGCTGTCAAAGGTGGGGATGTCGCTCTGCACGATGGTAGACTGCGCGAGGTTGTAGTTGTATACCGGCAGACTGCCGTCCTCGGTGACGTGCGCCACTTTTGCCGTCTCCTCGGCCTTGGTCTCTCCGCCGGCGTTGTAGGCGGTGAGCGTGATGGTGTATTCTCCGTCCTCCGTGAACTTGAAGGCGGGGTTTTCGTCCGCGGTGGTGATTTTCTGCGTCGGGCCGTTCACTTCCCAAAAGTAGGAGTCGGCGTCCTGAGACTGGTTGACCATTTGCAGGGACGTGTTGGCGAAAGCCGCGATCGAGCTGTTCATCAGGTTGTACACGCCGTCAAAGGAGAAAGCGGCCGTGGGCGGCAGCTTCATCCCGTCGCCTATCACGCTGAGGTCCTCAACCGCTACATAGCCGCTCTGTGCCACGCCCGAGAGGGCGAAAGAGAGGCAGTAGTAGTTGGTTTCCGAGGGCGTGAAGGTCACAGTCTCCAGCTCCCAGCCCGTGGTGGCCTGGTCTTTCAGCACGGTGAGCGTGTCGTGGAAGTCGGCGTCCTGCTCCGTGCCTACGGTGAGTGCCATCGTGGCCTGGTTGTCGCCGTCGCCGGGCATGGCGTAGTGGAAGGAGACGGTGTAGGTGACGTCCTTTTCCATAAGGAAGAAAGGCGTGTATGCGCGTTCGTCGCGAGCTATCGTGCTTTCGGGCGAAATCATGTAGTACGTGCCGGTGAGCGCACGCAACTCAGCGATGCTTGCCGT
Source organism: Alloprevotella sp. (assembly GCA_963651485.1). Classification (GTDB taxonomy): domain Bacteria; phylum Bacteroidota; class Bacteroidia; order Bacteroidales; family Bacteroidaceae; genus Alloprevotella. The sequence goes on along the minus strand of CAVJPT010000003.1, from coordinate 214,543 downwards.
CACGAAAGGGGTCGTGCCGGTGGTGAGCCAGCCGGCGGGGAGGTAGCTTGTGCCGTCGTAGTCGCTGTGCTCGTTGTCAAAGGACTGCGTGTAGGGCAGCTTGGCCTCGGTTTTGCCGTCGTCGAGTACGGGGGCGCGGTGTGCGGCCGGCGTGAGCGTTGCGGCGGGTATGGTGTTGGCCTTTGCGGCGGTGGGTACGGCCGCCGTCGCGGCGAGAAGGAGGGACGCGAAGAGGACGCGTGTGGCGGATATGCGCATGTGCGTAAGTCTTTCTTGGTTTATCTTTCCTCTGGTGACGGTAAAAAAGTCAAAGCAAAAGCCGCCAAGTGTGCCGGCTTGCTTTGTTTCAGTCACATAATTAACGCAAAAGTAGGTAAAAATGCGCTTTTTCTCTCTTGCCCGCCCGCTTTTCTTACTCCGTGCAGCCGCTTTGCGGCGTTTTTCTGCAAAATGGCAGTGCGCGGGCATCGCTCAGGGGCGTATATGCCGCGCCCCGGTTTGCACACCTATATATAAAGGCGTATGCAGACCGGGGCGGTAGGGCTTGCCGCAGCGTGCAGCGGCTTGTGGCGTGTACGCGGCGAAGAAGGCGTGCCGTCAGAATTTCAGTTTGTAGCCAATGCTCAGCGCGTGCGTGTCGCCGTCTGTGTCGTCGTCGTGTCCGTTTTCGTAGACATAGGCAAAGTCGAGGCGGTGGCGCTTGCTTATTTTCCACTCCGCGCCGGCGCTGAGGCGTGTCTTGTCAAGGTGCAGGTCCTCGCCTTTCGTGGCGTTGTTGATGAGTTCGCAGGAGACGTAGGGCGTCCATGCGCAGTGGCGTATGTTCCATTCCACGGTGAGGCGCGAACGCAGGTAGTGGCGGTTTTTCCCTTGCTTCACGCGTGCTTCCTCTTCTGTGGTGAGCTTGCGGAAATACTGTCCGGAGTAGGGGTAAAGCTCGCCGGTGTACGACTCTGCCGGCATGCCGTCAGGCAGGGGCTTGCGGTATTTGTACTGCGTGCGGAGGTAGGGGGCGGAATTGTAGTGGGTGAACTGGTAGCGCTCGCGGAGTGCGAACGTGACGCGTCCCCATGCCACCTTTCCCGTGAGGTCGAGCACGGCGCGGTGCTTGTTGCGCCAGTAGGCGTGGTCGGTGTTGACGTTGAATCCCTTGAAATCGGTCGTGCCGTCGTCCTCGTCCACCTCCTCTTTCGTTTTCGCTTCCGTGCTTCCGGCCGTGTAGCTGTGGAGAAAGACGTAGTCCGCCCCGATGCTGAACCATTTCACGGGCTTGTAGGTAGCGCCGACGGAGAAGTCCCAGCGCGAAACCTCGCCAAGCCAGTCCTGCGTGCGCAGGCCTACGCCGGCGTCCACGCTGAAGTGTTTGCCTATCCCTTTCGAAAGGCCTATCTCCGTCCAGAGCCCTTTGTCGTCGGCGTGTAGCCCTTGCGGCAGCAGTGTAGCGGCGGCGATGGTTGCGATAGCGGCGGCGCGGCGGTGTTTTCCAGTATTGTGCGGCATTGCGTGTGCGTTTTGGGGAGAGTGTGACTTTGGGCTTGTGTGTCGGCGGTCAGTCGCGCGGTATGCGGAAAGTGCGGTCCACGGTCTTGATGCGCTTTTCGGGGTCGAGGTAGAAGACGCGGAGCATCGTCATGTCCGTGAGGAAGTCCACCGCGCCCACTTCCACGCGCGTCACGGTCACGCCGAGGCGGTCTTCGAGGTCGGCTTTCAGCTCGTCGGCACGCTCAGGCTTTATGAGGTCTATATTGTCGTATTTCACGTACTTGCACCCCTCGTCGTTGGTGGTGAGGAAATTTTCGCAGAGCCATACGCAGACGACGAGCAGGGCGTTGATGAAGAGCTGCTCGAGGAGGGAGAGCGAGCCGCACTTGCCGTTGAGTACGCTGAGCGACACGAGCAGGAAGAGGTAGGTCATTTCGCGTATGGGCACGCTTTCCGTGCGGTAGCGTATGATGCCGAAGATGGCGAAGAGGCCCAGGGCTGCGCCGATGCCCATGTCGTTTGCATCGTGCAGAAGTATGGCGATGAGCATGAAGATGCTCAGCGAGAGCAGGATGAAGGTGAAGTAGTAGTCGCGCCGGCGGCCCTTGGGATAGTAGAAGAAGTGTACGATGACCCAAGTCACCACAATGTTGATGAGCAGGCTTGTCACCAGCCCGAGGAACGTGGACGACAGCGCGAGTGCGCCGGGTCCGAAGAGGTCGTGTGCGTTCATTGTATGGTGTGCTTTTTGTTTTTCGTGTCAGTTGCCCTTTGCCTTGCGCCTTCTGGCGCGGCAGGGTGCGTGCTGCGGCTTTGCGCGGCTTTCCCGCCGGGGGCGGGGAGAGTCAGAGTGCGGCGCAGACACTGCCGGCGGTTTTGCCCAGCTTTATGAGACGCTTCTTGAAGCGGTTGATGCGCAGGGAGGGGTCAGTGACCGCCGCCCCTACGCAGTACTTCGAGAAGCCTGCGGGCTTTACGCGCAGGGAGCGCAGGATGGGCAGTATGGGGGACGGGCAGCGACCGTCGCGCTTCAGCTCTATCACTACGGCGTCTTCCATTTCCGCGCGGTGTCCGGTGGCGTGGTTGAAGAAGCTGATGCCGAAGTCGATGGTCAGGCGTTCGGTCTTGGCGAGATTGACGAGCGTGAGGCGGGAAAACTCGTTTGAAACGGCGGGGTTGAGCCGCCCCATGTCCAGCCCGGCGGTCTCCTTCACGAAGTCGCTTCCCGCGCCGTCTTCCGTCACGGCGCGTACAGAGGGCACGCGCACGCGCTGCTTGGTGGTTTTGCCGTGGTTGTCCTTGCTCTTCACCTCGAGAAAGGACGTGTCTGAGTTGAGGTAGGTTCGCACGCGCACTTTGCGGCGCGGCATGTGTCCCGTCTCGTGCATGCGGAAGAGGGCATGTGTCTCGGCATCGTCCCAGTAGGTAGTGGCGTAGGGCGCGGTGCAGCGGCCGTCGATGCGCTGCGCGTAGTAGCTGTCGCGCGTCTCGGCAAGCAGCTGCAGCAGTGTGGAGACGGTGGTGACAAACTTCTGGTCGGTGCGCTTCATAAGGCGTATCGACGACATTTCGTCAAGCGAAATGGGCGGCATGGCCTGTGCCAGCTGCTCTATGCGCTCTTTTGTCTCGTTTGTCATTCCGTTCATTGTCTCGTCTGTCTTTGTGCGTGTGGTTTCGTGGGCTTTTCGCCCGTCTTGCAAGCCTTATGGCGTGTCTTGCAGCGTGTCGCAAAACAGCCTTTTTGCTTTTCTTTTTGCAAAAGTATATATAAAATATCGCGTAAGCGTAACTGGTTTGTAGCAAAAACGTAACATCGGCGGGCGTCGACGGCGCGTTATTGCTCAATTTGCCGACCTTGCAGCGCCCCTTGCGGTGCAAAATGCGCTTTTGGTGGATTTTCTCCCCCTTGCGGATTTTTTGTGCTTTTCTTCGGATATTTGTGGTGTGCGCCGCTACAAATCCGGCTTTGCCGGGCCGGCAAGCCGGGCTTTCGCAATAGCCTTTCCTGATGGCTGTGTCGCGTAGCAGATGGCTGCCGGGGCTTGCATCCATGCGCCGGAATATGCACGACGCGGACTTCGGCGTCAGGCAAAGCCTGCTTTCAGCCGTCTTCGCATCCGGTGACGCGTGCATCGATGTGGTAAGTGACGGGCAGGTGCGCCGCTGGTATTTTGCCATTTTGGGGGAAAGTGCCAAAATATGACATAAAAAGGTTTAGACTTGTTAATGCCGTTTTTTTGCCGATTTGGAAAAGGGGCGAAAATGTATTATCTTTGTGTATGGAAAAGCAGGGATACGCACTGGCTGCGTATCCCCGCTTTTGCGTTGTTGAATATCAGCAAGTTGCAAACGAAAAAGTGTACATCCCGGAGCGCGGGGGTGTACATGCAGCACCTACAGCCCCCATTCCCGTCGAAACTGGGCCGGACTTAGTCTCGGCAAAGTGCCTTTTTGGCGTTTACGCAGTCTATTCCCGCCGGAAGATGCCGTTAATTATTCATAAAAATGCATAGATGTACGGAAAGGAGAAAGCGTGGCTGCCAAGGGGGCGGTGTGGAGAAGGGCAATTTCGCTCTGTTGTGGTGTCCGTAAGCGGCATTGTTTTTATATTTTCCGGCTGTCACCTGCTATGGTAGACGTAAAAAAAGAAGCGCAAACGCTTGTGTGCTGCGTCTGCGCTTCTTTGTGTGAGCCGAAAGCCGGACTCGAACCGGCGACCTATTCATTACGAATGAATTGCTCTACCAACTGAGCTATTTCGGCGGGGATTTCAAGGCTTTCTTCTTGCGTCGTCAGCCCGTCTTTCCGTTTTGCGAGTGCAAAGGTAGGCTTATTTTTGGTATCGGCAAATCTTTCCGCGCTTTTTTTGAGCAGTACGCGCAGGAATGTTTGCCGCGCGGGCGCGTTTGTACCTGTTGCGTCCCTTTCCCGGTTTGTTTTGCTTGTCAAGTCAGCGGGTTTTGCGGGCAGTTGGGGTTATCTGAAGCCGCACATCTTGTGTGTCTGCAGCGAGAGCCGCCACTCGGGGTGGGCGAGACACCATTCCACTGCGCCGCGCGTAAGTAGCGCGTTGCGCTCGGCGTTGCCCGTGTCGCAGGGTTGGAGGAAAAGGCGGTCGGCCTGTACGCCCTCCGGCACGCTCGGCGCGTCGCCCGTAAATACCGCTTTGAGTTCGTCGCAACGGGTGAGGCGCACGCGTGAGGCAGGACCGGGGCAGCACGTGTCTTTCGGGGAGAGCGTGACCCAGTCCACGTTTTCCGGGAGCGGGCGCGTGCCGTTGGTTTCCACCGCTACCGTTTTGCCCGCCGCGTGGAAGAGAGAGACGAGGGTCTCCGTCAGTTGCAGCGAGGGCTCTCCGCCCGTCACCACTACAAGGCGTGCGGGGTGGCGCGACACTTCGGCGGCAATCTCTTCCTCGCTCATTTCCGTGTGCGCCTCGTGCGCCGTGTCGCAGAAAGGGCAGCGGAGGTTGCAGCCCGAAAGGCGCACGAAGACGGCAGGCGTGCCGGTATTGTGTCCTTCGCCTTGCAGCGAGTAGAATATTTCGTTGACTTTCATTGTTTTTTGTGTCGTGGCGTGCCGTCTGCTGACGGCGGCCGGGCAGGCTCAGAAGCCCACGCCTTCGCAGCCGGGCTTGACGTATGCAGCGATGTTTCCCTCCGACTCCTGGAAGGTCACTTTGTAGCAGGTGGGTATTTGCTCGGCAATCCAGCGGGCGAGGTTTTCGGCCGTAGGATTAAAGTCGAAGACGTCGTTGAGACAGCGGTGGTCCATCTTTTCCTGCACGAGCCGCTTGATGAGCGTAAAGTCTGCCACCATTCCGTCCGCGTTGGTCTCTTCTGCGCGGCAGTAAACGGTGATGACGGCGTTGTGTCCGTGGAGGTTCTGGCACTTGCTTTCGTAGCCAAGTGTCAGCCGGTGCGCGAAAGCCACCTCCATGCGTTTGGAGAGGTAGTACATGGCTTGTGTACGGTTATGTTTTCCTTTGAAAAGCGGCACGTGGGCGTGTGCTTACGTCCGCGTGCCGCTTGGTGTGAGCCGCCGTCCCGCCGGCCGTGCGGCGCGGCGGGTGCGGGGCTGTGTGGGGGCAGTGTCAGAAGTCCGCCGTCTTCGGCGTGCGCGGGAAAGGTATCACGTCGCGTATGTTCTGCATGCCGGTCACGAAGAGGATGAGGCGCTCGAAGCCGAGGCCGAAGCCGGAGTGCGGGCAGGTGCCGAACTTGCGCGTATCGAGGTACCACCACATGTCCTTCATCGGGATGTTGAGTTCCTCGATGCGGGCGAGGAGCTTGTCGTAGCTTTCCTCGCGTTCCGATCCGCCGATGATTTCGCCTATCTGCGGGAAGAGCACGTCCATTGCGCGTACGGTCTTGCCGTCTTCGTTCTGCTTCATATAGAAAGCCTTAATCTCCTTCGGGTAGTCCGTGAGGATGACGGGGCGCTTGAAGTGCTCCTCCACGAGGAAGCGCTCGTGCTCGCTGGCGAGGTCGACGCCCCAGTATACGGGGAACTCAAACTTGTGCCCCTCGGCGATGGCTTTCTCGAGGATGTTGATGCCCTCGGTATAGGTGAGGCGCACGAAGTCGTGGTCTACCACAAAGCGCAGACGCTCGAGGAGCGTCTTGTCTATCATCTTGTTGAGGAACTCAAGGTCGTCCTGGCAGTTTTCAAGGGCCCAGTTGACGCAGTACTTGATGAAATCCTCGGCAAGGTCCATGTTGTCGTTGATGTCATAGAAGGCAATCTCCGGCTCAATCATCCAGAACTCGGCGAGGTGGCGCGGCGTGTTGGAGTTTTCGGCGCGGAAAGTGGGGCCAAAGGTGTAAATGGCGCCCAGGGCGGTCGCGCCGAGCTCACCCTCAAGCTGTCCGCTCACGGTGAGCGAGGCGGACTTTCCGAAGAAGTCGTCCGAGTAGTCTATCTTGCCTTCCTCGTCCTTTTTCAGGTTGTAGAGGTTCTGCGTCGTCACTTGAAACATCTGCCCTGCGCCTTCACAGTCGGAGGCGGTTATGATGGGCGTGTTGAAGTAGTAGAATCCGTGGTCGTGGAAATACTTGTGTATCGCCATTGCCATGTTGTGGCGGATGCGGAACACGGCTCCGAAGGTGTTGGTGCGCAGGCGCATGTGCGCGTGCTGGCGCATGTACTCGAAGGTCTGCCCCTTCTTCTGCATGGGGTAGTCTGCGCCGCATACGCCAAGCACGTCTATCTTCGTGGCCTGTATCTCCACGCTCTGTCCTGCACCCTGGCTCTCCACCAGAAGACCCTCTACGCTCAGGCATGCGCCCGTGGTGACGAGTTTCAGCGTCTCGGCGTCAAATTTCTCCAGGTCGGCCACTATCTGCACGTTTTTTATCGTGCTGCCGTCGTTGAGTGCGATGAAGTTGACCGACTTGCTGCCGCGGCGGGTGCGTACCCAGCCTTTTACGCATACCTCCGCGCCGGGCTGGCCGTGCTGCAGGAGGTCGGATATCTTGGTTCGTTGCATGTTGGATGTTTGTGGAAAGTGGATTGTGCTTACTCGAAGGCGCCCATGCGCAGCATGTTCACCTCTTTCTCCGTGAGGTAGCGCCAGTCGCCGCGGCGCACGTTTTTCTTCGTCAGGCCGGCGAAGTACACGCGGTCGAGCTTCACGACGTGGTAGCCGAGGCTCTCGAAGATGCGGCGCACGATGCGGTTGCGGCCGCTGTGTATCTCGATGCCCACCTCTTTCTTGTCGTCGGCGTTGGCGTATGCCACCTCGTCTGCCTTTATCACGCCGTCCTCAAGCTCAATGCCTTCGGCTATGCGCTGCAGGTCGCCGTAGGCCACGTTTTTGTCGGCTGTGACGTGGTATATCTTCTTCTTGAGGAATTTGGGGTGCGTGAGCTTGGAAGCCATGTCGCCGTCGTTGGTGAGCAGCAGCACGCCGGTGGTGTTGCGGTCAAGGCGTCCGACGGGGTAGATGCGCTCGGGGCATGCGCCCTGCACGAGGTCCATCACCGTCTTGCGGTTTTCGGGGTCTTCGCTTGTGGTGACGTAGCCCTTGGGCTTGTTGAGCAGCACGTATACTTTCTTCTCTATCTTTACGGGCTCGTCGTGGAAGCGTACCTCGTCCGTGCGCAGCACCTTGGTGCCGAGCTCCGTGACCACGTTTCCGTTGACGGTCACCACGCCCGCCTCGATGTACTTGTCGGCATCGCGGCGCGAGCAGATGCCCGCGTTGGCGAGGTAGCGGTTGAGGCGGATGGGCTGGTTGGGGTCGATGTGCTCTTCCTTGTACTCCATGCGCTTCTTGTGGGAGTACTTGGCGTTGGGGTCATAGTTGCCGCTGCGCTGGGGACGGGAAGAGCGGAAATCTGCGCCGCCGTCCTGGCGGAAACGCGGGCGGAACGAGCCGCGACCTGCGCCCTCGCCGTCTCCGCCGCCGTTGAAGCGCGGGCGGAAACCGCCCTCGGAGCGGTGGAAATCGCCGCCTTGTCGGTAGCCGCCCTCAGAGTTGCGGCGTTCGCCGCCGAAGCCGCCCTCGCGGCCTGCGCCCCCGCCGAAGCGGGACTTGCCGAAGCGGTTTTCGCGCGGCGTGTAGCCGTCCTGGCTGTTGAAGCGGGGACGGAACGAGCTGCCCTCGGAGCGGTTGTAGCCGCCTTGTCGGTAGCCGCCCTCAGAGTTGCGGCGTTCGCCGCCGAAGCCGCCGTCGCGGCCTGCGCCCTCGCCGAAGCGGGACTTTCCGAAACGGTTTTCGCGCGGCGCGTAGCCGTCCTGGCTGCTGTAGCGGGGACGGGAGAAGCTTCCGCGCTCCGTGTTGTCTTTGCTGCCATAAGGTGTGCCGCCGTAAGAAGGGCGTGCGGGGCGGCTGAAACGCTGGCGGGGCGCGTGGCCTCCGCTCTCGCCGCCGAAGCGGCCGGACTTGTTGTCGTCTCGCGGACTGCGGCCCTCGCGGCTGTGTCCGTCTCCGTAGCCTCTGCTACCGTCCTTGTCGAAGAAATTTTCGCTCATGAGTTTGGTTGTTTGGAGAAATGCCGCTGGCTTTTCGCCGGCGGCGCGCCCGCATTCTCCCGAACACGCGGCGTCTCCCGTTTTGTTTGGTTGTGTGTATGTAAGAAAGGCGTGCGTGCGGTTGTCCGTCTTGCGCCGCCTGGGTTGGGTTTGCTGTCTGTTGCCCCGCCATCTATGGGCGGGGACGTGCTTGTACGTTTCTTTGCGCCGTTAGATGCCGGTGTAGTTGTGCGGCGTGATGGCACGCAGCTCGGCTTTTACCTCGTCGCTCACGGCGAGCGTGTCGATGAAGCCGCTGATGCGCTCGGCGGTGATGGCCTCGTTGGTGCGCGTGAGCGCTTTCAGGGCCTCGTAGGGGTGGGGGTATCCCTCGCGGCGCAGTATCGTCTGTATGGCCTCCGCCACTACAGCCCAGCAGTTGTCAAGGTCGCGGCGTATGCTCTCTTCGTGCAGGAGCAGCTTGCGCAAGCCTTTCAGCGAGCTTTGGAAGGCGATGAGCGCGTGGCCCATGGGCACGCCGATGTTGCGGATGACGGTGGAGTCGGTGAGGTCGCGCTGCAGGCGGCTGATGGGGAGCTTGCGGCTGAGGTGCTCGAGTATGGCGTTGGATATGCCAAGGTTTCCCTCCGAGTTCTCAAAGTCGATGGGGTTCACCTTGTGCGGCATGGCGCTCGAGCCTACCTCTCCTTTCTTTATCTTTTGCTTGAAGTATTCCATGGAGACGTACTGCCAGAAGTCGCGGTCCATGTCTATGACGACAGTCTGCACGCGCTTCATGGCGTCGAATATCGCCGCCATGCTGTCATAGTTGCTTATCTGCGTGGTGTACTCTTCGCGCTCCAGACCGAGCTTTTCGCTGACAAACGCGTTGCCGAAGGTTTTCCAGTCGTAGGAGGGGTAGGCCACGTGGTGGGCGTTGTAGTTGCCCGTCGCGCCGCCGAATTTTGCCGTGTAATGGCACGCGCGGAGCTGTTTTGCCTGCTGTTCCAGACGGTAGGCGAAGACGCGCACCTCCTTGCCCAGACGGGTGGGGGAGGCGGGCTGGCCGTGCGTCTTGGCAAGCATGGGGATGTCCTTCCACTCTTCGGCGTAGGCGTTGAGCTGCGCGGTGAGTTCGTCGAGCAGGGGGAGGTAGACATCGTGCACCGCCTCCTTGAGCATAAGCGGGAAAGAGGTGTTGTTGATGTCCTGGGAGGTGAGGCCGAAGTGTATGAACTCCTTGAAGCGGTCAAGTCCGCCCATGCGGTCGAACTGCTCCTTTATGAAATACTCTATGGCTTTTACGTCGTGGTTGGTGACGCTTTCTATCTCCTTTACGCGTGCGGCGTCGGCCTCGCTGAAGCTTTTGTACACGTCGCGGAGCGCGGGGAAGAGGTCGTGGGGGAAATCCTTCAACTGCGGGAGAGGAAGCTCGCAGAGCGTGATGAAATACTCTATCTCCACGCGCACGCGGTATTTCATCAGTGCGTATTCGGAGAAATAGGCTGCGAGCGGCTCTGTCTTCGCGCGGTAGCGGCCGTCGATGGGGGAGACGGCGGTGAGGATGTCCAAATCCATAGTGTGCAAAAGTCTGTCTTAGGAATTGTTTTCAGGCGGCGGCGCGTGCTTGTGCCGCGATGGGTGAAAACTGCCTGATAATACGGGCGCAAAGTTACGCCAACTTTGAGAGAGCGGCAAGCGGCGCGGGTAAAAATGAGCGGCAGAGCGGCGGTTTAGCCCCGTGGCCGGGACTTTGCCGGGCTGCTGCGGGATTTTGAAAAGGAAAACCCGTCCCTATCCGCGTGCGGCATGGTAGGACGTGAGACGCGGCAACGGGCGTTCGAGGAAAATTCCTGTGGAAAAGCCGAGGCTGCGGGCGGCTTGCGTGACCTCCTCGCGGAAATGTGTCGCCACGCCGCCCACGAAGGCTGCGGGCAAGTCCGGCCGGCGGTACGATGCCACGTTGCGCCGGAAGAAGCGTGCAAACTCCTCTTGCAGCAGCGCCTGCACGCAGTCCTCGTCGCGGTGTGCGGCAAGGAAGGGCACAAGCGAGGCAAGGAACGTGTTGGGGCGGGGAGAGCGGTAGACGCGTTCGATAGCCTTGTCGTCGGTGAGGGCGTACTCTTCCAGAAAATCCTTGCAGAGCCTTTCGGGCAGCTGGCGCTTCAGCGCGTCGCCCAAGAGCCGGCGGCCAAGCACTGCGCCGCTTCCCTCGTCGCCGAGTATGTAGCCAAGCGGCGGGACGTTGGACGCAATTTCGCCGTGCGTGTAGAGGCCGCTGTTGCTTCCCGTGCCGAGGATGCAGGCTATGCCGTCCCCGTCGCCGAAGAGCGCGCGTGCGGCGGCGAGCAGGTCGGAGTGGACATATATATATGCGTCCTTGCCGAACACCTTGCGCAGTGCGTCCCGCATGTTTTCCGTGCCGCGCCCGCGGCATCCCGCTCCGTAGAAGTAAACGGTGGGGTGTTCGCCGGCTTCGCGTGCGGGGGCGGTGTCGCGTGCTATGTTCTCCGTTATGGCTTCCGCGCTCTGCATAAGGGCGTTTGTGCCGCTTCCACGAAGCTCGGCCAGTGTTTCGCCGTTGCGGGTTTTCACCCAGTCGGTCTTTGTGCCGCCGCTGTCGGCAATCCATATTGTACTGCTTCCGTTTGTCGCCGCCATGTCGTATTGCTTTGTTCCGGTAGAATGTTCCCCGCTTAAATCAAAGGTACGGGTTGGATGCCCGTTCTTCCTCTATCGTGGTGTCTCCGCCGTGTCCGGGGAGAACCCGCACGTCGCCGGGGAGCGTGAGGACGCGCTTGCGCAGCGCGTCGACGAGGCTTGCGTGGTCGCCTCCGGGCAGGTCGCAGCGTCCGATGGCGTGGCGGAAGAGGCTGTCTCCGCTGAAAAGCACTTTGTCCGCCTCGCCGTAGAAGCACACTCCGCCGGGCGTGTGTCCGGGAGTGGCTATCACGCGCAGCTCTGTCGTGCCGAAGCGCAGCGTGTCGCCGTCTTTGAAGAACGCAGCCTTGGGCGCAGGCGTGAGGGGAAGGGCTTGTCCTACAAACTGGCGCATCTGTTCGGCCGCCTTGTCGTAGGTCTCCTCCTCCGCTTTGCTGAGCGATATGCCCACGCCGTAGCGGCTGTGTATGAAGTCCGCGCCGAAGACGTGGTCGAAATGTCCGTGCGTGTTGAGCAATAGTTTTACCTCGAGCTTCTTCTCGCTTATGTAGCGGCTGATGGCTTCCTTTTCCTCGGGGAAGAACGCCCCGCAGTCTATGACGGCGGCCTCGCGGCTGTCGTCCCAGACTATGTAGCAGTTTTCCGCCACCATATTGACCGTAAACCTTTCTATGTGCAGCATACGTGCGTCAGAGTGAGATGTAGACTACTTTCTTTGTTTCGAAGAAATCTTCCTTGAAGCTCTCCGCCAAGTCCCAAATCTCGCTGTGCTTGTCGAAAGGCGCGAGCTCTTCCGTGAGGTCGCCCCCTTTCAGGCAGAGCAGTCCGTTGGGGAGGGAGTTGCGCTGCTCGTGGTGTATGTTTTTGCGCACGAGCTTAACGAGGTCGGCGGCGTTCATTACCGCGCGACTCACTACGAAGTCAAATTTTCCCTTTTCCTCTATCGCGTTGCGGTGGGCTGTGGTGACGTTGTCTAGTTCGACGGCTTTCGCCACGGCTTCCGCCACTTTCACTTTCTTGCCGATGCTGTCGATGAGGTGGAAACGGCACTCGGGAAAGAGTATGGCGAGGGGTATGCCGGGAAATCCGCCCCCTGTGCCTATGTCCATAATCTCTGTGCCGGGGCGGAAGCTGATGACCTTCGCTATGCCCAGCGAGTGGAGCACATGGTGCAGGTAAAGGCTGTCGATGTCCTTGCGGGAGACAACGTTTATCTTTGCGTTCCAGTCGCGGTACAGGGAGTCGAGAGCGGAAAACTGTGTGCGCTGCTTTTCCGTCAGTCCGGGGAAATAGTGAAATATCGTGTCGTTGGCTGTCATTGTTTGCGGGATGTGTGGGTTGTTGTCTGCGGGTCGGCGGCGCGTCACGCGTCGTCCTCGCTTTTGAGGATGGGGAGGCGCAGCTTGTACTTTACGGCGAGCAGGCGCGTGGCGAAGACTACGCAGCCGCATACCAGACCCGAGACCACGTTGTCCGCGCCCGCTATGTGGCAGAGGTAGTACGCCAGTCCGCCCACAACGCAAGCGAGGGCGTATATCTCCTTGCGGAAGATGAGCGGCTCTTCGTTGATGAACACGTCGCGCAGCACTCCGCCCCCTGCTCCCGTGAGCGTGCCCATAATCACGGCGGTCCAGAAAGGATACCCCGCCGCCACGGTCTTCTCTATGCCGGTCACGGTAAAGAGTGCCAGGCCCACGCTGTCGAAGATAAACCACGTGTTGTCCTGCCGCACCAGCAGGCGGCGGAAGAGAATGACCCACAGGAGGGCGATGCCCGAGCAGATGAGGTAGAAAGAGTTGGTCATCCAGAAGGGCGGCTGCGAGAGGAGCAAGTCGCGCATCGTACCGCCGCCGATAGCGGTGGTGACGCCCACGACGTAAGCTCCGAAGAGGTCAAAATGCTTGGCTGAGGCAAGGCGGATGCCGGATATGGCGAAGGCAAGCGTGCCTATAAAGTCGAGTACTTGTACGAATGTAATCACGTTGGTTTCTGTCTTTACGCGTTGACCACGTTGCGCGGTTTTCCTGCCTGGTAGGCGGCGATGTTTTCCGCAAGCTGAGCGAGTATGCGGCGTCGTGCTTCGGGTGTGTTCCACGCGATGTGGGGGGTGACGTACGCACGCGGCGCGGTTAGGAGCGGGCAGTCGGGCGAGGGCGGCTCGGCAGCAAGCACGTCGGTGCAGTATGCGCCGAGCTTGCCCGAGCGAAGCGCGGCGGCCACTGCTTCCTCGTCCACGAGTCCGCCGCGGGCGGTGTTCACGACAATCAGCCCGTCTGCGGCTTTTGCCAAGAGCGTCGCGTCCACCATACGGGCGTTGTCCGCCGTCAGGGGACAGTGCAGGCTCACTACGGAAGAGGTGGTAAAAGCCTCTTCAAGCGTAACCTTGCGCACGTAGCCGGGAAGCGCGGCGGGGGCTTTGCTTGTCACGGCGGCGATGTCCATCCCCAGCGCGTGCAGCACGGCGGCGGCGCTTGCGCCGATATTGCCGAAGCCCACGATGGCGGCTTTCTTGCCCGCCAGCTCTATGCGGGGGCGCAGTGTGTAGCAGAAGTCGGGGCTTTCGCACCATTTCCCCGCCGCGTTCTGCCTTGCGTACTCGCCCGTGCCGTCCGCAGCTTCAAGGAGCAGGGAGAGGACGGACTGTGTGACGGAGGGCGTGCTGTATCCGGCGCAGTTGCATACCGGAATGCCGTGCTCGCTCGCGGCGGCGAGGTCAATTTTGTCATAGCCTGTGGCGGCCACGCAGACGAGACGGAGTTTGGGCAGACGGGCAAAGTGTTCGCGCGTGAGCCGTGTCTTGTTGACGATGAGCACGTCTGCGTCCGCGCTGCGTGCCAGCACGTCTCCGGGGGCTGTGCGGTCGTGGCAGGTGAGCGTGCCGAGCGAGCTGAGCGAGTCCCATTCGAGGTCGCCGGGGTTCACCGTGTATGCGTCGAGAAATACAATGTGCATAGTGTGCGTGTGGTGTGTTGGTTGTGCGTCCTTGTGCCTTTCCCGCTCACCTTGGGCGGTAGGTCTTGCTGACGGCGTTGAGGAGCCGCCAGTAGCGCCCGCCGGAGGGGCGGTAGTAGACAAGGACGGTGTATTCGTTCTCAGTCTGGAAGTAGTTGCCCTCTACGGGGGCGTAGGGCGAGGGCTGTCCCGTCGCGCTGTCGTAGGCGTAGTAGCGGTAGTTGTAATACCCCGTCTTCATCAGCACGCTGGCCTCGTAGGCTTGTGCGGCGGGGTTGTAGCGCATGAGGTAGAGCGGGTTTTTCGCGGGCTGCGCCCAGCGGCCGTCGACGTAGATGTCCTTTCCGGGGAGCTGCGGGGTCTGCAGCGTGAAATGCGTGATGACGTAGTCGGCTTCTGTGTCCGCGTCGCCTGTCCCGTCGTTGCGCACCACGGAAAGTCCGTTGCGGTCTTCGTCGTAGAGATAGTTGCGCCTCGGCGCGTCTGCCATCAGCGTGTAATGGTAGAACGGCTCGTGCCAGCGCATGCTCTCGCCGTGCAGACCGGGGTAACGCGTGGATATCATCTCAGTCTTGCGGTACTCGTTGCCGGCGGGGAAGATGAGCCGGCGGTCGTGCTCCCACAGAAGGGCAGAGCCGTTCTGCATCGTCGGAGGCACGCACACGGAGGTGGCGTAGTCGCGGTTTTGCAGTACGATGACGCGTGTCTCCGTCTCGGGGTCGCGCAAGGGCAAAGAGCCGAGGTCGACGCGCATCGTCACCTGCTGGTGGGAGTCGTTGTGGTCGGTCTCCGTGTCCGTGGAGCAGCTGAGGCTTACGGGGGCGGCGTTTTCCGTCACGGCGAAATAGGTGACAAGCAGCGTGTCCGCGCCGTCTTCGTCTCCGTCTGTGACGGTGAGGCGGTAGTTGCCGGAGAGCTTGGGACGCACGTCCTCGTTGGGGATGTCGAGCGAGTAGTGCGTGTAAAGCGTTGTGGTGTTTTGGCTCGGCTCGTAGTCGCCGATGAGCGGGTTGTCGAGCGTGGAAGACAGGTATTCCGTGTCAAAGAGTCCGTCCGTGATGTTCCCCTGTGGGTCGCAGTGCTCGATGTGATAGGCCAGCCGCTTGTATTCGTGGCTCATCTCGTCAAAGGAGACGTGCAGCACGTCGCTTCCGCCAAGGCGCAGGACGGGTAGCGAGGAGACATCGTCGCCGACGTACAGGCGCGGTGTCTTTATCTGCGGCGCCACGAAGTTTGTTCGTCCGGGCTGCGCCGTCGCCGTCAGGGAGGCTGCGGCGCAGAGCGCGGCGAGGAGGAAGCGGCTTGCTTTCATTCTTTCTTTAATCGGGACAAAATGTTGCACTACTGCGCTTGCGCTTATTTGTCTAACTTTATCACGAAATCCGCCGTATTGTCTTTCCACGTGGGCAGGAGGAAAGTCACTGTGCCCTCGCGCTTGTTGCGCTTGAAGGCGATGCGCTCGCCAGTGGAAAGGGCGGTTGCTTTGCCAAACTTCTCTTTCAGCGGCAGGGTGAGCTGTCCCTCGGCCTTGTCGGAAAGGAGGTGGAGGTAGAGCGTGCCGTCTTCGCGGCTGCGGGTCGTCACGATGCTGTCGCCCTGGGCGAAGCCGCCCGCCACAGTCTTGTATATGCTTTCGCCGGCCGGGCCGTTGAGCCATTCGCCCATTTCCGAAAGGCGCGTGAGCGCGGCGGCGGGGAGGTTGCCGTCGGGCTGCGGGCCGATGTTGAGCAGGAGGTTCGCGCCCTTTGCGGCGGTGCGCACGAGAAGCCGCAGGAGTGTGGCGGTGGACTTGTAGTCCTGGTCCTTAATCTTGTATCCCCACATGCCGTTCATCGTTGTGCATGTCTCGAGCGGCAGTCGGCTGATGGCCTGTCCGCTGAGGCCGGCGGTGTTTTCGCCGGGGATGTCGCGCTCAAACATCTGCATGTCCTCGCCCTCATAGGGAGTCTGGTGGTGGTTGTTGCCGATGATGCAGGCGGGCTGCAGCTTGTGTATGAGGGCGTACTGCTCGGGCAGCTGCCAGTCGAAGGCTGTGGAGTCGCTGTCGTGGTCCCACCATCCGTCAAACCATATACCGTCCACTTGCCCGTAGCGTGTGAGCAGTTCGGTAAGCTGGGCGTTCATGAAGCGGTAGTATGACGGCCAGTTCTCCTTTTTCGGGTCTTTTCCCGTGTTGCGTCCGGTGCGCCCCGTAGGGTAGTCGTCGCGTGTCCAGTCAATGTGGGAGTAGTAGAGATGCAGCCCCATTCCCTGCTTGTGGCACTCGTCGGCAATCTGCCGTACTATGTCGCGGCCGTAAGGCGTGTGCATGATGTTGTAGTAGGACTCCTGCGTGTCCCACATGGAGAAGCCGTCGTGGTGTCGGGTGGTGAAGCAAACGTAGCGCGCCCCCGCCGCCTTGAAAGCCGCAACCCATTTCTTTGCGTCGAAGCTGTGCGGGTAGAAAGCGTTGGCAGCCTTCGCGTACTCGCGGTTGTCGATTCCCTCGTTCTGCATGTACCATTCTCCCTGCGCAAAGAGGCTGTACAGTCCCCAGTGCAGGAAGATGCCGAAGCGGCTGTCCGAGAAGCGCTGCCGCGCCGCGAGGTTTTCGGCCGTGGGCGTGTAGCCAGCGGCCGTGTCTTTCCGGGCATATGCGACAGCCTTCGTCGCTTGTATGTCAGCTTTCGGTACTTGTATGTCGGCTCTTGACGCTTGTATGTCTGTCCTCTGTGCGTGAGTGCCGGCTTTTAGTGCGTTGCTGCCGTTTCCTGCTGCGGCGGGTGCGGCAAGCAGGGATGCGAACAGTAGGGGAAGGAATGCGTGTCGTGTCATGGTAGTGAGGCGGTTTGCGTCTTTATATCGTGTCGGAGGCTTGTTGTTGGGTGTAATGTTCCTTTATGTCCATCCAACGCGGTATTTGAAGTTCTTTTCCGTATGTTCTTTTGTAAATGTCTTCGGCAGATAGCTTGACTTGTTGCCTTTTCATCGTTGTCACGACTTGGTTGTGTGTTTTACAAAATGGTTTGCAGCAGCCTGTCTGCCACGGACGCTATAACGGGAACGGCTACGGTGTTGCCCAAAAGGTCGTAGCCGTGTGCAGTGTCTATGTCAAACTTGTAGTCCTCGGGGTAGCCGAAGAGTCTTAGCCCTTCCCGCAGTGTCAGGGTGCGCAAGCCGCCGTTGTCTGCCACGTAAAGGCGTTGCATGTCCGTGGCGACGAGTGTCGGAGCCGTTTCTTTCGGGGATAGAATCTTGCCTACTTCGTAGCTGAGCTTGCCTGCGACGATGTTATATCCTTTGGGCTTGCTTGTGTCGCTGACTCTGCGTGTCACGGTAGCTGTCCTCCCGTTGGCGGAAGTGCGTGTCTCGCTTATTTGCTGCTTTGGGTGCTCAAGCTTCAGGTATCCTTTCCGTGTGAGGTCGTCAAGCATCTCCTGAAGGTCGGCGGCGGGGCAGAACTGCTCTATTTGCTTTTTCGTCAGAGCCATTCCGTCCATCCACTTTATGCCGATTATTTCCGCCCACTTCTTTTTCCGCCTTTCGGTCATCAGTTTGTTGAGCAGCGTCTTCTCTTCTTCTGTGACTGGACCTTTTAGCTGCAAGTCCCAGCTGTGCAGATTTTCCTTTCCGCTCCGCTTGTCCTTTATCGATTTTCCCGAAAGGCTTTCTGCGGGATACAGGCTGAGAAGGTGTTTGACGAAGGGCGAGTCTGACACGGGCTTTCCGCTTTCAAGCACATCGCCGATCGAGCGGCGGCGTACAGGAAAGCCGTCCAGCGAGACGCTTTCTTTTGCGATGTCTTTCCTGACTCCGGCGAAATAAATGCGCTTTCTCTCTTGCGGAACGCCGAAGTCGGCTGCATTCAGCACTTTGTGCGCGACGAGGTAGCCGGCATTTTCGAGATTCCGCACCATTACGTCAAGCGTGTTGCAGCCGTCATGCTTTGTCAGCCCCTCCACGTTTTCAAGGATAAAGCCTTTCGGCTGTTTCGCGCGGATGATGCGCTCGACGTCGAAGAACAGTGTCCCGCGGGTGTCGGCAAAGCCGTCCCGGTTGCCCGCTGAAGAGAAAGCCTGGCACGGGAAGCCGCCGCAGAGTATGTCGAAGTCTGGAATGTCGCGGGCTTCGGTCTTTGTGATGTCTCCGTGTATGTGGTCTCCCGGGTGGTTTTGCCTTAGGATAGAGATGGCGTGTGGCTTAATCTCCGAAGTGAAGACACAAAGCGGGGTGCAGCCGTTCTTCTCCAAGGCTTGCTCGAGTCCGAGCCTGATGCCGCCGATTCCGGCAAATAGGTCTATGAAACGGATTGTGGAGGAGGTCATCGTTTTTCTGAGGATTTCCGCCGTATGGAGCGGCAGTTTGTCTCTTCGCCCCGTATTTATGGGGCGCATTCGCTGCGGGGCAAGCCTTACGCAAAGTTAGGCAAAAAGCGGGAAAAGGCTTGCGCCCCCTTGTTTTTTGTTATCTTTGCGGTCAAGAGCCGGCCGGACAGGCTGCCGCGTGCGTCCGCTTTTCGTGGCGCAGGAGGAAAGTCCGGGCAGCACAGGGCGCCCCGCTTCTTAACGGGAAGTAGTCCGCAAGGGCAAATCAGCGCAGAAGAAAACAACCGCCTCCGTCTTTTCCGTCCTCGGCGGGACGGGCGGCGGCAAGGGTGAGAAGGTGGGGTAAGAGCCCACCGGCCGCGCGGTGACGTGCGGGCCGTGCGCATCGGGGGCTGAAAGTTCATGTATACCGGCGTCGGAGGGCTGCCCGCCCGAGCCGTCAGCGGCACGCCGGAGGGTAGAACGATAGAGCGCGGCGGTGACGCCGCGTGCGGATAAATGGCAGCCGCCCCGTTTTTTCGGGGAGACAGAACCCGGCTTACCGTCTGACCGGCTCTTTTCTTTTTGAAAACGTGTGTTTCCCCCTTTGCGGCGTGCCGCGGAGGGGGATTCTATTTCCCGCTTAGGCTTGTCTGAAACATTTGCCCAGCGATGCTTTTACGGGAATAGCAACGCTGGGCGAGAAATGTAAGGTTTTTGGGATAAGGCTCTGCGGGGTTGTGGTGCGAAGCCGGGACTGTGTGGCCGGCTTTCGGGTTTCCCGTAGCTTGTATGCCCGTTAGATGTGTCTGGCATGCCGGGGGCTATAGCAGGTATGCCCGCTTGCTGTGGCGCGTCATTTGTCGTCCTTGCGCCCTGTAGCCCTTTTCAGCATACTCTTCAGTATAAACTGGACGGTGAGCGAGAGAATGGAGAAATATCGTTCCCAAATGTTGTCGTTGAGCAATGCTTCGCGCACCTTGCGCTCGTATCTTGTGTACCCTCCGCCCAGCTCTCGCCACATGCGTCCGTTGCCGAGCGCAGGGAATACCTGGTCACGCTCTTTCTGGATTGATTCCTTGCCGCAGGTTGCGCTGAGTCCCGTCATGTCAAAGTCTGACACGATGAAGCCGAGCCTTTCGTATGTGGCGTCGCCTATGATAAGCTCGTGCCAGATTTGCTCCCAGTCGGACACAATGCGGAGATCTTCGCGATAGGGCCTTTCTTTCAGAAGCCGCGTGTGTATGAAAGTGGCGGGGTGCATAAGGGTGTCTTGGGCGAGGTAGCGCGTAGTGACCACTTTCGGCGCGTGTGCGACGACGGGTTCGGCTTCCTGCATAAGCAGGTCGCCCGTATAGAAATCCTTGTCTCGTAGGCGGGGAAGCACCCGCGCAAGCACGGAGTTGTCGTGGTAGGTGTCGCCCGAGTTGAGAAACTGTATGTACTCGCCGCGTGCCTTGGCGATGCCCTTGTTCATGGCATTGTATATGCCGGAGTCTTTTTCGCTCACCCAGTAGGCGAGCTTGTCCTTGTGGCTGCTTATGTACTCCGCGCTGCCGTCCGTCGAAGCGCCGTCGATGACTATGTACTCTGTGTCGGGACGCAGCTGCGCAAGCACGGACTCCATCGTGAGGCGCAGTCCGGCAAGGTTGTTGAGGTTTATGGTTACGACGGTGAGTTTCATAAGTCGGGGAGTGGGGTCAGAATTCGCTTGTGAAGTGGAAGCGTATGTGCTCGAAATCCTGCTGCGCCATTTGCAGGACGTAGCCCGAGTCGGCGAGGAAGACGTCGCGCCCTTCGCGGTCCTTTGCCATGTACTGGTACTTGCGCTTCTTGAAGTTTTCGAGCTCGGCCTCGTTGTCGCTCTCTATCCAGCAAGCCTTGTAGAGGTGCACGGGCTCCCAGCGGCACTTGGCGTTGTACTCATGCTCGAGGCGGTACTGTATTACCTCAAACTGCAGCTGCCCGACGGTGCCGATAATCTTGCGCCCGTTGAACTGGTTGACGAAGAGCTGCGCCACGCCCTCGTCCATAAGCTGCTCGATGCCTTTGTTGAGCTGCTTTGTCTTCATAGGGTCGGCGTTTTCGATGTATTTGAACATCTCCGGGGAGAAAGACGGCAGGCCGCGGAAATGGAGCTGCTCGCCCTCGGTCAGCGTGTCGCCTATCTTGAATACGCCGTTGTCCGGCAGACCTACGATGTCGCCCGCCCAGGCCTCGTCGATGGTGCTTTTGCGCTGCGCCATGAACTGTGTGGGAGAGGAGAAGCGCAGTGTCTTTCCCTGCCGCACGTGCAGGTAAGGCGTGTTGCGCTGAAACTTTCCCGAGCACACCTTGCAGAAGGCAATGCAGGAGCGGTGGTTGGGGTCGATGTTGGCGGTAATCTTGAAGATGAAGCCCGTAAACTTGTCTTCGTCCGGCTCAACTTCCCTTTCCTCTGCCTTTGTGGGGCGGGGCGAGGGGGCGATGCGCACGAAGCAGTCGAGCAGCTCCTTTACACCGAAATTGTTGAGCGCGGAGCCGAAGAATACGGGCGCGACTTCCGCGCCGAGGTAGCTGTCGTGGCTGAAAGCGGGATAGACCCCGTCGACAAGCTCCAGGTCTTCGCGCAGCTTCTCCGCGTCAGCCTCACCTACGTTAGCCTCAAGCTCAGGGCTGTCAATGTCGACGGTGATTTTCTCCGTGACCTTCTGCTTGTCGGGCGCGAAGAGGTTGAGCTGCCCTTCGTAGATGTTGTATACGCCTTTGAAGCGCGCGCCCTGGTTGATAGGCCAGGAGAGGGGGCGTACCTTTATCTGCAGCTCTTGCTCGAGCTCGTCGAGGAGGTCAAACGGGTCTTTTCCCTCGCGGTCCATCTTGTTGATGAAGATGATGACGGGCGTCTTTCTCATGCGGCACACCGTCATCAGCTTGCGGGTCTGCGTCTCCACGCCTTTCGCGCCGTCCACCACGATGATGGCGGAGTCGACGGCGGTGAGCGTGCGGAAAGTGTCCTCGGCAAAGTCCTGGTGGCCAGGGGTGTCGAGGATGTTTATCTTGTAGTCCTCGTAGTCAAACTCCATGACGGAGGTGGTGACGGAGATGCCGCGCTGCTTCTCTATCTCCATCCAGTCCGAGGTGGCTGTTTTCTTTATCTTGTTGCTTTTCACCGCGCCGGCGACCTGTATCTGCCCTCCGAAGAGCAGCAGCTTCTCTGTCAGTGTGGTCTTTCCCGCATCGGGGTGCGAGATGATGGCGAATGTGCGGCGGCGTGCTATTTCAGCGTTCATGCTTGTGCTTGGGGTGTGCGTTGGAAAGTGTGCGGGGTAGGGCGGGCTTGCGGCTTAAAGCGCCTTGATGCACTCGCGGAGCGAGTCCTCCCACCAGGGTATCTCTATGCCGTATGTGTCTTTAATTTTGGTCTTGTCGAGCACGGAATAGTGCGGGCGCGGGGCGGGGACGGGATAGTCCTCGGTGTGTATGGGGCGTACGCGGCACTTGTCTATGCCGGCGGCGCGGTGTATGGCACGCGTGAAATCGTACCACGAGCAGGCACCCTCGTCCGTGAAATGGTACACGCCGGGGACGATGCCCTGCTCCACGGCTGCCATTATGACGCGGGCGAGGTCGCGGGCATAGGTGGGGGAGCCTATCTGGTCTGCCACTACTCCCAGTTCGTCGCGCTCGCGGCCAAGGCGGAGCATTGTCTTGACAAAATTGTTGCCGAATGTGGAGTAGAGCCACGCCGTGCGTATCACCATCGAACCGGCGCAGGTACGTATGACGCTTTCCTCGCCGGCGAGCTTGGTGCGCCCGTACACGGTGCGCGGGGCGGTGGCGTCCTCTTCCCGGTAGGGTTTGCAGCCGTCGCCCGAGAAGACGTAGTCGGTGGATACCTGTATCATGCTGCCGCCTACTTGCGCGGCTGCCTCGGCCAGGTATCCGGGCGCGGTGTGGTTGAGCAGGTCGCACAGCTCGGGCTGGCTCTCGGCCTTGTCTACGGCCGTGAAGGCGGCGCAGTTGACTATGACGGAGATGGCGTTGGCTTCCACGAAGCTGCATACGGCCGTGCGGTCGGTGATGTCAAGCTCTTCCTTGTCAGTAAAGAAGAAATGGCAGGTGTCCTTGTACTGCGGGGCGAGGAGTTGCAGCTCGTTGCCCAGCTGTCCGCGGCATCCTGTGACGAGTATCTGTTTCATTGTATGGTGTGTGCCTCGCTTTTTCGGCGCGGCGGTTTTCAAAATTCGATGGGCTGCTCTTTGTCCTTGAAATAGTAGTCGGATAGTTGTCCGAGAAGCTTTGCGGTGTCTTCCGCGGCTTTTCCCGTTTCGGGGGAAACCGCTTTCTTCTGCACGCGCAGCATCATCACGCCGTAGAGCAGCTGGAGGCAGGTCTCGAGCTCGGGCTGCTCTGCCGCGCCTTCCGGCTGCTTGGCACGCAGCTCTACTATGTAAGGCAGCACCTTGTAGTACATCTCGCGGTAGTAGGGGAACTTGGGCGAGGCAAGCAGGGCAGCGTGCAGCTCGGTAAGCTCTTGCAGCACGTTGCGGCATATCTGCATGTGCCCGTGTCCGGCCACGCCTTCCGAGCGCATCATCTCGCAGAGGTCTGCATACCATTGCTCTGTCTTGGCGCGTGTCTCGTCGTCGAGCGAGAAGCGCGAGACGTACTCGCGGCGTATGCGGTCGGCGTCGCAGCCGTAGGCGCGTATCACGTCCTCTACCTGCCAGAGGTAGAGCAAATATTCTATGCGGCTTGTGCCTTTGAGTTTGTCGGCTATTACCATAAATCCCTTGTCCTTACCTTGTAACCCTTAGAAGAGCGAAAGCTTGAAGAGCGTCATCAGTGCGTAGAGCAGCGAGGCGGCAAGCACTATGCAGCCTATGGTGCGGTTGAGCCGCTGTATCCCGCGTATTCCGAAGTTGCGCCGCATGCGGTTAATCACGTACGTAAGCCCGAGCCACCATAGCATAGCCCCGGCCACGATGGAGAGGTAGCCCACGCACTGGCCGAAGATGTTGCCGGGGATGACAAACGTGAGCGCGTTGAAGAGCGCGAGGAAAAGGAAAATGATGAGCGGATTGGAGAGCGTGACGAGGAAAGCCGTGGTGAAGTTGTGCGCCAGCGACCCCTTGCTTGTGGACTTGGGGCGCATGGCTTTGCGCGGGTCAGAACGGAACATGTACACGCCGAAGAGCAGCAGCATCACGCTTCCCATGAGCTTCAGCCAGAAGAGGTTTTGCTTGTCGTCTATGAAGTCCATCACGAACGACATTCCCAGTCCCGTCATAATGGCGTAGATGATGTCGCTCAGTGCCGCTCCCGCTCCCGTCGCTATGCCGTAGGCACGCCCTTTCTGTATGGTGCGCTGTATGCACAGTATGCCGACGGGCCCCATTGGGGCTGAGGCTATGATGCCCACGAGCAGGCCTTTGATGACAAGCATTGCCGGGCTCGCGAACTCTATGAAGATGTTGTTCATTAATAAGGTGCGTGTCCTCCCTCCCGTTTCCCGCCGCGTCTCCGCGGGCTGCGGTGGCGAGGGGCAAGGGCGGCGCGGCGCGTCAGGTGTGCCTTTATGCCGTTTCCTGCGGGGAAGTGGAAAATTACGTGCAAAGTTACGCCTTTTTGACGTATGCCCCAAAGCGGGACGGGGCGGAGTCTCCGTACGGTGTGTGCTTGGGCTTTCGCGCTGGGCAATGGCATCTGTGCCCGCGTACTGGCTAAGTGGGCATTTGACGGCGATATGGCGGTCATGCTGCGTCGTTTTGTCCGTTTTTCCGTAATTTCGCATTTGCTCGTCTTGCAGTGAGCGAAAATTTTGACGGGTGCGGGCAGAACGGCGTACCTTGCAAAGGCTTTCCCTAAGCATAGCGCGTGGCGTGTGTCAGTCGTAAAACTGCACGGCGCATTTGCTCAGTGGACGAGGAACTTGGATGACGGCAGGAAACGTAAATACGGCAATGCGTGGCGCGGCGGGAGAGATATCTTTCCGCTTTGCCTTGCTCCGCGCGTGCCTTCTCCTCGCCTTTGCGCTTTTTGCGCAGCCGTTTTTTGCCGCGCCGCCGGCTGCCGGCTGCGGCGAAGCGGGCGGCGGTCGGCGGACGCTTTACAGCGACAGCGTTGCGGCAGCGGCTGACTCGCTCGTTGCGGCGGCAGAGAAAGGGGACGCGGACAGCGGAAAAGGGGCGGGCGCTTCTGCCCCGGAGTCGCGGCGGGAGACAATGCGCCGCCGCATGAATGTCTTCAAGCGTTTTATCCGCAACTTCGACTCTTACGACACCACATATATTTCCCCTAACTACTACGACTACACGGCGATGCTGCAAAGCACCAACTTTTTCCAGTCGTACACGCTTTCGGGGGAGTCGGACGGAAAGGCGCAGAGCATTTCCACCAAGCCCGCGCCCAACGTAAAGATTGGTCCGTATTTCGGCTGGCGGTGGATATTCCTTGGCTATACCTTTGACGTGGCGCATCCGCAGTCGCTCGGCCGCTCGTCCGAGCTGAGCCTGAGCCTGTACAGTTCCATGCTCGGGCTTGACGCGATATTGGTGCGCAACGACGGCGACTACCGTCTCCGCGCCACTACGGGCTTTGACGGGGTGGGCAAGAAGCAGTTCAAGGGCACGCCTTTCGACGGCATCAAGTCGAGCCTGCTTTCCGTGAGCGCGTACTATGTGGCCAACTACCGCCACTTCTCTTACCCTGCAGCCTACAACCAGAGCACCGTCCAGCGCAAGAGCTGCGGCTCGGCCCTTTTCGGCGCGGGCTACAGCCGGCAAAACGTGTCGTTTGACTATACGCGGCTGCCCGAGGCTTTGCGCGGGGCAGACGGCGACAAGGAACTGATTGTAGAGGGACTGAAATTTTCCGGCGTGAGCTATGACTACTACTATCTGAGCGCGGGCTACGGATACAACTGGGTGCCGGCACGCAACTTGACCATAGGCATCTCAGCCCAGCCAAGCTTTGGCTTGCGCAAGGCGAGCGGCGTGCGGCTCAAGGGCAACGAGCTTTGGCAAGACATCACCAACCTTAGCTTTGACTGCACCTCGCGCGTGGGCGTGGTGTGGAACAATACGCGTCTCTTCGTCGGTGCTTCGGTGGTCGACCACCTTTACATGTACCGCCGCAAAGGCATTTCGCTCGCCAACAGCGTTTACTACGTCAATGTGTACGCCGGCATCTATTTCCACCGTCGCAAGCAGTACCGGTGAAGTCGCGGTATTTGTGTGGAAAATCTTCTCCCGTGGGGGAAAATAACCGTGCCTCTGGCAATGCAGAGCTTTCCCCTGGCGGGAAACAACCGCTTCCGTGCCGTAAGGTACGTACGCGCCGCGCCCCCGCACAGTCTTCGCTGTGCGGGGGCGCGGTGTCTTTTTGCGGGAGATGCGGCGGCATCGTGCCGGGCGCAAATGCAGTCTATGCCGGGCGGCGGCGCGTAGGGCGCAAGCCGCCGCGTCCCGAATGTTTCCCGTAGGGCCGGAAGCCTTAGTCCGCGCTGCTGTACGCCTCGTTGTGCACGCCCGCCACGGCGCGCCCGCTCGGCTCGTTGGCATCCTTGAAAGCTTTGTCCCAAGCCAGGGCCTCGGCGGTGCTGCAAGCCACGCTCGGCACGCTCGGCACGCAGCGGGCTGCGCTTTCGCTGGGGAAATGCTCGGCGAAAATGCTGCGGTAGAGATACTCCTCCTTGCACCTCGGCGGATTGACGGGGAAACGCTCGGCGGCCGCCGCCATCTGCGCGTCGGTGACGGACTCCTCCGCCGTGCGCCGCAGTGTGTCTATCCATGAGTAGCCCACGCCGTCGGAAAACTGCTCTTTCTGCCGCCACGCCACGCTTTCGGGCAGCATGTCGGCGAAAGCCTCGCGCAGCACGCGCTTTTCCGGCTCGTGCCCCGGGCACATCTTCACAGCGGGGTCAAGGCTCATGGCCGTGTCGAGGAAGTCCTTGTCGAGGAAAGGCACGCGCCCTTCCACGCCCCACGCCGAGAGGCTCTTGTTGGCACGGAGGCAGTCGTAGAGGTGCAGGCGCGAGAGCTTGCGCACCGTTTCTTCATGGAAAGCCCGCGCCGTGGGAGCTTTGTGGAAATAGAGGTAGCCGCCGAAAATCTCGTCTGCGCCCTCGCCGGAAAGCACCATCTTTATGCCCATGGACTTTATTACACGGGCGAGGAGGTACATGGGCGTGGAGGCGCGTACGGTGGTGACGTCGTAGGTCTCGGTGTAGTATATCACGTCGCGCACCGCGTCGAGTCCCTCCTGTATGGTGTAGTTGATTTCATGGTGCACGGTGCCGATGTGCTGCGCCACCTCGCGGGCCTTGTCGAGGTCGGGCGCGCCGCGAAGCCCCACGGCGAAAGAGTGAAGCTGCGGCCACCACGCGTCCTGCTGCCCGCCGCTCTCCACGCGCCGCGCAGCGTACTGCTTGGCGATGGCGGAGATGACAGAACTGTCCAGGCCGCCGGAGAGAAGCACGCCGTATGGCACGTCGCTCATCAGCTGGCGGCGGACGGCGGCTTCAAGGGCCGGACGAATGTCTGCCGGCGACGTGCGCGGCGAGGACATAAGCGTGTCGTAGTCCGTCCACCCGCGCTTGTACCAGCGGCGCGTCACGCCCTCGCTGCCCAGATAGTAGTGTCCCGGGGGGAAGGGCTCGTAGCGCTGGCAGTAGCCCTCGAGGGCTTTGAGCTCGCTGGCGCAGTAGACGGTGCCGTCCTCGTCCCATCCTATATATAACGGTATCACCCCGACGGGATCGCGCGCTATGAGGAAGTCGCCGCGCTCTTCGTCATAGATGGCGAAGGCGAAGATGCCGTTTAGCTTTTCGAGAAACGCCGGGCCGCCGTACTTGCGGTAGAGGGCGAGTATCACCTCGCAGTCCGACCCCGTGCGGAACGGGTAGCTGCCGCCGAGGGCGGCGCGTATGTCGGCGTGGTTGTATATCTCCCCGTTTGCGGCAAGTGCCTGCTGCCCGTCGGGCGAGAGCAAGGGCTGCCCTCCGCTTTGCGGGTCGACGATGGAAAGGCGCTCGTGGCACAGTATGGCGTGCTTGCCGCAGTGTATGCCGCTCCAGTCAGGGCCGCGGTGGCGCAGCCGTTTGCTCATCTCCAATGCCTTTCGCCTCAGCTCGGGCGTCTGCTCGCCGATGTTGAATATTCCTACTATTCCGCACATATCTCTGTAGCTCTTTTCTTGTTCTTTTGTTTTACTGCAAATAGATTGTGATTGCTTTCGCGGTGCAAAGATAATAGGAAAAACACTAACAAATAGTTTGTGATGGCTACAAATGTGTGACAAAATAGCATTTTCTTGACACTGGGCGTGCCTTTCGCTCTTTTGTCTCCCCGCGTGTGTGCGGTGGCAGCGGAGCGGCTTGCGCTTTTCGCCCGCTTTTTCCGCCCCAAAGGCGGTTTTCCGCTGCAAAAGGGTACTTTTGCACCAACCAAAAAGCAAAATCAACCAATCAAACCATACACAGTACATGGCACAGACACACCATTACGCCGGACTGACCGACGCGGAAGTGCTTGAAAGCCGCCGTCTGCACGGCGCAAACGTCCTCACGCCGCCCGCAAAGGAGACGGCGTGGGACAAGATAAAGGCCTGCATGCATTTCTGGCTGCTGCGCCTCTATCTCCTTATTTTCCTCGCTTCGCTCGCGGCGTCGGTGGCGCTTCCCCTTGCGGGCGCAGCGGTCGTCGAGGGGCTGTGGATAGCTCCCGTGCTGTCCTTTGTGCTTTTCCTCTTGACGTACCTTGTGGCGTACCTCGGAGGGAAATGGGATGCAGCGACGCGCAGCTTCGAGATGGACTCCCTTTTCACCATCCTGCTTTTCGCCCTGCTGCTTTCCGGCGGCATATCGTTTTACAACAGTGCCTTCTGCGGCGTGGAGGGCTGGGAACCCTACCTCGAGCTGGTGGGCATAGCCGCAGCCGTGCTGCTTGCCACTTCGGTGGCGCATGTGCTTGAGGCGCAAAACGAGAAAACCTTCAAGAGCCTTAACGAGGTGAACGACGAGACGCTCGTAAAGGCGGTGCGCAACGGCGGCGTGTGCCAGGTGCCGCGCAAGGACATCGTGGTGGGCGACATTGTTTTGCTTGAAGCCGGCGAGGAAGTGCCGGCAGACGCGGAGCTGCTGCGGTGCATGAATCTTATGATGAACGAGTCCTCGCTTACGGGCGAGCCGCAGTGTGCCAAGACCACCGATCCCGCACGCTTTGACAAGGACGCTACCTATCCGTCCAACCACGTCCTGAAAGGCTGCACCGTGACAGAGGGCGACGGCGTGGCACGCGTGTTTGCGGTGGGTGACGCCACGGCCTGCGGAAAAGTGTTTGAGGCCGCGCAAGTGCGCGACGGCGAGTCTACGCCGCTGAGCGAGGGGCTTGACCGCCTTGCCGCGCTCATCACGAAAGTGAGCTACGCGGTGGCGGTGGTGATAGTAGTGGGGCGGCTTATGCGCTATGCCGCTTCGCTTCCGTCTCCGGACTTCGGCGCGTTTGGCGGCTGCCTTGGCGGTTCGCTCGCGCTTGCTGCGGTGGCGGCCTATATCCTCGGGCGTAAGAAAAACAAGAAAAACGCCGCGCGCGTGGGGCTTTGGCAGACGATAGTCTTCCTTGTGCTGCCCGTGGCGGGCATCTTCGGCTACTTCGCCGCGTGCGTGTCTGTGCCGGTAGCGTGGCCGCAGCTTACGCAGTATGCGCTCGACTCCCTGATGGTGGCGGTGACGCTCATCGTCGTGGCGGTGCCCGAGGGCTTGCCTATGGCGGTGACGCTCAGCCTTGCTTTCAGCATGAAGCGCCTTATGCGGCAAAACACCCTGCCGCGCACGATGCACGCCTGCGAAACGATGGGCGCGGTGTCGGTGATTTGCTCCGACAAGACGGGCACGCTCACGCAAAACCAGATGGCGGTGGTGGACACCGCGTTTGACGGGCTTGACGGGCAGCGTCTCGGCGACAATGAGGTTTCGTCCCTGCTGAAAGAGTGCATTGCCGCCAACACTACCGCCAACCTCGACCGCTCCGGCGAGAAGACCCGCGCCATTGGCAACCCTACCGAGGGCGCGCTGCTCTTGTGGCTTGACGCGCAGGGCGTGGACTATCTGCCCTTGCGCGAGTCGCTTGAGGTGGAGGCACGGGTGCAGTTTACCACCGAGCTGAAGTATATGGCCACCGTCGTGAAGTCGGCTGTGACGGGACAGCGCACGGTATACGTGAAGGGCGCGCCCGACATACTGATGGGGAAATGCGCCCTCTCTGAGGGGAAAAAGGCCGCGTACACGCAGAAGCTGGCCGAGTACCAAAGCCACGCCAACCGCACGCTTGCTTTCGCCTGCAAGACGCTTGAGGGCGCGGAAGAGGCCTTCAAGGACGGGCGGCTTGCGGTGGACGGCCTGACGATGTTGGGCATTGTGGGCATTGAGGACCCCGTGCGTGCGGACGTGCCGCAGGCCATCGCCGACTGTCTCAGCGCGGGCATACAGGTGAAAATAGTGACGGGCGACGCGCCGGGAACGGCAAAGGAGATAGGCCGGCAGCTCGGCTTGTGGACGGAAAAGGACACGGACGAAAATCTGCTTATCGGCACAGAGCTCGCCGCGATGCCCGAGCCCGAGCTGCGCGAGCGGCTTCCCAAGGTGAAAATCATATCACGTGCGCGCCCCAACGACAAGGACCGCGCCGTGCGCCTGCTGAAAGACATGGGGCACGTGGTGGCCGTGACCGGCGACGGCACCAACGACGCTCCCGCGCTCAACGCCGCCAACGTGGGACTCTCTATGGGAGACGGCACGGCCGTGGCCAAGGAGGCGAGCGACATGACCATCATCGACAGCTCCTTTTCCACTATCGCCAATGCCGTGATGTGGGGGCGTTCGCTCTATAAAAACATCAAGCGCTTCATTCTCTTCCAGCTCACCGTCAACGTGGCGGCGTGCCTCGTCGTGGCCGTGGGGGCTTTCATCGGCGAGCAGTCGCCGCTGACCGTCACGCAGATGCTTTGGGTGAACCTTATAATGGACACCTTTGCGGCGCTTGCGCTTGCTTCCCTGCCGCCCTCGAAGAGTGTGATGGCGGAGCGTCCGCGTCCGCTGGACGAGAGCATACTGAAGGGTATGCGCGGCGGCATACTTGGCGTAGGCGTGTTGTTCAGCGCAATTTTGCTCGGCCTCTGCGTCTATTTCCAGCACGCTGAGGTGACGTGTCTGGCGGACGTCTTTGCGGGACGTGCGCCTTGGGGAGAGGCAAACGGACTTTCGCCCTATGAGCTGAGCCTTTTCTTCACCATCTTCGTGATGTTGCAGTTTTGGAATCTATTCAACGCCAAAGCCTTTATGACCGGCTCGTCCGCTTTCAAGGGGCTCACGTGGCGCGACTGCAAGCTGTTTCTTTCTATTGCCGCCGTGATACTCGTAGGGCAGGTGCTTATGACGGAGTGTCCCGGCGTGCAGGAAATGTTCAACGTGGCGCGGGGCGGCGTGAAGCCGGGAGACTGGGCTGTCATCATCGTCGCGACCTCTTTCGTGCTTTGGGTGGGAGAGGCGCTGAGGCTGCTGAAAAAGTGACCTGCGCACCCGGTCAAAGCCCCGCTTTTTACGGCTGGCAAAACTTTATGATTTATTAGGATTGCCGGACTGTCAAGAAAGTGCCTTTTCGCCCCTTCCATAGGCTTTGGAAGGACGGAAAGGCACTCTCGGTAGACTGGAATAGGCTCTGTAGCTACGGGGATAGGGGCAGTAGCTACGGCATGTACATCCCGCAGCTCCGGGATGTACACTTTTCGACCTCGTAAGTGGCTGATAGTCAATATAACGATAAAGAGGGGAAACGCGGCGTTTCGTTTCCCCTCTTTTACAATACAAAGATACGAATTTTTCCGCCGTTTTCCAAATCGGCAAAAACGGCGTTTAGGGATTTTATACACTTTCTGTGTCACTGCGTGTCACTTTTCCTCAAAATGGCACGGCGTTGTCAGTGCGTCTGGCGTGTATCGGGGGCTGGGATGCGGCGTTCTGCGCAAGTCATAGCTGCGGAGAAGCAGGGCGGGAGGTTTCCCGTTGGCTTGGGAAAAGCCTTTCAGTCTTTCCGGACGGTATGTTTGCAAATGTTGTCCCATGCGCGGCACGTTCTTTTCCATAGGAAGATGCGCGCGCGGTCTGCGGCAATGGCGGCAAAAGCCACGCATAGCAGGAAAAGGACGGTAAGCGCGAGGAAGACGATGCCGCTGTGGTTGGCGTAGATTGTTTTTACCGTAGGGAGGAAATATTCCCCGCAGATAAAGGGATGCTTGTGGAAGAGGTAGATGGCGAAGGCGGAGGCGGCGAGTGTGTTGACGGCCGCGTTTTTTAGTGTGAGCCGGGAGAAGGCAAGCAGGAGGACGAGCGCGGCGGCGATGACGAGCGGATTGGCGTACGAGCAGAGGGCGGGGGAGACAGGCTTGGAGAAGTGGTGCGCACAGAAAAATGCGGTGACGGCGTTTGCCGCGACAAGCAGGGCGTAGAGCGTGAAGTGGAAAGCGGCGGGAAGCGCGGTGAGGCGGCAGGGGAAGAGACGCAGATGGCGGGCAAGGAGATACAGTGCGGCAAACGACCACACGGAGTAGCCGTTGTCGAATATATTGCAAAAGCCGGTGACGTTGTCGGCTATGGTTTGGAAAACGAAAAACAAGGCGAGTGCCGCAGCTTGCCATACGCGCGGCACGCGCCGGGCGAAGAGGTCGAGCAGCGGGGAGAGGACGTATAGGCCGAGGTAACACCTGACAAACCAGTAGTCGCCTAGCTTGAGCGACTCGCATAGGGCATCGAGCGGCGTGCGCCCTTTCCACCCTATGGCGAAAGCGAGGGCGTAGAGCGCGAAAGAGAAGAAGAGGCACTGGAAAACAAGGCTGAGTAGCCCGCGCCATTTCCAGCGTATCCCGAACCAGCCGGACAACAGCACAAACACGTCTACGCACACCGTCGACAGCCCCTCGAACGCAGTGCGCGAGAAAGCTTGCAGCGGCGTCCGCGCCACATCGGCGGCGGTGGGTATGCCCAGGGCGTAGAAGTCGGCGTGTACGGCCATCACCATGAACATTGCCACGAGACGCAGCAGCTCCATGTTGGAAAGGCGTTCTTTCCGTTCCATCCGTTGTCTTTGTTTTTGTGCGCTTCGGCCCGCGCTCGGATGCGCAAAGACCGTATGGCGTTAAAAAGAGAGGGCGGCGGGCGGGTGGCTCGCGCGTCCTCTCTTGGTTGTCGGTGTCGGGGATTTTCCTGTCAAAGGAAAAGGATGCTCTGGAAAAGGCTTGCTTGCTCCTTTCCTTGGAATTTGCCGCATTTCCCTTGGAATGGGGCAGCCAGTCCTTGGAGAAGCTGGTGCTTTTCTCGGATTGCTTCCGCTTGTCCTTGCTGCGCTTTGGCTTTTCCTTGCTGCGCTTTGGCTTTCCCTTTGGAAAACTTCGTCTTGTCCTTTGGATGCTTTGGCTTTTCCTTGGGGATGCTTCCGCTTTTCCTTGGGATGCTGCGTCTTTTCCTTTGGAAACTTTGTCTTATCCTTGGGGCGTTCCTGTTTTCCTTTGGGAAGCGCCGGCCTTTCCTTATTTAGTTTTCAGCTGTATCCCGCTTTTACTTGGCGGCCGCCGGCTTTTTGGCTGCCGGCTTTTTGGGCGTGGCTGCACCGGCACGTTTGGGAGCGGGCTTGGGTGTCTTTGCAGCGGCGGTTGCGGCTTTTGCGCCGTCCGTCGGTGCTTTGCCTTCGGCGGTTGCTTTCGCGTCTGCGGGCTGTGCGGCGGGCTTCGCGGCGGTCGCGGCTTTCTTGGCTTCCGTCTCCGCTTTCTTGGCAGCGGCGGCAGCTTTCTTCTCCGCTTTCTCCTTCTTGCCCAGCATGTCCTGTAGCTTGCTGATTTCGCGGTTCTTCATCTCTATCTCGTCTCCCTGGTTCTTGATGGTGGTGAGCAGGGAGTTGAGTTCCTCGTTGTCAATGTCGAGCGGGTAGCGGTTGTTGACGCGGGTGATGAAGTCGCCGAGGATGTTCATGTAATTGGTAAAGGCGTCGTAAGGCGAATCGTAGATGCCGCGGTAGCCTCCGTAGCTGTTGGGCTTGGTGCTCATGAAGCGGAGGTTGTTGGATGCTTGCAGGTAGTCGAAGTCCTGAAGAAGCCGGCGGTCGCGGCAGATATGCACGCGGTCGGCTATGCTGTAAAGCTTGTTGACCGCCTCTTTCTGCATCACGTTGCCCAGCCAGGGGGAAAGGTCGCGCTCTTCGTCAACCCACGAAGTGGGGTAGGTGACCGTAAGCTCGCCGGCAGGTTTCATCTTAGTGCAGATCTCTGACGGCGTGCTGAACGTCACGCCGCGCTTCTTGAACTCTGCGGGCAGAGCCTTCATAAAGTCGAGGATGTTGGACGATAGGGGCTGGAAGATGCCGAGGGCGCAAAGCTCCATAAAGATGTTGACAACCTGCTCTTCCTCGGGCAGGCGGGCAATCCAGTCGGCGTAGTTGTCGGCGAAGAGCGGGTATTCGCTCCAGGACGAGTCGTTGAAGCGGAAAGAGATGTCTTCGGAGAGCGAGTGGTCGCGCAGCAGGAGCTTGAGCTCGGGGGCGCGGCAGCAGCTGTACACGAAATGCGGGCTCTTCCAGCCCAGCACGTGTTTTGCCCCCTCGGCAAGCATTCCCTTGAAGCCCATGGATGCCACCGTCGCGCCGATGTCGTCGGAGTATATCAGGCAGGAGTTGCGGAAAATGGTGGGAGTCTGGCCGAAGAGTGACTTCACCTTTTCGCAGAGATGGCGCACCTCGTCGCGGAATATCTCCTCGTTCATCAGCGAAGAGAAGCCGTGCGAGTAGGGTTCGGCGAGGAATTCCACGCAGCCCGTCTCGTTGAGCTTCTGCAAAAGGGCTATTACCTGCGGCGCGTAGTTTTCAAGCTGCTCGATGGCGCAGCCGGAGAGCGAGATGGCGCATTTGAAGTAGTCCTTGTGTGCCTGCGCCATCTCTATGAGTGCCTCGAGGGCGGGGACGTACGAACGCTCGGCCGTCTCGGTGATGGAGCGGGCGTTTTCGTAGTCGTCATAGTAGTAATGGTCCGTGCCTATGTCAAAGAAGCGGTAGCGCTTGAGGTGTATGTTTTGGTGTATTTCGAAATACAGGCAGACTGTTTTCATGGCTGTGGGGTATGTGGTTTATGGTGTGTGTTCGGTTTCCTGTCGTCTCCAAGTGTCCGCGCGTGGCAAGGCGGCGTGCGGCGCGGGGGACGCAGGCGGCTTGGCGGGTCAGCGTGCGAGCAGCTTGTTGTAGATGTCGTAGATGCGCTTGCCCACCTTCTCCCAGGTGATTTGCCCCACCTCCTTGATGCCCTCTTCTTTGAGGTACTGGTGGAGTGACTCGTTGGTGCAGAGGGAATACATGGCATCGGCCATGGCGTTGATGTCCCAGTAGTCGGTCTTTATGCACTTGTCGAGAATCTCGGCGCAGCCGCTTTGCTTGCTTATGATGGACGGCACGCCGCACTGCATGGCCTCGAGCGGCGATATGCCGAAAGGCTCGCTCACGGAGGGCATCACGTACACGTCGCTCTCGGCGAAGGCTTCGTACACCTGCTTGCCGCGCATAAAGCCGGGGAAGTGGAAGCGGTCGGCGATGCCGCGCGCGGCCACCATTTCTATCATGTCGTTCATCATGTCTCCGGAGCCCGCCATGCAGAAGCGTATGTTGTGCGTGCGGCGCAGCACGAGCGCGGCCGCCTCGACGAAGTATTCGGGCCCTTTCTGCATGGTGATGCGTCCGAGGAAGGTCACCACCTTTTCTTTCTTGTCGCCCCGGCGCTCGCGCGTCTCGCGCACGTTTTCGAGGATGTCGGAAGAGAGCGGGTAGACGGCGTTGTGCATCGTGACGCACTTCTCGGGCGGCTGGTGGTAGTGGTTGATGACGGTCTGGCGCGTGAGTTCGGAAACGCACATGATGCAGTCTGCGTGGTCCATTCCGTCTTTCTCGATGCCGTAGACCGTCGGGTTGACGTTTCCGCGCGAGCGGTCAAAGTCGGTGGCGTGCACGTGTATGACGAGCGGCTTCCCGCTGACGCTCTTGGCGTGTATGCCTGCGGGGTATGTGAGCCAGTCGTGCGCGTGTATGATGTCAAAGTCCTGCTCGCGTGCCACTACGCCCGCCACGATGGAGTAGTTGTTTATCTCGTCCTGCAGGTTGTCCGGGTATCGTCCCGAGAAGCCTATGCAGCCGAGGTCGTCGGTGAGGCGGTAGTTGAAGTCGGCGTATATGTGGTCGCGGAGGCTGTAATACTGCTCCGGCGTCATGCGGTCGCCGAGGCGCTGCTTGACATAGTCGTACTGCACGTCGCGCCAGACGATGGGGGTTTCGCTCATGCCGATGATGTTCATGAAGCTCTTGTCCTCGTCGCCCCATGGCTTGGGCAGGCAGAATGTTATGTGCATATCGGGCTGCGCGGCAAGTCCCTTTGTGATGCCGTAGCTTGCCGTCCCCAGTCCTCCAAGGATGTGGGGCGGAAACTCCCACCCGAACATTAGTACTTTCATGGTATATTTCTAAGGCGTTGTTCTTTGGCTTTCTTGCCGCCCGGCCTTTTGCCGCCAAAAGGCGGCGGCGCGTGCCTGTGCCGGAGGGGCGGCGTTGTATGGTCGGACGGTGGCGCGCGTCAGTCGGCGGCGTTGCTGTATTTCGTATAGAGCCGCAGCGCGCGGAGTATGCCGCTCACGTTCATGGCGAAGGAAGTGGCGCCGCGCCCGTGGAAGGGCGGGTTGCCGTCGAAGAGTTCGGGTATCGTGCCTATGCAGTGGTAGAAGAGTTCCTCTTCGAAGCCTATCAGCTGGCGTTCGATGTAGTTCACGCCGCTCATCTTGTACACCCGGAGGTATGCCTCGAGGTAGAAGCCCGTGAGCCACGGCCAGGCAGTGCCTTGGTGGTAGGCGCAGTCGCGCTGGGCCTGCGTGCCGACGTACATGGGGTTGTACCCTCCGCTCTTCGGGGAGAGCGATCGTATGCCTTTCGGCGTGACGAGCTCGCGGGTGCAGATGTCAAGCACGCCTTTGCGCTCGCGCATGTCAAGGGGCGAGAAGTCGAGGGCTATGGCAAGGAGCTGGTTGGGCCGCACGCTCCAGTCCATCATCTGCCCGTCCACGTAGTCGAGAAGGTATCCGTACTCGTTGAGGAACACCTTGCGGAAGGACACCTCTATCTTCGCGCTCTCTTCCTTGGCGCGTGCAATGAGCGCGGCGTTTTCCGCTCCGCCGTTCTCTTCCATAATCTGCTCGAAGAAGCGGAGCGCGTTGTACCAAAGCGCGTTGAACTCCACGATATAGCCGGAGCGCGGTATGATGGGGCGGCCGTCTTTCTGCGAGTTCATCCATGTGACGGCGCGGTCGCGGCCGTTGGCGTACACGAGCCCGTTGTCGTGCACGAAGAGGTTGGGGTGCTTGCCGCTCCAAATATAGAGCATAATCTCGCGCAGCAGCGTGCCGTATTTCTCGTAGCACTGCGCGCGCGACGTGTGGCGGCCGTATTGCTGCAGGCACCATACCGCCCAAAGCAGCGTGTCGGGCTGTTCGGTCTCGTATATGCCTACGGTGAGCGGGGAGTTGCCCATGAAGCTGCGGAGCGCTTTCGCCGCCGTCTCCATATACTCTTCAAAGCGTTCCTGCTCGCCGATGGCAAGCGTGAGGCCAGGCATGGAGATGAACGTGTCGCGGGCGCGGCACTTGAACCACGGGTAGCCCGCGAGTATGTACGTCTCTCCGTCCTTGCTCACGCGGAACTGGTGGGCGGCGTTTACGAGGCAGTGGTAGAAACTGTCGCGGTGGTCGAGCCGCGCTACCTCTTTCTCTCCAAGGGCTTCCATTTCGTCGGGATTGACCTCTTCCACGCCGGCGCAGAAAACGATGCTCTCGCCTTTCTTTATGTCTGTCTCGAAATAGCCCGGCACGAGCAGGTCTTCGGTTTCGTTGTAGCCGCGCTCGCGCTCTTTGGGGTAGTCAAGCCCACGGTACCAGTCGGGGCAATAGTGCCACTCGGTGGGCTTGCTGGTCTGCATGTAGAGGTCGGGGTAGCCGGCGTACAGGCACATCCTTACGCCGTTTGAAACATCGGTATAGGAGCGGTCCGCCGTGCCGTTTTCGTGCGTCCACTGCCTTACGCTTCGGAAAGCGAGGAACGGGCGCAGGCGCAGCGTGGTGCGCGAGTGCGCGTCGAGCAGCGTGTAGCGTACGTAGAGTCTGTATGTAGCGGTGTCGAAGGTCAGTTCCTTTTTCAACAGAACGCCGCCCACGCGGTATGTCCAAGTAGGCACGCGCTCCCATTCGAAGCTGACAATGTACTTGTGCCCCTTTGGGCTGTAGTTTTCGCCTTGGTATTTGTGCAGGCCGAGGTTGAACTCCGCGCCGTGCTGTATGATGGTTTCGTCAAGTGAGGAGAGAAGCACGTGGTTCTCCTCGTCAAGTCCCGGCACGGGTATGACCAGCAGTCCGTTGTACTTGCGTATGTTGCAGCCCACCAAGGTGGTGGAGCAGTACGCCCCGGAACGGTTGGTGATGAGCAGCTCCTTGTAGAGGGAGTCCTGCAGGTTGGTCATCTGCGCCTTGTCAAATCGTAAGT
The DNA here is from genome assembly GCA_963651485.1 of Alloprevotella sp. Lineage (GTDB taxonomy): Bacteria > Bacteroidota > Bacteroidia > Bacteroidales > Bacteroidaceae > Alloprevotella. Next base: position 176,628 of record CAVJPT010000003.1, on the reverse strand, counting down.
AGCACATGGTATCGCTTTCGCTTGTAAGGTTTTTCCGCGCGGGCTGCCGCCTTGCCGTTCGGCGTGTCATTATATATTAAGGCGTGTGCCGCGCTTTGCGTTTGTGCGCCGCGCTTTGTATGCGCGTCCGTCTCGCTTTTTTGCGTGTCTGCGTGCTTTGTCTGCGTGTCTGTCGCGTCGTGTAAAAGCGTTTGATACGCCTTGTGAAGCGCCTGTCTTGCCTTATATAATATGCGTGCCGCGTTTTCTGTGGCTTGCGCCGGCTTTCCGCGTGTATAGCCGCAGGGCTGGCATTTTCGCAGCCCTTTGGTTACGATTTCAAAAGTAGGGAAAAAAGGTTGCGGGCGGAACTTTTCCGCGTAAAAAATGAGCTTTGCCGTGAGAAAAAGCCGATTTGTCCCTCTGAAAAGGTGATTTCGCCCTAAAAATCGGCACTTTTTTGCATTTAGCGCGAACCTTTGTAAGGTCTGCCGCGCAAAGATTGCGCTTAACCGGCTCTTTCTCGCCTCAGGCGGCGGCTTTCAGCGCCCTCTTCCGCAGCATCACGAAGAAGAAGCCAAGCATAAGGCAGCCGGTCACTGTCCATGAAACGGGATAGACCGTCATAAGGGGGACGAAGCCGTGCCAAACGGGGCAGACTGCGTTTACCCAGACGATGCGCAGCAGGCACGTGCCGAAGACGATAAGGAGAGTGGGGCGGAGCGATATCCCCATGCCGCGCAGCGAGGCTGCGGCGACCTCATAGCTGCACGCAATCCATTGCAGAACCAGCACCGTATGCATGCGCTGCGTCCCGAAAAAGCACACCTCCGGGTCTGTGGAGAAAAAGTGCAGGAAAAAGGGGCTGAAAGCGGCGAAGAGCAGATTGAGGCTGCCGCTCAGCAGCACCGCCCAGCCAACGCATAGCGCGAAGACGCGTTTCACTCTGTCCATTTGCCCTGCGCCGTAGTTTTGCCCTATGAAGCTGATGGCCGCTCCGTTGAATGCCGCGATGATGTAGTAGCAGTAAATTTCGAAGTTGAGGGCTGCGGCGGAGCCGGCCACGGCGTAGGGACCGTAGCCGTTGATGCTGGTCTGTATGACAAGGTTGCTGGCGGAGAAAACCATCCCTTGCAGTCCTGCGGGCAAGCCGATTTTCAGCATTCGGCTCATTTCCCTGCGGTCGAGGCGTATTTTGCTTAGTCGCAGGCGGAACGGCTCGCGCTCGCGGCGCAGTGTCTGCACGGCGAGAAAGGCACTCAGCGCGTTGGCTATGGCTGTAGCGACGGCCACGCCCGCCACGCCCATGTGGAAGACTATGACGAAGACGAGGTTGAGCACGGTGTTCACCACGCCTGCCGTCACGAGAATGTACAGCGGGCGGCGCGTGTCGCCCATGCTTTGCATGACGGCGGCGCAGAAGTTGAAGACGGCGAGGAAAGGCAGGGCGACGAAGAAAATGCGCAGGTAAAGCACGGCATCGGCAAGCACTTCGCGGGGCGTGTGCATGGTGGTGAGAAGCGGTGTCGCCACGAGCGAGCCGATGGCGGCGAGGGCGAGGCCGAGCGCCACGGAGAGAATTGCGCCGGTCTCCACGCATTTGCGCACGCCCTCGTTGTCGCGTTGCCCGATGCGGGTGGATGCGGCGGCGTTCACGCCGAGCGAGAGACCGGTGACAAGCGCAATGAAAAGGTTTACTACGGGGGCGTTCACGCCTACGGCGGCAAGGGCGTTGCTGCTGGCGAAGCGTCCCACGACGGCCACGTCTACGGAGTTGAAGAGCTGCTCGAGCATGCTTGTCGCGGCGAGCGGCAAGGCGTAGAAAAGTATTTTCCACCGCAGCGGTCCGTGCAGCATGTCTATTTCCCGCCCGCGTGCGGCGGCGGAGTCTTTTTTCCTGCCGAATAGTGCCATTGTTTAGTCTCCTCGCTACTTACTAAAAGGCGATGCCTTGCCTTTGGGAGAGATTTCTCCCGCGGTGTAAAGCCGTCTGTGCCTTGGAAAAAGGTACGTTCCTTTTGTAAAATTGCGCGAAGTTACGCCTTTCCCGCGTATTCTTCGCCGCTCTTCCGCGCCTATTCCCTTTTTCCGCGTTCTTTTCCTGTATGGGATGGCGCTTGCGTGCTTTCTTGGCACTTCTGGCCGTACTCTATGTTTCCGCCCGTGCTTTTTTATCCCGCCCGCCGCGTCCGCCGAAAGGCGCAATGTCTTAACTTTGCGGCTTAAACGGCGCGGCGGCGGGAGCGGTGACGCAGAACGCGGCGCGGCGCACAGACAACCTTAACCATGAAAAGCGGCGGGCGCGCGGCGTGCCGCCGGCAGACAAAAAAGAAAAAGTCAGAGATGATAGACAACAACACGCTGAAACTGCGCCTCGTGGTGATGAATTTCCTCGAGTTTGCCGTATGGGGAGCCTACCTCACTTCTATGGGCAACTACCTCGGACGCGCGGGGATGGGAGACGAGATTCACTGGTTTTACGCCATACAGGGCATCGTTTCCATCTTTATGCCCACGCTTATGGGCATAGTGGCGGACCGGTACATGCAGCCGCAGCGGCTCTTGGGACTGTGCCACCTTGCAGCGGGCTTGTGCATGCTGGGGCTCTGCCATATGGGCATGGCGCAGGAGCAGCCCGACAAGGCGTCGTTCATTGCGCTCTATACGCTTAGCGTGGCTTTCTACATGCCTACGCTCGCGCTTTCCAATACCGTGGCCTTTACCACGCTGAAGCTGCACGGGCTCGACACCGTCAAGGACTTCCCGCCCATCCGCGTATTCGGCACGGTTGGCTTCATAGCCACTATGTGGTTTGTCAACTGCACCACGCTGCACGGCTCGGCGCTGTCTTTCACGCTTGCCGAGGATGCGGCGAAATTTCAGTACACCTACATGCAGTTTTTCGTCTCCGGCGTGATGGGCGTGCTGCTTTTCCTTTACTGCCTCACGCTTCCCGCCTGCCCGCTTGTAAAGCGCGAGGCGAAGGGCTTGGCCCAGGCTTTCGGGCTTGACGCCTTCCGCCTTTTCCGCCAGAAGCGCATGGCTCTTTTCTTTGTCTTCTCCGGACTGCTGGGCATGTCCTTGCAGGTGACCAACGGGTACGCCACTCCGTTCCTCACCAGCTTTAAGGCCGACCCTGCAATGGCAGGCACGTTCGGTGCAAACAACGCCACGATGCTCGTCTCCCTTTCTCAGGTGGCCGAAGCCGTGTGCATACTTCTCATCCCGTTTTTCCTCAAGCGTTACGGCATCAAGGTCGTGATGATGATAGCCATGCTGGCGTGGGTGTTGCGTTTCGGGCTTTTCGGCTTGGGCAACCCCGCTTTCCCGGGCGTGACGCTCATCATTCTCTCCTGCATCGTGTACGGCGTGGCGTTTGATTTCTTCAATGTCTCCGGTGCCCTGTTTGTCAACAGCGAGTGCGACCCCTCAGTCCGCGCCTCCGCGCAGGGACTCTTTATGCTTATGACCAACGGCCTTGGCGCTACTATCGGCACGCTCGCCGCCGGCGAGGTCATCAACCGCCTTTGCGCCTGGAGTCCCGACGGCTATCTCCTCGGCGACTGGCAGACGGCATGGTTTGTCTTTGCCGGCTACGCCCTCCTCGTGCTTGTGGCCTTTGCCTTGGCTTTTGAGGGGCGCAAGGCCGAAAAGATAGAATAACGGAAAATGTACGAAAACTATACAGAGTTGTCCGTAGACGGACTTACAAGCAGCACGTCGCTCCAGGGGGCGCACGTGCTGCTGTTGCGCGAGAAAGACGGCTCCGTGCTTGTCGCTCTGCCGCTGGACGCGACCGGGTACAGGCGCGTGCAGACCGCCGTCAAGCGCAAGGACTATACCAGCTCCCACCTTATGCTGCGGCTTGCGGAACTGGCTGGGCTAAAACTGCTCGGCGTGCGTGTACTGCCGCCCTCGGGCGGCATCACGCAGGGACGGCTCGACTTTGAGGACGGCAATGTGCTGCGCGTGCTCGACGTGCCCATTGCCGATGCCGTTGTCGCTTCGCTCGAGTCCGGCTGCTCGCTTTGGGCTGCCCCCGCTATGATAGAGGCGCACCGCAAGCGCCACAGCCCGCAGGGCACCGTCGGACTGCCTTTGCGCGGCATGGAGGAAAGGCTGCTGCGGCAGGCGCTCGAGTCTGCTGTGGCTGAGGACAATTTTGAGCTTGCCGCGCTGATACGCGACGAACTGAAAAGCCGTGAGGAGGAGACGGACAACGCTTCGCACTGACCATGAAAGAGACCCATCTTTTCTTTGCCCCCGACATTGCCGCGTGCCGCGAGCTGCCTTCTGACGAGGCGGTGCACGCCGTGCGCGTGCTGCGTATGCGCGAGGGCGACACACTTACGCTTACCGACGGCGCAGGGCGTTTTTATGAGGGCGAGGTAACGCTAGCCTCTCCCAAGCGCTGCGCTTTCAGCGTCACGCGCGAGTGGCAGGACGCGCCGCTTTGGCGCGGCAGCATCCACCTTGCCGTCGCGCCGACGAAAAATATGGACCGTATGGAGTGGCTCGTAGAGAAAGCCACCGAGATAGGTGTGGACCGCGTGACGCTGCTTTTGTGTGAAAACTCCGAGCGGCGCGTGGTCAAGACCGACCGTCTGGAGAAAATAGCGGTGTCGGCCATGAAGCAAAGCCACAAGGCACGCAAGCCGCTGATAACGGAGATGACGCCCTTTTCCGCGTTTCTGTCCGAAATGCAGGGGCGGGAAGGGCTCTATATAGCCCATTGCCACGAGGCGGCAGAAGCAGCCGAGGGCGGTGAAGAAGCTGCCTTGCGCCACCTTTCCGGACGCAATTTCCTTGGCGACCTGCTTTCCGCAGACGGGGAAAGCTGCGTGCTGATAGGCCCGGAGGGCGATTTCTCCGAAGAAGAGGTTGCGGTCGCGCTTGCTGCGGGCTGCCGCCCTGTCAGCCTTGGCGAGAGCCGGCTGCGCACGGAGACGGCGGCACTTGCTGCCGTGCACATGATGTATCTCGCAAAGAGAGTAAAAGCTTAGAACGGCCGGGGCGGGAAAGCCCCGGCATTTTTTCGGCTCATAAAATGGAAAGAAAGAAAAAGAAACGCGCTGCACTCGCCGCCGCCGCGTTTCTCGTGCTTGTGGCGGCGGGGCTGCTTGCGCTTTTCCTGCGCGGGACGGACTATGCCGCCTGTGTCCCGAAGGAAGCGAAAGCCGTGGTGGCGGTCACTCCCTCCGCTTTTGCGGACGGGGACGGGGCTGCCGCGCTGGAGAAGCTTTTCGGCGGCGTACGTCCGCAGGGACTCGACCTTTCGCACGATGTCTATCTTTTTGTCACCCCCAACGAGTATATAGGACTTGCCGCCGCCGCCACCGACGGTGACGCTTTCGCCCGCTCCGTGGAGGAGATGGCGAAAGCCGGACTATGCACGCCGGCAGAGAAAGACGGCGGGCGCAGGTGGACTTGGGTGAAGGCCGGCTGGCTCGTTGCTTGGGACGGACATAAAGTTGCGGCACTGGGCCCTGCCGTGGCGCAGGAACGCGACGCACTGCGCCGCAGCCTTTCCCTCCTTATGGACGGCGAGGGCGGCGGCTTTTGCGAGACCGACGAGTTTGCGCGCATGCAGCGGAAGACGGGCAGCGTGCGGCTCTATGCCGCGCTCGACGCACTTCCCGCGCCCTATAATCTCGTCTTCCGCCTTGCCCTCCCGCCCGATTGCCCGCTCTCTGCCGTGCGTCTCTTTGCCGGTGTGCAGCGAGACGCGCAGAGCGGCGCGAGCGTAGAGTGCGAGACGGAGTGCGTCACCGGGCAGTGTGCGCGTGCCTTTGAGAAATACGAGCGCGAGCAGGGTTGCATTTCCTTTCCCGCAGGCAATGATAAGGGCGAAGCCAATGCGCCGCTCTTCCGCCTTGTCACGCGTACGTCAGGCGGCAGCCTTCTGCGGCAGCTGCGCTCCGATGCTACCCTGCGCGGCTTGCTTTTGGGGCTTAACCAGACGATAGACGCAGACAAAATGCTTTCCGGCGCGGACGGACTTGCGGAGCTTTCCGTGGGTAGGCTTGCGAAAGACTGGACACCGTCCTTTTGCCTGAGGGCTGAGAACGCGGGCGGCGGACTTTTCGCCGATGCAAGCTATTGGCAAAGCTGCGCCGCTTCGCAGAAAGACGTGCGGCTTGAGCGGAAAGGCGCGGAGGCTTTTTCCCTGAATAGCGCGAAAGGCAAGCTGCTCTTCGGGCGTACGGGCGGGCATACGCTCTATTTCGCCTCGCAGGGGATGGACTCGCTCGCCTTGTGCGGCACGCTGCACGCGGAGAAAGTGCCGTACCGCACGGGCGGCGTGCGTGCAAGCCTGCGCCTTGACCTCGCGCAGCTATGGCAGCAGCCGTGCATGACGGGCGGCGCGGCAGACTTGCTTCGCAAGCTCCTGCCCTCGGGCAAGGCGGTCACGGCGGAGGTGCTTGCGGGCGGAAAGATAAAGGCAAAGGTAGAATAGAGTGACGGATACGGCTTTCGCGCGCGTTTGCCGACGGGCATAACCGCGTGCCGCCGTGTCGTTTTACGCATGAAAATGGAAGAAATAACCTTCTCCAAGGTAGTGCCGCAGGTGTTTGCCGGGCGTACGGACCTTGACAGCGAAGTGTGGGGGAGCGAGGTGCGCTTCAAGAAAGGCGGGCTGTACCTTGTCGAGGCGGCATCGGGTACGGGCAAATCCACCCTGTGCAGCTACATCCTCGGCTACCGCCGCGACTACTCCGGCACGCTCTTTTTTGACGGGCGCGACGCGCGCAGTCTCTCCGTCAGGGAATGGACGGACATGCGGCGGCGGCGCGTGAGCCACCTTTTCCAGGAGCTGCGCCTCTTTCCCGAGCTTACCGCGTGGGAGAATGTGCAGATAAAAAACGCCCTCACGCGCCACAAGAGCGACGAAGAAGTGCGCAGCTGGTTTGTGCGGCTTGGGCTTGAAGACAAAATGGAGGCGAAGGCGGGGCGCATGAGCTTCGGGCAGCAGCAGCGCGTGGCGATGATGCGCGCGCTTGCCCAGCCGTTTGATTTCCTCCTGGCCGACGAACCCATCAGCCACCTCGACGACGACAACGCCGCCGCGATGGCAGCGCTTATGACCGAGGAGGCGCAGAGACAGGGCGCGGGCGTGATAGTCACCAGCATCGGCAAGCACATGCGCCTCGGCTACGGACGCACAATAAGGCTTTAAGGCGGAGCGACGCCTTCGGATTTCTCAGAAAAACAAGCAAAGATGTCTTTGATATGGAAACTGCTGCGGCAGCACATCAGCCTACCGCAGTTTGCCGGCTTCTTCCTCGCCAACCTCTTCGGCATGTGGGTAGTGATGCTCGGCGTGCAGTTTTACCGGGACATAGTCCCCGTCTTCACGCAAGAGGACAGTTTCATCAACAACAACTACCTCGTTGTCTCCAAGCACGTCACCGCGCTCGGAACGCTTTCGGGCAGCGGCAACAGCTTTACCGCCGCAGACACGCTCGACCTTTCCGCGCAGCCTTTCTGCCGCGGGGTGGGGGCTTTCACGGCTTCGCAGTACAAGGTGTCGGCGGCGATGGGGCTTGACGGCGCGGCTCCGTTCACCACGGAGATGTTTTTCGAGTCCGTTCCCGACGGCTTCGTCGACGCGCCCGCGGCCGACTGGCGGTATGCGCCGGGCGACGCGGAAGTACCCGTGATACTCCCGCGCACGTACATAGCCCTCTACAATTTCGGCTTTGCCCAAAGCCGCGGCCTGCCCAAGGTGAGCGACGGGGTAGTGGGAATGATTGATATGCGGGTATTCATCAGCTCGGGCGGAAAGCACGGCGAGTTCAAGGGACGCGTGATAGGTTTTTCGGGAAGGCTCAACACCATCCTTGTGCCGCAGAGCTTTATGGACTGGAGCAACAAAGTCTACGGAAACGGCATGGCGGACGACCCCTCGCGCGTCATCGTCGAGGTGGCAAACCCCACCGACCCTGCCGTTGCGCAGTACATGCAGCGCAAGGGCTACGACGTGGAGGACAACAAGCTCGATGCGGGAAAGACCACCTATTTCCTCAAAGTAGTGGTAAGCGTGGTGCTGCTTGTAGGCTTGCTTGTGAGTCTGCTTTCCTTCTACATACTTATGCTTAGCGTGTATCTGCTTGTGCAGAAAAACACGCGCAAGCTCGAGAACCTGCTCCTCATAGGCTACAGCCCCGCGCGCGTCAGTCTGCCCTACCAGTTGCTCACGCTTTCGCTTAACGCCGGCTGCCTGATCCTCGCTTTCGTGCCGCTGCTTGCCGTGCGTGCATATTATATGGGTATGATAGGGCTGATGTTTCCCTCGCTACGCGACGGGGGCGTGCTTCCCGCTGCGCTTACGGGCGTTGGTCTTTTCCTCCTTGTCACGGTGGCCAACGCGGTGGCCATAAGGCGCAAGGTTTCGGGCATACTCTCCGCGCGTTGAGTGCGGGTTTTGAGGGAGCGGGTGTTGTAGTTGTTTTCGTGAGGGTGTGCTGGAAACCAGCCGGGTATGTAGCGCAGTGAAAGCAAGGAGATAGGTCGGGAGGCATCCTGTGGCGTTGTTTTGATTTGGAGGGGCAAGGGCGTGTTTTTCTCTGGGTGATTGTGCGCGATTGATGCTTTTGCTCTTTCAGAGCGTCGTTGCTCGGAGGGGCGTTTACCCAGGGCGTTGCCCTGGGCTATGTGCTTGTTGGGCTTTCAGCCCGCTCCATACCTACGAGCCGTGCTTTGACTTTGTCTTTGGTACGTGGAATTTGGGCTTTCAGCCCGCTTCGCTGCTGCTTGCGTTGGTGTGTGTGTACGCGTGTAGTGCGGTTGTTGGGCTTTCAGCCCGCTTCGCTGCTGCTTGCGGTGGGGGGGGGGATGACTGCGGGTTGTGTGTTTGTTGGACTTTCAGCCCGCTCTGCTGCTGCTTGCGTCGGTGTGGATGTCTGCGTGTAGTGCGTCCGTTGAGTTTTCAGCCCATGTATTGCGATGTATTTGGACGGTGGGGGGATGAAGAAAAGTAATAAAAATCGGGCTTTTCCGTGATTTCTGATTTTAACACTTGCTCCCGGGCATTTGGAAACGGGGCGAAAATGTATTATCTTTGTGTATGGAAAAGCGGGGATACGCATAGGATGCGTGTCCCCGCTTTCGCGCTGTTGGAAATCAGCAAGTTACGGAGACAAAAAGTGTACATGTAGGGGCGCGGGTATGTACATGTAGGAAAAACTCCAAGTATCCCCGTCGCTACAGTCCCCATTCCCGTCGCCGGAGTGTGCCTTTCAGTGCCCCGAAAGCCTATTTGGGAATGTTTAAGAAAGTTAAAGATGTTAATTTTTTAGCGGGCTGAATCCGATTTTTGGGAAGAGTAGAGAAAACACCCCGCATCGTGCGAGTTGACGAGTCCGGCGGCCTGAAGAAACGAATAGGCGGTGACCGTGCCGATTTGCTTGAAGCCGCGCCGTTTCATGTCGCGCGACACGGCGTCGGACAGCGGGGAGGAGACGCGTCCCGTCTCGTAAAGGGTTTCGCCGTGGGTGAAGCTCCAAAGATATTTGTCGAACGAGCCGAAAGCTTTCTGTATTTCCAGAAAAACTTTCGCATTGTGGATTGCTGCCTTTATTTTCAGCTTGTTGCGTATGATCCCCGCATCGGACAGCAAGGCCTGCACTTCCTTTTCGCCGTACCGCGCCACCGCTTCCGGAGAGAAGCCGGAGAAAGCCTTTCGGAAAGCCTCGCGCTTGTTGAGTACGCACTCCCACGACAGGCCGCTTTGAAACGTTTCGAGGACGAAAAGCTCGAAAAGGCGGGTGTCGTCGTGCAGGGGTACGCCCCATTCCGTGTCGTGGTAGGCAATGTAGAGCGGGTTGTGCGGGTTGCACCAAGAGCAGCGGCGTGCCATCGCTCAGCAGCCCTTTCCGTCAAGGCTGCAGCTTGCGCCCTCGGCCGGCCCGTCCGTCGGGGCGAGTCCCGCCTCGGCGGGGGAGAGCGTCACTGTGCCGTCTTCAAGTACAAAACACGGGATGCCTATGCTCCCGGCGGCTTTCGCGGCGGAGAAAGCGGGGTGGGAGTCGCGCAGGCGCAGGAAAGCTTTCATGTTTGCCACGCTTTCGCCGATGTCGAGAAGACGGAAAGCGGGGTTGCCCTCGGTCTGCCGCTTTACGGCCACGCAGTCGGGGCACTGTTTCATGGTGTATACTACGGTCATGGCGTATTGGGTGTCAGCGGGCGGCGCGCTTTTGCCGCCGCGTCTGCGGTTGCAGCCTATTTCCCCTGTTCTGCGTCGCGCACTTTGCGGAAGAGGTCGGAGGCGAAGATGAAGTTGTTGAGCCGCTCGTTATGGGAGTCAATCACCTCGTCTTTTGTGCCTTCCCACTCCTGCTGTCCCTCGTAGATGTAGAGGATGTGCTCGCCTATGCCCATGACGGAGTTCATGTCGTGGGTGTTGATGATGGTAGTAGTGTTGTACTCCGCCGTGATTTCGTGTATGAGTTCGTCTATCACGAGCGAGGTCTTCGGGTCAAGGCCAGAGTTAGGCTCGTCGCAGAAAAGGTACTTGGGGTTGAGGGCAATGGCGCGTGCTATGGCGACGCGCTTTTGCATGCCGCCCGAAATCTCTCCGGGGAATTTTGCCCCTGCGTCTCCGAGGTTTACCCGCGAGAGGCACTCCATGGCGCGGCGGACGCGGTCCTTGTAGCTGAGCGGGGAAAACATGTCGAGCGGGAACATCACGTTCTCCAGTACGCTGAGCGAGTCGAAGAGCGCGGCGTTTTGGAATATCATGCCCATCTCCCTGCGCAGCAGCGTGCGCCCGCGCTTGTCCATCGCCGTGAAGCTGCGGCCGTCGTACAGCACTTCGCCCGAGGTGGGGGAGAGCAGTCCCACGATGCACTTCATCAGCACGGTCTTTCCCGAGCCGCTCTGCCCGATGATGAGGTTGGTCTTCCCGTTTTCAAAGGTGGTGGAGATGCCTTTCAGCACTTCCTTGTCCTCGAAGCTTTTGCGAAGCTGGCGTAATTCTATCATGAGAGTATCTGCGTTAGGAAGAGGTCGGAGAAAAGTATGAGCATGGAGCAGGAGACGACGGCGTTGGTGCTGGCCTTTCCCACCTCGATGCTGCCGCCCTCGACGCTGTAGCCGTAGAAAGAGGAGACGCTGGCAATGATAAAGGCGAAGAAGAGCGACTTGATGGTCCCCATCCAGAAAAACCACTGCGTGAAGTCGTGCTGCATGCCCGCCGTGAGGTCGGAGGCGGTGATGATGTGCCCGACGTAGGCGGTGGCGTACGCCCCGACTACGCCGCTCACGGTGGAGAATACCACGAGGATGGGCATCATGGTGACCAGGCCGAGTATCTTGGGGAGGATGAGGTAGGAGGCGGAGTTGACGCCCATTATCTCAAGGGCGTCTATCTGCTGCGTGGTGCGCATCGTGCCCAGCTCCGAGGCGATGTTTGACCCCACCTTTCCCGAGAGTATGAGGCACATGATGGAGGAGGAAAACTCCAGCAGCATGATTTCGCGCGTGACGTATCCCGACACCCAGTGCGGCATCCATGCGCTCTGTATGTTGAGCTTTATCTGTATGCAGATAACCGCGCCGATGAAGAAGGATATGAGCAGCACGATGCCGATGGAGTCCACGCCGAGCTGCTCCATCTCTTTGAGGTATTGTTTTAAGAACATCCGCATCCGCTCCGGGCGCGAGAACGTGCGCCCCATCAGCATGATGTAGCGGCCGAAGGCGGTGAGAAATTTTATTACTACCATTTTTCCGGAATGTTGGTGCGGCGGCGTGCAGCGTGCCGCCGTGTGCTTGTTTGTGTGTATGTGCGCTTCCCCGCAGCGCAGGGCATGCGGGTGTAGGCTTAAAGTTCGCCCTCGGGGGCAATCTCGCGGCGGCGCAGGGCCTCGGGGCGAATATTGCCGTCCTTGTCGAAGAGGCCGTAGGTGGTGCGCAGCACGCGGAACTCCGTGCGGCGGTTGAGCGAGTTGCACACCTCCTGCTGCTCGGCGTTGAGCTTGAAGATGTAGTCCGTGGTGAGCGTGTCACCCTCGTGCAGGAAGGGGTAAGTCTCTGTCAGGCGCTTGTTGACCACCTTCGGCGACTCCTTTCCGTAGCCCTTGGGCGTGAGGCGGTCGGCCTCGATGCCGTGCTCGGTGAGGTAGCGCACCACGCTCTCGGCGCGGCGCTGTGAGAGCCGCAGGTTGTACTCCGCGCTTCCCCGGTAGTCGCAGTGGGCGGCAAGCTCTATGGTGACGTTGGGGTTCTCTTTCAGCATGCGCACAAGGCGGTCGAGCGCCTCGCAGGAGTTGTCGGTAAGCGTGGCTTTGTCAAACTCGTAGAAGACGTTGCGCACGAGGACGGGGATGCTGATGCTGGGGAGCGGAAACTGCAGTACGTGCTGCTTCTCCACCTCGGCGGTGTCGGCACGCAGCTCGTTGCGCACGTTCATGTATCCGCGGCACGTGGCGAGGAAAAGGTAGCTTACGCCGGCTTTGAGCGGCTTCTCGAAGGAGCCGTCCGAAAGCACGCTGACTTTTTCGTTGGTGCCGTCGCTGCCCACCATATATACCTGCGCCTCGGGCAGCTCGTAGCCGTCCTGCTCGTACACCCAGCCTTTCACGGTCTGCAGCACCTCGGGATAGGAAAACTCGAATATCTTGTCCCAGCCCCGTCCGCCCGTCGTGCGGGTGGAGGAGAAGAAGCCGCGGTTGTGCAGCCCCTCGAAGGTGATGCCGAAGTCGTCTCCGTTGGAGTTCATCGGCGCGGGCAGGTGCGTCACGGTCCATTTCTTCGCTACCGTGTCCTCGGTGGCGCGGTAGAGGTCGAGTCCGCCCATGCCGTCAGCGCGGCCGTCCGAAGAGAAGTAGAGCTCGCCGTCGGGGCGGAAAGCGGGGAAGCACTCGTTGGCGGCCGTATTGACGGACGGACCGAGGTTTTCCACCGCGCCTATGCCGTGCTTTCCGCTTATGCGGGCGCGCCAGAGGTCAAGGCCTCCGTAGCCGCCCGGCATATCGGAGACGAAATAGAGCCATTGCCCGTCGGGCGAGGGAGCGGGGTGGGCGTATGAGGAAAGCGTGTCGGCGGTGATTTTCACCTGCTCGGGCTTGCCCCATTTGGCGTCCGTGCGCTCGCTTTTCCATATCTCCGCCATGCGCGGGTATTGCGGGTCGGTGCGGCAGACGGTGAGGTACATGGTCTTTCCGTCCTGCGTGAACGAGCATGCCCCCTCGTCGTCGGCGGTGTTGAGGTCGCCCTCAGCCTTCTCTACCGGCTTCCACTTTCCTTTCTCGTCTTTCTTGCTGAAGAATATGTCCCCGTTTTTCATCGCCGTGATGGCGCTGATGTCGTTGCCGGTGGCTTGGGAGCGGGTAGTGGAGAAGTAAAGCTGCTGCGCTTCCACGCCCATATAGGCGGGGGAGTAGTCGGAGCGCGAGCCGTTGAAGAGGCTGGCAATTTTTACCGTGTAGGCGGACCCCCGCTGCTTTATCGCCGCCGCGCCGCGCGTGGCTTTGAGGGCGAGCAGGGCCGTGCTGTCGCCGGGTACGGAGTCGAGGTACTCGTTCAGTGCGCGCTCGGCTCCCTTGTAGTCGGCCTGCTGGCGCAGCGCGTTGGCGAGGTGGTAGAGCGTGAGCGTGTCTTTGTAGTTGTAGCGTTCGGCGTTGCGGTAGCCGGCGGCGGCCCGTGCAATGTTGCCGTAGCGGCGGTAGGCTTCCGCCATCTTGTAGGCGATGGCGCCGCGCTGCTTCCGCTCTTTTGCCGGGGTGCGTGTGTACGCTTTGCGGTACTGTGCCGCCGCTTCGGCGTACTCGCCCAAAGCCAGCGCGGCATCTCCCCGCTTCAACGTGCGCTCCACGCTGCCGCAGCCGGTGAGCAGCGACAGCGCGGAGCAGAGTGTGAGTATGGAGAGATGCCGCATCAGGGTAGGGTATATGTGTGTAGGGAAGCCCGCTACTGCTTAGTAGGCGAGCCTTACGTTGTCAATCCAGAGCGTGTTGCCCACGCTGCCGATGTATGCGCCGCCGTGCGAGGAGTCAAACTGCAGCACGATGTGCGTTGGGGTGTCGTCTGCCGAGCCCCAGCCCACTTCCTTCACGGGCACCATCTTGCCCTTGGAGTTTTTGGCGTATTTGGTGAGTGCGCCGGAGGTGAGCGCCCAGGCCGAGCTGTAGAACGACTGCTTCGTTATGTCGCCGTAGTGTATGGTGAAGTGCGCGTTGTTCACCCAGTCCGAGTTGCTTGTAAAGCGTTTCACCATCGTGCCGACGCGCTTGGCGTAGATGTTGCCCTTAGCGTCTTCCCAGCGCTTCTGGAGGTAGAGGATGCAGTCCGGCATGTCCTTGCCCGCCACGGTGGAGGCACTGCCGAAGCCCGTCTGCTTTACGCGGTTGGGCTGCCCGGAGAGGTGCACCTTGTAGTCGAATACCAGGGCTTTGGGGCGCTTGGAGAAGCGTATGCCCGCGTTGAGCTTCGACATGGGGTTTTTCGTGTTGGTGATGGGCTCCTGCGTCTGTCCGAGGTATATGGAGCCGGCGGCAAGCACTTTGATATTGATGAGACCGAGCACCTTGCACTCTTCCAGGTGCGTGTAGAGCTTGGCGCAGTAGCCGTGTCCGGCGCGTGCCTCGCGGTATACGCTCACGTTGGTCTTGGTGATGCCGGAGACTTTTGCCATCACGTTGGAGCAGGCCCAGGGCGATCCGCCCGAGCCGTGGTAGGCGTTGTTGTTGTTCCAGGTGCCGTTGGGCGCGATATGGTAGAGGGTTTTCGTGTTGCCCCCGATGATGCCGCTCTCCTTGATGTTGCGCACGAGCCATTGGTCGAAATTGCCGTAACGCAGGTACTCGAGTTTCTCCCCGCTGTTTTCCTCGGCCTGGAGATACTCAGGCGAGTAGGGTATCGCTTTGAGCGCGGGCGTGCCGAGCGCGAAAGCCAGCGCGAGGAGTGTGGTCGGTTTCAGTCTCATCAGTCTTTGTGGATTTTGTTTTCTTCCGGTTATGTTTTTGGCGCGTGCTTCTCAGAAAGCCTCGCCTATGTTGAATATGAACCCGCCGCCGTTGCGGGTGAGTCCGTAGTCGATGCGTATGTTCAGTTTCTTCTTGAACTCCCAGCGGTATCCGAAGCCGGCGTTGGGCAGGGTTTTGCGCCAGGCGATGTGGTCGAAGTCGGGGAACACGTTGCCGAGTCCCGCCCATACCACTATGCCGTTGCGCCCTTTGATGTGCTGCCGCAGCTCAATCTGTCCCTCGATAAGGTCTTTGTCGCGGTAGCGTCCCTCGTAGTAGCCGCGCATGCGGTCGTTGGTGCCCAGCTCGCTGAGCAGTGCCCAGGGGGTGTGCCCGTAGTTGAACTGCGCGTGCAGCTCGCCCGCAAGCACCGCGCCGCGCCAGAGCTTGCCGTAGGTGCTGAACGTGATTTCGGTGCTCGAGAAATTGTATTTCCCGTTGCCGAAAGCGCGGGGCGTGAAGGTCTGGTCGGCTTGCAGGAATACGCCCTTCGAGGCGTTGAGCATGAAGTCGCGCGTGTCGTACGTGAAAGACACGCCGGCGGTGTAAGCCCTTATGGTGTGGTCCTGCCCGTGCCAAAGGGCGAGGTCGCTCCCTTTCACCTCGCGGGCGCAGACGAGCCTGTAGTTGGCAAACGGGCCGGCGTACATATTAGGCGCGAGCCTGAACATGAAGCGGGCGAGGGCTGTGACGCGGTTGCGCCGGTACTTGGCCTCGTTGGCGTCGCGGTCGTTCTCGCCGAACCCTATTCCCCAGTATTTCGTGCTGAACGTGGAGAGGTTCACCTTGTAGTCGAGGCGGTAGCGGTCGTGCGGGAAGATGTGGTTGCCCCGCAGGCCTATGAGGAAGTAGCCGGCGGTGGTCATGTTGGAGTAGACGGAGGCATTGGAGCGTGTCAGCGTGCGGTCGCTGCGGTCGGCGGAGTAGGTGGCCGTGCCGAGCAGGCCGAGTCCCAGACCGGAGGTGGCAGAATAGTTGGGCCCGGGGATGAAGCCGAAGTCAATGGCTTTCTCCTCGCGCTGCTTGTTGGAGTTGCGCAGGTAGTCGCCCACTATTTTCAGAAAGCCTTTCCGTTTTTTCGCAACCGTGCTGTCAGTCGCGGCAGCGTAGTCTGCGCCGGCGGTGCGGACACTGTCGGTGCTGAGCGTATCGCATACGCCCGTCACAGTGCGTGTCGCGGCATTTGCGGCACAGGCGGGGATACACAAGGCGGCGAGCAGCGAAAGCCTCGCAATGCTTGCGCCGTGCGGCTTCCCTTTCGTGACGGTTTTGTCTCTCATCTTTCGGGGCAAAATTACGGGTTTTGTGCAGAAAGTCTGCGAAAAAGCCGGTAGGACTGTGCTTCTGTCCGATATTTACGCCGCTTATGCGGACTTATATACCATTCTTTCACCTGCGCGGGCGGTGCGTGCTGTCAATAGGGCACGGCGTCAGAAGCGTGCCGTCACCTGCACGTCCACGGTGTTGTAGCGCGAGTATTTCGCCGAAGCCGAACGGCGGGCCGAACGGTCGTCCGTGAAGGTGTAGTTGAGCTGGAAAATGAGGTTTTTGCCCAGATAGTAGTTGCCGGAAAGCCCGTAGTTGGTGTGCAGGGACTTCCACGTCTTCGCGTCGCGGTAGCAGTCGTAGCGTGCATACACCTTGGTGTTTTTCGCCACGGGCGCGCCGATCGTGGCATACCAGCCGTCCGAGCGGGTGGGGGAGGAGGCGTTGGTGGTCACGCCGCCTACGCTGCTCATATACTCGCCGCGCACCGTCCATTTGCTTTCATACTTCAGGCCCGCGCCCCAGCGCACGCGGCGCACGCTTTCTTTCGTGGTGGCTGCGGCGGACTTGTCGTATTTCTCGTTGGTGTACTTGCCGTTCCAGCCGAAGCCGCCGATGGCGAGGTCTTTCACGGGGGAGAACCACAGACCGCCGATGACGTCCTTATGGTTGTCGGCGTCTTTGTGGTTGATGCCCTGTCCGTTGAATACGCCCACCTGGTAGTGAAGCCAGCTGTGTCCGTCTTTGGCGGGGAACAGGTCGCCTTGTATCTGTACTCCCACGTCGCGACCGGAGCTTTTGTGCTCTCCGCAGCGGTCGGAGATGGAGGCGAGCTTTGTGGTGGCCTGCGAGTAGGAGCCGAGGCCCACATTGAGCGGGGAATAGGGGTTTTCGAAACCGAAGGGGCGCTTGAACTGGCCGAGCTTCACCTTGAAGAAGCCGTAGCGCTGCCATTCGACAAAGGCATCTACAAGACGCGGTCCTTTGTCCGTCCCGGGGGCGTCGTTTACTTCGAGCTGGAACTTGTAGTAGAAATCCTTGAACACCGTGCCGTCGGCGTAGAGGCGCACGAAGCGGAGGTCGAAGCCTCCGTTGGATTTCTGCTGCGAACGGTCGGAGATTGAATATTTACCGATGATGTACCCGCCGAACTTAATGGTGGGCTGCATTTTTTGCAGGAGCTTGTTGTCGGACTTGGAGGAGAACGTGTAGCCCTCGGTTTCCGATTCGCCGTAGCCCGTGGCTGCGGTGTCTTCTGTCTTTTCTTCGTTGTCGGTGGCGTAAGCCTCTGCGGGCGCGGCCATTGCCAGTCCTGCCAGTGCGGCGGCTAATAGTTTTGCTTGAAACATTGTGTGGTTGTTGTTCCCGGTATTATACACTAACGCGGCAAGCGTGGGTATATTATATTTAGAGTTTTGAGGTTTCGGGGCTTAGTGCCTTTCCACCTCAAAACTCCAAAAACTTCTAACGCGTGCTTTGCGCTGCGTCTTACTTCTTTATGTTGGGCTTCTGCAAGCCGTAGCCTTTCTCCTTGTCCTCAATGAGCAGCAGCACGGCTATGACTATTGCCAGTGCGCCGAAGCCAGCGAAGATGGTCATGGTCTGCGTGTAGTCTATCACGCCGTCCGCGCCGGTATTGGCCTGGTTTACTTTCCCGATCCATACGGGGACGAGGGCGAGGCCGATGTTCTGTATGTAGAAAATGAGCGCGTAAGCCGTGCCGAGCAGTTTCATCGGGATGATTTTAGGCACGGAGGGCCACATGGCTGAGGGGACGAGGCCGAAGGCAATGCCCAGCACCACCATCGCGCCTACGGCAAGCACCCAGGAGTGTATGGGAAGGGCGAAGCCCACGTGCACGAGCGTCAGCAGGACGCTGCCTATAATCATAAGTGTGGCGCCCTTGCCCACCTTGTCGTACACACCGCCGAAGAGCGGCGTGAGGAAGATTGTGCCGAAAGGCAGCATGGCGGGGATGAGTCCGGCGAGGTTGGCGTCCACTCCATATTTATATACCATCAGTTTGGTGGCAAACTTGAGGAAGGGGAACACGCCGGCGTAGAACATGAGGCAGAGGAATGCCACATACCAGAAACCGCGGTTGGAGACAAGGATTTTGAGGTCGGCAAATTTGAAGCCTTCCTCGGGCTCGGCATCGATGGCGGTGCTGGAAGCGTCTTCTTTCTTGTCCATCACGCAGTAGACGAGGTAGCTGAGGAGGCCTATGAGCAGCAGAGCCGCGCCAAGGCCTACGGAGTAGTGCACGCCTCCCATGCTCTTGGCGAACGGGAGGGCAACGGCAAGCGCGCCGGCGGTGCCGATACGCGCCAGAGCCACCTGAAGTCCCATAGCGAGGGCAAGCTCGTGGCCGGTGAACCATTTCACGATGACTTTGCTCACCGTGATGCCGGCTATCTCAGCGCCCACGCCGTAGATGGCGAAGCCAAGCACAGCCCACATCACTTGCGTCTGGTAGACGCCAAGGCCGAAAGGCAGGGTGACGGAGCCGGTGAAGTCGTGTCCCACGGCGTACCACTTTATCAGTGCGCCGCCGAACATCAGAAGCGTGGACATCACGCCGGTGAAGCGCACGCCGCACTTGTCGAGTATCACGCCGCCGAAGAAGAGCAGCAGGAGAAACACATTGAAGTATCCGTATGCGCCGGAGAAGAAGCCGTACTCGTCGGAAGTCCATCCCAATCCGCCTTTGTCCGTTCCCGCCGTAAGCATGTCCTCAAGTGGGGACATAACGTCCGTGAAGAAATAGGCGAACATCATCGTCACCGAGACGATGCAGAGCGCCGTCCAGCGAGCCCCCGCGGAGTCGCTCAGTTTTTGCCGAAGTTTTTCTGTCATTAGTCTTTTGTGCTTTATGCTTGTGCTTTTTTGTTGTTTGTTTCCTGCTCTCATTTAAGGTACTTGTCCAGCCAGCGGAAGAAAGTGCGCTGCCAAAGGATGCCGTTCTGCGGCTTGAGCACCCAGTGGTTTTCGTCCGGGAAAAGCAGCAGCTGTGCGTCAAGGCCGCGCATGCGTGCCGCCGTGAATGCGGACTCGGCGTGCGTGTACTCTATGCGGAAGTCGCGCTGGCCATGTATGCAGAGGATGGGTGTGTCCCATTTGTCGACATAAAGGTGGGGGGAGGTGGAAAAGACCTTCTGCACTTGTCCGTCTTCGGCGCGTTTCCAGGGCGCGCTGCCCATGTCCCAGTTGGGAAACCACAGTTCCTCCGTTTCGACGTACTGTTGCTGGGTGTTGAAGATGCCGTCGTGTGCGATGAACGCCTTGAAGCGTTTGCCGTGGTTGCCAGCCAGCCAGTACACGCTGTATCCGCCGAAGCTTGCGCCTACGGCTCCGAGGCGGTCTTTGTCAACGTAGGTTTCTTTGCAAATGTCGTCGATGGCGCTGAGATAGTCCTGCATGCACTGACCGGAGTAGTCGCCGGAGATTTCTTCAAGCCACTCCATGCCGAAGCCGGGCAGGCCGCGGCGGTTGGGGGCTATGACGATGTAGTCGTTGGCAGCCATTATCTGCATGTTCCAGCGGAAGCTCCAGAACTGGCTCACCGGGGACTGCGGACCGCCCTCGCAGAAGAGCAGGGTAGGGTATTTCTTCGACGGGTCGAAGTGGGGCGGGTATATAACCCAGCATAGTTCTTCCTTGCCGTCAGTGGTCTTGACCCAACGCTCTTGCACGTCGCCGAAGGCAAGGTTGTCGTAGAAATACTTGTTCTCTTCTGTGAGCTGGAGGGGGGCTGCCGCTTTCTTCCCGCCAAGCGCGAGGCTGTATACCTCGTCAGCCGAGCGCATGCTCTGCCGCTTGCAGTAAAGCGTTTTGCCGTCGGGACTCAGACCGACGAGCGAATAGTCTGCCACGTCGTCGGTGAGGGCTTTGTGGTCGCCTTTGAGGGTGGTCTGGTATATTTGCGTCTTTCCGTGCCACACGCCGGTGAAGTAGAGCGTCTTGCTGTCGTTTGCCCAGCAAAACTCGTTCACGCCGCTTTCAAACTTTTCGGTGACGTAGGTTTTCTTCCCGGTGTGCAGGTCAAGCACGCAAAGGCGGGCGCGGTCGCTTTCGTAGCCGTCGCGCTCCATGCTGCTCCATGCTACATATTTGCCGTCTGGAGAGAACTGCGGATTTTGGTCGTAACCCATATTGCTGTCCGTGCCGTTGTTGTTGACCGCCTGCTTTTCCAGTGAGCGGTCGGCTTCGGTCTCCGGGGCTTTGTAGCCGGCGGGTTTGCAAAGGTTTTTCGTAGTGCCGGTGGCGAGGTCGTAAAGGTATATGTCGCTGTCCGTGCTTATGGCGTAGGCTTTTCCCACCTTTTTGCGGCAGGTGTAGGCTATTGTCTTTGAGTCCGGACTCCAAGCGAGCTGCTCAGCACCGCCGAAGGGCATCATCGGGCATTCGAAGGGCTCGCCTTCCAGAAGGTCCTTCTCGCCGGTGGCGGTTGTGCCGTCAAAATCGGCAACGAAGGGGTGCGGCGCGGTGGTGACGTAGGTGTCCCAATGCTTGTACATAAGGTCGTTCACCACCATTCCCGTGGCTTTGGGGAGGTCGGCGTCGTTCTTCTGTATGCTGTGGTTTTGGTCGACCTCCATAATGAGGATGACCTTCTTGCCGTCCGGGGAGAAGAGAAAGTCTGCCACGTCGCTTTGGGTGTGGCTTGCTTGCTTACGGTCTGTCCCGTCGGCGTTCATCGTCCAAAGCTGACTGCTTCCCGATGCGGAGCTTAGGTAGGCAATGCGGTTTCCGCCGGGGATGTAGGCAGCTCCCGCCTCGCTCTTCGTGTCGGTGGTGAGCAGCTTCGCCTGCCGCGTCCGCAAGTCCATGGTATATATGACGGAGTGGCTTTTGTTTTGCTCCACGCTGTAGTAAGTCACGCCGTATACGGCGTTTTTGCCGTCGGGGGAAACATTGAATCCGCCCACGCGTCCCATAGCCCACAAAAGCTCGGGCGTGAGGCGGTCTCCGCTCAGTGCGGGCTGCGTCTTTCCGATGAAGGGGGCTTTGTTGTCTGCGGCAGCGTCTGTAGCGGCGACCGCAGCTGTGGCCGTGGAAAAAGCCATTGCCGTAGCGGTCAGCATAGTCTTTATGTCCATTGTCGTGTGTCTCTTTGTTTTGTTTGCCCTTGTGTCCGGCTTGTGTGCCGGCTTTCGTGCGGCTTATCCCTTTCTCTGCTGCTCCTGCTGGCGTGCCATCTCTTCGTAGCGCTTTTGCAGAGCCGCCATACGCTCGGACATCATGCCCGGCTTCTTGTTGGGGTTGTTCTTGTTTGCCTCGTAGTTGGCTTCAAGCTTGCGCAGGAGCTTCTCGTCGTCCGTAGTGCGGCGCAGGTACCACATGGTCAGCGCGCTGAAAAGGAGCGAGATGAAGTAGTAGTAGTTGAGTCCGGCTGAGTACTTGTTGAACATAAAGAAGAAGAACAACGGCATAAGCATCATCATCCACTGCATCATCTTCATTTGCTGTGCCTGTTCGCCAGACATAGTCTCCTTTTGCTGGCGCATGGTCATAAGGCTGTAGAGCAAGTTGGTGGCGCAGAAGAGGAGACAGAAGAGGCTCAGGTGGTTTCCGAGGAACGGTATGTCGTAGCTCCAGGAGATGAGGCTGTCGTAGGTGGAAAGGTCGTCCGCCCAAAGGAAACTTTGCTGGCGCAGCTCTATGGCGTTAGGCACAAAGTTGAACATCGCAATCCAGATAGGCATCTGTATGAGCATAGGCAGACAGCCGCCCATCGGATTGGCGCCGTACTGCGAGTAGAGCGTCATGGTTTCCTGCTGGCGTTTCATAGCGTCCTCCTGACGGGGGTACTTGGCGGCGATAGCGTCAACTTTGGGCTTGAGCACGCGCATCTTCGCGCTGCTCATAAAGCTCTTGCGTGTGGGTACATAGACTATGGCGCGGAGCAGCAGCGTGATGAGCAGCAGCACTACGCCCATCGGCAGGCCGAGGCGCGTGAGGAAGTCAAACACGTAGAGCGTGAAGAAGCGGTTGATCCATTTTACGATAGGCCAGCCGAGGTATACAAGCTCCTGCAGGTCGTTGTCCTCCTGCGATACCTTGTATTTGTCCATAGACTGGAGGAGGCGGTAGTTGTTGGGACCGAAGTAGAACTGCAGGCGGGTGGGGGTTTTGCCCATCGGGTCGAACTGCGCGTTCATCGTGGAGGAGTAGCTTTTCAGATAGCCGCTGCCCTCTGTCTCTTCTTTGCTGGTGAGCTGTGCTTTTTCCAAAGGACGCTCGGAAAGGAGTACGGAGCTGAAGTACTGGTTTTTGAACGCCATCCAGTCAACGCCGCCTTCTGCCTGCTGCTCGTCGTCGCCGTTTTCTTTCATCTTCTCCGCGCTCTTGCCGTGCGGCTTATAGGTAAGCGTGGAGTACATGTTCTCAAAATAGAATCCCTTCTCGTGCTGCGCCACCCTGTCGCGCCAGTCCATCTGCAGGTTTTTCGTTGAAGCGGAAACGGCCTGCGTGAGGTTGGCGCTCTTTATCGTGAAATTGACGAGATAGTTGTCGGGCAACAGGGAATATTCGAGGTCGAGCGTTGCGCCGTTCTTTCCGCTAAGGCGCAGTGTC
The DNA here is from genome assembly GCA_963651485.1 of Alloprevotella sp. Taxonomy (GTDB): domain Bacteria; phylum Bacteroidota; class Bacteroidia; order Bacteroidales; family Bacteroidaceae; genus Alloprevotella. Next base: position 153,841 of record CAVJPT010000003.1, on the reverse strand, counting down.
AGCGTGCTGTCTGTGGCATTGACGGGGGTGAAGTGGTAGTTGGAGAAAGCCATCGCGCCGGTCTTCGTGTCAAGCACAAGGTCAAGCGCCGCGTCCTTGTCGTTGTAAAGGACGAGCTTCTTGTCGTTTCCATCCTTGAAGTCGGCGTAGCTTTTGTACTCGTTGAGAAGCACGCGCGATATTGCGCCGCCTTTGGTGTTGATGTCTACGGTGAGGCGGCTGTTGTGCAACGTGACGGTCTGCGGCGTGCCTTCCCTTGCGCTGAGGAATATGTCCGCGCTGTCTACGCGCTGTGTCTCGAGGGTGCGTGCCGCTGCCGCGTCGGCCTTTGCCTTTTCTGCGTTTGTGCGGGAGTCTGTCTGCTCGGTCTGCTGCTGGGCGGTCTGCGCGTTGCGTTGTGAGTACCAGCTGAAACCTATGAAGACGGCCACCATAAGCAGGAGGCCAACAATCGTGTTTTTGTCCATTTTGCTTTTGCGCTTGTTTTGCCCGCGCCCTGTCCTTTCGGCTCTCTTTCGGCGGGGCGGGTACACCTATATATATTATACGGCGAAAAGTTTACGGGCTTCCGTCCCCGTGATGGCGGACGGCGTGTCCCGTAAACTTTCCGACATTCTATGATGTCTTGCTTATTTCCTTTTTGCCTGTTTGCACGCGCTGCGTGTGCTTGGGTTTTAGTCAGGCTTTCTTGCCTTTCGCTCCCTTTGCGGCGATGGCAGCCTTGACGAAGTCGAGGAAGAGGGGATGCGGGTTGAGCACCGTGCTGGAGTACTCGGGGTGGAACTGCGTGCCGACGTACCATTTGAGTCCGGGGATTTCCACAATTTCCACGAGGTCGGTCTCCGGGTTCACGCCCGTGCAGCTCATTCCCGCCTTTTCGTACTCGGCGCGGAAGTCGTTGTTGAACTCGTAGCGGTGGCGGTGGCGTTCGCGTATCACTTCCTTGCCGTAGATTTTCCGCACGCGGCTTCCCTCGGCGAGGGCACACTCATATCCGCCGAGGCGCATAGTGCCGCCCATGTTGGTGATGTTCTTCTGGTCCTCCATAATGTCTATGACGTTGTGCGCCGTCTTGGAGTCCATCTCCACGCTGTTGGCATCGGCGTAGCCCAGCACGTTGCGGCCGAACTCAATCACCATCATCTGCATGCCCAAGCATATGCCGAATGCGGGGACATCGTGCTCGCGGCAGTAGTGTGCGGCGACAATTTTGCCTTCGATGCCACGCTGTCCGAAGCCCGGGCAAATCACCACTCCGTCCATGCATTCGAGCTGCTTCGCCACGTTCTCCTCGTCTATCTTCTCACTGTTGACGAAGTGGCATTTAACCTTGCGGTCGTTGTATGTGCCGGCTTGCGAGAGAGCCTCGAGTATGCTCTTGTACGCGTCTTGCAGGTCGTATTTGCCCACAAGCGCGATGTCGATTTCCTCAGTGGCTTTGTGGCGTCTTTCGAGGAACGAACGCCAGGGACCGAGTCCCGGTGTCTCGCCGACCTCCATTCCCAGCTTGCGCAGGATGGTAGCGTCAAGTCCTTGCTCCTGCATACGAAGGGGTACTTCGTAGATGGTGGGCATGTCAAGACTCTGTACTACAGCGTCGGGAGAGACGTTGCAGAAATTGGCAATCTTGCGGCGGATGGTGGGAGTAAGGTCGTGTTCGGTGCGGAGTACAAGCACGTCGGGCTGTATGCCGAGGCTTTGCAGCTCCTTTACGGAGTGCTGCGTGGGCTTCGTCTTAAGCTCTTTTGCAGCTGCGAGGTAGGGCACATAGGTAAGGTGTACGCAGATGGCGTTTCCGCCCAGTTCCCATTTCAGCTGGCGTATGGCTTCAAGGAATGGCTGGCTCTCGATGTCGCCCACCGTTCCGCCAATTTCCGTGATTACGAAGTCGTAGCGGTTTTTCTTGCCCAGATAGAGCATGTCACGCTTTATCTCGTCCGTGATGTGCGGGATGACCTGTATGGTCTTGCCGAGATAGTCGCCGCGGCGTTCTTTGTCGATGACGCTCTGGTATATGCGGCCGGTGGTGAAGTTGTTGTAGCGCGTGGTCTTTATGCCCGTAAAGCGCTCGTAGTGTCCGAGGTCTAGGTCGGTCTCTTGCCCGTCGTCCGTCACATAGCACTCGCCGTGCTCGTAGGGGTTGAGCGTGCCGGGGTCGATATTGATGTACGGGTCAAACTTCTGGATGGTGATGTTGTACCCGCGGGCCAGGAGCAGTTTGCCTATGGAGGAGGCGATTATGCCCTTTCCCAGTGAGGAGGCTACGCCCCCGGTTACGAAAATGTACTTAGTCTCAGACACGGTGCTTATAGTTGTGTTGTGTGGTTTGGCTTGACGCGCCCGGCGGGCACGGTTTCTATCAATGTGCAAAATTAGTGTAAGGTGGGGGGATGGCAAACCCTTTCCCTGAAAACTTGGCTGCGTGCAGTGTAGGCTATGCGGGTGTGGGTGGCAAAATGCGTTCCGTCATAGCGGAGCTATTTTATTTTGCCTCCTCGCCCGTGATGCGGGTGATTCCGCCGGTCGTGGGGTCGAGCTGCAGCGTTGTGGTGTATTTCTTGTTGAAGAGTTCGCCGCCGAGATGCTCAGTCCGTCCAAACTGCGCTATGGGTATTGTACGCGAGGCGAGTGTCTGTGTATCCGTGAATACGCTCACTTCCGCCGCGCTGGGGACGCGGTAGCGCAGGTCTTCCACTTCCTTCTTCTGTTTCCCGTCGCTTTCAGCTACGGCGGGCAGCGTGTGCTTGTCTTTCAGGGAAATGTAGACAGGGCTTCCCGCCATGTCGTCATCGTCCACCATGCCAAGGTATTTGGAGAAGCGGAAAAGCAATGCCCTGTCCGTCTCGCCCTCAGGCACAAAGTCTTTTATCAGGACGCAAGTTTCGCTTTTCTCTGTGCCTTGGAAGAGTTGCAGCAGTGCCTCCTCTTGTGTGTCAAGGCTCGCCAGCATAAGGCGCAGCTGCTCGCCGTCTTTTGGCATAAAGTCGGCTTGTCCCTTTGTCAGTGCGCTTCGGTTTTCGCGTATGTCGTATATTTCGTTTGCGGTCAGTTCGGCCATCTTCGTCACGCTCCCGGCGGCGAGAATTTCCGCCGTTTTGTAGTCGGACGCATTTAGGGTTTTCGTTTCCTCTGGCGTGACGCTTTCCGTGGGGAGTGTTTTTTCGTCTTCCGCTTTCGTGTTTATGGAAAGCAGGCGCCCGTCTTTCGCCAGTCCGACGAGGGGAGCGGAGGTCTTTGTCTTGAACTTTATGGAGTAAGCCTCCGTTTTGTCCGCTTCGCCGTAGGGAACTATTTCTACTTTCTCTATTGTCCAGGTGTCGTACGCCGTTTGCGTCACGCCTTTGAGGCGTAGGTAGCGTTCGGCGTAGGCGCAAAACTCTCCCGGCTCGTGCCGTGTGTGGCGTGCCGTGACGGCAACGCGCAGGCAGGTGCGGGGGAGAAAATATGTTATGCCGTCAGTTGTCACGCCGGGCTGGTAGGCTGCCACTTCGGTTTGCGCCGTAGCCGGCAGGGAGAGTAACGTGAGCGGCAGTGCCGCCAACAGTATTGCGCTTTTCATATCGCTGGATGGTATGTGTGTGCTTTCTTTGTATTTTTTTGTGCCGCTTTGTGGGTCAAGGTGGCGTAATTGTGCGTAAAGCGGGCGGAAAGATAGGAAGAATTTGGCTCATCCGCTTTTCTTTCCTTTGCGAAAACCTTTCTGCGCTGTCTGCCCGTAGTTTCTCACTATTCCGTGTAGTCTTCAGGGTCTGTTATGGCGAGGCGGCGGAGATTGTGCATAGAGCCGTTGTATATGTTCAGGTCTACGTTCTCCTTAATGCCGTCTATGCGCCCTTTGTCGGTGTGCTGCCAAAAGTGCCATTTGCCTTTGTAGCGCAGGGTGGGGATGTAGTAGTGGGCTATCCAGTAAGGGTATTTCTGAAAGTCGGGCGTGTCGAGGTATTTCTGCCGGAATTTGTAGCCCGTATATATTATAGGAGTGGTGGCGTATCGTTTCTCCACCGTTTGCAGCCACGTGAGGGCTGCTTTCCGCAGTTGTGTCTCGGTGAGTTTTCCAGCCTCCTCTATGTCGAGCACTGGCGGGAGGTCACCTTCTTCGAGGTGCACTTGCCGCAGGAAGTATTCTGCCTGTGCCTTTGCGGACAGAGACGGCTTGAAATAGTGGTAAGCGCCGCGCAGCAGTCCGTGTTCGCGGGCTTGGTAGAAGTTGTTGTTGAAATTTTCGTCAAGGTGTCCCGTTCCCTCGGTAGCCTTTATAAAGACGAAGCTTACGGGTTCGCCGCTGATGGTGGAGCGTGCTGCTTTGTCCCAGTCTATCTGCCCTTGGTGATGGCTTACGTCTATGCCGTGTATGGAAAAGCCTTCGGGGTAATTCTCTTTTCCGTACAGCGCTTGCCATTTGAGGCTGTATGGCGTGACGAAATATACGTAGACGAGATAGCACAGCAAAGCCGTTGCCGCAATGAAGAGGCAGCGCAATCCCAATACGCGCCACTGCGTATGTCCTTTTCCCCGCCGTGTCTTTTTACGGTGGGGGGACGGCTTGCGCTTGGTCTGCGAGAGTCTCGCGGTGCGGCGGGCGGTCGGTTGTGTTCGCTTTCTTGGGACTTCGGACATTGTTGGACTCTTGGGCGTGCTACCCGTTTGACGTGCCTTGTAGTGTGAGCGCGGAAAAAAAGAATACAGGCGGGCAGCCACGGCCTCCCGGAACGGGGTTGCGGACTGCCTGCCTGTGTGTCAGTGTCTTTTCTTCTTTCGCTTGAGCGTGGGCTTTTTACTTGCCCTGCTCAAGGCGCAGCGTAGCGGTGCACTGGTCGCACACCTCCGTCGGACCGAAGTACTGGATAGGGCCGGGGTATACGAAGCTTGTGTTCTCAGCCCACTCGTCGCGGTGTGCGGCAAACTCCTTGAAGGGAGCGCCGTCGAGGCGTACAAGTGCTTTCTTGATTACGGGCTTCATCTCGCCGTTGCGCTTCTCCATATTCATCATCATCGTGATGGGCACACCGCCGGCGATCCACTCCTCTGCGGGGGCAGTGGTGTTCTTTACAATGGCCATGTATCCGGTCTTGCCGTTTGCCACGAGCTGTGCGGCGCTAGTGCCGAGTGCATAGCAGTAGTCTGCGTCATAGTTGGACGGCGCAGCGCAGCGGCCTTCGTAGCCGAAGAAGTGGTGCTGTGCAGCAAACTTGCCCGTGAACTTGCCCTCGGCAGCCCAAGCCTTGAGCTTCTTTCCTACCATCTCGGAGAGAAGCTTCTCGGTCTCGATGAGCGAAACCTGAACGTTTCCGTGCGGGTCGCGCTCCATCGTGAGCTGCTTTGCCACTCCCTCGGGAAGGCTCTTGTAGATGGCTGCGTTGGTCTCGGAGAGTTTGGATAGAATCCATTCGCGCTGTGCTTCGGGGGCTACGGTTGCTGCCTCGGGCGTAGCGAGCAGGTCATTGAGTTCGGCGATGAGCTTCTTCATAGCGGGGATAAACTCGATGAGTCCCTCGGGGATGAGAACCGTACCGAAGTTGTTGCCGGCGGCAGCACGCTTTGCCACAACAGAGGCAATGTAGGTGACGATGTCGTCAAGCGTTTGGTTCTTCTCCTCTACCTCCTCGCTCACGATGCACACGTTAGGCTGGCACTGCAGGGCGCATTCCAGAGCGATGTGGCTTGCCGAGCGACCCATAAGCTTGATGAAGTGCCAGTACTTGCGGGCGGAGTTTGCATCGCGCTGTATGTTGCCAATCACCTCGGCGTAGGTCTTACAGGCCGTGTCGAAGCCGAAAGAAGTCTCGATCTGCTCGTTCTTCAGGTCGCCGTCAATGGTCTTGGGGCAGCCGATAACCTGTACGCCGTAGTTGTGTGCAGCGTAGTACTCGGCAAGCACGCAGGCATTGGTGTTGGAGTCGTCTCCGCCGATAATAACGACAGCCTTGATGCCAAGCTCGCGCAGAATCTTGATACCGCTCTCAAACTGGCTTTCCTCTTCCAGCTTCGTGCGGCCGGAGCCAATCATGTCGAAGCCGCCCGTGTTGCGGTACTCGTCGATAAGCTCGGCGGTGAGCTCCATATGCTTGTGGTTTACAAGTCCGCCCGGTCCCATAAGGAAACCGTAGAGCTTGTTGGAAGGATTCTGCTTCTTGAGTTCGTCAAAGAGGCCGCAGATGACGTTGTGGCCGCCGGGAGCCTGACCGCCGGAGAGTATCACGCCGATGTTCATCGGTGCGTAGCTCTTCTCCTCCGTGCTGGGCACAAACTCCACGAGGGGCATGCCGTACGTGTTGGGGAAGAGCTTCTTTATTTCCTCCTGGTTGCCCACGCTTTCGGTGGGCTGGCCTTCCTTGATGCTCACGTTTCCGCGAAGACCTGCGGGCAGCTTGGGCTGGTAGGCGGCGCGGGCTATCTGCAATGCGCTTTTTTCCATAGTGACGGATAAAGTTGATTGATGTATTGTATATAGTATGTGTCTTGCTTGTCCGTGCGGCGGCTGGCTGTCTGCCGTATTGGCTTGTCCTCAAGCCGCATTTTCCACGCGCAAAGATACGCTTTTTGCGGCAAGCGGCAAAGGCGCGGCGTTTCGCGTCATTGTCTTATTTTGTCTGTGTGTAGCCTGCCGCACGCAACACTGTGGCGAGCCGTTCTCTGTGGTCGCCTTGTATTACTATCACGCCGTCTTTTGCCGAGCCCCCAACGCCGCATTTGCGCTTCAGTTCGCGGCAAAGTTCCTGCAGGTATTCTTCTGTCCCCTCGAAGCCACGCACCAAAGTGACCGTCTTGCCCGCCCGTCCCGCACGCTCCATTGCGAGGCGCAGTCGTTGCCGTGCGGGCGGAAGCGTAGTGCTGTATCCTGCGTCCTCTGACGTATATGCAAAGTTGGGGTCGGTGGAATATACCACGCCTTCGCGTTTCCGCCTTGGCGGAGTCTGCGGCGCGTCTTTTTCTTCCTTGTTGTCTGTGTTTGCACCCGATAGTGCGGCAAGTGCCTTTTTCCAGTCTTCCATACCTTTTGTGTCGGTCTTTTTCTGTGCAATATTACCAACTTTCTGCAAGCCGGCTGCTATGTTCCCCGTGTGCAGTAGCCTTTGTGCCGCTTTTCCTTTCCTTCCTGGCTTGTTGCATATTGCTTTTCGAGCAGAAACTGCACGCTTGCGGTGCAGATTGTCGACCGCGATGCCCCAAAAGTGCGGGGCTTCGCGAGAACCACAAGCGGGAATACGTATTATTCGGACTACATTACTTTGTAGCCGGACGCACTCTGGGCTTGCAGCCGGACGCGAGGATTATTGTCCCGCGTCCGGCCTTTTCCTTTGGGTGCTGTGTTGCGAATGTCTGCAGCAAAGTATCACAGACCGCGCGGATTTGCCTACTTTTGGGGCGTGATTTCTTGGAAAGCACATATTCTTTTCCCCTAACCACGCATTTATTACCTCCCATCCCTGCTTGAAGAAGACGCAATATATATTATATATTATTAGGGCTATGGAAGAGGATGCGGAGGTGGCTTAGCCCCGCGTTGATGCTTCCCGTCCTGATGCTTGCCGTATTGGCAAGCGCGTGCGGTGATGTGGACTTGGAGACGGACGGGGAAACTGCGTCCTCGGATGGCGGCACAAGCGACAAAACGGACGGTGGCAGCACGGCGTTGGGTGACACCATAAGCGTGGCCTCTCTTTTGGCGGGCGGCGCGGAGATGGGTACGGACGTGTGGGTGTCTGGCTATGTAGTGGGCTATGTGGCAGGCACGAGTTTGTCGGCGGCCCGCTTCCAAGTGCCGGAGAACGGCGTGCAAAACACCAATCTTCTCATTGCCGACAACGCCGGTGAGACTTCCACCGCGTCCTGTGCTGCCGTGCAGCTTCCCGCTTCCTCAGACCTGCGGGAGCAGCTCTGCCTTTCTTCCAATCCTTCGCTTTTGGGGACGCGTCTGGCCTTTTACGGCACAGCGAAAGTCTATTTCAAGCAGCCGGGGCTAAGTCCGCTGAAAGCCTACGGCGAGGTGTGCGAGCGTATGGACGCAGTTTCCCTGCCGACCGTGAGCGCGGCTGCTGCCGAGGTCTTTGAGGGCGACTGACGTGGGATATTTTGTCCGTTTTGTAGCACGTAGCCTCTGTTTAGAAAGTTGAAAAGTCGTGGGGCAAATGCAAACAAAGTTTTTCTCGGAGTATACCAAGGTTAAAAAGGAGTAAGAGGTGGCGTGTTTTTACTCGCAGGACGGAACGCGAACGGGCGTAAATATTACTTTTGCGTCCGGCTTTCGGGAAAATGGCACGGAGTTTGTCAGTCCAAAGCCTGTGGAGAAAAGAACAAACAACAAAACATCTATACGATGAAGCGAACATTGATACCCGCCCTCGCCCTTGCCCTTGCGCTGGGAGCGTCGGCACCGATGACAGCGGCAGTCCCCTCCAACCCGGTAGACCTTACCGTGGCGGCAGAACAGGCCGTGAACTCTGTAGTGTATATCAAGGTGACAACCAACAGCCGCACGCAGACCGTGCAGTACACCGATCCTTTCGAGGACTTCTTCGGCGACTTCTTCGGACGCGGCAATAGCGGACAGCAGGAGCGGAAAATACAGACACCTAAGCGATCGGGCGCAGGTTCGGGCGTGATTCTCACGCAGGACGGCTACATCGTCACCAACAACCACGTTGTGGCTGACGCGGACGAACTGACCGTAAAGCTTAACGACAACCGCGAGTTCAAGGCACGCATTATCGGCACGGACAAGAGTTCGGATCTTGCGCTCATCAAGGTAGAGGCAACGGGACTTCCTGCCATCACCGTAGCGAAGAGCGAGGACTTGAAGCTTGGCGAGTGGGTGCTTGCCATCGGCAATCCGTTCAGTCTCACCTCCACCGTGACGGCGGGCATCGTGAGTGCGAAGGCGCGTACGCTTGGCGTAACCCCGAGCGGCATAGAAAGCTATATACAGACCGATGCTGCCATCAACCCCGGCAACTCCGGCGGCGCATTGGTCAACGCACGCGGCGAGCTTGTCGGCATCAATGCGATGCTCTACTCGCAGACGGGGTCTTTCTCCGGCTACGGCTTCGCCATTCCTACGTCCATCATGAACCGCGTCGTGGAAGACCTGCGCAAGTACGGTACAGTGCAGCGTGCTTTGCTCGGCATCACAGGCTCGGACGTTTCCACCTATATCGACCAGCAGAAGGAGAAAGGCAAGGACGTAGATCTCGGCACGACGAGCGGCATCTATGTTGCCGAGGTTAGCTCGGACGGTGCAGCCGCAGACGCAGGGCTTAAGACGGGCGACGTGATTACGGCTGTGGACGGCAAGCAGATATCCAAGTTCGGCGAACTGCAGGAGATGCTCATCAACCACCGGCCGGGTGACAAGATAAACGTCACTTACCTGCGCGACAAGAAGAAGAGCAACGTGACGCTTACGCTGCGAAACATACAGGGTACTACGACCGCCGTGCAGAATCTTGACACCGATGCCATGGGTGCCGCGCTGCGTCCGCTCACCGATGACGAGAAAAAGGAACTCAATCTCTCTTACGGACTTGTAGTCTCTGCCGTGCGTGACGGGAAACTGAAAGAAGCGGGCGTGACAAAGGGGCTTATCTTGATGAAGGTCAACGACCGCGAGATGCGCACCAACACCGACTTTGAGGAGGCGGTCAAAGCAGCAAATCTCAGCACCGACCGTGTGCTTTGGATTAGGGCAAAAACGCAGAGCGGGCTTAACAAGTCCTTCGCCGTCGAGCTCGGCGACGCGAAGAAAGACGCTGCAAAGAAGAAATGACAAGGATGCGGTTTGTATATGCCGCTTGCATAGCGAATAAATACCGTTTGCACACATAAAAGTGCCTCAGCGCACAAAGAGTGCCTGCGCATATCGGCGAAGCTTTGCCTATAGCGACCTTGCAAATCGGCGATTATCAATAGAAATGAGAAAGGAGGGAAACGCAAGCACGTTTTCCTCCTTTTCTTTGTCCGAAGAAGTGGGCTTTTCAAGCGTTGGGCAAGTGGCGCATACCCTCTGTGTTGGTAGTGAAACGCCGTCCCCGGGGAATATAAGGTATCTCGCGCCAAAATGCAGTATGCCTTTTTAGCCAGCCGCGTTTTGGCAATCTCCGTAAGTGGAGGCTCATTTCCCGTGTGTGCTTGTTCTGAATAAAACAAAGCCCGAATCCTTTACGATGAAGGATTCGGGCAGATGTTTTTCGCGGCTTTTGGCCGCTTTGCCGTACTGCTTCGCGGTATTGCAAAGCGGTATAGCGTATAGATGCCCTGAACTGCAAGCTCGGGTGCCGCGGTTTATCTCAGCTTCTTGAATGCTTTGGGGAGGTAGGCTATGATGTCCTCCGCCGTGAGGCAGTCCTCGGTGAGGTCGGCTGCGGCGAGGTCGCCCGCGAGCCCGTGGATGAAAACGCCGAGGCGGCACGCGTCAAGCGGCGCGTAGCCTTGCGCAAGCAGTGCCGTGAGCAGGCCGGTCAGCACGTCGCCGCTTCCGGCGGTAGCCATGCCCGCGTTGCCTGTCGGGTTGAAATGCACTGCGCCCTCGGGCGTGCATATTGCCGTGAAATGTCCTTTCAGCACTACATATACGCGGTGGTTGCGGGCGGTTGCCATAGCCTCGTGCAGCAGGCAGTATGAGCTTTCGTTGCAGGGGCTGAGGCGGCGCATCTCTGCCGGATGGGGCGTGAGGACGGACTTTGGCGGCACTTGGGAGAGCCAGCCGCGTTGCGAGGCGAGTATGTTTAGTGCGTCAGCGTCAAGCACGAGCGGTGCGGAGGCTTGGCGCAGCAGGTCCATAAGCGCGTGTGCGGTGCGCTTGTCCTGTCCGAGGCCGGGCCCCGCTCCGATGCTGTCGTAGGCAACGGCGGGGAGTGCGGTGGTGACCATGTCGTTGTCGGCGTCGGCGTGCATCACGGCGCAGGGGACTGCGCTTTGCATGATGTCAGAGTTGCAGCCGGCGGTGTGTACTGTCACCTTTCCCGTACCGCCGCGCAGGCAGGCTCTTGCTGCAAGCACTGCCGCGCCCGCCATGCCGCGGCTGCCCGCTACAAGCAGGGCGTGGCCGAATGTACCCTTGTGCCCAAAAGCGGGGCGGGGACGGAGTAGCGGGCGTATCTCCTCGCTTTCGGTCATAGAGAAGGGGGAGGAGAGCGACGCGGTTTTTTCTGCGGACAAACCTATGTCGAGCAGGTGCACTTGTCCGGCGTATGCCGCGCTGTCGGCAAGCAGGAAAGCGAGTTTCGGCGCGTGGAAAGTGAGCGTATGCGCCGCCCGCACGATTGAAGAGGCGATGTTGCTGCTGTTGTCTTCGCACATCAGGCCGGAGGGGATGTCTATCGACACCACTTCCGCCCCCGTGCTGTTGATAAACTGGGCGAGCGCGGCGAAGCCGCCGTTGAGCGGTTTGTTCAGCCCCGTGCCGAAGAGCGCGTCCACTATGAGCGTCCGCTCGGTGCATTCGGGAGCTTCAAACTGGGAGGTGATTTCGAAAAACGCGTCGGCGGCACACACGTCGCGGAGACGTTCGGCGTTTTCGGCGCAGGCTTGGCTCAGCGTGCCGCTCGTGTTGAAGAGAAACGTGTGCACGTTCTGGTAGCCGTGAAGAAGCAGCTGGCGCGAGATGGCAAGTCCGTCTCCGCCGTTGTTGCCCGGTCCGCAGAACACCACCACGGGTCGCTCGCGGTCGGGGTAGCTGGTGATGAGAAAGCTGGTGCATTGCGCGGCGGCGCGTTCCATAAGGTCTACCTCTGCCACGCCTTGCTCTTGCAGCGTAGCCGCGTCAAGTTCCTTTATCTGTATTGCGTTGAGTATTTTCATTGCTTTCTTTTCTCTTCTTTTTGCTTATCCTTTTTCTTGCAGACCGTCCGTTTACCTTCTCCACCAGGACTTTTTGCGCGGTTTCTCTTCCGTGTCGCTGAACAGACGGGTGTAGAACTGCTCGGAAGTCTCTCTGTGGCGTATCATCTGGTAAATCGACCCCCAGTCGGGCAGCCCGCCGAGATTGCGGTCGTCTATAAAGAGGTTGGCCTTGATTTTGCGGCTGAAGTGCGCCGTCCCCTGATGGTCGGCGGCGTCTTCGTCGATGTCGGCGTTGACGGCGTAGAAGCGCACGCCGCGCTCCTCGCACCATTTCACGGCATCGGCGAGCAGGTCGCCTTCGCGCACGCTCCACAGTATGAGCTTGTGGCCGTCTTCTATAAGTTGTCTAAGTGTGGACGTGGCGAAAGGCAGTTCTTTGCCTATCTCCGGGTATCTGTGTTCGACGATTGTGCCGTCAAAATCTACTGCAATGACCATAACGGGAGGTTCTTTTGTGTTCTAATCAGTTTTGTGTTGGCAGCGCGGGCAGACTTAGCGTAGCTGCGCCCGTGTCGGCCGGGAGGCGGAGCAAGGCGCGGAATGGCGCGAGCCGGCTTCCCGCCGCAGCGTGTCTGAATGTGTTTTCCGCCGAGCGCAGCATATAGTTTTTTCCTCCGTCCGCCGACACCGTGAGCGGCTTCATCGTGCCTTGCAGCGTGTCGCTGGAGTGTGCGGCGGCGGGCGCTGCGGGCATTTGCGTCCCGGGCGTGGAGGTGAAAGTAAACTCCGTGGGCGACTCTGCGCTTCTGCGGCGTATGAGGTACGCTTTTCCCGCCTCGATGGTGTTTGCGGCGGTGGCGGAAAGCGTTGCGGCAGCATCAGCGTACACTTCCGCCGCGTAGAGTCCGTCGGGAATTTTGCACGGGAAAGGAAGGCAAAGCGTCTGCCAAAGAAGTCCGTTGCCCAAATCCCGGGAATAGCTCATTTCCGCGCTGGAGAATGTGACGGGTCGGTCGGTGTGGAAGGGGATGCGGTCGTTGAGGCGCGTGTCGTCCCGCAGGGTGTTGGCTTCCGCGCCGCACAGTACGACAAACCGCCAGCCGGCGGGCGTGTAAGTGGCTTGGCTTGCGGACACGAATATTGGCGTATTTGCGTCCTCGGACAGTCCCGCAAGCGTCCCCGCGTCAAGCGGGAGGGCGAGACGCGTGAGGTCGAGGCAAAGCGTGGAGGACAAATCGGCTGACGACAACGCCTCGCCGCTCCATCCGCCTTCAAGTGTCGTCACGCCTGCTTCGTCTGTGTGCAGGGTGGGCTGCGGCTTCACCGCTGCTACGGTCGCGGCATACGTGTTTTGCGGCAGGGTAGAGCCTAAGGCGCAAAGAAGCCATTTTCCGCTTGTACGGTCGTGGCAGAGCAGATGCGGCATGTCCCCAGCCGTGGCGACGTGCCCGTCGGTTACGGCCCAGCGTTGGGGCATGGCGGAGTTTTCGAGATTCTCTCCAAGATACAGCCCCGAAAGCGTGTCTTTGAGGACAAATGTCCCGTCCTCCCCGCATTCCGTCCGCCATACGGCGAGTGATGGTGTCGGCGCGAGCGTGCCGTCGCTGAGGTGCAGCGCGGTGATGTCGCAGGACGTGCCGCCGGGGAGCAGGGCAGAGTTGGCGTCGCGCAGACTCACGGTTGTCCCGTCGGCAGGGGGCGCGTCAGGCGTGGTTCCGCCCGCTTCTCCGCTCCTTTTGTAAATGTACAGCTCGTAGGCATAGCCTATTCCCGCATAGTGCGCGAAGACGGCGGGCGTGCCCGAGGCGTCTAAGGCAAGGCGGCGCGAGCCAGTCTGTTGGGGCGAGCTGCCCGGGGCGTACAGCACGAATGTGCCGTCCGCGTTTTCGCCGATACCCCATCGCGTCCCGTCCGCTGTGTCGGCGGCTTTGAGGGTCAGGGCGGTGTTTGAGTCCCCTTCGCGGCTAAGGTATTTCGCACTGTCGGGTGCAAGCAGGGCGACTTCGCCCGTTTCCGCGTCGCGGCTTATTTGCCAAAGTACGGCGGACGCGCTGGGAGTGAATTTTTCCTCCGCGCCCGCGCGGTGCAGGTACGCGGTGAGTTTCTTGCCGGACTTTTTCGTGTATGCCGCGCAGGAAAGGAGGTAGAGCTGGCCGCTTCCTGCATCGCACGCTCCTATGAGAATGTGGTTGCCGGAGGCTATTTCGGACAGGCTCCGCACGCGGGAAAATTCGGCGGGAAGCAGACCGCCGCCCGTTTCAGCCGCCTTTGCCCCTACATACGCAAAGCCCGCCATGGCTTGCAGCCACAGCAGGACAATTGCGCCGAACGCCCTTAGCGCGGTGTCTTTCAGCCGGCTCTTGCGGGGCGCGGCGGGCGTAATGGGGCCGCAGCCCGCTCGTTTGGGTCGTGTCAATTTTTCTTTTCGGCTCTTTCGGCTTGCTTGATCAAATATTGCCCGTACTCGTTCTTCCGCATGGGCTCGGCAAGCTGGCGTATCTTTTCCGCCGTAATCCATCCCTGCTGCAGGGCGATGGCTTCGAGGCAGCCCACTTTCAGCCCCGTGCGTTTCTCTATCACTTCGATGAACGTCGATGCCTCGCTCAGGCTGTCGTGCGTGCCCGTGTCGAGCCATGCAAAGCCGGAGCCGAGCGTCTGCACCATAAGTTCGCCGCGGTGCAGGTATTCCTGGTTTACCGAGGTTATTTCCAGTTCGCCGCGTGCCGAGGGCTTTATGTCCTTCGCTATTTCGAGTACGGAGTTGGGATAGAAGTAAAGGCCCACGACGGCGTAGTTGGACTTGGGCTGCGCGGGTTTCTCTTCGATGCTTACGCACTTGCCGCTTTTGTCAAACTCCACTACGCCGTAGCGTTCGGGGTCGTTCACGCGGTAGCCGAAGACTGTGGCGAGTCCGTCCGTCTCTGCCGTCTTTACCGCGTTGCGCAGCATTGTGCGGAAGTTGCTTCCGTGGAAAATGTTGTCTCCCAGAACGAGGCAGACGCTGTCTTTGCCGACAAACTCCTCGCCTATGATGAAAGCCTGAGCTAGTCCGTCGGGCGAGGGCTGCTCGGCGTACTCAAAGTGCACGCCGTAGTCGGAGCCGTCGCCAAGGAGGCGGCGGAAGCCGGGCAGGTCCTGCGGCGTGGAAATTATGAGTATCTCCCTTATCCCCGCGAGCATCAGCACGGAAATGGGGTAATACACCATCGGCTTGTCGAAAATGGGGATGAGCTGCTTGCTTATGCCTTTTGTGATGGGGTAGAGGCGCGTGCCGCTGCCTCCTGCCAATACGATGCCTTTCATTGGTTGTGCGAAATAAGGTCTTCCGGTAAGCCGCGCCCTTGTGCGGCGGGCGCGGGATTTTGCGGAAGACAAAGTTAGTCGTTTCTAATTACATAAACGGCGGCATCCCCGCTTTATTGCGGCGGTCGCACAGGCTTTCGGCAGGGGAGTCGAATTTCTTTTCGCTTAGTCGTAGAAATCGGTGCAGGCACGTCCGGCGATGTGCTTCATGAGCTCGACGGCCACAGCCTTGTGGGCGGGGTGCGCGCCGTAGGCCTTTGCCTCCTCCAAGGTGTCGAAAGTAGAGGTGAGGCAGATGTCCCACGTCTCTGCGGGGTTGGCGTTGAAGCCCACGTGTACGCTGCGTATGAAGGGAATGGCGGCGGGCAGTGCCTCAATGCCGCTCTTGAAAGCCTCGCGGGCGGTGCGGCGCGTGTCTTCGGGCACGTCGTCGCGGAACTTGAACATTACGATGTGGTGGAGCATTCTTGTGCTTGCTTTGTATGGGTTGTATGCTATTGTGCGTGTCTTTGTACGAAATCGGCTATTTCGTCTGTGGCGGCGGTGTCCACTTTTCCTTTTTTCGTGTAGTCGGCGGGTATGGCCATTCGCGTCTGCGGGCGCAGGAGATGGTCGAGCGAGGGGAGGAAACGGAATACGGCCTCCTCCTTGTCGGCTTCCACCGCGTCCATCCACAGGTCATAGTCTTTTTGCGTCACTTGGTAGTCGTTGCCGCCTTGGATGAAGAGCAGCGGGCAACGGTTCAGTTTCGCGGCGGCCGCCGCCGGGCGGTAGGATATTGCTTCTTCCC
The DNA here is from genome assembly GCA_963651485.1 of Alloprevotella sp. Taxonomy (GTDB): domain Bacteria; phylum Bacteroidota; class Bacteroidia; order Bacteroidales; family Bacteroidaceae; genus Alloprevotella. Next base: position 137,970 of record CAVJPT010000003.1, on the reverse strand, counting down.
GGTACTCTGCTGGCAGAGCTGCCATTGCGCGTGCGTACAGTGTGTCGGTCTGCGCGGCTGCAAGCTTTGGGCTAAGGCCGTTGAGCGAAACGACATAACGCAGCTGCTCGGCCATCAGTTCGGCAAGCGGCCGGGCCGGTGCGGCGAGCATTATCACGCCGGCGGGGCGCGCCTTTGCCTTTTCGGCTTTCTCCACTATGCGCGGGGCGAGCGCGGCGCCAAGGCTGTGCCCCAGGAGAAATACTTTCCCTTTGCGCATTTCGGGGATTTGGGCGGCAACCGAGAGGGCTTTTGCCGCATCGTCCGCTACCTCGGTGTCAAAATCCAGTTTCCCTCCGCTCACTTCCGCCGTGCGTGCGCCGTACACCGCCGTGCGCTTGTCGTAGCGCAGGGAGGCTATCCCCTTTGCGGCGAGCTGGTGCGCAATGTCGCGGAACGGCTTGTTGGGGCCCGTTGTCTCGTCGCGGTCGCAAGGACCGCTGCCCGCTGCCATCACCACTACCGCCCGCTTTCCCGCCGACCATTCGCGCGGCAGAGTAAGCGTACCGGGCAGGCGTACCGCGCCGTTCTCGATGGTCACTTCGCGTTCCGTCCAAGCCCCGTCTGCCGCGTCCGTGTCTGTTGTCTCCTCGGCGTTGTCCTGCGGCACGCTTGCGGCAGGGGTAAACGTGAATCCAGCAATGCGGTTCTCGCTGTCGACGGCAATGTTGAAGTCGAGTGCGGTGCTTGCCGAGGCGAGCGTCACGGAATGTATGTCGTAGCCGTCCTTTGTGGTATGCCGCCACTGCCCGCGTCTCTCCAGCGTGCCGGTCTGTAGCTGCACTTGCTGCCATAGGGCGTTGAGCGTAGCGGCGGGCATCTGCGCCCGCACTTCTGCCGTGCAGTGCGACAAAATGCTGTCCCCTTGCGCCGTGGTCAGCCAAAGCAGGACCTTTCCGGCGAGCCGCGCCCCGTCGTCGGCGGAGGAGGGGAGGCAGAGGGGGAGAAGCAGGAAAAATAGCGTATTCCTGAGTCTGCGTTTCATATATATGTTCTTCGGGGCTTGTTTCTCCGGCCTTTGATGCCACGCCGTATGCCGGGGCGTTGCTTTCCCGGTCTGGACGGCGTGTTTGCCGAATTTGCGGAATGCCGCACGCTGTGTCCCTGTCACTTGTTTATCGCGCCGCAGTGCGGGCACCGCCCTTTTCCCGGTATGGGATGGTTGCACACGCCGCAGAGCAGGTGAGAGGGCTGATGGCGCAGGTATTGCCGTATGGCGAAAATCCAGTAAGCGGGCAAGAGGACGTATCCTATATATATAGGTGTGGTCTGCGTGAAAAGCAGGTATACCACCATGCACACGCCGCCGAGCGAAGCGACGTAGGAGAGCGTGTCGCCTATGTCGGGCTGCCGCCTTATTTCCTCCACGACGGCGGCTGCGGCAATAAGGATAATCCACACCGAAGCCACGAAGAGGGCAAGTATAGGCGGAAGCGTGGGGTCGAGCGGGTTGAGCGTGGGGTGGAAATAGTACTCTACCCACGTCTCCGGCACGAAATGCTGGATGCTGCCGTACAGCGTGGCGGAGGCGCTTACGCAGAGGCAGAGCAGGGTAGGGTAGAAACTTCGTATGTCGCGGAAATGCACGATGCGGAATCGCTTGCGGCGGATGGTCTGCACGAGCCACAGTGCCACGGCGGCGGCAAGTACGCTCAGGGCAAGGAAGGAGCGGCGGTCGGAGAAACGGTGGATGAGCCGCGATATGGGGTCGTCGGGGACGGTGGCTTTGAGCAGGTCGGTCTCGTGCGTCCAGCCTTGCGTAAACTGGTCGCGTGCCACCTTCACCCATACCGTGTCCACGCTGTCGGCCGGTACGTAGGCCACGCGTGCTACCACGAGGCGGTCGCCCCGCCGCACGGTCAGCGTGTCCTGCGGCACGTCGCCGAAGTCGGGCTGCGCAGTGAGCGGCGGTACGGTGAGCAGCCGCAGAGAGTCGGTTGTCTGGAAATTGTATCCCGTCCAGTAGTGGTGGGCGATGTAGAAGTCCACGCTGTCGAGTCCCCCTTCCGCACTGGCCCAACGGTCCTCTTCGCCCGCGTGGCTGTAATGGCAGGACGCAAAAAGGGCGGCGAGCAGCGGAAGGGCAAATAGCAGGAGAATGGGGGCTTTGCTGCGTGTGTTCATGGCTTGGTCAGTGATGTGCGGTGCGTGTCTTGGACGTTTCTTCCGGGCGCATCACCAGCATTTCGCAGCGCTTGCAGTCGAAGCGGAGCGGAAACATCCGTCCGTCGCCAAGGCGCAGCGCGAGCTGCCTGGGGAGCTTTTTCCCGTCTTCCGTTTTCAGGCAGCAGCCCAAGGCGCGGCGTATGCAGTGGCGGCAGGTCATCAGCGCCGCGTCGCCGTCCGGCTGCCGCAGCTCGAAAGCCGGGGCGGGCGAAGCCGCTCCGTGTCTTGTGTAAAAACGACGCGCAAGGGCGTTTGACACATTGGAGGTAAAGTCCGCCGCTTGTACGGCCGCTTCGTCCAGTTTCTTCCCGTCGCGCGGCGCGGCGCTTTCGCTATGGTAGCTCAGGCGGTGCGTGCGGAGATGCTTTTCCGCAAGCTCGCGCCGCCATTCGGCGAGCGTGGACGAGGGGATAAAGCGTTCGCCCTCGGTCTCTACGGCGATGTGGCGCGGCGCGAAGACCGTGCCGCCGAGCTTTGCGAGCTGGCGTGCCATGGTTTCGCGCTGCGGCGTGCGTGCGTTTTCGTGCGGACAGGGGAAGTGGACCGCGGTGGCGGCACCGCTTTCGTCGGCCATTTCCAGAGAGTAGCCTTGCGGCGTTTCGCGCAGTGTGATGTCCGCGGCAAGCGTGCGTGTCGCGGTGGGCTTTGCGAGAAGCTGGGAGAAAGCGTGGTCGAGGTTGCGGTAGAGCTTTGCGCCCGGCGTTATGCGCGGCATCGTGGCTGGGAATAATTCGCCGCCCTCCACCTTGTTGACGCGGAAGCCCTTCAGCTTTCCCTCCGTGTCGGTGAAGCATAGCCCGTCCCCAGCCACTATGGGCGAGGGGCAGCCTTTCGCGGGACGCAGCACAAGCGAGCGTCGTGTCACGCGTCCCGCCGTGCCGATATAAGCCCCCGTGGCTTTCGGCGTGTCAAAGGAGTGTATGGGCGAGGCTTCGCAAGTGCCGCGCAGGAAATAGTCCGTAAAGCCGCGGTTGAAGCTCCGTGCGGGGTTGGGGACGAATTTCAGTTGCGTCTTCCCGTATGATGCCCGCGCGTAGTTTTCCGGGCGGCGTGCTATGACCTTGTCTATCTCCGCGCGGTACCACGCCGTGACGTTCTTCACGTAGTCGCTGTCTTTCAGTCTTCCCTCTATCTTGAAGGAGCGCACGCCCGCGTCCATCATCTCCTCGAGGGAGGCGGTGCGGTTCATGTCGCGCAGGGAAAGCAGATGGCGGTCGCTTTGCCAGACCCGCCCGTCGCTGTCTATGAGGTCAAAGGCGAGGCGGCAAAACTGCGCGCAGCGGCCGCGGTTGGCCGAGCGCGAAAAGCAGTACTCGGAGGCGTAGCAGCGGCCGCTGTAGCTTACGCACAGCGCGCCGTGGACAAAAGCCTCGAGCGGAACGCGCACGGCTTGGCTGATGCGTCGCGTGTCTTCAAGCGAGGTTTCGCGAGCCAGCACAATCTGGCTGAAGCCCGCCGCCTCCAGCCACTGCGCTTTTTCGGGCGTGCGGTTGTCCATCTGCGTCGAGGCGTGCAGCGCAATGGGCGGGAGGTCCATCTCGAGCAGCGCGAGGTCCTGCACAATCAGCGCGTCCGCGCCGGCTCTGTAAAGCTGCCACACCATGTCCTCTGCCTCTTTCAGCTCGGAGTCGTAGAGTATCGTGTTGAGCGTGACGTATACTTTCGCGCCGAAGACGTGCGCGAAGTCGCACAGGGCGGCGATGTCGTCCACGGCGTTGCCCGCCGCTGCACGCGCGCCGAAGCCGGGACCGCCGATGTATACGGCGTCCGCCCCGTGGAGTATTGCCTCGCGCGCGCATTGTGCGTCCCGCGCCGGGGCAAGCAGTTCTATCTTGTGTGGCTTGGTGTTTGCGTCCATTTCGCTTTTGCGGCTTCTGCGCCGGCCGTGTGCGGTCTGCGCCCGTGTGTCAGCCCTTGCGCTTCAGCTTGCCGAAGAGCGTGCGGTTGACCTTCATGATGTCGCTTCCCGTCTTGGCGATGAGTGTCTCGGGAAGCTGTCTCCATTCGTCGAAAAACTCCGGCAGAAGCTGTAGCAGGGGCTTTCCCGCACCCTCGCGCTTGATGGCAGCCGCGTCGGGGTTTACCACCACGTTGAAAGCCTTGTGGTGGAGCTTTACCTCTATCACGTCGCCCGTGAGGAACGGCTCTCCGTCGCAGTGCGCCGCGCCCGCTCCGTCGCGGTGTATGCGCAGCGTGTCGGTCTTGAATGTGCGCACGTGGCTGTTGGCGGGCAGCGTGCCGTTGAAGAGCTGCAGTGCCACTTGCGGCGCGTCTATGGCGTTGAACGGCGACATCACCACCACGTCAAGCAGCCCGTCCTTCATGCTGGCGTGCGGCGCGATGAGCGCGTCGTTGCCGTACTGCGAGGCATTGGCGCAGGCGATGAGGAAGGCGCGGCAGCTGAGCCGCCCTGCCGAGTCTTCTATCTCGTAGGTCTGGGGCTTGTAGCGCAGACCCTCGCGCAGGGCGTTCTCCACGTAGGTGAGGAGGCCGCGTTTGCCCGATTCGGCAAACTTTTGGCTGACGAAGGCGTCGAAGCCTACGCCGCAGGTGCAGAAAAAGGGTCGGTCGTTGATGGTGCCGTAGTCGAGCGTGTGTATTTCCCCGTTGTTGATGATCTGCACGGCACGGGCGGCGTCCATCGGGATGCACAGATGGCGGGCCAGGCCGTTGCCGGAGCCGCAGGGCACTATGCCGAGGGCTGCCGGGGTGTTGGCGAGCGCCCCTGCCACCTCGTTGACCGTCCCGTCTCCGCCCACTGCCACCACGATGTCAACGCCGCACGCTACGGCCTTGCGGGTGAGCTCAGCGGCATGCCCGGCATATTGCGTGTGCAGTATCTCTATGCCGTAGCGCGTGCGGTCGGCAAGGCGCGTGACAAGGCTGGCCACGCCGTCTTTGCCGCGTGTACCGGAGATGGGGTTGATGATATAAAGAATTTTCTTTTCCATGTCCCTCTTGCCCGCGCCGGTGCGTGCGGGCTGCGTCGGGGCCTTTCGGCCGGTGTCACATCATCACTTGACGGAGGGAGTATTCGCCCATTATCTTGCTGCGGTCCACGTGCCCGCGTATGCCCGGAACGGAGCCGGTGGAGGTGTACTGCCACATGATGTAGTCCTTGCCGTCGTCGAGCGTGGGGGAGTCGCTCCGGTAGCGGGCTATCATGAAGTGATAGTCTTTGAATGCGCCAAGGAGATAGCGGTTGTAGAAATTGTGGTAGGTGTAGAGAAGCGGCTTCTTGCCGTAGTAGGCGGTGACTTGCTCGACGAAGGCGCGGAGGTCGGCGATGAAGGTCTCTTCGCTTACCGAGCCGCGGTGCTCGATGTCGATGATGGGGACGAGGTCCTGGTCTTCTTTGCGCACCACGGAGGTCATGTTGTCAAACTGCTTTTCCCACTGCACGTTGGGGCGGTAGAAATGGTAGCTCCCCACGCTCAAGCCCACGCGCCTTGCTTCCGCGATGTTGCGCTCGTAGGTGTCGTCGACGAGCGACTCTCCCTCCGTGGCTTTGAGGTAGACGTAGGAGATGGGCGTGCCTTCCGCCACCGCGTCCCAGTTGATGTTGCCCTGGTAGTGGGATACGTCGATGCCCTCGCGGTAGCGCGAGTTGATGCGGGCGTGGGAGGGGGCTTCGAGGAAAACGGCTGCGGCGTGCTCCATGCGGTTTTCGCCGTGCGGCTTGACGGCCAGCTCGTCGGGCTGTGTCGTGCCTACGGCCTCTACTGTGGTGTCTTTCTTGTCTTTCTTGCGTGCCTCTGCGTTTTGCGGCGCGAGTATGGCGATGGCAAGCACGGCTGCGGCGCAGCGAGCCGTGTGTCCTATGGTGTGTGTCAGGCGTGAGATGTCCATATCCGCAAAAATAGCGATTTCTGCCCGTTTGCGTGTCTTTTTGTCTGCTTTTTTCGTCCGGCGCGGCTGGATTGTGCAGCGGCGGAGTGCTTTGCAGCGTTGTTTGTCTCTGTCGCGCGTCTGATTTCTGGCGTATGATGTTTTATTGTTTCTGCGTTTGAAAAAACGTTTTTCCGGGCTTTGGGAGGTGGCTGCGTATTTCCTGTGGCGGTGTCTGTTTGTCTTGGGAAGGAACTGGGAAAGGTGTCGAAAGGCATCCTTTTTGCCCCGCCGCGCATTAACATCCGATGAGAAAGATTGTGAATAATTAACCCGCCGGATGGGCTTCCAAACTGCTGAAAGGGACTTTGCAGCGGCAAAGACCGGCCCGGTAGCGACGGGGATGGGGGCTGTAGCTCCGGGATGTACACCCCGGAGCGGCTACATGTACATTTCCCGGCCGTGTAAGTGCTTGATTGTCAGTATAACGAAAGAGAGAGGAACGCGGGGGGCGTATCCTCTCTTTTCTCTACACAAAGATAATACATTTTACGCCGTTTCCCAAATCGCCTTTAATACTATTTAGCGTTACGGAATTGCGGCTTTCCCCCAGTCCCATGGGTTCGATTGGGTGAAAACGGCTTCCCGCCCGATGTCTGATTCTGATTTGTGCGTCGCCATCCCGAAGCCGATGTTTTGTGTCTTTTCCCTTTGCCGTGGCGTGCGTTTTTCGCAAGTTTGCGCCGCGATTGCCCCGGCTTGAGAATATGCTGGGCGCGTACGGGCGGTTTGTTGTCCGTACTGAAAAGATTTTTCACGATGAAGAGATCTACTGTTTTTTCCCTCGCTGTCGCTTTTGCCGCTTGCGGGGCATTCTGTTCGTGCGCAGACGTGCAGGAAACGGCGCAGGAGGGCGGGGGACAGACCGCCGGTGTGCGGATTTCGGACGAGATGGCCTCCGTGCGCGACCTTGTGCCGCTCTATGCCGTGGTGGCGCACCGCGGCACGACATATTGGGCACCTGAGGAGACGGAGGCGGCTTGGCGCTGGGCACGCGAGATGGGGGCGGACTATCTGGAAAGCGACTTGCAGTCGTCAAAGGACGGCGTGCTGCTTGCCAACCATGACGAGAGTCTGCGCCGCACTACGGACATCGACGCAGTGTACGGCGGGGAGATGCCGGGCACGCGGCGCGATTTCTACCGCAGCTTTGTAGGAGAGGACGGCTCGCAGCTTTTCACGGAAGAGGACATAGAGGCGCAGCTCCGGCGGGACGAGGCGGACTTTGTGCCGTACCGCACTGCGTCCTACTACTATCACGAGCTGCTCGCGCTCGACGCGGGCGCGTGGTTCAACGCGGCTTGCCCCGGGCAAGCGCGGGCGTCTTTCGCCGCGCAGGGCGGCACGCATCTCTATGTGTCTGCCTTGCAGGACCAGATGGCGTATGCCACGGGGCGGATGTTGCGGCGCGGCGCGGACGGAGAGCGCGTTTTGCCCTACAAAGTGAAGGAGAAATACAGAGGAATGTCGCTTGCCGAGATTTACGCGGCGGAGAAAAGCACGGCGAAGTGCGACGAAGCCGGCGTGTCGTATGCTTTCGCGCGGAGCTATATGGACTTTGTGGAGTACGACTTTGCCAATGCCTACACGGCCGACCCTCAGGACACGGGACACCGCCCGGGACTTTACATAGAATTCAAGAAGCCGGAGGTAAATCCGGGCGACATGGAGGTGAGGGTGTACAACCTCCTCGCGCAGGAGGGCTGGAACATCGTGACTGCGCCCGCTGCTGACGCGCCGTTTTACAAGGACGGGCGCGTGAATGTGGGGAATAGCGGCGGACGGGTGGTGTTGCAGACCTTTTCAAAGGACGCGCTGCAAAGAGCCTTTGAGGTGTTCAGGGGAAAAGTGCCGATGTGCTGCCTGCTTTGGCGGAGCGGAAGCGACGCGGCGGCGCAGTATGACACGCAGGAGGGCTATGCCGCGCTCGTAAAGGATGCATTGGAGAAAGGGGCGCACATTATGGGGCCTTCCATTGCGGGCGAACCCAACAACTATGCCGAGCTGGACGCTCCGTGGCAGGCTGCGCTCGTACGCCGCGCGGGGATGCTTAACCACCCGTACACTTTCGACACGGAAGCGCAGATGGACTTTTACACGGGGCGCGGGGAAAAGGCTGAAAAAACGGAGTATGACGCAGAGCTGAGCGTGGCCATGCCGCCTACCGCGCACACGCTTTTTGCGGAGACTGACTCTTCGGCGGTGCGGCTGGACGGACTTTTCACAAACCGTGCCGACCTGACGCTTTCCTATCTCATTGCGCACGGATACCGCTGCAATGCCGCCTTGCCCAACCCTCTGCGTCCAGGCCGTACGTACGACAACTCCCAAGCCCCCGCCACTGTACCCGATGCCGAAGCCACGCTGCAGCGGCTGGGATATTGATAGGCGGTGTTTGCCCAGGGCTTGGGAGGTGTTTCTCCTTTATTCGCCTCTCTTCTCCACTGTCACGGTGAGCCCGAGACCGAGGGCATCGGAAAGCTTTTTGAGGACGCGCCCCTTCTCTATATTGTTGGATTTGGTGATGAGGTACAGTCCGTTGCCAATGGGTTGATGGTCTTTCTTGTACTTTGTGCTGCGTTTTTCGGAAACAAGGGGGATGCCCACAAATCCTATGCCGTGTTCCCATGAAGCCTGGCGCACGCGTTCCACGCCTATTTTCTCTACCGCTTTCGTCAGCGTTTCGCGGGCTATGGGCTCGGAGATGACCGTCCCGTCGGGGAATTTTACGGAAAGGAAGTAGCCAGCGCGTGCGGGCGATGGCTTTTTGCGAGATGCGCTCGGAGACGTTTCTGCTACGGTGTCAGCGGGTGAGTGAGCTTCGACCGGGTCGGCATACGCTGCGGGCTTTTCCGTGGGCGTAGTGTCTTCGGTTTCGTCCTCCGCGCTCCTTGTTTTGGGGGCTTGAACGGCAAGCCCGAGACCGAGCTTGCGGGAAAGCGTGTCGAGCACCCGTTTCTTGCTGATGTTGGACCCGTGGCAGATGAGGTACAGTCCGTCCCCGAGATCGCGTTGCGCGGGGCCGTACTTGTCGTCGCGGCGGTTGGAAATGAGCGGCACGCGGCTGAGGCGTATGTCGTGGTCGAGTACGGCTTTGCGCACGCGGGCGACGCCTATTTTCTCTATCGCCTTTTGGAAGGTGTCTATGGCTTTCGGCTCGGATACCGTAGTGCCGTCCGGGAAAGCTACTGTCAGGTCGTAGAAGTTTTGCCGCGTGATTTTGCAGTCGCTGCTCTGGCGCGTCGTGTGTTCGACTTCCTCGTCAAGCACAATCTCTTTCGCGTCCGTAAGGCTTTCCACGATGCCCGACTCGTGGGAGAGGTGGAGGCTGACGGGCTGCCCGGGCTTGTAGTCCACCACAAGCACAAGCTCGTCGCGCACCTCGTGGAGCGCGTCGCCTACAATATCGCGCAGACGAGGCAGAATCTCTTTCTTTATAATCTCTTCCTCGGCTTTCGCAATGTCGTCTTTTATCTGCTCCAGCCCTGACGGGATTTTCTCTCTCAGGTAGTCGGAGACTTTGTAAAGTTCGGAAAGGTTTGACATAGGGCTTGTGCTTTGGGGGTTGGGGGGAAACTGTCAGAGGCAGCGTTCGCTGCCGTCGAGGTGGAAGCCCCGCAGGAAGTCGGTCGTTTCCATGCGTTTCTTTCCCGCGAGCTGCAGCGTCTCGAGGTGCAGGTAGCCGTCCGCAAGCGCCACTTTGAGCCATGTCTTTCCGTCGCTCAGCACGGTGCCGGCGGGATGTTGGGCGGCGCTGTCGCAAATCTCTTTCGTGGCGCGGTATATCTTCAGCGCGGAGACCTTGCCGCCGTGCTCGAGCTCAGTCCACGCGGCGGGGTAGGGCGAGAGGCCGCGGACGAAGTCGTACACGCGCTTCACGCCGAGCGACCAGTCGATGCGGCACGTCTCTTTGAAAATTTTCGGGGCGGGGCGAAGCGGCTCTTCTGTGGTGAGCTGGCTCTGAGGAATGGGGCGCACCGTGCCCGCGAGTATGTTGTCCACCGTCTCGCAAACGAGCGTGGCGCCGAGATGCATGAGCTTGTCGTGCACGTCGCCCGCGTTGTCGGTGTCGAGGATGGGGACGGGGACGCGCTGTATCACCGCGCCCGTGTCGATGTCCTTGTCAAGGAAGAAGGTGGTTATGCCCGTTTCGCGGTCGCCGTTGATCACCGCCCAGTTGATGGGCGCGGCGCCGCGGTACTGCGGCAGGAGGGCGGCGTGTAGGTTGAACGTGCCGAGGCGCGGCATGGCCCACACCGCTTCGGGCAGCATGCGGAAGGCCACCACTATTTGCAGGTCGGCCTGCAAGCCGCGCAGTTCGTCAAGAAAGCCGGGGTCTTTCAGCTTGGCGGGCTGCAGCACGGGCAGGCCGTGCTCTACGGCGTACTGCTTTACGGGCGAGGCGGAAAGCTCCGTCTGGTGGCGGCCGACGGGCTTGTCGGGCATGGTCACCACGCCCACCACGTTGTAGCCGCCCCGTACGAGGCTGTCGAGGGTCTCCACCGCGAAGTCCGGCGTGCCCATATACACTATTCTGAGTTCTTCTTTCTTCATCTTTGCTGTGCTTTGTGTTTTGCCCGGAAAGCGGACTGCGGGGTCACTCCTCGGAGAAGTCTTTCAGTACCTGGCGGTATGCCTCCAAGAGGCGCGTGCGCGAAACGAAGCCCGCGAAGACCCCGTCGGGCGTCACTACGGGAAGCGTGCCGGCGCTGCATTTCTGGAATTTGTCCATCACGTCCTGCATCGCGTCATCCGTGCGTAGCGTGAGCTCGGGCTGCTGCATCAGCTGGTCGGCGCGGTACATGCGGTAGAGTTCGCTGCGGAAAATTATCTTGCGGATGCTGTTGAGGTTTATCACCCCCAAGAGCCCGCCTTTCGCGTCCAGCACGGCGAAATGCAGCGACTTGCTGGCGGAGACGGTCTGCACCACCTGCCCGAGGTACATGTCGGGGCGCAGGCGCGGGCGCTCTTTGTCGATGATGGCGTCAAGGGACATGAGCGTGATGACGGAGCGGTCCTTGTGGTGGGTGAGCAGCTCTCCCGAGCGGGCAAGGCGCATGGCGTAGATGCTGTGCCGCTCGAAGGCTATGATGGTGAGGTAGGAGGAGACGGAGACTATCATCAGCGGCAGGAAAAGGGAGTAGCCGCCCGTGAGCTCGGCGATGAGGAATACGCCCGTAAGCGGAGCGTGGAAGACGCCGCTCATCACGCCCGCCATGCCGAGGAGCGCGTAGTTGGTCTCGGGCACGTTGACGGCGAAGGGCAGGTAGTCGTTCCATACGCGGGAGAAAACGAAGCCGCCGATGCAGCCAAGGAAAAGGCTCGGCGCAAACGTACCGCCGCAGCCGCCGCCGCCGTTGGTGGCAGTGGAGGCGAAGACTTTAAGCAGCAGGATAAGCCCCAGACAGGGAAGCAGCATTTCCGGACGGCCGTAGAAGAGCGAATTGTTCAGCACGGCCTCCGCGCCTTTGCCGTTTTCGCCGCTGAGGAGGATGGAGATGGTGTTGTATCCCTCGCCGTAAAGCGGCGGGAAGCAGTAGATGAGCACGGCGAGGACCGTGCCGCCCAGGGCAAGGCGCGTGTACATGCCCGGCATGCGCCCGAAAATCTGCTCGAACCAGTTCATCACGCGCGTGAAGTACAGGGAAATGAAGCCGCAGAAGACGCCAAGCAGCACGGCGCTCGGCACGCGGTTCACCATAAAGGGGGCAGTAAGCGTGAAGGCAAACATGGGCTGCGTGCCGGTAAGGGCGTAGGTGATGCAGGTAGCGGTAAGGCAGCTCACGAGCAGGGGGAGCAGCGAGGCCATCGTAAGGTCTACCATCAGCACCTCGAGCGTGAACATCAGTCCGGCTATCGGCGCCTTGAATATGCCCGCGACAGCGCCCGACGCGCCGCAGCCGATGAGCAGCATCAGCGTCTTGTGGTCGAGACGGAACACCCTTCCCAGGTCGCTGCCTATCGCAGAGCCGGTAAGCACTATTGGAGACTCCGCTCCCACCGACCCGCCGAAGCCGATGGTAAGCGCCGAAGCCACTACGCTGGTCCAGCAGTTGTGTGCCTTTATCAGTCCCTGGCGGCGCGACAAGGCGTAAAGTATTTTCGTCACGCCGTGGCCTATGTCGTCCCTTACAATGTATTTGATGAACAGTGCCGTGAGGTATATGCCTATGACCGGGTAGACGAGAAAGAGCCAGTTGGCTTGTGTCACGTCAAACTGCGAGGTGAGCAGGTGCTCTATCTCGTGTATCAGCAGCTTCAGGGCTTGGGCGGCAAGCGCCGCGCCCACTCCGACGAGGAGGCTGAGGAGGATGATGAACTGTTTGGGGCTGAGGTGGCGCTGCGTCCATGCGGCGATGATGCGAATGGGACGGCTGCGGTAGTCACCCTGGTGGGTGATGGTGTCTGGCATATATAAGTGGCTTTCGTCTTTCTTCTTCTCTGTAGGCGGGGCTTATTTCGCGGAAGCTCCGGGACCGCGTATTATTTGCACCTCGCCGCCCGTGCCGAGCTTGACGATGGAGGAGGCGGGCGGGTTGTGCGTCTCTTCGCGACGCGAGGTGCAGACGTAGTCGACGGCTTCGAGTATCTCGGGGGAGATGTCGGCGAAGCACTTGGGGGCGGGCGTGCCGCTTATGTTGGCTGACGTGGAGACTATGGCTCGGCGCATGCGCATGCAGAGGTTGCGGCTGAACTCTTCGCGCGTGACGCGGATGGCTGCGCTCCCGTCTTCGGCGAGCAGGTTGGGCGCGAGGTTGCGCGCCCCGTCGTAGATGACTGTGAGCGGGTCTGTCGACAGTTCGACAAGATCCCACGCCACGTCGGGCATCTCGCGCACGTAAAACTGCACCTTTGCGACGGAGTCCACCAGCGTGATGAGGGCTTTCGCGTCGCTGCGGCGCTTTATCTCGTACACCTTGCGCACGGCCTCGGGGTTGCAGGCGTCGCAGCCTATTCCCCATATCGTGTCGGTGGGGTAGACTATCACGCCGCCGCGCGACATCACCTCCACCGCCTGGCGTATGTCGTCGGCGTACTCGCGGAGGCGGCCGCCGCCCGTGCCTTTGCGGCGTGTCTCTCTGCCGTCCGCGCTCTCGGGCGCAAGTTTTTCGGCGACAGGGGCGTTTTCCCAGATGTCTGACCCGTTATCCCCAATGCCTGTTCCGTTTTCCCAAAGGCTCGCTCCGCTTTCCCGGTCTCCGGTTCGGCGGCGACGGCCTTGCGTTTGGCGGTTGTCTTTCGCCTTGCCGCAGTGTCCTTTTCCCGTGGCGCGTTTCCCGTCGGCGGAAAAGTTTTTCCTTGACATATATAATAAGGTGTATGGCGGCTTTGCGCCGTCTATGAAAAAGCTTCCCGCAGGGCGGGGGATGAAGCCCCGTTCTGCGGGAAGCCGTCTTTGCGGGTGTTCTCCCTATGCTGTCTTCCGTGTAGCGGGCGTTATTCCCACTCTATCGTTGAAGGCGGCTTTGAGGAGATGTCGTAGCATACGCGGTTCACTCCCTTGACGTGGTTGATGATGTCGTTGGAGACCTTCGCCATAAAGTCATAGGGCAGGTGCGCCCAGTCTGCCGTCATGGCGTCGGTGGAAGTGACGGCACGCAGCGCGACGGGGTGCTCGTAGGTGCGTTCGTCGCCCATTACGCCGACGGAGCGCACGGTGGAGAGAAGCACGGTGCCGGCCTGCCATATCTGGTCGTAGAGGCTTACCTCTATCTCGCCGTCCCGCATGTCGGCGGGTACTCCGGCGGCGAGCACGCGGCGTGCCTCCTCGCCGGAGAGCTTTACCTTGTAGTCGCGCAAGCCGCGTATGTAGATGTCGTCCGCGTCTTGGAGGATGCGCACCTTTTCCGGCGTGATGTCGCCGAGGATGCGGACGGCGAGGCCCGGGCCGGGGAACGGGTGGCGCGTGATGAGGTGCTCGGGCATGCCCAGCGAGCGGCCCACGCGGCGCACTTCGTCCTTGAAGAGCCATTTGAGCGGTTCGCAGAGGCTGAGGTTCATCTCTTTGGGAAGCCCGCCCACGTTGTGGTGGCTCTTTATCACCTTGCCGGTGATATTGAGCGACTCTATGCGGTCGGGGTAAATGGTGCCTTGGGCGAGCCATTTCGCGCCGGTCTGCTTGCGTGCCTCGGCGTTGAACACTTCCACGAAGTCGCGGCCTATTATCTTGCGCTTTTGCTCGGGGTCGGTAACGCCGGCAAGGTCTGCGAAGAACTTTTCCGACGCGTCCACGCCCACGACGTTAAGCCCGAGGCATTTGTAGTCGTTCATCACGTCGCGGAACTCGTTTTTGCGCAGCATTCCGTGGTCGACGAAGATGCAGGTGAGCCTGTCGCCGATGGCGCGGTGCAGCAGTACGGCGGCTACCGAGCTGTCCACGCCGCCGGAAAGCCCGAGTATCACTTTGTCCTCGCCGAGCTGGGCGCGGAGCTCGGACACCGTGGTGTCTACAAAGGAGTCGGGACTCCAGTCCTGACGGCTGCCGCAGACGCCTACTACGAAGTTGCGCAGCAGCTCGGTGCCTTGCAGCGAGTGGAACACTTCCGGGTGGAACTGCACGCCCCAGAGCTGCTCGCCCTCTGCCTGGTAGGCGGCGAAGCGCACCTTGTCTGTGGAGGCAATGCGGCGGAAGCCGTCGGGCAGGGCGGTGATGGTGTCGCCGTGGCTCATCCATACCTGCGAGTTGTCGGTGAATCCGGCGAAGAGCGGGTTTTCTTTTTCTATGTAGCTAAGGTTGGCGCGGCCGTACTCGCGGCTTCCGGCGGGTTCGACCTTTCCGCCGTAGGTTTGCGCCATATACTGCGCTCCGTAGCATATCCCGAGAACGGGGTACTTGCCGCGAATCTGCGAAAGGTCTACCTTGAAGGCTTCGGGGTCGTATACGCTGTACGGCGAGCCGGAGAGTATCACGCCGATGACCGACTCGTCGCCGTGCGGAAACTTGTTGTAGGGGAGTATCTCGCAAAATGTGTCCAGCTCGCGCACGCGCCGCCCGATGAGCTGCGTTGTCTGTGAGCCGAAATCAAGGATAATGATTTTTTGCTGCATACAAAAAAGAAAGATTGATACGGGTATGCAAAGATAGCTTTACAGCGTGGAAAATCAAAGCCTTTCGGCGGGTTTGCGCGGTGCGGAGGCTTTGCGACGGGGCGTTTTTGCGCCTTTCCGCCCGCTGGCAGGGGGTGTGCCGTCACGGTCTGCGTCCGTCCGGGCGTGGGGTGAGTTTGTGCCGCATTGCGGTTTTTGCGTGAAAACTTACCGGCCTATGTACAGGCACACCATCCCGAGCAGCACGAGGAGCAGGTCGATGGCTTTTGACCTCAGGTTGCGCTCGCGCAGGAGGAATGCGCCGAAGAGAAAGGACACGAGCACGCTGCCGCGCCTTACCATCGACACCACCGAAATCATTGCGCCGTCTTGTGCGAGGGCGTAGAAGTAGGCCATGTCTGCTGCCGTGAGGAAGACGGGTATGAGCAGTATGCTCCACCGCCATTGGAAAGGCGTCGTGCGGCGGCGCTGGGGATACCAGATGGAAAGCACGGCCGCGGACATCATTGCGGCTTGGTAGACATTGTACCATCCTTGCACGAAAAGGCGGTCGACTCCCGCGCCGCCCACGGCGGGGGAGGAGAGGAGGTATTTGTCGTAGAGCCCGCTTGCCGCGCCGAGCACGGCGGCAAGGACAAGGAGGAAAATCCAGCGGTTGTGGGCAAAACTGATTCCTTCTTTTTTCCCGCCGCGCCCGAGGAGGAAGAACGAAACCACCGCCAGCGTCACGCCGCACCATTGCCACGCGTTCAGCCGCTCGCCGTAGATGAGCAGCGCGCCTATGAGTGTCATGACGGGGCGCGTGGCGTTGACCGGCCCCACTATCGTGAGCGGGAGGTGCTTCATTGCGTAGTATCCGCAGACCCACGAGGAGAGGACGATGCACGACTTCAGAAACACCAGTCCGTGCATTCTCGCGTCTCCGCCGGGGACGGCGTGGCTAAGGCCAAGCCCGGACGGCACGAGCAACGGGGCGAAGATGAGCGCGCAGGCGAGCGTGTTGAGCAGGAGTATGGGGAGTACGGCGTTGTCCCTGAGTGCGGTCTTCTTCGATACGTCGTAAAGGCCGAGCAGGGCGGCGGAGAGAAAGGAAAGCAATAGCCACATGGCTTTCTTCGGTATGTTAGGATTTTGCGGTGTACGGGCGTTGTTTCCCGGAAAGCTTTTCCGGCTGCAGAGGTGCGGGCGGTACGGAAAGCGCGCTGCTTTCCGTTGGTGACAGTGCGCCGCTTCCTGCCGTTGCGTGCGGGCGGAGTGGCGTCAGTAGCGGAAGACCCAGTCGGGGTATTTGATGTCGACGAGCGAGAGCGCGTTGGCGGGCACGGAGTCGCCGGCCGAGCAGCGGTCGCGGCTGTCGATTATGTCTTTAAACTCCTTTGGCGTGATTTTCCCGCGCCCAACATCGAGCAGCGTGCCTACGACGGCGCGTACCATATTGCGGAGGAAACGGTCTGCAGTTATCTCAAAACGCCACAGGCCGGGCGCGGCCTCCACCCACTCGGCGCGGGTGAGGCGGCAGATGTTGGTCTTTGTGTCGGTGTGTACTTTGCTGAAGCTGGTGAAGTCGCTTGTGTCGAGCAGAAGCCGTGCCGTCTCGTTCATCAGGCGGAAGTCGGGCGTGTAGACAAGGCGTGCGGCGAAGTGCCGCAGAAACGGGTCTTTCCTTGTGTACACATGGTAGTGGTAGGTGCGTGCCGTGGCATCAAAGCGTGCGTGCGCCTTGGGGTTGACCCGTACTATACGCGTGACGGAAATGTCGCGCGGAAGCACGCGGTTGAGCCTTGCGCAGAGCCACTCGGTGTCAAGCCCGGGCGAATGGTCAAAGTGTGCTGCCATCATTGCGGCATGCACGCCTGTATCCGTGCGGCCCGCGCCCGTCACCGCCACTTCTTCGCGGAGAAGTGTAGAGAGCGCGGCGTTCACGCGCTGCTGCACGCTGTCCGCATTGGGCTGTATCTGCCAGCCGTGGTATGCCGTGCCGTCGTAGGCTATGTAGGCGAAATATCTTGCGGCGGCCTGAGCGCCGGCGGCGTTTTCCTGCAAAATTTCCTGCGGTGTCTCCATGTCAGCGTTCGCTTTGCGGCAGTGGCGGGAATGTGAGCGTGGAGCCGAGGGGAATGTTGTCCGCGTCGCGCAGCTTGTTGGTTTTTATAATAAAGTCAATGTGCTTGTCCGAGCCGTAATAGCGGCGCGAGAGGCGCGAAAGGTTGTCGCCCGCCTTCACTTTGTGCGTGCACGGCAAGGCCTTTTCTGCCGACGGGACCGCGGTGGCGGCGGGGGCGGACTTGCCTCCTTCTGCTCCCGCTGCGGCCTTGTCGCTTGCGCCCGCGTCTCTCCCGTGTGCGGGCGCGTTTGCGCCGTCTGCAGCATTGCCTTTCGCGTCTTTTGCAGCGGGTGTGCCGGCTGCGGGTACAGGCTTATCAGCAGGATTGGCGGGTGGCGTAGCCGTCTGTGCCGGGGCCGGGCGGCTTTCGGGTGCGGGGGCTGTGTGCCGCAGGCTTGGCAGGGCGGGCGGCGGCACTTCGCGCCCGAGGAACGTGCAGGGGCAGAGCAGCTGGAAGTAGCCGGCGAAGTAGCTCAGCGTCATAAGTATCAGCACGCAGATGGTGAGTGTGGCTGTTTTCCACCAGTTGTGGCCGGCGGGGTGGGGCGTCTCGGTGTAGCTGATGCTCACCGCGCCTCCTCCCGCCGCATTCAGACTTTGTATGTCGCTTGCGCCGCCCTGCGTGCCGTTTTGCGCTGCGTTGGGCTGCGTTTGCGGCGTGTCGGGTTGCGTTTGCGGTGCGTTGGGCTGCGGTTGCGGTGCAGCTTGCTGCGGTGTCTCCGCTGCGCTCTCTGTGGCGGCGGGTGCGGCGATCTCTGTCGCGCTGGGCACGGCGGCGGTTTCTGCACCTTGTGGCGCGGTGGGCGCGGCAGTATTTCGTGGGGTGCGGACTTCTTCCTCCGGGATTTGCTCGCCGCGGCTGATGGGGGTGGGCGGACTCACCTTTATGTCGCTTGCTTCGTCCGTTTCTTCCTCGTCTTCGTCCGTTTTCTCCTTGTCTGCGCCCGTTTCCTCCTTGTCCTCGTCCTTTTGCGCAGGTGCTTGCAAGTTTTCGCGCTCAGCTTCAATATCGTTTTGTACAACGCTGACGCTCACGATGTTTTCGTCTTCTGCATTTGCATCTTCTTCGCCCTTTTCTTCGGACGGCTTGCCGGCGTGTACTGTCTCGCCTTCGCTCTCTGCCGTCGGCTCTTCTTCCGGTTCGCCGTTTCCTGTCTCTTGCGCGTCAGCGGCGGCCGGTTCTTCGTTTGCCGCGCTTGCTTCCTCGGCCCATTCCGTTGCGGGGAGTGCGTCCTCGGCTTCGGCTGCTTCCTCCGCCATGCCGTTGTCCACGCTGTTGAGTTCTGCCACGTCGGTCTCGTCGTTGAGGTCTACGGCTTCAAAGTGGGCGAAGGGGCGGTTTACCAGCTCTTTCAGCGAGGCTTCCGGCGTGAAGCTCACCTTGCTGTGGCGGCCTATCTGGAAACGCTCGCCGGTGTTCACGTTGACACTCTCGCGCTCGCTTACCACGATAAGCTTGAATGTGCCGAACCCCTTAATCTTCACGAATTTGTCCTCAAGCAGCCCGCTTTCTATTACGTCAAAGAAAGCGCGGGCAAAGCCCTCGGACTCCTTTTTCGTGAGTCCGCTTCCCGTGGCAAGGTATGCTGCCAGGTCTTGCAGGAGTAGTTTCTTTTTCATCCGTGTGTGGCTTTGCGGCGTTGCCGCCGCGTGTGGGGCGTCTTAGTTTATTTTGTCTTTCAGCACCGCGCTGGGCTTGAAAGAGAGGGCGAGCTTGGGCGGGATGAGCTTTCGCTGCTTGGTGGCGGGGTTGACCACCACGCGTTCCATCTTTTTCTTCACCTCGAAATTGCCGAAGCCTTGTATGCTCAACACTTGCTCGTCGTCGAGCATCTCGGGCAGCGCTTTCACCAAGGCACTGACGGCCTTCTGCACCTGCTGCGGCGTGAGCTCGGAACGGGCAGACACGGCGGATATAAAGTCCTTGTTGTTCATGACTTAGAGCGTTTAGGCGTGAGTAAAGGTCAAGATACAATTTCGCCGTATAGGTCGAACTCCTCGGCTGAGGTTATGCGTACGTCGTAGAAACTTCCGGGGCACAGGTCTGGGGATACTGCGGCGGATACAAGCACTTCGCAGTCTACCTCGGGGGAGTCGTGCTCCGTGCGCCCTATGAAATAGTTCCCCTCGCGGCGGTCGATTACCACGCGGTATGTTTTGCCGACTTTCTCCTGCGAGAGTTCGGCCGAAATGCCTTCCTGCAGCGACATCAGACGGTCGAGGCGGCGCTGTTTTACTTCCTCGGGCACGTCGTCCTCGTAGTTTTGCTCTGCGTACGTACCGTCCTCCTCGCTGTAAGCGAAGGCGCCCATGCGGTCAAAGCGGGCGGTGCGCACAAAGTCAAGCAGCTCGTCAAAGTCTTCCTCTGTCTCTCCCGGGAAGCCCACCATGAGCGTGGTGCGGAGGCAGATGCCCGGCACTTCGCGGCGCAGCCTTTCTATCAAAGCCAGGGTTTCCGCCTTTGTGATGTGGCGGCGCATGCGGCTCAATACGTTGTCGCTGATGTGCTGCAAGGCTATGTCGAGGTAGTTGCACACATTCTCGTGCTCGCGCATCACGCGGGTGAGTCCCTCGGGGAAATTGGTGGGGTAGGCATAATGCAGCCTTATCCACTCCACGCCCTCAATCTCCGCCATGCGTTCGATGAGCTCGGGCAAGCGTTGCTGGCGGTAGAGGTCTACGCCGTAGTAGGTCAGCTCCTGCGCTATCACCTGAAACTCGCGTACGCCCTTTGTCACGAGTCCTTTCACCTCGTCGAGAATTTCCTCCATAGGGCGGCTCTGGTGCTTGCCCGTGATGATGGGAATGGCGCAGTAGGCGCATTTGCGGTCGCAGCCTTCCGAAATCTTTACATAGGCGTAGTGGGACGGCGTGGTGACCGCGCGGCCCGCGTTTTTGCATTGCGCGTTGGCGGCGGTCTGCCCGCCGAGCTCGGCTATGAGTCCGCTCCAGTTGAACTTCCCGTAATATTTGTCCACTTGCGGGAGCTCTTGGCGCAGCTCGTCCATGTAGCGCTCGGAGAGGCAGCCCATCACGTATACTGCACGCAGCTCTCCTGCCTCTTTGAGGTCGCACAGCTCAATGATGGTGTCTATGCTTTCCTGCTTTGCGTCGGCTATGAAGCCGCAGGTGTTCACCACCGCAATGTCGCCGTGTGTGCTGTCGGGGTTGTGGTATGCCTCGAAGCCGCTTTCGCGGAATTTCCCGAGCAGCCGCTCGGAGTCAACGAGGTTTTTCGAGCACCCCATTGTTATGATGTCTACTTTGCGCACGTCAGTCCTTTCCTTGTGTCTTATGCTGAATGCCGCCGCGCGGCGGCTTCTTCCCTTTTTCTTTTATAAAAATATGCAGCTGGTTGCAGATTAGTCATATACGCCGAAACGTATGAGCTTTTCCTTCGCTCTCTGTCGCGTCTTAGCCCAGACTCTGCCCGTCGAAGAGCGTCTCCACGAAGTCTTTGCGGGAGAAAGGCTGGAGGTCGGTCATCTTCTCGCCCAGTCCGATATACTTAACGGGTACTTTCAGCTGGTGGGAGATGCCTATCACTACTCCGCCTTTTGCCGTGCCGTCGAGCTTCGTGATGGCAAGGGAGGTAACCTCCGTGGCCTTTACAAACTGGCGCGCCTGCTCGTAGGCGTTCTGCCCCGTGCTGCCGTCCAGGACGAGCAGCACCTCATGCGGCGCGTCCGGCACTACTTTCTGCATCACGCGCTTTATTTTCGTCAGCTCGTTCATCAGCCCCACCTTGTTGTGCAAGCGGCCGGCGGTGTCTATCAGCACCACGTCTGCGTCCGAGGCCTTGGCGGAGGCCACCGTGTCGTATGCCACGCTTGCGGGGTCGCTGCCCATTTGCTGCTTCACCACGGGTACGCCCGCCCGATCGCCCCAGATGACGAGCTGCTCCACGGCAGCCGCGCGGAAGGTGTCGGCTGCGCCCAGCACGACTTTCTTTCCCTCTTGGCGGAACTGCCATGCCAGTTTTCCTATCGTCGTGGTTTTGCCCACGCCGTTTACGCCTACCACCATGATGACATACGGCTTTTTGCCGGCGGGCAGGGCAAAGCCCTCGCCGTCGTCGTTGCCGCTGGTGGTGAGCAGGTCCGCGATTTCCTCTTTCAGTATGCGGTTGAGTTCGCCCGTACCCACGTACTTGTCGCGAGCCACGCGCTCCTCGATGCGGTGTATGATGTCGAGAGTGGTGTCCGCCCCCACGTCCGAGGTGATAAGGGTCTCCTCCAGCTGGTCGAGCACCTCGTCGTCTACCTTGCTTTTACCGGCTACGGCGCGTGTGATTTTTTCGAAAAGGCTTGTCTTTGTCTTTTCGAGGCCGCTGTCAAGCGCCTCTTGTTTCTCTTTCTTGGAAAAGATGTTGCTGAAAAATCCCATTGTTGTCTGTGGTGTGCTTGTCGTGCGTCCCGCGAGCGGGCGCGAGACCGGGGCTTTGGGGCGACGATGCGGGGCGTTCTTTACTTTCAGCCTGTTGTGCTGTGTCCCAAATGCCCTATGTTAGGGCAAAAGTAACAAAATTTGTCGTTTCCACCGCCGTTTTTTATTTCAAACGCTTGAAGTGCAGCCTTGACAGCGCTTTCACGCCGCGTTAGAGAGCGCGGCGGGGAGTTCTTGAAACGTCTGTCGGGCATCTGTGCCGGAGGGCTGAGAATTTAGCTTGCGGGCGGGCGACTGGATTTTGTAGATGTACACGTCCTGGAAAAATAGGACATTTTTTGCGCGCCCGAAAGATTTAACACTTTTAGTATTTTTTATGAGCGCATGATGGGGTGTCGAGGCAGTGAAAGGGGCTTTGCGGAGGCTAAGACCGGCCCAGGAGCGACGGAAATAGGGGCAGTAGCGCCGGCATGTACATCCCGTAGCGGCGGCATGTACACTTTTTGCCTCCGTAAGTGCTTGATATCCAACAATGCGAAAAAGGAGACAGCGCGCGGATGCGTTGCCTCCCTTTTCTAATACAAAGATACGAAATTTTTCCGCCTTTTCCAAATGGCGTTAACATTTCGCCGGAGGGCAGATCGGAAAAATAGGACACTTTTTCCTATGGAAAACCGGCAAGGCAAAATGCCGTAGCATCCTTGCCTTGCCGGTTGTCTTTTGTCGTCTTGGAGATAGGGCTTTGGAGAGCTGCTTACCAGCGTCCGCCTCCGCCCGGGCCTCCGCCTCCGCCGGGACCTCCTCCGCCGGGACCGGTGCCTCCTCCTCCTCCGCCGGGACCTCCGCCGCTGCCGGAGGTGGTCACCATGGACGATGCCGTGACTGTGGAGAGCGTGCTGCCGCCGCTGACGGTGGCATCGTCAGTGTATCCTTGCCATGACGTGCCGCCGCTCACTGTCGCGCCCGATGCGAGCGTGTAGCTGCTTCCTTGGCTGATGGAAGGCGAGGAGACGAGGACGGTAGCCTGGTTGATGCCGCGCGGGAGCTTGAAAGCCCAGATGGCCTCGCCGGAGGCGTTGGACAGCGTGAGATACTGTCCCTGCGAGAGCTGCAGTCCGCTGAAGATGATTACCGGCTGCGTAGTCACCGAAGTGGTGGGCGTGGAAGTGCTGCCGCCGATGCCGATGAGCGTTCCGCCCGTCACGGAGAAGGTGTTTTGGTCGCAGTCAAAGCCCTCTTCGGGCTGGTTGGTGCCGTTGGCAATCACCAGACCGCCGGAGATGTAGAGTGTACCGTTGGAGTCTATGCCGTCGTTGTTGCTGCCGTAGGCGTAGATTTTCCCGCCCGAGATGCTAATCTTCTTGGAGGCGTTCAGCGCGTCGTCGTAAGCGTTCACCACGACTTCGCCGCCGTCGATGTGCAGCTCGTTTTTGCTCTCTATGCCCTCGGCTCCCTCGCCGCCGGAGGTGGTGACGGTGATGGTGCCGCCGGAGATGACCACGTTGTTGTCGGCGCGTATCCCCTTGGGCGAGGAAGAGTTGTTCCATCCGTAGGAGTACTGCTTGCCCGTCGTGGTGATGTCTATCGTGCCGCCGCTGATGAGGATGTCCGCGTCGCCGCTAAGGCCTTTTCCGCCGGTGCCCGTGCTTTTCAGCGTGAGCGTGCCGTCCGAAATGACTGCCGTGCCGGCGCACTTGATAGCGGCGCAGCTTGTCACGTCGTTGTCGGCGTAGGTGGCGTTGCCCGTGGTGGTGATGTCCACTGTGCCGCCGCTCACGAAGAGCGAGTCGGCGCATTTAA
Organism: Alloprevotella sp.; assembly: GCA_963651485.1. GTDB lineage: Bacteria > Bacteroidota > Bacteroidia > Bacteroidales > Bacteroidaceae > Alloprevotella. The sequence goes on along the minus strand of CAVJPT010000003.1, from coordinate 114,539 downwards.
GCCCTTTGCTGCCTGCTGCCGTAGTGGTGATGTGCAGTTCGCCGCCCGCGATGAACACCTTGCCGTTGTCCTCGTCGTCCGCGTCGTCGGTGGCGTCTACCTGTATGCCGTCGTCGCCGACGCCGGAGATGGTGACGTTGCCGCCCTTGACGAGGAGATACTGGCTGATGTTGAAACCGTCGTTTTTGGCCGAGGTGACGGTTATGCTGCCCGTTGTCTTCTTAAGTTCGACATACTCGTTGGAGGCGAAGGCGTGCTTTGCGTTGCCGCAGAGCGTGAGCGAGCCGCCGCCTTTGAACTCCGTGTGTCCTTTCACCGCAAAGCAGGCTTTCTGCGAGCCGCCCGCGCCGTCGGAGAGCGAGTTGGCGGTGCCGTCGGCGAGCGTCACGCTGATGCGTTTCCCGTCGCGAATGTTTATCGCTGCGCTGTCTGCGCAGGCGAGCGTCAGTCCGTCAAGCACAAGCGAAGCCTTGAGCTTGCCGTCCATCCAGAAAGATCCGTTCGTAGAGCTGCCTGTCAGCGTGTAGGTAATTTCGTCCTGCACGTCCTCGCTCTGTATGATGGACACGTGCGCGCCGTCTACGCTTACGGTGAGGTAGGGCGCGAGGTTGCCCGCCATTGTGACGAGTGCAGACGTGCCGTCATACGCCACGTGTACGGTGTTGTCTTTTACGGTGGCGGTGTTGACGTACATGCGGGTGATGTCCGCCACGGAGAATGTTTTTCCCCCTATTGCGAGCGTCTCTCCGTCGGAGAATGGCATCTCGTCGCCGTTTGCCGTGAAAGCCGTCACCACGCTGCCCGTGCGCACGTTGAGCGTCTGCGCGGAGAGGGGCAGGGGAAGCAGGGCAAGCGCTATATATAATAAGGTGTGCCTTGTTTTCATTTTACCAGGATTTTAGTGGTTTCGTCCCCGACACGGACAATGTACACGCCTGCAGGGAGGTTTTCTGTCACGGCGGCGGGCTGCGAGCCTTGCAGCGTGCGCTTGCCGCGCAGAGTGCCGGCGGTGTCGTACACGCGCACTTCGTCGCCTGCGCGTCCCGTCACCAGGATGCTGCCAAAACCGGAACATACGGCGCGTCCGCCGGAGGTGGCTGCGCTGATGCCCGTCGTGGCGGTGCTGAAATACATCGCCTCGAGCGTGCTGAGCTGCATGGTGCTTGCTGCGCCGGAGGAAGTGGCGATGAGATTGCCGCCGGAGAAAGCCATTTCAAGCCCGTCCGCCGCCATCAGGGTGACCGTGCCGTCCGTGTGGCGGAAAGCCATCGTGGTGTAGTCGGTCGCGCCTGCCTCGGCCCAGCCGGTGAGCAGTGCGAGGGAAAGCAGTGTTTTCTTCATAATACTTTCGTTTTTGCGGTAAAAGCGTGTGAAGCAGGCGAAAGCGGGGCGGGGGAGCGGCGGGGGAAGAGTGTGGCTTCGCCGTGCCGCAGTAAGCTTCGCGTTTCTTTCTCTCTTGACACTTTGCCTGCTTGTGCGCTTTGTCGGTTTGCAAATGTAAAGACAAAAAGAGCGTGCGTAAAAACAATTCAGCGAACGCCCGCTTTAAGGCTTACGAAAGGAGAATTTTGCGGGTGTGCGGGAGCGGCGAAGTGTGGTTTTGGGGCGTTTCGCGGCAACTTTGCTAATCAATAAATAATTTTTACTTTTGCGCGACGCGTGACCGCAGCGGCCGGCGGCTCTGAGAGGGCTGTGGAAAAGGCTGACGGCTGTACGCGCTGCGTAATGCCGCGGCAAGTGCCGGCGGAGAGAGGGGTTGACTCGGTGCTGTTGGCGTCCAGGCTCGGCGGCTAATGGAAGTTTGCTTATACCGTTTATGGAAAAAGAGTCACGTACCCCGGACTTCGTGCTTGCCACGAGCTGGGAAGTGTGCAACAAAGTAGGAGGCATATATACTGTGCTCTCCACGCAGGCAAAGACCCTGCAAGCAGAGACCAAGGGAAATCTTGTGTACATCGGGCCGGACTTCAACCGCGAGGGCGCGAATGTGGATTTCCTTCAAGACGACAGCCTGCATCCCGAGTGGAGGGAGGCGGCGGCGCGCAAGGGAGTTCCTTGCCGCATAGGGCGCTGGGACGTGCCGGGGCTTCCGGTCGTGGCGCTTGTAGATTTTACCCCGTTGTTTTCAAGGAAGAATGACATCTACGCCGAGGCCTGGGAGCTTTTCGGCGTGGACTCGCTGCACGCCTACGGCGACTATGACGAGGCGTCTATGTTTTCCTGTGCCGCCGCGCTTTTCGCCGAGGCGGTAGTAGGGGACTGTCTGCCCAAGGGCGCTGCGGTGGTCTATCAGGCGCACGAGTGGATGTCTGGGCTGGGGATGCTTTTCCTCAAAAACCGCATTCCGTCCGTTGCTACCGTCTTTACCACGCATGCCACAAGCATCGGCCGCTCCATCACCGGCAACAACAAGCAGCTTTATGCCTACTTCGACGGCTATGACGGCGACCAGATGGCTGCGGAGCTCAATATGGAGGCAAAGCACAGCGTAGAAAAGCAGAGCGCGCTCCGGGCAGACTGCTTCACCACCGTGAGCAGTTTCACCGACCGCGAGTGCGCACAGCTTTTGGACAAACCCGCCGACACGGTGCTGCCCAACGGTTTCGAGCCCGACTTTGTCCCAGCCCCGAAGGCCTGTGCCGTGATACGCGCAGAGGCACGCCGCCGCCTTCTTTCCGCCGCCGGAGCTCTGACGGGCTGCGCTATGGGCGAAGATACTCTGATAGTCTCAACAAGCGGGCGCAACGACTACCGCTGCAAAGGCTTTGACGTATATCTTGAAGCGCTGGCAAGGCTTCGTGCGCAGCTCAATGCCGAGGGCGCGGGGCGGCAAGTGCTGGCGCTCATAGAGGTGCCGTGCTGGCTGAAGGGACCGCGAGCCGACCTCGCCGCGCGTATGGCGGAGGCGAAAGAGCGCGCCGGAAAAACTTTTGCCGCGCCGCTTCCCGATCCCGTCATCACGCATGAGCTGCACAACTTGCACGAGGACCGCATCTACTGCGAGATAAACCGCCTCGGGCTGCTCAACCGTGCAGAGGACAGGCTGAAAGTGCTGCTCATCCCTTGCTATCTGGACGGGCGCGACGGCATTTTCGACATGCCTTACTATGATATGCTTACGGCCAACGACCTTACGCTCTATCCTTCCTATTACGAGCCGTGGGGATACACCCCGCTGGAGAGCTGCGCTTTCGGCATACCTTGTGTCACCACAGACTTGAGCGGTTTCGGGCAGTGGGTAGACGCTACCTTGGGATACGCCGGCACGCTGGCGGACGGAGTGGCGGTGCTGCACCGCACGGACGGCAATTTCTCCGAAGTGGCAGACGGCATAGTGGCTTCTATCCGCACGATGCTCGAAGCTGGCACGAATGAGCTTGGGGCGATGGCGAAAGGCGCAGCGGCACTTGCCTCGAAAGCGCGTTGGCGGCACTTCATAGGACATTACATGCAGGCGTACGCATCGGCTCTTGCAAAGACCGGCACGGGCGCGAAGCCGGCCGCGTCAGAGCGCACGGCGACGAAAAAGGCTGCCGCGCCCAAGAAAACGGCTGCAAGGAAAACTTGCGCTAAGAAAGCAGCGAAGTGAGCGGCTTGCGCAGGTCAATAGAATAGGAAAACCCAAACATTATCATAATCAATGAACGTAAAAATCAGCAACTCCAACCAGCCTACTTGGCGGGTGGTGAACGTGAAAAGCCACATCCCCGAGGCGTTGAAGAAGTTGGACGAAATCGCCCACAACCTTTGGTGGACTTGGTCGCCTGAGGCACTCGCTCTCTTCGACTCCCTCGACCACAAGCTGTGGAAAAAGGTGCGGCAGAACCCCATCGAGCTGCTGCGCAGCATAGACTACGACAAACTCAAAGAGCTCTCGAAGGACGAGGAAGTAGTGGCACGCATGGAAAAGGTGTATGCCGACTTCCGCAAGTACATGGACGTGAAGCCCAACGCCAAGCGCGCTTCCGTGGCATACTTCTGCATGGAGTACGGCATCAGCCATGTACTCAAAATATACTCGGGCGGTCTGGGCATCCTTGCCGGAGACTACCTCAAGGAGGCTTCGGACAGCAACGTGGATATGGTGGCTGTAGGCTTCCTGTACCGTTACGGCTACTTCACGCAGACCCTCTCCATGGACGGCCAGCAGATAGCCAACTACGAGGCGCAGGACTTTGACAGCCTCCCCATTGAACGCGTGCTCGACAAGGACGGAAACCAGGTGATTGTAGACGTTCCTTACCCCAACTTTATGGTACACGCCTCGCTCTGGCGTGCCAACGTGGGACGCGTGCCTCTCTACCTGCTCGACACCGACAACGAGATGAACTCGGAGTTTGACCGCCGCATCACGCACGCCCTCTACGGAGGCGACTGGGAAAACCGCATCAAGCAGGAGTATCTCCTCGGCATCGGCGGTATGCTCGCGCTCCAGAAGCTGGGTATCAAGAAAGACATCTACCACTGCAACGAGGGTCACGCCGCGCTCTGCAACGCACAGCGCCTTGTGGACTACGTGGAGAGCGGGCTTTCCTTCACGGAGGCACTTGAGCTTGTACGCGCATCCTCCCTTTACACGGTGCACACGCCCGTGCCGGCAGGTCACGACTACTTTGACGAGGGGCTCTTCAATAAGTACATGAACCAGTTCCCCGCCCGCCTCGGCATCTCCTGGGACGACTTCATGGGACTGGGACGCACCAACCCCGAAGACAAGAGCGAGAAATTCTGCATGTCTACCTTCCTCTGCAAGACGTGTCAGGAAGTGAACGGCGTGAGCTGGCTGCACGGCCGCGTGAGCCAGCAGATGTTCAAAGGCATCTGGCCGGGCTACCTGCCCTCCTCCGAGCAGCACGACCACGCAGAGCGCACGCACGACGAGTGGGCTGAGGTGTACAACCCGCACCCCGAGGAGAGCCACGTGGGCTACGTCACCAATGGCGTGCATTTCCCCACCTGGTGCGCCAAGGAGTGGCAGGCTGTATACGCAAAGTATTTCGGCAAGGACTATATCGACGACCAGAGCAACGAAAAGATTTGGGAGAAGATTTACACCGTACCCGATGAGGTAGTTTGGAACACGCGCGTAGCGCTTAAGACGCGTCTCATCGAGTACATCCGCGCCCGCTTCCGCGAAAACTGGCTGCGCAACCAGGGCGACCCCTCGCTCGTGGTGAGCCTGCTTGACAAAATCAACCCCAACGCGCTGCTTATCGGCTTCGCTCGCCGTTTCGCCACATACAAGCGCGCGCATCTGCTCTTCTCTGACCTCGACCGCCTCTCCAAGATAGTGAACAATCCGGACTATCCGGTACAGTTCCTCTTCGCGGGCAAGGCGCATCCTGCCGACGGCGCGGGCCAGGGACTCATCAAGAAGATTTACGAGATTTCGCAGCGTCCCGAGTTCATCGGCAAGATACTCTTCCTCGACAACTACGACATGCAGCTCGCACGCCGCCTTGTTTCCGGCGTGGATATCTGGATGAACACGCCGACCCGCCCGCTCGAGGCAAGCGGAACGTCCGGAGAGAAGGCTTTGATGAACGGTGTCGTGAACCTCTCCGTGCTTGACGGCTGGTGGTATGAGGGCTATCGCGAGGGTGCCGGCTGGGCACTTACCGACCGCCGCACTTACCAGAACCAGGAGCATCAGGACCGCCTCGACGCGTCTACTATCTACTCGATGCTCGAGCAGGAAATCATCCCGAAGTTCTACGCCCGCAACCGCAAGGGCTACTCGGAGGACTGGGTGCGCACGGTGAAAAACTCCATCGCACGCATTGCGCCGCACTACACAATGAAGCGCCAGCTCGACGACTACTACGACCGCTTCTACAACCCCGAGGCAGCACGCTTCAAGCACCTTTCCGCCAACGACAACCAGGTGGCCAAGTCCATCGCAGCCTGGAAGGAGAGCGTGGCTGAGCGTTGGGACAACATCAGCGTGGTTTCCAGCGAGCGCAGCGACAATCTCCTGAACGGCTCGCTCATAAGCGGCAAGGAATTCACCGTAAGCCATGTAGTAGACGAGCAGGGTCTTGAGGACGCTGTCGGCATAGACCTCGTGGTGATGAGCGGTGCGGACGGCAACGAGACCATCGAAGAGGTGATGCCGATGAACGTGGTGAAGCACGAAGGCAACCTCTATACCTTCTCGCTTACGGCCTCCATCGACCTCGCCGGCTCGTACAAGGTGGCATACCGCATGTACCCGAAGAACCAAGAGTTGCCCAACCGTCAGGACTTCTGCTACGTGCGCTGGTTTAGCTAAGCCGCGCAGCACGTGTGCGCTGTGTACGCGGCGTGCGTAATATATAAATAAGGTGTCCGCCTCCTGTCCTCCTGCCCAAGCGGGGGAATGGGAGGCGGACTTGTTTTGTGCACCCGCTCGAGCCTTTTTACGGCTCGGGCGGGTGCTTGGCATTTTCCGCGTCAAACGTGCGTGCGGATGGCGGCTTTGTCCCTTGCGGCAAACCGCCGCTTTGCGGAATGGCTTGAAAAGGCTACATTTGCAGAACGTATACTCCCGTTCCGCGCTTTCGCGCGGGGAAACTTGGCTTTCTCCCGTGCGAAAGGGGCTTTCCTGCTTGCCGCGCATAAGTGCGGCGGGTGGAGGTTTGTGCGGAATAGGGGGAGTGCGTGCGTCCTGTACAAGGGACGGCGGAACGCAATATTTCCGCGTGCCTTGCGTTATATCCATTATACCGTAAACCGCAGCTAAGCGACTTTTTCAAGCAAAATTATCCCCAGAGAGAGCGACATGCAGATTAGAAAAATACTCTTCCTCCTTATCTTCCCTTTCCTTGCCGGCACCGGCGCGTATGCGCAGAGCGGCGGGATGACGGACCAGCAGGTGATGCAGTACATGGTGAAAGAACAGGCACGCGGCACGTCGCGCTCTGACATCGTCACCAAGTTGATAGAGAAAGGTGTAAGCATCGACCAGATACGTCGCATACGCGACAAGTACCAGAAGCAGGGCGCCAGCACGCTCGGGTCGAAGAAATCCTCCTCAAAGGACAGCGACGGGGACGGCTCGCGCCTCCGTAAAAACAACGGAGACAAGCGCACGGAGGGCATACTGCAGCGCAAGGGGCAGGAGAAGAAGGTAGACACGTCCACTATGTCGGAGAAGCAGCGCAAGCGCTACGACCGGCAAAGGCAGGACGAGTACCTCGATGAGATGGACGAGCTGCTGCCCGATACGCTTGACGGCTACGAAGACGAGGACTTTGACTATCTGCGTGACGCGAAGAAAGAAAAGAAAATAGAAGTCTTCGGGCGGAATATATTCAACAACAAGAAGCTCTCCTTTGAGCCGAACATGAACATAGCCACGCCGCAGGACTACCGCCTCGGTCCGGGCGACGCCGTGTACATAGACGTGTGGGGGGCTTCGCAGGAGCGTTTCGAGGATACCGTTTCGCCCGACGGGACAGTGACAATAGAGGGCTACGGTCCGGTTCATTTGGACGGACTTACGGTCGAGCAGGCCAACTCGCGCCTGCGCTCCACGCTCGGAAAGCGCTACGGCGGCTCAAGCGTGCGCCTCACTGTCGGGCAGACGCGCACCATCAGCGTAGACGTGATGGGCGAGGTGCAGACCCCGGGCTCTTACACGCTTTCCGCTTTCTCTACGGTGTTCAACGCCCTTTACATGGCGGGTGGAACCAACGACATCGGTACGCTTCGCAACATCAAGGTATACCGCAAGGGGCGGCTCGTCTCCACGTGCGACATTTACGACTATATCCTTAACGGCAATATGCGCGGCAACGTGCGGCTTTCCTCGGGAGACGTGATTATCGTCGGCCCGTACGAGTGCCTCGTCAACGTGACCGGCAAAGTAAAGCGGCCTATGTACTATGAGATGAAGTCGCGCGAGAGCGTCGGCACGCTCATCAAGTACGCGGGCGGTTTTGCCGGCGACGCCTATACGGCGAGCGTGCGTCTTGTCCGCAAGAGCGGCGGGGAAATGTCGGTGTACTCTATCGACGAGTTTGAGCGCAACGGCTTCCAGCTTGCCGACGGCGACAGCGTGGCGGTGGACAGCACGCTGCAGCGTTACCGCAATATGGTAGAGGTGAAGGGAGCGGTAAAGCGCCCCGGCATGTACCAGATGGACGGCACCATCACCACCGTGCGGCAGCTCATCGAGGCTGCGGGCGGGCTTGCGGAGGACGCAATGACCACGCGCGGCATTATGCACCGCATGAAGAAAGACCGCACGCTTGAGGTGGTGGACTTTGACACGGACGGGCTTATGGGGCGCTCGGTGGCAGACATTGCCCTGCGCAACGAGGACGTGGTTTACATCCCCTCCCAAAAGGCTTTGCAGGAAGAACGCGTACTTACCATCGGCGGGGAGGTCAACTATCCCGGCGACTACGAGTATGCCGACAACACTACGCTTGAGACGCTCATCCTGCGTGCCGGCGGACTGAAAGACGCGGCAAGCACGACGAAGGTCGACGTGATGCGGCGTGTGCGCGACGCAAAGGCCTTGACGGCATCCTCGCAGGTGGCGCAGAATTTCTCTTTCTCCCTGAAAGACGGCTTTGTGGTAAGCGGCGAACCGGGCTTTGTACTCGAGCCCTTTGACGAGGTGATAGTGCGCCGCTCCCCGGGCTATGTGGAGCAGCAGCATATCTACATTGAGGGCGAGGTGGCTTTCGGCGGGACGTATGTGCTTGCCAATAAAAACATGCGCCTTTCCGACGCCATCAAGGCGGCGGGCGGTCTTACGCCGGAGGCTTATGCGGTCGGCGCGCACCTTGAGCGCACGCTTACGGCCGCTGAGAAAGTGAAGCAGCAGAGTATGATGAAGCTGGCGCAGATAGGCGACAGCACCGATGTGCGCAAGCTCGAGCTGTCAGACGTGAAGAACGTCGGCATCAACCTTGAGAACGCGCTCAAATATCCGGGCTCGGACAAGTGGGACATCGTCTTGCAGGAGAACGACCGCCTCGTTATACCGCAGTACAACAACACAGTCACGATAAACGGCGAGGTGATGTATCCCAATACCGTAGCCTACGTGCAGGGAGCCAACCTCTCTTACTACATCAACCAGAGCGGCGGCTTCGGGCAGCAGGCCAAGAGAGGCAAGGTGTTTGCCGTGAACCTCAACGGTACGGTGACGCGCGTCCGCTCCAACAAGGACATCCAGCCGGGCTGCAACATCGTCGTGCCTGCAAAGCGCAAGCGCAACCGTCTCTCCTTTGGCGAAATACTCAGCATCGGTATGACTACCGCAACACTCGCTTCCGTAATCGCCACGCTGGTGAAGTAAAAGCATTTTCCCTTAGCATACAAATCCGAATGAACGACATAAGCTTCGGCTTCCTGCTTCGGCTTGCCAAGCAGAACAAGAAAATATTGTCCATCGTCACGCTTGCCGCTTTCCTGTGGGGCATCGTGGCTTCTGTGAGCATCCCCAAGACCTACAAGTCTTCGACGAGCCTTGCTGCAGAAACGAAAGACGACAGCCCGTTAGGCGGCAGCAGCCTCGGCGGCCTTGCTTCGCTTGCCGGAGTCTCGCTCTCCGGGGGAAACGACGCCATCGTTCCGGAGCTTTACCCCAACGTCGTCGTGACCAACGAGTTTCTTGTCGACTTGCTCTACGCGAAAGTGCAGACACAGGACGGCAACGACTCCATCCGCTATATAGACTATATGCTCAAGCGCCAGACCGCGCCGTGGTGGACTAAGGCTTTCGGGGCAATAGTCCGCCTTCTTCCGGGCGGTGACAAGAAACCCGTGGGACAGGGAAAGCGTCTTGACCCGCAGCGACTCACGCGCAAGGAGGAGGAACTGGTAAAGGGCTTGAAGGGGCAGATAGTCTGCGCGGTGGACAAGAACGACGGGATAATCGACATCTCCTTTTCTTCTCAGGACCCGCTTGTTTCCAAGCAGATGGTGGAGCTTGTGACGCGCCACTTGCAGGAGTTCATCACCGACTACCGCACCAACAAGGCGCGCATAGACCTGGAGTACTACTGCAAGCTCCGTGACGAGGCGTTTGCAAAATACGGCAAGGCCAAACAGGAGTATGCGGCTTACAGCGACAGCCACGCCGACTTGGCTTTGAAGTCCTATCAGCTCGAGTCCGAGGCCTTGGAAAACGCCTTGCAGCTTGCTTATACCGAGTACTCCCAGAAATGCCAGCAAGTGGCTCTTGCCGAGGGAAAGGTGCAGGAGCGTACGCCGGCCTTTACCGTTATTGAGCGTGCCAACGTGCCTGCGCGTCACGACTCGCCCAAACGCCTCACACTGGTGCTGGCATACGTTTTCGTCGCTTTCTTCGGGACGTATGTGTTCCTTTTCGTGCGCGAGCAGTGGCGGGACGGTAAGTCCGGGCAGCAGACAGCGTAAAGTTCGGTCGGATTTATGGGCGTTACAGTACACAAAAAGGTTTTTTGCGGCGTTGTGCCTTTTGTAGGCAAAACGTTGCTCTTCCTTTTGCTGCTTGTCGTGATGCTTGACCCGAGCGGGTCGGTGCTTCACGCCAAAAACGGGCTTTTTGTACTGTTTCTCTTGTTCAATCTGGTGTTTTATAAGCCCAATGGAAAGCTCTTCCCTTATGTGGCTGCCCCCTACGTTGCGCTTGTTTTCAGCTTCACCTCTTCCCAGCTCCTTTCCACACAGATAAGCTCGGAGTTTTTCTGGGGCATGATGAAAGGCTTTTCCATGCTGCTTCTCTTGCCTTGGATACACCATTACAATGTGACCGGCGCGGCAAAGGCTTCGAGCGTTGTGCTTGCCTTGGTCGTAATAGGGCTGTATGTGGCGATACTCCTTGTAGACGGGCTCGACCATGCCATATGGTTTTTCGCCGATCAGCACAACAATATGATAATGATTGCGGAGCGCAGCTTCCTTGGCTTCAAGATTTACGGGATGAACTATTCCTCGATCATTACCACCGTGTTGCCCCTGTACCTTTTCCTTAACGACGCGATAGTCGAGGGGCGGCACAAGTTTGGCAATGGCTTTTGCGCATTGCTGCTTATTGCCCCGTTTATGGTGAGCGGTTCGCGTTCTACGATGCTGCTGCCGTTTGTGATGGTTGCGGGTGTAGTGTTTATGCGCCTGAAAGATACGAAATACGCCAAGCTCGTGATTTATCCCGCAGTAGTTTTGGGTGTATGCTTTTTCGTCGGGCTGGTAGTGGCGCTTGCGTCCGAGACCTCCGAGGAGTCCAACTTTGTCAAGTTCGGGCATCTGCTTTCCTACCGCGAGTTGTGGGACATTTCCCCAGAGTCCTTCATTCTGGGACAGGGTACGGGCGCTTGGCTCTACTCTTCCGGCTTCCGCATGTCCTGCCCGCAGACCGAGTGGACGTATATCGAGCTTCTGCGCTGGTGCGGCGTGTCTTGCGTTTTCATCTTCGTGACGCTGCTTTACCCTCTTTCAGCTTTCGGCCGCTTAAAGGACAAATGTTCAGTGGGCGTTTTGCTGACTTATGCGGTTTTCCTTGTGATAGCCGGCACCAATCCTTTGATAATAAGCTCTACCGGGATGGCTGTCATACTTATGGCCTATTCGTATGTTGAGGGTAGGGAGTCCTTTCGCGTGCCGTCTTGCGAGCCGCAAAAGGCACTAAGCGTTTCGGCTAAACCGGGGGAGGTCGCCCAATGAGTCTGTCACTTAAAAGCGGAAGCCAGCGTACGGCTTTGATAAAGAAAAACATTGCCGCGTCTTTCCTGATAAAGGGAGGGCTCGTGCTTGTGCAGCTCCTTTCCGTGCCTCTTACGCTGCATACGCTGGGCGTGTACGAAAATGGCATTTGGCTGACCATCAGCTCTATGCTGCTATGGATAGACAACCTTGACGTCGGACTAGGCAACGGCTTGCGCAACAAACTCGCGGCGTGCCTTGCCGTGGATGACAACGACGGGGCGAGACGCGCGGTCTCGTCTACGCTCGCAATGCTGGTGATGCTTGTCGTGCCCGTTGTCGTGCTGCTTTTGCTGCTAATCCGTTTTGCCGACCCATACAGTTTCCTTAACGTGGACAGCGCAAGGGTGGGCGGACTTGACGTAGTCCTCTCCGTTTCGGCGGTCTTTGTCTGCTCGACGTTCATTCTGAAATTCGTCGGCAACTTCTATATGGGCATGCAGCTGCCCGCCGTGAGCAATTTGCTGGGGATGTTGGGGCAGACGCTTGCCTTGCTGGGCACGTTTGCCGTATACCTTAGCGGCAGCCGTTCGATGCTTCTCGTGGCATTGGCAAACACGGTCGCGCCGCTTGTGGTGTATGCCGTCTCTTTTCCCGTCACCTTCCTGCGGCTCTACCCCAGGCTGCGCCCCTCGTTGCGGTACGTGGATAGGGAGAGCGTGCGTTCGCTTTTCAGCACGGGCGTGCAGTTCTTCGTCCTGCAGGTTTCCGGCTTGGTTCTCTTCCAGCTGACCAATCTGCTCATATCGCGCTACTTCACGCCGGCGATGGTGACCCCCTACCAAATAGCCTACCGCTATTTCAGCGTGGTGCAGCTGCTCTTTTACATAATATGCATGCCTTTCTGGACGGCGACGACAGACGCGTACAACAAGGGCGATTTTGCGTGGATTATGCGGTCAAACCGTTCGCTTAACCGTCTGGTGCTTGCGCTTGCCGCGCTGACGGCGCTGATGGTTCTCCTGTCGCCGGTCGCCTATGCGCTGTGGGTAGGAAAAGGCACGGAGATACCCGTGGATATGACAGTCATCGTGGCGCTGTATGTGCTGATTCTTACCGTGAGCATGCGCTATTCATACATACTCAACGGCTTCGGCTTCCTGCGGCTGCAGCTTATAATGACTGTTTCCGCAGCAATTGTCTATATACCCCTTTCCGTGGGCGTGTGCCGTCTGACGCACGACATACGGGGTCTGCTGCTTGTAATGTGCCTGGTGAATATGCCCGGGCTTGTAGTTAACTATCTTCAGTACCGCCGGGTAGTGACACAGCGCGCAGCCGGGATATGGCTGAAGTAAGTCGGAAAAAAAAGAAACGTGGAGAAACGCGACATATACATAATAGTGGTGCTTTACAAGGCGCGGCTTGCCGATTCGGCATCCTTTAAGACGCTGATAGAGCCCAACGGCATAAGCGAGTTTTTCGTTTACGACAATTCGCCGGACGGTTTCGAGTCCTCGCCTGAAAGCCTTCCGCCGTCTGTCCGCTATGTGCGCGACACGTCCAACTCGGGCTTGTCGCATGCCTATAATGTCGGTGCGGCCCATGCGCGGAAGCTGGGCTACCGCCGCGTGTTGCTGCTCGACCAGGACACGCGTTTCGCCTCGGGGGCTTGGGAAGAGTACCGGAAAAACGCCGATTACCCCGGCATCGTCGCGCCCCTAATCAGTACATGCGAGGGCTTCCCGTTTTCTCCGACCGACATCAGCGGACTCCGTTTCAGGGGGAAATCCCTGCCAAAGGGAGAGTACAGCCTGCGGAAATACGGGGTGGTGAACAGCGGCTGCTGCATCCCGCTCCACCTCTACGAAGAAGCGCAGGGCTATGCGGAGGACGTGCCGCTCGACTATTCCGACTTTCAGTTTCAGGTGCGTGCGCGGAAGGTCTTTCCCCGTTTCCTGCTGATGGATTCCAGTGCCGTGCAGGATTTCTCCAACGATTGCCGGGATACGGAAAAGCTTTTGGCGCGTTTCAGCCTCTATTTGCAGAGCGCGCGCCACTTTAAGACGGGAGAGTTTTCCGCGCAGTTGAGACACAACCTGCTTGTCGCTCTGCATGCAGTGGCTCTGTCGGCTCGCACGCGCAAGCCCGCTTTCCTCTCGCAGTATGTGAAAGGGTATTGCATGGGGCGGCGAAGAGGCTGAAGCGGCAGCGGACGTTTGACAAAGCGGCGGGCGCAAGGTCTTGAAAAAGGCAGGGAGGCATATTCCGTGCCTGTCCGTATGCAATATCTTCCGCCAGTAGCCGTTATTATGCGGTGTATCGGCATGAAAGCCAGGCACGTTCGCCCCCTTGCGGTTTCGCTGCGGCTTTTCCGCGGTTTTTGCGCAGAAAACAGCCGGAGGACGGGTGTCCGTTCGCAATTATGACGGCATCGTTCAAGGTTTTTTAATGCGCGTTTCACGGATTCGCGCGAGATTTGGTATCTTTGCAAAAGTATATGCTTAGCCTTTGATGGGGCTGTCACGGTGAAAAACAAGAAAAGTAGATGATTTCAGTTTGCATGGCAACATTCAACGGGGCTTCCGTTGTGCTGACGCAACTACATAGCATACTTGACCAACTTTCCGACGGGGATGAAGTAGTGGTGTCAGATGATGCCTCAAACGATGATACCCGCCGACTGATAGAGGAACTTGGTGACAAACGGGTACGAATTGTAGACGGGCCTGCGGCAGGATCGCCCATTCCCAATTTTGAGAATGCGCTCCGTCATGCGAAAGGCGACTATATTTTCCTTTCCGACCAGGACGACAAATGGCTTCCGGGGAAAGTGGACGCTTGCATAGGCAAGCTGAAAGAAGGGTACGACTGTGCGGTGACGGACTGTGTCGTGACCGACCGTGACCTTAACACTACCACGCCGTCGTTCTTTGCGCTCAACGGCACGCACAAGGGACAGCTTTACAATTTGCTCGTAAAGAACGGCTATTTAGGGTGCTGTATGGCGTTCACCCGCGCCGTAAAGGACAAAAGCCTTCCTTTTCCCTCGGACATACCGATGCACGATATCTGGATAGGCAACGTGGCGGCGCGTACAGGCAAGGTGGCTTTCATAGACAAGCCTTTTCTGCTTTTCCGCCGCAGCGGCGAAAACGTCTCCACTACAGCCTCGAAGAGCCGGTACGGACTCTTGCGCAAGTTGCGCATACGCTGGGTAGTGTTCCGGCATTTGTATCTTGGGTAAGTATAGTACAAAACAAAGGGCTGGCATTCCGCGCGGAATGCCAGCCCTTTGTTTATGCCGTTTGGCTAACCGTATGGGGCAGCATCGTTTCAGTGTTTTTTTGGGGGGGCGTGGCTTCCCCTTTTTTGTTGCCGTTTCAGCGTTGCGGAGGTTGTAATTTGACGCTGTGGGCATAGTCTGTAACGTGTATTCCCGACTGCTTGGAGCGGACGTGTGCGGGGTGCGGAAAAGAGGAAAAATATACCACTTTTGCAAGAAGCACTCCAGGCGAATTTTTATGAAAGATTAAGATTCCAGCCCCGTCTTTGCGGGTAGGGAAAGAGGGCGCGGAGGCACGCCAAGGGGCTTTGCGGAGCCTAAGACCGGCTTAGTCGCGACGGGGCCGGGCTCCGTTGCTCCTATATGTACATCCCCGCGCTCCGGGATGTACACTTTTTAGTTTGTAAGTCGTTGGAAATCAATAACGCGAAAAGAGAGACTGCGCACGGATGCGTTGCCTCTCTTTTCTAAGACAAAGATACGAAATTTTTCTCCGTTTTCCAAATCTCCATTAAGGTTTGTTTGCAATTCGAAATCGGAAAAATAGGACACTTTTCGGCTTTCCGGACGGCTGGTTTCCTGTCCCGGCGTGAGCTGCCGTTTGGCGTTTCCGCGTCATTGCGGTCTGTCCGCTTTTGCCCTCGGGCGGGCGGCGCAGACGTCAGGCTCCCATGATCTCCCGGAAGCGGAGAAGGTGCTTTTCGCGGCTTTCCTCGTCGTAGCCCTGCTCTTCGAGCCACTGGGAAAAAGCGCGCAGGGCGGTTGTGCGCGCTTGTGCGCGTCCGGCCCGCAGGCCACTCTCGTACTGGCGGTAGGGGAGGAGGTTGCGGTTGTAGTTTCCGTCTGACATAAAAGCGGGTTTGTGGTTTACAGCACGCGAAATTCGCCATATTTCCCGACAAAATGCCGCTTTTTGCCCGGTGAATGTCCGTCTGCGCCCGTTTTGCACTCAAAGAAAGCTGCCGCCGCCCGCTTTTTACACGCTTTTTCCGTACTTTTGTAGAAACGCGGGCAACCGCGGCGTACGCTTCTCTTTGTGTTTGTCACGGCTTGGCGTGCGACTGCTTCCCGTGCAAACCAAGAAAGCCTATGAAACCCGTATTCATCGCCGGTCCCTGTGTCATCGAGAGCGCGGAGCTGCTCGACGCCGTGGCGGCGGAGCTTGTGCGGCTGCGCGACAAGCTGCATATAGACATATATTTCAAAGCCTCTTTCGACAAGGCCAACCGCACGTCCATCCGCTCCTTCCGCGGCCCGGGCATAGAGCGCGGCATGCAGATGCTTGCCGACATAAAGGCACGCTATTCGCTCCCCGTTCTCACCGACATACACGAAAGCTGGCAGGCAAAGCCCGCCGGAGAAGTGGCGGACGTGCTACAGATACCCGCATTCCTGTGCCGCCAGACCGACCTCCTCGTCGAGGCAGCCCGCACGGGGCGTGTGGTGAACATAAAGAAAGCGCAGTTTCTCTCCGGAGAGGACATGCGTTTCCCCGTAGAGAAATGCCGTGAAGCAGGGGCAGAGACCGTCTGGCTCACCGAGCGCGGCAATATGTACGGGTACAACAACCTCGTGGTGGACTTCCGCAACCTCCCGCTTATGGCGCAGTACGCCGACCGCGTAGTGATGGACTGCACCCATTGCGTGCAGCGTCCCGGCGGCGCGGGCGGCACGACGGGCGGCGACCGCCGCTTCATCCCGCAAATGGCGCTTGCGGCAAAGGCCTTCGGCGCGGACGGTTTCTTCTTCGAGACCCATCCCACGCCGGACGCGGCCCTCAGCGACGGGCCCAACATGCTCCCCCTTGCCGACCTCGGCAAAACCCTCGAGAGCCTTTTGTGATAACACGTCCGTGCCGGGCGGAAGACGCCGCGCAAGGCACGCCCCGCTTTTTGCGCCTTTGAGGGAAAACTGCTAACCACTTACATACCAGATGAGCCTTTACACAGATACCGCAATAAAGTGCCTGCAGGACGAAGCGCAGGCCTTGCTCGAACTTATACCCCACATCGATGCCGACTTTGACAAGACCGTCGACATCATTCTCCACTGCAAGGGAAAACTCATAGTGACCGGCGTGGGCAAAAGCGGGCACATCGGCGCGAAGATTGCCGCCACGCTTTCCTCTACCGGCACACCGAGTTTCTTCATCAATCCGCTCGACGTCTTCCACGGCGACCTCGGCGTCATTCAGCGCGAGGACGTGGTGCTAGCCATATCCAACTCGGGACAGACCGACGAGCTGCTGCGTTTCCTCCCTTATCTGCTTGACAACAAAATACCCGTCATCGGCATGAGCGGCAATCCCAAGTCGCTCCTCGCGCAGTATGCCACGGCACACCTCAATGCTTCCGTAAGCCATGAGGCTTGTCCGCTCGGGCTTGCTCCCACGTCCTCCACGACGGCGGCTCTCGCCCTCGGCGACGCCCTGGCCTGCGCGCTTATGGAAGCCCGCCATTTCAAGGCGGCCGATTTCGCCCAATACCACCCCGGCGGCACGCTCGGCAAGCGGCTTCTTACCCGCGCCCGCGACGTGATGCACACGGAGGGGCTTCCCGCCATCAGCCCCGATATGCCCTTGGGCGAGGCCGTGATACACATGAGCAACGGACGCCTCGGGCTCTGCATCGGAGTGGATGCAGACGGACGCGTGGCGGGCATCATCACTGACGGAGACATCCGCCGCGCGATGGAAAACTCGCAGGACAGCTTCTTCCAGCTCACCGTGGCAGACATCATGACGCGCAACCCCAAGACCGTCTCGCCCGACACGAAGATTGCGGAAATAGAGCGCAAGCTCCACCAGTACAAGATACACTCCGTGCTTGTCACCGGAGAGGACGGCAAGCTGCTGGGCGTGGTGGACTCGTTCAGCACCATGATTTAACCGCGCTGCGGCCCGCCGCCGCACGCACGCCGCCGAACGGCGCACTGCAAGGACGCGCAGACGCGCCCGCCCGAAGCGCAAGCCGATGAATTACAGATTTACATTCGCTCTCCTCTTGGCCATACTGCTCAACATACCGATGCTGGCCGCGTGCTGCGTGAAGCCCGAAAGCAGGGACTCGGACATTGTCCACTTCCTGCACGAGCGCTTCGGCGTGAACTTTTCGGACAACAACCGCATCGTACTCTTCAAGACAGGGCAAGAGAAATTTGACGACCTTTTCCCCGCCATCGAGGCGGCGAAACGCAGCATACACCTCGAGTACTTCAATTTCCGCAACGACTCCATCTCCGAGCGGCTCTTCCGCGTGCTTGTACGCAAGGCGGAGGAGGGAGTGAAGGTGCGCGCGCTCTTTGACGGGTTTGGCAACAGCAGCAACAACCGCCCGCTCCGCACCCGCCACCTCGACAGTCTCCGCGCACGCGGCGTGGAGATATACGAGTTTGACCCCATGCGCTTCCCGTGGATCAACCACGCCTTGCACCGCGACCACCGCAAGATAGTGGTGATAGACGGGCTTGTGGCGTATACCGGCGGGATGAACGTGGCCGACTACTACATCACGGGAAAGGAGGACTTGGGCGACTGGCGCGACATACACGCCCGTGTCGAGGGCGATGCCGTGGCGCAGCTGCAAGGCGTTTTCCTGCATTTCTGGAACAACGTGACGCGGCAGAACATCTGCGGCACGCAGTACTTTCCCGGCGAGCGCGTGGCGCGGGAGAGCTTCCCCATGCTTCGGCAGGACACCACCGCCACGGCGGGACACAAGCGCGTGGGCGTGGTAAACCGCGACCCCGACCAGCACCCCACCATCATTCACGACACCTTCCTGCACGCCATCACGCACGCCCGGCGCGAGATATTCATCATCAATCCCTATTTCACGCTCTGCCGCCATCTCCGGCGTGCCCTCAAAGACGCGGCAAGGCGCGGCGTGGACGTACAGGTGATGGTTTCGGACAAGAGCGACATCCCCATTACGCCGCGCATCGTGGAGTACAACGTGCACCGGCTGATGAAGTCGGGCGTGAAGACGTGGTTTTTCCAGGGAGGCTTCCACCACAGCAAGATAATGATGGTGGACGGGGAGTATTGTTTCCTCGGCTCCGCCAACCTCAACAGCCGCAGCCTCTCTTTCGACTATGAGTGCAACCTTCTGGTAGACGACCCGTGCACGACAGAGCAGCTGCGCGGCATCTTTATGCACGACCGCGACACGCGGTGCCGGCTGCTCACGCCCGAGTTGTGGCGCGAGTTTGGTCGCTGGCGGCGGGCGAAAGGGTGGTTTTTCCATTTCCTCACGCCTTTCGTGGAAAACAGTTACGACAAAGACCCGGACGGCACGCCCGCCGAGTTCATACCATTGCTTACAGAAAAGAAATTGCCCGATGCGTGACCCGCGTTTCACCATACTGAAAGCCCTTGCCATAATGCTCGTCGTGCTGTCGCACGCCGGCGTGGCGGGATGGCTCAACCATTTTCTCTTTATCGTGCATGTACCCGCGTTTTTCCTGTGCGCGGGCTGGTTTTTCCATACGCGCCACCTTGCAGAACCCGCCGCATTTGTAGTGGGGAGGGTGCGCCGGCTGTACGTGCCTTTCGTGAAGTGGAGTCTCTTCTTCCTTGTGGTACACAACCTGCTTTTCCCGCTCGGCTTGCTCAGCGAGACGTACGGCAACGCCACGGGCGGTGTCACCCATCCCTACACTTGGACGCAGACGGCGCAGCACGCGTGGGACATAGTCTTCGGACTGCGCGGCTACGACCCGTTTATCTGCGGCACGTTCTGGTTTTTCCGCACCCTGCTGCTTTCCAGTGTAGCTTTCCTCGTCCTTTTCAAGCTCTTGCGGCGTTCGAGCCGCTTCGCAGACGACAAGGCGGCGGGCTGGGGTATGCTCTGCGTGTCGGCGGCGCTTGCGCTGTGGATGGCGCTCGGAGGGCTTACCGTGCCGGGCGTGGCGCAAGGCGGCTACCGCGAGCTTACGGCGCTTACGCTGATGTCTGCTGGCTTCCTGCTGCGGCAGTACGGCTTGGCCGAGCGGCTCTCCGTCCGTATCGTGCTTCCTTGCCTCGCCTTTTTCGTGGCAGCCGGGCTTTGGTTTCCCTCCTGTATGGACTACAAAGCCGATGCGCTGCGTTTCGTTGAACTTGTCCCGGCTTCTATAGCGGGCTTTGTCCTGCTTCTCTTTCTTTCAAGCAAGCTTGCCCAGCTTGGCGGCGCGGTGAAGAAAGGCCTTCTTTACATAGGCGACCACACGCTGCACATTTTCGCCTTTCATTTTCTCGCGTTCAAGGCTGTGAGCGCGTTGCGCGTGGCTTCGCTCCCGCTTCCGTGGGAGGCGGTGGGCAGCCATCCCGTCATACACGGGCAAGGCGGCGACGCGCTTTGGGCGGCAGCTTATTTCGCAGCCGGCGTGGCATTGCCCTTGGCTTGGCTCGCGGCATGGCGTGCGCTTTCCGCCCGGGTCTCGATTACATGGAAAGACGCGGGTGGCTATGCACTTGCCTTTGTTGTCGTTGCGGCGCGTTTCGCGGGCTTGGGCTTGCGGGCTGCGGTGCGCGGTTTCCTGGCCGGTATGCGCGGGGCTTGGCGCGGAATGGTGTCGTTTTACCGCTCTTTCGTGCAGGGAGTAAAGGACGTTATCGACGCTTCCAGCACGAAAGAGGAGTGACGCGCCCTCCTTTTCCCGCAAACGCTTTTGTCGTGAGGGGGGCAGCGGACGGCCGTCCGCGCTGCAGGGGATTTTGCAGCAAACTACTGAAACTTAGCACAGACATACGACTATGACACACGGACACGAAGTCCTCCACATGATGGAGGGCAACAGTTATGCCACGAAGAAAGAGCTTGTTGACGCCATTGTCGCGCGTTTCGGCGCGGAGGAGCGTTTTTACACCTGCTCGGCTACGGACTTGACGGCTGAGGGGCTTGTCGACTTTCTCGAAGCCCGCGGAAAATTCATGCCGGCGGCGGAGAAAGCGGACGGCGACTTCACCGTAGACGCGTCAAAGATATGCAGCCACTAAAAAGCCGCGGGCTTTAAGCTGCCGGCAATAGGCAGAGCGAGAAGCTCGCCGCGAAAGAAAGCCACCAAAAGAGAAGGTAGCTGTTTTGCACTGTGCCGCGCTGACAATGGTCGGCGCGGCGCAGCATATATATAAGGTGTGCGTGCGACACGCTTGCTGCTCCTGCGCCGCACAACAGGGCGGAGAGGCCGCAGCCGTATCCCGCCGTGTTGCCGGTCTGGAAGAAAAGCACGGCAGACGCTGCAAGAAGCGCGTAGCCCGCGCATGCCAGCACCGCCGCCGCGCGGCGTGTCTTGCCGAAAAGGCGCGTGACGGGTATCGCCGCGAGTTGTCCCGCCGCCAGCAGGGCATAAGCCTCAGCGGTGGTGTCCGCTGCCGCGTAATAGCCGAGCGCTACCGGCGCGGCGGCGAGGGTGAGAAAGAAGGGGGCGAGCGAGGGCAGGAAAAAGCGGTCGAGCGAAAGCAGCGGTGTGCGCACGGGGGCTTTCACCGGTATTTGTGTCTGAGCCACAAGCAGGAAAGCCAGTGCCGCAGGCACGAGCGTAAGCCCTACGCCGTGCGCCGTGGGCAGCAGCTTGCTTGCGAGCGTGCCGGCAAGCAGTCCTATGGCTATTGCCGAGCGTCCCGCCCAGGCGTACGCCGCATCGCCGCGGCTGCGGAGCGGGGAGGGGAGTATGTCGTTGACGAGCGTGGAGCCGAGCGACATTTGCAGCAGCCCGTAAGCCGCGCCTTGCAGAAGCAGAAGCGGCAGCACGGCGAAGCCTTTCGGGCTGAGCAGCAGCGAAAGCAGCGACACGCCGCACAAAGCCGCCGTGGAACGCAGGCAGACGCCTTTTCTCGAGTATCTTTCAAGCATCCTTGCGCCCGCCGCGCCGGGCAGTGCCATCCCGAAGAAAAACGCGGGCATCAGCCACGCCGCCGCACTCTCGTCGCTCCGTGTAGCCATCCACACCCATTGCGGGAGGACGGCGAAGAGAGACAGGTGGACGAGGAAATTTGCTGCGCAAAGGCAGACGAAGCGCGGACTACCGAGCGTGGTGTGTAGCTGCTGTTGCATGGCACGCGCTTAGTAGCTCTCTTCCTCTGAAGGGAATGTCCCTTCCTTTACGTCAGAGACGTACTGCCCTATGGCATCGGTCATTATGGTGTGCAAGTCGGCGTACTGGCGCAGGAATTTGGGCTTGAAGCCCTTGTTCTTCCCGAGCATGTCGTCTACTACAAGCACTTGTCCGTCCGCCATACCGCCGCCGATGCCTATGATGGGCGCGGCGGAGATTTTCATTGCTTTCTGGGTGAGGGCGGCGGGTATCTTTTCCACTACTATCGCGCAGCAGCCCGCGTCGGAGAGCAGCTTCACGTCCGAAAGCAGTTTTTCCGCCTCGGCGGCCTCTTTCGCGCGGAGTCCGTATCCGCCAAACTGGTTTACGCTCTGCGGCGTGAGGCCCAGATGGCCGCAAACGGGTATGCCTGCCGCTATGATGCGTCTTACGGTCTCTATGATTTCCGCTCCGCCTTCCAGCTTCACGCCGTCACATCCCGTCTCCTTCATTATGCGGATGGCGGCACGCACGCCGTCCTCGGGGCACACTTGGTAGGACCCGAAAGGCATGTCGCACACTACGAAGGCGCGTTTCGCCGCCCGTGCCACAGCCCGTGCGTGGAATATCATCTCGTCCAGGGTGATGGGGAGCGTGGTGGCGTACCCGTGCATCACGTTTGCGGCACTGTCGCCTATGAGTATCATGTCCACGCCCGCGCCGTCTACGATGGAGGCGGTGGTATAGTCATAAGCCGTAAGCATGGCTATGCGCTTGCCGGCGGCCTTCATTTCGCGCAGGCGGTTGGTGGTGACCTTGCGCGTGTCCTCTACTATGTATTGTGACATTGTCTTTGGATGTTTTTCCGTAAAATAGTTTTCTGTCCCCAGTCGGCGTTGTTTCAGCCTATGACAAGGCAAAAAGTTGCTCGATGGATACTTCCTCAAAATTCGCTATCACTCTGTCGCTGAGCGGTGATATAGTTTCTTTCGGCAGTGTCGTGGCGAGTCCCACTACGCCCGCACCGCTTTCCCGCGCGGCTATGAGTCCGTTTATAGAGTCTTCGAAGACGATGCACCTTTCGGGCGCGGTGGCGAGTTGGCGTGCAGCGTTGAGGTAACAATCCGGTGCGGGCTTCGAACGTGTGGCGTCCTCTGCCGTGAATACCCGCGTGAAGAGCGAGGCGAAGCCGGGGAGCTTGCGGCTTATGCAGCCCATCTTTTGCAGGTTGGAGCTTGTCACTACCGCTGTGGGTATGCCCGCTTTGCGCAGTGCCTGGACAAAACGTTCCGCTCCGGCTATCCAGCGAAACTCCATTTCGCTCTCAAAACGCTCAAGCGCGGCCTTTATCTCTTCTTGCAGCGCGAGGTCGCCGGCGAAATGGTCAGCGAAAATCTGTGTGAGCGTGTTGCCTTTTATTTCTTGGGCGAAATTGGGACGGCCGGGCTTGTACTTGCGTCCCGTCTCTTTCCAAAAGTCCGTGTATAGCGTCTCTGTGTCCAGAAGCACGCCGTCAAGGTCGAAAAGCGCGGCGCGCGCAGTCAAGTCTCTTTCCATTTTGTGTCAGCCAAACCGCTCCCGCCGTCCCCGGGCTTGTGCCGTGCGGGGCGGACGGGGCGCTTGCGGGTGCAAAATTATACCATTGCGCCGTCTGCGCCAAGTGGCTTGCCGCTTTTCCCTTTTGCGCTGGTCACAGTCCCGCCTCCTTTTCCAGCCTGAGAATCTCGTCGCGAAGCTGTGCTGCCGTGACGAAGTCGAACTTTGCCGCAGCCGCTTTCATCTGCCGCCTTAGGCGTTCGGCACGCTTCTCGGCGGGCTCGTCCGGCGTTGCGCCGTAGACGGGCGCAGCCTCCGCTGCGGCGGCAGGGGCAAGGTCTCTGCTCTCCGCATATCCGGCGGCTTTGCGCCGTTCGTCCTTTGCTTTCGAAAGAGCCACCAACTCGTTGTCTTCTACGGCTTTCACGATTGGACGCGGCGTTATGCCGTGTGCCGTGTTGTAGGCAATTTGCTTCATGCGCCGGCGTTCCGTCTCGTCAATGGTTGCTTGCATCGAGGCGGTAATCTGTTTGGCGTACATGATGACCCTGCCGTTCACGTTTCGGGCTGCGCGTCCGGCAGTCTGTGTCAGCGAGCGGTTGGAGCGGAGGAAGCCTTCCTTGTCGGCGTCGAGTATCGCTACAAGAGCCACTTCCGGCAAGTCGAGCCCTTCGCGCAGGAGGTTGACGCCCACAAGCACGGTGTATATGCCGCGCCTCAGGTCCTGCATGATTTGCACGCGCTCGAGCGTGTCCACGTCGCTGTGGATGTAGGCCGTGGATACGCCGTTGTGCAGCAGGTACTCGGTGAGTTCCTCCGCCATGCGTTTTGTGAGGGTGGTGACAAGTACACGCTCGTCGCGCTCCGCCGCGTTTTGTATCTCCTCCATAAGGTCGTCCACGGGATAGTCCGTGTCACGCACCTCTATGGGCGGGTCGAGCAGGCCTGTGGGGCGTATCACCTGGTCCACCACCACGCCTCCGCTTTCCGCAAGTTCGTATTCTGCGGGCGTGGCGCTTATGTAGATGACCTGTTTTGCCATTTCACGGAACTCCTCGAAGCGCAGCGGGCGGTTGTCGAGCGCGGCCGGGAGACGGAAACCGTAGTCGACGAGCGACACTTTGCGCGAGCGGTCGCCGCCGTACATGGCGTGTATCTGCGGAATGGTGACATGGCTCTCGTCTATGACGATGAGGAAGTCGTCCGGGAAGAAGTCGAGCAGGCAGTAGGGGCGTGTGCCGGGGGCGCGTCCGTCAAAGTAGCGGGAGTAGTTCTCTATCCCCGAGCAGTGCCCCAGCTCGCGTATCATCTCGATATCGTACTCTACGCGCTCTTTAAGGCGTTTTGCCTCGAATGCCTTGCCCTCCTCTTGCAGCTCCGCCACGCGGGCTGTGAGGTCGTCCTGTATCTGGTGTATGGCTGCTTCCTGCGTCTCTTTCGAGGTAAGGAAAAGGTTGGCGGGATATACGCGGTACTCGTCGAAGACCGCCATGCGCGTGCCGCTCACGGCGTCTATCTGTTCGATGCTCTCTATCTCGTCGCCCCAGAAGCATACGCGTATCACCTCCTCGGCGTATGCGAGGTAGATGTCCACGGTGTCGCCGCGCACGCGGAAACTGCCGGTCTTCGGCGCGGCATCGTTGCGGGTATAGAGGCTTGCGACGAGCTTTTGCAGCAGTGTGCCTTGCGCGAGGGTCATGCCCACCCGCAGGTCTATCACGTTTTCGTAGAAGGCGGCGGGGTTGCCCATACCGTATATGCACGATACGGACGAAACCACGACTACGTCGTTGCGTCCGCTGAGCAGGGCGGACGTGGCGGCAAGCCGCAGGCGGTCGATGTCCTCGTTGATGGCGAGGTCCTTTTCTATGTAGGTGTCTGTGGAGGCTATGTATGCCTCGGGCTGGTAGTAGTCGTAGTAGGAGACGTAGTACTCTACGGCGTTTTCGGGGAAGAAGCCCTTGAACTCGGTGTAGAGCTGCGCCGCGAGTGTCTTGTTGTGGCTCAGAATGAGCGTGGGCTTGTTGAGCTTCGCGATGACGTTGGCGACGGTGAAAGTCTTTCCCGACCCTGTCACGCCGAGCAGCACCTGCGCGGGTTCGCCGGCGAGGCAGCCCTCGGAAAGCTGGCGTATGGCTTCGGGCTGGTCGCCCGT
This sequence comes from Alloprevotella sp., assembly GCA_963651485.1. Classification (GTDB taxonomy): domain Bacteria; phylum Bacteroidota; class Bacteroidia; order Bacteroidales; family Bacteroidaceae; genus Alloprevotella. Next base: position 88,929 of record CAVJPT010000003.1, on the reverse strand, counting down.
CGGGGAATAGGGGGAATGGAGGATGAATTTGTTCACGCTTAGTCTTTTAAGACTGACTATGTAAAAACGCCTTTAATGCGCTGCTCAGCACATCACGACGCGGTCTCCCAGCACTTGCGCGAGGCTGCGGTCTACTGCGCTAAGCTCCATGTACTCGCGCATCATCTGCTCGGAGCGTGCGCGGTCGGCTGCCACGGCGGGGTTGCGCATGTCGGCGAGGAGCTGCTTGAGCCGGCTCTTTACGACGGCGTGCTTGAAGTCGTGCAGCAAGCGTGGCACTATTTCGTCGAGGCGGTAACGCTCTTCTATGTACTGCTCGCGCTGCCGTGTGCTCAGCACGAAGGCGTCCTCGCCCAGCTCGGCTGCCAGTCTGCTTACCTCGCCGTCGGGGTGCGCGGAGAAGTAGGGCAGGGCTTTCCATTCTTTTTCGGCGCAATGCTCCACGGCTTCGCTTAGCACGCGCCGGCAGAGCGCGGAGTGCAGCTTGAGTCCGTCTGCCTCGAGGTCATCGGCTATATAGCGTGCCACGGGGACTGTGGCAGGCGGCTCTGCGCTCTCTTCGAGGGTTTCTGCCTCAGTCTCTTCGGCAGCCACGTTGACGGGAAGTTCGCCGTAGCGCAGTACAAGGGCGATGAGCTGGCGCTCCTCTGCCTCCACGCCATCTGTGGGCAGCGCGGCAGGGGCGGGCTGCGGGGCAGCTGCTTCCTCGGGCTTTTCGCCGGGTTTTGTGCCGTACTTGCGCTCGCGGTGCAGCTTGTTTATCTCGTTGACGATAAGCGTCTCGGAGACGGAGAGCAGGGAAGCGCACTCGTGGATGTAGACTTGGCGTACGACCTGGTCGGGAATGACGGAAACGCTGCGCACGACGCTTGTCACGAGTTCGGCCCGCTTGATGGGGTCGCCTTTCGCCTCTTCAAGAAGCAGGCCGGCTTTGAATTTGATAAAGTCCGTCTGGTGGCTGTCTATGTAGCTCTGAAACTCGTCCGCCGTGTGCTTGCGGGCGAAACTGTCCGGGTCGTCGCCGTCGGGCAGGAGCAGCACTTTCACGTTAAGCCCTTCGGCAAGCAGCATGTCAATGCCGCGGAGGCTCGCCTTGATGCCCGCGCTGTCGCCGTCGTAGAGTACGGTGATGTTGCTTGTAAAGCGGTGCAGCAGGTGTATCTGCCCCTCGGTGAGCGACGTGCCGGAGGAGGCCACCACGTTTTCCACGCCGCTCTGGTGCATGGATATCACGTCGGTATATCCCTCGACGAGGTAGCAGCAGTCTTTGCGGATGATGGCCGTCTTGGCAAGGAAGAGTCCGTAGAGTTCGTGGCTCTTGCTGTATATGGCGCTTTCGGGAGAGTTGACGTACTTGGCGAGTTTCTTGTCGCTGCCGAGTATGCGCCCGCCGAAGGCCACCACGCGGCCGGAGACGGTGTGTACGGGGAATATCACGCGCCCGCGGTAACGGTCGCACAGACGGCCGTCGTCTGTCTTGTAGCATAGCCCGGTCTTTACAAGATATTCTTCGCTGTATCCCGCCGCGAGGGCTTTGGCGGAAAGCGCGTCGCGCTCGTCGGGAGAGAAGCCGAGCTGGAACTTCTTTATCGTGTCGTCCCGAAAGCCGCGCGAGCGGAAATAGGCAAGGCCCTTGGCCACGCCATCCACGGAGTTGTGCAGCACGTCCTGGAAGTAGCCGCGCGCCCAGTCGTTCACGACAAACATGCTTTCGCGCTCGTTCTCGGCGCGGCGCTCGTCGTCGGTCAGCTCTTTTTCGCGCACTTCAATGCCGTACTTGCGCCCGAGCCACTTTATGGCTTCGGGGTAAGTGAGCTGCTCTATCTCCATAAGGAAGTGGACGGCGTTGCCGCCCTTTCCGCAGGAGAAGCATTTGCACGTCTGCCGCGCGGGGGATACGCTGAAGCTCGGTGTCTTCTCGTTGTGGAACGGGCAAAGCCCCTTGTAGTTGGCGCCCGAACGCTTAAGGGTGACAAACTCTCCCACCACGTCCACAATGTCCGTGGCGTCCATCACTCTTTGTATGGTAGCTCTGTCTATCATCCCTTGTACTGTGTCGTTTCCTTTCCCCTGTCCCGTCCCGTAAAACGTCAGTAGCGCCGCGCGGTGGCAGGAGCAGGAGAGAGGGATTGCAAAGTTAGCGCAAAATACCTTTTCGCGCAACGCCGCCTCGGGACTCGCTCCCCCGTAGCCAGGGTACACGCGTCCCGTAGCTCGGTACACGTACCCCGTAGCTCGGTACACGTGCCCCGTAGCCTCGGTACATGTGCCCCGTAACCTTGGTACACGCGCCCCGTGTTAGGCTATGTGTGAAGACCCTGCTCGCGCCATTCGGCCTATTTATGCATTTCAGCGGTGCGAAGAACGGAGGGCGGGGCATAGAAAAAGGGACGGACACCGGCGCGTCTTTGCCGCGCGGTGTCCGCCCCTGTTTTGTCGCGCCGTAGCGCGGGAGTTTTACTTGATGAGGTACTGGGAGGAGATGCTCTCGTTTTCCATCACGCGGCGGATAGTCTCTCCGAGCATGCCGCTGATGCTGAGTTCCTTCACCTTTCCGCTTGTGCCGCGGTAGGGGATGCTGTCCGTGAAGACCATCTCCACGAGGGAAGATTTCTCCACGCGCTCGTCAGCCGGTCCGGACATGATGCAGTGGCTGGCGATGGCACGCACGCTCTTCGCGCCGTTGCTCATAATGAGGTCGGCAGCCTTGGTGATGGTGCCGGCGGTGTCGACGATGTCGTCCACGAGTATCACGTTTTTGCCCGCAACCTCGCCGATAATCTGCATATCGGCAACCTCGTTGGCCTTCTTGCGGCTCTTGTTGCAGAGCACCATAGAGCAGTCAAGGTACTTGGCGTAGGAGGCCGCACGCTTCGAGCCGCCTACGTCCGGGGAAGCGATGCAGAGGTCGGGCAGGTTAAGGCTCTTTATGTAGGGCAGCATTACGGTGGAGGCGTAAAGGTGGTCGACCGGCACGTCAAAGAAGCCCTGCTCCTGGTCGGCGTGCAGGTCCATCGTCATAAGGCGGTCAATTCCCGCTACGCTGAGGAGGTCGGCCACAAGCTTGGCGCCGATGCTTACGCGGGGCTTGCTCTTGCGGTCCTGCCGTGCCCAGCCGAAGTAGGGGATTACGGCGCAGATGCTGTGCGCCGAGGCACGCTTGGCGGCGTCTATCATGAGCAGCAGCTCCATCAGGTTGTCTGAGTTGGGGAAAGTGCTCTGCACGAGGAAAACGTCGCGTCCGCGGATGCTCTCCTCGTAGCAAACTTCAAATTCTCCGTCCGCGAATTTCGTCACGGTGAGGTTGCCCAGCGGGCAGTTAAGCTCCTCGCAAATCTTTTCGGCCAGGTATCGGGAGGCTGTACCCGAGAAGACCATGAAAGAGTTGTTGTTCATTGTAGCTTGTGGTGTATGAAATGAGTTATAAAGGTGTTTCGTCGTGTCATTCGGCTTCTTTCCGCAGACGGCGGAAGTGCTGGATGAGGGCTTTGAAGTCTTGCGTGTCGTGTATGCTGAAGCGGTTCCAGATGTCGCCCAGCAGCACCGCTCCGCCGAAGCCGAGCGTTTTCAGCTCCTTTATCTTGGGGAGTTCTACCCCGCCGAGCGCCATCACCTTGCGGTCTATTACGCGCCGGCGTGCCATGTCCGCCATTGCGGCGGGGGTGAAGCGCGAGGAGTAGCCGTCTTTCGAGATGCTGTCGAAGACCGGGGAGAGGAAAACGTAGTCGCAGGCGCGTTTGTGCTGCATCACCTCCTCCTCCGTGTGGCACGAGCAGGAAATGTGCCCTTTGTATTTGGGCGGCAGCTCGGGGTTGCGGTGGTTGAGGTGTATGCCGCGCAGGCCGTATTCGCTTTTGAGGTAGAAATGGTCGTGCGTGACGATGCGCTTTCGGTAGTTGTCGGGGATGAGCGTGAGCAGCCGCTCGGAGTATACTGGCTCAGTGTCGGGCTTGCGCAGGTGCAGCAGCTCCAGTCCTTCGTCAAAAAGGGCGGTGATGATGCGGTGCTCCTCGATGAAGAAGTAGGGCGTTGTCAGAAGAATGAGTTTCATTGTGTGCCTGACTGTTGTCTGCTGTGTTTTTCGCGCACGGTCGCGGCGCGGCGGGCGGTCGTTTCTCTGCCGTAGCCTTTCCTTATGCAAAGGAAGTGCAAGGCGAGGGCAATGGAGCTTGCTTCGATTGCCGATCCGTAGCCTTTCCTTATGCAAAGGAAGTGCAAGGCGAGGGCAATGGAGCTTGCTTCGATTGCCGATCCGTAGCCTTTCCTTATGCAAAGGAAGTGCAAGGCGAGGGCAATGGAGCTTGCTTCGATTGCTGAGCCGTAGCCTTTCCTTATGCAAAGGTACAAATCTTAACGGATTTTTAGCCGTCCCGGCGCTGCGGTGTTGCGGCGTGGCTTTGCGGGCGTGCTTTTCAGCGCGTGCCGCCTTGGAGGAAACGGTCTATGTCCGCCGCTGCCTTGCGTCCGCCGGCTATGCAGCGCACCACCAGACTTGCGCCCGTGGCCGCGTCGCCCGCAACGAAGACATTGGCGGGAAAATCCGGCTGCGTGGGGCGCAGGAAGCCCATGGCAAGCAGCACGATGTCAGCCTCTATCACCTCTTTCTTTCCGGTAGGCTTCATTACGGGGCGGCCGCCGTCGGGCGAGGGCTGCCATTCCACTTCTTCTACTTCCACGCCGCATACTGCGCCGTCCGGCGTGCCGAGAAATTTGTTTGACGTAAGACACCAGCGGCGCTCGCATCCCTCTTCGTGGCTGCTGCTTGTCTTCAAGACACGCGGCCAAGACGGCCAGGGCGTTTCGGGGTTGTAGCCCACGGGCGGCTTAGGCATTATTTCTATCTGCGTGACGCTTTTCGCGCCTTGGCGGTGGCTTGTGCCGATGCAGTCGCTTCCCGTGTCGCCGCCGCCTATTACCAGTACGCGCTTGCCCTTTGCCGTGACGCGCTCCGCGTCAGTGAATGTCTGTCCCGCAAGTACGCGGTTTTGCTGCGCAAGCATTTCAAGGGCAAAATGCACGCCGTGGAGCGTGCGCCCGGGGATGTCGAGGTCGCGGGCCTGCGGCGTGCCAGTGCATACGCAGTAGGCATCGAAGCCCTCGGGCAGGGCTTTCAGGTCAACGGGGGAGGAGGTCTTGAACTCTATGCCCTCTTCCTCCATCACGCGCAGACGGCGGTCGATGACGGACTTTTGGAGCTTGAAGTTGGGGATGCCGAAGCGCAGCAAGCCGCCGACGTACTCGTCCTTCTCAAAGACGGTGACCGCGTAGCCCATTCGGTTGAGGCGGTTGGCGGCGGCGAGACCGGCGGGGCCGCTGCCTATGACTGCCACGCGCTTGCCGTTGCGGGCGGGCTGCACGGGACGCACCATACCCTCGCGGAAGGCAGTTTCGATGACGGCGCACTCGTCCTCGCGCACCGTGACGGGAGAGCCGAGCGAGAGGCTCAGCACGCAACTCTTCTCGCAAAGGGCGGGGCAGACGCGGCCGGTGAACTCTGGGAAGTCGTTGGTGGCGGAGAGTATCTCGTAAGCCTCGTCCCATTTGCCGCGGTAGACTGCGTCCTGAAACTCAGGCGGACGGTTGCCCAACGGACAGGCCCAGTGGCAGAAAGGCACGCCGCAGTCCATGCAGCGCGAAGCCTGAAGCCGGCGGTCGCTGGTGTTGAGTGTCTGTTCCACTTCGCCGAAGTCGGCAACGCGCTCGTGGAGGGGGCGGTAACCCGCCTCGCGGCGCGGTATGGTAAGAAAAGCTTTGGGGTCTCCCATCGTCTTATGTTGTTCCGCGTCCTTGGTACGGATTTCAGGCGCGGTGTGTTTGCTGATGTGTTCTATATATAATGTGTGGCTACGGCACGCGGTTTGTCGCTTTGCCGCCTTGCCGTTTAGAAGTCGCGCTGCACCTCGGCTATGCGCTGCTGCAGCTTGCGCATTTGCTCTTCGGCGAGCACGCGCTTGTACTCTATCGGCGTCACCTGTATGAAGTCGTCGGCGTAGCGTGCCCAGTCGTCAAGCATAGTACGGGCAAGCTTGGAGCCGGTGTAGAGGTAGTGCTGGCGTATCAGTTCGTGCAGTTCCTTGCGTGATGCCGAGCTTTCAAGCAACGATAGCTCTACCATTTCCATATTGCAGAAGTAGTCGAAGCGGTGTTCGGGATCCCAGACATAGGCAAGGCCGCCGCTCATGCCCGCCGCGAAGTTGCGCCCCGTAGGTCCCAGGACAGCCACGCGCCCGCCTGTCATATATTCGCAGCAATGGTCGCCTACGCCCTCAACGACTGCCACCGCGCCTGAGTTGCGCACGGCGAATCGTTCGCCAGCCCGGCCGCAGATATATACCTCGCCGCCCGTCGCGCCGTAGAGGAGCGTGTTGCCGGCGATGGTGTTGGCCGAAGCGTCGAACGTGGAGCGGGGAGGGGGAAGCACGGCGATGCGTCCGCCGCTAAGTCCCTTGCCGAGATAGTCGTTTGCCTCGCCCACGAGGCGGAAACTTACGCCGTGCGTGAGGAACGCGCCGAAGCTTTGTCCCGCCGAGCCTTTGAATTTCACGTTGACCGTCTCGTCCGGCAGTCCGTTCTGACCGTAGCGCAGAGCCACTTCGCCGGCAAGCATTGCGCCGGCCGATCGGTCGGTGTTGGCGATGCGGTACTCGAGCGAAACCTCCCGCTGGCTGTCGAGCGCTGGTGCGGCGTCTTCGAAAATGCGGCGGTCGAGACGGTGTCCCGCCGGAGCTTCCTGTGTGCCGTTGAAATGTATTTCGCCTTCGCCGCTCACGCGGTGGGTGAGGCGGGAAAGGTCGAGTGTAGCGGCTTTGCTGCCTGCGGGGGCGGGGCGCAGAGCGATGAGGTCCGCACGTCCCACGATGTCGTCAAGGCGGCGGAAGCCCATAAGGGCAAGGTACTCGCGCACCTCTTCGGCGAGGAAGCGGAAATAGTTGACGAGATATTCGTAGTGTCCTCGGAAATGGGCACGCAGTTTGGGGTCTTGTGTGGCTACGCCTACGGGGCAGGTGTTGGCGTGGCATTTGCGCATCATCACGCAGCCGAGCACGATGAGCGCGGCCGTACCGAAAGAGAACTCCTCCGCGCCGAGCAGCGCCATCGCTACTACGTCGCGTCCCGTCTTCAACTGTCCGTCGGTCTGGAGGCGCACTTTCCCGCGCAGTCCGTTAAGGACAAGCGTTTGCTGCGTCTCTGCCAGACCAATCTCGGGCGGTATGCCCGCGTAGCGCATGGAAGAGGCAGGCGATGCGCCCGTTCCGCCTTCCGCGCCCGATATGACGATAAGGTCCGCTTTTGCTTTTGCCACGCCGGCGGCAATAGTGCCCACGCCGCTTTCCGCGACGAGCTTCACGCTGACCTTTGCCCGCGGGTTTACGCTCTTAAGGTCGAAGATGAGCTGCGAAAGGTCCTCTATGGAGTAGATGTCGTGGTGGGGCGGCGGGGATATGAGCGAGATGCCGGGGATGGAATGACGTGTCTTGGCGATCACTTCGTTCACCTTGTAGCCGGGGAGTTGTCCGCCCTCTCCGGGTTTTGCGCCCTGAGCCACCTTTATCTGTATCTCCTCGGCGTTGGCAAGATATTCCGCCGTCACGCCGAAGCGGCCGGAGGCTATCTGCTTGGTTTTGCTGCAAAGGGATATGCCGTCAAAGGTGTCGTGGAAGCGTTCGCTGTCCTCGCCGCCCTCGCCCGTGTTGCTACGTGTGCCGAGCTTGTTCATGGCAAGTGCCATCGCCTCGTGCGCCTCTTTGCTGATGGCGCCGAAGGACATCGCGCCCGTGACAAAGTGGCGCACGATGTTTTCCACGGGTTCTACCTCTTCGAGCGGGATGGGATTCTCCTTGAAGTCGAAGAAATCGCGCAGGAAAGAGGGGCGTTCGCGGTTGTCGGCAAGGCTTGTGAAGTCCTTGAACTTTTTGTAGCTGCCGAGGCGTGTGGCGAGCTGGAGCGTGGTTATTGTCTCCGGATTCCAGGCGTGGCGTTCGCCGTCCTTCCTGAACGAGAACAGACCGGCGTGCGGCAACAGTGTTGACTGTACGCCCTCTGCACCGCCTTCGGCGTATGCATCGTGGTGCAGACGCGCGTAGTCGCGGGCTATTTCGTCAAGGCCGATGCCGCCGATAGTGGAGGAGTCCGTGCCGAAATGCTCGCGCAGGAGTTCGCTCCCCAGTCCTACGGCCTCGAAAATCTTTGCGCCGCGGTAGGAGCGTATGGTGCTGATGCCCATCTTGGACATCACCTTGTAAAGTCCCTTGCAGACGGCTTTAATGTAGTTTTTCTCCGCCGTCTCGTAGTTCATCTGTACTTCGCCGCGGCGCACAAGGTCGTCAAGCACGGCGAAAACCATATAGGGATTGATGGCGCTTGCGCCGTAGCCCAGCAGCAGTGCGGCGTGCATCACTTCGCGCGTCTCTCCGCTCTCTACGATAAGGGCGGTCTCCACGCGCTTCTGCACGCGGATAAGGTGGTGGTGCACGGTGCTTACGGCAAGCAGGGAGGGGATGGGGGCGTGCGTCTCGTCCATTGCGCGGTCGGAGAGCACGATGTAGTTTACGCCGTCCGTGACGCTTTGCTCTGCATCGCGGCACAGGCGGTTGAGTGCCTCGCGCAGTCCCTCAGCGCCGCGCGACGGGTCGTAAAGCATGGGCAGCTTGACGGTATTGAAGCCTTTGTAGCGTATGTTGCAGAGGAGGTCAAGCTTGCGGTTGTTGAGTACGGGGTGGGGCAGCCGCACCATCTTGCAGTGGCTCTCGTTGGGCGTGAGGATGTTTCGCCCTACCGCTCCGATGTATTCCGTGAGCGACATGACGAGTTTCTCGCGTATGGGGTCGATGGCGGGGTTGGTGACCTGCGCAAACTGCTGGCGGAAGTAGTTGAAGAGCAGTTGGGGACGGTCAGACAGAACGGCGAGCGGCGTGTCGTTGCCCATTGAGGCGACGGGTTCGCTCCCTTTTTCGCACATCGGCGTAAGCGTGCGCTCCACGTCTTCCCGGGTGTAGCCAAAGGCGCGGAGGCGGCGCTGGAGGTTGTCGACGGAGTTTTCCGCCTTTCGCCCGCTTTTCAGCTCGTCAAGCTCTATGCGGTTGGCTGACAGCCACTGTCGGTAGGGGTAGGCTTTGGCGAGCGTGTCCTTTATTTCGCCGTCGTAGTAGATACGGCCCTCGGCGGTGTCTACGAGGAGAATTTTTCCCGGCTGCAGCCGTCCTTTCTCGCGCACGCTGGAAGGCTCGATGGCGGTGACACCCGCCTCGGAGGCTACCACCATCGTGTCGTCCGTGGTGATGAGGTAGCGGGCGGGGCGCAGACCGTTGCGGTCGAGCATGCCGCCGGCGTAGCGTCCGTCGCTGAAAAGCAGTGCTGCAGGGCCGTCCCACGGCTCCATAAGTATGGAATGGTATTCGTAGAAAGCCTTGAGGTCTTCGCTGATGGGGTTTTTGTCGTCAAAACTCTCCGGCACAAGCATCGCCATAGCGTGCGGGAGCGAGAGACCTGCCATGACAAGGAACTCGAGCGCGTTGTCGAGCGAGGCGGAGTCGCTCATTCCCGGCTGTATGATGGGGCGTATGCCGTCGATGTCGCCGAGCGTCGGGGTGGAGAGGACAGCTTGCCGCGCTTCCATCCATGCGCGGTTGCCGCGTATGGTGTTTATCTCGCCATTGTGGGCGAGCAGACGGAAGGGCTGTGCGAGTCCCCAAGTGGGGAAAGTGTTGGTGGAAAAGCGGGAGTGGACAATGGCAAGCCCGCTGGTGAAGTAAGGATGGGTGAGGTCGGGGAAATATTCGCGCAGCTGCATCGAGGTGAGCATTCCCTTGTAGACGATGCTGCGTGAGGAGAGCGAGCAGATATAGAAATCCTTGTCGGCAACGCGCCGCTCGGTTTTCTTGCGCACGAGATAGAGCTTGCGTTCGAGCTCTGTGCCGTCTGCGCCTGTGACGAAGGCCTGGCGTATGGCGGGTTCTGTGTCTGCCGCCGCGCGTCCGAGGATGTCGGTATTGGTCGGTACGTCGCGCAGGTGGGTGAGGGTGAGACCCTCGCGCTCTATTTCTTCGATGAAGATGCCGAGGATTTCGTTTTGCCTTTCCTCTTCTTTCGGGAGAAAAATAAGCCCCGTGCCGTATTTCCCTTTCTCCGGCACGGGGATTCCTTGCAGGAGAATAAATTCGTGGGGTATCTGAAGCATTATGCCCGCCCCGTCTCCTGTCTTGTTGTCGGCGCCTTCGGCGCCTCGGTGCTGCATGTTTTCAAGCACGGTAAGCGCTCTGTCCACGAGCTCGTGGCTCTTGTTGCCGTGTATGTTGACAATCATGCCTACGCCGCAGGCATCGTGCTCGTTTGCCGCGTCGTAAAGTCCTTTGCCTTGTCTTTCTTCAAGCTCTCTGCGCAGCTTTTCCCTCGATTGCATACTTCTTGTCCTTGCTTAGTCTTTGGCGGGGCGTGGAAAGGTTGGTGTAGCGTCATGACACAGGACGCAGCCGTACGGCCGTACTCCGCTCTTGTCCTTTCGCCGCTTTCTGTTTTGCGGTGCCCCTATTGTGTGCGGCTGCAAAATTACGCAGTTTTCCCGAATCTTTGTGTCATCTCTGCGCCTAATCTGCGGCAAAAAGCAAGCAAAGCGGCTTTGCCGCGAACTTTTGTGTAGCGGCGAAGGACGCGCGGGCGGCTCCCGTATACCATATATATGTATGGCGGTGACAATCAGCGGACCGTCCCGGCACAAAACAAGGAGAGCCGCCCGCTCGCCCTTTTCGGGGCGGCGCGGCGGCTCTCCGTCAGTGTATGTGTGTCGCTTTTCGGGCGGCAGGCTTATTCGCCTCCTTCCATCTTGGCTTTCAGCGCTGCGAGAGCGTCGTTGTCGCCGAGGCTGGTAGAAGCTGCCTGGTTCTGGATCTGTGCTACGCTTTCGTCCTTGCGCGGAGCCTTGCGTGCGGCCTTGCGCTCGGGGCGGGGTTCGCCGCCGCGCTGCTCGTCCTCGAAGGTGCGGCTGTGGGAAAGGATGATGCGCTTGCTGTCCTTGTTGAACTCGATGACCTTGAACGGGAGCTTCTCGCCGTCCTTAGCCTTGGAGCCGTCTTCCTTTACAAGGTGCTTCGGGGTAGCGAAGCCCTCTACGCCGTACTCGAGCTGTACTACTGCGCCCTTGTCCATCATCTCCACGATGGTGCCCTCGTGGATGCTGCCCTCGGTGAACACCGTGGAGAATACCTCCCAGGGGTTCTCCTCCAGCTGCTTGTGACCGAGGGAGAGGCGGCGGTTGTCCTTGTCTATCTCAAGTACAACAACCTCGATGTCAGCGCCGATCTGCGTGAACTCGGAGGGGTGCTTAACCTTCTTCGTCCAGGAGAGGTCGGAGATGTGGATAAGTCCGTCAACGCCTTCCTCAAGCTCAACGAATACGCCGAAGTTGGTGAAGTTGCGCACCTTGGCGTGGTGGCGGGAGTTTACGGGGTACTTAACCTCGATATCCTTCCAGGGGTCGTCCTTGAGCTGCTTGATGCCGAGCGACATCTTGCGGTCCTGACGGTCGAGCGTAAGGATTACGGCCTCTACCGAGTCGCCAACCTTGAGGAAGTCCTGTGCGGAACGGAGGTGCTGGCTCCAGCTCATCTCGCTCACGTGGATAAGGCCTTCTACGCCGGGGGCAACCTCTACGAATGCGCCGTAGTCTGCCATCACGACAACCTTGCCCTGGATCTTGTCGCCCACCTTGAGCTCGGGGTCAAGAGCGTCCCAGGGATGCGGGGTGAGCTGCTTGAGACCGAGAGCGATGCGCTTCTTCTCCTCGTCGAAGTCGAGGATAACCACGTTGAGCTTCTGGTCGAGCTCTACTATTTCGTGCGGGTCGTTCACGCGGCCCCAGGAGAGGTCGGTTATGTGCACGAGGCCGTCTACGCCGCCGAGGTCGATGAATACGCCGTAGGAGGTGATGTTCTTCACCGTGCCCTCGAGTACCTGACCCTTCTCGAGCTTGGAGATAATCTCCTGCTTCTGAGCCTCAAGCTCTGCCTCGATGAGCGCCTTGTGCGAAACGACAACGTTCTTGTACTCCTGGTTGATTTTCACTACCTGGAACTCCATCGTCTTGCCTACGAATACGTCGTAGTCGCGGATGGGCTTCACGTCAATCTGCGAGCCGGGCAGGAATGCCTCTATGCCGAAGATGTCTACAATCATACCGCCCTTCGTGCGGCACTTGATGTAGCCGAGGATGACCTCTTTGCTTTCAAGCGCTGCGTTGATGCGCTCCCAGGACTTGCTTGCGCGAGCCTTCTTGTGGGAGAGCACGAGCTGGCCGCGCTTGTCCTCCAGGCTTTCCACGTACACTTCCACCTTGTCGCCCGCCTTGAGCTCGGGGTTGTAGCGGAACTCGGAAACCGGGATAATGCCATTGCTCTTGCAGTCGATGTTGACCACGACTTCGCGCTTGCCGACAGAGATCACGGTGCCTTCTACGACATCGTTCTCGCTTACCTGTCCGAGCGTGCTTTCATAGGCTTTCTGCTGCTCCTCGTGGCTTTGGGTGGCCTGCGTGGTGCCGTTCTCAAAGCTGTCCCAGTCAAAGTCGGCCAAAGGCGCAATGTTCTTCAAATTCTCCATTTAATGTGTTAGTAATAAAGTGAATAATGTGGGTTCGGACGGCGGCGGCGAGCGGGGCGGGGGAGCGGGGCGGGTACTCGACCCAATGTTGGAGAAATTGCTCCGGAGCCTTCTCTTTCCGTCTTTTCCGAAAACTCGGCTGCAAAGTTACCGCTTTTTGTTTTTCCGCACGCCCTTTCCGCCTCTTTTCTGTTGTGGCTGAGTGCATATAGGGGATGGCCTGTGTAGGATTTGGCGCGGCTTGCGTGGCGTGTGGGTGTGGCTTGCGGGTGTACAAACGCGTCTTTGCGGAATGTGCAGACGCGGCTTGCAGGCTCTACGGGCGCGGCTTGGCGCGTATAGAACGGTAGGAGAGCGTGTATAGAAAAAGGAGAACGGACTTGGGGCTTTGCCCTTCGTGTCCGTTCTCCTTGGTTTTGGGTTATAGTCTTTGTGAGCCTCTTGTCGGATTCGAACCAACGACCCCGAGATTACAAATCACGTGCTCTGGCCAACTGAGCTAAAGAGGCGGGTGGGTAAGCTATCTGTATCGCGCCGCTACAACCAACTACCTTTGCTGCGGTCAAGCCCTGGAGGATTCGAAGGGAGCTGGCCGTACAGCACTTACCCGTGTGTGCATCCTTGGTTTCCCTCAAATGCGGATGCAAAGATATGCCTTCGCCGCCAAACTGCCAAGTGCCGCGCCCTGTTTTTTCGCTTCCGTCGGAGGCGTTTCCCAGAATCGGGCATCGGGGCGGCGGCGCGGCGCTGCGTCACTCCACTTCCAGCACGAGGCCTTTGAGGTACTCTCCCTCAGGGTGGTAGATGTTGACCGGATGGTCGGCGGGCTGGTGCAGCTGGTGGAGGATGCGCACGTGGCGGCCGCTCTGCGCGGCGGCGGTGAAGACCGCGAGGCGGAACTGCTCCTTGCTTACGGCCTGCGAGCAACTGAAGGTGAATATCACGCCTCCGGGCTTTATTTTGCGGATGGCGGCGGCGTTGAGCCGCGTGTAGCCTTTGAGGGCGTTGCGCAGGGCCGACTGGTGCTTGGCGAAGGCCGGCGGATCGAGCACGACGAGGTCATAGTCCCCGCCCGCGCGGTCGAGATATTTGAAAGCGTCCTCGGCGAAGGCTTCGTGGCGCGTGTCTCCGGGGAAGTTCAGCTCTACGTTGTCGCGCGTCAGCTCAGTGGCCCGTGCCGAGGCGTCTACCGAGTGGACGAGGTTTGCGCCGCCGCGAAGGGCGTAGACCGAGAAGCCGCCTGTGTAGCAAAACATGTTCAGCACGTTGCGCCCGTTTGCGAAACGCTCGAGCAGGGCGCGGTTGTCGCGCTGGTCTACGAAGAAGCCGGTTTTCTGCCCGCCCGTCCAGTCGATGTGGAATTTCAGCCCGTTTTCCGTCGCAGTGTCCGCTTGCGTGCCGCCGACAAGGAAGCCGTCCTTCGCTCCCAGCTCCGCCTTGTAGGGGAGTGTCGTCTCCGACTTGTAGTAGACGCTCTCCACCAGTCCGTCCGTGGCGGCGGGGAGTGCGGCGGCTATCTCCTCGCGGTGGAGGTGCATGCCTACCGAGTGGGCTTGCATCACCGCCGTGCGGCCGTACAGGTCTACCACAAGTCCGGGCAGGCGGTCGCCCTCGCCGTGCACGAGACGGCAGATGTCATTGCCGTCGCGTCCTGTCAGCCCCAAGGCGCGGCGCATGCGGAATGCCTCGGAAAGTCGAGCGGCCCAGAAGCCGCCGGCGGGCGTTTCGTCCCCGAAAGTGAGCATGCGCACGGCGATGGAACCTATCTGGTAGTGCCCGTATCCGAGCGTCTGTCCGTCAAAAGTGGCTACGCGCACCGTCTCGCCCTCGGCGGGCTGGCGGTCGCAGCTGTCTATCGCCCCTGAGAATACCCAGGGGTGAAACCGTTTGAGGCTTTCCTGCTTCCCCCGTTTGAGGAAGAGCGTGCAAGGAGCGGTGGTCTCCATACTGTATGTATATATATATAGGTGTGTGCTGTGGGTGATGGCGGGCGGCGGCGCGTCGGGCGCGTGTCAGACGAGTTCGTAGTCTGCGCTCTCTTTTAGTGCCGTCAGCTCGCGGTAGAGCTGTATGCAGGTGTAGGCGTCGGTGGCGGCGTACACTTTTTGCGAGTCGCTCAGCACGTCGGCTTCCCAGTTGGAGAGCCGTGCGTTTTTCGAGATGCGCATGTGGAAGACGTTGGCGTACAGCTTCTGCAGACTCATGTCCTCTATCCCCATTTCCTTCGCCACGTCCTGCAAGTCGATGCAGCCGCCTGGCTCGAAGCTGGGGTCGCGGTGGCGCAGCATGAGAAAGTCGTCTTTCAGCGAAAGCCCCACTTTCAGCACACTCTTGTCGGCGAGCAGCGCGGAGAGGCACGGCGGGAAGTCGAGCGAGTTGAGCCTGAAGAGGAAGCAAATCTGCTCGTCGGATATTTGCAGCAATGCCACCTTGTGCGACTCGCCTTTGCGGAAAGCGGGGCGCGTCTCCGTGTCTATGCCCAGTATGGGCGAGCGGCGGAGTGCGGCGGCTGCCTGCTCGGCTTCGTGCTGTGACTGCACCACGACAATCTTGCCCGAGAAAGCGAAACGCGGCAAATTGGGGATGAAACTCTTTTCTGTATGCTTGAATAACTGGCGCATCAGTGCGTTGTATGTGTTTTGCTTTGTGCCTTGCGGTATGTATATATATAATGTATGCGGCGCGGCGTCAATACTCCGCGTCACCGTGCGCGTGGCGTATGTCGTGCAGGGCGCGCAGCGCGGATAGCAGCTTGCGTCCCCATTGCAGGCCAAACTCCTCGCACGTCTCGGCGAGTGCGGCCTCCATCGCGTCCTCGTAGCCTTGGCGGAAGGCTTCCACAAGCTCGCGCAGTTGCTGGTAGACGTCGGCGAGGCACTCGCTGACGGTGCAAACCACGGCTTCGCCGCTGCCGTATCCGCCCTCTGCGGCGGGGAGGTCGAGGAAATCGTCGTGCACGCCGAGCGTGGCGGCGGCGGAGCGGCGCACATATTCGTAGTCCTCCTCCGTCACCTTGTGCGCGTTCCACCCCGCTGCTTCTGGCACGTCGCCCAGGAGCGCGGTTTTCAGGTAAATCATCGGCAGGAGTCCGCCCATCACTTTAAGGAAATCGTCCTCCGTGCGGCTTTCCGCCGATTCGAGATAGCGGCAGTATTCCGTGCTAACCGTCACGAGGTCCAGCACGGGCTGCGAGTAGATATGTTTTGCCTCAGCGTCCATAGCGGCTGCAAAAGTACTAATAAAATGTTGTTACCCGCGTCCGTCCGCCTTGGCGGCGTGCTGCGGGCGTGCTTTTGCGTCCCGCCGACGAGCCTTCGCTCTTTGCATTTCCCGTTCTCGCTAATTTTGCATTTCAGGATGCCGCCTTTTGCCGTTCTCCGCGACACGGAAAAAGTGGAACGTAATTGACCGTCCGGAGGGACAGAGCGGCAAGCGAATTTTTATGAAAGTTTAACTGTACGGTCCGTGCTTCAGGACACGGAAAGGGGCTTTGCGGAGCCTAAGACCGGCCCCGCCGCGACTGGAATAGGGGCTGTAGCGACGGCATGTACATCCCCGCGCTCCAGGATGTACACTTTTTATCCCCGTAAGTCGCTGATAGTCAATTGTGCAAAAGAGAGGGTACGCACACGGTGCATATCCTCTCTTTTCTCTTTACAAAGATAATACATTTTTCTCCGGTTTCCAAATCGCCGTTAAGGTTCGTTTGCAATTCGGAATGCCGTTCACACCCCTTTCGCAGCGTGTTTTTACGGGTAAAAATGCATAGGCGAGAGCAAATAAAGCCGCGCGGAAATTACATGCCCTTGCGCAGGCAGAATCTTCTTCCTGTACTTGCTGCCGCTCCGCTAAAAACAGGGGCTTGTGTGTCGGGCGGCAAGTCGCAAGTTTGACTTCAC
The DNA here is from genome assembly GCA_963651485.1 of Alloprevotella sp. Classification (GTDB taxonomy): domain Bacteria; phylum Bacteroidota; class Bacteroidia; order Bacteroidales; family Bacteroidaceae; genus Alloprevotella. The sequence continues at coordinate 72,439 of CAVJPT010000003.1, read as the reverse complement.
CGCTCGCTGCGCCTGCCTTGCAGTTTGGCGGAAAGTCTGGCTCTGCTTGAAAGTACGCAGGGTGAAACCGTGCGGCGTCAGGGGCGCATTAATATAGTATTGTGTGTGCCGTGCCGGTGTCTGTTTGCTGAGTTTGGGGGCGGGGTGGGGGATATTCGGTGCTTTTGTCGTACCTTTGCCCATAGGTACCACAGAAATGAGAATGACACGACTGACGACACTTATGCTTGCCCTCGTCTTCGGGCTGGCTCTCGCCGCCAATGCCGCCACCCCGGAGGGAAAGGCAAAGGGCGGGCTGTATATGTTCGGGATGACAACGGATTTCAACGACTCTACCGTTTGCCTTACCCCCGTCATGCACGTGGAGGGCGCGGCTATAGACAAGAAGACGAAGTTTTTGCCCGGCTGCTCGCTCTACGGCAATCAGCTGAAGGCGTATATCGAGGCAAAACAGGGCGGCACGAAGACCCCCATCGTCTTCTACGAAGAGAAACGCGGAAAGCTCGAACAGTGCTACGTGCGTGTACGCCGCCGCCTGAAAGCCGGCGGATGGAAACTCGCTGAGCTTCCCTCGGGGGAATTCGCCTTCCGTTCGCCCTATGAAAAGCAGATGCCCGCCGTGGAGAATGGCGAGGCAAACTGATCCCAACACAGCAAAACCTTGGAAACACTCCATTTCACCGTTGCGGGGCTGCCTTTCGATATTTCCGCCGACAGCGCGAAGACGATTAAGTCTTTGCTCCCGTCCTATGCCCCCTTTTGCCGCAAGACGGCAGAGGGGGAAAGCTGCTTGAGCGTGACGCTTTCCGGCGAGATGTTTCCCGCCCCGCCGGCGGATGCTGAGAAGCTCGGCGTTTTCGACAGCGGAGACTGCACCTACGGCGTAAGCCGCGTGGGTGAAGGCTACCACATAACGGTGGCCGACCGCTTGACCGGCGAGACTACGGCGGTGCTGGCCGCCGGAGATTGCTTTAAGGACTGCCGCGTCAGCCTTAGTCCGGCTGCACCTCTGGAGCGCAGCCAGTTTGGCGCGGGCAACGCGCTGATGGTGGCGTTTGCCTTTATGTCCGCATACCACGGAGTGCTTTTCATGCACTCCTCCGTCACGCTCTACCGCGGGCGCGGCTACCTTTTCCTCGGTCGCAGCGGCACGGGGAAGAGCACGCACTCGCGGATGTGGCGCGAAAGCATCGAGGGAGCGGAATTGCTCAACGACGACAACCCCTGCGTGCGCGTCTTTCCCGACGGGACAGCCCGCGTGTACGGCACGCCCTGGAGCGGCAGCACGCCTTGCTACCGCGACCTTTCCGCCCCGGTCGGCGCGGTGGTGCGCTTGGAGCAGTGGAAAGAAAACGTCATCGACCGCGAGCCGCCCTTGCGGGCCTTTGCCTCACTTTTCAGCTCGTGCAGCACGATGATGTGGGACAAACCCTCCTATGATGCCATCGTGCGCACTGCGGAAAAGGCGGTTTCGCTTGTGCCTGTGTACACGCTGCGTTGCCGCCCCGACCACGAGGCCGCTGCAGTGTGCCGCGCTGCCGTATGCGGGGAGGAAGAGGAAAAGGAGGACGCGCGATGACCTGCGGCGCAAAGGGTACGGCAGGTGCTGGGCGGGTGCTGGAAGTGCCTGTGTCCGCGCTTGTGGCGCAGGTGAGCGGAGAGCTGCTTGCGGGACGTGCCGTCACCTTTGTGGTAAGGGGGCGCAGCATGCGGCCGATGCTTGAAGACAAGCGCGACAGCGTGCGCCTCGTTCCGCCCCGCGCAGAGAAAGTGCGGCGCGGAGACGTGGTGCTTGCCGCCACCCGCGAGGGCGCATACGTGCTGCACCGCGTCACGGCACGCGAGGGAGACGAGCTTACGCTCAAGGGGGACGGAAACGTGCGCGGATGCGAGCATTGCCCCGTCGCGGACGTGATAGGCGTGGCAGACTGCTTTTACCGCCGCCGCTCGCGCCGCCCGCTTCCGGTAGCGTCGCTCCGCTGGCGCGTCTACTCCGCGCTGTGGATGCGTCTCGCCCCCGTCCGCCGCTTGCTGCTCGCCCTGTACCGGCGGCTGTGGCTGCCGGTCTTCGGCTGACGTGCGGCGGGGTGTCGTGACGCTTGGACGCTGACAAGTCAATCTGCATACAAACAATACTTTATACACGCTTATGAAAGCAAAGAAAGGCTTTGAGCTGCGCGACGTGTGCGGCGAGAAAGTGATACTCGCCACGGGCTTGGAGAACGTGGATTTCGAAAACCTCATCTCCGTCAACGACACCGCCGCGATGCTTTGGGAGAAAATGCAGACCGCCGGCGACTTCACCGCCGAGGACATGGCTTCCTGGCTCTGCGAAGCCTACGAGGTGGGGCACGACAAAGCGCTCGAGGACAGCGAGGCGCTCTGCCGGCAATGGCTTGGCGACGGACTCATAGAGGAGTGAACCGACGCTTGGCATTCACGCCACACCAATAAGCAAACGACACAACCACTATACGGAATTATGAAAGAACTTTCGTTGAAATACGGCTGCAACCCCAACCAGAAGCCGTCGCGCATCTTTATGGAGGAGGGCGAGCTGCCCATTACCGTGCTGGGCGGACGCCCCGGGTACATCAACTTCCTTGACGCGCTGAACGGATGGCAGCTCGTGCGCGAGCTCCGCGCCGCAACGGGGCTTCCCGCCGCCGCCTCCTTCAAGCACGTCTCGCCCGCCGGTGCGGCTGTCGGCGTGCCCCTCGACGACACGCTGAGGCAGATATATTTCGTCCCTGGCATCGAGCTTTCCCCCTTGGCCTCTGCTTACGCAAGGGCACGCGGCGCGGACCGCATGTCGTCGTACGGCGACTTCATCTCCCTTTCCGACACCTGCGACGAGGATACCGCGCTGCTCATCAAGCCGGAGGTGAGCGACGGCGTCATTGCCCCGGGCTACACCCCCGAGGCATTGGAGATTCTCCGCGCCAAGAAGAAAGGCAATTACGTCATCCTCCAGATGGACACCGACTATCGCCCCGCGCCCGTAGAGCGCAAGCAGGTGTACGGAGTCACTTTCGAGCAGGGACGCAACGAGATTGACCTCTCGCAGGACGCTCTCTTCGAGAATATCCCTACGAAGAACAAGACCTTCACGCCGGAGGCGCTGCGCGACCTGCGCATTGCGCTCATTACGCTCAAATACACGCAGAGCAACTCCGTATGCTACGTGAAGGACGGCCAGGCCATAGGCATCGGCGCCGGGCAGCAGAGCCGCATACACTGCACCCGCCTCGCGGGAAACAAGGCAGACATCTGGTGGCTGCGCCAGCACCCGAAGGTGATGTCCCTGCCCTGGGTGGAGAAGATACGCCGCGCCGATCGCGACAACACCATAGACATATATATATCCGAAGACAGCGACGACGTGCTCGCAGAGGGCGCATGGCAGCAGTTTTTCACCACTCGCCCCGAGCCGCTCACGCGCGAGGAGAAGAAGGAGTGGGTTGCGCGCCTTTCGGGCGTTGCGCTCGGTTCTGACGCGTTCTTCCCCTTCGGCGACAACATAGAGCGTGCCCACAAGAGCGGCGTAGACTTCGTGGCGCAGGCTGGCGGCAGCATCCGTGACGACCATGTCATCGACACCTGCGACAAGTACGGCATAGCCATGGCATTCACGGGCGTGCGCCTTTTCCACCATTGACCCCAAAGCCCCCAGTATATGGAGACAGGTAGAAACGTTTCCCACGAAGAGGTGCAGCAGGCCATCACCACCGGCATCACTTTCAAGGGAAGCAAGCTCCGCGGAAAGACGGAGGAGAAAATAAAGACCAAAGCCAAGAAAAAAGGCTACGCCACGGGCTCGCACGGGTCCGGCTCGGCGAAGAAGAAAGCCGACATCCGCCGCCGCCGCGCCGCGCGGCACAAAGGGTGACGGCGTAAGGCTGGCACAATAAAGGCGTGTCCCGCGCGTTATTTATGATAACGACGTACAGCCACGGCACGCCAGGACACACAGGGTTTGGAGCGGCGCGGCGGTCACACGCACGTCCGCCCCAAACCTTTCGCATAGGAAATATGACAAAAACCACGCGGGTCTCCGCCCGCCGCCTGATATCCTTCGCGCTTCTCTTTGCGCTCTGCCTTGCGGCAGCGGCGCAACGGCGCACGCGCGTGTTCGGCACGGTGCGCGACACCGAGGGCAACCCTATCGAGATGGCATCCGTGCAGGTGACGGGGCAGAAAGTGCTCACGCTCACCAGCCTGAAAGGCGCGTACACGCTATGGTGCAGCTCCGAGGACTCCGTGGTGGTGCGTTTCTCCATGATAGGCTACGAGACGCGCAAGCGGCTTCTGCGCTCGCCCGGCGACTCCGTGCGACTCGACATCACGCTTCCGGTATACGAGCGCGGCACGCTGGGCGAGGCGGTAGTGACGGGGCAGGCCGTGCAGACGGGGACGGTGCAGCGCATCACGAAGCCCGACACCAAGCTCGCCCCTTCCACGACGGGCAACGCCGTGGAGGAGATTATCGCCACGCAGGCCGGCGTGTCCACGCACAACGAGCTTTCCTCGCAGTACAACGTGCGCGGCGGCTCCTTTGACGAAAACGTCGTCTACCTCAACGGCGTAGAGGTGTACCGCCCTATGCTGGTGCGCTCGGGGCAGCAGGAGGGGCTTTCCATCATCAACTCGGACATGGTGGAAAGCATCGGCTTCTCCTCGGGCGGCTTTGAGGCGCGCTACGGAGACAAGATGTCTTCCGTGCTGGACATAACCTACAAGCGTCCCGAACACTTCGAGGGCTCGGCGCAAGCCTCTATGCTCGGAGCGGGCGCGTATGTGGGATGGGGCAACAAGAAGGTGAGCCTGATGAGCAGCGTGCGCTACAAAACCACGCGCTATCTCCTCGGCTCCATGGACACCAACGGCGAATACCAGCCCAACTTCCTCGACTACCAGGCTTTCTTCTCTTGGAAACCCAACAGCCGCTGGTCCTTCGAAGCCCTGGGGAACATCTCCGACAACCATTACAACTTCCGCCCGAAAGACCGCGAGACGAAATTCGGAACGATGTACGACGCGAAGACTTTCAAGGTGTACTTCGACGGACAGGAGAAAGACTATTTCCGCACGCTTTTCGGCTCTGCCACGCTTACGCGCCATTTCAACCCGGACACTTACCTCGCCGCGCAGTTCTCTTCCTACGCCACGCGGGAAAACGAGACGTACGACATACAGGGCGAGTACTGGCTCAACGAAACCACCTCGCAGGACCAGCTCGGCGTGGGCACGTACATGGAACACGCCCGAAACCGGCTGCACGCCCGTGTGATGAACACCGGCCTGCGTTTCCGCACGAAACTGACGGGGCACACGCTGCAGGCCGGCTTCAACTGGACGCGGGAAGTCATTTCCGAGACATCCCGCGAGTGGGAGATGCGCGACTCTATGGGCTACTCGCTGCCCTATGACGAGAATATGCTGAGGCTCATATACAGCCTGCGCTCCAGCGCGGACATCAGCACCAACCGCTACGCCCTCTTCGCGCAGGACTCATGGCGCATTAAGGCTAAGAGCGGACTCTGGAACATCACCTACGGTTTGCGCCTCAGCCGCTGGAGCTGGAACCGCGAGACGCTCCTTTCCCCGCGCGTCTCCGTCGGCCTGCTTCCGTCTTTCTCCGACCATTGGACGTTCCGTTTTGCCACGGGTTTCTACTATCAGGCGCCCTTCTACAAGGAGCTTAAAGACACTACGCTCGTGGACGGCGTGGCGCAGGTGAACCTTAACCGCAGCATCCGCTCGCAGCGTTCCATCCACTTCGTCCTCGGAGGCGACTACACCTTCCGTATGGCCAACCGCCCCTTCCGCTTTACGACGGAAGTATACTACAAGGCCCTTTCCAACCTTATCCCTTACACCGTCGACAACGTGCGCGTGGTGTACTACGGGCGCAACGTGGCCTCCGGCTTCGCGGCGGGCATAGACTTCAAACTCTATGGAGAATTTGTGCCGGGAACGGACTCCTGGCTCACTTTCTCGCTGATGCGCACGAAAGAAAAGATCAACGGCGTGTGGATACCGCGCCCCACCGACCAGCTCTACAACATATCCCTCTATATCACCGACTATTTCCCGGGAACCACGCGGTGGCGTTTCACGCTGAAAGCCGCGCTTGCCGACGGACTGCCTTTCGGACCGCCGCGCTCCGAGCGCACGCGGCAGACCTTCCGCGCTCCGGCGTACAAGCGCGTGGACATCGGGATGAACTACCGTCTGCTGCGCAACGACGACAAGCATATCCGCCACGGCTTCTTCTCCGCTTTCAAAAACATCTGGCTCGGCGTGGACTGCTTCAATCTGCTCGGCATCAGCAACGTCAACTCTTACTACTGGGTTACGGACATCACCAACACGCAGTACGCCGTCCCCAACTACCTCACGGGGAGGCAAATCAATGCCCGCATCAGCGTGGACTTCTGAACGGTTGTCCTCATGCCAAACCTAACCTAAAAGCGACAGGATATGCAGCCCGTACTACTCAGCGCCGCCGGACTCTTCGGCGCGACGCTGCTCGGCTCTCTTCTCGGCTTCGGCGTAAAGAGCTTGCCGCACAGATGGAATGACACCCTGCTTGGCTATTGCGCGGGCATAATGCTCGCTGCCTCCACGCTCGGGCTCATCGTGCCGGCTTTCGGCATGTGCGGCGCGGAGGGAGTATGGGAAAAGGTGCTTGTCGCGGCGGGCGTGATGGGCGGCGCGCTTTTCCTCAACGTACTCGACCTTGTCACGCCCCACTTGCACCATATCACCGGACTTGACCCCGAGGAACACCGTCACAACAACCGCGTCGACCGCATCCTCCTCTTTGTCATGGCCATTGCGCTGCACAAGTTTCCGGAGGGCATGGCGGCGGGCGTGAGCCTGCACTCGGACGGCGGCGCGGCGTGGTCGGTAAGCTTCGGCATTGCGCTGCAAAACGTCCCCGAAGGGATGGTGGTCATCGCCCCGCTCCTTATGGCCGGCGTGACGCGCACCCGCACATTCCTGCTTTCCACCGCAATCGCTTTGCTCGAAGTGGCGGGCGTGGCGGCGGGCTACGCGATGGGCAACGTGGATGCCGCGTTCCTGCCCGTTATGCTCGGCTTCGCGGGCGGCGCGATGCTTTACGTGACGAGCGACGAAATGATACCGGAGACGCACGCACACGGTTTCCAGAAAGAGGCCACCTATGCCTTGCTGCTCGGCTTTATGACCCTGCTCCTGATGACGGAGTAGGGGCTGTTCCCGGCAGGGCGTGTCCGCTCCGCGCTTGCCCCGTAAAAGACAGACAAAAAGCGCGGCGAATGTGTTCCGCGTTTCCGCGCTTTGCACTACCTTTGCATAAGGCAGGCAGCGGCTCAGCATTCCAAGCAAGCTTGACTGCGTTCGCCTTGCACTGCCTTTGCATAAGGCAGGCAGCGGCTCAGCGCGTCCGGGCTTGCCGTTGCCAGACACAAAACAGCTTAAACTCCATACCGTATATGAAATTCGTAATCTCCAGTTCCGCGCTTTCTTCCCATTTGCAGACTATCGGGCGCGTGATTGTGCAGAAAAACTCCATGCAGATACTTGACTGCTTCTGCATGGATATCCAAGGGAAGACGCTGACCGTGACCGCGACTGACGGCGATGCCACAATGACCACGCGGCTCGAACTCAACGAAAGCGACTCGGACATCCGCTTCGCCGTAAACGCCAAGATACTGCAGGACGCGATAAAGGAAATCCCCGAGCAGCCGCTTGACATATACGTCAAGCCCGAGACCCTGGAGATAACCATACAGTACAAAAACGGCCACTATAACCTCGTGGGGCAGTCGGCCGACGAGTATCCCATCCCCGCCGGCGACACGGGCGAGAAAGCCACGCTCGTGCTGTCGGGAAGCAAACTGCTGAACGGCGTGAACCGTGCCATAATGGCGGCGGCAAACGACACTATGCGCCCGCAGCTCAATGCCGTTTGCTTTGACCTCAACGCCGAGGGCGTGAACATCGTTGCCAGCAACGGCAACCACCTTGCCCTGACAAAGTACGGTATGGAAGGCATCGCGTCGCAGGGGGTCTTCCTCCTCGGCACGCGTCCGGCTGGCTTGCTCCGCGCCATCCTCAGCAAGGAGGAAGGCGACGTGGTGATGACTTTCGGCGAACGCCGCGCTTCTTTCTCCACGAGCGAGTACACATTCGACAGCCTTCTCGTCGACGGCCGTTACCCCAACTACTCCTCGGTCATTCCCCACGACAACCCCAACAAGGTCACGCTCAACAGGCAGGCTTTCATCAGCGCGCTGCGCCGTGTCCTTGTCTTCGCCACCCCGGCTACGGTGCTGGTGAAACTGAGCATATCGTCCTCGTCGCTTAACATTACCACGGAGGACTTGGACTTCAACAAGTCTGCACAGGAGGATATCCTTTGCGAGTACAGCGGCGAGCCGATGCGCATAGCTTTCAAGGGCAGCACGCTGCTCGAGCTGGTGCAGAACATAGAGTGTGACGACATTACCCTCCGTCTCGCCGACCGCAGCCGTGCCGGCGTCATCGTCCCCGCCGAGCAGAAGGACGGCGAGGAGGTGCTTATGCTCATCATGCCCTCCGTCTTTATGGACTGAGGCGCGTGAAGCGTGACCCCCAAAGGCGCACAGCCCGGCACGCCCCGCCCGAAGAGGGCAACGGCGTGCCGGGCTGCGGCGTGAAAATGCGAGGGAACGGACGCGCCATGTATAGACAGAACCGGAGAGACGCATAAAAGGGTGTGCGAAACGGACGGAAAAGCCCGGGGGAGCGATTGAGACCCTGCGGAATGCGGGTCATGCTTCTTCCTGATATGGCGGAGATTTTCCAGGGAACCGGTTAGGCTCTGTGGAATGCAGACTGCGCATTTCCGGATAAGGCGATGATTTCCCCGGAAGCCGATTATAAAGTAAGAACAGGTAAGGATACAACACAATATGAAACTTTCACTAAGCCGTCCGCTTGTCTTTTTTGACATAGAAGCCACGGGGCTGAACGTAGCGAGCGACCGAATCGTGGAGCTGTGCTACATCAAGCTTCTTCCCGGCGGAGGAGAGGAAACCGGGACGCAGCGCTTCAATCCCGGTCTGCACATTTCGGCCGAGGCGACGGCGGTCAACGGCATAAAAGACGAAGACGTGGCGGACTGCCCGCATTTCCGCGACAAGGCGGCCGAGCTTGCCGCCGCTTTCGCCGGGTGCGACTTCGCGGGGTTCAATTCCAACCACTTCGACGTGCCTCTGCTTGTGGAGGAGTTTATTCGCGCCGGGGTGAACTTTGACATTACGGGCTGCAAGTTCGTGGACGTGCAGGGCATCTTCCATAAGATGGAGCGTCGCGACCTGACGGCGGCGTACAAGTTCTATTGCGGAAGGGACCTTTCCGACGCGCACACGGCCGAGGCCGACACCCGCGCCACGCTTGAGGTGCTTGAGGCGCAGCTCGACCGCTATGCGGACACGCTCAAAAACAGCGTGGACTTCCTTGCACAGTTCTCACGCCGCAGCCGCAATGTCGACCTCGCCGGACGCATAGTCTATAACGACCAAAACGTGGAGACCATCAATTTCGGGAAGTACCGCGGCCGCGCGGTGACAGACGTCCTGCGCCGCGACCCCGGCTACTACGCGTGGATGATGCAGGGAGATTTTACGCAAAACACCAAGCAGACCCTTATGCGCCTGAAACTGCGGATGGGGCTGTGACTTGCCTCGCTGCAGACTGTTCGCCGGACGGCTGTGACCGGCATGCGGTGGCGTGCCGGACAGGGCAACGGCGGCGAGGAACGGAGAGTGGCAGCAGAGAAACGGAGAGAGGCAGCAGAGACACGGAGAGAAGGAGCAGAGACACGGGGAAACGCAACAAGCACAATAAAGCACAGACGAGCAAATGCTTCAGTCAAAGCACATAGTACTGGGAATTAGCGGCAGCATCGCCGCATACAAGGCCTGCACGCTCATTCGCCTTCTTGTAAAGGCGGGGGCAGAGGTGCAAGTGGTAATCACGCCGGCGGGACGGGAGTTTGTCACGCCCGTCACGCTGTCCGCGCTGACGTCGAAGCCCGTCGTCACCGAGTTTTTTTCGGGGCGCGACGGCTCATGGCACAGCCATGTGCAGCTGGGGCTTTGGGCGGACGCGATGGTGATAGCCCCTGCCACGGCCGCCACGATAGGGAAAATGGCCAACGGCATAGCCGACAACATGCTGGTCACCACCTACCTTTCAATGAAAGCCTCCGTCTTCGTCGCTCCCGCGATGGACTTGGACATGTACCGCCACCCCTCCACGCAGCGCAACCTTGACACGCTCCGCTCTTACGGCAACCATATCATCGAGGCCGCCGACGGCGAGCTTGCGAGCCACCTTGTAGGCAAAGGGCGTATGGAGGAGCCGGAGACAATCTTTGCTCTCCTCGACCGCTACTTTGACGAAAAGGAGAACGGACAGCCGCTAAGCGGCAAGCGCGTGCTGATCACCGCTGGTCCCACGCACGAGCGCATCGACGCAGTGCGCTTTATCGGCAACTACTCCACGGGGAAAATGGGCTTTGCCCTTGCCGAAGAGTGCGCCCGCCTTGGAGCGGAGGTCGACCTTGTGTGCGGGCCGGTAAGTGTCCCTTTTCCCGCCCATCCGCGCATAGCCCGCACGGACGTGACAACGGCGGCTGAGATGTACGAAGCCTCTGCGAGGCTCTTTCCCCGTGCTGACGCGGCAGTGCTTTGCGCGGCGGTGGCAGACTTCACTTTGCCGGAGGTAGCGGAAGGCAAAATCAAGCGCGAGGGCTCTGACGGACTGACGCTGCGCCTGAACCCCACGCGCGACATAGCCGCCGCCCTTGGAGAGACAAAGCGCGAGGGGCAGGTACTGGCGGGCTTCGCGCTCGAGGCAAGCGACGAGACGGCGCACGCCACGGAGAAGATGCGCCGCAAGCGTTTGGACTTCATCGTGCTCAACTCCCTGCGCGACGAAGGCGCGGGCTTCGGCTACGACACCAACAAGGTGCGCATCATCGATGCCGACTCCACGCACACGGACTTCCCTCTCAAAAGCAAGCAGCTCGTGGCGCGTGACATCGTTGCCCACCTCTGCGGCGTGATGGAGGCAAAACAGCCTTTCCCGAAAGGGTAAAAACATTATAGCTATGCGCAGAACACTTTCCACGTTAGCCGCCTTTCTTCTCGCCGCGCTTCCCTCCGCCGCGCAGGAGCTTGACGCCCGCGTCACCATCAACCACCAGCAGGTGCAGGGCTCGAGCACGTCTGTCTTCGAAACGCTCGAGAGCGCGCTCAAGCAGTTTCTCAGCGAGCGGCAATGGACAAGCATGCAGTTCCGCCCGACGGAGCGCATCAGCTGCACGTTCAACATCAACGTGAAGAAGTACACCGTAGCCGAAAACTCCTTTGAAGCCACGCTCACCGTGGCGGCGCAGCGTCCCGTGTACGGGTCTTCGTACACCACCACCACTTTCTCCACGGTCGACGCCAATTTCAATTTCACCTACCAGGAGTACGACCAGCTCGAGTTCCAGCCCGAGAATGTCAGCAACGACCTCACGGCGATGCTCGCCTATTACGTATACCTTATTATAGGCATCGACATGGACACGATGTCGCCGCTCGGCGGCACAGAATGCCTGCGTGCGGCGCAGAGCGTGGTGAACGGTGCGCAGGGGTTGCAGAACAAGGGCTGGAAAGCCTTTGACGACAGCAAAAACCGCTACGCCATCATTACCGATATGCTTGACGGCGGCATGGAGCCGTTCCGCCAGATGCAGTACAAGTACTACCGCGAGGGGCTTGACGTGATGGCGGAAAACGTGGAGCGCGGACGCGCCGGCGTGACCGAGGCCATGGCGCTGCTCAAGCAGGCACGCGAAAACAAGAGCATGAGCATGCTGCCGCAAATATTTACCGAGTACAAGCGCGACGAGCTTGTAAGCATCTACAAAGGCAAGGGCACGTCAAAGGAAAAGGAAGAGGTAGCAAACATCCTTTCCGGCATCAACGCCTCGCAGAATGCCTACTGGAACGAACTGAGGAAATAAATGCTCACACACCTGCACATATCCAACTACGCGCTCATCCGCAGCCTCGACATAGACTGGACCGCCGGCTTCTCCGTGATTACGGGCGAGACGGGCGCGGGCAAGAGCATCATGCTCGGGGCCATCAACCTGCTTCTCGGCGGGCGTGCCGATGCAAAGTCCATACAGGCGGGCGCGGCGAAGTGCTGCGTCGAGGCCACGTTCTCTTTGGAGGGCGGCGGGCTTGAGGGCTTTTTTACGGAAAACGACATCGACTACGACCCTGCCGAGTGCATCGTGCGCCGCGAGGTGACGCAGTCGGGCAAGAGCCGCGCCTTTGTCAACGACACCCCCGTCACGGCCGCGCGTCTGCGCGAGCTGGGCGACCGTCTCATAGACGTGCACTCGCAGCACCAAAACCTCCTCATCCGCAACGAGCATTTCCTCCTCGACACGCTTGACCTCATGGCCGGCCAGCCCGCCGTCACGGCCGCCTACCGCGAGGCTTTTGCCCAGCACCGGCGTGCGAGCGACGAGCTGAAACGTCTGCGCGAGAGCGCGGAAAAGGGCAGAGCAGAGCAGGAGTATCTTGAATACCGGCTCAAACAGCTCGACGAGGCGCAGCTGCGCGAGGGCGAGCAGGACGAACTCGAGCAGGAGCAGCGCACGCTTTCGCACGCCGAAGAAATCAGACAGGGGCTCTACACCGCCCAAGGCTGCATCGAGGGCGAAGAGAGGGGCATCCCCTCGGCCTTGCGCCAGGCCTCCTCCGCGCTTTCCGCTTTGGGCGACAATCTGCCCGCAGCCGCCGCCCTCGCCGAAAGGCTTGACAGCGCGCGCATCGAGGTAGAGGACATCGCCGGCGAGATAGAGCGGCTTACGGCAGAGACCGAGTACGACCCGCAGCGGCTCGAATATGTAGACGCGCGGCTCGACCTTATCTATGGTTTGGAGCAAAAACATCAAGCACCGGACCTTCCCGCCCTGATGCGCACCGCCGAAGCCCTGCGCACGCAGCTTGACGGGATAGCCAATGCCGATGACGACATAGAGCGTCTCCAGCGCGAGACGGAGCGCCTTGCCGCACTTCTGCACAAAGCGGCGGCAGACCTTACCGCTTCCCGCGTGAAAGCGGCGCGTGCTTTGGAGGGAGAGCTGAGCGAGACGCTCAGAGACCTTGGCATGCCCGCCGTAAGCGTGGAGCTGAGGCTCGCGGAGCGTCCCGTGCCCGACACCTCGGGGGCGGACAGCGTGACCTTCCTTTTCTCCGCCAACCGCAACGTGCCGCCGCAGGACGTGAGCCGCATCGCCTCGGGCGGAGAGATAGCCCGCCTCATGCTGGCGCTCAAAGCCATTATGGCGCGGCGCACGCAGCTGCCGGCGATAGTCTTTGACGAGATAGACACGGGCGTATCGGGGACGATGGCCGAACGGATGGCGCAGGTGATGCGCTCCATGGCAGACAGCTGCCAAGTAATCTGCATCACCCACCTCCCGCAGATAGCCGCCCTTGGCACGCGCCACTACAAAGTCTACAAGGAAGACGCGGACGGCGCGGCGCAGAGCCATATCGTCTGCCTTGGTTCAGAGGAGCGCGTAGCCGAGCTCGCCAATATGCTTTCCGGTGAAAAGGTGACGCAAGCCGCGCTCGACAATGCCCGCGCCCTTTTGTCGGGCACGTCCGCTTAGGAGAGCGCAGAAAGAGTGCCGTGAAAGACTGGGGAAAAACGCTCCCCGGCGGCCAGACAATCCAACAGACAGAAAAAGAAAAACGATGAGAACCAACAGCATACTCCTTTCCGCATTTTTATTCTTCACCGCAGCCGTCCCTGCGCTGCATGCAGCGCCGACGGACAAGAACGTTCCGCCCAAGGAGACGGGACGCGCCGCGCTCACCCTGCACGCGTACGGCGCGGACGGCAGTCTGCTCCGCACCGGAAAGGCCTTCTTCGTCAGCGCTTCGGGCGATGCCGTAGCTCCGTACAGTCTGCTGCTCGGCGCGTCGCGGGCAGACGTGACAGACTGGAAAGGAAACCGCTACAGCCTCTTCCGCGTGACGGGTGCAAACAGCTCCGCCGACCTCGTCCGCTTTTCCACTGCCGGCGTGAAGAAAGCCCCGTTTCTGACACTCGCCGGAGAAGCGGCAGAAGAGGGGGCGCAGCTTTTCGTCGCGCCGCCCGCTGCCGACAAGAAAGCACAGGCAAAAGCCTTCTCCGTCACTTCCGTAGAGCCTTTCGGCGACTTGAAGTACTACCACGTCACCGTCCCCAACGACTCCGCCGCTTTCGGCACTGTGCTTGTGAACGCCGCCGGAGAGGCCGTGGCTGTCGTGCAGCGCAACGTAGGCAAGGACGCTTCCGAGGCCTGCGCCGTCGACGCGCGCTATGTGTCGCGGCTCGGCGTGACGGCCGCCTCCGCGCTCAGCTCCGACCTGCGCGGGCTGAGTCTGCCCAAGGCACTCCCCGCTAACCCCAAGGACGCCCTTACCTATATATATATGACCCCTGCCGCCGACACCCTCGGCAAGGCCACCGCCTGCAACGACTTCATCGCGGCATGGCCCGCGCTGCCCGACGGGTATGTGCAGCGCGGCGTGCTTTCCGCTGCCGCCGGGCGGTATGCCGACTGCGACCGCGACTTTTCCGCGGCCCTCGCTTGCGCGGAGAAGGCATCGGCGGACAGCGTGATGACTGCCGATGCGGTGCACTATTCGTGGAGCTCGGTCATTTACGACGTCGTGGCCGGTGCGCCGGACAGCACGGCTTTGCCCGCTGCGTGGAATTTGCAGCGGGCCTGTGACGAGGCCCGCGCCGCATACGCCGCCGCGCCCCATACGCTCTACCTCCAGCAGCAGGGAAAATGCTTTTTTACCCAAAAACGCTACGGCGAGGCTGCGGAGGTCTATGAGAAAGTCGTTGCCGACAAAACGTTTGCCACGCCCGCGGCCTATTTTGCCACAGCCCGCTCGATGGAACTCTCCGGCGCGGACAGCTCGCGCGTGCTTGCGTGGATGGACAGTACGGTCAACGCCGTGCCCCGCCCAGTTTCCGCCCGTGACGCGCAGTACTTTCTGGAGCGAAGCCAGCGTCTGATAAAGGCGGGGCTTTACCGCCGCGCCGTAGCGGACTACAACGAGTACGAGAAAGCCGTGGGTACGGCCAACCTCAACGAGCGTTTCTACTATCTCCGCGAGCAGGTCGAGGTAGAGGCACACATGTACCAGCAGGCCCTGGACGACATCCGCACGGCCGTCGCGCGTGCCGAGATGCCCGCGCCTTACCGTCTGGAGGAGGCACTCCTGCTGCTGAGGGTGGGGGAGTTTGAGGACGCTTCGGCGAAAGCCGCAGAGCTTTTGCGCGACCTTCCCGAAAATCCCGACTGCTACAAAATCATCGGCATCGCCGCCGGCGAGCGCGGCCGCCGCGCCGTCGCGCTCGAAAATCTGCGCCGCGCCCGCGACCTCGGAGACGAGAGCGCGGAGATGTTCATAGCGAAATACGAAAAGCTCAAGGCTACGAAGTAAAACGGAAGTATAGTATTGCGGCACGCCGCCCTTGTACGCATGCACGCAGGCGGCTGCCCCTGAAGCCGTCTTTGGTAAAAGCGCAGCAAGTTCTGCAGACTTTGCAAGTTTCCCGACAACGATGAAATCCCATTCGCCACTCCTTATATATATAAAGGCGTACCGCCGCGCCGCCGGTAGGGCAGCCGATGCCGTCACCCGTGCCGTCCTTGCCGCAGTGCTTGCGGCGTTTCCCGCCGGCCTTATGGCACAGCGCGTGGAGACCGAAGCCGACAGTCCGCTCGAGCAGCAGCGCCGCCTTTCCGAGGAGGGTGACAGCACGCGCACCACGGACGTGCCTGAGGGCATCTACGCCTGGACGGTAGACAGCCGTTTCGGCGACATACGCCCTGCCGACTACGACACCGTGCCGCACGGCTTCCAAAACGATGCCTTCACCTCCGGGCGTACGGGGCACTACAACTATACCGGCAACCTCGGCGCGCCGCGCGTGAGCCGCCTTTTCACCGAGCAGCTTGTCAACCGCATGTCCGACGGCTTCATCTTCTACCATCCGTACGACTTCTTCATCTCCCGCCCCGACCAGCTTCTCTATACCAACACGAAGTCCCCTTTCACCAACATCACCTACCACGAGTGCGGCAACAAGACCAACGGCGAAGACCGCATCAAGGCACTTTTCGCCGTCAACGCGGGCAAGCGGCTTGGCATGGGCTTCAAGGCCGACTACCTTTACGGGCGCGGCTACTACGAGGGGCAGTCGACCGCACATTTTGACGGCACGCTCTATGCCTCCTACCGGGGCGAGCAGTACCAGATGCACGCCTCCGTGCAGCACCTGCAAATGAAAAACCGCGAGAACGGCGGCATAGAGAGCGACGACTACGTGAAACGCCCCGAGATATTCCCGACAAAGTACGGCACGGCAGATATGCCGGTCAATCTTTCCAAGGCATGGAACAAGCTGCTCGGCAACAACGTCTTCCTCACGCACCGCTACAGCATTGGCTTCCGCCGCTACCGCGACGCGAAAGGGCGCGTTGTGCGCCGCGACGCGCTGCCAAAGGCTTTCGGCGTGCGGGCGGACACCCTTGCGCGTGCGCTTCCCGCCGACAGTGCAGCCGTGGCGGCAGACTTTGCAAAGGCCGGGCAGAAGGGCGTGACTGCAACCGCTGCGGACGGCAGTCTTGCGGCGGCAAATGCACCCGCTGGCGTGAATGCGGCTCCGGGCAAAACCGCCGGCGTGCAGCCCCGCATCCCGCGCGGCGTGCCGGGCGAGGACGGAGGGGCGGAGGGCAAAACCGCACAGAGCGTACCCGACTCGCTGCGCATCACCGAGGAGTTTGTGCCCGTGACGGCGTTTATCCATACGCTGCGCATAGGCGACAATACGCGCCGCTTCGTGGCCAACCAGGCCGACAACGCCACCACGCCCGGCTATTTCCTCGACTTTTACGCGCCGGGCGACTCGGCGTACGACTACACCCACCGCACAAGCGTGGAAAACACGCTTGCCATCGAGCTGCATGAGGGCTTCAACCGCTGGATGCCGATGGGCCTGCGCGTCTTCGGCAAGCACCAGTACGAGTGCTACGAGCTGCCCGACACGCGCCGCTTCAAGCATTACTACCGCGAGAACACGATCACCCTCGGAGCGCAGCTCCTGCGTCAGGAGGGGAAATTTTTCCACTACAACGTATTGGGCGAGATGCGCACGACTGGCACGGACTGGGGGGAGTTCAACGTCGAGGGCAACGCCTCGGTGGACATTCCCTTCCGCCGCGACTCCCTGCACATAGCCCTCTTCGGCCATGTGCGCAACGAGCGGCCCTCTTTCTATTACCGCCGTTTCCACGGGCGCAACGCATGGTGGGACAACACGGACTTGAAGAAGATGTTCAGCACGAGGGTAGGGGGCACGCTCTCTTTCCGCCGCACGCGGCTTACGGCGGCTTTCGAGAATGTGCAAAACTACACCTATTTTGCCGAAACCCTTTCGCCCTACACGCGCACGGACGGCACGCAGCTCTACAGCCACGGCGTGGGCGTAAGGCAAAGCGCAAAAGGGACGCAGCTCCTTGCGTTGACCCTCTCGCAGGGATTCACCTGGGGACCGTTCAACTGGGATACCGAACTCACCTACCAGGCCACCACCAATAAGGACGCGCTCCCGCTTCCCGCCTTTACGGGTTACACCAACGTGTACTTCCTCTTCCGCATCGCAAAAGTGCTGCGGACGGAGATAGGCGCGGACGTGCGCTACTTCACGCGCTACACCGCGCCGGCCTATTCGCCCGTCATCGGACAGTATGCCACGCAGGACGCTTCGGCGGCGGTGTCCGTGGGCAATTACCCCATCGTCAACGCTTACATCAATTTCCATCTCAAGCGCACGCGCTTCTATCTGATGGCCTCGCACGTCAACGGCGCCTCCTCGGGCGGCAACTCCTTCCTCGTGCCGCATTACCCGCTCAACCGGATGGTTATCCGCTTCGGCCTATCGTGGAATTTCGTCAACTGACGGGCGGGGATTTGTTTTTTGAAACCGACAGACAAATAAATTCAAAGCAATGGAAATACGCAAAGCCACGCCCGCCGATACGGACGACATACTGAGAATGCTTCTGGAAATAAGCAAGGTGCACAACGCCGGGCGGCCCGACCTTTTCCGGGTGGCGACAAAATACGACCGTGCGGGCGTGCTCGCGCTGCTTGACGACCCCGCCCATCTCGTGCTTGTGGCAGACGACGGCACGCACGCCGTGGGCTACGCCATTTGCGTATTGCAGCTGCATGAGGGCGACCGCGTGCTGCAGCCCGTAAAGACGCTCTACCTCGACGACCTCTGCGTCGACAGCGCCGAGCGCGGACACGGGCTTGGCGAACGTCTGCTTGTGGCGGCACGCGAGGAGGCGAGAGCAATGGGCTGCCACAATTTCACGCTGAACGTATGGGCCTGCAACGAGCGCGCCCGCCGCTTTTACGAGCGGTGCGGGATGAAGGTTCAGAAAATAGGCATGGAAGTGGTTTTCTGAACGGGAGGAGAATATCTTTCTATAAGATGCTGATATAGTGAACGGGCAGAAAGTCCGGCAAGCATATAGCCCGGGGCAAATCCTCGGGCTTTTTTGTGCGCAGAATTGCGCCCGGAAAGGGCAAAAGCATTCTTTTCGCCGAGTTGAATCCCGTACTTTTCGCGCTTTTGTCCTTTGGAGATGGGCCCGGCATAGGGTTGCAGCTTGTATTGTAGCTTCGCTTGTCGTGGGGCTTTCGCCTTTATTTGTTCTGTCGGGCTTTCAGTCCGTTTGCAGCGTTGTAAGCGTGTTTGCAGGAGTGTCCGGGCAGATTTTGCCGTAAACGGGAAAGTGCCAGCCGGCAAATGCGGAAAGGCCGAATGGCGGCGGTCACGCAGACAAAAGGAAAAGAAGGGTACGCAATGCCGATTCGGGACGAAGTCAAATGGACTTTTTCGCCCTATCGCGCTCTTTGCCGTTATACAGAGCCGTGCTTTTCTGCATACAGATTATTCTCTTTCGCCTTCGAGGGCTAACTGCATTTTCCGCGCGGCGAAAAATTAATAATTTTTATACGTCCGGACGCGCCGCAATGGCTTCCCGGGACACCGAAAGGGGCTTTGCGGAACCTAAGACCGGCCCTGTCGCGACGGGAATAGGGGCAGTAGCTACGGGATGTACATCCCCTCGCTCCGGGATGTACACTTTCGGTTTGTGTAACTCGTTGATAGTCAGTATCACGAAAGTGAGGGCAGACGCGAAGCCGCATCTGCCCTCATTACAATGCAAAGATACGAAATTTTGAAGCCGTTTGCAAGGCTCGCTTTTTCGTGGAAAAAAACGATAATCCCGTTAGTTAGAGCGATGCTTTAAGTGCGTTTGCCGTTTTTATGCATTGCAGCGAGGCGGGATAGGGCGTTGAGAGACAGCGGCGCGTATGCCTGTGCGGCTGCCCCGCGTTATGTCCGTGCGTGTACGCCGCGCCATCGGTATTTTTGCAGAGTTTGTCAATTTTTTGCTGATTTCTGTTTTCCCGCAGATAATATTTCTCAATGGGACGGCGGGTTTAACCGGATATTTTAAGCAACTTTGCACTACAAAGGAGTGTCTGCCGATGACCGCTTGCCGTAGCACGGGGTGGAAAAATCCCGCGAAAAGCGCCGGAGAGAGGGACGGAAAGACATACTCCATAAAAGGGCAAAATGATAGACTATTCTTGTCCGCTTCCTCATAAGCCTTTAAAATACAGACTACTACACAGGGTGGGCTGAACTGGGGATATACGCTCTTCATAAATAATGCAGTGCAGGGCGGGCGACTTTGAAAAGGCTTTACTCCTTGTTTTCTTTCACTCAAAATGACTGACGCGCAGACAGGCGAAATGGCACACGGCTGCGACGAGGCACATAGAGGCCAAGCCGCGCAAAGCGGCTGCGTGCCGGCTCTTGCCCGAAACGGGAAGCGCGAGCGGAAATGGTACGTCATGCGTGTGTACCAAAACGAGCGCAAGGCGGAGGAGCAGCTTGCCGACAAGGAGTACGGGCTCAAGCACTTCATCCCGAAGCGAGAGGTGCTTCGCACGCGCCACGGGAAAAAGGTGCTGTGCAGCGAACCCGTCATCCGCAGCCTCGTCTTCGTACACTCCACGCAGGAGGACATTGTCCGCTTCAAGCAGAACCGCTACAACGGGCTGCAGTTTGTGGTGTGGAAGCGCGACGGCGGCGTGCGCTATCTTACAGTGCCCGACGCGGATATGGACAGTTTTATCCTCGTTTGCGAGCAGAACAGCCAGAAAGTCACGTTCCACACCCCCGGCGAACGGGACTTCGAGGAAGCCTTGGAAGAAGGCGACAGAGTGCGCATACACGGCGGGGTGCTCGACACGCTTGAGGGCTACGTGGCCAAGGTGAAGGGCTCGCGCGGGAAACAGCTTGTAGTGGTGGTGTCCGGCGTGCTGGCCGTGTCTACCGCCCAAGTGAAAGACGGCTTTATAGAGGTCGTGGAAAAGTCGAAGAAGAAGTCATAATCCTAAGAGACCGAGAATTTTATGTCAAAAATATTTACCCCCCCCCTGTTGTCCGCCGCGTGGCTGCTTCAAGGCATATTGAGCGAGGCGAAGAATAAAGGGTAGCAACGAGTACCATAGCAAGCATTATGAGTATATTTTGGGGATTGAATATGGGGGCGGTGTTTGTGCTGAGCGCGGTCTTTGCCGGCATCGTCATACCGCAGATACTGCTCATCGCGTTTCGGAGAAAAATCTTCGACATGCCCGATGAGCGCAAAATTCACAGCAGCCTTGTGCCCCGGCTGGGCGGCATAGCCTTTATGCCGGTGATTTTCTTTTCGATGGCCTTGCTGCTGGCTGTCAACCAGTCGCTTGGATACAGTGCTTTCCTGAGCGGGGCGGGTGCGGAGTCGCTGCCTCTGGCGTACGCGTTCTGCGCCCTTCTTATGTTGTATCTGGTGGGCATGGCGGACGACCTGATAGGCGTGCGCTACAGCGCGAAATTTTTCGTGCAGATAGTGTGCGGGCTGATGCTGATAGCGGGAGGCGTGACGCTGAACAACCTGCAGGGCATGGCTTTCCTGCATTCGCTCCCCGGATGGCTGTGCGTGCCGCTGACGCTCTTTGTCACCGTCTTTGTCATCAACGCCGTCAACCTCATTGACGGCCTCGACGGACTGGCGTCGGGACTGAGCGGCGCGGCCTTCATGTTCTACGGCGCGGCGTTTGCCCATTACGGCGAGTACATCTACGCTATGCTGGCTTTTGCCACGCTGGGCGTGCTTGTGCCTTTCTTCTACTACAACGTCTTCGGCAAGGCGGAGAAGGGGCGCAAGATATTTATGGGCGATACGGGCAGCCTTACCATCGGCCTGATGCTGTGTTTCCTCAGCCTCAAGCTCTCCAATGTGAGCGACAGTGCGGCCGAGGGCGGAGCCAATCCCTTTGTGGTGGCTTTTGCGCCGCTGCTTGTCCCCTGCCTGGACGTGGTGAGGGTATATATGCATCGTGTGCGCAACGGGAAAAACCCCTTTCTGCCCGACAAAAATCACATACACCACAAGCTGCTTGCCATTGGCCTGCGCCATCGTCCCGCGATGGTGTCCATCGTGTTGTGTTCGGTGGCGCTGACGCTGGCCAACGTGTGGGTGTCGCTTTATGTCAACGCCACGCTGCTGCTCGTGGCCGACATTCTCCTTTGGACTGCCGCCAACATTGTGCTCTCGCGCAAGATCAGGGCAAGGGCGGCGGAGAACGCAGACAACAAACGGAATAACAACTTATAGCTACGAATAAAACAGAATGAGATTTAGCGGAATTGTGTCTTTGGCGCTTGCAGCGATGATGGCTGCGTCTTGTCGCGCGCCGAAGGAGATTGCTTACTTCCAGGACATGACCCCGGGAGAGAGCGAGGTGAGTATGGCGGCTGCACAGGACATCAAGGTGCGTCCCAAGGACAGGCTGTCTATTGTGGTGAATACGCAGGACGCGAAGCTGAACACGCTCTTCAACTTGTCCGTGGCTTCGCGCACGCTCGGGTCGGAGTCAAACGAAAACTCGTCGGCAGGTCAAGGCGTGGCGACCTACACCGTCGACAACGACGGCTGCATCAGTTTCCCCGTACTGGGCAAGGTAAAGGTTGAGGGCATGTCGCGCGAGCAGATAGCCTCTTACATCGCCGGGCAGCTCGTAGGAAAAGACCTCGTCAAGGAGCCCGTCGTGACAGTGGAGTACGTGGACCTTTACATCAACGTGCTGGGCGAGGTGTCTGAGCCGGGACGCTACAGCATAACGAAGGACAACGTGACCGTCATTGACGCGCTGGGGATGGCGGGCGACCTCACCATCAACGCAAAGCGCGACAACATCAAGGTTCTGCGCAACGAGGGCGGCAAACAGCGCGTCTATGCCGTCAACCTCTGCTCGGGCAACGACGTTTACAGCTCGCCGGTCTACTACCTCAAGCAGGGCGACGTGGTATACGTAGAGCCCAACGACGCGAAGAAGCGGCAGTCTACCGTGAACGGCAATACCGTACGCTCCACCTCTTTCTGGTTTTCGCTGGCTTCGCTCGTCACCTCCGTCGTCGTACTCATAGTAAAATAAAGCACTATGGCAATCGCTCAGAAAAACAACGCTGCGCAGACCAACACAGACTTCCTGCGCATAAAGGACATTCTTTATGTATGCCTTGCCAAGTGGCAGTGGTTTGTACTCTCCCTGGCAGTGTGCCTCGGCGGCGCAACGGTATATCTCCTGCGCACGGTGCCGGTATACACGCGCACGGCTACCATTCTCATAAAGGATGACTCAAACGGCAACACGGCCGGCGCCAATATGACCTCTTTCGGAGACCTCGGGCTCGTCACCACTACCTCCAACGTCGCCAACGAGATTGCCACGCTCAAGTCACCCGACCTTATGCGCGAGGTGGCAGCGCGTCTGGCGCTTAATATGACTTACACCGTAGAGGGGCGTTTCCACAAAGAGATAATATACGGCAAGCAGCTTCCCGTAAGGGTGACGCTGGGCGGTCTGCGCGACGACGAGTCGGCAGAGATGCAGCTGCACCTCAACGAGGACGGCACATATACCTTGTCCGAGCTTACGCGCAACGGCGCGACGCTCGGCGGAAAGGTGAACGGACGGCTCAACGAGACAGTGGCAAGCCCTTACGGCAAACTGACGGTGGAGACCACGCCTAACTACAGCAAGGGGACAACGGGCGACATAGAGGTGTCACGCATACCCGTAACCGCCGCCGCGTCCATGGCTTCCGGCGGACTGGGCGTAGTGCAGCCCGATGAAAAGACCAACATCATACAGCTTTTCTACCAGGACGTGAACACGCAGCGGGGGGACGACATACTCAATACCCTGATAGACGTCTACAACGAAAACTGGGTGAAGGACAAAAACCAGATAGCCGTCAGCACCTCGCTCTTCATCAACGAGCGACTCGGCGTGATAGAGGGCGAACTGGGGCATGTGGACAGCGACATATCGTCGTACAAGAGCGCCAATCTGCTTCCCGACGTGAAAGCCGTAGCATCCATGTACATGAACCAGGCAAACGAGGCAAGCACCGCGGTAAAGGACCTGGACAACCAGATTTACATGGCTCGCTTCGTGCGCAGCTACCTGACCAACGATGCCAACCGCAACCAGCTCCTGCCTGCAAGCTCGGGCATAGACAACGCGGCGATAAGCTCGCAGATAGCCGCCTACAACGAGCAGCAGCTCGAGCGCAACAACCTCGTGGCGAAGAGCAGCGAGAAGAATCCCCTCGTGGTGGAGCTTGACGCTACGCTCGCGGCTATGCGCAAAGCCCTCGTGCGCACCATCGACAACCAGATCGTGGCATTGGAGGCGCGGGTGCGCATGATGCAGAAGTTTGGCGGACAGGCCAACTCGCAGATTGCCTCCAACCCCAAGCAGGCCAAGTACCTGCTTAGCGTGGAGCGCCAGCAGAAAGTGAAGGAGGCTCTGTATCTCTACCTCTTGCAGAAGCGCGAGGAGAACGAACTCTCTCAGGCTTTCACCGCCTACAACACGCGCGTGATAGCGAAACCGAGCGGCAGCTCGTCTCCCACTGCGCCCGAAAGGCAGAAAATTCTCCTCTCCGCTTTTGCCGCCGGACTGCTTGTCCCGCTCGCGATAATATACCTTATGGAGATGGCCAACAACGTGGTGCGCGGAAGAAAGGACCTGAACGGTCTGTCCGCGCCCATAATCGGGGAAATCCCCCAGTGCCTTACCGGCTCCAAGAAGAAATGGGGCTTGAAGCATGCGGAGAAATCCGAGGAGAACGCCATCGTAGTGAAGGATGGCAACCGCAACATCGTGAACGAGGCGTTCCGCGTGCTCCGCTCCAACATAGACTTTGTGATAGGCTCGCAGGCCGGACAGAAAGTCTTTATCTTCACGTCCTTCAACCCCGGAAGCGGCAAGAGCTTCCTGACAATGAATATGTCCGTATGCTACGCCTTGAAGGGCAAGCGCGTGCTTGCCATCGACGGCGACCTGCGCCACGGCAGTGCTTCGGGCTTTGTCGGTTCGCCGCAGAAGGGGCTTAGCGACTATCTGAGCGGCATGTCCGACGACTGGCAGAAGCTTGTCGTGCACGACAGCAAGTACGAAAACCTGCATGTGCTGCCCATCGGCAAAGTTCCGCCCAACCCCATCGAGCTCTTGGAGAACGGGCGGATTGCCGACCTGATTGCCCAAGCAAGGGAAATGTACGACTATGTCCTCATAGACTGCCCGCCTATCGACGTGGTGGCAGACACGCAGGTATTGGAGAAGTATGCCGACCGCACCTTCTTCGTGGTGCGTGCCGGGCTGCTTGACCGCTCGATGATTCCGGACCTGGAGGCAATCTACAAAGAAAAGCGTTTCAAAAACCTGTCCGTCATACTCAACGCCACGAAGAGCACGGGCGGAAAAAACAGCTACCGTTACGGCTACCGCCACGGCTACCGCTACGATCAAGCGTCCTACTACGGGTCAAAATCGCAGCGCGGAGAGTAAGACGCGTTCTGCCGCGCCAGTGGCGCGGCAGGCGGTTTGACACCGATAAGGATACATCTCTCGGACATGTGGCCGTTTAGTGCAAAACAGTCCATCGCGGGCAGCGGCGTGCTGCAAGGCTTCACCGAATGGCACTGCCATTTGCTCCCCGGAGTGGACGACGGCGTGCAGAAAGTGGAGGAGTCGCTGCAGGTGCTTGCCCTGTACGAGAAGCAAGGGGTGGGGGAAGTGTGGCTGACGCCGCACATCATGGAAGACTACCCCAACACGCCCGCCAAACTCCGCGCACGTTTCGCCGAGCTTTCCGCCGCTTACAAGGGACACATAAAGCTGCATCTTGCCGCCGAGCACATGCTCGACAGCCTTTTCGAGGAGCGGCTTGCCGGCGGCGAGGTGATGCCCCTTGGAGAGGACGGCGGACAGCTGCTTGTGGAGACTTCGTACTTCAATCCGCCCTACGGACTGAAAGACGTGCTGCGGCGCATCATGGCAAAAGGCTTCGTGCCTGTACTCGCGCACCCCGAGCGCTACGTCTATATGGACAGGGCGGACTACCGCGAGCTGCGGGAAATGAACGTACTCTTCCAGCTCAACATCCCGTCTCTTGCGGGCGGGTACGGGACGGACGCACGGCGGAAAGCCGAATGGCTGCTGCGCAACGGCTTCTACCAGTACGCGGGCACGGACACCCATCGCCTGAAAGGCTGGCGGTACACGTCAGAATGCAAGGTGGCGAAAAAGCTCCTGAGGGCATTACGAGTAGACATTATAGAAAAGGCTTAGGATGACAATACCCCCCCCCCCTACAAACTGGCTATGGTGCAGTAAATCAGAAAGGTAAGCACTACTATTGGCTTGACTTGATTCGCTTTGCGGCTGCATTTATGGTTTTGGTGTGCCACTTCCGTGGTGCTTTT
This sequence comes from Alloprevotella sp., assembly GCA_963651485.1. Taxonomy (GTDB): domain Bacteria; phylum Bacteroidota; class Bacteroidia; order Bacteroidales; family Bacteroidaceae; genus Alloprevotella. The sequence goes on along the minus strand of CAVJPT010000003.1, from coordinate 46,416 downwards.
CTTCCGGAATGGAGTTGGCTGCCCGAAGAGCAGCGGTCGCCGTTGATGTTTGCTTTTTACTCCCTTACGCGTTTGGGGCAGCCGGCTGTTTTGGCGTTCTTCGTCATGAGCGGCTTTCTGGTGGGAGGGCGCACGATAGAGAAGATGAGCAGCGGGGCGTTTGACATAAAGACTTACGCCATTGACCGCACAGTCCGCATTTTGCTTCCGCTTCTCTCGGCGCTTGTCCTGTATCTTCCCACGCAGTGGATATGCGGCGAGGCGGTTGTGTGGAGACAATGGTTAGGTTGTCTGTTTTCGCTCCAAGGCATTTGGACAGCGCCGTGCATCGGGCCGTTGTGGTCGCTCTCCTACGAGGTATGGTTTTACGTCCTCACGGGCGCGGTATGCCTTGTGCTGGGCAGCTCGAGGGCTTTGCGCTATGCGGGCGTGGCTTTGTCGGCTGTATGTTTCCTCGTCTTCACAAAACTTTCCGCCCATTACCTCTTCATCTGGCTGCTCGGCGCTTTCGCCTGCGTGACGATGCCGAAGAAAGGCTGCAAGTGGGTGTTGGCGGCAAGTGCCCTCTTCCTGCCCGTGATGATAGTAGTCCTGCAGCTCACGTCAGGCGGACACGTGACAAGCGGCATAGTAAATTACCTGCCTACTGCCAACGTCCAAAGTCTGGAAGTCATATTCTCGCTCGTCTTCTGCGTCTTCTTGCAGCAGCTGATACTCATCGAGCCTAAGAGCAAGGTAATGAAAGCCGCAAACACGGTCGGCACGAAGCTTGCCGCCTTTTCGTACACCCTGTATTTGGTGCACGTCCTTGTGATAAGCGTGCTCCAGCATTTCGGCGCGGAGCGCCCCGAGTCCGTCACGCTTTCCGCTGCTGCACTGTTTGTCCTCTGGACAGCCGTAGCCCTCGTCTTCTGCTACGCCGTCTACTGGTGCGTCGAACGCCACACTTACACGGTAAAGAAGTGGGTGAAGACAGTCTTTTAAGGTCGTTGTTATAAAGAAAGGAAACAACGTTCGCTTTACAGAGGGACTGTATCGTTCTGACAATAAGATTATGGGTGACAGAATAGTGCGTTTGTTGCTGGTTTGAATAATTTTGTTGTTGAAGAGCAAAGGGGGAGGAATGCGAATGATGGTTTTTCCGCGCTCGGGTGCGTTAGCGCGGACATTGTTCTTTCTTGCCAGATACAGCCCAGTTGGTTATGCGAGTCGGGTAAATTGTCCGCCTGAATGATTTAGAGGTCACCCTCGTTATCCCAAAGCATTATATGTATGTATAAAGTCACGATAAACAATTTCCGATGCTACGAGACTATGTCTATGGTATTCCGCAGCGGGATCAATTTGCTGATTGGTGATAACTCTGTGGGCAAGACATCTTTGTTGCGGGCATGCAATCTCGTAATGAATAGCTTCTTCTGCGGTTATAGTGACGAATATACCATCTGGAAGAGTGCGGAGGATGATGATTTTAGAGAAGTCGGGACCGAAGATTTCATCGCCGACGAGAGGCCTGTGAACATTGCGTTTCAGCTCAGTGAGAAGGACTGCCCGGACATTATGATGAATGATGGCTCGGTTAGGTCACTTTACGCCCAAAAACCGTTAGAAGAAGGAAACTTCCCCGAGCTTTATATTGAAAAGAAGTCAAAGAAGAATGCACGCAACCTTGTTACAGGTCTAAAGCCCTTGAAAGAGTATGCCGCATTGCTTCAGAGGAATTCCCATACGATAATAGACGGCACGGCAGTACAACGAAACGCCTTGCCTCTGTTTGCGTATTTCACCACAGAGGATATCCATTCCGTAAGGAAGTTTGACAGAGATAAAAAGCATTTCAAAAAGTATCCTCAGAAGCCCTCGTTCGGATATTTTGAGTGTTTCGACTGTAAAGGATTGTTGGACTGCTGGCTGAAGCGGCTTCTCGTGCTGAAAGAAGCCAACAAAGGCGAACAGGAAATACAGTGCGTTAAAAACGCTGTTGCCAGTGTGCTTGGTTCAGAAGGCTGTAATATCATAGCCGATATGGAGGTGAGAGACAATGACAAAGAGGTGTATTTCATCTATTGTGACGGCAGGGAAGTGCGTTCTGACCTCCTGTCCGATGGTTATCGGCGGCTTGTAAGTATAGTCATAGATATAGCCATCCGCAGTGCATTGCTCAATAAAGTGATGTATGGCGCAGAAGCTTACAGGCGCACCTATGGTACTGTCATCATTGACGAGATCGACGAGCATCTTCATCCTGAATTGCAGGTACGCATCCTGAAAGCGTTGCACGCCACTTTCCCGCTTATACAGTTCATTGTCAGTACTCATGCTCCGCTTGTAATGTCGTCAGTAGAGTCAAATGAGGAGAATGTGGTATACCGGCTCGAATATAATGGCGGAATATATAGCCATACGGAGCTAAACACTTACGGCTTGGATGCGTCGACAATTATGAATGTCTATATGGGGCAAGTCTCCCGTGACTTGGTTGTCGATTCGAAGCTGAAGAATGTCAGAAGCCTGATAGACGAAGGAAAATATAGGGATGCAAGGGTTGCTTTAGACGATATGCTTAACAGCCCGGGGGGGGACGCAAATCCCGAATTGTCGGAATTGGAAGCCACACTGTCTTTCTTTGAGGATTAGCCATGATAAAGATATCGAAAGGCAAAGAACCCAAAGAGTGGACAGTGTATAGAAATACTCCGGGAGTAGACTATCAGGCTACTCCTGAGCTGGTAGATGCTTTATTGAAAGAGCAAGGCTATCTCTGCGCCTATTGTATGAGGCGTGTGCCATGCAAGGATAAAATAGCTAATGAAGACCACCACGTCGAGCATCTTTTAAGCAGAGCAGGGCATGACGACAGGAAACTGGACTACGGCAATATGGTGATATGTTGCCCAGGACGTATTGGCGACGAAGACCATTGCGACCGTAGGAAACAAAGCCAAGAGGTCTCTTTTAGTTTGTTTGATGCTAATTTTATCTCCACTCTTTTTTACAAGACCGACGGGGAAATCGCTTCGACAAATGTGCAGTATAATACGGAACTCAACAAGGTTCTGAATTTGAATACGCCCCTCCTTAAAGAAAACCGCAAGAGTACGTGGGAGGGCGTAAAGCAATCTTTGATTAAGAATCAGGGGAATAAGCCTTGGAGAAAGGCTGCTCTTGAAAAGTGCCTTGATAAATACAGAACAATGAGGAATTGCGACGGGAAACTGAAATACATTCCTTATTGCGGTATCGTTATTTACTTTCTGGAAAAGAAAATCAGACAGCTTCGATAACCCGTTCCGTCCGAAATACCCATGGATCAGGACAGCAACAAAAGGACAGCGTATAATCCCTGCTAATATCGGCGAGGTGCGGACGGCGCAAAAGCCTTTTGCTGCTGACAGCCGACTTGAGCAATAGGCGGCGGCTCCGTCGGGAGAGAACCCTGCCCGAAAGCATAGATACGGGGGGGGGGGAGAACGTCTAACCGCTCCAAACACGTTTATACACTATGAAAGTACTTCAGACAATCGCCGGTCTCGGCGCAAGCTGCGGCGGACCCTCTACTTGCACCTATGACCTGCTTTCCGCGATATATTCTTTGGGGGGGGACGTCGACTTGCTGACTTCGTACTCCGACGATTTGCTGGGCAAGGGCGAAGGGTGGATAAAGGCTTTGCCCGACGACACGCGTACGCCTTACGGCTATTCGGCCAACGTGAGCAAGTTTCTTGCCCAGTCTGACTACGACCTCTACCATACCAACGGTCTGTGGATGCACTGCAACCATGCCACTTGTGCCGCCGCCCGCAAGAAGAAAAAGCCTTATATCATCTCTACGCACGGGATGCTCTATCCCGATGCCCTGCGCCGTTCGTACTGGAAGAAATGGCCGCTGCTGAAACTTTGGTTCGACAAGGACATTCGTCACGCCCGGTGTCTCCACGCCACTTGCGTGCCGGAGATGGAGCATGCGCGTGCCTTTGGCTACAAGGGAGCGGTGGCGGTGATTCCCAATCCCGCCAACCTGCCCGACTATTTGCAGGAGGTGGCTTCGCAGAAGCCGTCCTTTCTGGGGTGCAGCCGTCCCAGGAAGCTCGGCTTTCTGGGACGGCTGCACCCCAGAAAGAAGGTCGAGAACCTTCTTTATGGGATGGCAAAGCTGCCCGCAGGGCTTGACTGCGAGCTGGTGGTTATGGGCAAGGGCGATGCTGCCTACGAGCAGTTTCTGCACAAGGAGGCGGAGCGGCTCGGGCTGAAAGAGCGCGTAGTTTTCAGCGGTTTCGTGTCGGGGCGCGAGAAGTACGAGCAGCTTGCGCAGCTGTCCTGTCTCTTTGTGCCGAGCGACTTCGAGAATTTCGGCATGATAGTCACCGAGGCACTTTCCGTCGGCACGCCTGTCATGGCAAGCCTCGGCACGCCGTGGGAGGAACTCAATACCTGCGGCTGTGGCTGGTGGGTAGAGCGCACGCCGGAAAATATATCCGAGGTTATGCGCCAGGTGCTGGAGATGCCCCAGGAAGATTTGCTTGCGATGGGGCAGCGCGGCAGAGAACTTGTCTACCGGAAGTACGTTGCCGACAAAGTGGGGGCGGCAATGCTGAGCCTTTACCGCTGGGCGGCAGAAGGCGGCGAGAAGCCCGATTTTGTGTACCTTTGACGGACTTTCGCGTGGGAAGGCTTGCAAGGGTATACCTATTTATATATAGTATCCTCTTAAACTAAACGCGCCTTTAGCGTCAGACAATGCTTGACATTACTGCTATTATCCTTACGTACAACGAGGAGCTGCACATACGCCGCTGTCTGGAGAACGTGGCTCAGGTGGCGAAGCGAGCCATCGTGGTGGACTGCTACTCGAAGGACCGCACTTGCGACATCGCCATGGAAATGGGGGCGGAAGTAGTGCAGCGCGAGTGGCCGGGCAACCAGGCCGAGCAATTCAACTGGGCGCTGGACACGCTCAGGGTAGACACCGCGTGGGTATTGCGTCTGGATGCAGACGAGTATCTTCTTCCCGCTTTGGTAAAGGAATTGTCAGAGAAGCTGCCGCACGTCCCCGAGGACGTGACTGCGCTTTCTCTCTCCCGCGCGCGGGCTTTCTGCGGCAAGATTCTGCACCACGGCATCGTCAACAATGTCCGCATCGTGCGCATATTCCGCACGGGAAAGGCAAGGTACGAGAAGCGTATAATGGACGAGCACCTTTCCTTGCTGGGCGGGCGGACGATGGAGCTGGACAATCAGTTTGTAGACGACAGCCGCATCACCATTGGCGAGTTTGTCCGCAAGCACGAGGGTTATGCCTCGCGCGAGGCCGCTCTCTTGCTGGATGCCGAGTACAGGCTTTGCGATGCCAGCCGCTTGTCTGCCGACCACGGGCGCGAGGTAGAGAAGAAGCGGGCGCAGAAAGCCAAGTATGCCCGCATGCCGCTCTTTTGGCGCGCATTCGGCTATTTCGTATACCGCTATATATGGAAGCTCGGCTTCCTTGACGGCAAGGAGGGCTTCCTTTGGGACTTCATGCAGGGATGGTGGTACCGCACGCTGGTAGACGCCAAGGTATACGAGGTGAAGAAGGCATGCGGGAGCGACAAAGAGAAAATATTACTCTTCCTGCAAGAGGAGTACAATATAAAATTATAACGACAGGATGAAAGTATCGGTAATCACCGCCACGTACAACAGTGCCGCGACGCTTCGCGACACGCTGGAGAGCGTGCTGCGGCAGACTCATCCGGACATAGAGCATATCGTCGTCGACGGCGGGAGTACGGACGGCACAATGGACTTGGTGCACGAGTACGAAAGCCGCTACGCCGGCCGTCTGAAATACGTCAGCGAGAAGGACAAGGGACTGTACGACGCGATGAACAAGGGCATCGCGATGGCCTCGGGCGACGTGGTGGGATTGCTCAACAGCGACGACTTCTTCACGGCTCCCGACGTGCTTTCTTCCGTTGCCGCCGCGTTTGACGGCGGCGGCATAGATGCCGTCTACGGCGACATACATTTTGTGCACGGCGACGACTTGCAGAAGTGCACGCGCTACTACTCTTCGCGCCTTTTCCGCCGCCCGTGGATGCGCCTCGGTTTTATGCCCGCCCATCCCAGCTTCTATTGCAGGAAGGAAGTGTACGAGAGATACGGCGGCTTTGACTTGTCGTACAAGATCGCCGCCGACTTCGAGTGTCTCCTGCGCCTGATATTCGTCCACCGCATACGTCTGCGCTATCTGCATAAGGATTTTGTGACGATGCGCACGGGCGGCGCGTCCACCAGCGGGCTTTCAAGCCACAGGCAGATAATGCGCGACCATCAGCGGGCCTTTAAAGCCAACGGCGTGTACAGCAACGTGCCGCTCGAGTCGCTGAGATATCTCTACAAAATAGTAGAGGTGGCTGCCACCAAGGTGACGAGGAGAAAGTAAAGCGTGCGCCGCCGCGTGCTATGTAAACAATGCGGGTTGCCTGGGGGTGAAGTGTTGAACACCCCCAGGCCGTAAGAAAGTTTTTATGTCTCAGACACAAGACAACAACAAACGAATAGCGAAGAACACCGTCATGCTGTATTTGCGGATGATAGTCAGCATGGTGGTGGGGCTTTTTACGTCCAGAATACTTTTGCAGGCTCTTGGGGTCGTGGATTATGGCATTTATAACATTGTCGGCGGCTTTGTCGCAATGTTCTCCATAGTTTCCGGCTCCTTGACGAGTGCTATCAGCAGATTCCTGACTTTCGGGCTTGGTAAGGGGGACATGAAGCATCTGAAAGTTGTCTTTTCCACGTCCATTCTGGTTCTGCTGGGTTTGTCTCTGGCAATACTGGTATTTGCGGAAACGGTCGGCTTATGGTTCTTTTACGAAAAGCTGGTCATTCCGGACGACCGCATTCAGGCTGCCTTTTGGGTGTTTCAGCTGTCTGTGCTGTCTTTCATCGTCAGCCTGCTCAGTACCCCCTATAATTCGTGCATCGTCTCGCATGAAAGAATGGATGCTTTTGCCTATATTTCCATTTATGAGGTGGTGTGCAAGCTGCTCATTTGCTATGCCGTGGTACATGCTCCGATGGACCGCCTTGTGTTTTATGCCATATTGCTGTTCGGTGTCGGCCTGTCTGTGCGGTTTATATACACATGGTATTGCAAGAAGCATTTCGAGGAATGTGCCTTTCAGTTTTCTCTCGACAAGAAACTGCTTAAGGATATGTTCGGTTTTGCCAGCTGGAACTTCCTCGGGTCTGCCGGCTGGGTGCTTAGGAGTGAGGGAGGTACAATTCTGTTCAACTTGTTTGGAGGACCGGCGGCCAACGCTGCCAATGCCGTAGCCAGTGCGCTCTGTGGCGCTGTCACAGGCTTTGTGACAAGTTTCACGCAGGCATTCAACCCTCAGATCACCAAGAATTATGCAGCCCAGAAATATCTGGAATTGAACCGCCTGCTGATGTATGGCTCCAAGCTCTCATTCTATATGATGTTTTTCATGGGCTTGCCCGTTATGCTCAACACCCATTTTGTCTTGCACCTATGGCTGGGGAATGTGCCTGAGCATTCCACGGAGCTTGTCCGGCTGATCATCTTGTTTTCGCTGTCGGAAACCCTTTCAACGCCGCTGATAACAGCCAAACTTGCCACGGGCGACATACGCAACTATCAGCTGGTCGTGGGAGGCGTGCAGCTTCTGTCTCTACCGCTTGCTTATTTGGCCTTGAAGTTGGGCGCGCCCATAGAGTCTATTTATGTATCCTATTTTATAGTGTCCGTTGGATGCCTCTTTGCCCGTATGTTTTTGCTTAGGGGAGATTTCCCGTACTTTTCTGTGCGGAAGTTTATGTCCGAGGTGGCAGGAAACGTGTGGCTGGTAGCAGGAGTCGCGTCCGTTGTCCCCTATCTTGTATACAGACAGCTTGAAGAAGGCTGGATTTGTCTGCTCGTAACGGGTACGGTTTCTGTCATTTCTTGTTCCTTGGTCATGTTTTTCATTGGTTTGAAAAAATCAGAGAGGCAGAAGGTCAAGGTGTTTGTTGCGGCTAAAGTAAAGAGTAGATATGGGAAAGGATAAAATAGAATTAGCTCCCGAGAAGCAATGCACGGGTTGTGCTGCGTGTGCCGGTGCTTGCGGTAAGCGTGCGATATCTTTTCAAGAGAGCGCCGAGGGCTTTCTTTATCCCGTAATAGACGAGGCTCTTTGCGTCTCCTGCCGTGCGTGCCAAAGGGCATGTCCCGTGCTGTCGCCTGTATCCGCGTATACTGCCGGGTCTTGTTATGCGGCATGGAGCTTGGATGACGAGATACGTACCCATAGCTCGTCGGGAGGTATCTTCTCTGAGCTTGCCCGTAGCGTGCTTTCGCGTGGAGGGCTTGTGGCGGGAGCATCGCTTGGTGCGACAGGCAAGGTACATCATGTCGTCATTGACAAAGAGACGAGTCTGCACGAGATTCAAGGGAGCAAATATGTGCAGAGCATAATTACTGCAGATGTCTTGCGAACAATAAAGGCTGCATTGAAAAGCAGAGTCGTGCTGTTTACCGGCACTCCGTGTCAGGTGGCGGGTGTCATTGCGCTCACGGGCAATCCGGATAACCTGTACACGATGGACGTAGTCTGCCATGGCGTGCCGTCGCCAAAATGGTTTCAGATGATTCACGAGAGCGTGAGGGGCAGGGTCAAGGGTTTTGTCCGCTACCATTTCCGCAAACTTTCTACCTGGAGCGTGTGTGCGAATGTCAATGTAGATGTAGATGTAGATGGTACAATCGTAAACAGGGAGCTGTGCGGACTTGAGACTTGCTATCAGGACGCTTTCCTGAAAGGTTTCCTCCATCGCGAGAATTGCTATGAGTGCCGTTATGCAAATACAAACAGAGTCGCCGACATCAGTGTAGCCGACTTCTGGGGAATTGGCAGCAAGAAGCCAATCACGGACAAGCACAAGGCGGGCTGCTCTATGGTGCTTGTCAACAGCGAGAAGGGACGCAGCTTGTTTGACAGCATAAAAGAGCGTGTCTATGCCGAGCCGAGAGACGTGTCTGAGACAATAGATGCGGGCAACGACCAGCTGCGCTGTCCGTCGCATCGCCCCGATGAGCGCACCGCTTTTTATGCCGATGCCTACTCGATGTCTTTGAAAGACTTGATAGCGAAGTACGGGCTTAGGTACAATAAAGTTCCGTCTCTGAAGGTTCGCTTCAAGTCGTATCTGAAACGCTTATACGAAAAGCATTGCAGTGTGGGCAAGAAAGTATCGTTGGTGACGGTATTTGATGTCGCAAATTTCGGAACCTATCTTCAGGCACTGGCTACGGCTGTCGTACTGAAACGTATGGGAGCGAAAGTGGAGATTGTGCATTACGAGCGTCCCTTCAAGAACACCCAGCTGCTCAGACGCAATATCCTGGCAAGAGGGGCATACTACTTCTATTTCTGGCTCCGCGGGTTTGACGGCTGTCTCTTTACGCACAGGTGCAGGAGGTTTGTGGCTAAACATGCCAAAATATCGAAGACCTATTATAGTGTCAGCGAACTGAAAGCCCGTCCGCCGTACGCGGACGTGTATCTGACGGGCAGCGACCAGGTGTGGAATACGGACCATAACCAAGGCGTCGATGAGGCGTATTACCTCGGATGGGTGCCGGACGGCAAGAAAAAGGTGTCCTATGCGGCCAGCATCGGGCAAGACGCAATACCCGAAGAGTACAAGGAGCGTAGCCGCGAACTGCTTTCCCGATATGATGCCATATCCGTGAGAGAAGACAAGGCTGTCCAATTGCTCGCCGGCATCGGCATAGAGGCTACGCAGGTTCTTGACCCCACCTTGCTTCTGGACAGGGGGGGATGGCTGAAATATGCCGGCAAAAGGCTTGTTGCAGAAGATTACCTGTTGGTGTATTCTGTAGAGCCTGCCGAATACGACACGAAAGTTGCCGAACTGGCGAGATATGTGGCAAGGGAAAAGAATCTGAAGATAGTGTCCGTAAGCAATTTTGGCGAGGACAAGCATATCCCGGGCTGCGACCAATACTTTGACTTCGCGTTGCCGCAACAATTCCTGTCGTTGATGGCTCATGCGTCGTTTGTCGTTGTAAGTTCTTTCCACGGCACAGCGTTCGCCATCAATTTCAATCGCCAGTTCCTGACTATAACGCCCGGTGCTTTCAGCTCCCGCATCGCCAGTCTGCTTGAACTGACAGGTTTGGGAAGACGAAGAGTCAATGGGCTTTCTGACTTGGACGGGAACCTCTTGCAGGAAGACGTCGACTTCGCCCCTGTCAACTCCATACTGGCTCAGGCAAGGAAAGACTCGTTGAGATTCATCAAAAACAATATAGCGCCATGGTAGGAAGGATCGTAAGGAAGCTCCGCTCAATGTTTGCGGGGGGGGGGAGAATGTCTACGCCAACTCCGACCGGTATGTCAGATACCTTGCAGGTGCGGGCATAACAATAGGGAAAGGTAATTTCTTCCAGTCTCCCGGTACAGCCTGCGTGGATGTGACACGTCCGCTTCTCGTGGAAATAGGAGACAATTGCACGTTTCTGGAACACTTCACGCTCTTGTCCCATGACGCTGTAAGAAAGGTCTTCCGAAACGTGTATCACGACTTCCTTGCTTCCTCGGGACCTGTAAAGATTGGCAACAACGTGTATTTCGCCCGCAACTGCACCGTCTTGAAGGGCGTGACGATAGGAGACAACTGCATCATAGGCTTCGGCTCTCTGGTGACAAGAGACATACCCGCCAACAGCGTGGCCGTCGGATGCCCGGCACGCGTCATCTGCAGCATAGAGGACTACTACGAGAAGCGCAAGCGCGAGTCGCTGGAAGAAGCCTTCGAGTATGCACGCATTATATATAGGAAGACGGGCAAGCGTCCGACTGTCGAACAGATGTACGAGGAGTTCTACCTGTGGATGGAGGGCGATTGCAGCGACGAAAGACTGAAATTCCAGCCCCGACTCCAGCTCGGACCGTCGTACGATATATGGAAGAGGGAACACAAAGCTCCTTTCAGGTCGTTCGAGGAATTCGTGGACAAGGCTCTGGAGCATATTGACGAAGAAAAATGAACCGTCCCAAACATTCCATTATAGTCCCGGCATATAACACGGGAGAAGCCATACGCCGGTGTATCGACAGCGTGGTGGCGCAGACGAGCGCCGACTGGGAGCTGCTCATCGTAGACGACGGCAGCAAGGACAGCACTCCTGCCATCATTGACTCCTATGCCCAGAACGACGGGCGTATCCAAGCCTTCCATGTCACGAACGGGGGCGTTGCCCGTGCACGCAACATAGGCATGGAGCATGCAAACGGGGAATATGTAATGTTTGTGGACAGTGACGACTGGATAGAGTCGGACTATTTGAGGCAGGTGGAGGCATGTATGGAGGACTGCTCGGACATCTATATGCTGGGCATCACCATAGACCACTGCGATGAGGCGGGCAAGGTCTGCTATTCTGAGATCAAAGGTGCACCCGTCCACCGCCGCATCAGCTCCGGGGAGGTACTTGACAACGTGGGGTACTTGACAAGAACGATGAACATGGAGTCGTCTTGCCTGAAATCCTATCGTAGGGAGTTCCTGCTGCAGCACGGCATTCGCTTCAAGGAGGGGATGATTGTCTTTGAGGACTTTTATTTTGTCTTGACCTGCCTCTGCCGCCGCCCCAGCGTCACACTGATACCTTTTATAGGATACCACTATATGAACGGTATGCAGTATGACCCCGTCACGAGGAGGGGAGGGCGAGACCTTTACCCGTCGGTGCACGCTCTTTGGGGCGTGCTGGACGAACTGTCAGCCATGCTGGGTGTGACGTCGTTTTCCCGTGAGGTCGTACTCCGTACTATGGCGGAGAAGATGAATGTAGTCATCGGGCAAGCCTCCGCCGGGCGTACCCTTGCCCAGCGGAAAAATCCGTTTAAGCAGATAAGCAGGGACGAGGTCTTGCGTAAACACCGGTCCGAGATGTTGCAGTATGGCGGAGGAAGATTCCGCTTACAGTATTACTGCGCTTCGGCGGGCTTTCCCTTGGTTTCGTATCTTTTGTATCGTTTGCTGAGATGACCACGCTTCTCCGCCTGTCTCTCCCTGCCAACCTGCGCTCAGACGGTGCGGAGCGGGTGACCGGCAACGTGGCGTACATGCGGCGTCGCGGAGACGGGGCATCGGGGCGAGACAGACAAGAGGGCTTGCCTGAGTGCGTATAATAATGCCTGTCCGCCTGTCCGTCTATACTGCCAATCCGTCTATGCCGCCAATGCCGCGGACTCTCAGCAAGCGAGTCAACGGCGGCGGAAATATTGGGGTGGCTGGCGTATCAATGAACTTGTAGACTTAGAAAATGGAAATAGACAACAACGTCAAGCCGGGGGTAAGTGTCCTGGCTGAAAAGGTGAGGTACGAGTATATAGACCTCTTGAAGGGCTTTACCATCATCTGGGTGCTGTGGATGCACATGAACTTGCCGGAGTGGATATATCCCTCGGTGCAGATGCCCGTGTTCTTCTTTGTTTCCGGCACGTTCTACCATGCCAAAGCCAAGACCTTGTGGCAGCAGGTGAGGAAAGACGCGTACCATTTGCTGGTGCCGACGCTAGTGTTCAGCCTGTTTGCCTTTTTCTATCGGGTGGCAAGCGGTCAGCCTATAGGGGGGGGATTTGTAAGACCGTCAATGAGAGCCTGTCTGCGTCCATAGTCTGGTTTCTGATAGCATTGTTCTATTTTCGCTGCATGGCGTACGTGTGTGTCAAGACGAAAAAGATTTTGCTTCTGCTGATAGCCTTGCTCATCTACGCCCCGGGATTCTACTTGTACGCCAACCACCGAGACTGGATACTGCCTTTTGTCCCCCTTGGCGCACATGGGCGTCTTTATGGTATGGTTTGCCTTGGGCGTGCTCTGGGGAAAAGATGTGCTGCATTGGCTTGCTTCGGCCGCCAAGCTTCGGATTGGGATATGGCTGCTGCTGTGCATCGGGTATGTACTCTTGGTGCATTGTGTAGAATGGGAGTCGGTAGTGCGCGTGCATGTGCCGTGGCTGGTGAAGGGAGTCCCCTATACCGCAGGTGTCATTCTCCTCATGCTTTATGCGGCGTACCGGCTGGAGAGGGTTGGCAAGATACGCCCGGTGACCAAGGTGCTGTCGTATGTCGGCAAAAACAGCATCGTGTTCTACCTCACCCACTGGCCGCTGTGGATGTATCTGTTCAAGCCGCTGGGCTGGAACGCTTATTTCTCTTTCCTTTGCATCGTGCTGCTGGAGTTTCCGCTCATCTATGTGTTTACCCATTGGCTGCCGTGGTGCATAGGCAAGACTTATAAAAGGAAATTATGAAAGCCAATATACTTATCTTCTGCCCATACGGGATAAGTCCAAACAAGGGCGGCATAGAGCGTGTCACAGACACGTTGGTCAGAGAGTTCCTGAAGGCGGGGCATCAGGTAGTTGTCCTGTCAGCGCATGACACCGCCGAGGAGAGCAACAGTGCCGCGCTGCATTATGTCACCTGTAAGACTGGCAACGAAGAGTGGATTCTGGAAATCATCCGCAAGCATGACATCCGGGTCATTATCGACCAGGGAGCTGACTTGCCGCACTACTGCCCAAAGCCGTCGCTGCCGGCCGAAGTAAAGGTTGTCAGGGTGATGCACGACTCTAAATATGCGATGTACCGGCGGCTGCAGATGAACGTCTTGCGAAAGTGGCACTGGCGACGCGTCGTGACGAAGGGTATGCGCTGTGACTACGCCATGGCTGACAGGATTGTGGTCTTCGTAGGGCCTTTCAAGGAGGAGTTCCGCTTCTTCTGCCCGTATGCCAAGGACGAGAAGTTTGCCGTCATCCCCAACTTCAATTCTTACGAAAACCCTCGCCCCGTACGTAAGGAGAAAACACTCCTTTGGGTGGGGCGGCATTCGGAATGGCACAAGCGCACAAGCGACATGCTCGAAATATGGAGCCGGCTTGAAGACCGTTTCCCCGACTGGTCTCTGGACATCTTGGGCGACGGCCCCGACCACGAGGCGGTGCGCAGGCGCTGTGACGCGCTGGGGCTGAAGCGTTGCCGGCTTCGCGGCAACGAAGACCCTAAGCCCTTCTATGAGAAAGCGTCGGTCTTCTGCATGACATCGGCTTTCGAGAGCTTCGGAATGGTGCTGACCGAGGCAATGCAGCATGGCTGCGTGCCAGTGGCCTACGACTCCTACACGGCAGTCCGCTTCATCGTGCATGACGGAGAGGACGGCTTGCTCGTCAAGCCGTTCGATGTGGACGAGTATGCGGAGAAGCTCGCCCGGCTGATGACCGACGGGACCGAACGCGACCGCTTGGCCGCCACCGCCGTAGAGTCGGTCAAGCAGTACGACGCCTCCAACGTCTTCCCCAAGTGGATAGAGCTGATTGAAGAGTTGTGCCGGGGGTAAGCCCGTAAGTAAAGAGATTTAGTTGCAATATTGAAATATAGGATTTATAAGCAAGAAAAATAGTATGGATAATAAAATCATAATTGTCGGCGGCAGCCACCACAACACGCTTGGACTGATAAGGAGTCTCGGGAAACAAGGCTATCCTATTACTGTGCTTTTGGAGCATTGTAGGCTTGACTGGTGTAGCTTGCGGTTCAGTAGATACATCACAAAGTTTTACCACATGGACGAGTTGGAAGATATACTCGACATACTGCACAAGGACTACTGGAATGAGGCGAGCAAGCCAATCATTTTATGTTCCAGCGATGCGTCGATTTGCTTTTTGGACAGCCACTATGACGAATTGAAAGACCATTTCTTTATCTTCAACATCAATGGGCGGCAAGGTATGGTCAACCATTTTATGCACAAATGGAACACTTTCCCCATTGCCGAGAAGAGCGGTTTCTCCGTTATAAGGTCGTGTCAAGCCAAAACTATTGCCGACATTCCAAAGGATATTCACTTCCCGTGCATGATAAAAGGCAACAGCAGTATTGCCAGCACGAAGACGGATATGTCTATATGTGCCAATGAGGAAGAACTGAAAAACAACTTCCACGAAGGGGTTGATTATCTGGTACAGGAATATATCGACAAAGACTATGAGATAGATGTTGTAGGATTTGCGTATAATCACGGACAAGACACTGTTCTTACGGGAGCGGTGAGGAAAATCCGTGATGAGTATTACCGGCAGTCAGTCTATATACGGTTGGACGATATCGACGATTATCCGAAACAGGTCAAAGAGTCGGTTTCTTTATTCTTAAAGGAAATCGGCTATGAGGGCATTTTCAGCATTGAGCTTCTGTGCAAAGGAAATCGTTTCTATTTTCTGGAGTTCAACCTGCGCAATGACGGTAACGGGTATCTATATACTGCGGCTGGAGCAAACTATCCATTGTGCTGGGTGAAGTATTGCCAGGGGACACTGTCAAAGGAATATGTGAAGACCATCCGGATAAAACATCCGTATCACTTGATACAATTGGGAGATTTTTACAACGTCATAGAGGGAAAAGTCTCTTTTCTGAAATGGTGCTGGCAAGCTATGACTGCCGATGTCTATTACACGCTTGACTGGAAAGACCCCAAACCATTTATCCATGCCTTTATGGTAGCCTTCAAGCATTTCTGCAAGAAGATTCTGAGACGTTGCGGCATTGTTAGATAATAAAACGTATAATATGACAAGACTGGTAGCTTATGTTTGTTATTTCCTGAGACTGCACCGTCTGGCGTATTTCCTTAATCGCAAGAGAAAGCGTGTCGTTACATTCCACAATGTTTTGCCGGATGACATATATGAAAAGAACATAGCAAATGGAGTGTCGTGCTCGTTCTCTGAGTTCAAGACCATCATAAAGGAGATTTCTCGCTTTTATCGTTTTTCATTGGACCTTGACGATTGTAAGACCGTCACGCTGACCTTTGACGATGGGTATCTGAATCAGGTAGAGACTGCCGCCTCCTACCTGTTGGGTAGAGGAATTCCGGCATATCTGTTCGTTTCAGGGCAATTGCTGGAGAATACGGATGAGGGCGTAAAAAGGGACGGCAGACCGCTTGTCGTAGACCTGCTGCTGCATTGGATAAGCTATGTGCCGAACGGCGCATACAAGTTGGATATATGCGATTGGGGGGGGAGATTTCAGACGGCAACAGACTGCAAATCTGGACTCAGGTGCTGTGGCCTGCATTCCTGAAAGATGCCCGCCAGAAAGGGCAGAACTTGCTGAATGCGCTTGATGCAGCCTATCCGCTTGAGACCATCATCAACTCATTGCCCAAACGGTATGTGAAACAAAGACTGGGCAGCCCGTCTGTCGGGCAGCTGGATGAGTTAAGGGACAAAGGATGGGAAATTGGCTGGCACACCTATTCACACTATCCCTTGGCCAAACTTACGCGCGAAGAAAAACAAAAGGAACTGTCAACGGCTTTGAAGTGTATCGGCGGGGTTATGTCTTTCCCCTATGGCGGCCCTCAGGAAGTGGATGCGGAGTGCATAGAAATCGTCAAGTCTCTGAACTATTCCGCAGCAGTCAGCAATGTCAGTGTTGCGAACGAACTGTCAGGAAATTACTTCCGCGCGCGAATGAGTCTATCCCCAGAGCCGGCATTGCTGCACTTCGAATTGAGCGGTCTTAAATATATGATGAAGTACAGACGGCTCTTGCCCAAGCTCTAAACAATCGAACTACGAGTCACGCCCTCTAAAAATATCACTGTTTGTTTGGCCGTATCGGAGAGAAGAAGTATCTTTTTCTAAACAGTAAATATTTCAATGATTATGAACAAGAAGATATTGATTACCTACGGTGACGAACTGTATCAGAAGTCGCTGGAAAGGATCGCCGGAGAGGCGCGGAACACGGGGGAGTTTGACGAGGTGATAGTTTACCGTAAGGAGGACCTGCCCGAAGAGATTACGTCCCATGTGTTGTTCTCCTACAAGCGCGGGGGCGGGTATTGGCTGTGGAAACCCTACGTTTGCCTAAAGACGCTGGAGGAGTGTGACGACACCGATATAGTGGTCTATTCAGACTGCGGCAACAAACTCTTCAAGCACAAGCAATGGGGGATGTACTGGGACTGGATGAAGAAGTACGATGCAGCCTTCTTCTATAACGGCGGCAAGATGGAGCAGTGGTGCCGTAAGTCGTTGATTGACAACTTTACCCCCCCCCTACCGGCTATAGGGGCTATGTATCAGATTATAGGCAACTTAAGCGTCTTTAAGAAAGGGGCTGCGCGTGTCCTCAAGGATTGGCTGGACACTATGATGAGACACCCGGAATATGTGATTGATGCTGACGAGGACGAACGCCGCCACGAGGTGCCCGCGTTCATTGAGAGCCGGCACGACCAGGCGGTACTCAGTGCGGTGGTGTACAGGCACTGCATGGACACCCGCGTGCTGGTCACGCGCAACAGGACAGAGCGGTGGAGCAGGACGGGACAGGCTGTGGCCGCTGCAAGATGCAGCGACACGATGGAGCGGAATCCGAAAAGCTACGAGCCGCTGTGGGCGTGGATGGTGCGGATGTGTCTTGTCGTGCCTCTGAGAAATATGCGTATGGCTCTCTGCATGGCCATCAATAAAAGACAACTCTCGAAACTCTGCAAGGAGGAGAAGAAATGAGGTTTTCGTAATTTATGCGCAATAAGAAACTGTATATTTGTGTCACGCCGTTTTTCCCGAGTCCTGAGTCGGTCTTTGGGGCGTACGTATACGACCAGGTAAAAGCCATTGAGCGTAACTCTGACTACGAGGTGGTGGTGTTCCGCCCCAAGTCGTTGCGTGACAAACGGACGTCCTATGAGTACGGGGGCATCAAGGTGTATCTTTTCCATGCCTTGTTTATGCCTTCCTACTTCCTCAACGGGCTGACAAATCTCTATAACGGGCGTGCCTTCCTGACGGCGTTGCGGGAGCATGGCATCTCCGTGGACGACATCGCCGCAGTGCATTGCCACACGGCGTCGTTCGCCAGCTTCGGCCTGGCGGTAAAGAGACGCAATCGGGGAGTGAAGTTTGTGGTGCAGCACCACGACCTTGACCCTTACCAGATACGAAACGGGAAGCTGGCCGGCTGGCTTCCCAACCTCCTTTTCCGCGCCAAGGTGAATATGCGCATTTTCGGCAAGGCAGATTGCCATATATGCGTGAGCGGCGCGGTGGAGAAAAACCTGCTCACCTTTCCCAAGGTAGACGAGGACATGGTCTACGAGCCCTATACCGAAAAGCTGAGGAAAATAGAGTGGCTGCGCAATGACACGAAGGGCTGGAAGACCTATGTACTCTACAACGGGGTGGACACGCAAGCGTTCCGCCCCTTGCCCTCGCCGCCGAGAGACGTGTTCGCCATCGGGTGTATTGCCAACTATCAGGAGCTGAAAGGGCACATCACCTTGCTGGAGGCGGCGAGCATCCTGAAAGACAAGGGAGTGATGCCACGCTTCCAAGTGCGGCTTATTGGGCATGGTCACATGGAGGACAGCTTGCGTAAGTACGTGGCGGAGCATGGCCTGCAGGAAGAGGTACGCTTTGAGCGGGAGATAAGCCATTCGGAGTTGCCCGCTTTCTACAACGCCCTCGACCTCTTCGTGCTGCCTTCCTTTTTCGAGGGCTTCGGCTGCGTCTATACGGAGGCGGCAGCGTGCGGCGTGCCGTTTATGATGTGCAAGGGACAAGGGGCGGCAGAATATATACCGGAGCCGGATGCCGACAAATGGCTGATAGACCGGGGAGACAGCGAAGCATTGGCAGACAAAATCTCCCGGTACTATACCCATCGGTACGAGCAGAAACTGTCGAAGACGTTCGACATAGACGAGTTGGTTAGGGAATATTTGAGAACTGTAATAGACTAAGGAAAAACGTATGAACAGCGTCACCAAGTACTGGGCATTCTTGTATCTGCTGGGCAATATATTTTCGCAATACCAGAAGCTGGGCTTTTTGGCCCAGCCCACCTTTTACGTCCTGATAGTTTTGGGCGTGGCACTTCTGCTGACAAACCTCAGGGTGCTCTTTGCCCCCAATATGCTGAGGAGCCACCTGTTCATCTATCTGTTTTCGTTTACCCTGATATTGTACCAGGCGACATTTGGCCTCCAGTTTATCAATGTGAAGTCCATGACGTACCTGGTGGCGAAGGTAGTGTGCGACTTTATGTTTGTGGTTTCCGTCACGCAGAATGCGGAGTTCTATGCGAAGAAGTTTTATCTCTATCTTCCGCTGATGGCAACCTGCCTGATTGCGCTCGGACGGTTCTCCGGCGGCGTGGATTTGATTACCGGCCGCCAGACATTCGGCTTTGGAAACTCAAATTCCCTGTGTTCAATCGCCTCTATCAGCGCGGGATGTATCTTCATACAGCATGAAAAGCTGAAGCTGTGGCACTGGGCCGCCATCGCCGTATGCGTCTATGGCGTGCTGATGGGCGGAAGCCGCACCTCTATGGTGATTATGATATTTGGCTTCCTCTTCAAGTACGGTTTAAAGCTAAAGACTGTCTTCGTGGTTGTTGCCATGTATATGGCTCTTATGATATCAGCCAATATGGGCGTCAAATTCTCGGGAATAGAGAGATTGACCGGCACCGTCGAGTCGGGTGACTACGTGGATGACCGAAAGTATGAGCGGCAGGCCACTATTATGATGATCAAGGAAAACCCCATTACCGGCAACGGACTGTATGCAGAGAATACGGGAGAGGCAAAGAAAGTGTCGGAAATGGGTTCGCACAACGGCTACTTGGATATCCTGAAATTTTTGGGAGTCATACTGGGCGGCTTTTCTATCTTGGTGCTGTTGGTCAACGCCTTGAAATTGACCCGGGCTTTCTATTCCTCGCTTGACCCTTATGTGCGGACGCATCTGTTTGTGGTTATCGCGGTCTTGGCCAGTGCTATGTATGAGGCATACATTTGGGGCGTGAACCAGATGACGACTTCTTTCCTGTTTGTCTCGCTGGCCTTCTTGGGGCATCTGCTCTGGCTGCAGTCAAACGGATATGACACGTATGAGGAAACAGAGGAGTGCGAAGAAACGGAAGAGGAGGAAAATGGACAATAAGAGAATTGCATGGATTGACAATTTGAGGGGACTCTGCATGGTGTTTGTGTGCTTTCACCATTCGGGGTCGTCGCCGGTGTGGTTCTCAAAGTTCTATGTCCCCGTCTTTTTGACTTCGTTCTTTTTCGTCAGCGGCTACTTGTTCTATAATCCGTCGAAAAAGTTCAGCCCCCTGCAAAAGCTCCTCAATATTTTTACGTCGCTGGTTATCCCATATTTTATATACTGCTCGTGTTGCTGTGCCATCGCGCTCTTCACGGGGGGCATTGAGGAACTGGCTGAACAGGCCTTCATATCGCTGTATGGCGTGAAGTCTTGGTTCGTCCCCGCTTTGATACTTTGCCAGTTGTTCTGCCTCGCTCTTTTCCGAGTGATTGGCAGGCCGTCCCTTGTGGCCGTGTCAATGGCCGTGTCGTTGGCTCTGTATTTCTGCTTGCCGGGCGGAGACTATTTCTGGAATTTCCGCAATGCCCTGCTCGCATATCCTTTCTTTGCCTGCGGGGTGATGGTGAGAGGACGAAATCTAATCCGTTTTGTCCTCAATGAACGCATCGGGTTATGCGCTCTTCTGTTGTATCTGGCGTTTTTGGCTTTGAACGTGAGATACGATTTGCTGAATGGCAGCTTCAACGGGGCATTCTCGTCATACCCCATGTTCTTTGCAGCAAACGTTGTTGGCATCCCGGCAATGGTCTATTTATGCAGCAAGGTGACGAGATATAACAGGCTGCTCTTGTTTGTCGGCGCTAATTCGTTGTTGTATTACTATCTTCCTACGTTGACCAACATAGCTACGTCCCAGGTACTTTCATTGTTGCATTTGACAATATCCTCATTCCCCATGCTGATTGCTGTGGTACTGTTCAAGTGCTTGTTGATGATAGTTCCCGTTTTGATAATCAACAGATATTTCCCGATATTCGCCGGACGGTACAGAATAACGTTGGGGACAAAGTAAAAGTATTGAAAGTTATGACTATGAGCAGATATGTCTACCCAAAGTTGATGGCATCGAGAGACTGCCTGCTGTTCCGCATCGGCGGGTCAGGGCTGGCCAATTGCCTTTTCGTGTACGCACGGGCCATCAGTTATGCCCACCGTACCGGCGCCAAGCTGATTGCGCCCACTTGGGAGAAGTTTTCCATCGGTCCGTACATCCGCAGGGAAAAAGACAAGAGAGGATATGTCGGCTTGTTCTCCTCACAGGGCGAGGTGGGCGGACTGAGGAAAATAGGTGCCGTGCTGCTGGGGCGTCCGCACGTGGAGCAAGGCTTGCAGCACTATTTCCGCGACTTGCTGGACGACCAGGCATATATCAGCAACTACATCATCGGCCACATACGTCCGTCTGTCAAGGAGAAAGTGGACAGCTACGACTTCAGCCATTGCGTGGCCGTGCATATACGGCTTGGCGACTATCCGCAGTCCCACCGCACGCCGCTGGAATGGTACCGGGAGAAAATGTTGGCAAAGTCCCGTGAGGGGAAGTGCCGTTTTCTCTTGTTCTCTGACGGTACGGGCGAGGAGCTGAAAGAGCTTACCTCGTTGCCGAATGTAGAGCGCGCCTTCTTCGGCAATGCCATTGCAGACATTTATGCCATCAGCAAATGCGGCTATCTGATAGGCTCAGACAGCACGTTCTCTGGCTGGGGCGCATTCTTGGGACAGGTGCCCTGCGTGTTTTACAGAAAGCATTACGGGCGAGTGCTTGTCGACGAGTCAAAGGAGACAGTAGAAGATTCCACAAACGTATGGTAGGATATAAGGTAGTTTTCTTTTGCAACTATCTGAACCATCATCAAGTGTGCGTGGCAGACGAGTTGTACGGCCTCTTGGGAGACCGGTTCCGCTTTGTCGCCACATTGCCCCGTAATGCCCAAGAGCTGAAGGGCGGACAGGACTATAGCACCCGCCCTTATTGCATATTGGCAGGAGAGTCAGAGGAGGCACATGATGAGGCTGTCAAGTGCGCCAAGACCGCAGAGGTGTGTGTCTTTGGCGCGTGCTCGCAGCCGTACGCCCTGCTGCGCGACAAGGGCTTGTCGTTTGAGTGCGGCGAGCGGTGGCTGAAAAGAGGATGGCTGAATGTGCTTTCGCCCGTTCTTCTCAGATGGTGGCGCAACTATATGACGCATTACAGGCATAGGGGGTTTTATAAACTGTGCGCCAGCGCTTATGCCGCGAAAGATGACAGGAAATTAGGCTGCTATAAAGGTCGGCATTACAGATGGGGCTATTTTACCGGCGCTCCTGACGTAGACACGGAAACGGTGAACCCGCGTAGAGAGGGCGGGAGTGTGCGCATGATGTGGTGTGCAAGATTTCTGGACTGGAAACATCCCGAACTCCCGGTGCTGATGGCGGAGCGATTGAGGGCGAGAGGGTATGACTTCTGCCTCGACTACTACGGAAGCGGCGAGGAGGAAGAGTCCACAAAGGCACTTGCCGCCGCCAAGGGGCTGGACGGCGTGGTGACATTCCACGGCGCCGTGCCCAACGGGCAGGTGCTGGCGGCGATGGCACAGCACGACATCTTCCTCTTTACCTCCGACGCCAACGAGGGGTGGGGCGCCGTGGCCAACGAGGCAATGGGGCAGGGCTGCGTGCTGGTTGGCAGCGACGCCATCGGCAGCGTGCCATACCTTGTGCGGGACGGGGTGAACGGCACGGTGTTCGAGAGCTGCGATGTAGAGGACTTGGCCAGCAAGGTGGAGTGGCTGCTGCAGCATCCGCGGGAGATGGAGGAGATGAAACGCAACGCCGTGACGACTATGCGTGAGGTGTGGTCGCCAGCAAATGCCGCCCGCAACTTCCTGCAATTGGCGGAAGACCTGACGAACCACCGCGAATGCTCCGTCCAGGAGGGACCGGGCAGCAGGGACTGACAATAAAAAGATATTTGCGCGAAACGCGCCATGCACATCCGTTTGTGCATGGCGCGTTTCTGCGTTTAAGGCGGTGCAGTCTGTGGGATGCTGCCCCTAAGTCCGGGAAAACGGAGCGGGCGGAGGCGTTGTCTTTTTCCTGATACCGATAAACTCGTCTATGTCCTCTGTTAGCCATTGGCGGCCTTGGGCGTGAAGCACGCCGTAGCACTCACAAAGGTAGTTTACCACCCCCATACTTTGAAAACAGACCGTGCGCCTTCTCTCCTGTCATCCCTTTGGCGCCCCATATTCTTCTATGCAGAATGCCACGAAGAGAGCTATGTCTTTTTCTTCCTTGCCCATCGTTGTGAGGTTTTATCGTTTCGTTTTCCAATATCCAGTCTTGTTGCTGCCGATGCGGACAATCAGCCCGTTGGCTTTCAGCAAGGAAATATACTTTCTTACCATTCTTTCGCTTACGCCGATTTGTGCTGCAAGTTCGAGGCAGGTCAGACTTCCGTCGTCGTTCAGAATCTCATATATATTCCAGGCTGCCTCAGGCATATCCCTAAAAGCCTCCAGCAATTTATTAGGAACTTTATCGTGAACTTTATCGTGAACTTTATTAGGAACTTCCTGTAAGGGTTCACCCTTGTGCGTTTCGAGTGTTTTCTGTATTTCTCCCAGCATAAAGTCGATAAACGGCCCCGACTGCCCAGCAGCCGAACTTGCGGATATGGCATCGTAATAGTGCTGCTGGTTGGCGTAGACCATATTCTCCACGGGCAAATGCTCGGACACGGGGTTGAGAGACTCGCCCCTGTTAGTTTCGCTCGCCACGGGCGAGCGTTTTTGCAACGAGAAGCAATCGTTGCCTATGTTTTCTCATACAGATGTGATTGCAATTTGGCAGCCGACGGCTGCCAAAATTAGATGTTGCACCCGGAAGTCATAATGCAGCGGTACCGGTGCTTTGTCCCGCCGGGACGGGCAAACGGGGCGGGGCGGCTGCATAATCCTTTGCCCAAATTTGCTTTTGTCTCTTGCTACGCGTAATTTTGCACCAAATGTCCTGCGCGTGCTGCGCGGGAGACAATGCCTTCTTGCTTTTGGACGACAAAAAGGAAAATAGCGTAGTCTTGGTGCGCCGTGCCCCCGGCGGCGTGACGCGCGCCGACAAGCTGCGGCGCGTGGTGTGGAATGCCGTCGCGGCGGTGCTGTTCCGCCCGTTTGCCACGGCGCTTTTCAGCAAGTGGCGCGTTATGCTTTTGCGTCTTTTCGGCGCAAAGGTCGCGTGGGACGCGCAGGTGTACGCAAGCGCGAAGGTGTGGGCGCCTTGGCGTCTGCGTATGGAGCGCAGGGCGTGTCTCGGCCCTAACGTGATTTGCTACAACCCGGACTGGGTCGTAGTGGAGGAAGACGCCGTCGTCTCCCAGTACACCTACCTTTGCACCGCCGGCCACGATGTCGACAAGCCCAACAAGGCGGGCATGTCGCTCGTCACCGCGCCTATCCTCCTGCGGCGGCAGTCGTGGGTAGCAGCCCGTGCCTACATTGGCATGGGGGTGGAGGTAGGCGAGGGCGCGGTGGTAGGCGCCACCGCCTCGGTTTACAAGAATGTGGAACCCTGGGCTGTCGTGGGCGGCAACCCGGCTAAACTTATAAAGATGAGAGACAAAGTTACGGAAATCTGTAATAGGGGGGGGTAAGCGGTTGTAATACAATTACATACGCCACCCTCTGCAAAGAAATTGGGAGGGCGGCGTGATGGAAAGTACCGCTCTTGTCATTTCCGTAGTGACTATTTGTTTTAATTGCAAGGACGAAATAAGGAAGACCGTCGAAGGCGTACTTGCGCAGGACTATCCATTTATTGACTATGTCGTCATAGACGGCGGGTCGAAAGACGGCACGGCGGACATAGTGCGCGAGTACGGGACGCGCATTTCCACCTTTGTCAGCGAACCCGACAAAGGCATTTACAACGCGATGAACAAAGGCCTCTTGCAGTGCAAGGGCGACTATGTCGTTTTCGTGAACGCCGGCGACGGTTTTGCGTCCCCGGATGTGCTTTCCGATGTGGCAAAGCACATTTTTTCCTCAGACTCTTTCCCCGACTTGGTGTATGGCACATACCGGGAAGAGGGAAGCGAAACGGTGATACCCAACTACAGCCACACGAAGTGCTGGTATGGAATGTTTGCGTCCCATCAGGCTATGTTCTATAACCTCGCTTTCCTGCGCAAGCACGGCATCACGTATGACGAGTCCTACCGCATCGCGGCGGACTATAAGCTCACCCTGCAAACCGTGCGGGAGGGCAG
Source organism: Alloprevotella sp. (assembly GCA_963651485.1). Taxonomy (GTDB): domain Bacteria; phylum Bacteroidota; class Bacteroidia; order Bacteroidales; family Bacteroidaceae; genus Alloprevotella. The sequence continues at coordinate 21,175 of CAVJPT010000003.1, read as the reverse complement.
CCGCTTCCTGCGCATACCCACATGCATCTCCCAGTTTGACACAAACGGCGTTTCGTGCAACACCCCCCGGCTGGGGATGGACGAGGCGTGCCGCGCGCGTGCGGAAGTGCTCGGTTTCGGGCGCGTGCGCAACTCCTTCGTGCTTCTTCTTACAAAGTCTGCGCATGCGCTGCGCCGCAATTTTGCCCCGCTCTATAAAAAGCTCCGCTACAAATGAACCTTTCAGACTACTGGGAGCCGAAGCCCCATCGCGTGAGGCGTATAGTGTGGGCGGTTGTCAACCGCACGCTCTTCCGCCTCTTCGCGACGCGCCACTTTAAAGGCGTGCGCCATTTCCTCCTGCGCCTTTTCGGGGCGCAAGTGGACAGGCAGGCGCTGGTATACAGCTCCTGCACCATTTTCGCGCCTTGGAATCTTAGGATAGGCAGAGCCTGCATCGGCCCGCACACCGAGCTGTACAACAAGGCGATGATAGAGATAGGCGACGACTGCGTCGTGTCGCAGGGCGCGTACCTGTGCACGGCCTCCCACGACATCGCGTACCTGATGCTGCCCCTGAGGGTCGCGCCGATAACCGTGGCCAACCACGCCTGGGTAGCCGCCGATGCCTTCGTGGGCATGGGGGTGACGATAGGCGAGGGGGCTGTGGTGGGAGCACGCGCCGCCGTCTTCAAGGACGTAGAGCCTTGGGCAGTGGTGGGCGGAAATCCGGCAAAGATGATAAAAAGAAGACAGATAAGAGGAGCGCAGGGGTAGCCCCTCGGACGGTAAAAGAGTAAAAACAAATAGAGTAAAAACAAATTATGCCTGCTATGAGCAATCCCAAAGTGTCGGTTGTCCTGCCTTGCTACCACGTGGAGCAGTATCTTCCCGGCATACACAGAGACCTTGTCGCGCAGACGGTCAAAGACATAGAGATTATCTATATAAATGACGGCGGAGGCGAGCGGCTTTCCAATATGATACACGCTTTTGCGAGGGCGGACAACAGGGTCGTGGCGGTAGACAAGGAGAACGGCGGTGTGTCTTCCGCGCGAAACCTCGGCATCGAAACGGCGCGGGGCGAGTGGCTCGTCTTTGTCGACCCGGACGACCGGCTCGAACCGTACTATATTGAATCGCTGCTTTCCACTGTTGAGGGAACGAATAACTTGCTTGGCATCGGCGGCTTCAAGACGGAGAACCTGAATCAGAACCGAGTTTCGGACAATTATCTCCCGTGTTTCAGCAAGCAAGTAAAAATAAAGGATGTTTTTCCCACTTGGTGGGATTCCCTATACTGTTGCCCTGGAAACAAAATATTCAAGACCGATTTTCTTAGGAGTAAGGGGCTGCGGTTTCCCCCATATCCCATACACGAAGACGCCCTCTTTATATGCGCCGTGTTTGATGCCATTGACACAATAGGGATGGTGGAGTATTGCGGCTACAGATATCTAATACACGGAAATACGGCTATACAGCGCTACCACAAGGGGTTCAAGGAGTTGCTGAAAGAGAGGAGAGAACGCTATTACGCCCTGCTGCGGAAGTATCAAGTCAGCGAGCGCGACGTGGAGGCTAAAAAAGAAAAGATAATAGCTTTTGACGTGTACTGGATTGTGCTCAATGCGTTTAACTTTGCTACCCCCCTGTCGTTCGCAGAGAAAAGAGCATATATACGCGATTTGATGGGTGACGCTTACTGGATGTCTCCGCTGGAGAAGCACAATTGGGAAAGCGAGTCAACGCCAGTCAAAATGGCTGGGCGGCTGTTGCTCACGCGCAAGGCGTGGCTCGTGGCAGGAGTTTTCAGTGCGTTGTTTGCTTGTAAAAATACTTTTAAGGGCGTTTACTATTGGTGTTACGCGCATTTTTTGAGAAAATGGTGGAGTGCTTTGAGCGCGTGAGTCGCATACTCGGAGTGTCTATTCGTTTCTTGAAAATGTGCTTCCCGGTCTTTCCTCCGTCCACCTCAGACGGCGAATGTTTGTGTGCCGCTTATTGTGTTGCCCATAACTCTGCCCTTCCCCGGCGAATGGTTGTACTGGGCAATGTATTTAAGATGTGCGCTTGCGGCTTTCGGGTTGTCCCGTCTGTCGGGCGGTTTGCGCTCAGAAAGGCAATGGGAATATGCGCGTCACGTCTTCTTCCGTCCCAACCGCCAGTGTCAGAATATGACACAAAAAGTGGCAAAAACAGGCAAAAATGGCATTTGAGCCTTCTGTGCCCGTTCCGGCAGATTTGGAAAACGGGCGAAAATGTATTATCTTTGTGTAGCGAAAAGAGGGGATATGCACCGCGTGCGTATCCCCTCTTTCGTGCTATTGACTATCAGTGACTTACACAGCTCCTATATGTACATCCCGTCGCTGCTGGATGTACATGTAGGAGCTACAGCCCCCATTCCCGTCGCGACGGGGCTGGTCTTAGGCTGCGCGAAGCCCTTAGGCGTGTCTGCGGCGCGTTTGTGCGTAGTTAAATATCTGTAAAAATGCGTCTCTCCTCGCGCGGCTGGAAAAGAGAGGTGTCTTGACTCGTTTTCCCGCTATGTGCGGCGGCCGACGGAGTGCCGTGCGGCCGTGTTTTTAGGCTTGCCGGTGGCGCGGCAAGGCGGGGCTTTTATGGGGACAGTCGGGGGCTTTGCGCTTCGCAGCGGAAAAAGCAAGGGCTGGCACTTCTTGCGGTGTGCCAGCCCTTGGGGCTGTTGCGTTTTTCTCCCCCGTGCGTTGACGGAGGAGCGGGGGCGAAGAAGGTTACTTTTGCTCTTTCACGAGACACGGGCGTACTTTCTCCGTTGTCCCGCCTTTCACGCCGACTACGGCAGAGAGCGGAGCGGGGTCGGCGGCGTTTCGTGCCACCAATATTTTGTATTCGCCTTCTTCCACCTGCCACTGGCTTTCCGCTTCGTCAAACGAGGCGAGGCTGCGGTAGGGAATTTCCAGCGAGACGAGCTGTCTCTCGCCCGGCTCGAGGCGGCGGGTCTTGGCAAAAGCTTTCAGCTCGCGCTCGGGCTTGTCCATGTCCTTCCCCGGAGCGGAGACGTACACCTGCACCACTTCCTTGCCGGCCGTGCGCCCCGTGTTTTCCACCTCTACGGTGACCCGGATGTTGCCCTCCCCGTCGGTGGTGGCCTGCGGCTTGCCGTACTTGAAGGACGTGTAGCTTAGGCCGTAGCCGAAGGGATAGGCCACGGGGACGTGCTTGGTGGAGTAGTGGCGGTAGCCTACGTAGATGCCGTCCTTGTACTCGGTGTAGTCAAAGTTTTTCTGCGGCTCTTTCGCCGCATTCTCCCCGCTGGCGGTCATGGACGAGGTAAGGAGGTCATCGCTTATTTCGTCAGTATTGGGGAAACAGTCCCTTGAGGGCACATCGCCGTAGCTCAGCGGCCACGTCATCGGCAGCCTTCCCGACGGCGACTCTTTCCCCGTGAGCAGGTCCGCCACGGAGTTGCCCCCTTCCTGCCCGGGCAGCCAGGCCAGGAGTATGGCGTCTGCCTTGTCTCTCCAGCTTGCCGTCTCGGTCACTCCGCTCACGTTGAGTATCACTACGACTTTCTTGCCCGCGCGGCGGAAGGCGGACGACACCTTGTCCAGCATCTGCTGCTCGGCATCGGTGAGGTTGAAGTCACCGGTTATCTTCCGGTCGGCAAATTCTCCCGAAATTTTCCCGACGGTGACGATAGCGATGTCGTTGTCCTTTGCTGCCCGCTCCAAAGTCTGTCCGTCCAAAGGCATTTCCGGCACAAGCGGCTTGGGGAGCAGTGCTGCGAGCGGTCCGGTCGGCACGGGCAGCAGCTTCTTCTGCGTCGGGATATATTTTTCATAAGCGGCACGCAGGCTGGCGTCTACCGAGAAGCCGGCGTTTTCCAGTCCCTCGAGCAGACTCACCACGTAGGCGTGGTTGACGTTGCCCGAGCCGGAGCCGCCCGCAATGAAGTCGTAGGACGTGCGCCCGAAGAGAGCCACGCTCTTCGCCTTTTCGAGTTGGAGCGGCAGGAGGCTGCCGTCGTTTTTCAGGAGCACCATCCCCTCGATCGCGGCGTTGCGCGTGACGAGCGCATTTGCTTTCAGGTCGGGCTGGTTGTCGGCGCGGCAGCCTTTGAAGCTTGGCGTGCGCAGGATATACTCCAGCACGTGCTTGACGTTGCGGTCGACTATTTCGAGCGAGAGCCGCCCGTTGAGCACGGCTTTCCTGATGGCTTCGCGCTGGGAGAGCTGCCCGGGCATAAGCAGGTCGTTGCCCGCCTCCATTTGCGCCACGGCATTCTCGCCGCCGAGCCAGTCCGTCATCACCATTCCGTCAAAACCCCATTCGTGCCGCAGTATCTCGGTGACGAGGTCGCAGCGTTCGCTCGCCATCGTGCCGTTGATTTTGTTGTAGGCCGTCATCACCGTCCAGGGGCGCGCCTCCTTTACGGCTATCTCAAACGGCTTGAGGTATATTTCCCGGAAGGTGCGCGGAGAGCCTATCACGTTGTTGCCCGCGCGGTTGGTCTCCTGGTTGTTAAGGGCAAAATGCTTCAGGCACGTGCCTACGCCGTTGCTCTGTACGCCGTCTATCATAGCTGCGCACATCTTGCCGGCGAGCAGGGGGTCTTCCGAGTAGTACTCGTAGTTGCGCCCGTTCAGCGGGTTGCGCTGGATGTTGGTGGAGGGGGCGAGCAGCACGTCCACGCCGTAGTGTTTTGCTTCGCTCCCCAAAGCCTTGCCCACTTGCGCGGCAAGATCGGTGTTCCAGCTTGCGCTCATCACGGTGGAGATGGGGAAATGCGTGCAGTAGAAAGTGCGCGGGCTTCCCGCGCGGGTGGAGTCGATGCGCAGGCCCGCCGCGCCGTCGGCAAGCACCGTCGCGGGGATGCCCAGGCGGGGGATGGCGTTCAGCTGTCCGGCTGCGCCCGGCACTAAGGTGGAAGAGTTGCCGACGGTCACTTTGGCGTCGGTCTGCACGTTGCCTTCCGAGCCTATCAGCAAGTCCAGCTTCTCGTCCAGGGTCATGGCGTCTATAACCTTGCCCGTCGGGTCAACGCCGAGCTGCGGCGTCCCGGTGCTTTGCGCCGCGCCGTATGTGCATGCCACGGACAGGGCGGCGGAGGTAAAAATCTTCTTGCAGTCCATAGAGTAGGTTTTACACATTAGGCTCTGCAAAACCAGTGCCAAATTTGGCGGCGGGCATCGTGCGGCGGAGCAAGGCGTTATGCCCGCCGCCCCGTATGTCTTTGGCGGGCGCGTGCGGCGCTTTGCGGAATGCGGCAATGAGACGGTAGCGGGGGGTAGGCAAAGGGAAAATCTGCCGGACGGACGTACATGCGACAAGAGGGACGGGGCTTTCGCCTCCGTCCCTCTTTTTTCGTCCGCCTCTATGTTTTGTTTACCCCTCTATTTCGCTGAGTTCCAGCCAGCGCATGCTCTTTTCGTCAAGTTCTTCGCCGAGGAGCGGGAGGCGCTTGCTTTTTTCTGTCAGCTCTTCCACGGAGAGCGTGCCCGAGCACAGCGCGGCTTCTATGTCCGCCTTTTCTGTCTCGAGGGCGGCGATGTCTGCCTCGAGGGCTTCGAGCTCGCGCTTTTCCTTGAAAGTGAGCTTGCGCTGGCGCTCGCCCTGCCAGGTCTTGGCGGGGGCGGCCTTCGGGGAAGCCTTGCGCTCGGCCTCTTTCTGCTCTTGCAGTTCCTTGTCCTTGAGCGTGCGCCACTCGCGGTACTCCGAGTAGTTGCCGGGAAAGTCGTCAATGTGGCCGTCGCCGTTGAAGACAAGAAGATGGTCTACCACGCGGTCCATGAAATAGCGGTCGTGGCTCACTACGATGACGCAGCCGCGGAAGTCCTGCAGGTATTCTTCCAAAATTTGCAGCGTGGCGATGTCGAGGTCGTTGGTGGGCTCGTCAAGCACGAGGAAATTGGGCGCGGTCATCAGCACGCGGCAAAGCTGCAGTCTGCGCCTTTCGCCGCCGGAGAGCTTGTAGATGTAGTCCTGCTGGCGCGCGGGCGGGAAAAGGAAATGTGTGAGAAACTGCATCGCCGTGAGGTGGCGCCCGCCGCCGAGGTCGACGTACTCCGCCACCTTGCGTATGCAGTCAATCACTTTCTCGTTTTCGTCGAAAGCCATTCCCTCCTGGGAGAAATAGCCGAAGCGCACCGTCTCGCCCACGACGAAGCGGCCGGAGTCGGGGCGCACCTCGCCGAGCAGCATCTTCACGAAGGTGCTCTTGCCCGTGCCGTTGCCGCCCACTATGCCCATTTTCTCGTAGCGGGAGAAATTGTAGTAGAAGTCGCGCAGTATCACCTTCTCCGACGCCGTCCCGTCTGCTGCGGGGACGGGAAAGGACTTCGACACATACTCTGCCTCGAAGATTTTGCTGCCGATGTATCCGCTCTTCACCTCGAGCCGCGCCGCGCGTTCCTCTCTCCGGCGCTTCGCCCGCTGCTCGAGCTCAGCGAAGGCCTCTTTGCGGTAGCGCGCCTTCGTGCCGCGGGCGCACGGCATGCGCCTCATCCAGTCCAGCTCCTTTCGGTAGAGGTTCTGCGCCCGTGCGATGTTGGCGTTCTCCGCGGCGATGCGCTGCCCGCGCTTTTCGAGGTAGTAGGCGTAATTGCCCGTGTAGGAGTAGAGCCGCCGCCCGTCCAGCTCGAGTATCTCTCCGCAGACGTTTTCAAGGAAATAGCGGTCGTGCGTCACCATGAGCAGGGCTTTCGTCGTACGCCGCAGGTAGTCTTCCAGCCACTCTATCATGGTGAGGTCGAGGTGGTTGGTAGGCTCGTCCAGGATAAGGAGGTCGGGGTCGGCAAGCAGCACGTTGGCAAGTGCCACGCGCTTGAGCTGTCCGCCCGAAAGCTCGCCCACGCGCTGGTGGAAATGGTCGATGCGCAGCTTTGAAAGCACTTGTTTGGCTCTTTGCTCGAAATCCCACGCGCCGGCGCGTTCCATCTCCTCCATAAGCTCTGCCAGGCCGGGCGTCCCGTCCGTGAGCAGGCATTTCTCGTACTGCGCGATAAGTCCGGAGAGGTCGCCGGCGCGTTCGAGGCACGCGTCTATCACCGTCGTGTCGGGCGAAAAGCGCGGCGACTGCTCGAGTATGGCCATCGTGGCCCCGTTGCGCGTCACTATCGTGCCGCTCTCGTAGTCCTCCTCGCCGGCCAGTATGCCCAGAAGCGTGGACTTGCCCGCGCCGTTGTGGGCGATAAGCCCCACTTTCTGCCCCTCGGCAATGGAAAGGCTTATGTCTTCGAAGAGTTCGAGCGCGCCGAAGCGCTTCGTGAGGTGCTGTATGTCTAAAAGTGGGGTCATCGTGGCGTAGTGGGGCGGGGGAAGGAGGCTTTCCCGCGCGGTTTTGTGCGCGAAAGTACGAAAAAAGCGGCGCGGGGGCTTGGCGGTAATATAAAAAGACTAATTTTGCAGACCGAAAGGCGGAGACTCAACTTGTTCTTTTCCGAGCCTCGGACTTTCAAAATCCCCAAAAGAATATACACATATCCGCTTGTGAGCGCAGTCTGCCGCCGTAAAGGTGCCGGAAGCGCGTGCCGCAAGCAAGGCTCTACGAGCTTTTACGGGAGAAAACGCGTCTGCCGCGCTGCTTTTTACGCGCCGGTGCAGAGCGTGCGGCGTGCAAGCCGTTTTCCCGCAATCCAACCACTTATGGAAAACTACACGAAAGACCAGCTGCTCGACTTTGACAACCGCCGTTTGTCCGAAATAGCCGAGATGCTTGGCATTGAGGAGGCTGAGGAAAAGTCTCCCCGCTCGCTTATATACGAAATACTTGACGCGCAGGCCGTGCGCCAGGCCGGGCTCGATACCGGCACTGTCGCGCCCGAGCGCCACCGCACGCGCATCGTGAAGAAGGAGACTTCGGCTCCCGTCTTCTCTTCGGCGGCACAGGATGCCGCGCCCCGTGCTGTGAAGGCAAAGGCTGACGCAGACAGCGCGGCGGCGGACACTGCAAAGGCTGCGAAAACGGCGGCTTCGGACACCGCAGCCGCACTTGCCGGCGCGGATGTCATCGAGCTGCCCAAGCGCAAGCGCGGCCGCCCCAGCAAGGCTGAGGTCGCTGCCCGCGAGGCTCTGCTGCGGTCGCTGGAAGCGGCCCGCGAATCTTTGCCCGAAACGGCAGACGGGGAGCAGTCGGGGGCGGCGGAGACGGACGTTCCGGATTTTGTCGCAGACGAGATAAGCGCAGCAAAGGCGAAGCCCGCCGGCGGGTCAGGGGACGTGTCGGACATGGAAGCCGTGAAGCGCGTACTTGAAGAGCACAATATGCCTGTCAACGCCGGCTCTGCACACACGCTCCCGCAAGCGGTTGCAGAGACGGCGGAAAACGCCGAAGAAGCCGCAGCCAAGCCGTCTGCCGTGCAGCCCAATGCCAACAACAGCGCCGACTTCGTCATCGTGAAGGACATCCCCGTCATCTTCGAGGGCGCGGAGCTCAACGTGCCCATGGCAGACGTGGACGTGCAGCAGCCACGCTTCCGCCGCTTCAAGGACGACCCCGCCGTTTCCGCGCGTGCAGTGCAGCCGGCGGAGGCTGTGGAGGGCACATACGCCCGTCCCGCTCGCGGCGCAGCGGAGACGCAGCCTGTCAGCCGCGTCCCGCGTCCCGAGGACCATCTCCTTGACGGCAGCGGCGTGCTTGAGATAGTGCCGGAGGGCTTCGGCTTCCTCCGTTCGTCGGACTATAATTATCTTCCCTCGCCCGACGATATCTACGTCTCGGCGGCGCAGATACGCCAAAACGGCTTGAAGACCGGCGACGTGGTCGACGGAAAAGTCAAGATACCGCGCGAGGGAGAGAAATTCTTTGCGCTCGTCGAGCTTCATTCCATCAACGGGCTTACGCCCCAGCAGGCGCGCGACCGCATCGCTTTCGAGCACCTTACGCCCCTTTTCCCCGAAGAGAAATTCAGCCTCTGCTCCGGCAAGGGCGATTCTACCTCCTGCCGCATCGTTGACCTCTTCACCCCGATAGGCAAGGGACAGCGCGCGCTCATCGTGGCACAGCCCAAGACGGGTAAGACGATGCTTATGAAGGACATCGCCAACGCCATAGCACGCAACCATCCCGACACTTACCTCATGATGCTGCTCATAGACGAGCGCCCCGAGGAAGTGACGGACATGATGCGCACGGTTAAGGCGGAGGTGATAGCCTCTACCTTCGACGAACCCGCCGCCCGCCACGTGAAGATTGCCGGCATTGTGCTTGAAAAGGCCAAGAGAATGGTGGAATGCGGACACGATGTCGTGATTTTCCTTGACTCCATCACGCGCCTCGCCCGCGCCTACAACACTGTTGCGCCCGCCTCGGGCAAAATTCTCTCCGGCGGTGTGGACGCAAACGCGCTGCAAAAGCCCAAGCGCTTCTTCGGCGCGGCCCGCAACATTGAGGGCGGCGGCTCGCTCACCATCATCGCCACGGCGCTTATAGACACCGGCTCGAAGATGGACGAGGTGATTTTCGAGGAGTTCAAGGGTACGGGCAACATGGAGCTTCAGCTCGACCGCACGCTTGCCAACAAGCGCATCTTCCCGGCGGTCAACATCGTGGCGTCATCAACCCGCCGCGACGATCTGCTGCAGGACGACAACACGCTACGCCGCATGTGGATTCTGCGCAACTACATCTCTTCCATGACGCCCATAGAGGCGATGTCGGACGTGAAGAAGCGGCTTGAGAGCACAAGGGACAACACGGAGTTCCTCATATCCATGAACGGCTAACTCGTATCCATAAACGGCCAACTCGTATCCATAAACGGCCAACCCCCGTTCGTATCCCTTACAGTACACACCTACGGCGGGGCGGGACGACGCGCGATGCGTTTCCCGCCCCGCCGCTTTTTCTTTCGTCCTGAAAGGGAAACCCGTGCAAAGGGAAAAGACGCGCCGGAAAGGAAGTCTTGCAAATAATGGAGCAGCCCTGAGAGCCGTACGCAAGCTTGCGGGCGGCCGCGCCGTCACGCTTTCCCGCGCTTGCGGAAGAGGCTTTGGCGTATGAGGTAGAAGAAGATGTGCGCCCCGCCGAATAGGCACGACACCCACAGAAGCACGCGGCTCTCGCCCCAGCCCGCCGTCTGCTGGTGCCAGAAGCCGGCCACAATGCAGAGGAAGCCCACCAGTACGCCCGCGCCGCTCAGCACCGTCTGGCCGTGGCGGCGTGCAGTGCCGTTGCCGGCGATGCTGTGGCGCACGCCGTAGAAGGAGTAGACGTCAAGCCCGATGAGCATCCACATCACAAGCCTTATCCACGTGTCGGGCGCGAGGAAGAGCATCATGCCCACGCAGAAAAGGCAGCCCGCAGCGGGAATCCACGGCACGAGGGGCGTGCGGAAGCCGCGCGGCGCGTCGGGCTGCGTGCGGCGCATCACTATCACGCCGAGGCATACAAGGGCGAAGGCGAATAGCGTGCCTATGCTCGTCATTTCGCCCGCCAGACCCGGCGGGACAAGTCCGCTTGCCGCGCTTATCAGCACCATGAAAAGCAGATTGCTGCGGGCGGGCGTGTGCCAGCGGCTGTGCAGATGGGAGAACAGCGGCGGCAGCAGTCCGTCGCGGCTCATGCTGTAAAAGACACGGCTTTGTCCCAGAAGCATCACAAGCACCACACTGGCGTAGCCCAGCAAGATGGCGACGATGATGCCGCGGTTAAGCCACGGGTAGGCAGCCGCCACCGTTCCGTCGGGCAGGGTTTCGCCCATGTGGGCCACGGCCGTGGCGGCGGGGGCTATGCTGTCCGCGCCGATGTAGGCGTGATAGTCCGCCACGCCGGTCATGACAAAGGCAAAAAGCATATAGAGCACCGTGCATACAAGCAGGGAGCCGAGAATGCCGATGGGCATATTGCGCTTCGGGTTGCGTGTCTCCTGCGCCGCCGTGCTGACAGCGTCGAAGCCGATGTATGCAAAAAAGACAATGGCCGCGCCGCGCAGCACGCCGCTCCAGCCGTATTCGCCGAACGTGCCGGTATTTTCGGGGATAAAGGGGGTGAGGTTCTCCGCCTTTACGTATTTCATCCCTATCACTATGAATGCCAGTACCACCGCCACTTTCAGCACCACCATAAGGTCATTGAAGCGCGAACTCCCCTTTGTGCCGCGCATCAGCACCAGTGAGAGGAAAACCACAAGCAGGGCGGCCGGCACGTTGAATACGCCTCCGTCCGCCGGACACGCCATCCACTCCGCCGGCAAGGGCACGCCGATCCCTTGCAGCATGACCCCGAGGTAGCGGCTCCAGGAGATGGATATCGCCACGGCGGCCACGGCGTATTCAAGCACGAGATCCCAGCCTATGAGCCAGGCGACAAATTCGCCCATCGTAAAGTAGGAGTACGTGTAAGCCGACCCCGCGACGGGTATCATAGAGGCAAACTCGGCATAGCACAGCGCAGAGAGCGCGCAGCACACGGCGGCGATGGCGAAGCTAAGCACGATTGCGGGACCGGTATGCTCGCCCGCCACGATGCCCGTGACCGAAAAGAGCCCCGCGCCGATAATGACGCCTACGCCAAGTGCTACAAGTCCCAAGGGCCCGAGTACGCGCCTCAGTCCCCGGCCTCCTTCGTTCTCCGCCTCATGAAGCAGCTCGTCCGCTGTCTTCTTTACAAATATGTCCATATCCTGTGCGCTTTGTGCTGGTTTTTCTATCGCAAAAGTAGCAAAATGTGTTGGAGCGGTTGTGTTTTCTGTACAAAATATCTTAATTTCCGGCCCGACGGAAAGTATGTGTGTGCCCGTTTCCCGTCGTGTACGGGCGATGGATACGCCGTTTCTCGCTAATATTGCACGGCCAAGATTTACAAGAAAGCACAATGGACATAGAAGAAGCAAGGGCGTACTGCCTTTCCCTGCCCGGCGCGACCGAAGACATGCCTTACGGGGACAACTGGGTGGTTTTCCGTGTGGAGGGAAAGATATTCCTCCACATTTCCCTTGAACGCCGGCTCATCGCCATCAAGCTCGCTCCCGAGCGGGGCGAGGACCTGCGCGAGCGGTACGGCGCGGTGCGCCCCGCCTGGCACATGAACAAGCGGCACTGGAACGACATAGACATCGAAGGCACTTTCCCCGACGCCACGATAAAGGGCTGGATAGCGGAGTCGTACGCGCTTGTCGTGGCGAAGCTGCCGAGGCGGCTGCGGGAAAAGTACGGGAAAACCGCACGGACTTAGGGGGTTCCCGCACCCTCTTAGAGGTATTCCCGCACAGCCTTAGGGGGAAACATTCTAAGCCCGGCTGGCTGCCCGCAGTATGCGGACGTGCGGCTCGGCGCGGGCGCGAAAATGGGGAAAAAAGGCGCGGGCGGCCTTTCACAAGGTCGCCCGCGCCGGTGGTAAGGTAAGTGTTTTTCAGGTATCGTGTTTTTCTTTAAGGTCATTCCCCCGTTTGGGGAGGTCGTCCGTCAAATGGCAAGCCACCACTTGCCGTCTACTTTCTTCATGATCAGTTTGCCGGTGTCTTCCGAGCCGTCGCCGTAGTACATCTTCAGTTTCAGCGTGGCTTTTTCCTCCTTTATGTCGCGGTCAATCACTTCGTACTCTTTCACGCCCCCTTTCTCCTCAAGCTTGGAAGAGATCTTGGCTTTGTAGAAGTCCAGCATGGCCTTGTCGTCCTCGCCTTTCTTCTTGTCGAAGTCCGACGTAAGCGCCATGTAGCCGTCTATGTCTTTCTTCATCAAGCATTTCATTGCTGCTTCGGCAAGCGCGTCGGGGCTGTCGTGCTTGGAAGAGCAGGACGTGAGCGCGGACATGCAGGAAAGTGCCGCCGCCGCTGAGACAAAGAGTGCGAGCAAAGAGGTAAGAATGTTAGTCTTCAAAGATTTCATTGTTGCTTATGTTTTTAGGTTAGATATTGTCTGTTCTCCTATTTCCGCAAGTCCCCCGCCGTTTTCACCGTTTTCAGGAGCGGGCAGGCGAGGATCTGGTCGGGCGTGAGGCAGCTTCCGTGCGTCCAGGGCAGGTGGAGCGGTTTGCGGCGCGTGCCTGCTATCTCGAGTCCTGCGCGGCGGTAGGCATAGGCCACAAGCTCGGTGCAGTACATTGCCGTGGTGTCCGTCTCGTCAAAGTCCCCGTCAAAAGGCACGCCGCGCCGCCACAGCCTCAGGGCGGTCTGTGCCGCCTCGCGTGCCGCCCGCGTGTCTTCGAGTCTTGCCAGGCATCCTGCTTCCGCGCGGTCGGCGCGGTAGAAGTCGGCAAGGCGGTCCATGCGCACGCTGTCCCCGTCGCCGAGGAAGCGCGGCTCGCCCGCCACAGCGTGCACCACGCGCAGATTGCCGCCGCCGGAGTCCACCACGATGCCTACGTGCGAGTATTCCGTGCTTATCATTCCCACGGCGCGGCTATGGCGCGACGTGCCGCGCCTGAATGCCAAGTCGCCCGCTCGGGCGTCGCTTTCCATGATGTCAAGGCTTGTCCTGCTTTTCTCGGTGCAGGCCGGCAATAGTGTTGTGCAAAGAGCGATTAGGAGCGGAAAAATTCTGTCCATCCCTTTCATCGCCGGCAATATACGCCCGATAGGACATATTGACCAACTGTTAGGAAAAATTTATCACCAATTAGCTACTACTTTAACATATTTATTGTCGATTTGACTGCCGGAACGTGCATATCAAAGCCTTTTTGCGCCGAATGAAGCGCCTTGCCGTTGGCGCAAAGGCAGGCATTGGGTTATTTTGTTTAAGTTTGTACCCAAAAACAAAGGAGCATGCGGCTCTCGGTCGTATCTTGCACCGTTGCGAATGGCGGAGTGGGGGCGTGCAGTGCCGCGGCGCGCGCTTTTGTAAATATTACACGCAATTTATATAATATATGAGGACGATGGAGAAAGTACTCTTTTACGGGACGAGCCGCGCCGGAGCGTGGCGGAAGCTGGCGTGCTTGCTTGCAATAGGCCTTTTGTTTCCCCTTTCCGCGCATGCCCAGCTCTACAAGGTAGACGCGCTTTTTGCCGACTCCGTGCAAGCGTACGCTACCGGAGAGGGCGACAACGGCGCGACCGTGGGTGCACCCGCCATAAAAGTGGCGGACGGCGACACGCTGCTTGTGGAGGGGAAGATAGAGGGCAAAAGCCAGTACGGAGTCTTTACGCGTGACGGCGTGCGGTATGCCGTGTATGCGGACGACCTTGTTTTCAGCTCTGAAAACGCCGAAGACACGGCCGACCTCTTCCCGCTTTCCACTGCAAGCCGCCGGCACACGCCGCTGGCACACTTCTTCGCCCATTCCGCGCCCGTGACAGCAATGGGCGGTCTGGTTCTGCTGTCGTTTTTGCTGACCCTCTTGGGGAGGTTTGTACGGCCGCTGCGCCGCGCCGCGCTTTCCGCCGCGCCGCTTTGCATGCTGCTGGCGGCCGTCCTTGCTTTGCTGTCGTGGCACGCGCTTGGCAGCGAGGCACTCTGGTGGTGTGACAAAACGCTGTACGGGGTGAATGGCTCAATTCTTCGCGTTTTCCTGCTTTTTGCAGCCGTGGCGTATGTGTTTGCCAGTTTCCGCGTGTACCGCGCCGCGCTCTTTTCCGGGCGCGAAAAGCGCGTGTCGCTGCGCGGCATGGCTCTGAGCATGGGCGCGTGCGTCCCCGCGCTGCTGCTCTGCCTCGCTGTGGGATGGATCGCCGGACTGCGGGGCGAAACGCTCGAATACGCTGCCGTGGCGGTCTTTGCCGTGTCGCTTCTGGCGGGGACAGTTTTCTCCACCCTGCACAATGTGCGCAGCTTCGGCACGGGCACGGGTCTGGCACTTACCGTCTTCGCGGGCGTGTATGTGCTTTCGTGCGCTGCCGCTGCCGGCATGGCTGCGCTCGCGCTTGTGGCTGCGCCCTTGCAGTCCTTGGTGCTTATCCCCGTCATCGGGCTTGAAGTGACGGCTTTCCGCGCAACGCGCAGTGCGCTGAGGGAGAAAGCAATTTCCGGCACGCCGGTCCTCTCTACTGAAACGCCGAATGGGGGCGGCGCAGACGGCGCGGAGAAACACGAAGCCGGAGCGTGTGCGGAAGAAACGGCATCCGCCGCAGACACTGACGGAAAGGAAAACGCATAAAAACGGAGGTACACAATCGACACCCCGCGAGCAGGGGACGCTATGGAGAACTTTGACGTACATATCCTTGGCTGCGGCAGCGCGCTTCCCACGCTGCGCCATTATCCCTCCTGCCAGGTGGTGTCTCTGCGCGAGCGCCTGTACATGATAGACTGCGGGGAGGGCGCGCAGCTGCAGCTGCGGCGGTCGCACCTGAAATTCGGCCGGCTTTCGCACATTTTCATTTCCCACCTGCACGGCGACCATATCTTCGGGCTTATGGGGCTTATCTCCACCTTCGGGATGCTGGGGCGCGAAACGCCGCTTCACATACACGCGCCGGCTCAGCTCGAGCGGCTGCTCCGCCCGCAGCTCGATTTCCTCTGCCGCGGCATCCCCTACGAAGTGGTTTTCGAGCCCGTCGAACTCTCCGCCGCCCCCGCCCTCGTATATGAGGACAAGGCCGTGAGCGTGTACACGATACCGCTCCGCCACCGCGTGCCTTGCACGGGCTACCTTTTCCGCGAAAAGCCCACCCTTCCGCACATACGGCGCGACATGATAGACTTCCTGCATATACCCCATTACGCCATACAGGGCATCAAGGAGGGCGCGGGCTGGACTACCGAAGACGGCGACTTTTATCCGCATGCCGCGCTCGTGCGCCCGGCGGACGCGCCTCGCTCCTACGCCTACTGCTCGGACACCGCGCCCGTGGAGGCCAACGCCGGGCAGCTGCGCGGAGTGGACTTGCTGTACCACGAAGCGACATTCGGCGAAGACAATGCCGCCCGCGCGGCAGAGACCCAGCACTCCACGGCGCGTCAAGCGGCGCAGATGGCGGTTGCGGCGGGGGCGCGCCGGCTTGTGATAGGCCATTTTTCCTCGCGCTACGAGGACGAAGCCCCTTTGCTTGCCGAGGCCCGCGAAGTATTCGCCGGCACGGAGCTTGCCCGCGAGGGGGCGGTGTACGGCGTCTGAGCCTTTCGCTTGCAGAGGGCGGAAAGACAGAAGTCTCCGCGTCCGAGGCGCTGCGCGTGCGGCTTCTTGCGAAAAACGGAAAGGGGAAAAACGCAGACAAAAAGAGAGACGCCGGGCGTGCCGCATCATTTGCAGCACGCCCGGCGTCGCTTTTGCGTCTCGGGTGGACCAGGAGGGAGTCGAACCCTCGTCCAAACAGGGAAACAACAAGCTTTCTACACGCTTATCGCCGCTTTGGTTTTCGTGTGTTGGCAAGACCGGCGCCACCAACCAACACCTTATCCCTTAAAGTTTCACCGGGGCAGCAGGGCATACCGCGGCTATTCCCGAATTTTCTGCACCGCCTTGTCAAGAAGCCTCGGAACAACGGCCCTTGGGCGATGTCTCGTCCCCGCACCTTGTGCAGGGATAAAGCCAACTTACTGATCTTCGGTTAGGCAGCGAGAGCAAAGCTGTTTTCGCCAGTTAAATTGCCGAAAGTCGAGATTAGAGTGCCCGCTTTCAAGCGCACTGCGTGCTTACCTGCCATTCCTACCCGCTGTCAAATCCGGGCTGGCCCAAGGCAAGGACATCCCCGCGCAGGGCGGAAATATCACGGCAAAGGTAGAAAATCTTTTCCAATCAGGCCGCCGCCGTCCTTTTTTTCCAACGCCCCGGCACGCGGAGCGCCCGCATGGCGTTGGTCACCGCAAGCACCGTCACGCCCACGTCGGCAAATACCGCCATCCACATTGTAGCCGCGCCGAAAGCGGCGAGCGCCAGGACAAGTACTTTCACGCCTATGGCAAACCACACGTTTTGCGTGGCAATGACACGCGTGCGGCGGGCGATGCGCACGGCAAGCGCAACTTTGGAGGGACTGTCGTCCATAAGCACCACGTCCGCCGCCTCTATAGCAGCGTCGCTTCCCAGTCCGCCCATCGCCACGCCTACGTCGGCGCGGGCGAGCACGGGCGCGTCGTTGATGCCGTCGCCCACGAAGACAAGCGTCCCGCCGCCGGTGCGGCCTTCAAGCATGCTTTCCACCTTTTCCACCTTTCCGGCGGGCAGAAGGCCCGCGTGCCATTCGTCCACGCCGGTCTCCTTGGCTACGGCCTCGGCAGCGGCGGCGTTGTCACCCGTGAGCATCACCGTGCGGCGCACGCCCGCTTCGTGCAGCGACGAGACGGCAAGGGCGGCATCGGGCTTAACGGTGTCGGACACCACGATGTGCCCTGCGTACGCGCCGTCAATGCTCACGTGCACTGTCGTGCCCGCCTTGTGGCAGGGCCGCCACTGAGCGCCCTCCGCTTCCATCATGCGCTCGTTGCCCACACAGACGCGGCGGCCGTTTACCACGGCACGCACGCCCTTGCCCGCAACCTCCTCCACGCTTTCCACGCTGCAGCCGTCGCGGCCTCCGTCCCACGCAGCCACGAGGGAAAGTGCCACGGGGTGTGTGGAAAGGCTCTCCACATGGGCAGCGAGGTGGAGCAGATGCTCGGGCGGGCAGTCGTCCGGATGGACTGCAACCACGGAAAAACGCCCGCGCGTGAGCGTCCCCGTTTTGTCAAAAACCACAGTGTCTGCCGCCGCCAGCGCATCAAGAAAGCAGCCGCCCTTCACCAGTATGCCGCAGCGCGACGCACCGCCTATGCCGCCGAAATATGTTAGCGGCACGGAAATGACAAGGGCGCAGGGACACGAAACCACGAGGAAGGTGAGCGCGCGGCAAAGCCAAATGGGGAAAGCCCCGGCAAAACTGTCCGCGAAAAGCGGAGGCAGAAGCGAAAGCAGTACGGCCGCGCCCACCACAGCGGGCGTGTAGATGCGGGCAAAACGCGTGATGAACGCCTCGTTGCGTGACTTGCGGGCAGAGGCGTGCTCGACAAGCTCTATCACCTTTGACGCGGTAGATTCTCCGTACGCTTTCTCCACGCGCAAACGCAGAGGGGAGGACAGATTGACGCAGCCGGAGAGCGCCAGCTCGCCCGTGCGTACGGATCTCGGCACGCTTTCGCCGGTCAGCGCGCTTGTGTCGAGGGCAGACTCGCCCTCGGCCACCACGCCGTCAAGGGGGACGCGCTCGCCCGGGCGTACCACTATTTCCTGCCCGAGCTGCACGCTCTCTGCCGCTACTTGCTTCACCGTGCCGTCGGCAAGAAGCAGCCCTGCGGTGTCGGGGCGTATGTCCATCAGCGCGGAGATGGACCGCCGGCTCTTGCCCTCGGCGTAGTATTCAAAGAGTTCGCCGACCTGAAAAAACAGCATCACGGCCACCGCCTCGGCAAACTGGTTTTCCGCGCCGGGGAGAAAACCTATCGCAAGCGCGCCGAGAGTGGCGACAGCCATAAGGAAATCTTCGTCGAAGGCTTCGCCCTTCAACAGGTTCTCTCCCGCTTCCCGCAAGACACCGTGTCCTGCAAGTAGATAGGGGACGAGGTATATCAGCAATAGCTGCCAAAGCGGCAGGGACAGTGTATGCTCGGCCGCGGCCGCCGCGCAAAGCAGCAGCGCGGAGAGCGCAATCACGCAAATCTTGTTTCTCGTTTCCGTCTGCATAGCCCTAATGTCTTTTATTTTGTCTGTTGTTTTGCTTTCGTGCCGCAAAAGTACGGCGCGGGCGGCGCAAACGGGTTGCAAAAGCAAGTGTCGGGGGAGAGAGCAGCGGCAGACGGGTGGGGGAAACTTCGTAAAAAATCAGTCCCCGCCCTTGTGGCGGGCAGGGACTGCGGACGATTTGCCAAATGCGGCTTCGCGGGAAACTGCATCCGCGCTGCACGCGCGTGCCACGTCAGTACAGCGACAAGTACTCGTATTCGTTTCCCACCCCGTCAAGGTAGCGGGTAAAGTCCTCGCGCGTCAGCACCACCGTGCCGCGGCAGTCGTTGGGGTGGAAAGAGAGCGTGGCGGCGTCTTTCAGGCTTTGGTCGAGGAAAAGCCGGACGTGGTTTTCCGTGTCGTTTATCAGTCCGAAAGGCGAAACGCTTCCCGGCTCAAGGCCAAGGTAGCGCTCCATGCGCTCCCGCGAGGCAAAGGAAAGCTTTCCGCAGGAGGGCAGTCCCTGCGCAGTGAGCCGCTCGCGCAGCCGGCGCTCGAGGTCGTGTATGTCGAGATCGTGCATGCAGTCAAGGCATACGAGGTAGTGGCGGTCACCTTTGTGGTTGCGGAAGAAGAGGTTTTTGCAGTGCGCGCTGCCGTCGTCGCGCCACCAGCGGCGGGCTTCGGCGATGGTGCGCCCCTCCGGGTGGCTGTAGTGCGTATAGGCTATGCCGTGTGCGTCAAGGTATGATAGTACGGTCTCTTCGCGTGTCATCGGGAAAAGGGCTTGCTTGTTTTTCGTCCCGCAAAGTTGCGCAAAATATATGAGGGGAGGCTATGCGGGACAGCAAGTAGCGCACGTGAAAAACGCCGAAGTGTCCGAAAGGCGCGGTGGCGTACTACTCCCGGATGAACTTGTACGGCATACGGAAATCGGTCTACACGGGCGCAGACGCAGACCGACGGTGCCGCTCCCGCGCAGACTGACGAAACTGCCGCAGGGCAAGCGGAAGCGATGCCTATGACAACGGACAAGAAAGGGCGCGAAGTCCCGGATTACCGCGCCGCCGCTCCCGAGCGCACGCACAGGTATGTGTACACGGAGAGGGGGCTGTCGCGCGAGGAAGCCGACGCTTTCGTGGAAGCCAAGCGCAGGGAGGCGGAAGCCAAGATGCAGGGGAAGTCGCTGCGCAAGCCTAAGATGGGTACTGACATCGGGAGGTACAAGGAGGAAAAGGCGCGGTACGAAGCGGAAAAAAAGGCTGCGGCGGAGGAAAAGGCGTACTGGGACGCGGTGAAAGCCGAGCAGGACAAGGTATTGCTTGCCGAACGCGAGGAGCAGCGCAGGAAGATGGAAGCGGAAATCGAGGCTTCGCGCGAGAAAGAGCAGAAACGCCGGGAGGAAGAGGAACGGAAAAAGGAGGAACGGCGCAAGCTCGGTGCGAACGCGGCAAGCCAGCGGATTCGCAAGAAGTGGGACGCGGCACGCAAGAAGTGGGGAAAGAAGCACGAGATAATCCTTGCGGACGGCACCGTGCTGAAAGGCCGCTATGTGCTTGTGGAGAGCGGCGCGGCAACCGCGTCGCACGACGCGCAGAACGGCTTTGCGTCTACGGAGGGCTACCCCGTTGACGAGAACGGGCAGAACCTCAACGACCGCGACTACCAGCGCGACAAGGAAGCGCAGGAGCATACGCGGCGCATTGCGGGGAAGTACGACGGGCGTGCGCTGCAGGAGCCGGTTGTGGCAACGCACGACGGCGTTGTGCTTTCGGGCAACGGGCGCACGATGGCTGGCGAGCTTGCGGCTCGCGACGGGAGCGACGGCGCGTACACGGATTTTCTGAACCGCCACGCGGAGGACTACGGCTTCACGGCGGAGGACGTTGCGGGCTACGAGCATCCGCGCGTGCTTTTCGTCCCGGACGAGGCAATGGAGTACACGACGGAGACGATGGCGAAGTTCAACAAGAACGGGATGAAGAGCCAGAGCAAGACGGAGACTGCGGTGAAGATGGGCAAGCTCATCGACGACGCGCTCTTCGGGCGCATCGCTTCGGTGATTGGCGGGTATGACACGCTCGGTGCTTTCTACGCCGACGACAACGCGACGCGGAATGTCATCGGCGAACTTGTGACGGCGGGCGTGGTGAGCGAAACGGACATCGCGTCCCTATTCGACGGAGGCAGCCTTAGCCAGAGCGGGCAGGAGCTTATAGAGAGCCTTCTCGTGGGCAAGCTGTTTGCCGCGAACCCGGACGCGGTGCGGCAGCTGACGGAGGTGCGCAACTTGCGGCAGAGCGTTTCGTACGCCATACAGGCGATAGTACACAACATCGGCCTGGGCGGCGGCTTTTCCCTTGCGGACGAGCTTGCCCGTGCGGTGCGGCTTGCCTACCTTGCGCGCAAGAACGGCTTCAAGGCGGGCGACCGCGTGAGCGGCTTCGCGCGTCAGGGCAACCTCTTCGAGTACGACGACGGTGCCACGGTGGAGGATTTCGGCAACGCGGCGGTGATGATGCTTGCCGACGCGCTGAACGACTCGCGCGTGTCGCTTCTGAAGACGGTGATAGTGCAGTACAACAGCCTTGCCGCCGATGCTGCGGCGGGCGTTGCTGACATGTTCAGCGGCGGAACGCGCACGAAAGAGGAGATTGTAGGTTTTATCAACGAATACCTTTCCGGCGAGAGGGGAAA
>CAVJPT010000002.1:0-272493 GCA_963651485.1 Alloprevotella sp. | reverse complement strand
TGCGTTGGCCAAATGCACAATACGGTCGGCCGCAGCTCGTCATCGCTTGCGAGGATTGTCCGAAGGAATACTTCGACACGCTCGACCGCCAGGGCATCTCCTGGATAGCCGTCGGAAAGAAGCGCATAGACTTGGCGAAGGCCGTGGATATACTGAACGCAGAGTTCGGTGTGGAGCGCATCGCCGTGGTAGGCGGCGGGCACATCAACGGCGCTTTCCTTGCCGCCGGACTCCTCGACGAAGTGAGCATGATGGTAGGGCCCGGCATTGACGGGCGCAAAGGCATGGCGGCCGTGTTTGACGGCATAGACGAGCCAGACCGCCCCGCCACTTTGCTCAAGCTGCAAGAGGTGGAGCGTATGGGCGACACGGTTTGGATGAGATACAAAATGTAGCTCTGCACCGGCATAGCCAAAAGCGAAACGGCACTTACAGCCCTTTGCCCTTGCGGCAGCCTTTACGTCTTTGCGGCGGAAGAATCCCCCATTGGCATGCAAAAGCCAAGAATTGCAGCAGCCCGGGCTTTTTAAGTCCGTATTCCTCTTCTCCCCGCAAAGCTGCAACGCCGGACAAACACGGCTTCTCTAAACCCGATTAAAAGCCTTTTTCCACTAACGAAAGCGAGCCCCGAAAATCCCGCAATGGGATTTCGGGGCTCGCCCTTGTTGTTAGCTTTTCCAGCTCACAGGAGCGTCACTGCGCGTTGTGCAGCACTTTCTGGTTGTCCTTGATGTAGACACCCTTCTCGTGCGGCTGCTTGCCGTGGAAGATACCCTTCGTGTCGTACCAGCGGTGGTCGGCGTCCTTGCCGTCAGCCTGCACGCCGTTGATGCCGGAAGTGTCGGGCACGCGGAGCGTGACTTTCTGGTTGCCGTCCTTGATGTTGTACTCCTTGGTGCCGACAAGCTCTATTTCCTCCTGCGTCTCCTTGTCCCAGAGCTTGAAGGTATAGGTCTCATGGTCGGTGCCGAAGATGGCGATGGGGCAGGTCTTGCCGGCCTTGCCAACCGACACGCCGCGGCACTCGCTGCCGCAGAAAGCGGCAAGCTCGTAGTCGTGCGGGTAGAGCGTTTCGTCGGGCTGGAGCACCGTAGCCGTGACGAAGGTGTAGTCCTCATAGGAGTAAGGAAGTTTTTCGTCGATGGCGTAGTGCGATGGCATTTCGGCAACGAGCAAGTAGGGACTGTCGAAGCTGCCAAGGATGGCGTTGCCCACATACTCAGTCTGCTGCTCGACGGGCACTACGGCACCGGTGCGCGTGTCGCAAGCGCGGTAGGTGACAGTGCCTGCACCGTCGCCCGACACCGTGAGGAACACGCGTCCCGTAGAGTCGGCAGTCTGCCAGCCGCGGCACACGCCGTCCACGAAAGCGCCGATCTGCCAGCTGTCAGCCGCCTCGCCGTCTACGAGGAGCGTGCCGAGCAGCGACATATTGCCCGCGTACTTGTAGCGGTCGCAAGAGAAACGCTTGAATGGCTCTGCAGCCACGGAAAGCGCAGACTTGTCACTGACGGAAAGCGCAGGCTTCACATTGGCCTCCGCGAGGCTGAAGCCCTTGTTGGGCTTGTACGGATAGGTCCAGACTACGTCCTGCTCGTTGACCGAGCCGTAGAGGTAGCCCTCGCCCGGCGAGAGATAGGAGATGTCACCCTCCCAGCGCTTGCCGTTGTACATGGAGTAGCCCTTCTGGTTCTTCACCACGTCGCCCTTAAGCGGCACGAAGTCTGAGAATGCCTCCTCGAGCGTAAGGTTGGTGTACTCGGGATAGCCAATCCAAGACCATGCGCACTTGTTCTTGGTGCCGGCGGCTCCCTTGATGACCATCTTCACCGTGTCGGGACGTATGATGTCGCCCGCAATGGTAAGCGTGCCGCTGTTCATGGCATACAGGTGGTAGCTCTCCGCAGGCGTGAAGGATACGTCCGTCGCGTCGCCGGAGCGCCGCTTGATGTCCGTCACCATGATGTTGTCATAGTTGTTGAGGTCGAATATCCTCTCAATGTCGTTGGACTTGGGCTGTATCCAGTTGGAAACCCAGTTCCAGCCTTTCTTGAGATTGAAAGTCTGCTGCACTTCGTTGACAGGCTCTATGGTACAGAGGTTGGCAAAGGAGCCGTAGATTTTGTTCTCGGCGTACGGCAGCTTGTCAATAGGCTCTTCGCCGCTCAAGGAGAGGTAAACGTGCGTGTACGTAAGCCCGCTCTGCGAATCCCAAACCTTGAAATAGACATTCTGGTCGATACCCGCCATCGGTCCTTGGATGGTCATGCTCACCAGGTACATGTCGAGGTCCTTGCTGTAAACCGGACTCGCCACGCCGTGGCAGTAGCCCATGGCGTCAAACGCGCCAACCAGGCTCTGCTCGTCAGTGGACCACTGGCCATTGACTTTAAGCCGTCCCTTAAGCGTCATGCTCTGCTCGTATTCCGACTTGTCGGGCTGCCAATTGGGAGAAACGGCAGTGACTGTGAGCGACACGTCAAGTGCGTCGTCTACCCCGTTGGCATCGGAAGAGATGTAAAGCACGCCAGAGTACCGCCCGATAGAGGCGGTCTTGTTGCAGGACACCGTCACGCCAGTCGTCGCGCCCGGAGCGAGCGTGCCGCTCGTCTTGTCAAGCGTAATCCATGAGGGCACGTTGGAGATTGTCCAGTTTACCGTATTCACGGAATTGTTGACAATGGGCACGTACTTCGAGGCATACCATTCGGTCTCATTGGAAAGCTGCTGCACAAAAGACAGACTGCTGGAGCCGTCGTCGGGCTGCCAACGCACGTCGCGCATGTCCACATACGTTGTCCAGGAGATAGGACGATCGATGTAGTTGCCGGCGAGGTCGCGCACGTCCTTCGCAGTGAAGTCGACCGTACAGCCCTGTATGCTGGAGTTTTTCACGTAGTCAGCGAAGCTAAGCACAACCTTGTTGGGCATAGACTTGGACGTGGTGAACGAAAGGGCTATCGGCGAATCCACGTTGTAGGGCTTAAGGCCCATGCTGTAGTGGAGCGTCGCCACCTCTGCGTACTTGGCGGAGTCTGCCTGCGTGCCGTAGCCGTAGAGCACGGGCAGGGCATCGTGGTACTCCTTGTCGGTAACGCGGTCCTCGATAGTAGGCGTGGTCTTGTTGGCGTTGGCAACGCGGTCGGTGCGCTCAAAGGGATAGTAGGACACAAGTCCTGCCTCGTCGCCCTTGAGCCCTACAAGCACATTGTTGTTGACGTTGGCCGCAGTCTTGTACATTTTCCATACTCGCAGCTCGTCTATGTCGCCCGCAAAGAAGTCGTCAACGAGGAACTCGCTCTTGCCGGCATCATGGTAGCGACGTGCGCCGATGCACATGCGCGAGTTGCTGAACGCGCCGAGATCCATACCGGAAATCAGCTTGTTGTCGCTGATGTCAACCGTGTCCACAGACACCGTAGCGAAAGCGTCGCGGTGTACATTGAGGGAGAAGCTGTGGGCTTTCCCGTCTGCGTAGCCGCTTCCCATCACATAGGTCTGGCCGCCGGCGTTGAGCTCGATCGCGCCCGCCTCGGTCAAGGCTACGGAAAGACGGTCAAAGACGTCGGTAGGCTCTTCCTTCGATCCCTCGCCGCCGTAGCCGCTGCTGAATATGGTCATGTGCTTGCGGGGATTCTCCTCGCTGCTGCGGAAAAGGAACTCCAAGACGAAGTCCTCGTTCTTGCCGATTCCGGAACGTTCTGTATTTAGCACCGCATACTGGCTCTTGCCGTCGAAGTGCATCACGTAGTTTTCGTAAGGCACATACCAGCTGTTGTACTGCCCGCCGGTGATGCGCAGATTGCGCGAGCGCACCTTGTCCTCGGCCACGGCTCCGTAACCCTCGTCCATAGGCCAGTATGCCTCTATGCCGCGCAGGTTGGCGGTGTGCTTGCTTGCCTTCTCGCTATACACGGTAGCCACGTCGGCAGCTTCGCCGTATATCACAAGTCCTTCCATGTCGGCATGGCAAGCGTCGCCCGTTTCCGACCCGCCCACGTAAAGCGGCACGCCGGCTTCGTTGTCATTGACAAACCAAATGTCGTTAAGCGTGTCCACGCTCACGAAGTCGCTTTGGTTGAGGGTGCTCGTGTTATACATATTATATAGGTGTATCACACGGTTGCCGGCGGCGTTGCCCGTGCCGTTGTCCGTCATCACCATCAGGTACATCCAGTCTTCCAAAGGCTGTCCGTCTTCGCGCAAAGCTTTCTTCTTGGACGTGTACGTGCGCCCGTAGACCTCGAAGCCCAACGACGCATCTTCGTTGTACCACACCTTGAAAGGCACGCTTATGCCGCGGGTGTCGGTAAGCGTCTGGCTGAGGAGGCAGCTCTTCTTGCCTGTCTGCGGCTTGTACCACAGACCCAGCCCGCGTCTCGCTCCGAGGAGGTTGACACGGCTCGCGGTGTACGCCGGCGCGTTGCCGTCGAAATGCAGGCCGGAAGTGTGGTTGGCGGGCGCGTCGTTGATGGCGCCAGAAGCGGTGAAGTTGGCAGCGTTGAGGTTGTTGGGGTCAATGTCCTCGTTGAAAGTCACGCTGATTTCCTCACGTCCGGTGTACACGCTGCCCGAAGGACTCGGCACGCCGAAGAGCTTGGGAGACTGCGTGTCCTTAACCACTTCTACGATGTCGCTGAACTTCTCGATGGTCTCGTTGCCGATGAGCGTGAACGTCTCAGCCCGCACCTCGTACGTGCCGTCGTTCAGCTTCGAAAGGTCAAAGCTCAGCGTGTCCATGCCTGCCGCAAGCTTGCGCCAAGGCGTGCCAGGCATCACGCCCTTAACGTCACGGTAGAGCGCGGAGTCGTTTATCAGCGTATACTGCGTCTGCCAATCCTCGCTCTTGTCTTTCTCGCGGTACTGGAGATTGATGCCGGCGAAGTGGTAGTACTTGCTGTCATAGCCGTCAAGGGTCATCAGCGCTTTCTGCGTCTTGTTGGAAGCGTTGATTACCGGGCTGCCGTTGGCCTTGATGTTCACATTGGGAGCCGTCGGCTTGAAGTGGATGCTGATGGTGTCCACAGCTGTCTCCATTGAGTAGATCATCACAGGGATGTCGTCATACTCGAGTACGCCCGGGTCGCTCTGCTTGAACGTCACCGTACGCTTGTACGTATGTCCGGGAGGCATCAGGAACGAGTAGCCATCAAGCGGCTTACCGTCTATCGACATATTCAGTCCCTTGGTGACATTATCGCCGGAAACTATGCGGAAATTGTACGGATAGAGATAGCTGAGCGTACTCGTACCAGTGCTTTCGTTGGCCATCTCCACCTCGACAGTGGCTGCCTCGCCAACCGGCACGTCCACGACGCGCCGCTTTGCAAAATGTATACTCGGGACATCGAGACTTACTGAACCCGCGTCAAGGGGCACAGATTGTCCACCTACTTTTGCATAAAGAGTCATCTGTTGCTTCTCCCAAGGCGTCCTCGTCTGTCCGCCTTTCAAGCAGAACACATAGGGCTCGGGCACAAAAGCATTTCTTCCAGCGGCAAGATCGACAGACGTAAGTTCCCTTTTTAGATAGGGCAGGAAAACATCCACGGAGAACCTGTCATCAATATCATTGTCCTGCAAATGGTAGCCCATCTTCACCGAGCCAGACCCCATCGCCGTACCCGTCACAGTCAAGGTTTCGCCTGTACCAAGCGACAAGACATTAAAATGACCAGTTATCGCACCACCATC
This sequence comes from Alloprevotella sp., assembly GCA_963651485.1. Taxonomy (GTDB): domain Bacteria; phylum Bacteroidota; class Bacteroidia; order Bacteroidales; family Bacteroidaceae; genus Alloprevotella. Next base: position 266,799 of record CAVJPT010000002.1, on the reverse strand, counting down.
ATTGCCGACGCTTGATTCTCTCCCATCGTTCTTCGAATACTTATAAGTAAAGCTCTCGCTCTTTGGCCAAGACCCCATACACGTCTGCGTGGCAGAAAAACCTACATCCATGCCACTTCCGTCTGCTGCATACGAGGTATTACCCAAGTATCCGAAGTCAAATGCAATCGTCCCAGATTCTTGTACATAGTTTTCCCTTTTCTTCTCCAAATCCTGGAAACGCCCCAACTTGTATGTCTCAACACTCCTGATTTGGCTTTGCCACACCCTTATCTGCTCGTTATACATATTTACAGAGTCAGCCACTATGCCCTTAGACATTTTCTCTGGGGGAAGAGACACATAGTCTCCCCTGCTCGTTGCGTTGCCCTCATCCCAAAGCACTTTGTCAAAGGCAGATTTAAGCACATAGTACTCGTACCTGCCCGTCTTACTCTTGGCATCAGCCTCAGGTAGCGTCTCAACAATGTTAGCACTCTTCACCAACGCGTTGCGCATCTTCACGAGATCGGGGATGATTTGCGTGACGATCTGGTTTTGGGTGTACATAAATGAGGTAGCCTGCTCGCTGCCCGCTCCTAATTTTGTATACTTTTTCAGGCAGAAACGATGCCCCTTGTCTGATGTCAGCACATAATCTTTCTGAGTGTCATCTGCTTCCGAGAAATCCAAGAAATTACCCTCACTGACGACAATATTTACAGCATTTCCGACATACAGATCCGCAGACGCTCCAACGGATTTGGGATCGGCACTGGTCGCAACTCTATTTGTCAACACATAAGTCTCATTCCATTCCTTATCATATCCAGTTGTAATATTAGCCGTGATATTTTTGGAAGTAGAGAAATCTGTGTTTACCTCTGTCCTATGGTCTACAACAATATTCCCTTGGGCATCGACCCCGTTTAGCACGCATTTTACAGTCTTTGTTACGGCTGTCCATTTTTTATCAACAAGCGACGTGGAACGGAAGCTCAAGGAAGTCTTAGCCATCATCGTTGTACCAGATTCGACATACGCGTAACTATTGCTTCCTGGCGGGTCAAACAAGACGAATCTGACAAGACTCGGGCCCTTGGTAACGAAGTTCTGTCCGTTAGCCTTTTGCACACCGCCCGTGACATAGCCCAGAGTCTCCCACGATCCTTCTTTGCCATTGACATTATACGTGATTTGTATAGGCAACAAATAGTCGCCGCTCATATTGGGGAGACCAGCCAAAAACTCATAGTCCACAATACCCGCCAGGGTGCTGTCCGTTTTCTGTGTTGCGGCACTGTCGGCAAGCTCATAATCGCCAGTGGACAGCACCGTTGCTTTCGTAATCGCGCACTTGTTGCTGATCGACACTTTAGAGTTGCGCACAGGGACAAGCGTCTCGACCTTGTTGTCGTGATTGGTATACTTCTCCATCAGCCTAATACGGAAACCGTACATAGACCCGGAAGAGAAAACAGGATGTCCAAGGGCGTACGAGGCAGACGTACCATCGTGCGGCACGTCACTGCGCCACATCCGGACGGTGTCATTCACCTCAACGTCCTTATCCTCGTCCCAGTAGGGAACAGCGGCAATCTTGTCGCCAAGCATTAGAGAATCGGAGTCCTCCGCCCCTACTGTGCGAAGATTGACAACACTAATGAAAGGATTGTTGTACTTGATGTAATCCTGCCTTACGAAGTATTTAAAGGTCTTGTATGTATCGGTCTGGGTGGGGTCTTTCCTTGTCACGCCGTCATTCCACACCGTGTCTGCTTTCTCCTCCTTAAGATTCGGAGATATGAGCCTGCTATAATTTTTGAGCACGAAATCCTCTACTCCGCCCGTCTTAGAGACAAGGCTCTTCACGTTCCACTGCACAGGAGGAAGCATGGCGACGTACTCGCCCGTGCTTGCGTCCGTCTCCACCGTCACCTTACCCTTAGAGTAAACAGTCCGGCTCTTGATGTCATAAGGAACGGAGTCGGGGACTATCGTGAGCGAATCAAATTTCACCTCGTCACTGAGGACATTGCCCGAGACAGTAGGCTCAAGGACAAACTTGTAGCTTCCCATATTGGCTTTGCCCTTTCCGAAACCGACAGGCTTAGCAGCCTCGTCCTTTCCGCCGGCTATCAGACCTGCGACACGCACCATAGTGGAGTCGTAGAAGAGATAACCATCGGTAAGGTCGCGCTGGAAGTCAAGATAGCCTTTGTCCTTCGACAAGGCGTTGATGCGGCATTTTCCGTTCTCAGTGACTACCTCCACCGAGCACGGCGCGCCGGAATTTACCATCGTGTGCCGGAATCCGCCGAGTGTCAGCTTATGCTGGCCGATGGGCACGCTCACGGTAGCCTTTCCGTACTTGTCTGTAAGTATCTCCTGATTCTCGCCGTCTCTCTGCGCCACACCGTCTACGTACACATTCAATCCCTCAACGGGCAACGAGCCGTACACATAGTACGCCTGGACAGGGACAGTGAACGAACTTTTGTCAGTAAAGTCCACGCCGCTGTGCGAAAGGCTCTGCTGGCTCACGTAGCGGCGCGTAGTGGAGGGCGAAAACTCGTGCGTACCCATTACCGGCACGACGAGGTAGTTTGTACCCTCGCCCATAAAGGGGATACCCGAAATCTGGTACTCGCCGTTCTTGTCCGTCACGCCGCGATAGGCAAGTATGTCCTCCGGCACAAGCATAGCATCGGTGACATACGGGTGTCCCGGACTGGGAATGGCACAGTCGTGGTCGTTGCTCTTTCCGCCCGGCCGGCTCGTGTCGAAAGCATACTCTTCCACACCCGAGTCGAAAGTATAGTAGGCTGCAAGATTCTTCTCCGTGCCGGAAAGGTAGCGGTTGTAGGTATCGGCAATGTCGGAGTCGCTGAACTTCGTGTCCCAAAGGCGCACCTCGTCCAAGTAGCCCTCAAAGCCGCCGCCGAAAACGAGGGTGTCCGCTACTTCCGTGCTTGCCGCAGGGAGACCCTGCTTAATGGAAGCGTCGTCGTAAACGCCCTTCCAGTACGCCACGGTGTCCGTCTTGCCGTCATTGTAGGCATAGCCCACGCTCAGTTTCTTTGCGGACTTGTCGTGGCGCAACAGGATGCAGTTGTACGAACGGCTGTTGGGCATTTTGAGGCATTCATTGCCACTTACATACAGCTTTTCCTGCTTCAACCCCAAGGAGAAATGTCCCGGCAGGGTGGCAAGCGTGGTCAGCGTGTCACGCTTTATGGGCAACACCATAAAGGAGAGACACCAGTCACCGTTCCAGAAGCCCTTGTCTAGACCCGACGCAACCGGCAGCTTAGAGCCGTCGCCGTCAAAGTAGAGGACATACGAGCCGCCTTTCTGGCTGAACGAGCTTTCCTCGGTGGTAAGGCGCATATCCACACCCTTCACCGCCGTGTTGCCCGAGTAGGTGACGCGACCCATTATCGTGCCGCGGCTGGCCGCGAAGCCTATCGCGTTTGCAGACACGAAGATGTTGTCCGAATATTTCCCGTCACAAGAAGGATGCGCCTCCAGCATATACTTATATACATAGCCCGGCAGCACGTTGTCTTTGTACGAGTTCTCTTTCTTGGCGTTTTCAACCGAGGTGACAAACTCCCAACCAGTAGTGTCTTCCACAGCCGACTTCGCATATTCGCCGCGCGTGTAGATTTTGCGCTTCAAGACGTAGTTGACATACCCGCTTGATACATCCTGCCGCTTCCAGGCAAGGCTAATCTGGTTGGTAGACTCGCCCTTTGATGCGGTAAAGGAAGCAATGGCGATCTTGCTGTCGGGAAGCACCGGTTCCGCATTGCCCCACTGCCAGGTGTTATAAGCCTCGCTGCCCTTGGGGAAATCGTAGCAAACTACCTCGTATACCCATTTGTTGCACGGCTGGCTCGTACTCTTGTCCGCAAACGACACTTTGACTACGGTGTCGCTGACGCTCTTGTTGCAGTGGAACACCTGCTCGCCCAGCAGCTTACTCGACTTGTCGGTGCTGTCTTTCAGCACGGCATCCTCGTCACCCGCCAAAACGACATGCTTGAATATCGCCACTTTGCAGGAGTCAAACGCTACAGAGTTGGGGACTTTCGCCACCAGCTTTATGTTGCCCACCTGTCCTTCTACCGACAGGACGGGGGCAGCGATGCCCGTGCAGGAAATGGTGGCTGAGGGAGCCATATAGTTATCCTCTTCGTCAAAGAACACGCTGGGGCAAACAACCTTCACGTCGTACTTGTTGACGCTGCCCGTCTTTGGGGTCTTGTCGGTCCATTCGTACGAGTTGTTGTCACTCACTTCGATGGAGTCGACCTTTTCGCCGTTGCGGTAGATGCGGAAATACGCGCCTTTCGCCTTCCATGCGTCAATGTCTACCTCTTGCTTGAAAATCCAGCTGAGCTTGGTTTGCTGGCGCATCTTGGAATAGGACACGCCAGTCCCGCCGTTCCATTGAACGACAGGCTTCATCTTCACCGTGAACTTCAGCTCGCCGCCCGCGGTAGGCTGTCCCTTGAACCACGCCTTGTCCGTGCGCGACTTTCCGGACATATTGGTGCTGTTGTCCTCCATAACCCAATATTGGGCATTGTTGGGCACCGCGCTGTAATAGGCGTTCTTCCCTTTTGCGAAATAAGCCCTCTCTATGCCGGTCAGCGGGTCCTTAATCCAGACGTTCGCTCTGTCGTCAGTCTTGTACGCGTTTGTTTGTCCAAGTTCTGTCTCGCTATAGCCCTTAAAGGCCACAATCTTCCCCTCGTCGCTCGTAAGCGGCGTGGCGTAGTGCTCGTCCCCGTAGTCTTTCAGCGTAAGGGCCATGCCCTCCTCGTTCAGCTTCGCCACGACGGCGAAAGCCTCGTTGTCCTTCTTCAGGGACTTGATGACGGTGCGTAAGTCCGCACCCGCGTTTCGGGGCTGCTCGCTGGTAAGCCCCATCGCAAACTCCCAAAGGCTGCTGAGCGACGTCGCGTCGGCATCAATGAATATCCTGTCGCTCTCTATGCGCGGATTGACATTGCTGTGCCAGCCGCCGATTACCGCGCCCGCATTCTTGTACGCGGTGTAGTAGTCGAAGACATCGCTTCCCCAAAAGTCGGAGTGTACCCACTTGTACCATTTTGCCGACATAAGGTTCTGCTCGCGGCTGGAGGTATAGGAGGCGATACGGCTCAACTGGAAGTCTACAGCATTCGCCGTAGCACCCACGAAGCCGCCGTGCTGCCAGTAGCTCTTTCCGTCGAGGTTCTTCTTCAGTCCGTTGGTCTCGTTCTGTATGACAGCCGGCGGGTTGTCGAAGTAGCCGTTGCCAACCGTGCGCGAGACGCAGTTGTCCATCACCACAACGGTGTTGGTGCCGCTGACTTGGCCTATAAAGCCGCCCACCGCAGTTTTCACGTCCGTCACATAGACATCTGAGCTACAGTTGGTAATATTCACGTTGATAGCCTGTTGCTCGGTGATGCCGACAAAGCCGCCCACATAGTGGTTGCCGTGGCTGGTGAGCCCGCACTTTACCAAGTGCACGTTGTCAAAAGTGACGCTGCCCATTGCCTGCCCCACAAGGATGGACGTAAACTTTCCGCCCTCGCCGAAGCAGTTGTACATAGTCAGGTTTTTGAACGTGGCTCCACTCGCCATACCGAACATCGAGCCGCAATGGTTTGAAGAGGGGGCGCTCTCCTGATAGCAGTACAAGTTCTTTATAGTATGGCCGTTGCCGTCCAAAGTTCCGGCGAAATTCTGACGGATACCTACGCGTTCCCAATAGTGCGCACCCATATCGAGGTCGGCCGTCAGCGTGAACGAAGCGTTAGCGTACTGGTTGCGCACCGTCTGGTTGTCGTTGTTCAAAGCCCAGTCCACGTAAGCGAGCTGTCCGGGCGTGGAGATGGTGTAGCCGCCCATCCCGTTAGACTTCGGCTTGTCGTGTTCGGTAAACGCCGTTTCCCACGACCCCGAACAAGCCGGCATTCTGTCCTTGAACACCTGCCCCCTGCCGTTCACGGCAAAAAGCACAAGCAACGCAAGAAGCCCGGAAGCTGCCCTCGGAGGAGCGGAAATCCGTCTCAAGAAATTTGATAAGCGTGCCATAAATTTATGTGTGTTGATTATGTTCTGGAAATAAAGGATTCCCCGTCACAGCCGTCAGCCAAGTTCTCGCTTCGCCCTCACGCCGTACAAGGGTTTCCCCGTTGTAATAGTATCTGTCGCCACGGCGGCGCTTTGACCGCCGTATAATTTATGCAAAATTGCCTTTTTATCCAACACTGCCGCCTTTTGTGTGGAAAATTTTCAAATAAATTTCATAAAATTCCCTGCACGAGGGAGATAGGACGGACAGCTCGGGGAGAAAAAATGCTTATCCATCCAAGCGCTTGCAAAGGGAAACCTGGAAATTCACGGCAACGCGTCACAAAAAACGGCTTATCGTATACACAAACAAGAAAGAAGCATTACCTTTGCAGCACCCAAGCGGGAAAGAACGGCTCCTTAGCTCAACTGAATAGAGCATTTGACTACGGATCAAAAGGTTATAGGTTTGAATCCTATAGGAGTCACCATCTAAGCTCATAATTTGTAAGCATGCAGGCGGCGGTACAGATACTTCTGTATCGCCGCCTGTCCGTCTGTACGGCCTATTCCCCGCCCCAGTTTCTTCATCTTGCGGCAAAACTCATGGGAATCCCGTGCAAAAGCACCCGTTTCTTGCCGCTATCGGCAAGTTATTGGCTACCATCGCGGTGGTCTATCCTTATTTATACCGATTGGGAATGGAGAGTCCCTCGACAAAAGCATATGCCGAAGCGCATAGTCTTTCGGAAAGGACTGTGCGCAACTACTGTGTGCAAGGAAAAATTGCAGGCGCAACACTGGTCGGGAAGACTTGGAACATTCCTGCTGAAGCACCGTTACCGAATAGAAAGAAAGCACGGGAGAAAGTATCGCCGCTCCTGCGTATGCTCAGAGAACAAAAGGCATGCAAACTAAAAGGAAGCATCTACCATCGTACGCAAATAGACCTGACATACAACTCCAACCACATAGAGGGAAGCCGACTGACGAAAGAACATAAAAAAGAAATCCCCTCCGTAGCCATGCTCTGGCTGCGGAGGGGATTTCCCTAAGAGTTCATTCAAGACAAAGGGGATGGCTTGTCAGGCAAAACCGCAACAGGCTTGGCAAGCAAGACAGAATGCCCGAGCCCTTTGGTATTGCCCTAAGCGCGTAACGGCTACTTCTGCGCACTGCCGCCCACGATGTCAAGCAGCTCGTTGGTGATGGCTTGCTGGCGCGACTTGTTGTAGGTGAGCGTAAGCTCGCGCAAGAGGTCGTCTGCGTTGTCGGTAGCGAGCTGCATGGCCACTACGCGGGCGGCGTGCTCGCTCGCCAGACTGTCAAGCAAGGCTGTGAAGAGCTTTAAGTGAAGCGACTTCGGGATAAGCTGACGCACTATCTCGTCCACGCTCGGCTCGACGATAAAGTCAAGCTGCGGCCCTTCGCCGATCCCCTCCCCCGCCGCGTCCAGCGAAACCGGGAGGAAACGTTCTTCCGTCAGCACCTGCGTACCCGCACTCTTGAAATGGTGGTACACAAGATCCGCCGCGTCTATCTCGCCGGCGGCATAGCTTTGCATAATCTCCGCCGCCACGTCAGCCGCCGCGGTATAGGACGGATGGTCGAGCAAAGCGCTGCAGTCTTTTGCGTCCGCAAAACCCGCCTTAGCCACGGCCTCAGCGGCTTTGCGTCCGAAAGCGTACACTTTCGCCACCTCCACTCCCGCCGCGCGGTAAGCCTCCACCTTGCGTACGAAAGCCTTTACCGCGTTGGCGTTGAATCCGCCGCAGAGCGAGCTGTTGGACGTGTACAGCACGATTGCCACGCGCCGCACCTCGCGGCTCTGCGCATAGGGAGAATCGAGTTCGCCCGACATGCTGCATACGAAAGTAGACATTATCCGACCCAGCTGCCGCTCATAGGGGCGCATACGCTCTATGGCCTGCTGCGCGCGGTGCAGCTTGGAGGAAGCCACCATCTTCATCGCGCTCGTAATTTTGCGCGTGCTGTTGACGGACGCTATCCGTGTCTTTACTTCTTTGAGCGAGGCCATACACGTTATGCTTTAAATTCCTCCGCCACGTCTGCGGCAAGAGCTTCTATCTCCTTGCAAACCTCGTCCGTGAGCTTGCCTTCGGCGAGCGGCACAAGCACCGTGTCCTTGTGCTGCGCACGGAGCGTCTGCAAGAAGTTGTCCTGAAAGTCGAGTACCTTGTCAAGCGGCACGTTCTTCAAGAGTCCGTGCGTGCCGCAGTAGAGTATCGCCACCTGCTCCGCTACAGGCATAGGGCTGTACTGTGCCTGAATGAGGAGCTTGTTGTTCTTTCGGCCTCGGTCGATGGTCATTGCCGTCACAGCGTCCATATCGGAGGCAAACTTCGAGAACGACTCAAGCTCGCGGTACTGTGCCTGGTCAATCTTGAGCGTACCTGCCACCTTCTTCATACTTTTTATCTGCGCCGAACCGCCCACGCGGCTCACCGAGATACCTACGTCGATGGCGGGGCGGAAGCCCTGGTTGAAGAGGTCGGTGTCGAGGTATATCTGTCCGTCGGTGATGGAAATCACGTTAGTCGGGATGTACGCCGAAACGTCGCCCGCCTGCGTCTCGATAATGGGGAGAGCCGTGAGCGAACCGCCACCCTTCACCTCGCCGCGGAGGCATTCGGGCAGGTCGTTCATGCGCTCGGCTACCTCCTGCTGGTTGTTTATCTTCGCCGCACGCTCCAAAAGGCGCGAATGGAGATAGAACACGTCGCCGGGGTATGCCTCGCGTCCGGAAGGACGGCGCAAGATGAGCGAAACCTCGCGGTATGCCACTGCCTGCTTGGAAAGGTCGTCAAACACCACAAGCGCGTGCATGCCGCGGTCGCGGAAGTACTCGCCGATGGCAGCGCCCGCGAAAGGAGCGTAATACTGCATCGCGGCAGGGTCTGCCGCTGTGGCGCTCACCACGATGCTGTAAGGCATCGCACCCGCCTTCTTCAGCGTCTCCACGATGTTTGCCACGGTGGAAGCCTTCTGGCCAATCGCCACATAGATGCAGTAGACGGGGTCGCCCGCCTCGTAGTTCTGCTTCTGGTTGATGATGGTGTCAATGGCGATGGCGGTCTTTCCCGTCTGTCGGTCACCGATGATAAGCTCGCGCTGCCCGCGTCCGATGGGAATCATCGAGTCCACGCTCTTCAAGCCCGTCTGCAGCGCCTGCGTCACGGGCTGGCGGTAAATCACGCCGGGAGCCTTTCGGTCAAGCGGCATCAGGTATTTCTTCCCCGTGATGGGCGCGCCGCCGTCCTTGGGGTTGCCAAGCGGGTCAATCACGCGTCCGAGGAACTGGTCGTTCACTTCGATGGAGGCTACGCGCCCGGTGCGCTTCACCGACTGTCCCTCCTTGATGCCCTCGGAAGAGCCAAGGAGCACGGCGCCCACGTTGTCCTCCTCGAGGTTCATCGCCACGGCCATTACGCCGTTCTCAAACTCGACGAGCTCGTTCTCGGTCACGTTGGTGAGGCCGTAAATGTGCGCCACGCCGTCACCGATGGAGAGGACAACGCCCACCTCCTCAAACTTGACATTGGTGTCCAAATCGTGAAGCTCGCGCAGAAGCACGTCACTCACCTCACTGGGCTTGATATTGTTTGGCATTGCTTTCTAAATGTAGTTGTTTCCTCTTTACATTCCCGCCGCTGCGCCGCGCCTGCCTCACATTGCGGGCAGACAGTCCGTACGCGTCTGCGCGGCGGGACTTTACTTGGAAAGGCCGCGGTGCAGCCTTTGCAGCTGCGTGCGCACGCTGGCATCCATGCGGTATGTGTCGTACTCAAGGACAAAGCCGCCCATTATCGCGGCGTCCTCGCGCACCTTGAAGCGCACATCGCTGCCGGTGCGGCTTTCCACGAGTCCTTTCAGGCGAGCCACGGTTTCCGCGTCAAGCTGTGCGGGTATCACCAGCGTGCCTTCCACTATGTTGCGGCTCTTACGGTAGAGCGTGCCGTACGAGGCCGCCACAAAGCGCATGATGTCGGCGCGGCTTTTCCGCACGACGAGCGCGGCAAAGCGGCTCAGTGCCACGGACGGTTTTCCGCCCTCCGCCGACGAGCCGGCAATCAGGAGCTTCACCTTGTCCTCGTCGGCAAGCACGGGGTTTTGCATGGCCTCCTGCAAGCGCGGCACAGACACGAAGCTCGAGCAAAGCGCGTTCATCTCGCCGTAGACTTTCTCGGCCTCGCCGTTTTCCTCCGCAAAGCGGAGCAACGCTTTGGCGTACCTTGCCGATATGATGCCTATATCCATTGCGTTATTCTTACTTGTTCACCTCCGCCCTACTCTATATAAAAATGCGTGTAGGGTGCAACGGGCGGAAAGGTCACTTGCCGTTGCGGCAAATCTCGTCAAGCATGCGGTTTACGAGCCGCTGCTGTCCCTCATCGCCGGCGAGTCGCTCGCGCACCACCTTTTCGGCGATGCCCACGGAGAGGTCCGCCACGGTCTGACGTATCTCGCGCAAAGCGTTCTCCTTTTCGGCGGCAATCTGCGCCTTAGCCTCGGCGAGGAGTTTCGCGCCCTCGGCCTCGGCCTTGCCTTTCGCCTCAGACACGATGGTGTCTCCCGTCGACTTTGCCTGACGCAGTATCTCGGCTTGGCGCGTCCGCGTCTCGGCGAGCATGCGGTCGCACTCCTGCTGAATGCCGGCGAGTTTCTCGTTTGCCTCATGCGCCTTGCGGAGCGACTCGTCTATGAAGCTCTTGCGCTCTTCCACCATCTTTACAATGACGGGGAAGCCGAATTTCTTCATCAGGACGAATACCACCAGAAAGGCGAGAAGCATCCAGAAGAGCAGCCCGAGGTCGGGCGTAAGTATTGCAGGCAGATTCATTGCTGCGTAGTTAGATTTTCATTTATAGCGGCGGCCGCGCCCATCCTTGGGACGCGCACGCGGCCGCCGCCGTTTTGTTTTGCTGTCAGTCCGTTTGCCCCGCAGGCCTTTTAGGCTACTTGCCCGCAAGCCGCCAAAGACGTACGGCGGACACTGGGCGGGGCGGACTTCCGTCAGCTTCTCCCTATTAGAGGAAGAGGCAGAGCAGGCACACAATCACCGCGAAGAGCGCCACACCCTCGACGAGTGCCGCAACGATGATCATATTGGTGCGGATGTCGCCCGTCGACTCCGGCTGGCGTGCTATGGCGTCCATTGCCGAGCCGCCGATGCGGCCGATGCCGATGCCGGCTGCGATAGCGGCCAAACCTGCGCCAAGACCGGCGCCTACCTTAGCGATTCCTGCTGCTTCTAACAATGCGAGTAAAAACATGTTGTCTGGTATTTAAAGTTGATTGTTTGATTTCTGTTTGTTCTCTTTCGGCTTGCTGCATCTACGCTCTGCGGGTGACGCGGCTTAATGTTCGTGTTCGGGGTGCGCCAGTCCTATGAACACCGCGCTGAGCATCGTAAAGACGTACGCCTGGATGAAAGCCACGAGCAGTTCGAGGCAGTTCATGAATATCATCAGGAGGAAGCTCACGATGGAAAGCGGCGCTCCTATCACCGCGCCGAGTCGGCAGGTGATGAAGATGACGCAGGTAAGCGAGAGGATGATTGCGTGCCCGCCCATCATGTTGGCGAAGAGTCGCACCATCAAGGCAAACGGCTTTGTGAAGATGCCGAAGAGCTCCACGATGGGCATAATGGGTGCCGGCACTTTAAGCCACGTAGGCACGGGCGGCCAGAATATCTCTTTCCAGTACTCGCGGTTGCCGAAGAGGTTCACGAGGAGCATCGTGCAGACGGCGAGGAAGAAAGTGATGTTGATGTTGCCCGTTATGTTCGCCCCGCCGGGGAAGATGGGCAGCAGCCCCAAGAGGTTGGTGATAAAGATGAAGAAGAAAGCCGTCAGCAGATAGGGCGCGTACGGGCGGTAGTGCTTCTCGCCGATGGAGGGGCGTATCACGTCATCGTTGATGTACATGACAAACATCTCCACCAGTCCCACGCCTCCCTTGGGCGCTTCGTCGCCGGCTTTGCGTCCCTTGTACCAGCGTGCCGAGCCTATGAAGATAAAGGCCATCAGCACCACCACAATCCATATCTGCACCACGTCTTTCGTTATGCTGAAATCGTAGGGCTTCACGCTGCGCCCGTCTGCCGTGCGCTCGTAGATTTTGCCGTTCGCTTCCTCGTTGAGGTAGAAACCCTCGTACGTGCCGTCCGCGCTTTCGTGGAAACGTGCCGAACTGAACACGTGCCAAGTGCCGTCCTCGCCGCGCACGATGACGGGCAACGGTATAGAGATATGGTGTCCGCGCCACGTGGTGATGTGCCAGTCGTAGGCGTCGCTCATATGCCCCAGCACTATTTCCTTCACGTCCACTCCGCCCTCTTCCGCCATTGCGGGACGCGCGGCGGCGAATGCCGAGAGCAGCAGCAGGAGCGCGAGAAGCGGCCTATTGCATATCTTGTGTATAAATGTGTGTCTCATCACTTATTCTTCAAATGTCGCTCCACCAAGGCGTAGAACACCGAAGTGGACGAAAGTCCGATGACATAGAAAACGAAGACTATGACGGCGAAAGAGAGTAGTCCCGGGACGGACAGCACTCCGTAGAGCGTCACCGCCGCGATGGCGACAAAGAGCTTCACCACTTTGCTGAGCAGGTAGAAGCCCAAGAGGCTTTTTCCGCCGCGCCGCGCCAGCCGCAGGCAAAAGAGGCAGCCCGCTGCGTCGAGCAGCAGAAGCGTCGCCATCGCCGACAAGGTTGCGGCGCCGGCCGCTCCCTGGCTTTGCAGTGCGCCGAAAACGGCATATACTGCCGCGCATGCCAGCGCATACAATGCAGCCTCAGCGGCGAGGCATTTGGCCGCCGTGCGGCCGAGCGCGTCTTTCGTCATACGTTCTCCCCGTTCAGAGTTCCACGCAGACGGACACTTCGTTTCGTGCCACCTCCACGAAGCCGCCTTTTATTTCCACCGAGAAGCCCTCGCCGCCCCGGCACTGCACGCTTCCCTGCACAAGGGTAGAGATGAGCGGAGCGTGGTTTTCGAGTACCTCGAAGCGCCCGAGTTCGCCGGGGAGCTTCACGCCCTCCGCCTCGCCCGTATAGAGCGTCTTCTCCGGTGAGACTACTGTCACTTTCATAGTCGCGTAATTCTCTCTTTTGCAAAGCCTCTCTCACGCGCGGCTTACGCCTCAGCGCGGGACAGGAGTTTCTTGCCTTTCTCTATGGCGTCGTCGATTGTGCCGACGTTGAGGAATGCCTGCTCGGGCAGGTCGTCCACCTCGCCGTCCAAAATCATGTTGAAGCCGCGTATCACCTCGTCTATGGGCACCATCACGCCGGGCACGCCGGTAAACTTCTCTGCCACCGTGAAAGGCTGGCTGAGGAAACGCTGCACGCGGCGGGCGCGGTTGACGGTAAGGCGGTCCTCGTCGGAAAGCTCGTCCATACCCAGAATGGCGATGATGTCCTGCAGCTCTTTGTACTTCTGCAAAATCTGCTTCACGCGCTGCGCGCAGTTGTAGTGCGCCTCGCCTATGACGTTGGGGTCAAGGATGCGCGAGGTGGAGTCGAGCGGGTCTACGGCGGGGTAGATGCCCAGCTCCGTAATCTTTCGGCTCAGCACCGTCGTGGCGTCAAGGTGCGTGAAAGTGGTAGCGGGGGCGGGGTCGGTAAGGTCGTCCGCCGGCACATACACGGCCTGTATGGAGGTGATGGAGCCGTTCTTCGTGGAAGTGATGCGCTCCTGCATCGCGCCCATCTCGCTTGCCAGCGTCGGCTGGTATCCCACGGCGGAAGGCATTCGTCCCAAGAGGGCGGAAACCTCGGAGCCGGCCTGCGTGAAGCGGAAGATGTTGTCGATGAAGAAAAGTATGTCAGAGGTCTTGCCGTCCTTTGCGCCCGCGTCGCGGAAGCTCTCCGCGATGGAGAGGCCGGAAAGCGCAACCGAGGAGCGGGCTCCGGGCGGCTCGTTCATCTGTCCGTAGACAAGCGTTGCCTGGCTCTTCTCCACTTCCTTGTAGTCCACTTTGGAGAGGTCCCATTCGCCGCGTTCCATAGCCTCCTGGAATTCCTTTCCGTATTTCACCACGCCGCTTTCTATCATTTCGCGCAGCAGGTCGTTGCCCTCGCGGGTACGCTCTCCCACTCCGGCGAAGACGGAGAAGCCGTCATGGCCTTTGGCGATATTGTTGATGAGCTCCATGATGAGCACGGTCTTTCCTACGCCCGCGCCGCCGAAGAGTCCTACCTTTCCGCCCTTGGCATAAGGCTCGAGCAGGTCTATCACCTTGATGCCCGTGTAAAGCACCTCGGTACTGGTCTTCAAGTCCTCAAACTTGGGGGCTTCGCGGTGGATGGGGTATGCGCCCGCACTTTTGTCGAGCGTCTGCAGTCCGTCTATGGCGTCGCCCGTCACGTTCATCATGCGGCCCTTTATCTGGTTGCCCACCGGCATGGATATCGGCGCGCCGAGCGCCACTACTTCGAGACCGCGGCGCAGTCCGTCGGTATTGTCCATAGCCACAGTGCGCACGGTGTCCTCGCCGATGTGCTGCTGCACCTCGATCACTATCTTTCGCCCGTCAGGGTGTGTCACCTCCAGCGCCTCGTGGATGCGCGGCAGCACTTCGGAGGCCGGGCGGCCGCCCGTCTCAAACGCCACGTCTACCACAGGACCTATAATCTGAGAGATGTAGCCTGTCTTTACGCTCTTTTCGCTCATTGTCGTTATATAGTAGCTTTTTCTTCCTTTTCCGGTAAAAAGGGGCTGTCCGCCGAAGGGGCTTCCCGCTCTTTTTACACGACCGCAAAGTTAAACTTTTCGCTTAACGGCGGGCAAGACGGAAAGGTAAAAATCTGTTTAAAAAATCAGCGCGATTTTTACAAGTCGGAAATTCGTAACACTTGACGGGAAATGTGGGAGGGATTGTCCCGCGCACCTTTCGCCGCCTTATGCGCCGAGCACCGGCGCGTCAGCCCTCCGAAGCAGGAGGAGACACGCGCAAGTGTTGCAAAGCGCCGGCCTTCTCCAAAGCGTGCCAAAGGCTTTGGCGGCTTTCGGGATTGAGCCGGAGCAGAGCCTCTTCCACCTCCCCTACCCCCGCACGGGCGGAATCGCCGTCGTGGGGGCACACTTTCTCCAGCTTGCGGTAGCCGCGCAGGGCCGCCCACTCGCGCAGCGCGTCTTCGGCGACCAAGGCAAGGGGGCGTATGATGGTGACCGGGAATTTGTCCATCTCCATACGCACGGGCATCGTGGCAAACGAGCCGTTGAAGGCAAGGTTCATCAGCGCGGTGCGCAGTATGTCGTCGCGGTGGTGGCCGAGCGCAATCTTGCCGCACCCCCACTCCTGCGCCTTTTCAAAGAGCAGCTTGCGGCGCGTCCACGAGCAGAGGAAACAGGGCGTGCGCCCCGTCTTCCGGTCTTCTTCGAAACCGGTTCGCAGCACGTGCAGCGGCACTTCGAGCGAGCGGGCGAAGTCGGCGAGGTAGCTGTCGTCGGTGCGGTAGTCCACGTTGTCCATCCGCACGTGCAATGCCACGATGTCGAAGTTGCGGTTGAGGCGCATGCGCATGCGTGCCAGAAGCTCGAGCAAGGCTAGCGAATCCTTGCCGCCGGAAAGCCCTATAAGCACTTTGTCGCCCGGGGCGAGCAGCGAGTATTTCTTCACCGCGGCGGACACTTGCCGCTGCAGGCGGCGGTACTGGCGTGTGGGGTATGTTTCGGACAAAACGCAGGAATTCTTTTAATGGTGACAAACAACGGCGGCGGCAAGGGCTTGCCCTGCCGCCGCACCGTGATAGTTTTACTGGTCTTCGTTCTTCACGTAGCCCTGGTACTTGGGGGGAAGGTCGTCCATTATGACGCGGTAGGCCTCCTCCATCGTACGGCGCACGTCCTCTGTCCCGCGCGAAGTGGGGAGAATGGGCTGGTGGATGACGAGCCGCATAGGATGCCAGTGCACGAAGTCGAGCCCCGCCATGCGCGTCAGCACGTCAAAAGAGCCGTCTATCGTGACGGGCACGACGGGCAGCTGCAGCTCGTCGGCAAGCTGGAATGCACCTTTGCGGAAAACGCCCATATGGCCCGTAAAGGTGCGCGCACCCTCTGGAAACACCACAAGCGACGTGCCGCCCTGCAAGGTGGCGCGGGCGTGGTCGATGGTTTCCTGTATCTTCTTCGGACCGCTTTTGTCCACGAAGATGTGGCGGGCCTTGAGGCAGGCATAGCCCACAAGGGGCATGCGCCGGAGCGCTTTCTTCATCATCCATTTGAAGTTGCGCCCAAGATAGCCGTAGACGAGGAAGATATCCATCGGGCCCTGGTGGTTTGCCACGAAGACGTAGCTCTGACGGCGGTCGAGCAGCTCGCGCCCCTCTACGCGAATGGGGAGCAGCAGCACGCGGCATATCACCTTCGACCACAGCCGCCCCGGGTAGTAGCCCCAGAAATGGGCGCTGCCCACAAACGAGCCTACTATCGTGACCACTGCGGTGAGCACCGTCGCCACAAGTATGACGGGCAGTGCCACAAAGAGCTGGTATGTCTTGTAAAGAAATCGCATTTTGTCTTTTTTCCTGTATCCGTATTTTCTGCCGTGCCTTGCCGCAGCCAGAGCGGCGGGGTCAGCGGTTGTAGCAGACGGCTTGCCCGCGGTATTTCTCGTCGGTGACGTGCCCGCGGTTGAAGATGGGGAAGCCGTTGCAGAAGGTGCGCTCGACGCGCCAGCGGAAAGTGTGCCCCTCGAGCGGACTCCAGTTGCAGCGGCTTTGGATGCGGTTGGGGGTGAGCGTCCACGGAGCGCCGGGACGCACCATCACGATGTCTGCCTTGTAGCCCTCGCGCAGGTAGCCACGGTTCTCAACGCTGAAAAGGTCGGCGGGGCGGTGGCACATCAGCTCCACAAGCCGCTCGAGCGAAAGCACGCCTTTGTCTACGAGCTCAAGCATGGAGACGAGCGAAAACTGTATCATGGGCATTCCCGAAGCAGCGCGGGCGCAGCCGCCTACCTTCTCGGCGAGGCGGTGCGGGGCGTGGTCGGTGGCTACGCTGTACACGCGTCCGTCGGTGAGGGCGGCGCGGAGTGCGTCTCGGTCGGCGGGCGTCTTGACGGCGGGGTTCACCTTTATGCGCGTGCCGAGGCGGGCATAATCGTCAGAGGAGAAGAGAAGATGGCCCACGCAGGCCTCTGCCGTGACGAGCGCGTCGTCGGGTGCGAAGAGCTCGAGCTCGCGGGCAGTGGTGACGTGCGCCACGTGCAGCCTCTTCCCGTAACGGCGGGCAAACGCGATGGCGGCAGAGGTGGAGCGCATGCAGGCTTCCTCCGAGCGTATCTCGGGATGGTGGCACACGGCGGGGTCGTCGCCGTAGGCGGCCTTCGCGCGCTCCATTGCGGCGGAGACAATCTTCGGGTCTTCGCAGTGCGCCACGATGGGCAGCGAGGTCTGCTCGAAGATGGCTTCAAGGGCGCGCGGGTCGCTCACGAGCATATTGCCGGTAGTGGAGCCCATAAAGAGTTTCACGCCCGCCACGCGCCGGCAGTTGAGCCGTCCCAAGGTGTAGGCGTTGCCCGCCGTCGCTCCGAAAAGGAAACCGTAGTTTACCACGCTCTTCGCGGCAGCCACGGCAAACTTTTCTTCAAGTGCCCGCTCGGTGGTGGTCTGCGGCGAGGTGTTGGGCATATCGAAGACGGTGGTCACGCCGCCTGCGGCCGCCGCACGGCTTTCCGAGCAGAAGTCGCCCTTGGCGGTGAAGCCGGGGTCGCGGAAATGGACATGGGTGTCTATCACGCCGGGCAGCAGATAGCAGCCCGACGCGTCTATGGTTTCGTCCACGGGAATGGACGGCTCTGCGCCGCCCTCCAATATCTCGTCGATGCGGTCGTCGTCGATGACGAGCGTACCGGCAAAACGCCGCCCCTCGTTGACGATGACGGCGTTTTTTATCTGTATGCGCTGATGCATCTTTGTATGTTTTCCGTTACTTGCCGCGGCGCTGGCGCGCCGCACGCGGCTCACTTTGCGCTGTTGCCTCCCTTGCCGGCACGGGGCTTTATCTGCCCGCGAAGGGCGGCGAGGCGCAGGCGCACCACGCCGAAAAGGGCTTCCCCGAAAATGCCGCCGCTCATCTTGCTGACGCCCTCGCGCCGGTTGACGAAAATGACGGGCACTTCCTTGATGCGGAAACCGAGGCGGTAGGCCGTGTACTTCATCTCTATCTGGAAGGCATAGCCCTTAAAGCGGATGGCATCGAGGTCTATCGTCTCCAGCACGCGGCGGCGGTAGCACTTGAAGCCCGCCGTGGTGTCGTGGATAGGCACGCCGGTCACGAGGCGCACGTACTTGGAGGCGTAGTAGCTCATCAGCACGCGCCCCATGGGCCAGTTGACCACGTTCACGCCGCTGACGTAGCGCGAGCCTATGGACACGTCATAGCCCTCCTCGGCGCACGCGGCGTAGAGGCGCGGAAGGTCGGCGGGGTCGTGGCTGAAATCGGCGTCCATCTCGAAGATGTACTCGTAGCCGCGCTCAAGCGCCCACTTGAAGCCGGCAATGTAGGCCGTGCCAAGCCCCTGCTTGCCCGCACGCTCGACGAGGTGCAGCTCGTGGGGGAAATCCGTCGCCTGCAGCCCCTTCACGATGGCGGCGGTGCCGTCGGGCGACCCGTCGTCTATCACCAGCACGTGGAAGCCGTGCGGCAGTGCCGTCACGGCGCGTATTATCTTTTCTATGTTCTCCCGCTCGTTGTAGGTAGGGATGATGACTATGCTGTCGCTTTTTTCCATTTCGTCTGGATGTCTGGGTGTCTGTGGCTTTCCCGCCGCGCGTGCACGCGCCGGCGCATTTCCTGAAATGCAAAGGTACGAAAGCTTTTCGTATCTATGCGCCGCGCCTGCCGCGCCGCTGCGCGTTGCATAGCGCGGCAATGTGTGCAAAAGGAAAAATTGACCAATCGAAAACCGGCGTCCGGCGCAAAACTTTAAGCATTATTAACCTGGGACCAAAGCTTCGGGAAGCCGGATACGGACTTCCGGGACACGGAAAGGGACTTTCTCGCGACGGGAATGGGGGCAGTAGCGGCCAAGACCGGCCCCGTAGCGACGGGATGTACACTTTTTGTCTTCGTAAGTCGTTGGTAATCAACAATACAAAAGGGAGGGTATGCTCCGTATGCATACCCTCCCTTTTACATCACAAAGATACGAAATTTTCCGAGCTTTTCCAAATCGTCCCAAAAGGCATCTGCGGATGGCAATCCGCCAAAAATGCCAATCGCAAAACGACTTGAAAGGGACTGTCAGCGCACCACGGCACGCACGTTAGAGGCATCGCTGCGGAAGCCCCACGTCTCTGCGGTGAAATTCTGGTAGGTGTCCACGAAGGTGAGCTTCCACGCTCCCTCGTCCACGTAGGCGGTCATGCCGGGCTCGGCGTAGGGGGACGAGGTCCAGTACATACAGTATGTCCCCTGCCCCATCTGCTTGCCGTTGTAGTAGATGCCGGAGGCGGAGAAAAAGACTTTATTGCCATTGCGCACGCTCTCGACGATGTAGCCTTTGACGCCGGAGCCGTTGTAGTTGTCCGTCCACGTGCAGCGGGTGTTGTCGGTGTCAAGCAGCTCTATCACGTCTGCCTTGGTAGGCATGCGGCACGGCGCGCCCCACTGTGCGGTGGCGGCGTCGTCTTCCGCCGTCAGCACGTCATAGGGGTAGGTCACCTTGTGCCATTTTGCTGTGCGCTCGGTCGACTTCTTGTTGGGAGACGGCTCGCCCCAGGGGAAGAAGTCGCCGTCCTCGGTGTCATTCTCCGCACCCACGTTGCAGCTTGCCCAGAGCGTGCCGGAGGGAAGGCCGAGGTCAACGAAGTTGTGCCCGTTTATCACATGGCTGTTGTCGCCGTCGGACGCGGCAAACGTGACGCTGTCCACCTCGGAGACGGGCAGCGAAATTATCACCTCGCCGCTCTGGCGGAGGAGATACATTCTTTGCTCCTGCGCCACGGCGGACACCGCCGGGAGGAGCAAGAGGGATAGCAGTAATGTGTATAGTCTACGCATGGATTTCTGTATTTGGGGAGGAATTGCAGCCCGTCCGCTTCCCGCCTTATCAGCGCCGCAGCCTGATGCCCGTGTCGGACTGGAGCGCACCGACTGTGTCTAACCGGGCGGCGTTATCGCTGCGGGGGCGTGAAAACGGAAGTTTTCTGCACAAATCCGTTGTTGTTTTCATTAAGAGCCGAATTGCATCGCCGCGCCCGTCACCCAAGAGGGACGGGCTGCCGCATGCACGGCACATTCAACGCGTCACGGCCCGCACGGAGAAACCGTAGCAGCGCCAGTACCATTGGCCGGGAAGGACGATGGTGGAGTTGTTGTCGATGTCGTAGCTGAACTCAAAGGCATAGCCGCCCTTGTTGCTCCCGTCGTAGAAGCTCGAGGCGGACCAATAGTCGCCGCCCGTGCCGAGGGCAAAATCTACCTCGTCGCTGTACTTCAAGCCGGCGGCGGGGAAGAATACGGATTTGCCGTTGATGTCGCTCGTGGCAAGGAAACCGTTGACCTTGGAGCCGCTGTAATTGACTTTCCAGGTCCAGGTGCAGTTTTGGTAAAGCTCGGTGTACTCCTCGACGGTCGGCAGACGGCAGGGCGCGCCCCACGCGGCGGTGGCGGCATCGTGCTCGGCGGACAGCACGTCGTAGGGATAGTCGGTGTCATACCACACGCTGTTGGTGGTTTCGTACACGTCCTTTACGCTCGTCTCGCCCCAGGCGAAGTAGCTGCCAAGCCCGGCAGGCTCTTCTGCCCCCACATTGCAGGCCGCCCAAAGCGTGCCGGAGGGGAGTCCGAGGTCAATGAAGGCGTGGCCGTTGACCACTTTGCCGTCCTCGTCATCGGTGACGGAAGAGAAGGTCACGCGGTGCAGGTCGGAAAGGGGAACGGATATTTTCTCTCCGTTCTTTTTCCATACCACCACCTTGTCCTGCGCCTCTACGGGAAGCGCGAGCGCAAGGAGCAGCAGCGAAAGAAGTGTTGTGTAAAGTCTTTTCATAGCCGGTTGTGTGTGTTGTGTTTCTGTCGGGGGGCGGGGACGCCCCGCCGCTTACGGTGATTAGGCTGACCGAAACAGCAAAAATACTGGACGCGCGGCGCAAAAGCGGCAGCATTCTGCAAATGCGCCGGGCGTCTTGCACGGGCGCTTACCGATTAGCGCGGGCGCTGACTTGCCTCAAACGGGTGCAGAGACCTCCTGAATGGACGCGAGGGCTTCTTGTTTGAGACGCAGGAACGCCTACGCGGGCGCGGGGCTGTCGCTACTTCTTTTGCAGCTTGAAGCCCGTACCGCCGTTTACGCCCACCACATACACGCCGGAGGGCTGCGCAGAGAGGCTTATCGAAGCTTTTCCGTCGGCATCGGACACGCCGTTCAAGACGGTCTTTCCGTCGGCGGTATAGACGCGCACTGCCGTACCGGCGGGAAGTCCCGACACGTGCAGGCTGCCGTCAGCGTAGGAGAACACGGCGTGCGTCGACTCGCCCCCGGAGACAGAGGAAATGCCGCTGTCTATGTCGTCCTCAAAGTAGAAACGCTGCACGTCGGCAAAAAGGTAGGACACCGCGTCCTTTCCCTCGGCGCTTATCTTGAGGCCATCGGACGTGAGCCCCATCACGGGCTTTTCCGTAAAGGCGAAGCTGACCTTTCCGCCGTCACGCAGCAACACGGTCACTCCTGACTCTGAGCCGGCATAAGCGGCAGCCGCCGATAGCGCGAAGGCAAAGACGGCAAGCATTTTCTTTACTCTAATCATAGCTGTGGGTTTTGGTAAAGGTAATATCGGGAACGCCGTGCCGCTCCGCCCTTTCCTCCAAGCCGGGAAAGGACGCGCGGGAGACAATGTGCAACCACAAGGACACGGCTCATTTGCAAATATATGCGAAACTTGCCGCACAACAATCTTTTTGCCAGCAAAAAAGGGCGGAAGGCAAAATAGCGAATGGCGGAACGAGAAATCGCATAAGGCGAACTATGAATGGCGGAAACGAAACCGCAATCTTGCGATGGCCAGACAAAAGCGGAGCGGGCGCACACGTCTCCGTGTGCGCCCGCTCTCTTTTTTATCGTTTCCTGCCCACTCCGCCATTCGCCGCCTAAGAGAGGCTGCACCATCGCGGACGGGGCTGTTTTCGCAAATCAATACTCGGGGTTGCGCAGATACCAGTTGTCCGGCGTGAGCAAGAGGTTGTACAGACGGCTGTTGCCCTTGTCGGTGACATTGGCGTAGGGTGCGCAGTTGAGCGAACGGCGGGCTATCTTCCATGCCAGCCACTCGTTGCCGCTTCCGTCTGCCGTATTCTTGTGACGGGCTACACGGATGAGGTCGGCCATACGCGTGCCCTCAAAAGCGGTCTCAAGAGCCATCTCGTCAAGGATGAGCGTCTCCACTGCATTGACTTCGTCTTCGTCGCACTGCTTGGGGGTGCTTTCCTCGTCCTGCGAAGTGGCGGGGTTGCTCCACTCGTTGATGAGTGCAGCTGCCTTTATGCTGACAGAGGAGGGCACGATCCCGCCATTGAGACGGGCGGCCTCGTCAAGCATGCGCTGTGCCACGATGTACTGATAGGAGCAAAGGGAGTCCTTCACCGTAGACGTACCGCTGCCAAGGCTGTGGATACCTCCGTTGGTGGTATTCTTGTTCACCTCAGAGAAGAAGTCAAGGTAGTCAAGGTAGCTGTTGGAGGACGTGGAGGCGGTGTTGACAATCTGGGCGGCACGGCGAAGCTCGTCGATGCCTATCCAGTCGGTGTTGTAAGCCTCCTCCGTTGCGTTGGTCTCAAGGTAGCATACGCGGTGCTGCTCCGTGCTGTCCGCATTGTAGCGGATAGAGTCGTTCATGAGAAGCGGCATCTTGTTGTAGTTGAGACCGTCGCGCAAAACGGCATAAGCCATGCGCGGGAAGCCGGCGCGATTGATGGCCTCGGCATAGCGCAGGTACACCTGGCGGTTGCGGTAGAGCGTCTTGTAGTACTTGAAGGACGCGCCGCTCGCGTAGCCGTTGCTGCCCACGCTGGCAGGGCCTTCCTTGATGACGTAACGCTCCGTACCGTTGTTGGTGGTGAAATAGGGAGCGGTAGCCATAAGGCGGGCGTCGCCGCACTTTTCGTAGTACTCTGTGTTAGTCACCACGCTGTTGGAGATGGTGGACTTGGTGTAGAGCTGCGACTGGCTAAGATTGATGTACGCCTGCGAGGGGGCAATCTGGCGCGACTTGTAGTTGATCTTCAAGGACACCTGACCGGAAGAGGTGGTGGTGCTTTCGCCCGTAGAAGAGTCGTCCGTGGTGGTGCTGTTGCTCGAAGTGGGGTCGAAGCCGTAAATCTGCACACTGCTGTCAAGCACTTTTCCGAAGTCACCGTTGGCGGCAGAGGGAGCTACCGTCAGCACGTCCGTGCCAAGCGACGAACCCGGGAATATGCTTGAAATCCAGTTGTCCGTAGAATAGCTGTACGTCTTGTTGGACGAGCTGAAGCCGCGCTCGGACACAGTGGCTGCAGTACCGGTAGCGACAGAGGCTTTGTTCTGCACCAGATAGTTGTGGTAGCAGGTTGCGGCATTCACGTAGTCGCTCTGCCCTGCGCCGCGGAGCAGATAGAGGTCGCCGAGGATGATGTCCGAGTAGAAGCAGACATTGGCGCTCGGGATGTTGAGCGTACCGCCCGTCTTGTAAGGACCGTAGTTGGGGAACTTGTAAGTGGACGTATTGCTGTTCTCGTTGTTGTACTCGTAGGCTTTCGCCGTCACGAGGTCGCTCCGCAGCAGGTCGACGAGATTGTCGGCCGTAGCCCAAGCCTCAGGATTGGTTTCCCAGCCCGTGTTGGCATTGTCGACGGGCTTCGTGATAAACGGAACGCGCCCGTAGGTCTGGACGAGCTGGAGATAGGTCCAGGCGCGGATGTTGAGCACCTGGGCATACTCGCTCGTCATATAGCGGATATTGTTTTTCTGCGCAGTCACGTCTGCCTTGTCAAGGTAGAAGTTGCACTGGTTGATGACCTTGTAGTACGCGGCACGGTTCAGCAGGCCGTTGTCGCCGTCTATCTGGCGGTCGAAAGTGGCGATGCTGGCGATGGAGTCGCTGGAGTACATCGTGGTGTCGGCAAGGTCGCTGCGGATGTCACCCAAAAGGATGTTCTGCTCCACCATGTCCTGCACGTTGGACAATATGCCCTGATAGAAATAGACCGTATCCTTACCGCTGTATTCCGTCGCGTAACGATCCATGTCCGGGGTCAGCATGTCCTCGCAGGACGTGGTGGCGGCACCAAGTCCCAAGAGGCCGACGAAGAGACTTAATATAGAATGATGTTTCATTGTCTTTGCTTTTGTTTCGCAGCCGGGAAGCTCGGGAGACCCGCTCCCCCGCCCTTTCGGGACAGGACGCGCGGGCATTTCGCCCGGCTTCCGGCTGAGAATGGTAAAGGTACGTTACAGGCTTATAGTCACACCTAAGTTGAAGCGGCGGCCCTGCGTGAGGTAACCCGTGTCAATGCCCTGGTAGAGCACGCTGTTGCCACAGGAGAACTCGGGGTCGCTGCCCGTGTACTTCGTGATGGTGAAGAGGTTGTTGGCCTCACCCCATACGGAGAGTCCCTGCAGCCAGCTGAGGTGCACGGGCACCTTGTACGTAAGGCGCACGCTCTTGAGCTTGAGGTACGAGCCGTCCTCTATCCAGCGGTCGGAGAAGCGCTCGTTGTTGACCCACTGGTCGGACGTGGTGTCCATCACGCGGGGCACGTCGGTAACCTGTCCCTCGTAGCGCCAGCGGTTGACCATAGCCGTTGTCTGGTTCCAGACATTGTTGCCGGACTCGAGCTGCGAACGCTGGTAGTTGTACACGTCGTTGCCGAGGGAGTACTTGAAGTTTACGTCAAGCTTGAGGTCCTTCCACTGCAGGGAGGTGTAGATATTGCCGTAGATGTCGGGATTGGGGTCGCCAATCACTACCATGTCGGCCTCGCTTATCCAGCCGTCACCGTTCTGGTCAACGAAGTGTACGTCGCCTGCCTTGAAATTGCGGTAAGGGGTCTGCGATATGCCTGTCGGATAGCGCAGGTAACCGTACTTGCCGGCATTTGCAGCCTCGGCATCGGTGGAGAACACGCCGGACGTCTTGTAGCCGTAGAACATGCCTGCAGCGTGTCCCACTGCCGTCAGCACGTTGTTGGTGCCGTAGACGGAGGACGTGTAGCCCTGCATCGTCTGCAACGAGGACTCTACCTTCTTGCCGTTGGCGTCGAGCGCGTAGGTCTTGATGGTGTTGAGGTCGCTGCTGGGGAGCTTCGTGATCTCGTTGCGGTAGTGCCCGATGGAGAAGCCAGCCTGCCAGCGCCAGTCCTTGCGCTCAAGAAGCATAGCGTTGACGGTAAGGTCTACGCCCGTATTCTTGAGTTCGCCGTCGTTGGTCCACATGGAAGAAAGACCGGTGATGTCGCTCACGGCTTTCTTCGTAAGGAGGTCGGTAGTCTTGCTGTGGAAGAACTCTACGCCAAAGTTCAAGCGGTTGTGCAGCATGCTTGCCTGCAAGCCTACGTTGAAGCGGTGCGTGGTTTCCCACTGCAGCTTCTGGTTCTGGATGTTTTTCAGCACGAGCGAGGTGGCCACATCCATGAACTTGGTGTTCTCGAAGTAGGTGCGGGTTGCGTAGTAGTCGATGTTGTCGTTGCCGCTCTCCTCATAGCCGGCAGTGAGCTTCAAATAGTCTATGCCGGGAGCCTTGAACCACTTCTCGGAAGAGATGAGCCAAGCTGCCTGCACAGAGGGGAAGAGACCCCAAGTCACGCCGCAGAGCTTGATGCCGGCATCGGCTTCCTTACCGAAACGCGAGGATGCCTCCATCGTAGTACCTGCCGTGAGGAAGTACTTGTTGCGGTAATTGTACTCTGCCTGCAAGTAGTAGGAGAGGTTCATCCAGTTGTCGTTGGCGCCGCCGTAGGTCTTGTGCTGCAGACCGTACGACATGTTGGGCTGCTTGTCATTGGTGTTGTTGTAACCCGTGACATAGCTGTTGCCGTACGAATAGGAAGCGAGGCGGAAGCCACCGAGTACATGCACGCTGTGCGCGCCGAAAGCGCGGTTCCAGTCAACATAGAAATTGTTGAAGAGCGTGGTCTCCTTGGCAAACTGCGAGCTCACGACGCTCGTCACGTCACCCACGCCGTCGATGGTCTTGGGCGGCGTGCCGTTGTAAGGAAGGTAGTACCGCTCGTTCACACGGTTGAGGATGTAGCTGAAGCGGTCGTTCAGCGAGAGGTAGCGGTTGATCTGGTACTTGGGAGCAACGTTCAGGTTGAACTGCGTCTGCTCCATGTAGTTTTTGTTGTCGCCCTCGCCGTTTTCAAGTACCCAGTAGGGATTCACAAGCGCGTCGTAGCCGTAGCCCGTAGCGAAAGAGAACGGGTTGTTGCTGTCCGAGTATACCTTGCCCGAGTATACCTTGTCGGTGGAGACGAGGTTGAGGCTGCCATTGTCGTAGTTGACGAAATGGGCGTACTTGCTAATGAACGGTGTCTGGATGAGTCCAAGCACGTTGGGCGAAGCAATGTTGCTGTTGTCATAGCTCTCTGCCCAGCCGTTGTCACGCATCTTGTACGTGTTGCGGGCGTAGGAGAAGTCGATGGCGGAGGTGAGCTTCGGGAAAAGCACGATGTCCGTATTGAAGCGGATGTTCAAGCGGTCAAAATTGTTGCTCTTCGCCGTAGCGTCTGCCTTTGTATAGCCCAGAGAGAGGTTGTACATAGCTATGTCGTCGCCACCCTCTACGGACACCTTGTAGTTCTGCGTGAAGACATCGTGATAGAGTCCCTCCTGCCAGTCGGTGTCATTGTGATAGAGAGGATAGTAGAAATAGCTGGGGTCTTCGTTGAGGAACGGCACCGTGA
The DNA here is from genome assembly GCA_963651485.1 of Alloprevotella sp. Taxonomy (GTDB): domain Bacteria; phylum Bacteroidota; class Bacteroidia; order Bacteroidales; family Bacteroidaceae; genus Alloprevotella. The sequence goes on along the minus strand of CAVJPT010000002.1, from coordinate 239,840 downwards.
ACGTGCTGCTGGGCGCTTTCTTGTCGGGCAGCGTACCGAGCAGCTCGGTGAAGTAGTTGCGGTACTGGCTCGCGTTCATCATCTGGATGCGGTCCGGCTGCAGCTCGTAGCCGCCGTACGCGCGGAAGTTGATGCGCGTAACCATGCTCTTGCCGCGCTTGGTGGTGATGAGCAAAACGCCGTTGCCGCCCTTCGCGCCGTAAAGCGACGTACCGTTCTTTACGACCTCTACGCTCTCGATGTCGTCGGGGTCGACAATGCTAAGCACGTTGTTGACGAAACCGGTGTGCAGCGTAGAACGGTCGTACTGCATGTCTATCATCACGCCGTCCACAATGACGAGCGGCTGGGCGTTGGTGTTGAGCGAGTTCAGACCATTGAGGAACATCGCCGCACCCTGTCCGGGCATACCGCCGCGGTTGATGGTGCGAACGGCTCCGCCAAGGCCTTTTTCGATTTCCTCCTCTACGGTGATGGCGTTGGGCTCGTTCAAGACCATTTTCTGGTTGTTGCTCATCGCCGTCCCGTTGGTGAAGAACTCGGCGTTCATCCCGGAGTTGAGCTTGACGTTCTGTCCCTCTGCACCCTTTATGGCAAGCTGGGCAGAATTGTAGCTTCCGTCGTCAATGCTTATATAGAGAGCGTCTACAAAGACGGGCACCTTTACCGTATACTTTCCGTCCTCGTCGGTGAGCGCGGAATAGTAGCGGTTGTTGAGTGCCTGCACCTTCACGCCTGCCACAGGCTTGCCGGTAGCCCCGTCAAACACATATCCGGAAACCTCCTTCATCTTGTACTTGGGGGCGGCGGCACGCTTCTTGGGAGCGGGCTTCGCCGGAGCTTCCTGTGCCGCGGGCACGCCCTCGTCCGGCGTCTGGGCCGAAAGGACGCAAGCACCCGACACCATAAACAGACATACGCCTGCCCGGAGCGCTCCTTGCATCAAGTGTATTTTCTTATTGTTGTTCATTTCCTGAGATTTTTAGTTAACAAGGGGCTACTCGTGTATCGGCTCAAGCACAATCTTGGCGATGCTAAGGCCGTAACGGCTGTGGTCGCCGGGACGATACTTGTTACCGCGCGGCAAGGTGAGGCGCAGCACGGGGAAAGAGTTGCTTATGGTGGAGGGCAGTCCGTCGTAGCACTTTGCGAACGTCACCTCGTCTATCAGCACTTTCGTCTCGACGGCTTCGTCGCTGACAGAGATATCCTTTGTCTCGGCGATGGCCTTTGTGTTTTCGTCATCGTAGATGGCGCAGTGGAACACCGTCTCCTGCATCGTCTCCGTCTCTACGGTTTCGTCCGTCTCCTCATCCTTCTCTTCCGTTATCCACATATTGTCGGTGCAGATGCGGTTGGGGAGAAGCACTGCCTTGACGCGGTATTTTCCGCTCAGCACGTTGCGGAGGGGAATTTCCAAGTATGCGTCACGTTTGTTCTTCTCCGTATAGAGATAGAGATACTGGTTGTCCTCTACCTCGCCCGTGACATCCTTGTTCCAGTTGGTTCCGTCAACGAGGGTTATGACCTCCTTGCCGCCGAGTTCGCTGTTGGCAAACCCTACCTGTCCGAGATAGTTGAGCGTAATCTCTTTCTTGGGCTGGTAAGCATAGGTGTAGTCGTATACATAGTCGTCGATGGCGAAGATATAACCGTTGGAGGCCTTGAGAGGCTTCACGCCCTCTGCACCGAAAAGCGGATTGCGTCCGGCTTTCTCGCCGTCACCCTTCGCATTGGGGTTGTAGAAATACGTGCCGCGCGTAGAACGCAGGGAGTCTGCATAAAGCGCGTAGTTAATCATCCCGGCGGAGTCTGTACGGGAGAATGTCTGGTGGAAATAGCCCGGCGAGAAGTACATATTGGTGATGAGCGCCTGATTGGCGTTGTAAGCTTTCAGAGAGTCGGCATTGAAAGTCTGGTTCTTCGTGTCGTACTTTCCCGTCTCGCTGTTGTAGCTCATATTGTAGCTCTTGCCGTACTTGTAGAGGCTCTCTATCTTGCCGTAAACTGCGTCCCAAGCCTGGTCGGTGGGAATCACGGCTATGTAGAGGGAGTCCTCATTCTTGATGTAGGCGTGGGAGTTGTCAAGGAGTGCGTTGGAATTGACGTAGACGCTGTCCACGTACACCATCTGTCCCTGGCTGTTCATCGTGCCCTGAATACTCTGCGACTCGCTGAACTCGTTCTTGTCAACCTCGGGGTCGCTCAGTACGCCATATATCTTGGAGAACATGGACGTGTGCGACTTCATGTAGTCGAAAACATTGTACGAGAAAGGCGAGCGCCCGTCAAGCAGATGCATCACGCCATTGGAGGCGGGATAAGTCCCCTCCATCTTGACACCGTTGAACTGGGCATTGCCGGCATCAAGGTAGCATACCTTGGAGTTGAGCAGATAGACGGTTTGGCTTGCCTTGTCGCTTTCGTGGTTGAAACGCGCGATGTGGTTTTGGGCGAACTGCACGCCAAGCGTATACTCGCGGTTGTCCGCCTCGTCCACCTTCTGGTCTTTCTCCGTCCCAGCGGGAAGCGCGGCAGCCTCCTGACGAAGCGTATTGATGGCCTCTATCTCGGCCTTCACTGCGTCATAGTCGAACGTGCCGTTCTTCGGCGCATAGAACGTGAGCGACTGCGAAGCGTCAAGCAGCCCGGCATAGGTCTGCCCAGACTTGTCGCTGGACTCGTTCTCGCGACGGTATACCTTTATCTTCTGCAGGATGTCAGCCACCTCCGTGAGTTCGGGGTTTTGCTGGACATTCTGCCAAATGGTGTTACCCGCGCCCGCGCCATCCGTCTTGATGTCGTAATGGTCGTCGGTGCAGGCGGCCGCCCCGAGGAGCATCGCTGCTCCAAGGAGGCTGCCTGTCACTATATTGTATCCTAAGAATTTCATGGATTGTATCCTTTAAGAATATTGCTTTACCAAACGTCCTCTGTCACGCTTCCGTTCACCACGGAGGTGGGAGTGAACTCGAAGTAGTCCACATAAAGCTGCGTGGTGGAGCTGCTGAGGGCGGACTTGAAGCGGATGTAGTACTTCACGCCACGCTTCATCTCTTTCGTGGCGAGGATGCGGCGCAGACCGCCGGCATCACCGGAGTTACCCTCTACGTTTCGGATGGAAGTACCCGGCGTACCCGTCAAGCAGATGTACTTCGGGCCTTTCATGTAGCTCACGTTACGCAGGTTGCGGTCAACCTCACGGATGGCGGTCTCGTCAAGATTGTCGTCAGACTTCCACGGCGTACCCGGTATCATGTCCATCGTCTCACGCAAGTCGATAGGCAGACCCATAGGCTGCGTGTTGTTGGGGTTGCCCTCAGCGAAATAGAGCTGGGCCATACCGCGCACGGAGTTGTTGGAAATACCCATACGGATTTCGTACGTACCGTCTGCCGGCACGGGAGGCAGCTGATAGGTAAAGTCATAACGTCCGAGCACATTGATCTCGTCACCCTGGTAGTCTTTCCATCCACCGCCCGAGCCGCTGTAGCCGTGCTGGGAATAGAAGAACGTACCTGCCTCATTGTTGCAGATGATGTTCTTGAAATAATTGGTGGGGAAATAGCCTACCTTGCGTCCGCGCATATCGTTGGAGGCGAACTCCGGAAGCGTGGTGGTGATGTCAAAGCGGATGCGCTCCGAACCGAGTATGCTCTGCGTGCGCTCGTTGTACACCAAGATGTGCTTAATGGGGTAATAATAGCCGTTTACAGCGTTGTTGCTGTAATTGCCGTTACCGCTCTCTATCTTGATGTTCAGGCCGTTCTGACCGGGAACATTGTCGGCATTGTCTTTGAGCTTCTCAAACTCGTACGTACCCTTGATGGCATCGTCGTACTTGCAGACGCGGTTGAGGTAGATGCCTCCCGGGTCGTCAATCGTGGCGAGAGTGGAGGTAGTAGCCTGCTGCGTCACTTTGAGGAGACACGGGGTCTTGCCCATCGTAGCGTAATAGTCCCATACGTCTACGGGGCAGTTGCTGGTCTGCGGGTGCTGGTTGTCGGCACCGTAGTTGTAGCCATACTCGTTGTAGTGGTGCACGAAGGCGTCGTATGCCACACCGCCCTCCATAAGGTGACTTGCCACAAATATGTTCACGGCATTGTCATAGCTCGTGGGGTCGTCTGCGTCCGCAGTAGTGCCGAGCAGGGTCTGGCAACGGTCTTTGATGACGGCATATATCTCGCTCCAGCTTTCGTCCGTGATGTTGCCGTTGGCGTCAAGCACGGGAGCGGGGCACTGCCACTCATTCTGGTACACTTCGTCGGGTTCGCAGAAAGCGGTGAACTTTATAAGCCGCTTGTCCATAAACTCGTACTTCGTGCTCTGAGCCGGCTGAAGCTTCGTCTGACCGATGTTGTCCGTATACTCAGTGATGTAAGCCTCCTCCTCGTCGGTGTGCAGACCGAGGGAGTCGCTCCAATGAGTAACGGCAAGCAGACGGGACATTATCTTCATATTGCCGGCATCGCAGATGAGGTCGTAGACGGACTTCGTAGACGGGGCGATGACCTTGTCTACTATATGAAGCACGCCATTGGATACCTCCATATTGGCACTGATGACCTTTGCGGAGTCGGAAGTGATGAAATAGTAGTCGTCCTGGTCTTCGGGCGTAGCCTGATTCTGGCCGTTCGTGCACGAAATACGGCGGTCGCCCAAAGTGGAAAGGGCGAAGTTGGTGCCGTCCGTGGGGAAGTCAGCCGTCTCATAGGCCTCGCTCGAACCGTTGTCAATGATACAGTTCAGCGCGATATGCTTTGCCTGCTCATAGGTAAGGGCATTCACGTCCGAGCTGGCTCCCGCCGTAACCTTGTTGACATACGCTGCGAGGGCGTCGTTGGTGGGAGCGAAAACGGTGTAGTTGCCGCGGGCGGAAAGCACGCTGTAAAGCGTGGAGGCATTGCTGGTATTGCCAAGGCGCACGCGCTGGAAAACGGACTTGATGGAAGTGAGCTGCGCCTCGTCGGAGATGCGCTCCACCATCGTCTGCTCCGTCTTCACGGCATACGCGTCCTCGCTTATGTCCTCTTTACAGCCGCTGAGAGCAACCGGGGCAAGCAGCGCAGCCACCACCCCAATCACTGCCGGGCAACGGGATATTTTGAATATGTTACTTTTCATAATCTTTCCTTATTTCTTGGTGTAACGCAGCCAAACCGGGTTTTGAGTCAGATTGCCGTTCACTTTCAACTCCTCTGAATAGATGGGGTTGTAGAAAGACCAAAGATTGGTCATACGCGTGGTGACATTGGTCTTCACAGTCACGTAAGAGCTGATGGACTTCATAGCCGAGTTGCCGCTGTCATACGCATACTCCATCTGGCGCACGAGGTCAAACCAACGCTTGCCCTCGCCGACAAACTCACGCTGGCGCTCGCGATAAACGAGCGGGAGAAGGTCTGCCGCCGTCTTGGTGAACGAGCCGCCGGACATACCGTAGTCGTAACCGCAACGATCGCACTTCAACTCGTTCTCTGTCACGGTCACAGCGTTCAAGTCGTTAGGACCGACAAGAGCGGGGTTGCAACGCTTGAAGATTTGGTTCACACAACGGTAGCCCTCGCGCAGCGTCGTACCGTCCGTAGTCTTGCTACGGGCAATAGCCTCTGCCTTCATCAGCAACACGTCGGAAAGGCGATATACAGGCCAATGCGCATCGCTGGAGGAAGAGGTGCGGATGTCCGAGTAGATGTCCGACAAACTGCGCGAAGTCTCGCCCTCCTTGGTAAGGTCCTTGAGATTGTCAAAGCTTATGCTGCGGGCAAGGAACTTGATGATGGGCTTTGTAGACTCCTGCGAACGGTAGTGAATGGTTTCATACAGTCGCATATCCGTCTTACCGAATCCCATATCGGGGTTTACGCTCGTAGCGCTGCTATACATGGAAGAGTTCAGCACGAAATAAGCAGCCGTCAGAGAGGAGCTTGCATAGGAGGACAGGTACGTGCCAAGAATGGAGTTGGTGGTACTTGTACCGTCGTACTGAAGCTCAAAGAGGCTCTCGTCGGAGTTCTGCGTGCCGAAGTTGCGTGCATAGGGAATATCACTTCCGGAAATGGTAGCTGCCCCCTGGTCAATCACGTCAACGAGGTAAAGAGGATAGGGCTGCGTCTTTGCGCTGTCGGTGTAGGCCAGCGGATTGCGGTCTATCTTCTTTTGGTACTCGCTCTTCAAATAGTCTATCACGCTCTGGCAATGCTCCTGCGCCTTTACAAAGCACTCGGAAGCCAAGGTCGAACAATACGAATTGTCAATTGCTTTTCCCGAAGCGTCAACCAAAGAGCCGTTCTCTGCCGTCACGTCGGTGAGGTTAACTGCGCCGTGGTCCGGCTTCTTCAGGAAGTTCTGCAAGAGACAGCCGCGCCAAATGTACATGTCTGCCAAAAGCGCGTGCGTGCTCCACTTGGTGAAGCGTCCCTTGTTGTCGGAAGTGGAGCCGTAGTTCTCAGCACCCACGTTCACGACAGACTCAAGCTCGGAGATGAGTTCGCCAAGAATCGCAGTGCCGGAAGTGGCCGCAGGCTTCTCCGCAGTAGCCTCCTTGTCTGTGCGTATCGCCTTTGTCACGAAAGGCACGTTGCGGTATGCCCGCACAAGGTCAAAGTAGTAAAGCGCACGGAGGGACAGCACTTCGGACTTGATAATGTTCCAGTCGGAGCGGTTGAAGCTGGGGTCTATCTCGTTGCCCGGCTCTGTCATCTCCTCACCCTTTTCGAGAATGAGGTTGCAGTAACCGATACCTTTGTAGAAGCCCGACCAGTCAAACATCGCAAGGTTGGGCTGAAGCACGGCGTTCTGCAGATAATCCAGATTGGACTGGGTCATGTTGTTGAGCTGCAGGTTGTCCGAACGCACCTCGCCCCAAAGCAGCATCTTCTCCGTCAGGGAACTTGAGGCGAGCTGCTGGTATGCACCGGCACGCACAGCCTCCAAGTCGCTCTTCTCCTGCCAGAAATACTCTTCCGGCGTCTGGTCGGTAGGCAGGATGGTGAGGAAGTCCTCACAGGACGTGAGTCCCCCGCCGACCGCCAAGAGAGCCGATGCAAAGAGGTATTTAGTATATCCTTTTCTGATTTTCATGATAATGCCTTTGTTGTAAGATTGCATTAGAAACCTACCGCCAAGCTGAACGTGAACGAACGCGAGCGCGGTGTCTGCGAGCTATCGATACAGGGGTTCATGCCGCTGCTGGAGTGCTCGGGGTCAAGACCGGAGTACTTGGACCAGCAGAAGAGGTTGTTGCCCGAAGCGGAGAGACGCAGCGAGCTGAGACCGATGCGCTTCAGGAGAGACTGCTTGAAGTTGTACGAAAGCTGGAAGTACTGGAAGCGGAGGAAGTCGCCCGGCTCCACGTAGCGGTCGCTGATGAGCGAGTTGTACGTGCTGCTCTGCGCGTTGGAGCTTACGGCACGGGGGATTTCGGTCTCCTGTCCGTTCTTGCGCCAACGGTGGCGTACTGCTGCGCTTTGGTTCTTGTTGCTGGTCATACTTTCCGCATAAAGGCGAGCAAGGTTGATGATCTTGTTGCCGACGCGGAAGTTGAAAGAGGTCTTCAACTGCCACTGTCCGTAGGTGAAGTCAATACCGAAACCGCCATTGAACTTCGGGTTGGAGCTGCCGAGGTAGACGATATCAAGCTCGTCGATGTTGCCATCGTGGTTGATATCCTCATAGATAGCGTCACCGCCCTGGAACTGGTAGTTGCGGTTGCCGTAGTTGAAGTACATCGGGAGCGGGTTGCCGTTCTTGTCATACACCACATTGCCGTCTGCGTCAAAGACGATAGGCGTAGAAGTGCGCAAGTTGGGGTTGTTGCTGCCGGCTGCCGTGTTGAGCGAACCGTCTGCATTATAATAGCGGTTCTTCTCGGGGTTGGCGAAATAGCCGTTGTGATCGTAGTCGTAAGCATACACGCCTTTATACTTGAAGCCGTAGATGCCGCCGAGTGCGTTGCCGACCTGGGCACGTATCATCACCTCCTCGTTGGAGTAGCCGTAGTCCTTGTTGGCAGCAGCCAGCACGGAAGCGTCCATTGCGGTGATGGTGTTGATGTTCTGCGCAATGTTGGCACGCAGCACAACGCTGAATTTACCGAACTTCAAGATAGGCTTCGTGCGTACATAAAGCTCCCATCCCTTGTTCTCCATATCGCCCACGTTGGCCCACTCAAGCGTGGAGTAGCCGGTGGTGGAAGACACGCGTACGGAAGAGTTGAGCAGGTCCTTTGTCTTGTTGTTGTAGACGTTCAAGTCAAACTGGAGCAAATCGTCAAGCAAGCTCAACTTGACACCCATATTCCATGCGAGTTTCTTCTCCCAACGGATTTCCGTAAGCTTCAGGTTGGTGGGGACCATCACCTGCGTGCCGTTGTAGCTCGTACCGTTGGTGGCGTACTTATTATACATAAGTCCCTCGCTGCCCGGCGGGTTACCGGTCATACCCCAGCCCGGGGCGAAAGAAAGCATGTTCACAACCTTCTTCAAGGGCTTGAAGAAATTCTCGTCGCTGATGTTCCATCGGCCGGATACGCCGGGGAACACACCCCACTTCTTGCCCTGGCCAAACTTGGTGCTACCGTCCGCACGGAGCGTCACGTCAAACACGTACTTGCTCTTGAAAGCGTAGTGCACGGAAGCCATTGCTGCAGACGAGTGTCCCTTGTAGGAACCGGAACTTGCAGATGTGAGGTAGCCCTGTACCGTCGGGTCGGTGATGCCGCCCACGATACCGGACGAACCAATGCTCTGGCGCGTGTTGCTGCTGGTGGTCATCTCCCAACGAGCCATCATCTGGAAGTCGTGCGCGTCGTTTGCAAAATGGGGATGGAACACCATCGTGTGACGCGTGGTGAACGTAAGGTTCTTGAACTCGTAGTTGGACGTGTTGTAAATCTTGTCGTTCTGCGTCGAAGAAGTAAGCGAGCCGGGCTTATAAGCGCTCTCAGAGTTGGTATAAGCATTCATGTACACCTCACCCGTATAGTTGAGCTGCGTGGACTGGTCGTCCTTGCCGAGGAGCTTGTACTCGAGCTGGAACTGCGGCTGGATGGTGTACGTAGACTGGTTGTTCCAAGCGAGGTTGGCGAGCGCAACGGGGTTGCCGTTGTTCACCATATCGGAAAGATAGTAGGAGCTGACTCCATCGTTCATTCCGATAAGACCTGCGGCGGAAGCAGCCTTAGGCATTATATAATACTCGCCCGTGTTGTAGTAGTCGCCAGCCGTTCCGGGCACGTGCTCGTAACGGTATACCGACATATTAGGCATCGCGTTGTATGCGCGGCCGAGGATGTCGCTGCTGTAGTTCTTCTTGTTCTTCGTATAAGTAAGGGAGAAGTTGGAGGAGAACTTGATGCGGTCGGACACATAGTAGTCGAGGGCAAGACGCGTGGTCAAGCGGTCAAGAGCCTGCTTGATGATGGTACCCGTCTCGTGGTCGTACGAGCCGGAAACACGGAACTGCGCCTTCTCGCCACCGCCCGACACAGCGAGCGAGTAGTTGTGCGTCTGACCGAACTGCGTAACCTCGTCTACCCAGTCGGTATTCTTATTATAGTTTGCGTAATAAGAATAGTAGTTCTGGTTGTAATCTATCTCAACGATGTCAGCAGCCTCGTCCGTAAGCGTGCGGGGGTTGTGGTAAGCCTCCTTAAGCATCATGGTGTACTCGTCACCGTTGAGCATCTTCATGCCCGAGGGTTGCCATGCGCCGGAAAAGCGGTAGTTGAAGTTCACGCGCGTCTTGCCACGTGCACCACGGCGGGTGGTGATTTCAATCACACCGTTCGAACCGCGCGCACCGTACACAGCCGTAGCGGCGGCATCCTTAAGCACCTTGATGCTCTGGATATCATCGGGGGCAACCTGCAGAAGGTTTGCAAACTGCTCCTCGTTCTCCATATTCTCAAGGTCAAGGTCGCTCTCGTTGTAGTCCTCGAGGATATTGCCGTTCACCACGATAAGGGGCTCCTGGCTGCCGTTGATGGAGGACACACCACGGAGACGCATGCTCGAGCCCGAACCAAGGTTACCGGAGTTGGCAACGATGTCCAGACCGGCAATCTCACCCTGAAGTGCGTCTGCCGCAGTCTCAAAGGAGAGACCTGCCATCTGGTCCATATCCAGCGTCTGCTGTGCCGTGGAGATTTCCCTCTCAGGTATCACAAGACCGTTGGAGCGCACCTTTCGGGTAGCGGTGACCTCGGCGGTCTTGAAGGTGTTTTTGTCAATCAGCTCCACATTGAAGTGTGTCTGTGCGCCGATCGGGAGTATCTTAGTCTGGTAGCCGATGTAGGACACGCGCAACCTGTTGGCGGTATTCTTCACCATTATGGAGAAGTTACCGTTGGCGTCCGTCGTTGTGGCGGTCACGTTACGGTTGTTGTTGTCCTGTTCGACTACATACGCCATGACTATCGGGCCGTCCGCCTTGCTCCAGACGCGTCCCGTAACGCGCTTTTGCGCATACGCGAGGGAGCAGCAAAAGCACAGTACAAGCGTTAGTAGGAATTTGGTGTTATTCATAATATCGCTGGTTATTTCTTAATTCTGTACCTCTTGGCGAAAGCCTTGGCTGCCGCCGTGGTCTCCCAGAGTTTCGTGAAGTCAATCTTGCTGCCGTCTATCACGTCAGAGGTGAAAAGCATGAAGTTGTCTCCGATGGAGTGGAGTGCCACATAAGAAGACGACTTCACCTGGCGTGCGTTGCTTGCCTTTGCGTCAAGCTCGTAGTCGCGGGCGAGCAGGTTGTTGACCGTAGAGGAAACGCTGCATGTGCGTCCCGTCACGTCGGTCACGCTCATCTTCTCGGGTTCCTGGTTGACGGTCACACGGATGAAGCCACCGGTCGCGTCGTCCGTGCAGGCGGACATGCTGCGCGTGGATGCCGTGCAGTTGTCTACGTAAAGCGCGTTGTCGCAGAAATGGTATTCCACGAAGTTGAGCATAGCGAGGTACATAGCCTCCGCTTTCGTCAGCACCTCTTCGCTGGCGTTGCCCGACTCGTCAGAGTTTGCTTCGATGTACTGCTCAATTGACTCCGGCGTGGGAAGACCGTCTGCGTACGCCTGTGCCATTGCGTTGTCGCTCGGCACGAAGATGGTGTAGCGGTAGTTGTTGAAGAAGCGCACAAGGTACTCGTCGTTAGCCGTATTGCGGCTGTCGAAGAGGTTGTACTTGGTTTTCTGCAAGTTCCACTCCGTGGTGGTAAGGTCGCTGTACTTGGAAAGGTTCTTGAACTTTTCGGAGAGCGAGCTGCTTGCCGTGCGGATGTTGTCGCAGAGCTGGTAGAAGCTGTTGAAAGCCTGCGTGTTCTTCATCACGTTGTACACCGTCTTGAACGTGGCCTGTATAGGACGGTCGATAAAGTAAGTCATACCGTTTCCGTACATACCGTTAGCCTCGGTACGGCGCTCATCGTAGCCGCGCGTCACTTCGCAGTCGAAGTCGTTGTTGGGGTTCTCGTCGGAGTTGAGCATCAGCTGCAGACCGCCGTCCACAAGCATTCCCTTGCCGTTCTCCCCAGTAGGACGCTTCTTTATATATATAGGAGCGCCGCTTCGTGAGGTATAGTAACGGCGAGAGCCGTTCACGCCCTCAAGGTCGTTGTAGTCATGCACTACGATGTGGTGGTCTACCATCTCGCAGAGCATGTCCTTTTTGGTAAGTCCCCAGCCCGAAGCTGTAGAGGCATCGGCGATGGACACTGCACCCTGTACGGCGGACTTGGGCTCGAAGTCCTTTTCCGTGTCATACTGGTATGCGCGTGCGCGGATGGCAATCTTGTTGGCGTTGTCGCCCGAGATAGCCTCCGGCTCGAAAGTCCAGATACGGCGGTTCTTCAAGTTGGCGCTACCCGTAAGCGAGCTCGTCATCACGTCGGCGTATCCCTTCTGCAGGAGACCGTCGTCGGAGGGGATGAAGAGCGAGAAGTCGGACTGCATAGCCAGCAGATAAGTACTGTAGAACTTGCGCAGCGGAGCTTTCTGGTTGGCGGTAGCGTCGTTCACGAAGGACTCGTCGGCGTGCAGCACAGTGTTGAACACCTGGCGGTCGTCGTTGTAGAGAGCCGGAGCCATCACGGAAGAGTAAGCTGCGGGACCCACAACATCGTTCAGCACATACACCACGCCGTTGCTGGCGAGATGCACTGTCTTGAACGCCTGCTTATAAGCCTCTACGCTGCCGTACACACTGCCCGAGAACATCGGGTCCTGCGCGTCATTGTATATAGTGGTGTACTTGCTCGGCACCGTCTCGTTGAAGCTTTCCTTCATCAGATTGGAAACGAAGGGCTTGATGATGCTGAGCGGAATCTGCTGTATATTATAAAGAAGATCGTGGCTTTGGTAGTCGGGCGAGTAGCGCTCGATGAGCGTAAGACCGGCACCCGAGCCGAAATACTTCTCCATAGCCTCATCGCAGGGAACGAACATCGCCGCCATGTCCTGCTCTTTCGTGGACTGGTTGACGCTGTAGGCGTTCCATCCCGGGTCGAAGTCAAGGTAGGGATAGTCACCGAGGCTCACAGACTGGTCGTTGGCGTTCACCCACGTATTGTAGGACGTACCGCGCGAGTTGCGCTGCGCGATGTGCGCCATATAGTAAACCTTGTCGATGGCAAGGTCGCCGTGCGACTCCTTGTAGTTGGTGGTAAGCGTAGCGCTATAGTAAGGAGCGGCAAAGCGGTCGAGCAATGCGCTGAATATCTTCGTGTCACCGTTTGTACGAATAACCTCTGCCATATTCGGCGGGGTGACAATCACGGAGTCTACTACATTGAAGTAGCCGTTAAGGCAGGTCACGTCCTGCTCCACCACGCGCGAGTTATATATATAACTGCGGTCGGTGTTGTCGCTGTTGCTCCAAGTATCCTTGAGGCCGAGAATGAACGATACGTCCTCGTGCGTGATTTTCTTCTCCGTGAGCTGCGACTGGAGGAAGTGCGTCATAAGCGGTGCGGTCTGGTCCGTCGCTATGTACATCTTCCCCTGAGCCTCTGTGCGGTAGTCGTCCCAGAAGCGGCGGTCGGCGTTGATCACCTTCCCGTTTTTGTCAAGCTGTCCCTCGTTGAGGTTGTTGGGCAGGTCTTGCCAGTTCCAGCAGCGGATGGTGTCTATCACGTCCAAAGCGGAGTTCTGACGGAGACAGAGGTTCTTCGTCGGGCCCTGGATGGTGGTAAGCATCTCCAGCACGTTGGCACTGCTGATCATTGAGCCTTTCAGGAGCATCTTCTTCTGGGCTGCCGACAGCTGGTCGTAGCTTGTGACAGGATTGCCGTTGCCGTCTTTGAGCGCGCCGCTCGCGAAGAGGCGTGCATAGGCGTTGTCGTCAGCCACAAACATTGTCACGCTGCCCGTCTTGGAGAGGATGTCTTTGTAGTCCTCCACCTCGTCGATCATCTTGACTACGGTGCTGAACGTTCCCCGGCTTTTTAGCTCGTCATAGATACTCCCGCCGAGGAAAGACGGCTTCGTGTCGGGCAAGTCGTAATCGTCCGAGCAGGAGTACGTGACACCGCAAGTCGAGAGTAGGCACGCCGCGCCAAGCAGCGTATTTCCTAATCTGCAGAAACGGTTCTTCATACGCATTAGTTTACTGATATTTTGTTTGTTTCTTTCTTCGAAAAGAGTGTGCACCGCCGGCTTATCCACACGCCAAGCCCTCTTGGCTTACTTCTATGCGCCGGCAGCTAAATAATCCCGGAATCCGCGTGCTTCCCCACGACGGAAAATGTGCAACGCACATAGCATCTGCAAATGTAACAAGAAATCCTTGTTAAGCCTATGTGACACGATTTGTTTTCTACACACTTTTTCAGGACTTCCTCACGCGGGCGCATTGTGCGGACGCAAGCTTGCGCCTTTCAGACAGCCCTCCGCTACGAAAGGGGAAGCCGGCCTGAGCCAACTTCCGCCAAACGAATCCGAGCACCTATACAACTACTACACAAACGATTCCTTGCATACGCAAGCTTTCTGCTGTCCGCTCCTCCGCAAGCCATAATACAACCGCCCAGACAGGACAAAAGCGGCATGAAACCCGCGCTAAAAATTTTTCTAAAAGCGAAACGAAGACCCGCAAGTGTCGTCACCATCCCACATCGCGTCGAACCAGCTACACGGACGCGGACACAAAAGGACGCAAAGTCCTTAACATTTTCAGCATCTCCCCACGCGCATATTGCGAGCCGGCCAAGCCGGGACGTCCGACGCTTCTTCAAGCCACCGTCTCAACGTCCGGGCATCGCCAAAAACAGGCTCTCCGCCCCGCATTGTTTAGAAATATCCGCAGAAAGGCGGAAAAAAGGAACAAAAACTTGTTTCCTGCACAGAATACGCTACATTTGCAAATCAGCGAGGAACGGAAAGCATCTACCCGGAGGATTGCCTACCGCCCGCACCGAAGTAAAACGAACCACTAACCAACAGAAAAAGGAAAAGCCTATCGACAGACATTACTTCTAACCAAACATTTGTAGAGTAATGGGACACTTGGCGCAGCACACCGATGACGAATTGGTGGAGCTTTTTATGTCGGGCCGCGACGAGGCTTTCGACACGCTTCTTGCACGCTATCAGGATAGGCTTTACTCCTATATTTCGCGCACGATACGCAACAAGGACTTGGCTGACGACCTTTTTCAAGAGACGTTTGTCAAGGTTGTTATGACCCTGCGGCAGGGGCGTTATACCGGCTACGGAAAATTTTTCAGCTGGCTCACGCGCATCGCGCACAACTTGCTTGTCGACACGTTCCGCGACGAACGCGGCGGGCAAACCGTGTATGAGGAAGAAGCCGAACTGTCCCTCTTCGACAATCCCTCGCTCGTAGCGCGTTCGCACGAAAGCGACATCGTGAACGAGCAAGTGCTGCGCGACGTGCGCCGGCTCATGGACTTTCTGCCCGAACCGCAACGCGAAGTGGTTTTTATGCGCTTCTACCAGGAGCTGAGCTTCAAGGAAATATCCGACATCACGGGCGTGAGCATCAACACAGCCCTTGGGCGCATGCGCTACGCCGTACTCAATATGCGCCGCATGGCATACGAAAACGGGATTTCGCTTCAAACGGAGTAAAAAAACGGGAGGCGGCGGGAAGGGCGGCGGTCCAAGGAACGACATCAGTCATACGGAATGCCACTTACACGGACAACCGGCCACGCCACATAGGCACTTGTGCAAAAAAGGCGGGTATATGGATAATATTACGTGCGATGTTGCGTTTGTAAGAATGAAAGCAAGCGCACGCAATATGCCCATCTGCGGAAAGCACTCGCACGCACACAGGGCTAAGCGGAACGCGCTTTCAAGAAGAAACACGAACCCGCTACACGCCTATGCAACATTCTACTCCCCAAGACGAAACGCCCAGCGAGCGAACCCTGCGCTACATTCGCCTATTTGCCCGGCTCTACTCCCCCGGAATATGCGGCGAAGCTGCCGCCCGCCATCTTGCCGCCCAATACGCGCAAGCAACACAGCCATCATGCTGATACCCAAACGCCCGCCATTGCATAAAACCGGCAAATGCTTTTATTCACGGGAGCATTGGCAGCCACTCCAAACATCCAGCACAGCAAGACCGGCAAGCACCTGCCATTCTACCCGGCAATAGCCACGGTGCAAAACGCCAAAGACAGAAAAAAAGCGTAACTTTGCGCATAACGGAGACGGCGGGCGCGACATAAGCCCTCGTCACTACACGGCGCAAGCGCCCACAGGCACGCCACGCGAAGCCGCCCCGCTCTCCACGGGGCGGCTTCGCGCATTTACACAAAAGCTGCCAGCAAGCACCGACATCCCAGCACAAGCGCGACACACAAGGAGAACAATCCCGACTAACCATATCTACGGAAATGAAGAAAATACTGCTTTTGGGCTCGGGCGAGCTCGGCAAAGAGTTCACCATCGCGGCACAGCGACTCGGACAGCACGTCATAGCATGCGACTCCTATCCCGGAGCGCCCGCCATGCAAGTAGCTGACGAACATGAGGTATTCTCCATGCTCGACGGACACGCACTCGACGCAGCCGTGCGCAAGCACAAGCCGGACATCATCGTGCCGGAAATTGAGGCCATCCGCACCGAACGCCTTTACGACTACGAGCGCGAAGGCATACAGATAACGCCCTCCGCCCGCGCGGTAAACTTCACGATGAACCGCAAGGCAATCCGCGACCTCGCAGCCAAAGACTTGGGACTGAAAACCGCCAAGTATTTCTATGCCAAGACGTACGACGAGCTGCAGGCACACGCTGCCGAGATAGGCTTTCCCTGTGTGGTGAAACCGCTTATGTCTTCTTCGGGTAAGGGACAGAGCCTCGTAAAAACCGCAGACGACTTGCAGCACGCCTGGGAGTATGCGATGGGCGGCAGCCGGGGCGACCTGCACGAGGTGATCATAGAGGAATTCATCCACTTTGACAGCGAAATCACGCTGCTTACCGTCACGCAGAAAGACGGTCCGACGCTCTTCTGCCCGCCCATAGGACACGTGCAGAAAGGCGGCGACTACCGCGAGAGTTTCCAGCCGGCACACATAGCCCCCGAGCACCTCGCCGAGGCAGAACGCATGGCGGAAAAAGTGACCCGCGCTCTTACTGGAGCAGGGCTGTGGGGCGTGGAATTCTTCCTCAGCCACAAGGACGGGGTATACTTTTCCGAGCTGTCCCCGCGCCCGCACGACACCGGTATGGTGACACTGGCAGGGACACAAAACTTCAACGAGTTTGAGCTTCATCTCCGCGCCGTACTGGGACTTCCCATACCCTGCATCAAGCAGATGCGCATCGGCGCAAGCGCGGTTATTCTCTCCCCCATAGCAAGCGAGGAAACTCCGCGCTACAAAGGACTCGAACGCACCTGCGAAGAGGATGCCGACATCCGCATTTTCGGAAAACCTACGACAAGAGTCAACCGCCGTATGGGCGTCGTGGTATGCAACGCGCCGCTTGACGCGGACCTCAACCAAGTGCGCGACAAAGCCAAACGCCTTGCCTCTTATGTAGAGGTTTACTGACGTTTTCGTGCGAAGTGCACCAAGCGTACAGTAAATATTTTTTACCCCAAATACCGCGCATTGCTTTGAGTAGCAAAACAATCCCGACAAATAAATCTTGAAATATTGCATGCAGCAATCGCACGCAATATTCTTCCGCCCCGCTCTGCGGATACAGCGGACGCACAACGGCACAGAAATACCCGTTACGCCGATAAAAAGGAAGTAACGCCACAAAGACTCCGCCCCTCCCCATAGCGAGTACCGCTGACGGGGAGGGGCGGGAAAATTTTTCACGGTAAAAACTTACTGCTTATTCCGTTGTCACGTCCCATTGTATTGGCACATCCTTGAGGACAATCAATCCCGTCTTGCCGTACCCGACACTCACGCCGTACTGCAAACGCTGTATGGTCGTGGCTGTGCGCTTCACGTCTACAAAAGGAGCAGAGTCTTTAAGCGGCATCTTCATAAAGACGCCCTCGGTCACGGTGTAATCATGCCATCCCGCAATCTCCTTGGGCTTGTACGAGTTGCCGTCCTGGTCTATCATCAAAGCTGGATAATTTGTGTTGCACCCGAAGCTCAAAGACGTAAGGTTAGCAATCATCTTCACCTTGAAGACAAGCCGAACCTCTCCGTAATTGAGCGACGTGCTTTTTCCGTAAGCCCCCACAAGCTGGATGTCAGCAATAGTGGGTATGGGATTGACAATAGTACCGCCGCCATCGACCGGTATTTCCACTCCTTTCGCCACGCCTTTCGCTGCCGTCTGCGACGACTGCGAGGCAGAAGTCGTATTGGTGCCGGTGACAGTCTCCACGCCTTTCTTCACTTTCTTGAGCAAGCCGCCCAAGCCCTGCGCCTGAGCATTAAGACTGCAAAGCCCAAAGACGAGCGTACATACAAATGCAAATCTTTTCATAACGATGTGTATCTTTTTAGGTTAGTAATGACGAATCTCTCCCCCGTCGCAGCTACGCAAGCACCATTTGCACAAGCGCGAAGCCCGTCGGGGTATGACACAAAAGTACGGCAACCACGCCAAAGCGGCATTTCAATGCGTAAAGACTTGCCGCATTTGTAGAATTTTTACCCAATGACATAGCAAAAGATAGCGTTCAGCGTCTTACTGCACGGTTTTCCGGGAAATCTCAATCCATTTGCGTATCGGCACAAACCTAAGACACGTCACAATAGAAGCGCAAAGGAAATCCGCCAAGGACGCTGCTCGCATCCTTGGCGGATTATATTCAATGCGACTTGTGGCTACTCAGCCACACTCGCCCAACAGGAGAACAAAAGTCACTCCTTGACTTTCACTTCAAGCTTAGTCACGCGACTCTTGAAGTTGCCGGCTTTCTCGAGCGGGAAGACAAGCGTCCGCTGGTAGTATATCTTTTCCGTGGGGTCGTATACCTCAGGTTCGGCGGACTTTGACGCGGCGGTCTGATAGTGCGCACGATCCTTGTCGCACATCACATAGAGCGTCTTGGGAGACAGTTTCTCCTTCAGCTGCCCGTCCACGTAAAGGCGCGTTTCGCGGTTGTCGCCCTCGATGGCAACTGTCACGCTCTTGCCTTTCTCTACGCGGTAGTTGAACGTATTAAGATAACCGTCGCGCTCAAAGCCAAGCTTGCCCTCCTTCGGATCGGAAAGGTAGAAAGTGGCGTTTGGGGAAGTGAAAAGTGCGGCGCCCTTGCTCTCGCTCACACCGTCTACATGGAAAGAAACAGAGTAATTGTACCCTATCTCGCTTATTTTCTGCTTGCTGCCGGGTATCACAGTCTCCACGGAGAGTGCCACAGTGCCGGGCTTCCCGTGGCGTGCGAGTTCGTTCACGCCAGGAGCTTCGCTCAGCGATGCACGCTTCTCGTCAAAGTCCTTGTAAGACAGCGACACGCGCTTGCCCGCCCACGTCTTTGCGGCGATGGTCTGCAAAGCCGGGAATACGCGGTGGTGAATATCCTTCACAGAGATGCCATTTCCGGCGTGGTCGTTCCAAACGGCAAACATACCGCCCTCGATGGCGGGGTCGTTCTCGGGGAACTGCTTGTTGCCGATAGTGGCGGGAGTCCAATGCTCGTAGAGATACTGGCAGTTGAGGTAATCATAGTAGTAGCCGGCGGCAGGCACTATATAGGTAAGTCCGTCTGGGATGCACACGAGCTTATAGCCCTGCTTGCGCATCTCTACCGGGTCTGCGTAGCCGTTATACCATATATCCATCAGCACGTCCTTCGACTTCACGGGCGTGTCGCCATTGGCATGCGTCAGCGCGCCCCAGACCACCGCTTTCTTTCCATAGCCCTCCACATACTTGATGTAGTGGTCGGTAAACTCGCGGAACTTCTCCACCACGTCCTTCTTGGCATTGGAGTACTCGTCCGTACCGATATGCACGCGCGGTCCGCGGAAGACGGGGTCGCTGCCGCCGATGTACTCCTTCCAGAGCGCGTCCATAAAGGTGTAAGTCTCAGGATTGAAGAGATCGAGATGGTCCATCCCGTACTCCTTGCTGCCTATTTCCGGCTTGAAGTGGGTGAAAGCAAGCGAGTGTGCGGGCGCGTCTATCTCGGGGAGTATCTCCACGAAATTTTCCTCGGCAAGCTTTTGGAAATCGACGAATTCTTTCTTCGTGTAAGAACCGTCTTTTGCCGTAAGCCCCGGGAAGGTAGAACACTCAAGCCGCCAAGCAGCCGGAGTCTTGTCCCAGTCGTTTCCGAAGAACTGGCGGAAACCGTTGTCATTGAGGTGAACCTGCAAGAGGTTCATCTTGTAGTACGCCATCACCTTGGCAAGGTTGCGCAGATAGGCGATAGGGATGTACTTGCGCCCGCAGTCTATCATGAAGCCGCGCAGCGGGTACTCGGGCGTATCGCTGATATTGCCTTTCGGGAGTGACTTTCCGCCGTTTTGCTCGGCTATCTGCAAAAGCGTGCGCGTAGCCCAGAAAACGCCCTTTTGCGTGGGAGCGGCAATTTCCACAGTCTCGCCAGCTGCAAGCGTATAACCCTCTGCACCAAGCTTTTTGTCTCCCCCAAGCGTAAGCACGATGTCGCCGTTCTGTGCCTTGCCCGTAGCTACGGTAAGCTGCCGGCCAAACATTTCGCCGTAGTCCTTAGCCAAAGCCTCAGCCACAGAGGCGAGCTTTGCGCTTTTCGCGATGACACGTCCGGAGAGCTGCGTCGCTCCTTCCGCCCCCTGCCACGTCTTTACCTCGGGCACGACGAAAGGCTTCGGATTGACATCCGCCCAAGCCGCCCCGCAAGCCACACACAGTGCAAGCGCGACGGCAAACCGTCTTGAAAAAAAGTTGCTCCTCATATCTATTCTCTGTTATGTATAAGTTCTTACAAACCGCCCCCCGGCTTCCGACGCGGAATGGAATGCTGACGGGGAAGCCGCATATAGACGGCTCTCAATACAGGTGGAATATACGCTCCATCATCTGCCATTTCTCCTCAGACTTGGCACCCGCGAGCGCCTCCTGGTATTTGGCAGTAAGTGCCTCCCACTCCGCTTGCCTCGGCTGCTCGGCCATACGCTGCATCACGTTGTCCCAGTCTGCGTCAGCGGGGAGTTCTACTATCATAAACAAGCGCGTGCCGCGCAGATATATCTCCATTTCCAGCACGCCGCTCTCCTTTATTCCGCGCAATATCTCCGGCCAAATGCCCTCGCGCGAGTGAAGCCGCCGGTACTCGGCGACGAGCGCAGGATTGTCGCGCAGGTCCAGTGTCTGGCAGTAGCGTTTCGTCGCACCCGTAAAACGGCGCACGGCGTATCCGTCTGTTTTGCTTTCCATCCCCTTTTGATGTTTGCCCGGCAACATAAAAGCCATTCTTAAAGAGGAAACCGCCCCAGAGCGACACTGTCTGTCGCCCCGAAACGGTCTCTTTGTGTCTTACGCTGCCATATAGTTAGCTATTCTCGTGATAGTTGTACCCGTAGCTGTACCCGTAGGCATAGCCGTACCCGTAGCGGTACCTGCCATAGCGGCCGCTCACACAGTCTGTGCCGTTAAGCACAAGCCCCATGTGGTTGTACTGTCCTTCCGTATAGAGGCGTTCCACGTCTTTCAGCAAGCGGCGTTCCATAAGTCCCGCACGCACAACGAAAAGCGAAACATCTGCATACGCCTTCACGATACCGGTATCTGCCACAAGGTCTATGGGCGGGCAGTCGAGTATCACGTAGTCATATCCCTGCCGCGCCTCTTCTATGAGCCGCTTCGTACTGTCAAGCAAAAGAAGCTCAGAGGGGTTGGGCGGGAAAACGCCGACCGGCAACACGTCCGCCCCGTTTCCGAAAGCACCGTGCCGTATGAGCTGCGACAGGTCTGTGCTCACACCCGTGAGATAATCTGTCAAGCCGCGCTTCGGTCTTCCCGAAACGGTGGAAACCGAGCCGTGCCGCAGGTCAAAGTCCACAAGCAGCACGCGCTTGCCTTTCAGGGAAAGCACCTTTGCCAGATTGATGGAAAGGAAAGACTTCCCGCTCCCGGGGTTGAACGATGTGAGCATAATCACCTTGCCGCCTGTGCCGCCCGCACTCTTCACGAAATAGTCGAGCTTGGTGCGCAGTATACGGAAAGCTTCGTTCACCACGTCGCGGCAGTTCTCCTTGACGTACACATCCCGCTCCACACTCTTGATTTTGGGCAGCCACCAGTGCTTGCGGCGGGACATAGCGGGTATCTCGCCGATAAGCGGGACGCTCATGCCCTCGAGGTCGGCGCGGCCGCGCACTGTGTGGTTGAACACCTCACGAAGAGCCATAAACCCTATGGGCAAGCCCAGACCTGCGACAAGCGCAATCAGGAGGGCAATGCCCTTGCGGGGAGCGACAGGCAAGGCGTTGCCGATGGGCGGCTGTATGATGCGCGTGTTCCAGGCAGTGTACGTCTTGCTCAGCTCGTTCTCCTCACGCTTTTGGAGGAGATATATGTAAAGGTTTTCCTTTACCTTCTGCTGCCGCCCGACGGAGGTGAGCTGCTTGACCTGCTTCGGCGCAGCGGCAAGCTTGTTGTTGGTGGCGCTTTCGGTGCTTTGCCACGAGCGCAGTTCGGTCTCCATCTGCGCGATGAAGTTGTCGAGAGAATGTACGATGGCGGTCTTCTGCAGATCGAGGTCGGCATTGAGTTTCTGCACAAGCGGCGCACTCTCGCTGCTGTTGGTAAGCACGTCGTTGCGCGTGCTGACAGAGCGGTTGTAAGAGGCTATCATCTGCTCGATGCCCGTGCTGCCGATGCCCGTGTTGGACGGCAGGTACTGCCCCGTTTTGGCGTCGCCTTTGAGATAGTCGCGTATGTAACGCGCCACGCCGAGTTGGTTGCTCAGCGCGAGCACACGCTCGTTGTTTTTCTGGCTTTCGGTCATGTACAACCCCGCCGCAGCCTCAGCGTCGGGTATCAGCGCGTTGCTCTTGTAGTCAGAAATTTTCTGGTCTACGTCGCCGAGTTCTTTCGCGATGATGTCGAGCCGCCCGTTAATGAAGTCGGAAGTGCTTTCCGCCACGCGGTTCTTGTCCTTAATCCAGCGGTCGTTGTAGACGTTCACAAGTTCGAGCAAGAGGTCGCTCGCCCGCTGGGCACTCGCGTCGACAATTGCAAGGTCTATCACGCTGGTCTCCTTTTGCGAGAGCACTACGGCCAAGGATGCCGAATAGGCATTGCCCACAGCCGAAAGCGGGGACTTTGCCACGCGCACCGGCTTGTCCGTGAACGTGTCTCGCCAGTACCTCGTGGGCTGTATCACCACTTCGCCCACGGGCGTCTTTGCTATGGTGCCGAGGCGCACGTTCACCGTGCCGTCCAAGTCTCCGTCCACGTCTCTGAAATCGTACAGTTCCGCCGTCTTGTCGGGGTGGAGCTTCATGGAGAACGCAAAACCCTGCTCGTCGCCGGCTTTCGGGAATATCACCTGTACGGGAGCATCGCCATAAAGCGGTTCACGGTGAAATCCTTGCGCCACCGTCATGGAGACATCGAGGTGCAGACGCGCTACGGCCTCGCGCACCACCACGGGCGCGCTTATCGTGAGTATTTCGTTGTTGATGTTGGTGTTGGTGGCTAACAGACCGAGCTTGCTGAAATCCTTTGTCAGACTGCTGGAGCTTGCGCCGCCGTTGTCGTCTGTCTTGATAAGCAACTGCATGCCCCGCTTGTATGTGGGCGTGGTACGCATTATTTTCACCACAGCCACAGAAAGGGACAACACCACGCATATCAGTATCCAATACCAATTGGAAAGAAGGACGGGGATTAGCCTTTCGAGTTTGAATCCCTCGTCTTCTTCTATAAACCGTTTGCCTTGTATTTCGTTTTCCATAAAAAGCTCACGTCTCGCCGGTAAAGCAAGCGAGACACATAGTGTTTGCGCTCTGATTCGAGGGGAGAACCGCCGCTGCACATTTGGACATCCCTAAACGCGGCACCGGCACGCAGGGAAAGGGGTGCATTTGCGGGGAGTAGTCTCCGCAATGTTATGTGCAAAAATAAGACAATTGGCGCAAATCGCCCCTTCCGCCCGTCACTTTCCGCGCACCGCCATGTGTTTTTCAAGGAAACGCTCCATCGCGCGATAGAAGTCGAAACGGTTTTCCTGGTTGGCGAAACCGTGCCCTTCGTTTTCCTTTACCATATACTCTACCTCTACGCCTCGCTCCCTCAACGCTGCCACAATCTGGTCGCTTTCGTCCTTGTTGACGCGCGGGTCGTTTGCGCCCTGTGCTATGAAGAGCGGCGCGGTGACACGGTCGGCATGAAAGACGGGGGAAGTGGCGCGGAGCTGCCCGGCGTCTTTCTCCGGGTCGCCTACCTGCTCGTACATCATTTCAAGCAGCGGCCGCCAATAGGGCGGTATGGTCTTCATAAAGGTGAAGAGGTTGGACACGCCCACATAGTCTACCGCGCAGCAGTAAAGCTCCGGCGTGAAAGCCACGCCGGCAAGTGCGGCATAGCCGCCGTAACTGCCGCCGTATATGGCTACCCTCGCGGGGTCGGCAATGCCTTCCGACACGAGCCAGCGCACGCCGTCGGTTATGTCGTCCTGCATTTTCAGCCCCCACTGCTTGTAGCTGGCTTCGAGGAACGTACGGCCGTAGCCGGTAGAGCCGCGGAAATTCATTTGCAGCACGGCGTAGCCCCTGTTGCACAGAAACTGCACTTCGGGGGAGTAGCCCCAGTAGTCACGCGCCCAAGGACCGCCGTGCGGATTCACGACAACGGGCAGACCTTTCGCCGTCTCGGGGGTGAGCGCGTCAGGCAGAGACAGGTAGGCCTCTATGCGCAGGCCGTCCCGCGCGGTGTATGTCACGGCGTGCATCTCTGCCATTTCTTCTTCGCGTATCCAAGGGGCAAGATCGGCTATGTGCGCCACGCGGTCGGCCAGCGCGTCATAATAGTAGTAGCTTCCGCGCGTGCGGTCGCCGCCTACATAGACGAGATAGTGCTGCTCGGCCTTGTCGCAGTCTGCCACCCCGATGCGCCTGCCGGGGAAGTGCGCTTGCAGCTGTTCGCGGAAAAGCCGCTGCCCTTCGTCGAAATAATGGCGCACCGGCTCTTTGTGTCCCGTGCAATATACGGCAAGCAGCTTGCGCCGCAGACGGGAGTAGGTGATGCTGGAGATGTCGTAACGCTCATCGGCGTACAGTTCCTCGATCTCCTCGCACGTGGCGGGATCCATCAGCACAAGGGCGGTTTTGTCTCGCCCGAGGTTGGTAGCGGCATAGACGGTCTTCCCGTCTGCGGCAAACTCCATAAAGCTGACCGTTTCCCGGAAATTTGTCGTAAGCACCGGACGGAAATCCTGCTCCTCCGTCTCGCGGTATAGTATCTGCGTATTCACGCCGTCCACTATCGCCGTCACGGCGCGGAGTCTTCCTTCGTGGTCGGTCATCCACCCCTGCCAGTTGCCGGGATTCTCGGCAAGGAGGGTAAGCTCGCCCGTTTCCAGATTGAGCCGGTATGGGTCAAACACCTCCGGGTTGCGGCGGTTAAGCCCTATCATGACAAATCCGTCCTGCTCTTCCAGTTCGTCTATCAGCGTAGTGCGCACACCGGGGAAGGCGGTGTATGCCCTGCGGTCTGTCCCGTCTGCCCGCACGCCGTACAGCTGGTAGTTTTCGTCGCCGCCCGTGTCCTTCATATAAAGGATGCGGTCGTTGTCCGCCCACATATAGCCGGCGACGCTGCGCTCTGTCTCGTCGGTGAGACGGAGAGGGACCGCGTTGCCGACAAGAGGGGAAGCATTTTCCTCGGGAAGTGCGTTTTCTCGCCGCGGCATGGCTCCGGACAAGTCCGGGCCCTGCCCGCACGGCTTGACGAAAACGTTTTCCCTGACGGGAAGTGCGTTTTCTCGCCGCGGCATGGCTCCGGACAAGTCCGGGCCCTGCCCGCACGGCTTGACGAAAACGTTCATGCGGTCGTGCCACGGCGCAAGCCACGCTATATGCTGCCCGTCTGGGGACAACTGGTAGGAGGAGCTTTCCGCGTTGCGGAAGAAATCCTCTAAGGGTATCTTTCTCATTTGCCTAAGGGGAATGGGCATCCGAAAGGACGAAAAGGCGCGTCCGTCGGCGACTGGACGCGCGGTAAAGCTCTCCGCACGGGGGAAGCGCAAAGACGGCGGACGCGAAGCTTAGCCCTGCTCACGCTGCTGTCCGAGGCTCTGGAAATCTTTCTTGCGGAGCTTGAAACTATTGGTAAGGTATTTGTCGCGCACAATCTGGTTGGCGGCAAGCTCTTCGGGAGTGCCCTGAAAGAGTATGCGCCCCTCGAAAAGCAGATAGGCGCGGTCGGTGATGCAGAGTGTCTCCTCGACGTTGTGGTCGGTGATGAGGATGCCTATGTTGCGGTCTTTCAGTTTCCAGACTATGTACTGTATGTCCTCCACGGCGATAGGGTCTACGCCGGCGAAGGGTTCGTCAAGCATGATAAACTTGGGGTCAATGGCAAGGCAGCGCGCAATCTCCGTGCGCCTCCGCTCGCCGCCGGAGAGCTGGTCGCCGAGGTTTTTGCGCACTTTCTGCAAGCGGAACTCCGCTATCAGGCTCTCCAGCTTCTCTCGCTGGTACTCGCGGGAGCGTCCCGTCATCTCCAGCACGGAGGCGATGTTGTCCTCCACGCTCATCTTGCGGAAGACGGAGGCTTCCTGAGCCAAATATCCTATGCCTTTCTGCGCCCGCTTGTACACGGGGTCTTTCGTGATTTCCTGGCTGCCAAGATACACGCGCCCGCCGTTGGGGACTACAAGCCCCGTGGTCATGTAGAAAGAGGTGGTCTTCCCGGCTCCGTTAGGCCCCAGCAGACCTACGATCTCTCCTTGCCGCACGTCGAAGGACACGCCGTTCACCACGGTGCGCTTCCCGTACTTCTTCACCAGTTCCTCGGCACGCAGCACCATGCTCTCCTCGGCTGCGGGGACGGTACTCTGATTGGACATAGGCGGCTTTGAGCTTGTTGTTGGGTTTAATTTACGGGAGGGAATTACTTTACCTCTGCATTTTCGTAAAGGAAACGGCGGATGCTACGCTTGGGGGTCTTCTCAAACTCCTCTTTATATATGCGGAAGCCAGAGATGCGCTCGTACGCCGCTACCATTTCGTTGAGGTCGCGGCGGTTCTGCTCCATCGCCATGCGCAGGCCGTCCTCGTCAAGGCCGGCTTTCTCCGCCTCGTCATAGTCGGGGTGGATAAGGGCGTAGAGTTTCTCGTCCTTTTGTATGACGATGCTCTCGGAGACATAGGGGAGCGTATTGAGCTTGTCCTCTATTTCCTCCGGGTAGATGTTCTGCCCCGACGCGCCGAGCAGCATATTCTTTATGCGCCCGCGGATGAAGATGTTGCCTTCCTCGTCCATAAGCCCAAGGTCGCCGGTGTGGTACCACCCGTCCTTGTCGAGCGCGGCGGCGGTGGCTTCGGGATTTTTGTAGTAACCGAGCATCACGTTGGTGCCGCGGGTGAGAATTTCGCCCGCCACGCGCTGCGGGTCTTCGCTGGCTATGCGCACTTCCATGCGCGGGGCGGCTTTTCCGCACGATCCTTTCTTGAAGTCGTGCCAGTCCTCGTAGGCTATGATGGGGGCGCACTCTGTCGCGCCGTAGCCTACGGTATAGTTGAAGCCGATGCGGTGGAGCAGGTCCTCTACTTCGCTGTTGAACGCCGCGCCGCCGATGATAATTTCGTAGAACTCGCCGCCGAAGGCTGAGACAAGTCCGGCACGTATGCGGTCGAGTATCTTGCCGCTGATTACCGGCAGGCGCAGAAGCACGCGCATACTGGGGGTCTGCAAGCGCGGGAGGACGTTTTTCTTTATAATCTTCTCTATGATGAGCGGCACGGAGATGATGACTCTCGGCTTCACCTCACTAAAGGCTTTCAGCACTATCTTGGGCGAGGGGATGCGCGTCAGGTAGTAGACGTGGCAGCCCGTGATAAACTCGAAGATAAACTCAAACGCCATGCCGTACATATGCGCCAGCGGCAGCATGGAGATGACATTGTCACCCGCCTTCACCTTGCTGCCGAGCACCTCTACGGCAAACTCGTAATTGGACCACAGCGCGCGGTAGGGCACAAGCACGCCCTTTGAGTTAGACGTCGTGCCACTGGTGTAGTTGATCAGCGCGAGCGCGTCGGGATCGGGGTTATGCGGATAAGAGACATGCTCCTTGCGAAAATACTTGGGATATTTCTTTCCGAAAAACTCGTTGAGCCGCTCGCGTGCTTCGGTGAGCTTGTCCGTGCGGGAGACGAGGAGGGAATAGTCGGGGATGTTTATCACGCCCTCAAGCGCGGGCATCTCGTCGGGGTCGAGCTCGGGCCAGACCACATCGCCCACGAAGAGGAGGCGCGCGCCGGAGTGGCGCACTATGTCATGCACCTGCCCGGCCTTGAACTCATGCAGGATGGGCACTGCCACCGCGCCGTAGCTCAGCACCGCAAGGAACGCTGCCGACCAATGCGCGCAGTTGCGCCCGCAGAGGGCTATCTTGTCGCCTTTCTGCACGCCGGCGTTCTCGAAAAGTATGTGCAGCTTCTCTATCTTGCGCGCCACGTCCTTATACTGCAGCGTGATGCCCTGGTAGTCGGTGAGCGCGTCTCTGTCCCAATTGCGCTTCACGCTCTCCGCCAAAATCTCCACAAAGTCGGAATATTCCTTCATCTCTTTCTTCGGAAAAACACAAAAACGCCCCGGCCGCTCCCCCGCTTCATCGGTGACACTGTCTGCCTTCCTCGGCAGACAGGCGGCGGCACAAAGGCGAAACTTTTGTGCAAAAGTAGTAAAAAAACGCTTTCGCACGCCGCCGCCCCAGCAAATCGCGGTAATTATAACGGCGTACCGAGACGGACGGCGGCAAAATGGTATAATTTTGCACCGAAAATTCGGGACACGCCGCACATAGCAAAAGACGGTCTCCACGCTATTCCTCACTCTATGCAACCCAAGACAAAGAAACTCTGCATCGCGCTGGCGGCTTCCGCCGCCGTGCTTGCCGCTATAGCCTACTGGCTTTTCTTTTCCGGCGTGTCTTCGCTGAAAGACACCGCCTACATCTATGTGGACGGGGACGACACCCCCGACTCCGTGCGCTGCAAGATAGACGAAGCCGCCGCGCCGCGTCAGCTGGCGGGCTTCCGCCTCTGCTCTGCGCTGCTTGCCTACGGCAGCCGCCTGCACGAGGGACGCTATGCGGTCGCTCCGGGAATGGGTTCGCTGAGCCTCGTCCGCAACCTGCGGGGAGGACGGCAAGCCCCCGTGCGCCTCGTCATCCCCGTGGTGCACACGATGGACGACCTTGCCGGCCGTCTCGCCCTCGTGCTGAAAGGCGACTCCGCCGTCTGGGCGGCAGCACTCAGAGACAGCACGCTGCTGGCAGAAGCGGGGGCAGACACCGCCACCGCGCCGTGCCTTTTCCTGCCCAACACCTATGAGGTATACTGGGACATAACGCCGCGCGCACTCTTGCAGCGCATGAGCCGCGAGCGCGACGCTTTTTGGACAAAGGAGCGCCGCAGCCTCGCCGCAGCCGCCGGACTCACGCCCGACGAGGCTGTGACACTGGCCTCCATCGTCGAGCAGGAGACCGCTGCCGTCGCCGAACGCCCCGACGTGGCGGGCATGTACCTCAACCGCCTCCGCCAGGGAATGAAGCTGCAGGCTGACCCGACAGTCAAATTCGCCCTGCACGACTTCGCGCTGCGGCGCATCATGCAGCAGCACCTCACCGTAGACAGCCCGTACAATACGTACCGCAACGAGGGACTGCCTCCCGGTCCCATCTGCATCCCCTCGCTCTCGTCCATCGAGGCGGTGCTGCACCACAGCCGACACCCCTACATATATATGTGCGCAAAGGAGGACTTCAGCGGCACGCACAATTTCGCCACTACCTATGCCGAGCATCTGCAAAACGCCCGCAAGTATGCCGAAGCCTTGAACCAAAGGGGGATAAATTAGCCGTCCGATCACATCGCTTGTACTTCTTTTGCACAACAGAAAAGGCAATTGGCGGGGGCAAACGTATATTTTCGCATAATGTTTGCCTTCCGCGTGTTTTTCGCCTGATACTTAGGGGGAGGGAGCGTTGACAATTTTGTAATTTTGCAGCCGGAGCAACCTGTTCTGCGCTCACCACACTGCGTACGCACGCGGCGGAGAAACTTTTCCGCTGAAGCATACGCCACATTTCACGCACTAAGACGGGAGCGAAACGCCCCACATGCATTTAGGCAAGGGACTACGCCGTACCAACGCAGACAACACCGAAAAAGCACATACCCAAGCACATACATAGCCGCACGAAACGCACATGCTCAGGGCGCGGCATACCCCACAGAACAACACACAAACACACAAACAGACCTATGCGAAAGCTTGCCACTCTCATGCTATTTCTCGCCGCAATGCTTTGCGGCGGCACGGCATACGCCGACAACGTGGAGGTAGCCACTGCCGCCACAGCCTTTGCCGACATCGACGACGGCTACTACGTGATTAAAGCGAAGACGAAGGGCGTGACGGGCTACCTGACGCACTACGCAGACGGCGGCAGCGACGGCATCTTCCGCGTAGTGGCGGAGACCTCTGCCCCGACAGACGCGGCATACATCTGGCATGTGACGAAGTCTGCCAACGGTCTGGTATTCTTCAACTGCGGCACGCTCAGTTTCCTGTCCGCTGTGAACGCGAAAGACGCGGCCTCGAAGATGACCGTCTGCGCGCCGCTCGACTACTACGTCGGCACTTACCGCGTGGGCGTATTCAAGGGTGCTACATACACCAACAACTCCTACGCGCTCACAGACGGCTTCATTCTTGCACAACGCAACTACCAAAACGACACCTACTATATGCACGGGCAGGGCAACGGCGGCACGCAGGACGGCAAGACGTTCGTCGCACTCGGCTACTATCCGGGCAACAACACCGACCACCAAGCCGCCACCTGCGTATGCTTCCAAGCCTACGCCGTGAGCGGATACGCCTGCGAGGGGCTGCAAACTGCCTACGCCGTGGCAATCACCTCGGGAAGCACCACGTCCTACAAGGTCGCGCTGAACGGTGACAACGTGGAAGCCCCCTCTTCCCTTGAAGCGACCAACCTCGTCTATGCCACTACCACCGTAAAGGAAACCGACAAGACCGTGTCGAAAACCAATTGTGCTTTCACTGCTGTCACCACGGGCAAGCTCCACTACGACTCCGAAGCGCTGTACCGCATCCGCAGCATCAACAACTCTGCCAACTGCAAGCGATATATGAGTACGGAAGAGGCCACCGTACCCTCGGACGGCATACCCACCACGAAGTGCGTCATCAAACGCGCCGACGGGGGTTCGGACAAGTTTGCCCCGCAGCTCTTCATCATCGAAGCGGGAAGCACAGACGGCACGTACAAGATAAAGAACGCCAACACGGATCGCTACATCAGCAATGTGGGCAGCAATGACTACGCGGAAATATCCACTGCTGCAGACGAGAGCACGGCAGGTGCCTGCGCATTCGCCACTGACGCGAGCGTGACTTTCGCCGGCGGGCACAACAACACCAACGACGGCGTCACTATGCTCCGCCTCACCATCGACGGACAGTACATCAACGCATACGGCGGAAACTCGTCTACTGAAATACACAACTACTCCTCCAACTCGGCAACAGACGGCGGAAACTTCTGGCAGATAGAGAGAGCCGACTGCATGACCGTCACCGTAGGAACGACTGGCTACGCCAGCGTTTGCCTTCCCTGCGCCGCTGACATCAGCGGCATAGCCCCCGCAAAGGCTTACGTCGGCGGCAAAATCACGCACACCGCGCTCAACCTTACGGAGATTAGCGGCTCTGTACCCGCCGGCACGGGCTTCCTCATTGCCCTCAACGGCGGCGGTGACGTGACGTTCCCCATCAGCGCAAAGACTGTCGACGCACTCACGGAGGCAAATGTATTGAAAGGTGCAACGGCAAAGCGCACGGACTTTGAAGGCGGGGCAAACTACTTCCTCGCAGCCGACAACGGAAAGGCCATCCTCATGCAGGCCGACGACGCTTTCACCGTAGTACCCTGCAACAAGGCGTACCTCCCCAAGACGGAAGTGCCGGACTATACCAACGCCGCCTCCAAGAAACTGAACTTTGACCTCGACGGCGGAGAGACGACGGGCATCGCCAACGCCGTACAGAGCGAAAGCGACCGCACCGCAGAATACTACGACCTGTCCGGCCGACGCGTCCTCTACCCCGCCAACGGGATATTCGTGACAGACAAGGGCGAGAAAGTGCTGCTGCACTAAGCCGCACATTGCCTACCCCCAGCATATACCAAAACACGACAAAAACCTATCACAAATGAAGAAAGTAAAATACCAAAGCCCCGAAAGCACAACGCTGCGTCTCCGCACGGAAGGAATGATGGCAACAAGCATCGACATCGGCGGAAGCACGGACGCGACGACCGGCGAAGAGAAGAAAGTGGGCACCGAGTCAGAAGTCCTCTCCAACGAGCGCAAAAACTCCTCCAGCGGCGTGTGGAAGTGGATGGACGACTGAATGCCGAAGTGCGGCCCAGCACCCACCGGAAACCTACCGCCTATTACCAATCCAAAGCTATCCGGAAAGAGGAAAAGCTACATTTTGCGTACAAAAAAACGCCGTTTTCACGGCAAATTGCATTTTAACATACCGCGCAGGCGATTTGGAAACTGGCCGAAAATTTATTATCTTTGTATAAGAAAAGCGGGGATACGCATCGTTTGCGCATCCCCGCTTTGCCATTATTGATTATCAGCTACTTACAAAGGCGAAAAGTGTACATGCCCGCGCTCCGGGATGTACATCCCGGAGCTACAGCCCCTATTCCCGTCGCTACTAAGCCGGTCTTTGCCGCCAAAGACTCCCTTTCCGTTCCGCGAAATCCCGTCTTGTCAAAAAAACGGCAAGGGCAAATGTTAAAGTTTTCCGAGGCAAAATGCCGTTTTCCCCGATTCAGAGGAAAAATTCCCGCGCGGCATTCCCGTTTGCGTTTACAGGCAGGAAGCCCAAAGAGCGCATAGCCCAGGGCAAGCGAAGCGACACCCTGAGTACATGCACCCCGATGCCAGCGCCCTGAAAGGGCAAAAGCATAATAT
The DNA here is from genome assembly GCA_963651485.1 of Alloprevotella sp. Taxonomy (GTDB): domain Bacteria; phylum Bacteroidota; class Bacteroidia; order Bacteroidales; family Bacteroidaceae; genus Alloprevotella. The sequence continues at coordinate 207,209 of CAVJPT010000002.1, read as the reverse complement.
CCGGCAAAAAGCCCCAAAAGGTCATGATATGCTTTTGCTCTTTCAGAGCGCAGTCCACACCGCCCCCTTACCCAGGGCGTTGCCCTGGGCTATGCGCACATTGGGCTTTCAGCCCGCCTGACGGCACTTGCCGTTATTATGATTATCCCCCCTTGCAACCCTTTGCATGCCATGTTCAGCCCGCTTGCCGACACGCCCGGTGCCATCGTCCCGCACAATTACCACGCCTACATAAACCGGCATCATACCTTTGACCTTTCAAACTATTTTCCGTAATTCACGTCTGACCCGCGTACCCCGTCCCCTCCACTTGCAACACACGGGCTGAAAGCCCAACAAGCACATAGCCCAGGGGAAGCGAAGCGACACCCTGGGTACACACGCACGCCCCCAATGCCCGCGCCCTGAAAGGGCAAAAGCATAATATCCGGCAAAAAGCCCCAAAAGGCCATGATATGCTTTTGCTCTTTCAGAGCGCAGTCCACACCGAACCCCTTACCCAGGGCGTTGCCCTGGGCTATGTGCACATTGGGCTTTCAGCCCGCCTGACGGCACAATTCAACGTGCCGTTATCATATTTACCCCTCGCACACCCTTTGCATACCATCCCCAGAGCGTACAGACTAAAAACCCAACAAACACATAGCCCAGAACAAGCGAAGCGACACCCTGGGTACATGCGCACCCCTCAACATAGCTTTCTCGCGTCAACCACCAATTACGCCGCCCGACATTCCCGTTTAGGGCAACGGGCTGAAAACCCAACATGCACATAGCCCAGGGCAAGCGAAGCGACACCCTGGGTACACGCGCCCTACTCAATGCCCGCGCCCTGAAAGGGCAAAAGCATAATTATCCAACTACAAGCCCCACAGGCACAGTTATGCTTTTGCTCTTTCAGAGCGCACAATCTGCGGCGCATGTACCCAGGGCGCTGCCCTGGGTACATGCGCATCCTCAACATAGCCTTCTCGCGCCAACCACCAATTACGCCGCACGGCATTCCCGTTTAGGGCAACGGGCTGAAAGCCCAATGTGCACATAGCCCAGGGCAAGCGAAGCGACACCCTGGGTACACGCGCCCTCCCCAATGCCCGCGCCCTGAAAGGGCAAAAGCATAATATCCGGCAAAAAGCCCCCAAAGGCCATAATATGCTTTTGCTCTTTCAGAGCGCAGTCCACACCGAACCCCTTACCTAAGGCGCTGCCCTGGGTACACGCGCATCCTCAACATAGCCTTCTCGCGCCAACCAACAATTACGCCGCACGACATTCCCGTTTAGGGCACGGGCTGAAAGCCCAAAAGCACATAGCCCAGGGCAAGCGAAGCGACACCCTGGGTACACGCGCCCTCCCCTACGCCTACGCCCTGAAAGGGCAAAAACATAATATCCGGCAAAAAGCCCCCAAAAGGCCATAATATGCTTTTGCTCTTTCAGAGCGCACAATCCGCGGCACTGCCTACCCAGGGCGTTGCCCTGGGCTATGTGCACATTGGGCTTTCAGCCCGCCTGACGGCACAAAACGATGTGTGCCACCCCCCCCTTGCACAGCTTTTCATAAACACACCCTGCCCGTCGGCCTACACAAATCAATATGCCGCCCCCGCCCGTATGTTTGCCTTGCACTATCTTTGCATAAGGCTGGCGGCGCGGCATTTCAAGCTAGCTTGACTGCGCTCACCTTGCACATCCTTTGCATAAGGCTGGCGGCGGCTCGGCATTTCAAACCAACTTGACTGCACCAGCCTTGCCCCAATGACAACGCAAAACAAAAAAGGAAGGACATGTTTTCAGGAATAGTGGAAGCCACGGCACGCGTGACCGCCGTGCGCGAAGAGGGGACCAACAAGCACTTCACGCTCGAATGCCCCTTTGCAGACGAACTTACGATAGACCAGAGCGTGGCGCACAACGGCGTATGCCTTACGGTGGTAGACATAGCGGACGGGCACTATACGGTCACCGCAATGGAAGAGACACTGCGCCGCAGCAATCTGGGCTTGCTTGCACCGGGCGACGAGGTGAACGTAGAACGATCCATGCGCATGAACGGACGCCTTGACGGGCACATCGTACAAGGGCACGTCGACCAGACCGCCGTATGCCTCGGCGTGGAGGACGTGGACGGAAGCCACGAGTACACCTTTAAATACGACACAAGCGACGAGCTTGTGAGCCGCGGCTACTTCACAGTAGACAAAGGCTCGGTGACCGTGAACGGCGTAAGCCTCACGGTATGCGAACCTACCGCAGACACTTTCAAGGTATGCATCATTCCCTACACCTATGAGTACACCAATTTCCACGCCATAAAGCCCGGCAGCCGCGTGAATCTCGAATTTGACATCCTCGGCAAGTACATAAGCCGCCTTGCACAGCTGAAAGGCGGAAAACAATGAGCTGCGACACGCTGCGTGCCTTCCTCTGCGTCTTCATCGGCGGCGGCACGGGAAGCGTGTGCCGGTACGCCATCGGGGCATATCTGCTTAAAGGAGCGGACGGGCGTTTCCCCTGGGCTACGCTCACGGCAAACACGCTCGGCTGCCTGCTTATCGGTGCATTGCTCGCCTTGGCACGGCACAAGGACGCAGGATTGGCGCAGCTGCTGCTTGTCACTGGCTTCTGCGGGGGCTTTACCACGTTTTCCACTTTCTCCGCAGACACGATCCGCCTACTGAGAGAGGGACAATATGCAGCCTCCCTAACCTATACGTCGCTGTCCCTTGCCGCAGGGCTGGCGTGCACCGCTGCCGGATACGCGCTTGCAGACCGTGCGCTCACATAAAGGGGCAAAAGAGAGTACTTACCAACCAACAAAGATGAGGAAGAAAGAGCTTTACGCGCAAGTGCTGGACTATTTTGCCCGGACAATGGACGCCACGGAGACCGAGCTGCACTTCACCACGCCCTTCGAGCTGCTTGTAGCGGTGGTGCTATCTGCGCAGTGCACCGACAAGCGCGTCAACCTCGTCACGCCCCACCTCTTCGCGGACTACCCCACCCCCGCCGCTATGGCGGAAGCGTCTGAGGAGGACTTGTACGCATACATTAAAAGCGTGAGCTACCCCAACAACAAGGCACGCCACCTCGCCGGGCTGGCTCGCATGCTGGTGGAGGACTACGGCGGGGAAGTGCCGCAAGCGCACGAAGACCTCGTGCGGCTGCCCGGCGTGGGACGCAAAACGGCAAACGTGGTGCAGGCTGTGGCTTTCGGCAAAGCCGCGCTTGCGGTGGACACGCATGTTTTCCGCGTGAGCCACCGGCTCGCCCTTGTACCGCCGCGCTGCACTACACCGTACAGCGTAGAGACGGAGCTGAAAAAGCACATACCGGAAAACCTTGTCGCTGCGGCGCACTATTGGCTGCTACTGCACGGCCGCTACACCTGCACTGCCCGCAAGCCCAAGTGCGCGGCATGCGGACTGAGCCCGCTTTGCCGCAGTAAAGACAAAAAAGCATAAGAAGCACACGCAGCGGGGGACATACGGCACGCTGCTTGCCCCTTTCCATTCCGCTACAAGAAAGAAAAAGGAGCGCAAACGGCGGCAACGAACTTCTTAGGTCACGTTGCCGCCGTTTGCGGTTTTATATGTTTTGCCTTTGCTCCCAGTCCGTCAGCGGAGAGGGAGAGCAAAAGCCTATATCTCTTTACGGGCTGTCAGGCGTGTACGTACGTGCCAATGTTTTCGCCCCTGAGTACGCGCATAAGGTTGCCGTACACGTCCATATTGAAGACGTAGATAGGGAGCGAATTTTCGCGGCACATGGCCGTGGCGGTGATGTCCATAACCCTCAGTCCGCGCGAAAGCACCTCGTCATAGGTTATTTCGTCAAACTTCGTAGCCGTGGGGTCTTTCTCGGGGTCGGCAGTATATACGCCGTCCACGCGCGTGCCTTTCAGCATCACGTCTGCCTCTATCTCAATGCCGCGCAGGGACGAGCCCGTGTCGGTGGTGAAGTAAGGCGAACCCGTGCCGCAGCTGATGATGGCCACCTCGCCGCGTTCCATAGCCTCAATGGCTTTCCACTTTGAGTAGAACTCGCCTATCGGCTCCATGCGGATGGCGGTGAGCACGCGGCTCTTCACGCCCGCTGCGCCGAGGGCGGAGCTGAGCGCAAGCGAATTGATGACCGTGGCGCACATGCCCATTTGGTCGCCCTTTACGCGGTCGAAGCCCTTTCCTGCGCCGCTGAGCCCGCGGAAGATGTTGCCGCCGCCGATGACAATGCTTATCTGCACGCCAAGCTCGTGCGCTTCCTTTATCTGCCGCGCGTAATCGTTGAGGCGGTTGGTGTCAATGCCGTACCCCTGCTCGCCCATAAGACTCTCTCCGCTGAGCTTGAGGAGAATGCGCTTGAATTTTGCCATTTCTTCTGATTATAGTTTGATGTTTCGCCTCCCCTCTCTTAGAAGAAAGGCGAAAGGGTGTCCCCTCCCTCCGTTGAAGGGAAGGGAAAGGGGACACCCTTGTGAATGATTCTTCTTATATGCCGGCTACGTCAGGACAAACGGTCTGGTGTCCGTCCGCCCCGAGTGCCGCGCCATTACATGCCGTAGCTGAAAGCGTCGATGTAGTTGTAGAACACGCCGCCGATGCCGAAAGCAATGACCCCAATCAGGCAAAGCGCAAGCGCGATGCGCGTGTACCCGTCGCTCTTGAACGTGGCAATGGGCGCATCGTTGGAATTGATGTACATCGCCTTTACTATCAGCAAGTAGTAGTAGAGGGAGATGACAGTATTGACCAATGCGAGGAACACAAGGAGGTGGTAGCCCGCGTTGAACGCCGCCATAAAGATGAAGAACTTGGAGAAGAAGCCCGCAAACGGCGGTATACCGGCCAGCGAGAAGAGGCAGAGCGTCATGGCGAAAGCCAGCTTCGGGTTGGTCTGGTACAGACCGTTGTAGTCGGGGATGCCAATCTTTCCGCTGTTCTCCTCTACGGTGGTCATCACGGCAAAGGCGCCGAGGTTGCTTACCATGTATACGAGCAGGTAGAAAACCAAGGCGGTCATGCCCTGAGCCGTGCCGTCCATCACGCCAAGGATGAGATAACCGGCCTGCGAAATGGCGGAGAAAGCCATAAAGCGCTTGAGGTTGGTCTGACGGATGGCGAAAAGGTTAGCCACGGTTATGGAAGCGATGATAATCCACCAAAGCCCCGTGTTCCAGCTATAGGCAAGGTCGCTGTTGGCAAAGGCCTTGACAAGCACGGTAAAGAGTACGAAAGCCGCAGAGCCTTTCGAGATGACGCTGAGGTAGCCCGTCACCACAGTGGGCGCGCCTTCGTAGGTGTCGGCAGTCCAGAGGTGGAAAGGCACAAGCGATATCTTGAAGCCCATGCCCGTGAGGAAGAGTACAAGACCGAAGATGCTGAGCAGCGAGCCGTCAAGAGCCGCGCCGATCTCGCTGAAGTAAAGCGTGCCGGTGGCACCGTACACAAGCGAAACGCCGTAAAGCAGCAGCGCGCTGGAGAAGAGGGCAAGCAGAATGTACTTTGCGCCCGCCTCGGCACTCTCGCTGCGCTTCTTGTCGTAGGCCACAAGGGCGGTCATTGGCACGGAGGCAAGCTCGAGACCGATGAAGAACATAAGGAAGTGCCCGCTCGATATCATGAAGTACATGCCAAGCAGCGTGAAGAGCGTGAGCATGTAGTACTCTCCCTGCTTCACAAGGTTTTCCTCGCGGCTCATCCACTTGTGCGACATGAGGAATACGACGAGCGTGCCCACGCTGAGGACGCTTTTCAGGATGGTCATCATGGGCGTGTGCTGGTACATCCCGCCGAAAGCCTCCTCCGCCTGCGCGCCGCAGCACGGAAGAAGGTTGGCAACGGTATGCACGGCAAGCAGCACGACGGGCAGGCAGGTGTTGTAAACACCCCGTCCGCTCTTCTTGTCGGGACACATGAAGAGATCCGCCACAAACAGTATCACTATCACCGCAAGCAGGGACAGCTCCTCATGCATATAGAGAAATTGCGAATAGTCCATTTTTCTTTTATTGTGTGTATGATGAAAGAAAAGGGTTCAGCCCCCGCTTACAGCGCGGCGGCAGCCTGAATGTGGTTGACGATGGGGGCAACGCCCGTATTGATCATGTCGCTCACCCAAAGCGGCGCAAGACCCAGACCGGCTACAGCCAAGATGAGGCACACGACAGCGAAGCGCTCGTCCCAAGTAGCGTCGGTAAGCTTGAGGTGATGCTCGTTGGTGCAAGTGCCGTAGAGTATCTTGCCCACCACACGGAGGATGTAGACCGCCGTAATGACGATGGAGCAGCAGGCTGCGATGGTAAGCACACGGTGGAACGCGTCGGCATTCTGGAACGAACCCACAAAGATGGTCATCTCCGCAATGAAGCCAGAGAAGCCAGGCAAGCCGAGGTTGGCGAGACCCGCCACGATGTAGCCCACGGAGAGGAAGGGCATAATGCGCATCAGACCGTTAAGCTCGCGGATGTCGCGGGTGTGCGTGCGTCCATAAATCATGCCGATGAGGGCAAAGAAGAGGGCGGTCATAAGACCGTGGCTGAGCATCTGGAGCACCGCACCCGTGCAAGCCGTCTGGTTGAGCATCAGTATGGCGAAGAGTACCAGACCGCAGTGGGACACGGAGCTGTACGCATTGATGTACTTGAGGTCGGTCTGCACACAGGCGGAGAACGCACCGTAAACCACGGAGATGCCGGTAAGGATAAGGAATATCCAGCCCAGCTCATTGGCAGCCTCGGGCATCAGGTACATGGCGATGCGGAAGCAGCCGTAGCCGCCGAGCTTCATCAGCACGCCGGCGTGGAGCATGGACACGGCCGTAGGCGCGGAAGCGTGGCCGTCGGGAGACCATGTGTGGAACGGGAAGAGCGCGCCCAGCACGCCGAAGCCGATGAACGTGAGCGGGAACCACACGCACTGCTGAGAGAAGGCGATGGCATGCGCGCCGTCGGTGTGGTTGGCAATCTCCACGATGTTCATCGTATTGCCGCCGGCACCGTAGAAGATGCCGAAGATGCCGCACATAAGGAAAGCGGAGCCGCCCATAAGCATCAGGGTAAGCTTCATAGCCGCATATTCCTTGCGGCCGCTGCCCCATACGCCGATAAGGAGATACATGGGGATGAGCGCAATCTCGTAGAACATGAACATGGCGAACATATCCACGGAGATGAAGAAGCCGAAAACGCCAAGGCTCAAAAGGGTGAACCAAAGGAAGTATTCCTTCGTGAGGGGCTTGAGCTGCCAGGAGGCGAACGTGCCAGTGAACACAATCACCGCTGAAAGCAGAAGCATAGCGACGGAGATGCCGTCCACACCCACGGAGTATTTTATATGAAGCGGCTCAAACCACGAGAAAGACGCCGTATAGAGCATCTCGCCCGTAGCCCCCGCAGCGCGGTCGCCCAGGAAAGTGACCACGAGATAGGCGGCCAGCGCAAGCAATGCCGTGCTGCCCGTCACCATCACCGCCCGCACGCCGTTCACGCCGCGGGCCAGCCACAAGCCAAGCAGCATGACCAAGGGTATCAGTACAAATAATGAAAGAAAATTCATAAGTGTGTTTATGTTTATGGTTTTGCAAGCTCTCCGCAGTCCCGCACCGCCCGAAGGCGGATGGGACGCGGGAAGCCCGCGCTGCTATGTTCAGGCGAAAGCCATAATCGCGAGGAGGATAAGCGTGCCGAGCAGGAAAACGAAAGCGTAGCCCTGTACTGCACCGCTCTGCAAGCCGCGGATGCGGAAGCTGAGCGCGTTTGCGCCCCAAGCGAGAAAGTCGAAGAACGCATCTACCACATGGCGGTCAAACCACGCAATGGGCTTGGAGACATGGGCGAAGATGACACGGTGCGTAATGTACTGGTATACCTCGTCCATGTAGAAGCGCTTGTATGCCCAGCGGTGGAGCTTGGCAAACTTCTCGCCGAGCGCGTCTGCCTTGGGCTGGCGCTCGCCCATATACATATAGGTGGCAAGGAGGATGGAAAGCACGGCTATCACGATGGAAGTGCCGGCAACGCCCCAGTCAAGGTGTATGTCGTACAGTTGGCCGTCCGCGCTCACGAAGTGACCGAAAGGTATGAAGCCGGCTACGCACGTCACCACGGCAAGGAACACGAGCGGGAAAGTCATCGTGAGCGGTGCCTCGTGCGGCGTATGCTCTGCGTGGAGTTCCTTGTTCTCGGTTCCCCAGAAGATGCCGTAATAGAGGCGGAACATATAGAACGCCGTCATAGCTGCGATGGCGGTCATTATCCAGCCCATCGCGGGCATATAGGCAAAGGCTGCCGTAAGTATCTCGTCCTTGGAGAAGAATCCGGAGAACGGGGGAATGCCCGAGATGGCAAGGCAAGCAATGAGGAAGGTGATGTGCGTGACGGGCATGTACTTTCGCAGGCCGCCCATTGCGGACATCTCGTTGCTGTGCACGGCGTGGATGATGCAGCCCGCGCCGAGGAAGAGCAACGCCTTGAACATTGCGTGCGTGAAGAGGTGGAACATAGAAGCCATATAGCCCAGCGAGCCTACGTGCTCGTGTCCGGTCACAAACTCCGTGCACACGCCAAGAGATACCATCATAAACGCTATCTGCGAAATGGTGGAGAACGCGAGCACGCGCTTGATGTCGCTCTGGCAGCAAGCTACCGCAGCGGCGTAGAACGCCGTGAACGCGCCTACCCAGGCCACGATGTGCAGCGTGCCGGGGGCGTACGACGTCCAAAGCGGGAAGAGACGGGCTATCTGGAATACGCCCGCAACCACCATCGTGGCGGCATGGATAAGGGCGGACACGGGAGTGGGGCCCTCCATTGCATCGGGAAGCCAGATGTGCAGAGGGAACATTGCGCTCTTGCCGGCACCGCCGATAAACATCAGGAACAGCGCGAGGGGAAGCATGAACGCGCCCTGCGCGAAGCCTGCCTGGCTAAAGTCGAAGCCGAACGACTGGCAGTAGTACCCGTAGATGAGGATGCCGATAAGGAAGAAGAGGTCAGCGAAACGAGTCACGATGAACGCCTTCTTGGAAGCGGCGATGGCAGCCGGGCTGGTGTAGTAGAAGCCAATGAGCAGGTAGGAAGACACGCCCACAAGCTCCCAGAACATATACATCTGGAAGATGTTGGTGGCTACCACGAGCCCAAGCATAGACATGGTGAAGAGGCTGAGGAACGCGTAGTAGCGCTGGAAGCCACGCTCGCCATGCATATAGCCGAAAGAGTAGACATGCACCATAAGCGACACCGTAGTGATGACGATAAGCATCATCACGGATATGGGGTCGAGCATAATGCCCAAGTCGAAGGTCAGCCCTTTCACGAAGAACGGGAGCCAAGTGTAATTGTAAGGCGTGAGAGTGGGAAGCACGCCCTCCACACGCGGGGTGCAGAAGAAATACTGGTAGGCCGTGTAGTACGAAAGCACCGCCACGACAGCCAGCACAGCCGTGCCGGTCAGACCCGCCGCCTTATGGCTGAACCATTTCCCGAATACACCGAGAAGGAGAAACGAGAAGAATGGCAGCAAAAGTATCAGAATTGTGTAATCCATTTTAATCTTAGTTTGTGAGGCCGTACGCCGCGCCTACCGGAAAGCGGGAGCGGCGCCGGGCTTTACAACTTAAACCGTTTTACCTTACCACTTCATCTTCTCCAGCCCGTCTACCGAGATGTTTTTAGCCATCCGGTAAATGTTGATCATAATGGCAATGGCCACGGCACTCTCCGCAGCCGAGATGGCTATGGAGAAAAGCGCGAAGAAATAGCCCTCATAACCGTTGGGGTAAAGCATGCGGTTGAACACCGCGAAGTTGAGGTCTGTGGCGTTAAGCATCAGCTCCACCGAAAGCAGAACTGCCAAGGTGCTGCGACGTGTCAAGAAGCCGAAAACACCTGCAAACATCATAATCGCCGAAATGATGAGAATGTATTCCAGTTGAATCATTGTTGCAAATTTCTTTTTGTGGGGAACGTCCGCCCGGCGGTTTCCGCCCTCAGAGAGAGAGAGAGAGCGGCGGCTGCAAGGCGGCTGCGTGCCCAGGCTTCCTGTTATCGTTTGCGTGCAATTATCAGCGCACCCACGATGCACGCGAGCAGCAGCACACTGACAGCCTCGAAGGGCAGCAGATAGCCGAGTTCGCCCGTGGAGAGCATATTCGCGCCTATCGAGCTGATGGAGGTGACGGGATTCTCTGCCTCGCTGGGTGCGGAAAGCGGCATATGCTCCTTGAAGTCGTGCGTCAGCACCACGCTGACAAACGCCGCAAAGCCTACAAGGCTGAGCAGCAGACCCCACGAAGCGTCCTTTGCCTTGCGGGCAAACGTCTTGTCGCTTGCGCCCTCCGTGAGGAGAATGGAAAAGACATAGAGCACGATGATGCCTCCGGCGTACACCATCACCTGCACCGAGCCGAGGAACGTGTACCCCATAAGGAAATACAGCCCGGCCGTGCCAAGCAGCACGAAGAACAGGTAGGTGGCCGCACGCACAATGCTTTTTGTCAGTACGGTGGCAACAGACGAAAGGGCTATCAGCACCGCCAGTATGACGAACATTATATTCTGTGAGTCCATGGATATTGTTTGAGTTTATTTACTTTTCCTCCACATGGCTGCCGGGGCGGTTGAGCGTGCGCACCAGCTTCGTGCGGTCGAATACGGCGTTTTCGTAGCTCTGGTCGAACGTGATCGCGCCGTGCGGGCAAGCCCGCGTGCAAAGCATGCAGAACATGCAGGCGCCCAGGTCGTACTCGTACTTCACGAGGCGCTTCTTTTTCTTTCCGTCCGGCGTTTCGTAGAACTCGCTGGTCACGGTTATCGTGCCGTTGGGGCAAGCCATCTGGCACAGACCGCAGCCTACGCACTTGTGTTCGTTGTTCTCGTTGTGCGGCATGGTGAGCGCGCCGCGGAAACGGTCGAACATCACGTTCTCAGCCCGGTTCTCGGGATACTGCTCGGTTATCTTCGGGGTGAAGAACTCACGCATCGTGGTCTTCAACCCCGTGCAGAGACTCTTCAGCCCCCCCGTTATGCCGCCTATATAGCTTTTATCTTCCATAAGAGAGAAATCTACTTTTTAAAAAGTCCAGCCCATAGACACGCAGAGCGCCATGAGCACGAGGTTTACCATAGTGAACGGCACGAGGTACTTCCACTCAAGCGAGAGTATCTGGTCGATTCGCAGACGCGGGAACGTCCAGCGCAGCCACATCAGCAGGAACACGACGAAGAACGTCTTGCCTACAAACCACACCGCACCGGGTATCAGGTCCATCACACCGTTGAAGCCGCTCAGGCCGCAGATGTGCAGCGGTGCCCAGCCTCCGAGGAAGATGGTGGTAGCCATGCCGGCGCAGATGAAGAGGTTAAGGTACTCGGCGAGGTAGTAGTAGCCGAAGTGCATGCCGGAGTACTCGGTGTGGTAACCGGCCGTCAGCTCGCTCTCGCACTCGGGGAGGTCAAACGGGCCGCGGTTGCACTCCGCGTTGCCTGCCACGAGGTAAATGAAAAACGCTATGACGGCGGGGATATGCCCGCGCACGATATTCCAACCATTTACGTACTGGTCTTGGCATATCTCGCTGAACGACATCGTGCCGGTAAGGCATATCATCGCCAGCATCGTCATGCCGATGCTCAGCTCGTAGCTGATGATCTGCGCGCCGCTTCGCATTGCGCCTATCAGGGAAAACTTGTTGTTGCTGCTCCATCCGGCGAGGAGTATGCCCACGACGCCTACAGAGGAGACTGCGAGGAAGAAGAACACGCCCACATTGAAGTCAATGATGTGCGCGCCCTTGTTCCAGGGCAGGCAGGAGAAGGTGACCATCGAAGCCGTCACGACGAGGAACGGTGCCAAGTTGTGCAGGAAGAGGTCGCTCTGCCGCATGCTTATAATCTCCTTCGTCAGCATCTTGAACACGTCGCTGAATACCTGGAGTACGCCCCACTTGCCCACACGCATCGGGCCGAGGCGGCACTGGAAGAAAGCGCAAACCTTGCGCTCCATATAGATAAGTGCAATGGCAAACACGGCGTAGAGCGTGATGATGGCCAGCGCCACGAGCACGCTCTCCGTAAGGATTGCGCCCCATTCGGCGAAGCCGCAGGTCTGCGTGAGGAAGCCGTGCAGCCAAGTTGTTACTATTGAAAAATCAAACATTTCGTGAGTTTTTAGTTTTTAGATTTGGGGTAGTCGCGCCGTCCGCGCCGTCTCCGCGCTCTTCTCTCCGTTTCCACGTCGCGCGAAGCTATTCCGCATCCGGCTCGCTTGCCCCCGAACTCTTCAACCAAATGTCATCGGTCTATGTCAGGCACGACGTAGTCCACCGTGCCGCCGATAGTGATGAGGTCGGCAAGCATGTTGCCCTTGCACGCCGTGTCCATCACTGCCACGAGAGGCAGTCCCGTGGAGCGGTAGTGCAGGCGGTACGGGCTCTTGTCGCCCTTGCTCTCGATAAACACGCCCATGCGTCCGCGGCTTCCCTCCACTTCGCTGTAGAAAGTGCCGACAGGCAGCTTTATGATGGGCTTCATCTTCTCCTGGTAGCTTCCCTCGGGGATATTGTCCACGAGCTGCTCGATGATGTTCAGGCTCTGGCGTATCTCGTCAAGGCGCACCATGTAGCGGGCAAAGGAGTCACCCTCCGTGCGCACCACTTCCTCGAACTGCACACGGTCGTAAGCCGCATAGGGATGCAGCTTGCGCAGGTCGTTGTGCCAGCCGGAGGCGCGCCCCGTGCCGCCCGTGCAGCCGAAGGATATCACCTGCTCTTTGGTAAGCACGCCCACGCCCTTCGAGCGGTTTTGGAAAATCACGTTGCCCGTGAAGATGTCGTCATACTCCTTGATGTTCTTGCGCATCGTGGCGATGAACTCTTTCACCCGCTTCTGGAAGTTGGGGTGAATGTCGTACATCACGCCGCCGATGGTGTTGTAGTTGAGAATCAAGCGTCCGCCGCAAGTCTCCTCGAAGATGTCGAGTATCTTCTCACGGTCACGGAAAGCGTAAAGAAACGCCGTCGTGGCTCCGAGGTCCTGGCAAAGACAGCCGAAGAAGAGAATGTGCGAGTCTATACGCTGCAGCTCGTCCATTATGGTACGTATAACCTGCACGCGGTCGCTCACCTCCACGCCAATAGCCTGCTCGATGCACATGCACAGCGCGTGGCGGTTCTGCATAGCTCCGAGATAGTCGAGGCGGTCGGTAAGTGCGAGCGTCTGCGGATAGGTCATCTTCTCGCTTATCTTCTCTACACCGCGGTGTATGTAGCCCAGCACGGGGTCTATCTTGCGTATCATCTCGCCTTCGAGGCTCACGCGGAAGTGCAGCACGCCGTGCGTCGAGGGATGCTGCGGACCTATGTTCACCACATAGTCGTCCTTGCCGAATATCTCGTGCTCGGTCTTCGTCACCGTGCCGTCCTCGTGGAGCTGGTACTCGGTGGTCACGTCGGCAAGCGGCTCGTTGGTCATGTGCTGTGGGTCGAAAGGATTGTCCTTCTCCGGGTCGTTGTCCTTGCGGAACGGATGCCCTACCCAGTCCTCGCGCATGAAGATGCGGCGCATGTCGGGATGCCCCGTGAAGATTACGCCGTAGTAGTCGTAAACCTCGCGCTCGTATATATTAGCTATATCCCAAAGGTCGCTGACCGAGGGGATGTAGGCATTGTCGCGGTCAGCCGCGGCGCACTTCACGCACGCCTGCTTTCCGTTTGCGGTGTTTTCAAGCTGGTACACCACGCCGATGCCGTCCTCCATCCAGTCTTCGCCGGTGAGGTTGAGCAGGAAGTCCATGCCTTCCTCGTCGTGCAGCCGCTTCATCTCGGCGTGCAGCTCGGCGGGCGCTACCTCGCGGGGCTTAAGCTCGTTCACAGCCGGCTTCGCGGGGGCTGCGGGCTTCACTGCGGGGCGTGCCGCAGCTGCGGGCTTGGCAGGAGCGGCGGGTTGCTGCGCCTCTGCGCCGTTGTTGGCCGTAGGTTTCAATTCTTCGCTCATGCCTGTTCCTCCTCGTTATAAAGTTCTTCTTCTTTCTTCGCAGCCTCGGCGCGGTAGGGGTCTTTCTGCTTGCGGTTGGTAGTACCGAAGAAATTCTCCACCTTGACGATGCGCTGCAGCTGCATCATTCCGTACAAGAACGACTCCGGTCTCGGCGGGCAGCCGGGCACGTAGACGTCCACAGGGATTATCTTGTCCACGCCGTTGAGTACATGGTACGACTTGGTGAACGGACCGCCGCTGATAGAGCAGCCGCCGATAGCCACGACGTACTTAGGGTCTGCCATCTGGTCGTAGAGGCGGCGCAGTACCGGAGCCATCTTAGTCGTGATTGTGCCGCACACCAGGATGACGTCAGCCTGTCGGGGGCTGTTGCGCGTCACCTCGAAGCCGAAGCGTGCTATGTCATAACGCGCGGCGCACACTGCCATAAACTCGATGCCGCAGCAGCTCGTGGCAAACGTGAGCGGCCAGAGCGAGTTGGAGCGTCCCCAGTCTATCAGGTCGTCCAGCTTGCGCACTATCACGTTGGCTCCGCCGGCGTTGAGCTCGGCGACAAGCTTCTCGTATGTCTCGTTGTCCTTGAATTCCTCGTAGGGGATGGACTTGATTTTCGCTTTCTTCGTCACTGCCATTTCAAAGCTCCTTTCCTCCAGGCGTATGCCAAGCCCAGAACCAATATGAACAGGAAGAAAAGCACACTAAAAAGACCTGCCGGCCCGAGGGAGCGCATCACCACCGCCCAGGGGAAGAGGAACATGGTCTCCACGTCGAACATAAGGAAGAGGATGGCAAAGAGGTAGTAGCCAACGCGGAACTGCATCCACGAGCGGCCGCGCGTGGGGATACCACACTCGTATGCCTCTTCCTTCTGAGCGTTGTAGCTGCGCGGCGATATCAGCTTGGCCAACACCGTCACGACGCCTACGAACGCCAGCCCCGTCACCAGCGCGGTGACGAACAAGGTAAAGTTCATAGCTCTCTAAATGTTATTGTTAATACTTGATTTGTTGTTCTCTCTCTTCTGACTTCTGCCGTGCGGGTCGCCTGCAAAGACGAAAAAGTCCGCCCCGCCGGCGTTGGGGAACACCCGGCTTGCGGACACAAAAAACCGGCGGACGGACACGCTTGTCCGCCGCCATAATACGATTTTTTACCAGTTGCACGCCCCGCAGGGGGCATGCTCACATAGCAACCCCAATTCACGACATTCGTCTTTTGCGCCGCAAAGTTAGTATTTGGTAACAACAGAACCAAGATTTGCCGCCGCCTTTCACGCGCTGCCGGCGGCGAAACGGGGCAATGGGAAACGAAAGAGCAGCAAGGTTCTTTTCGGGAACGGGAAGCCGAGTACAATGCCTTGACCGCGCACCGTGTCACAAGTTTGCCGTTGCCTTTCCGGGCGGCAATGTTGGCAATGAACGCCTACACAGATTACGGCACAAGCTTGCTGTCTCTAAGACACGCGGCTTATTGGACGTTTTCGCCGGTTATGGTAAAACGGAGCGTGTCGCCGTAGCCCTTCCCCACCCCGTTTTGGGCGTATGCCACGGCGTAGTAGTCGCCCGCTCCGAGCGAGTCGGTCGTTACACTGAACGACACGCCCGCCTCTTCGGCGGCTTTTTCCTTGCGCAAAGTGTCGTTACCGTAGACAAAGCCACACTTTGTGAGCGAACTGTTTGGCGAAGACGTGACGAAGCCCGTGAGCTGCGCCGAGTCGCCCGCCGCTACGGCGGACACGCTTTGCACGGTGGGGGCAAAGGGCTGCTCTCCGCTGCGGTCGTCTCCGCAAGCCGTGTAAAGCAGGGGGGCGGAGACAAGCATTGCAAACAGGGGGAATGTGGCTTTCATCGTTTCGGACTTTATAAAGCGGTGAGGGTGAGCGTGACTATTTCTTTTGTGCTTGCCGTGACGGCGCAGCGTGCAGCGGGACGTTCGCCCGCGAGCCACACTATGCCTTTGTCGTCTGTCACGACAAGGGCGGCAAGCTTGTCTATGCGCGAGCGGCGGCGGGCGGTAAGGTAGTCGCTCACAAGCTGCGTGCCTTTCATCCCGAACGGGACAAAACGGTCGCCCTCGCGTACCGAGCGCACGCGCAGCTCCCCGCATAGCGTGCCGGCATCCAATGCGACCTGGGCTGCGGCTCGCGGTATCGCGTCCAGTCCCGCAAATGGCTGGCGGCGTATGAGGAGCTTTGACCTTTGCAAGGGAAGCGCAACCGCCGTCTCTTCTTCCGTCGCACGGGGCAAAACAGTATCTTCAAGCGGAACGGGACGGGGGGCAGCCAACAGCGCGTCCGAGGACCGCGTAAGTATATGCTCTCCCGCTTCGGTATAAGCCCCCGTGCGCATATGCAATGCCTCTTCGCACTGCCGCGCCGTGAAGCCGAAGGGCGAGAGCCATTCGTGCAGGAGCGTGGCGGGCGCGGGACTGTCGACCAGCGCGGCGAAGTCTATGCGTAGACCGTCAGCGCGGTAGCTATGGCATACTTTTCCGCGCAAGGCGGCAAGACCGTACTCATAGATTTTCTCTGCCTCCCCCAAGCGGTGCGCCGTGTCGTTGAGCGAGCGCACAATGGAGGGATTGAGCCGCGCAAGCAGCGGCAGCAGCTCGCGACGTATGAGGTTGCGCTTATAGTGCGTGTCGGTGTTGGTGCTGTCGGTCACATAGTCCTGCCCTTTCCGCGCAAGGTAGGCAAGTATGTCTTTCCGCGTAAGGTGCAGGAGCGGACGCACCACCTGCACCCCGTCTGCCTCCATACCCGTCAGTCCGCGCAGTCCCGTACCGCGCGCGAGGTTAAGCAATAGGGTCTCGGCGTTGTCGTCCTGATGGTGGGCCACCGCCACGCGGTCAAAGCCGTGTTCGTGGCAAAGCTGCGCAAACCATTCGTAGCGCAGCCTTCGTGCCGCCATTTCTATGCTCTCGCCCGCGCGCTCCGCTTCTTCCAGCGTCGCAAAATGCTGCACAAAGAGCCGCACACCCAGCCGCCCGCAAAGTTTGCGGACGAAAGCCTCATCGCGGTCGCTCTCCGCGCCGCGCAGACCAAAGTTGCAGTGGGCGGCGGCTTGCACGTCCTCTCCGCGCTCTATCGCCATAAGCAAAAGCGCTACAGAGTCCGCGCCGCCACTGAGGGCTATCAGCATAAGGATTTGCTATTTGGTAGACATTGACTGTTTTCCACAGATTACCCGTTTCTACTCTCAATACGCCGTCTCGACGGCAATGCCCGCCGCGCGTACAAGGGCGGCGATACGGTCAAGCTCGGCGTGCGAGGCTTTCTCCAGTCCCGCTGCGGGCGTGGCGCGGTCTATCGTGTAGACCATGACAAGCTCCGGTCCGATGCTTTTCACGGCTTCCAGCCACGGCTGCACGTACTCGTCCGTCGTGTTGTCTACATTGAAGCCCGCGTGCCGGCCTTTCATAAAGAGCGTCTGCACGATGACGTGCCCTTGGAAAGCCTTCATAGCCTCCACCACGTCCTCCACGCGGTATTTTCCCGCCGGGCGGTCTACCGCGCGGATGTAGTCGGGCGACACGGTGTCAAGTTTCAGAATGTTGTTGTCCACCCGCCGCAAAGCATCCCTCACGGCCGGGCGCATGGCGAAAGTGGCGTTGCTCAGCACGCTCACCCTCGCACTTGGGAAATAGGCATCGCGCAGACGCAGCGTGTCGTCTATGATGCCGGGAAAGTCGGGGTGCGCGGTAGGTTCGCCGTTCCCGGCGAAAGTGAGCACGTCGGGCGTCGGTCCGTCCGCCGCCATACGCTTAAGCTGCGCTTCAAGGGCTTGCGCCACCTCTTCCCGCGTCGGCCGCGGCAGCGAAGGGCGGTGCGCAGCGTTGAAGCCGCACTCGCAGTACAGGCAGTCGAAAGTACACAGCTTTCCATCGGCGGGCATAAGGTTGACTCCCAGCGAAACGCCGAGTCGTCTGCTGTGCACAGGCCCGAAGATGGGGGACGGGTACACTATCCCCACACGCGGGGCTTCATTGCTTGCTGTTTCGTTCATTGCTTTCCTGTCCCCAAAGGGATACTTAGTTATCACCTATCCCCCACCCGCTCCCGCTTGTCACATGTCCAAGCGAGCGGCACATAGGGAATAATTGCAAGTGTAAGATCCGCCGGTCTTGTACTCCTACAGAGTTCTTACGCATTCGGCAAAATCTCTTGTACGCAAGATGCCGTTTGCCGCGTTTCCCGCAAAAGGAATTATCGCTGGGCAGCATCGCGCAGTATGGGTGCAAAGATAGCGAAAAGGCGGCTTGCGCGGATATGCCCGGGACGCGGGGCGTGCTTTGAGGATGCGGGATTGGGGGGACTTATAATAAGAAACGAGGGCTTGCGGCATTGTATAGCTGCAAGCCCTCGCGGGATTATTGCGTGCGTCACCCCGCAGCGGGAAGAAACGGTCAGCGGATGTCGAGTTCGTCTATGGCGTACTTACTGCCGCCAAACTTGTCTATGATGAAGAGGACGTAGCGTATGTCTACGTTGATGCAGCGCTGGAGGGCGGGATTGAATTTCAGGTCGGAGCTGAGGCTCTCGATGTTGCCGTCGAAAGCCAGACCGATGAGTTCGCCCTTAGCGTTGAGGACGGGCGAGCCGGAGTTGCCGCCGGTGATGTCGTTGTCGGAGAGGAAGCAGGCGGGGAGCTTTCCGTCCTCGCGGGCGTAGCGACCGAAGTCCTTTGCCTCGTAGAGAGAGCGCAGTTTCTCGTTGACGAAATAGTCGCTCTCCGTTTTGCTTTCCTTCTCAAACATCCCGTCTATCACGGTGCGCCATCCCTTGTCGACGGAGTCGTTGGGGCGCAGGTCGTTCACGTGCCCGTAGGTCATGCGGAGCGTGAAGTTGGCGTCGGGGGACTTTGTCCAGCCGTACATCTCGCAGAGCCCGCGCACGTATATCTTGTCGAGCATGCTGCGGCATGAACTGTAGTACTCCGCCTCGACGATGGGCGTGGCATCGGAGATATTGTTGGACTGGCGCATGAGCGGGTCGCGCTCAATGACACCGAAGTCGTTAAGCGCAAGCGCCTTTTCCATTTTCAGGCTGTCGGTGAAAATGCTCTCCGAGTATACGGTGTCGATAAAGGCCTCCCAGTCCTTTCCCTCCTCGAGGTAGGCGGGGACGAGGTCAAGCTTGTGGTGCTTGAGGAAGTACGGGGTGAGGAGTTTCGTCTTGGCTTTGTCGATGTCGAGGTTCACTTTCTTCACCACGCTGCTCCAATACGAGCGGATGAGCTGCTTTGCCGCCGCAATCATCTTCTTGTCCTTTTGTATGAGAGCCTGCTGGTACGCGCCCGCAACGGTGAGGGGGATGGAGAAGCCCTGGTCCTGCAGCGTGATGCGCGAAAGCATGAGGTCGTAGGCCACGTCGTGGTTGGCTGCGCACACTGAGTCGATGCACTCTATCACGTTTTGGTACTCTGGCTTTCCGCTCTGCTTTGCGAAGGCGCGGAAACGTGCCTCTTCGGCCTCTTTCTCCTCGATGAGTCCGTTGGACTTGACGGCCTCGTTCATGCCGCCGAAGTTCTTTATGGTGTTTCCCCAGGAGAAATATTCGTCTTCCACGGCAAGGCGCAGGGAGTCACTCGTGTCCATCAGCTTTTTGTAGAAGCGCAGCAGGGGCTCGCCCGCCATCACAATGGGGTCGTTGAGGCACTCGCAGCGCATTTTCACCTCAGCGGCTGTAAGGTAGCGGGAGGTGGTGCCGGGGAAGCCCATCACCATCGTGTAGTCGCCCTTCTCCATGCCTTTGAGGGAGATGGGGAGGTATTTGCGCACCTTCAGGGG
Organism: Alloprevotella sp.; assembly: GCA_963651485.1. Taxonomy (GTDB): domain Bacteria; phylum Bacteroidota; class Bacteroidia; order Bacteroidales; family Bacteroidaceae; genus Alloprevotella. Next base: position 187,430 of record CAVJPT010000002.1, on the reverse strand, counting down.
GACGTTTTTCTTGCTGTAAGGCGCGGGGTTGCCGTTTTTGTCGGCGTAGATGCGGAACATGGCAAAGTCTGCGTTCTGCCTCGGCCACATCCAGTTGTCGGTGTTGCCGCCGAACTGTCCCACGTTGTAGGGCGGATTTGCCACAAGGCGCACGTCAAGGAAGGTCTGCTCGTAGAAAATGTAGTAACGGTTGCCGCCAAAGTAGGGAACAATGCGGGCTGTCACGCCTTTCTTCTTCTTGAGGTCGCTCTTCTTGAGCATCTCGTCGGCTATCGGTTCGAGGAAACCCTCGCTCATAGGAATATACAAAGAGTCGCCCAGGCCCATCTTCTTCGCGACGGCGTTTACCATATCGGTCACGTCGCTAATGCGCAGCACGAAAGTAAAGGTGAGGTCGTCCGGCGTGCGAAGCTCTTCGGCGCGGCTTTGCGCGAAGTAGCCGTCCTTCATATAGTCGTGGCCGATGCCGCTCATCTGGTGCACGAAGCTGAAACCGCAGTGGTGGTTGGTCAGCACAAGTCCCTCGGCGCTGACCACCTCTCCGGTGCAGCCGCCGCCGAAGATGCCCACGCACTCGCGCAGGGACGGCGCGCTTTCGCTGTAAAGCTCGGAAGCGGGAAGCAGGAGGCCGGCTTTTTTCAGGGAGTCCTCAAGGTGCTGCTGCTGCATGAGCGTGAGCAGCCACATTCCCTCGTCAGCGCGTACGTTGGAAAGCGCGAGGAGGAACGCGGCACAGAATGTAAAGATTTTCTTCATTAGCTCTGTCTTGGTTGTTATATATATTATTGTGTGTATCTGCGTCTGCTCTGCCTTTGCCTCGGCGGAGACATACCATAAAAAGAAGCCGCCGCCACAGCCGTAGACGCGGCGGGGCGGCGGGAAAGATGTTTGTCGTCTGTCCGCTCTGTGCGGCCGCACGGTTGTCGATGCGCCGAATACGTCCGCCGCCGCGTCAGAAAGAGCAGATGGTGTAGAGGTAAAGCACGGCGGCGGGGATGGCAAGCATCGCGGAGTCGAAACGGTCGAGCATGCCGCCGTGTCCGGGCAGTATCGTGCCGCTGTCCTTTATGCCGAGCTGGCGCTTGAAGAGGCTTTCGCTGAGGTCGCCCCACGTGCCGAAGACGCAGACGGTAAGCCCGAGGCCCAGCCACTGCGGAAGCGTCAGCGAGCCTTGCGGGAGAAGACGCCACAACAGCGCAGCCACAGCGAGGCAAAGCACTCCGCCGCCGATGCTTCCCACCCAGGACTTGTTGGGCGAAACGCGCTCGAAAAGCTTGGCGGGAAAACGCTTGTGCAGCAGGCTGCCGAAGACGTATGCCCCGGTGTCGTTGGACCAGAGGAAGAGGAAGACCGCCAGCGGATACCACGGCTCGAAAACGGTGCGCCCTGCCATCGCGTCATAATGGAACGCCAACACGCACAGAAGCGCGAAGCCGAGGCCGATGTACATCTGCGAAGCGAAGGCAAACGCCCAGTTGCGCAGTGGGTCGGGCTTTTGCTGATAGAGTTCGCTAACCGTGAGGTATATCAGCGACACAAGGTAGGGGATAAACGCCCGCGAAGGGACGAGGTCGCCGCAAAAACCTGCAAAAGCAAGGAAAAGGTACACGGCGGCCACGGTGTTGATGAGCCTGTTTACTGACGCGCCCGCGTAGAGGTTCACGTCTGTGGAGAACTCCCATACGGTAAGCGCCGTCACGGCAGCGAAGAGCAGGACGAAAGAGACCGGGGAGTAGAGCGTGCAAGCTACTATCGCCGCCACGAATACAAGCCCGGTGAGGGTGCGTGTAAGCAGATTTTTCATTCTTCCGTCTCTTTGTTGTCCGCTTTGGGCGCGGGGGTAAAGACTTTCGTGTTGTCGTCCGAATGCGACGCCTCGCGCTTTTCAGCCGCCTGCGTAGTGTCAGCAGCGTCTTTGCCTTCTTCCGATGCCTCTTTGCCGGCGGACGTTGTCTCCTTTTCGGTTTCCGGAGCGTCCTGTCCGCCGTCTGTACCGGTTTCGGGCTTCTTTGCCCGCTCTTCCGCGAGCTTGAGAGCCTCTTCTTCCATCAGCACGTCGGCGCGGCTCTTCCACGGGCGCGGCCCGAAGATTTTTTCCACGTCTTCGGTGAATATCACCTCGCGCTCTACCAGAATGGAGGCAAGCTCTGCGTGCTTCCCGGCATTGTCGGTAAGGAGTTTCTTGGCACGCTCGTACTGCTCGCTGACGAGGCGCGAAACTTCTTCGTCTATGCGCTCGGCCGTCTTCTCCGAGTAGGGTTTTGTAAAGCCGTACTCGTCGTTGTTGTAGTAGCACAGATTGCTCAGAGACTCGCTCATGCCCAAGTAGGCAACCATTCCGTACGCCCGCTTTGTCACGCGCTCGAGGTCGTTGAGCGCACCGCTGGAGACGTGCCCCGTGAAGAGTTCCTCCGCAGCGCGGCCGCCGAGCGTGGCGCATATTTCGTCAAGCATCTGCTCGCGCGTGGTGATGCTGCGCTCCTCGGGCAAGTACCATGCCGCGCCGAGCGCCTGTCCGCGCGGAACGATGGTGACCTTCACAAGCGGATTGGCGTAGCGCAGGAGCCAGGACACGGAGGCGTGTCCCGCCTCGTGTATGGCGATGCTGCGCTTTTCCTCTTCCGTCATCACCTTTGACGTGCGCTCCAGACCGCCGATGATGCGGTCCACGGCATCGAGGAAGTCCTGCCGCCCTACGGTCTTGCTGTCGTGGCGGGCAGCGATGAGCGCCGCCTCGTTGCACACGTTGGCGATGTCCGCGCCCGAGAAGCCCGGGGTCTGGCGGGCAAGCAGTTCGATGTCAAGGTCCTTGTCGAGCTTGAGCGGCTTGAGGTGTACCTTGAATATGGCCACGCGCTCCGAAAGCTCGGGCAGGTCGACGTGTATCTGACGGTCGAAACGCCCGGCGCGCAACAGTGCCTTGTCGAGTATTTCCACGCGGTTTGTAGCGGCGAGGACGATGACGCCGGTGTTGGTGCCGAAGCCGTCCATCTCCGTGAGCAGCTGGTTGAGCGTGTTTTCGCGCTCGTCGTTGCCGCCCATAGAGGGATTTTTCCCGCGGGCACGGCCGATGGCGTCCACTTCGTCGATGAAGATGATGCACGGGGCTTTCTCCTTGGCCTGCGCGAAGAGGTCGCGCACGCGGCTTGCGCCCACGCCCACAAACATCTCTACGAAGTCACTGCCCGACATGGAGAAGAACGGCACGTCTGCCTCGCCCGCGACGGCTTTTGCCAGAAGCGTCTTACCCGTGCCCGGAGGCCCTACAAGCAGCGCGCCCTTGGGTATCTTGCCGCCCAGTTCGGTGTACTTCTGCGGATTTTTCAGGAAATCCACAATTTCGCGTATTTCCTGCTTGGCTCCCTCCTGCCCCGCTACGTCCTTGAAAGTGACGTGGGTGGAGTTTTTGCCGTTTTTCTCAAAGAGCCGGGCCTTGCTCTTGCCCACATTGAAGATGCCGCCGCCCATAGCGCCGCCGCCCATGCGCTTCATGAGGAAATACCACAGGAAGACGAGCAGGAGGATAGGCAGCACGCTGCTCAGGAGCGTGACAAAGAGGCGGTCGTTCTCTTCATAGCGCAGCGGGCCCTTGTACGTCGCGTCGAGATAGCTCGTCACGTTTTCGATGGAGGGGTATTTCGCTGACACGGTCGGGGCTGTGCCCACCTGGTCGGTGCCGGCGTGGAATATCTGCCGGATGTATTCCGGGCGGAGCACGATGCGTGCCACTCCGTCGGACTTGTTGACCACGACCTCCTTGGCCATGCCCTGCTGCACATAGGCGCGGAAAGCGGAGTAGTCCACTTCCTTGTTCATGCCGCCGCTGTCGCCGCGGTTGCCCTGGTAGAGCATGTAGCCGAGGGCTATGATGATGACGATATAAAGCCAGGAAAGGCTGAAGCGCGGCATGCGCCCGCCGGGCTGGCCGCCTCCGTTTCCGCCGTTGCCGCGCTGTCCCGGCATACCCGGTTGGTTATTGCTCATCTTCAAAGTATCTTCTTGTTTGTGTCAGACTGCCGCTTTCCGCTCTTCCCGCGGCGGGCTATTGCGCCCTAAGCGTGCAGTCTTTCTTGGGAAAACATTTCTCTGCGCCGTCCGCCGCATCCACGCCAATGGACACGCGCCGTAGCCGGGCGCAAAGAGCCGTGTCAGTCGAGATCGGGCACGGTGGTCACCTTGGCATCGTCCCAAAGGCTTTCAAGGTCGTAGAAGTCGCGGGCATCAGGCAGGAAAATGTGCACCATCACCGTACCGTAGTCCATCGCCACCCATTCTGCATTTTGCATGCCAGCCACTTTCGCCGGCTTTTCCTGCGCTTCCTTGCGGGCAAACTCCTCGACGGAGTCCTCGATGGCCTGTACCTGCTGCGGCGAACCGCCGTTGCAGAGCACGAAATAGGCTGCGGGGGCGGTCTCAATGCCGCGCATGTCTACCACGACTATGCCGCGGCCCTTCTTTTCCTGTATGCCTTTGATGATGGTCTCTACGAGTTGTTCTGTTGTCTTTGCCATAAAAATCTTTCTGCGCGGTACGTCTCGCCGCCGCGCGGGTGTCTTAGCTCTGTTGTGTTTCTGAAAAATTCCACACGGCGGGCACACGCGTTGCGCTCCGCCGCATTTCCGCGCAAAGTTAAGCCCTTTTTCCGTTCCCGCCGAAGCCGCTATATATAAGAATGTGTGTTTTTACCTATTTTTAGGGATTTGCGAATACCCGCCCGCCGCCCCACGCCACAGTCCCGCCGCTTTGCATACTTATGCAGGTTTTTCTGCATAAAAGCCGGCGGACAGGGCAAAAACTTTAAGAATCTTTAACTACAGAAAAGCATCCGGGCGCTCCCCTAAAGCACTCTGGAAAGAGCGAAACAGACTTTGTGCGGACTAAGCCGGGCTCCGTAGCTACGGGAATAGGCTCCGCAGCTACGGCATGTACATCCCCGCGCTCCGGGATGTACACTTTTCTACAGCGTAACTTGCTGATTTTCAATGCAGGCAAAAAGAGAGCAGACGCAACGCCGCATCTGCTCTCTTTTCGCTACACAAAGTTACGAAATAAAAAGGCGAAATGCAAATCGTCTCCGTCGGCCCGCCCCGAGCGGAATGCATAGATATGCAGCGGATATGCAGTCCGGGCAAGCCGAAAAAGACGCCGGAAACACCCTGTCGTACCCCCGAGCGACAATCTCCGCGAGTGGCGGCACGGAGAGCTTGGAGCGGGCGCAAGCAATTTGGCAGCGGCGGGCAGCTTGACTTTCAAGGGAAAAAAGTAATTTTGCAAGCAAAACCCCAAACGCGGGGAAAACATCCGAAATTCATCCCGGAAAACCGATATGTCCGCTACAAAAACCATCAAGACCGCCCTCGTCTCCGTTTACCACAAAGACGGGCTGGACGAGCTGCTCGCCGCGCTGCACGCGCAGGGGGTAAAGTTCCTCTCCACGGGCGGCACGCAAAAGTTCATTGAGTCCCTGGGCTACCCCTGCCAAAAGGTGGAAGACCTCACCACCTACCCCTCCATCCTCGGCGGGCGCGTGAAGACGCTGCACCCGAAAGTCTTCGGAGGCATACTGGGCCGCCGCGCACTGGCGGAGGACAAGGAAGAAATGGAGCGGTACGCCATACCCGAGATAGACCTCGTCATCGTCGACCTCTACCCCTTTGAGGAGACCGTTGCGGGCGGCGCCGGCGAAGCGGACATCATAGAGAAAATTGACATAGGCGGCATCTCGCTCATACGCGCCGGAGCGAAAAACTTCAGCGACGTGGTGATTGTCCCCTCCAAGGCCGAGTACAAGCCGCTCCTGGACATCGTGAAGAAAAACGGCGCGCAGACCGAGCTGGAAGACCGCCGCTGGTTTGCCACCCGCGCCTTTGGCGTGAGCAGCCACTACGACACCGCCATCCACGCATGGTTTGAGGGCAAATAAGCCCGCGACAAGCGCAAGGCAATCCAAGAAAACAAGACAGACAGACAGACGATGGGCATATTCTCAAAGTTCTTCTCATTCACGCAGGAGTTGGCGATAGACCTCGGTACGGCCAACACCATCATACTCGCCGACGGCTCCATCGCCGTCAACGAGCCGTCTTTCGTCGCCCTTGACCAGCACACGGAAAAGATGATTGCCGTGGGCGACCAGGCCAAGCTGATGTACGGGAAAACCAACAGCAACATACGCGTCGTGCGTCCCCTGCGCGACGGCGTGATTGCGGACTTCAATGCCTGCGAGCTCATGATGCGCGGGCTTATAAAGAAAGTGCACAAAGGCAAGCGCCTCTTCTCCCCCTCGCTGCGTATGGTGATAGGCGTACCCTCGGGAAGCACGGAGGTAGAACTCCGCGCAGTGCGCGACTCTGCCGAGCACGCCGGCGGACGCGACGTGTTTCTCCTCTACGAGCCTATGGCAGCAGCCATCGGCATCGGCCTGGACGTGAACGCGCCGGAGGGCAACATGGTGGTTGACATCGGCGGCGGCACAACGGAGATTGCCGTGATTTCGCTTGGCGGAATCGTGTCCAACAACTCCATCAAGATGGCGGGCGACGACTTCAACGAGGCAATTATGGCGCACATGACCGAGACGCACCAGATGAGCGTGAGCGAGCGCATGGCCGAGCGCATCAAGATAAAGGTCGGCGCAGCCCTGCCCGACCTCCCCGACGCGCCCGAAGACTACGTGGTGCACGGACCCAACCGCGTGACCACGATGCCTATGGAAGTGCCCGTGTGCTACCAGGAGATTGCCAAGTGCCTCAACGACCCCATCAAGAAGATAGAGCAGGCCGTGCTCAACGCACTTACCAACACCCCACCCGAGCTTTACGCCGACATCGTGAAGAACGGCATCTACCTCACCGGCGGCGGAGCGCTCCTGCGCGGACTTGACAAACGTCTCGCCAACGCGATGGGCATACCTTTCCACGTAGCGGAAGACCCGCTGCTCTGCGTGGCAAAGGGCACGGGCATCGCACTGAAAAACATCGAAAACTTCACCTTCCTCATGAGGTGACGACAGGGCGGCACACACGCCAGCCCGCCGCCGGCCGCACCGGCGGAAAGACAGACACGCACAACACACCCAAGCCCCTTCGCCCACCCGCCGCGCGGGAAGGCCGAGGGGCTTGAAGCCGCATAAGCGCGCGGACAAGCCCCGCACGGACAAAGCATACGCCCAATGCGCAACCTGCTCGATTTCCTACAACGCAACAACCATTTCTTTGTTTTCCTCCTGCTTGAAGCCCTGAGCCTGGCGCTGATGTTCAGGTTCAACAGCTACCACGGCAGCGTGTGCTTCACGGCGGCAAACTCCGCCGTAGCGCAGGTAGACGGCCTTTACCAGCAGACCGCCGCATTCTTGCAGCTGCGCGAGGTGAACGGCGACCTCACCGCCGCCAACATACGCCTCCAACAGGAAAACGACGCACTGCGCGGCGCGCTGGCCGACGCCACCCGCGACACCACGCTGACCGAACGGCTCATGCGCGAGCGGCTTGCGGGCTACGACATGCTGCCCGCAAAGGTGGTGTCAAACGGCTGCGGACGCGCCAACGATTTCCTTGTCATCGACCGCGGCGAGACAGACGGCGTACGGCCGGAAATGGGCGTTGTCGGAGGCGGAGGCGTTGTGGGCATAGTCTACCTTACCGGCTCGCACAACTCACTCGTCATCCCCATCACCAACCGCAAGAGCAGCATAAGCTGCCGCGTGCGCGGGCAAGGCTACTTCGGCTTCCTGCAATGGGACGGAACGAGCCGACGCCGCGCCACGCTTGACGAAGTGCCGCGCTATGCCCGCGTGAAGCAAGGCGACGTAGTGGAGACAAGCGGATACTCCGCCGTCTTCCCGCCGGGCATATTCGTAGGACGCGTGCGTTCTGTGGGAAACTCGGCCGACGGGCAGTCGTTCAAACTTGACGTGGCGCTCGGCACCAATTTCTCCAACCTGCGCGACGTAGCCGTAGTGACCACGCCCTACAAAGCCGAGATAGACACGCTGCGCGCCCGTGCCGAGGCAGCCCAGCCCGCCGACTGACACCGCACGCTGCAAAGCCGCCGCCAAAGCGCAGGGCAAGGCAGAAGGAAAGAAAAAAAGAGAAGAAATGATACAGACCGTCGTCTCCCGCATCCTGTGGTTTGCCGGGCTGCTGCTCCTGCAGGCGCTCGTGTTCAACCATATACATATATACGGATACGCCACCCCGATGCCGTACATATACTTTCTGCTCATCCTCCCCGACAGCACGCCGCGCTGGGCTTACGTGGCACTGGGCTTTGCCCTTGGCTTCAGCCTCGACCTCTTTACCACCACGCCCGGCGTAGCCGCCGCATCGATGACGCTCTGCGGTCTTGTCACCCCGTGGGCGCTGCGGCTTTTCGCGCCATCGGACGACGATGACAACGCTTTCTATCCCTCGCGGCGCACTATGAAATGGGGCGGCTTCCTGCGCTACGCCTTCACCCTTTGCCTGCTGCACTGTCTGTGTTTCCTTACGCTTGAGGCGTTCAGTTTACACGACCCCGTAGCGCTTGCGCTGAGCGTGGCAGCCAGCACGATGCTCACGCTGCTTGTGGTTGCGGTGCTTGAGTACGCCCGCACCCGCTGACCCCGACACACCAACCCACGGCTTCAAGTATGTCACCCAACAACTACGAACTGCGCAAGTACGTCATCGGCGGCGTTGCCATCGCCATCGTGCTGATATATACCGTGCGCCTTTTCACCTTGCAGCTGTGGAGCGACGACTACAAGAAGAACGCCGACTCCAACGCTTTCCGGAAGGAAATACAATACCCCTCTCGCGGACTGATACTCGACCGCAAGGGGCGCATCCTTGTGTACAACGAGCCGTCGTACAACATTATGGTGGTGATGAAAGAGCAGCAGGGCGTGGACACGCTTGACTTCTGCCGCACCGTAGGCATCACGCCCGAATACTACAAGCAGCGCATGGCGGAGATTAAGGACCCGGCGAAAAATCCCGGCTACTCCCGCTATACGCCCCAGCTCTTCATGTCGCAGATTCCGGCGGAGGAGTTCTCGCTCTTCAAGGAAAAGCTGTTCCGCTTCAACGGTTTCAGCGTAGAGAAACGCTCCACGCGCCAATACTCGGGCAAGATTGCCGCCCATCTCCTGGGGGACGTGGGCGAAATAAACGAGCGCGAGCTCGCCAACGACTCCGACGGCTACTACCGGAGCGGGGACTACATCGGCAAACTCGGCGTCGAACGCTCCTACGAACGGCAGCTGCGCGGCGAAAAGGGGATGCGCATCATGCTGCGCGACGTGCGCGGACGCACACAAGGACATTACCAGAACGGGAAATACGACCGCGCCGCCCAACCCGGCAAAAACCTCACGCTCGGCCTTGACCGCGACTTGCAGGAACTTGCCGAAAGGCTTCTCGAGGGCAAGCTCGGCGCGATAGTCGCCATAGAGCCGAAGACGGGAGAGATACTCTGCATGGCCTCAGCCCCCACCTACGACCCGCGCATAATGACCGGGCGCGACCGGGGAAAGAACCACAAGGCTCTGAGCCGCGACATCATGAAGCCGCTCCTCAACCGCGCCATAATGGGTACGTACCCGCCGGGCTCCACGTTCAAGATTACGCAAGCACTCACGGGCCTGCAAGAGGGTAGCATTGACCCGCAGATTTCCTTCCCCTGCCACCACGGCTTCAACTACAAGGGACTGCACGTAGGCTGCCACGGACACGCCTCACCCATCAACCTCGTGCCCGCCATCGGCACATCTTGCAACTCCTACTTCTGCTGGAATCTCTTCCGTATGATAAGCAACAAGCGCAAGTACGGCTCGGTGCAGCACGCAATGACGGTGTGGAAGGACTATATGGTAAAGATGGGCTACGGATACAAGCTCGGCATTGACCTGCCCGGCGAGAAGCGCGGAATGATTCCCAACGCCGACTACTACGACAAGGCATACCGCAAGTCGTGGAACGGACTCACCGTAATCTCCATCGCCATCGGACAGGGCGAGGTCACCGCCACGCCCCTGCAGATATGCAACCTTGCCGCCACAGTCGCCAACCGCGGGTACTTCATCACGCCGCACGTGGCGCACTCCATACAGGACGGCGTGCTCGAGCCCGTTTACTACGAGAAACGCTATACGGGCGTGGACCGACGCTGGTACGAGTATGCCGTGGCGGGGATGCGACGCGCCGTACTCAGCGGTACATGCCGCGGAGCCGACTTGCCGGGATACGAGGTCTGCGGAAAGACCGGCACGGCGCAGAACCGAGGGCACGACCACTCCGCCTTTATGGGCTTCGCCCCGATGAACGACCCGCGCATCGCCGTGGCGGTGTACGTGGAAAACGGCGGCTTCGGCAACGTGTACGGCGTACCCATCGGCGCGCTCATAATGGAGCAGTACCTCAACGGGAAGCTTTCCCCCGCCTCGGAGAAAAAGGCGCAACATTTCCAGAATATGCACATCAAGTACGGCGACTACGTGCGCTAAGCGCGGGCCGGACACCGCACATCACCGAACAGAGACAGAAGCTATGCAAAAGGACCTGCGTTCTCCCCTTTATACCGTTGACTGGGTAGTGGTTGCGCTCTACCTCGTGCTGATGGTATGCGGCTGGCTGAGCATCTGCGGCGCGACGCACGAGCTCGGCGACACCAACTTCCTCGACTGGGGCACGCGTACCGGCAAACAGCTTGTGTGGATAGGCTGCGGCGTTTCGCTCGCCTTTGTGCTCTTGATGCTTGACGACCGATACTTCGACACCCTCGCGGGACTGCTTTACTGGGGCATGATGGCGGTTCTGTTTGTCACGCCATTCGTGGCGCACGACATCAAAGGGTCGCGCTCGTGGATAAACATAGGGATATGCAACGTGCAGCCGGCCGAGTTTGCGAAATGCGCCACTGCGCTCGCTGTGGCAAAGCTTATAAACCAGTACGGCTTCACCCTGAGCGACACGCGCAACCTTTTCAAAGCCGCTGCGCTCATCCTGCTGCCGATGGTGCTAATCGTAATGCAGCGGGAGACGGGCTCCGCGCTCGTCTACTGCGCGTTTTTCCTGATGTTCTACCGCGAGGGCATGCCGGGAAGCATCCTCTTCATCGCCGTGGCCGCCATTGTGTATTTCGTCGTAGGCATACGCTACGGCGAGACCCCGCTTCCCGGCACGCTGTCCTCTGTGGGAGAGTACGCGGTGCTTGTGATGATATGGCTCTTCACTATGGGCATGACCCGGGTCTACGTCCCCCGCACGCGGGTTTTCCGCTATTTCCTGCCGGCCGGCGCGGGGGTGCTTCTGGTTACGCACCTCGTCTCCGCTTTCATTGTCCCCTTCGACATAACCTGGGCTTTCGTCGGACTGTGCGTGCTGCTTGCCTGCTACCTTGTATGGGAGTCGCTTGAGCTTCATACCAACCGCGGCATACTCATCGCGCTCTTCACCCTCGGCAGTATGGCCTTTCTCTACACCTCCGACTATACGCTCGACAACATACTCGAGCAGCACCAGCGCGTGCGCATACAGGTGCTGCTCGGAATGAACGAAGACAACCGCGACGCGGGCTACAACGTCAACCAAAGCAAGATAGCAATCGGCTCCGGCGGACTGGAGGGAAAGGGCTTTATGAACGGCACACAGACAAAGCTGAAATACGTGCCCGAGCAGGACACCGACTTCATCTTCTGCACCGTAGGCGAAGAGCAGGGCTTCCTCGGCTCAGCCGGCGTGCTGCTGCTTTTCCTCGCGCTGATACTGCGCCTCATACACCTTGCCGAAAAGCAAGCGTCCGCCTTTGCCCGCGTCTACGGATACTGCGTCGTGAGCATCCTGCTCTTCCATGTGTTCATCAATATAGGCATGGTTATGGGGCTTACCCCGGTGATAGGCATACCGCTGCCGTTTTTCAGCTACGGCGGCTCCTCGCTTTGGGGCTTCACGCTGCTTCTTTTCATATTCCTGAGAATGGACGCGGGGCGCAAGCTAAGGCGCACGGTCAACTAACCGCAGAACCCGCCCGCCGGCAATGCCGCGACATTGCCAAAAACTATACACACTATTCAAAAACACTAAGAGAAAGTATTCACACCGACGTATGAACTACAACAAGAAAGAACAAAACAACCGCCAGCGCATAGCACTTGTCATCATAATAGGCGGACTGCTGACCGCCGGAATAGTTTTCCTGAAAACCACTACCCAGACTACGGCGGAAAAGACTGCCGACACTAATAATGCAAACAAAGAGACTCAAGTTGCCATCCCCGACACCACCGCAGACACTTCCTCCCTGCCGCTCGCCCCAGACACCGTAGCGGTGTCAGCCCTGCCCGACTCCATCCTCGGCCGCGACAAGCGCGGTCCCTATGAGGCCGGGTACGAAGACGGATATGCCACGGGATGCGACGACGGCGCGGCAGACACGAAAGACGCCGGATACGACGACAGCAGCACGTTTTCCTCCTCTTCAGACCGCTCCACCTACGCCCGCGGCTACCAAGAAGGGTACGCCAAAGGCTTTGAGGACGGACGAGACGGCAAACAGTTCAACATATCTGCGGGACAGCAATAACCGCCCAAGCATCCACCGCCCATGAAAAAGCTCAGACTCCTGCTTTCCCTACCGCTCTTGCTGGTTTACGCCCTTTCACTCTCCGCCCGCTCCACGACGGAAGAAGAGGCAAGGCGCACCGCCGCCGCCGTGATAGCGCGTATGGGAGAAAACAGCATACTTTCCGTCGGCTCCGCCGTTTCCCCGTCCGCGCTCACGCTGCGCAATGTGCCGCGAGGATACCTGCTGAGCGCGGCAGACGGGCGTTTTGCGCTTGTATCCAAGGACGGCAGCGACGCGCCCGTACTGGGCTACGGCACTACGGCTCGCCGTGGGAAGATGCCCTTGGCTCTGCAAGCCCTGCTTTCGTCAAAAGCCTCAGCCTACCCGCCCTCCGGCGTGACGAAATGGGAAGCTGTCCCCCAGCTGCTCACGACGGCACACCATCAGGAAGAACCCTACAACAGCCAATGCCCCTACTACACACGCGACGACGGAACGGTCAGCGAAGAACGCTGCGTCGTGGGTTGCGTGGCCACAGCCATGGAGCAGATAATCGCCTACTACCGCCGGCAAGTCACCTTGCTCGACACGCTGCACGGATGGGAAACGGCACACTACAAGATTGACGACGTGCTGCCCGGCGAGACCGTGGACACGCGCCTGATACTCGACAACTACGACACGGAGGCATACACAGAGGATGAGGCCGACGCCGTAGGCCGCCTGTCCTACTATCTCGGCATGGCGGCACGGATGAACTGGGGAGAGTCCTCAAGCGGCGCCAACAGCGTGCGCCTTGTCGGTCCGCTGCAGCGCGTCTTCGGATACAAGTATGTGCACTATCTGGACAGCTACAAATACGCCCCGGCAGACTACTGGGACATCATTGCGTCCGAAATCGCCGCGCACCGCCCGGTATACTTTGCCGGAGCGGTTATGGAGACAAACGGGCACGCCTTTGTCATTGACGGCTTGGACGGAGACGGCTTCTTCCATGTCAATTGGGGTGGCGGCGGAGAATACGACGGCTACTTCCGCCTTGACGTGCTTTGCCCCAGCCAGCCGGCCGCCGACCGCGACAACTATGTCACATCCGGCTACTTCTGCAACCAGGAAGCCATCGTCCTTTGCCCCGACGAGGTAGACGAAACCCTTCCCGACACACTCGCGCGGACGGGAAAAGAAATTGCGGTGGAGAGCGTCACCTTCCCCGTTCAGCCCATGACCGGGCGACTCACGGAGTTGAGGGTGAGACTGCGCAACACCACGCCCCAAGCCCTTACCACGCCTTTCGCGCTTCTGCAAAACCAGCCCGCCGACACCGCTCTGTTTGAGCAGGCGCAATGGCTCGCCATGACCGGCTGCACGCTCGCTGCCGGCGAAAGCGCGGAGGTGTCCCTGCACGCGCGTCTGACGGCATCGGGGAAAGTGAAGCTGAGCATAACGCCCGACGGCGAGGGGACTATCTGGAGCGAAACCATTGACGTAGCTGCGGGCAGCAGCCAAAGCATTACGGTAGACACGCCGGAGGTCACGTTTGCCGACAACACTACCGCCACCGTGCGGGTGCGACTTTCCAACCCCTCGTCCGCCGAACGCGCCGCCGAACGCTTTGTCTACGACGTGGCGGACGAAGACAGCGAGACCGGGGACACTTACACGCATTATATATATATGCCCGCCGGAGGCAGCGTGACGGACGAGGCGACCTTCCCGGGACTCACCCCCGGCAAGAGCTACGTGCTGCGCGTGCGGAAAATATGGCCCGTCGTGCAAACGCTGCACTTCACCGTGCCCGACACGGACGGCATCGGCGCGCTCCCCTTGTCCGGGCAAAACGGCACGCAAGAAGATACCGTCTGGTACGACATCTCCGGCAGACGGGTCACCGCGCCCGCGCGGCACGGCGTGTCCGTCAAGCGGCACGGAGCGGCTCGCGCGGAAAAGGTACTGCGTTAGAGCCGCCGTACATAAAGGCATTTTCATTTCTCCACTATGCTGAAACGAGCTACAATACAGACGGTGCTTGTGTCCGTCACGGAAAACGGCGAGGACGTAATCCGCACGGAAAGCACAGGCGGCTGCCTCATTGAGGAAAACGGCGTGATGCTGCGCTACGCCGAGAAAGAGAACAAAGGCACGGCGACCCTGCTGCTGACAGACACGCTCGCCGACCTGAAGCGCAGGGGCGACACCACCTCGCGCATGACTTTCGTGCAGGGCCGTATGCTCCCCTGCCCTTACCATACGGAGCGGGCGGGCGACATAGACCTGAGCATCTACACACACAAGACCGACTTCACCCTTTCCCCCGCCGGCGGGCGTTTCTCCGCAAGCTTCTCGGTGATGATAGCCGGACGGCAAGTGGCGGACAACACGCTTACCGTAGAGTGGAAGCACGAAGACTGACACTAACCCCCAACACGTTTCTACCATGACAGACATACGCACTTATATAAGCGAAAACGAGCCGCGTTTCCTTGACGAACTTTTCAGCCTCATACGCATCCCGAGCATAAGCGCCGAGCCCGCACGCCGCACCGATATGGAGCGTTGCGCCGAACGCTGGCGCGAGCTGCTGCTTGCGGCGGGCGCAGACACCGCCGAGGTGATGCCCTCTGCGGGCAATCCGCTTGTATACGCAGAAAAGCGCGTGCC
This sequence comes from Alloprevotella sp., assembly GCA_963651485.1. Classification (GTDB taxonomy): domain Bacteria; phylum Bacteroidota; class Bacteroidia; order Bacteroidales; family Bacteroidaceae; genus Alloprevotella. The sequence goes on along the minus strand of CAVJPT010000002.1, from coordinate 172,229 downwards.
GGGCGCAGAACGTACGGTGCTGGTGTACGGGCACTACGACGTGATGCCCACAAGCCCCGACTCGCTTTGGGACACCCCGCCCTTCGAGCCGCAGGTGCGCGACGGGCGCATCTACGCCCGCGGGGCAGACGACGACAAGGGACAGAGCTTCGTGCAGCTCAAAGCCTTTGAGTACCTCGTGCGCGGCGGTTTGCTGCGCCACAACGTAAAGTTCATTCTCGAAGGCGAGGAAGAAATTGGCTCTCCCTCGCTCGGCGCATTCCTTGAAAAGCACCGCGAGCTGCTACGCTCCGACGTCATACTGGTGAGCGACACCTCCATGCTTTCTGCCGACCTCCCCTCCCTCACGACGGGGCTGCGCGGCCTTGCCTACTGGGAGATAGAAGTGACCGGGCCTTGCCGCGACCTCCACTCCGGGCACTTCGGCGGAGCGGTAGCAAACCCCATAAACGTGCTTTGCGAGATGCTCGCCAAGATGACGGACGAAGACGGGCGCATCACCATCCCCCACTTCTACGACGACGTGGAAGAGCTGCCCGCCGCCGAGCGCGATATGATAGCCTCCATCCCCTTTGACGAGGAAAAGTACAAGGCCGCCATCGGCGTGGACGAGCTGCGCGGCGAAAAGGGATACTCCACCATAGAGCGCAACGCCTGCCGCCCGTCCTTTGACGTGTGCGGCATTTGGGGCGGCCATACGGGCGAAGGCTCCAAGACCGTACTCCCGTCAAAGGCTTTTGCCAAAGTTTCCGCCCGCCTTGTACCCCACCAAAAGCACGAGCAAATCTCCGCCCTCTTCTGCGAGTACGTGCAAAGCATCGCGCCGCGCTGCGTGCGCGTCAAAGTCACGCCGATGCACGGCGGCGAGGGCTATGTCTGCCCCATCACGCTGCCTGCGTACCGCGCCGCCGAAATGGGCTTTGAGAAAGCCTTCGGCAAACGCCCGCTTGCAGTAAGGCGCGGCGGCAGCATCCCCATCATAAGCGACTTTGAACGCGTGCTCGGGGTAAAGACCGTGCTTATGGGCTTCGGCCTGGAAAGCAACGCCATCCACTCCCCCAATGAGAACTTCCCGCTCGACATGCTCCGCAAGGGCATCGAGGCAGTAACGGAGTTCCATCTGGCTTGGGACAAACAGTGAGCCGCCCCGCCGGGAAAAATCCCCGCATAAAATTTTTAGGAAAGATTAACGGCACCTCCCGTCCTCGCCCAACGCAAAAAAGACTCCCGACGCACTGCAAAGCACCTTTTTCCGGCAGGGATAGGCCCCGGAGCGACGGGAATAGGGGCTGTAGCTCCCGGATGTACACCCCGGAGCGCGGGGATGTACACTTTCCGACTCCGTAAGTGGCTGATATTCAACAACACGAAAGCGGGGATGCGCAACCGTTGCGTATCCCCGCTTTTCCATACACAAAGATAATACATTTTTCTCCGCTTTCCAAACGGGCGTTAACCATTTTTGCATGTTCGAGGATAAGAAATGCGACCATTTTTCGGGGTTTTCCGCGCCCTCGGGACAAGGTGTATGAGGGCTTGGACGCATGGGAAAATGCGAGAACGAGACACAAGTGAAAGCACATACCCGAAGTGACCCGCTTTCCCGTTCTGCATAATGGCCGCGTTGTTGTAATTTTGCAGACGCTTTGACGCCTTTTGCAGACGCAAAGGCAAGCACTGCACGCCCTACGGGGCGGCGACAAACAGACTTAACCCAACAACCCATTTCGCTTTTCCCATGGATGGCAAGCTATCCCTGAAAGGCTGGCTCGCGCTCGCCGGCCTGGCCTGCTCGGCTTTCGTTTTCAACACTTCGGAGTTTATCCCCATCGGGCTGCTCACCGACATCGCGGCAGACTTCCGCGTCACCGAGGCAAAAGCCGGAATGCTCATCTCCGTATATGCCTGGATGGTGGCGCTGCTTTCCCTGCCGCTCATGCTGGCATGCTCGAAGATGAATCTCCGCAAACTGCTGCTCTGGGTTGTCTTCCTCTTTGCCTTTTTTCAAGTCTGCTCCGCCCTGTCGCCGGGCTACTACGCCCTGATGTTTGCCCGCATCGGCGTGGCCTGCACGCACTCCATCTTCTGGTCCATCGTTTCGCCGCTGGGCGTGCGCATCGTGCCGCCGCGCAACAAGGCACTCGCGCTGAGCGTAATAGTCACGGGCTCGGCCATAGCGATGATATTCGGGATGCCGCTCGGGCGCGTGATAGGCCTGCACATAGGCTGGCGCGCCACCTTTATGAGCATCGGCGGCGTGTCGCTGCTCACTTTCCTCTACCTGCGCCACACGCTCCCGTCCGTCCCCAGCCGCGGCGGCTTCGCCCTGAAAAAGCTGCCCTCCATGGTGTTCGACCCGCTTTTGCTGCGCATCTACCTCTTCACGCTGCTCATCGCCACAGCCTACTTTACGGGCTACAGCTACATCGAGCCATTCCTCAAACAGACGGCTGGCTTCGCCGACAGCCTCGTCACCGCTACGCTTATGGTATTCGGTGCCGCAGGCTTGATAGGCAGCGCGCTCTTCTCCAAGTTCTACGCCAAAGCGCCGGGACTGTTTGTCACGCTCTGCACACTCTCCCTGTGTCTCTGCCTGCTCGCCCTGCTGCCCCTTTCCGGAAGTATGCCCGCCGAGATCGCGGCTTGCGCGGTATGGGGCGCGGCCGCCACGGCCTTCAACGTGGCGCTTCAGTCGCAAATAATCGCCTGCACGCCGCCGGAGGGGACTGCCGTATCCATGTCCGTCTACTCCGGCATCTTCAATCTCGGCATAGGAAGCGGCACGCTCATCGGCGGCGTTGTCTGCACGTACGCAGCCATTTCTTACATAGGCATAGCGGGTGCGGTGATAGGCCTGCCCGCCGTCGTCTACTGGCACTTGCGAACCTCGCGCATGCTCGTACGCTGACAAAAAGGGGGCACTGGCACGCAATGCAGCGCACTATCCGCTGTTTAAGGGCGGGTTGCACTATCTTTGCATCATACAGGCGGCTTGGCCCTTGAAGCGAGCTATTCCGCACCCGCCCAGCCCTGTATTCGCCCAACAACGACATGAAAAAGAAAACCGCAAAGGCCGCGAAATGGCTCGCGGGCGTGATATGCACGCCCGTCGCGCTTTTTCTGCTGCTCGCCATACTTCTCTACATTCCCCCCGTACAAAATTTCGCCGTGCAGCGGGTTGCGTCCGCGCTCTCCGCATCCACGGGGACGGACTTCAGCGTGGAGCGCGTGAGACTTGCCTTTCCCCTCGACCTCTCCATACACGGCGCAAGGGCGAGAGAGAAAGGCGACACGCTGCTTGAGGCGAAGAGCCTCAGACTAAGCGTGCGGCTTCTGCCGCTCTTCGAGGGGCGCGCGGACGTGGACGGCTTCGAGCTGCGCGGAGTGAAAATAGACACCAAGAGCTACGTCAGCGACACGCACATAAAGGGCCGGGCAGACTGTCTCAGCGCCGCCGCGCACGGCATAGAATGGGCGGAAGAGCGCGTAAGCCTGGACAACGTGCGGCTGAGCGGGGCAGACTTTGACATCGCGCTGAGCGACACGGCAAAGAAAGACACGACGGAAAGCACGGCACGGTGGGTAATCACCCTGAAAGCGGCGGACCTTGACAACGCTGCCGTGAGACTTTCCATGCCCGGCGACTCTATGCGCATAGCGGCACGGATAGGAAAAGCGCAGCTGCGCGGCGGAGTGTTTGACACGGGCAAAAACGCCTATTCGCTTAAAAGCATCGCCCTGCGCGACTGCGGAGTGGACTACGACTTGCCCTACGAAAAGCCGGCGGCGGGCATAGACGCCAACCACATTTCCCTCACCTCCCTTTCACTCATCGCAGACACTCTTTCGTACAAGGGAGAGAAAGGCATGTGCGTGACGGCGGGGATAAGGAAAGCCGCACTTAAAGAGAAATGCGGACTGCACGTCACCGACCTCGGCGGCGGCATCGCGCTCCGCGACTCGCTTCTGAAAGTCACCGCACTGCGGCTCTATACCCCGCACACCCAAATTACGGCTGACGCGTCCGTTCCGTTCGACGCATTTTCCCCGAAGGGGCGCGGCGTGTGCCAAGCAAATGTCAGCGCGGAGATAGGAACGGAAGACGTGCGCATCTTAGGGCGCGGTTTCCTGCCCGCAGACTATTTGAAAGCCCTGCCCGCAACGCCCGTGACACTGGCTGCCAAGGCGCACGGCAATACACGCCGCGCCGTCATCGAGCAACTGAGCCTTTCGCTCCCCGGCATTGCCAAGGTCACGGCAGAAGCCGAGACCACATCGCCCCTGGAAGACTGGCGGCGCGGCACGGCTTCGTTTACGCTCACCACCGTGCGGCTTGCGCCGCTGCGCCGCCTGATGCCGGCCTCCGTGCGCCGTTCGTTCGACATTCCGGACGGGACGGCGGCAAAAGGCAATATAAGTTTTGACCACACCGCCTACACCGCCGACATGCGCCTTACGGCACGCGGCGGAACGCTTGCGGCAAAAGCACAAGCCGACACGCGCAAGGAGACCTACCGCGCCGCATTGGCGGCAAACGCCTTCCCCGTGGCTTCATTCGTGCGCGGGCTGGACGTGACGCCGTTCAGCGGACGCGTGAAGGCGGAGGGCTGCGGCTTCGACCCGCTCTCAAGCCGCTGCCGGCTGACGGCGGAGGCAAACGTGTCGCGCTTTGCCTACGCAAAGTACGACCTGTCTGGGCTTACGCTGGACGCGCGTCTGCGCGACGGGCAGGCAAAGTGCGTCTTCCATTCTCCCAACGAGCAGCTACGCGCGGACGGCACGCTCCTGGCCACGATAGGCAAGCGGCGGATAGACATAGGACTGCAAGCCGACATCCCGGGCATTGACCTCCGCGAGATTGGCGCGACGCAAGACTCGGTGGTATTCGGCACAAGCATAGACCTGCAAGGACACACCGACCGCAGCTTCACGGCTTACGGCGTAAACGGCAGCCTGCGTGCCAACCACTTCACCACGCCGCGCCGCAGCATGATGGCGAAAGACCTTGACTTCGCTTTCGAGACCTCGCGCGACACCACCACGGCAAGGGTTTCGGCCGGCGACCTCGTACTGCGCCTCGGCGCGGGGGGCGGCCTCACGCGCATCACGGAGGCTTGCGGACGCATCGCCGCCGAACTCACGGCGCAAGCCGAGCGGCGCTCCATCGACCAGGAACGGCTGAAACAACTGCTCCCGCCCGCCGCGCTATACCTTGAAGCGGGACAGGACAACCCGCTCTACAACATCGCACGCTTCAAAGGATACTCTTTCACGTCGGCTTACCTCAACCTGAACACGGACCCGCACCTCGGCATGACCGGCGCGGCACGCGTAGGCGGGATAGACCTCGGCAATCTGCAGCTTGACACCATCGACACGCACATCGTGCAGGACACGACGGGCGTACAGCTTTACGGCGTGGTGAAGAACTACAAAAAGACAAACCCGACTCCGCTGGACGTAAGGCTCAAATCGTACATTCTCGCCACGGGCGCGGGCATCGAGCTGACCTACCTTGACGAAGAGGGTGACACCGGCGTGAACCTCGGACTGCAAGCCAACGTGGCGGAAGACGGGATAAGCCTGCACCTTTACCCCGAACACCCCGTGCTGGCTTACCGCAACTTCCGCGTAAACGCCGACAACTACATTTTCCTTGGAAAGGACAAAAGCATAAAGGCCAACATCGACCTGCTGGCGGACGACGGCACCGGACTGCAGATATACGACACGCCCAACGACAGCCTCAACGACCTCACCCTTAGCGTAAGGCAAGTGAACCTCGCCGAGCTTTCCACCGTGATGCCCTACCTGCCGCACTTGGGCGGAAAGCTTGACGGCGACATACACGTCACGGCAAATCCGCGCACCGAGCAAATATCGGCAATGGCATCGCTTGACGCAGAAGGCTTCAAGTATGAGGGCACGGACCTCGGGGACGTGGGCATAGAGGCGATATATCTCCCGAAAGGCGGCGGCGAACACCATGCCTCGGCCTTCATAAGCTCTAACGGGGAAGAGGTGCTTGCCTGCAACGGCACATACCACGACACGCCGGGAGACGGGGACGGGACATTTGAGGGCAACGCCCAGCTGCACGATTTTCCCCTGCAAATGCTGAACGGCATGCTTGCCGGCTCGGACATCGCGCTCAACGGCATAGCGAAAGGCGACCTGAGCGTGAAGGGCACGCTTGCACGCCCCGTGCTGAACGGCAGTCTCGACCTTGACGAAGCGCACATCTACTCGGACGTGTACGGCTTCGACTTCCGCACGGACGAGCGGGCGGTAGAGATAAAGGACAGCCGACTGCTTTTCAAGGAATACAACCTCTACTCCACGGGCAAGCAGCCGCTCGTCCTGGACGGGCAGCTGGACATGTCGGACTTCAGCCGCATCGGGCTGGACTTCGCAATGCGGGCGCAGAACTTCGAGCTTATCAACACGAAGAAGAAAGCCAAGTCGATGGTCTTCGGAAAAGTGTACGCCAACTTCAACGGCACGATGAAAGGCACGGCGGACAATTTATACATGCGCGGGAAGTTGGAAGTGCTCGACCGCACGGACGTGACCTACATTCTCAAAGACTCGCCGCTTTCCGTAGACGACCGCCTGCACGACCTTGTGCAGTTTGTCGATTTCTCCGACACCACCGCCACGGAAGAAATGAAGACGGCGGCAGAAAGCGGTTTTGACATGACGCTCGGCATCTCGGTGAGCGACGCCGCGCAGTTCCACTGCAACCTCAGCGAAGACGGGCAAAGCTACGTCAACATTGAAGGCGGCGGGGACCTCACGATGCGCATGACGCAGCAGGGAGACACGCGCCTTACGGGACGCTTTACGGTGAACAGCGGCGAAATGAAATACGCCCTGCCGGTCATCCCCCTGAAAACGTTCCAGCTTGTGCAGGGAAGCTACGTCGAGTTTACGGGAGACATGATGAACCCTACGCTGAACATCACGGCGAAAGAGCGCACCAAGGCCGTAGTCACCGAAAACGACCAGCAGCGTTCGGTCAGCTTCGACGTGGGCGTACAGCTGACGCAGCCGCTTGACAAGATGGGGCTTGAGTTTACCATCGAAGCGCCCGAGGACCTGAACGTGCAGAACCAGCTTGCGGCAATGTCCAAAGAGCAGCGCGGAAAGGCGGCGGTGGCAATGATGGCCACGGGCATGTACATGACGGACGAAAGCACGATGTCGGGCACGGGCTTCAAGGCAAGCAACGCGCTGAACGCTTTCCTGCAAAGCGAGATACAGAACATCGCAGGCTCGGCACTGAAGACCATAGACATAAGCCTTGGCGTGGAGAGCGGCACGTCGGAAACGGGTACAAGCACGACGGACTACTCTTTCCAGTTTGCCAAGCGTTTCTGGGGCAACCGCATCAGCGTGATACTCGGCGGAAAGGTGAGCACCGGAGCCGACGCGCAGAACACCGCCGGCAGCTTCATCAACAACGTGTCCGTAGAGTACCGCCTCGACCAAGGCGCATCGCGCTACGTCAAGGTGTTTTACGACCGCGACACGCAGGATCCGCTGGAAGGACAGCTCACGAAAGGCGGCGCGGGTCTGGTGCTGCGGCGAAAGACCGACCGTCTGGGCGAGTTGTTCCTCTTCAAAAGGAAAAGCGGGAAATGACACCGTACATACGCCGTCCCTATAATCAGAAAATCTCCGCAATGAGCCATATATCCTCACACAAGAAACCGTCCTGCGCCGCCACAGCTGCGGCACTGGCGATATTGTGCGGCGTTTTGTGCGCCGGCTGCTCCACCACCTCCGCACTGCCAGAGGGCGAGCAGCTTTACACGGGCATATCCGACATCACCTACACCGACACGCCCGCCCAGCGCAAGAAAACGCTGAAAAGCGACTCTGTGGGAGTCATCACCGCCGTGGGGACTGCCGTCGAGGCGGTAAGCGACGTGCTGAGCGGAAAGGGTACGGGGAAAATAGGCGACGCGCTGGCGAAAGGCAAGGCGCAGACTTCCGCCGAGCGGAAAGAGGAGAAGGAGGCGCAGAAACGCGAAGAAGCGGACTTTTCCACGGCTCGCGAAGAGGTGGAGGCGGTACTCGCCTACCCGCCCAACAACGCGCTATTCGGCTCGTCCAAGTACCGAAGCCCGCTGCAGATTGGCCTGTGGATACACAACGGACTCGCGGACAGCAAAGGCAAACTGGGGAAATGGGTGTACCGCACCTTTGGCACAGAGCCGGTGCTCGTCAGCACGGTTAGCCCGGAAATGCGCACGAAAGTCGCCACCAACACGCTGCACAACTACGGATACTTTCAAGGGAAAGTGGGCTACGAGGTACAGCCGCAAACCAATCCGAAAAAGGCCAAGGTGCGCTACGACGTGCGGGCGGGCAAGCTTTACCGGCTTGACAGCGTGGCGTACAAGGGTTTCCCCGCCTATATGGACAAGTTGCTTCGGGCAAACGAAAGCGGCAGCAAGCTGCACGCGGGCGACGCTTTCAGCGTGGTGAACCTTTCCGCCGAACAGTCGCGCATTGAGGAGCTGATGCGCGGCAACGGTTTTTATTACTACAACTCTTCCTACACCACTTTCCGCGCGGACACGGTGGCACGCCCCGGCTATGTGCAGCTGCAAGTTGTACCCGCCGCGCAGCTGCCCGCCAAAGCCGAGCATCCGTGGTACATTGGACGCACTTACGTGAATATGCGCCGCAGCGAAGACGAAGTACTGGACAAGAGCCTCAAACGCCGCTCGTACACCTTCAACTACTCTGGCGAGAAAATGCCCCTCAAGCCGGGGATGTGGCGACACGCCATCGTACACCGGCGCGGGGAGGAGTACCGCTTGAAAGACCAGCAGACCACTCTGGAAAAGCTGAGCGCGATGGGGGTGCTGGGACAGATGGACGTAAGCTACGTGCCGCGCGACACGTCCGCCACTTGCGACACGCTCGACGTAATGGTGTCCGCGTTGATGGACAAGCTTTACGACTCTACCTTTGAGATGAACGCCACAATGAAGAGCAACCAGCAGATAGGCCCGGGCGTATCGTACGAACTCGCCAAGCGCAACGCTTTCAGAGGCGGGGAAAAAGTGGCGTTCAAGATTTTCGGCTCATACGAATGGCAGACCGGAGCGGGGGCGAAAGGCCACAACTCGCTGCTCAACTCTTACGAATTGGGAACGAAACTCTCTCTCTGTTTCCCGCGCTTTGTCTTCCCCGGCGTGAGCAAGCGCAGACTGCGTTTCCCGGGCTCTACGGTTTTTGCCCTGGACGCGGACTGGCGCAACCGCTCAAAATTCTACAACATGGTAAGCACTGGGCTTAGCGTCACGTACGACTGGCACAGACGCACCAACGCCGAGCACTCGCTCACGCTTTTCAGCCTCGATTTCGACAAGCTGCTGCACACGACGGCGGGATTTGACTCCATAATGAACGCTAACCCCGCGCTCTACCTCTCCATGCGCGACCAGTTTGTCCCCTCGCTGAGCTACACGTTCACTTACCAGACAAGCTCCGCCGCACGCAACCCGCTTTGGGTGCAGCTCTTCGCGAAGGAGGCGGGCAACGTGACCTCCGCGCTCTACGCTGCCGCAGGGCAGAAGTTCGGGAAACGAGACAAAAACCTGTTCGGTAATCCTTTTGCCCAATTCGTAAAGGTTACGGCAGAGGTACACAAGACGTTCAAGCTATCGGGCGATCTCAAACTCGCCACGCGCTTTTTCGGCGGCATAATATACAGTTACGGCAACAGCCAGTCCGCCCCCTACGCCGACCAGTTCTACGCCGGCGGGGCCAACAGCATACGCGCCTTCACCGTGCGCTCGCTCGGGCCGGGCGCATACCACGCGGGAAAGTCCAAGTACTCGTATATGGACCAAACCGGCGACATCAAACTTGAAGCCAACGCGGAGCTGCGGGCGCACCTCTTCGGCAGCCTATACGGCGCGGTGTTCCTCGATGCGGGCAACGTGTGGCTGATGCGCGACGACCCCAAACGACCGGGCGGGCAGCTTACGACCTCCACGCTTAAGAACATCGCCCTTGGCACGGGCCTGGGCATACGCTACGACCTCGATTTCCTCGTTCTGCGCCTTGACTGCGGCATCGGACTGCATGCCCCCTACGCCACAACCCGCAGCGGCTTCTACAACATCGAACGCTTCAAAGACGGACTCGGCATCCATTTCGCCATAGGGTATCCCTTCTAAATCCACAAAATACTGCCACGCATACAAAAGCCCCGTGCACGGGAGTTGTCCTTGCGCGGGGCTTTTTGCTGCATTGGGCTGCTCCCAACTTTTCGCCGCACCTCGCAGCGGTTTCTACGACATCGAACGAGGCTAAGACGGGCTCGACATTCATTTCGCCATAAGTAACCCATTACAAGATCACGGAAACGCATACAAAAAGCCCCGCGCATGGTCTCTGCTCTTACGCGGGGCTTTTCGCTGCATTGGGCTGCTCCCACTTTTCGCCGCACCTCACAGCGGTTTCTACGACATCGAACGAGGCAAAGACGGGCTCGGCATTCATTTCGCCATAGGACACCTTTTGCAAGAGCACTGCTACGCATTCAAAAGCCCCGCGTACGGGGAGTTGTCCTTACGCAGGACTCTTGCTGCAATGACCTATATTCCCCTTTCGCCACGAACCGCAAAGGTTTCTACGGAATCGAACGATTCAAATAAAGGCTCAGCATCCTTTTCACCGTAGCATACCCCAACCAAGGAACACGGCAGCGCATACAAAAAGCCCCGCGCACAGACCGTTGTCCATACGCGGGGCTTATACTTTTCCCTTTGCTGCTTTCCCCTACAATAAGAATGCCCTATAAAAGGGTTTCCTCTAAGGGAAAGAATCGGGATAGCGTCAAACTACACCTTGATTTCAACCTCTACACCGCACGGAAGCTCGAGCTTCATCAGCGCGTCCACGGTCTTGGCCGTAGAGCTGTAGATGTCGATAAGACGCTTGTAGGAAGAAATCTGGAACTGCTCGCGGCTCTTCTTGTTGACGAAGGTCGAACGGTTCACAGTGATGATGCGCTTGTGCGTGGGAAGGGGGATGGGACCGCTTACGATAGCACCCGTAGCCTTCACGTTCTTCACAATCTTCTCAGCGGACTTCTCCACGAGCGTGTGGTCGTAGCTTTTCAGCTTGATACGAATTTTCTGACTCATTTTGTTTGGTTGTTGTGGTTATTCCCCCGTCGCCTTTCGCCATAAGAGTCATTCGTTATGAGCGGGGTTGGCGGAGGGATGTGTTCTATGCCCGGAATAGACCCGGAGGAGTACACGGCAGCGTCCCGTCCCAGCCGGGGCAAGCCGCAGCCGTATTCTCCTTAAAAGGTCATGTCTTTACTTGACAAGGTCTACGCGACCCTTGATCTCCTCAAGCACGCTGCGAGCGATGCTGGAAGATACGGGAGCGTGGTGGTCGTACTGCATGGAGCTCGTTGCACGGCCGGAAGTGATGGTACGGAGTGCCGTCACATAACCGAACATCTCAGCCAGAGGCACCATCGCCTTGACGATGCGTGCACCGCTGCGGCTGCTCTCCATACCCTCTACCTGACCGCGGCGCTTGTTGAGGTCACCGATTACGTCACCCATATTCTCCTCGGGGGTTACCACCTCGAGCTTCATAATGGGCTCCATAAGGACGGGACCGGCCTGAGCGCAAGCGTTCTTGTAAGCCTGGAGCGCTGCTATCTCAAAGGACAACTGGTCGGAGTCCACGGGGTGGAACGAACCGTCGAGCAACTCTACCTTGAGGCTGTCCAAGGGGAAACCGCCGAGCACACCGCTCTTCATGGCGTTCTCGAAGCCCTTCTGTACGGAGGGGATGAACTCCTTGGGGATGTTACCGCCAGTCACCTTGTTGATAAACTGCAGACCGCCTTCCTTGAAGTCTTCGTCTACGGGACCAACGTTCACGATGATGTCGGCAAACTTACCGCGACCACCGGACTGCTTCTTGTAAACCTCGCGGAGGTTGACCGTCTTGGTCACGGCCTCCTTGTAGTTAACCTGAGGCTTGCCCTGGTTGCACTCTACCTTGAACTCGCGCTTGAGGCGGTCGATGATGATATCCAAGTGCAGCTCGCCCATACCGCTGATGACGGTCTGACCGCTCTGCTCGTCGGTCTTCACCGTAAAGGTCGGGTCTTCCTCAGCCAGCTTGGCGAGACCCTGCGAAAGCTTGTCAAGGTCCTTCTGCGTCTTGGGCTCAACAGCGATACCGATAACGGGATCGGGGAAGTCCATAGACTCGAGTACGATGGGTGCATCCTCGTCGCAGAGCGTGTCGCCCGTGTGGATATCCTTGAAACCTACGCCTGCGCCTATGTCGCCAGCGCCGATAACCTCAACGGGGTTCTGGTGGTTGGAGTGCATCTGGAAAAGACGGCTCACACGCTCCTTCTTGCGCGAACGGCTGTTGTACACATACGAGCCAGCCTCAACCTTGCCAGAGTATACGCGGAAGAACGTAAGGCGTCCCACGTACGGGTCGGTAGCAATCTTGAACGCGAGCGCGGAAGTGTGCTCGTCCTCGCTGGGCTTGCGGTCTTCCTCTTCGCCGGTGTCGGGGTTAGTACCCACGATGTTGGGCGTGTCAAGGGGAGAGGGCAGGAACATGCAGACATAGTCGAGCAGGGTCTGCACGCCCTTGTTCTTGAACGAAGAACCCTGCGTCATCGGAACGATGTCCATAGCGAGCGTACCCTTGCGGATGGCAGCGATAAGCTCTTCCTCCGTGATGGTAGAGGGATCGTCGAAGAATTTGTCCATCAGCGACTCGTCGCACTCGGCTGCCGTCTCCAGCAGCTTGTCGTGCCATTCTTGAGCCTCGGCTTGGAGGTCTGCGGGGATATCGTCCACCTCATACTCCGCGCCCATCGTCTCGTCGTGCCAGTAGATGGCCTTCATCTTGATGAGGTCCACGATGCCCTTGAACTTCTCCTCCGCACCGATAGGTATGGAGAGGACGCAGGGAGTAGCACCGAGGATGTCCTTCATCTGACGCACAACCTCGAAGAAGTCAGCGCCGGAGCGGTCCATCTTGTTCACGTAGCCGATACGGGGTACGTTGTACTTGTCGGCCTGACGCCACACGGTCTCCGACTGGGGCTCTACGCCGCCTACTGCGCAGTAGGTAGCCACAGCGCCGTCGAGTACGCGAAGAGAACGCTCCACCTCAGCGGTGAAGTCAACGTGTCCCGGGGTGTCAATAAGGTTTATCTTGAACTGGTTGTTGTTCCAGTGCCAGAAACAGGTGGTGGCGGCGGAAGTGATGGTGATACCGCGCTCCTGCTCCTGGGCCATCCAGTCCATAGTTGCGCCGCCATCGTGCACCTCGCCTATCTTGTGGGTCTTGCCCGTGTAGAAGAGGATACGCTCCGAGGTCGTAGTCTTGCCGGCATCGATATGCGCCATGATACCGATGTTGCGGGTCAAATGTAAATCGTTCTTAGCCATCTTATGTTTACCTGTTCAGGTGATTAGAATCTGAAGTGTGCGAAAGCGCGGTTAGCCTCGGCCATGCGGTGCATGTCCTCCTTGCGCTTGTACGCGCCGCCCTGCTCGTTGAAAGCGTCCATAATCTCGGCTGCGAGCTTGTCGGCCATAGTCTTGCCGCCGCGCTTGCGAGCGTAGCCAATCATGTTCTTCATCGACACGGACTCTTTGCGGTCGGGGCGTATCTCCGTAGGCACCTGAAAAGTGGCACCGCCGATGCGGCGGCTCTTAACCTCCACCTGCGGGGTGATTTTGTCAAGTGCGGTCTTCCAGATTTCGAGCGCGCTCTTCTCCTGGTCCTTCATCTTCTCCCCTACAATCTCGAGGGCCTTGTAGAAGATGGAGTACGATATGGACTTCTTGCCGTCGTACATAAGGTGGTTCACGAACTTGGAAACCTTCTGGTCTCCGAAGACGGGATCGGGGAGGATCACACGCTTCTTAGGCTTTGCTTTTCTCATTTGTTTGTTGGTTTGGTTGTTTGGGGCTGCACTCAGTCTTCAACTTCCCGCTCTCGCAGGCGTTTACTCAACCGCGGCAACCAAATTTTCTTTCCTTTTCGCCCGCCTTGCGGCAGACTTGCCGGCTTGAGGGTTTTACACGGAATTTGGGAATCGCCCTGCGGCCGCACAGCCATTCCCAAATTCCTAAGCCCTATTTTGCCTTTTTACTTCTTGCCAGCCTTGGGGCGCTTAGCTCCGTACTTGGAGCGGCGCTGCGTACGGTTGGCTACGCCGGCGGTATCAAGCGTACCGCGCACGATGTGGTAGCGCACACCGGGGAGGTCCTTCACACGACCGCCGCGCACCAGCACGATGCTGTGCTCCTGCAGGTTGTGACCCTCTCCGGGGATGTAGGAGTTAACCTCCTTGGAGTTGGTCAGGCGTACACGCGCCACCTTACGCATAGCGGAGTTAGGCTTCTTAGGCGTGGTAGTATACACACGCACGCACACCCCGCGTCGCTGGGGGCAGGAATCCAAGGCCGGCGACTTGCTCTTGTCAGCCGCTACCTGTCTGCCCTTTCTTACCAATTGCTGAATAGTAGGCATTTAGTTTTGATTTTGATTTATGTTGTATGTATTTTTATTTCTGCTTGAATCAGTGCGAAAAGTATACACTACACCTTTCGGGCGGCAAAGTTAGTCTTTTTTATCCTAACCGGCAAGCATCTCCGCGCATATTACGGAAAGAAAAGAACGGGCGAGGGACGTATACGAACCGCCGCACAAAATCTGCGAACGGGGGCAAAAGCCCGCGCGGCGTACTCACGCAAAGCAAAGCCGCAGACAACATATAAAAAAGCCGCAGACAACATATAATAAGGTAGGGTCGGGGCATTTTGCAAGCCATCTTAGGCGAGCGTTCGATGCAAGTCAAGAGTCCGGCTTGGGCGTGCCAGACAGAGGTATGCATCCCCAATACACAAGCAGAGGCTTTGTGTAGGCATAGACAGGAGTTGAAGCGAAAAAGACAAGCCGCGACTATCCAGGTTGCGCACTTTCCCCATCGCAAGCCATTGATTCTCTATAATGCGAAAGCGGGGAAGCGCAATAAGTGCGCCTCCCCGCCTTCTTCTATACGGAGACAAAGCATTTCTTCCGTTTTCCAGTTCTCCGTTACCGTTTATTACTGCGGCAAGAAGCGGGAAGTACCGCCCTTTCACGGCTGTTTCAAGATGCGGAATGCCGTCTTGGGAGTACGGCCAGCTTATACGCCCGCACGCTTTGGCTGACTTTATTTTCAGTCAATAAAGCGGCGTGTGAGCGGACCGAATTCCTCAATGCGGCGGTCGCGCAGGAAAGGCCACCAGCGGCGCACGTTTTCGCAGCGGCGCAGGTCAATGTCGGCAAAAAGTATTTCCTCTTTCTCCTTTGAGGCTCTTGCTATCATTTCCCCCTGCGGCCCGCACACGAAGCTCGAGCCCCAGAAGTCAATGCCGTTTGTCTGTCCCGACGGGTCGTCTTCGTGCCCCGTACGGTTTGCCGCTATGACCGGCAAACCGTTAGCTACGGCGTGCCCGCGCTGCACGGTAGTCCACGCCTCCCTTTGCCGCTCCTGCTCGCCCGGCGTGTCGCTGCTTTCATAGCCTATCGCCGTGGGGTATATCAGCACTTCCGCGCCTTGCAGCGCCATCAGCCGCGCTCCCTCGGGATACCACTGGTCCCAGCACACCTGCACGCCGAGCCGCCCCACGGAGGTGTCGATGGGGTGAAAACCAAGATCGCCGGGGGTGAAGTAGAACTTCTCGTAGTAGGCCGGGTCGTCGGGGATGTGCATCTTGCGGTATTTTCCCGCGATGCTGCCGTCTGCCTCAAATACCACGGCAGTGTTGTGGTAGAGGCCCGCCGCACGGCGTTCGAAAAGGGAGGTGACAAGCACTATGCCGAAAGTCTTTGCCAACGTACCGAAGAAATCCGTCGAAGGGCCGGGGATAGGCTCTGCCAAATCAAAGTTGCGCGTGTCCTCCGTCTGGCAGAAATAGAGCGAGTTGTGCAGTTCCTGCAACACGACAAGCTTAGCCCCGCCTTTCGCCGCCTCGGCGATGCTGTGGGCAAGCTTGCGCTTGTTTTCCTCGGTATCTGCGCAACAGGTTTGCTGTATGATCGCCACGCGCAGCGTGGTATCCTTATTGGTCATGGTAGTTCTTCGGCGTTGTTTGTTCTTATTCTGGAAAAATCCGCACCCGTCCTTTTCACCGCGAAAGCACTCCGCGCGGGTACTGCATGGTGGCACAGTGCAGGGAGCCGTGCTGGCGAATGAGCGCGCGGCAGTCTATGCCCACGATGTCGCGGTCAGCGAACGCCTGTCGCAGCACACGTGCGGCCGCTGCGTCGTTTTCGGGCTGGGCGTAGGTGGGGTAAAGCACTGCACCGTTCAGCACAAGGTAGTTGGCGTATGTGGCGGGCAGCCTTTCGCCGTTCTCGTCACATATCGCGGCGGGGAGGGGAAGGGCGAGCAAGCGGTACGGCTCGCCTTTATCCGTACGGAAGGCACGAAGCTGCTGCTCCATGGCGTGCAGCTCGGTATAGTGTTCGTCTGCCGCATCGGTGCAACGCGTGTAGACGATGGTGTCCTGCGGGCAAAGGCGTGCAAGCGTGTCGATGTGCGAGTCTGTGTCATCACCAGCCAATGCGCCGTGCTCGAGCCACAGTATGCGCTTTACGCCAAGGCGTTCGCAGAGCAGCTTCTCTTTTGCCGCGCGGTCAAGCTGCGGATTTCGGTTGGGGTTGAGCAGACATTGCGCCGTTGTCAGCAATGTGCCTTGCCCGTCGCTCTCTATGCTTCCGCCCTCAAGCTCAAAGTCGTTGCAGTCTACGTATCTCCCACGCAACGCAGGCAAGTCCCCTTGCGTGAGACAGCGGCTCACTGCGTTGTCAAGCTGCGCTGCAAATTTTCCGCCCCAGCCGTTGAAACGGAAATCAAGGAGCTCTGCGCCCTCGCTGCCAACGACTGTGAGCAGTCCGTAGTCGCGCGTCCACGTGTCATTGGTGGGGCATTCGTGTATCGTTATGTTGTCCGTCGCGCGGGCGGGCAGTTTCTCCGCAAGCAGGCTTTGCAGCGCACCGGCCTCTGGCGTGACGATGAGCAACGGCTCGCGCGTGGCTATCTCATAGGCGAGGCGCAGGTAGCATTCTGTGATTTCGCCGAGCATATAAGCCCAGTCCGTCCCGGCATGCGGCCAGGCTATCTGCACGCCGCTTTGCGGGAACCATTCCGCTGCGAGCGTGCGGCTCAGCGTATGTGAGGAGTTTCCGCCGTTGCCGCCGAGGAAAAGCGAAAGGTTGAGGTCGGCTTGCGGGGAAGCGGGGGGCAGGCTGAATAGGGACATAGCGGTGCGTGTCTGTTGGGGTTAAGGGAAAACTGACGTGTAGTCCGCGGTCAGATTTGCTTCAACTTTTTCAGGAAGTCAATGAAAGCGTCTGTCGTGACAGGCATGCCGTCCGCCGACACTGCGCTGTCTTTGGGGAAGAACGCCTTGTCGTACCCGTCGCCGCCGTTTGCCATAAATTCGTCCGCGACAATGTAGCACGTGTCCGTATCCTTGAGCTTGCGCTTCTTGCCCTGCGGGCTGACATACACAAGCCCGGTCACCGCGCCCTGCTTGTCGGTGGCTATTTCAAGGTTTCCCGTCTGTATCCACCCGTACTGCGTATTGTGCAGCCCGAAGCCGACAAGAGATTTCAGATGCTTTCCCGTTACGCGGAAAGCAAGGAGGCGGTTGGCGAAAGGCAGAGCCTCGCCAACGTCAAGCACGCTGACTTTCCCCTTGGCAAACCCGGCGCGTATGCTGCCGAAATGGCTGCACCCCACTATGGCGTCCTTGTCGCTTTTCTTGGCAGCGGTGCGGAACGCCTCCGCGTATGCTTTGCACACAAGCGTTCCGAGCTCCGTCTGGCAGAACTTGTCGCTGCGGTCATGCCGCAGTGTGTGCGTAGCCACGGCGAGCTGTTCGCCGATGGGCGTGCCGCCCGCTGTGCGCGTGTTGAGCAGCAGCGAGTCTATCTGCGCTTGCAGACGCGCGGGACCTGCGGAGAGGTGCGCCTTGGGCGTGACACGCTGCGTGTGCGGCGTAACCGACGTGACGCGCATCGTGGCCGTGTCCACCGTGCATACAAGGTAGCTTATGTAGTCCCCGTGCCATCGTCCCTGCACCACGGGCAGCGTGCCGCCGTTGATGCGACCGCAGACGTACTCGTGGGTATGTGAGGAAAGCATTCCCTGCCACGTACCCGCGTCAATCTTTTCGAGTTCTGCACTGTCCGCGTCAAACCACTGCGGCTTGCCGTCCGTGCCCGTCTTTGTACCTATGTGCGTGAGCAGAATCTTTGCGTTGGCATCGCGCAAAGGCGCGGCTTGCGGCAGACGCAGCACGGAGTCGAGCACGGCGTTGTACTTCCCGTCAAACGTAAGCCCTACAAGGCGGCGCTTGCTGGCTTGGAGCGGCGTGGAAGAGGTGAGCAGTCCGGCGAAACCCACAGCAAAGGTCTTGCCGCCCGGCAGAGCCACCGGCACGGTGACGAACGGCTCGAAATAGGGAGGCACCTCGCCGCTCTCCGCATAGCGCGTGTTGGCGCACACATAGGTGATGTCCCAGCCCGCGGGGCGTTGGGGCAGACTGTTCCATTTCGCGGCAAGTGCTTCCTGCCCGTCGTCAAACTCATGGTTGCCGACGGCGGACAGACGTATGCCGAGTCCGTCGAAGAAAGCGGGAAGAAGCGCGCCGTGCGTGGCGTTGTAGAAATAGCTGCCGCCGAAGTTGTCGCCCGCCGACACGGTTATGTGGTACGGATAGACCGCCTTCAGCGAGTCGAGCGTCTGCCATACGGCGGGCGCGCCGGCAATGCCCTTGTCGTCGTTGCGCACAAACGCCGCGTGGAAATCGTTTATGGAGAAAATGGCCACCTCGGTCTGCGCCGCCGCTGCGAGGGGCGCTGCACACAAGCCAAGCAGCGCGAGGGCGTGCGCGGCAAGGTGTCTGACTGTCTTGTTCATTGTCTTTTGGGAAATAATCTTCTGTCTCGGGCGCACGCGCTCCGGCTTTGCTTAGCTGCGGCTAATCTGCAGACCCGTGCGCGAAACGCTCATCTCTACGAAGCGCGAGTTGGGCGTAAGCGGATTCTCCGTCAGCGTCTTGCGGATGCGTGCTGCGGCTTCGGCGTCTTTCGCTACCATATACATAAAGCCGCCGCCGCCCGCGCCGGGCAGCTTGTAGCCAAGGCAAAGGTCGTCGATGCGCCGGCAGAGCGCGTCGATGACGGGCGGATTGGTGCCGCTGTCAAGCGCTTTGTTCTGCTCCCAGGTCTCGCGTACCTTGCTGCCGAAAGCGGCGAGGTCGCCAGTCTGTATCGTGTCGAAGAGCGAGAGCGCGTGCTGTTTCATCCCGTCAAGCAGACGCAGGTGGCGCGAGTTGTTCAGGAACATGCCGCGCACTATCTCCGCGAGGATGTTTTTCGCCGTGCGCGTCACGCCCGTGTAGTAGAGCAGGTGGCAGGGCGCGGTCTCGGGAGCGGTGAAGAGCGTGTCGGGCAGCCAACGCGCCATAGCGCTTTGGTCGAAGCCCGTGCCGCTTTGTAGCAGTTTCAGCCCGTGCAGCACGCCGCCGTACTGGTCCTGCCAGCCTCCGCCCGTAGTGAGCAGCTGCTCAAGGACGAGCGTGCGGTTGCAAATTTCGCTTTTGTCCCAGCCCAGTCCGCAGAAATCGCTTACCGCGCCAAGCACCGTGGCAGCGAGTATGCTGCTCGTTCCCAGACCGGACCCTGCGGGAATGGCGGAAAGGAGCGTGATTTCTATGCCGCTGCCGAAGGCTTCGAGCTGCTGGCGCAGCGTGGCGTAGCGTTCGGTGCAGAACTCGGGAAGGAAACCTGCCAGCGTGAGTGCCGCTTTGGGAATGGAGAAAGGCGAACCCACCTTGTTGTACTGTCGCAGCTCATCGAAAGTCTCTATGCGCTCCGTAGCTCCAAGGTCTATCGAACGGCATATCACCACAGGCTCTTTGCAGGGCTTCACGTACACCTGCAGCGGCTGCTGCCCGTTCAGTTCAATGGCAAGGTTGACCACATTGCCGCCGGCAGTAAGGCAGTAGGGCGGCGTGTCCGTCCATCCGCCGGCAAGGTCAATGCGCACGGAGCTGCGTCCCCATACTATCTGGTCGGCATAGGTGGTGGCGTGCGGGTGGCACGGGCGGCGTGCCGCGCCTTGCGTAAGTCCGTCGCGCAGGAGCGCAAACGCCTCGCCTTCGTGGCGTGCAGCGGCTTCGCTGTCGGTGCCGCGCGCTACTTCCGCACGGAACATCGCGTCGTGTATGCGCGACATGAGCGGCGCGTCCTCGGGCAACGGCTCAGGCAGCGTCCATCCGCCTTCCGCGTACTTGTGCGCCGTGCGCTGAAGGTTTGTCTGATAGAAAACACTCCTCTGCCAGTTCTTCGCCAAGGCGGGAATCGTCTCGCCCTCTATTTCCCTGCGCTGTGCAAACAGGCGCACGAGGTTTGCCACCGCCGAAAGGCCGTCCGCGGAGTAGCGCGGCAGTTTGCGCCAAAGCTCCGTTACTTTTTTGTCGGGGGTGTCAGACGTAAACCATTCAAGCAGCAACCCCAGCTCGTCTATGTCTTCCGTGACGGGGAACAGCGCGGCGGCCTGCAGGTCGTCCGTGCGCCCCAGCTCGTCCGGGGCTATGCCGCGCTGTGCCAGCCACTGAGCGACGGGCTTGCCGAGATAGAGCGTGCTTTCGGCGGTCACGTCTCCGCGGAAAGCGTCGTCGAAGCCGTAGGGACGCAGGGCGTAGCCCTTCTCGCCTACCGGGACGACGTCAAGGCAGATGCCCTCGGAAAGGGTGACGTGCCAGTCGTTCTGCGGCACGCCAGTGACGATATTGCGGCTTGTGTAGCGGAAATGCTCGCCAAGGCGCGAGTTCTCTATCCATACTTGACGCGTGTCGGGCGCGGGGCGGTTGGCTATGATGCAATTCTGCGTAAAAACAGAGCTTTGGGGCTTTATTCCCCGCTGTATGATGAAGCGCTGGTCCTTTACGAGGTTTTGCACGGCAGTGGTAGAGCCTATCATGTCCTCGCCCGTCCCGTAGTGGTAGAACTCACCGCCGGGCAACGGCAATATAGCCACGCTCAGCCCTTCCGCAGCCTTGTCCGGCCGCGAGGGGTTGCAGCCGAGGGCGCAACCGAAGTCGGAGTAAAGATCGTAGTATCCGGGGACGGAGGCCGTGCCCTTCGCCGCATTGAAGTCCATGCCGCATTTCTTTGCCAGCACCTCTACGGCGCGGTCGGACAGGAGCCATACGCCGATGTCCATCAGCAGGTAGTGCGTCGCGGCGAGCTGTGCCTGCTGCTCGATAGAGGGCTTCTGCAACATAAAGTCCAGCTTGCCCGGACTCTGACGGCTCATGGCAAACATGCCGTGGTGGGAAGCCTGTTGGGGGGCTGCCCACAAGCCGTAGCAAACCACGTCCGCCTCGGGTATGTCCTGAAGCGGCTCGGTGGCACGCAGCAGCACGTCTCCGCTTGCTATGAGCGTGTGCAGCGAAGCCGGTGCCTTGGCCATAATGTCTTCGTAGAGCGGAAGCTGGAGGTCGAGCAGACTTTGGTCTATGCGCTGCCCGCGTGCCCAGCGGAAAACGGGGATAGGCGTAAGAATCTTGCCGCTTGGGGCGTATGCCGGAAGCCGGCGGCTCTGTCCGCCGGCATGCAGCAGCACGCGCTTTTCTTCGGAGAGCCATTCTCCGAAGGTCTTTCCCGTTCCCTCAGCCTCGTGGGCGGCAGCGAGCAGCCATGCCGTGCCGCCGCCGGAGCCGAGCTTCTTGTCCTGCGGGTCGCAGGTGCAGAAAAATTCGTTATGGGAAAGTCCCGTTATATCGTGGAATGCTGCGACGACGTGCGGCGGCAGCGAAAGGAGACATTTCATTGCTTTTTCCGGTTTTTTGGTTTTTCGGCGGAACTTTGCCGCCGTTATTTTCAGGTATTATGACAGAGGACGGCGGGACTTATTGTTTTTCCCCGAGTGCTTTGTATGCTTTTTCGAGATCGGGGATGCCGTATCCGTAGATATTGTCGGGAGTCTGCGCGTTGTTGGCGCTCTTCTTCAGCGCGTCTATGAGCTTTTCGGGACGTGCGGACGGGAATGCCTGCATAAGGCATGCAGCCGCGCCGCACATGATGGGGCAAGAGAAGGACGTGCCGTTGGCGCACCCCGCCGTGCCGTCCGGGAAATACACGGCGGCTGCGAGACCTTGCGCCATGACGTCCGGCTTTATGCGTCCGTCCGCCGTGTTGCCGATGGAAGAGAACGGCGTATTCAGCCCGTCGCAGTCCACCGCGCCTACGGTAAGTATGTTCGCCGCATCGCCCGGTACGCCTATTTTCTTCCAGCTGTCCATCCCGCTGTTGCCTGCACTGTTCACCACCAGCATGCCGCGGCTTGCGGCCAGTGCTGCCGTGCGGCTGACAAACGCCGTGCGCCCGTCGAGCGCAGAGTACTTGCGGTTCATCCACACGTGGTCGTACTGCGTGTAGCCGAGCGAGCTTGTGGCGATGTCCGCGCCAAGGCTGTCGGCATACTCGAGCGCGGCCGTCCAGTAGTCCTCCTCTATTTCCTGCTCGCTCTCGCCGTCTTCGCTGACAAGGAGGTAGAAACTGGCCTTCGGCGCTGTACCCACGAAAGCGTGGGGCGTATTCGCGGCAATGGTGGAAAGCACCATCGTGCCGTGGCTCAGTTCGGCGTAGACGCTTGTGGAGGGGCGGACGAAATTGCGCGTACCGAGGATGCACGCAGCTCCAAGCCCTTCCACGAGGTCGGTATTGAGGAAACCGCCGTCAAGCACGGCGATGGTGATGCCTTCGCCCCACAAACCCTTTTCGTGCAGTTTCTGCAGATTGAGCTGACGCACCTGCTCCGCTGCCACGCCGTAGTAGTCGCTCAGCGTGTCGCTGCGCACGCTGTCTTTCTCTATGTAGGAAGCGCGGTCAAGGTTGACCGGCGCAACAGGCACGCTGTCCGGACCTACCCATACGCAGCGGCTCTCGCGGACGTAGGGCAGCTGCACGGCACGGGCGGCGAGCGCGCTGTCTGCCGTCTCCACCACAACGGTGTTGTTCCATTTGCTGCGCGTGCATATCTTGAAGCCTTGCTTCTCCAAGCCTTTCACGTAGGACTGTGTGAGCGGCAAGTCGTGCTCGTCGGCTTTCAGTCCGTAGCGCTTGCGCCGCTCGATGGATTTGGCTGAAAGAAAGTCCTGCGGGCGGGAAACGGAATAGCCGTTTGCTTTCTTGTCTTTCAGACTGACGCGGAAACGGTACAGGCGTTCTACCTTTTTGTATTCGCTGCCGCCGTCTTCTCCGCCGGAGCTTCCGTCTGTCTGTGCCGCTGCGCCGAGGGTGCAGGCCGAAAGTATAAGGAGGGAAGCGAGATGCTTGATGTTCATCTTTTACGGATAAGTATTTGTCGTCTATGTTGGATGTTGGCCGCGCGGTCACGGCAAGGCGGGTGTCTCCGCCTCTATGCGCTGTTCGACCTTGTCGGGAAGAGCCGAAAAGAAGTCCATCCCCGTCCGGCGTTCCACCTCGTCCACGCTCAGCTGATAGTAGGAAAGGGGACGGCTGCCCGCCTCGTTGCGGAAGATGAAGCCGTACGCCTTGGGATTTTTGGGGTACCCCACCAGCACGACTTTGAAGAAAGCGTCCGGCACCGCCACCTTGTTGGCACCGATGCGGGCGGGGTATTTCGTGGCGTATATGGGGCCCGCCGCGACGCTCACGCTGCCGTATGCAGCCGCCCACTCGCGTGTAAGCTCTTCAAGGTCTTTCCAGTCTCCCCGGTTGAGATTGCGGTTCTGCGGGCAGACGTTGCTGAGGTAAAACGACTCCGCCATGGCCTGCCGGCTCCATTTCATGTCACCCGCCGGTGCCATGTGGCCGCGGTCGAAGCCCGAGCCCGTATAGTCCTTGGTGTAGGCTTGCGCCCCCCGCACTGACGGGTCGGGACAAAACTTGTTGCTCCGTTTTTCCGTACCGAGCGTCATTGCCCGCGTGAGTGTCCACGCCACCCACTGCGGCGTCTTGTAGTCGGCATCGTACGAAAGCGTGAAGCCCGTGTGGCGTATTGTCTGCCCGCCGCGGCTGCTTTCGTATCGGGGTATCTCTATGCCGCGCGGCAGCTCTTCCGCGCCGTCCTCTTCACGTTCTTCCGCCTCATTGGCGGGCAGAGTGCCAGCAGCATCTTTTCCGTCGTCCCGCAGCGGGAGTACGGAGCTGTCAACGGCGCCGGTCTCCGTGCAGCCGTCTCCGGCTCTCTGGTCTTGCCGCGCATTGCAGCCCGGGGACGAAACCGCCCATACTGCGGCCAAAAGCGCGGCCGCCATCAGCAAGGCGGCGGGGCTTATGCTTTTCCTCTTTCTTGCCATACGCGGCAAAGTTGTTTAAGACTGGAAAACGCGCCAGTCCGCAACGCCCTTTATTTTGTCAGCGCAACCTCAATGTTGTTTTGCAGCTTCTCGTTGCCGGGATAGCCTCCCTCGGCGATGTTGTCATACGCTTTCTCTCCGTCCTTTCCCAAAAGGAGATAGGAGGGAATGCCCGAAATGCCGAGGTCGCGGCACAATTCGCCCCACTGCTTGTCGGTGAGCCGGTAGTGATCGCCGGCTATGCCCGGGAGCATGCGCTGCCAGTCGGCAAACGGCGAAGTCTCCCCCGTCACGTAGACAAAGACACACCCTTTCCTGGCAAGCTCGGGCTTTATCGCGTCCACCTGCTTCATCGCCATGCGGCAGGGACCGCACCACGTCGCCCAGAAGTCTATGAGCGCCACCTTGCCTTTGTAGTTTTTGGCAATGGCGGGCAGGATGTCTGCTCCGTGCACGCTTTCGGGGATGGTCTTCACGGTGTATGCGGCGGAGTCTGCGGCTGCCACGGCAGCGGCTTCTGCATTTGCGGGCTCTGCGGCGGGACGCTTGGCGCAGCCTGTCGCTACTGTCAGCGCGGCGGCGGCGAGTATCAGTGCTTTTCTCATATAGTGTTTCCTTTGGGCGGCACGGGCAAGGGCGGAAGTGCCTTCTGCCAGTCCTGCGGCCCGTTTTGAGTGGCATTATTCTGCATCGGCAAAAGTACGAAAAACCTTTCACTCGCCCGCCGCACGATGTGCGCCTCGCCGCATACGCCATATATATTATAAGGCATCCGGGCGCAATGCCAACGGCGGGGCAGGTAGCGAAGTCTTACGACTAACTGTTTGGGATATGCAGACGTCAAGCACGGGTTTTGTCAAGGAATTTCGCACTTTTAAGCCGTCCAGCCGCGCCGGCGAGCGCCGAAGCCGATTTGGAAAACGGAGAAAAATGTATTATCTTTGTGTATGGAAAAGCGGGGATGCGCAACGGTTGCGTATCCCCGCTTTTCCATTATTGAATATCAGCGACTTACAAGACTGAAAAGTGTACATCCCGTAGCGACTAAGCCGGTCTTGGTCGCTACGGGGCCGGTCTTAGTTTCCACTAAGCCCCTTTCCGTGTCCCGGGAGCCCCTTTCAGTGGCCACAACACCCAAGCCGCACCCTTAAACTTTCATAAAAATTTCGCCAGAGACGGCTGCAGATTTGTAAAGATTTTTCGCACTTTTTCAAAACCACTCGCCACGCGGCACTGCCCCCTTACCGCCTTTTCAGCAGTATATAGAAAACGACCGGAACGCCTAAAAGGGGAGTGACGGCTGAAAGGGGAAGCAAGCCGCGCGTGCCGGGCAAATGGGTCAGGACGAGGGAAAACAGCGCCACGTCCGCACCCCATACGCACGTAGCGGGAAGCAGACGGCGGTGCAACGCCGTGCGCGAAAAGAGGCGGGCAATGTGTGGCACGGCAAGCCCCACGAAGGAGATTGGCCCGCAAAGGGCCGTCACCGAGGCGGTAAGCAGTCCGGTAAGCAGCAGAAGCAGCGTGCGCTCGCGGCGCACCCGCACGCCGAGGTTTGCGGCATAGTCGTCACCCAAAAGCAATGCGTCAAGCAAATGCGGGCGGGCAAGCACGCCAAGCGCCGGCACAAGCACAAGCGCGGCGTAAAGCGGCAAGAGCCTCATCCCGACCCCGGAGAAATCGCCCATACCCCACAGGATGTAAGAGTGCAGGCCGTCCTCCGTAGCAAGGAAACTCATAAGCGAAATCACGGCCGAAAACGCAAAGCCTATCATCACGCCGGCTATAAGCAACGCGAGATTTCCGCGCAGCAACGCGCTGCACGCAAGCAGAAGCGCAATTACGCCCAAGGCTCCCGCAAAGGCCGCCGTCACGGTCAGAAGCACGCTCCCCCACTCCGCCACGCCCACTGCGGCCGCCCCCGCCCCGCCGCAAAGCATAGCCACGGCGGCACCGAAAGAAGCGCCGCTGCTCACGCCAAGCAGCGAGGGGTCGGCCAGCGGATTGGCAAAAAGGCTCTGCATCACAAGTCCCGAAACCGCAAGCGCCATTCCCGAAAGCACGGCCGTAAGCGCCTGCGGAAGACGCGCCTCCCAAACGATGAAACGCGCCGTCTCTCCCGCTCTTTCGGGCGCAAACAGGGCATCACACACCTCTACCGGCTCTATCCACACGCTGCCCAAAAGCAGCGCGGCGGGGAAAAGCAGGAGGAAAAGCAAAACGGAAAGCTTCATGGCAAGACGGACGGATTATTGGAGAAAGACTACGGAAGCTGCGAAAGCTTATCCCAGCAGCTTGCGGCTTAGCTGCAACGCCGCAAGCACCGTGTCGTCCATATCGGAATAGGTGTAGCAAGCGAGCCGCCCGCCAAACGACACCCGGCTTTCTTTTTCAGCCAAAGACTTGTATCGGGCGTATACCTGCGAATTGCGCCCGTCGTTGACCGGATAGTAGGGTTCTTTCCCGCGAGCGAAACTGTCCGGGTATTCATAAGTGACCACCGTGCAAGGGACGGCGGAAGGCGGGGTGTCAAGGTCGAAGTGCTTGTGCTCGATAACCCTCGTGTAGGGTACGTCGCGCTCCGTGTAGTTGATGACCGCGTTGCCTTGGAAATTGGGCAAGGGAAGCTCTTTCGTCTCAAAACGCAGACTGCGGTAGTCCAAATGCCCTTCACGGTATCCGTAATACTCGTCTATGCAGCCCGTAAAGACGGTATGCCGCGCAAGTGCTTCCAACTCGTCACGCTGCTGGAAGAAGTCGACCCCGGTGCGTACCTCTATGCCGTCCAGCAAGGTGTCCGTCAGCTTGTTGTATCCACCGACAGGCACACCCTGAAAGCGGTCGTCGAAATAGTTGTTGTCGAACGTGAGGCGCAAGGGCACGCGCTTTATGATGAAAGGCGGGAGCGCGGTGGCGGCACAGCCCCACTGCTTCTCGGTATAGCCCTTTATGAGCGTCTCGTAGATGTCGCGCCCGCAAAGTTTGAGTGCTTGCTCTTCAAGGTTGCGGGGCGTAATGCCTGCATACTCGCCGCGCTGCTCGTCAAGCTTTTCCTGTGCCTCGGCGGGGGTGCGTACGCCCCAAAGCTCGTAAAAGGTGGTGAGGTTGAAGGGCAGATGGTAGAGCCGCCCCTTATAGGACGCGAGCGGCGAATTGGTGAAACGGTTGAACTCGGCAAGGGCGTTGACATAGTCCCACACCTCGCGGCTGGACGTGTGGAAGATGTGCGCGCCGTACTGGTGGACGGCGATGCCCTTGACATTCTCGCAATGGATATTTCCCCCCGTGTGAGGTCTCTTCTCTACCACGAGGCAGCACTTTCCCGCTTTCTTAGCCTCGTGGGCGAAGACCGCGCCAAACAGTCCCGCGCCGACAATAAGATAATCGTACTGTGCCATAGTGCCTGATTGTTTTTTCTGATATCTGAAAACCATCCATTGCCCGCTTCGGGCAAGCCGAAAGTGCGCGGGAAACTTTGCCCGCAAAACATTTGCGTGACGTTTGCCTAACCGATGCGCCCCAAGCGTTCGTTGACTCCGTCAAGATACGCCCGCCAGAGTTTTGCCACATCGCCCAGCTTCCACGCCTTTGAGAAGGCACAAGTGAAAAGAGCCGGGAACGCGTATCCCAAGACGCAAAGCAAGCCGCGCCCGTAGCGCACGAAGGGGTTGAGGCCGTAATGGTGGTTGAGGTAAGCGGAATTGCGCACTTGGTAGAAACGCTTCCATTTCTTCTTGCGGTTGCGTTCCGCCCATGTGTCGTTGCTGAAAAACTTTTCCTTGTCCATCAGAGCCTGCGGCACGGACAGGAGGCGGTAGCCTGCGCGGCAGAGACGGATGCAGTAGTCGGTGTCGTCGCAAAAGATGAAGAGGTCGCGGTTGGGCAGCCCCACTTTCTCTACCGCCGCGGCACGGATGAGCGGTCCCTCAAACGCCGTGCCGGCAATGAACGTGGCTTCGGACGGCGGTACAGGCATTTTCCCTATCTTTCCCGTGTAAAGGGAGCGGAACGGATGTACGAAGTCGTAGCCCGTAAAGTCGTTGGTGAAAACCCGCCCCTCCATCAGCCTGCGCGGAGCGATAAGCCCGAGGGTGTCGTCCGCCGTGAAAGGCAGCATCTTCTCCAGACAGTCCGGCCGGGGAAAGACATCGTCGTCCATGCACCACACCCAGTCAGCGCCGGCCTTGACGGCCTCGTCCATACCGCGATGGAAGCCGCCCGAGCCGCCCACATTCTCCTGGCGTATGACAGTGAGGCACTCGCCGCGCTCGCCCTCAAGCCACTCCGCCGTGCCGTCCGTACTGCCGTTGTCTACGACGATGATGTGCCCGACCGGCGCATTGGCACGCAGGCAAGCGATGTTGCGCCGCAAGAGCGGGAGGCGGTTGTAGGTGACCACCACGGCTATCACATAGACTTTCTTTTCCATAGTGTGAGCGTATCAGAATTCGCCTTCAACCTGCCCCGGCTGCACACTACGGAAACGGCGCATCAGGCGGTAGCACTCCTCCGCATCGAAACCGCGGGCGGCGGCGTATGCCTCAGCAAGCACGCGGTGCATGTGCGCCGTAGCGGGAAGCCGCTCAAAATTTTTGCACCCTGCCCGCATGTCAAGCGGTCCTACGGCCATACGGTTGAGGTCGACGATGTCCAGACGCACACGCCCTTCCCCGTCTATCGCAAAGAGGATGTTGGCGCGGCCATAGTCCTTGTGGGCAAGCCCGTGCTCGTGCAGCACCGCCGTCACGCGCCCCACCTCGCGCAGTACCTTGTCGGCTTGGGCGGCATCGAAAGAAAACAGATGCTCGTACCGGTAAGGACACTCGGACCGCAGGGTGACGAAATAGCTGTCCCCGAAAGCCAGGCCGCGCCGCACATTAAGATAGCCGACGGGGAAGGGCGTGCCAACGCCAATTTTCAGGTAAAGCAGGGCGTTGCGGTAAGCCCGCAATGCCTTTGAGGGACGAAACAGGCCATACACCCAGCGGTTGACAACGTGGGGGCGGCCAAAGCGCTTCACCACATAGTCCGTCCCCTCGTAGCGGACGATACGCAGCTGGTTGCGCCCGTCGTGAATCACCTCCCCCTCGCCCGCCTCAAAACGGGACGGAAGAGAAAGCATAAAGTCACGCAAGCCCTCAAAGCGGGGATTAAGCACCAAGGTGCGGTGATTCCAAAGACTCATTTCGTATTCCTGTATATAGACATAAGCGCGGAGACGGCGTTAGCGGGGCAGCCACGGGCTTGCTCCGCCGGCGCGTCATTCCGACAAGGGGCGGTAGTAGCGTCCGGGGGCAGTACTGCCATTGAATATCGCGTGCCACTCGCGCAAAAGCCTTTCGGGATGGAACGGGGTTTCTTCGTAAAAGGGGACGTCAAGGGTGTTGCAGCCCCAGACACGGCGTGCCTTCCACGGGCGGAAGAGTTTGTACTGCGGGCAGTCGCGTGCCATCGTCTTGTAAGTGAGCGGGACGGGCGAAGCATATTTCGCCAGCCATACATCCGCGTTAGACGCTTTGGCAAAGACTGTCTCCAAGTCCAGCGCAAGACTTCCGCTTTCGTGCGTGTCCGCCCAGGGATGTGCCGCCCCGGCGTCCGAAAGCATCCGCCCTATTGTGCTTTTCCCTGCCGGCTGATACCACACGGCAGAGGTCTTGAGGTCACAAAGCACGACAGGGCGCGTACCCTTCCCGCGCCCGTCGGCAGCTTTCTTGCGCAAGTCCTCATACGCGCTTTCCACTGCCGCAAAGAGAGAGTCGCTTTTCTCCGCACAGCCGAAAAGCCGTCCGTAGAAGCGCATCCACTCGGCACGTCCAAGGGGAGAGGTCTCGAGGTAGTCGGCGCACTGCACCAAAGGCACGCTCAGCGCAGCCAATGCACCCGCGCCGGAGTTTTCCATCGGCGAGACAAGCATTGCGTCCGCCTTAGCCGCACGCAGACGCTCCAAATCGGGACGGAAGGCACTCCCCAAGGCGGGCAGTGCGCCCGAAGCCAGCTTTTCGCGAAGCGAGGGTGAAACAATATATTCGGCCTCGGTGACACCCGCTACACGCGGAAGCGCGCCCAGTTCGTCCAAAAGAGCCGCGTGCACCGCAGTCGTCACCACCGCGCGGCGCAGCGGCGTACGCAGCAGCACTCCGTCCGGCCGCACACTGGGCACCGGGCGGTCATGCGGCACAAGGACATAAGCGGCGAGACGTTCCCCGCCGCCCTTTTTCCACGGATTGCGCACCACGACGTAAGTGAAACTGTCCGCCTCCTCCATACTGAGGAGCGTGGCACGGCGCACCGCTATCTCTTTTAGCTTGACCTCGCTACCCCTGCCCTTGCCGCCGCAGCCGCACAAGAGGGAAAGCGACACGCAGACAAGCGACACGGTGCAGAAAGACAGAAAGGGCGTACGCTTTCCGCACAGGAAAGCTTTCCACGCCTCGAAGGCGCGCGTGTATACGTCTGTCTGCATAAGGTCTTTTATAAGGAGAGCGGCTTTGCCGCTACGGTAGCCCGTTGTTTGTCGTCTAAACTGTAATCTCGCCGCAGATGCTCGTATTGGTCAAGCGGATAAGCTCTTCGCCCTTGTATCCGTGCCCGAGGAGAAACATCAGCTTCGTAAGCATGCACTCCACCGTGCTGTCGTATCCGTTCACCACGCCCGCCTGCAAAAGCTGCAGACCCGTCTCATAGCGGTGCATCTCCACCGTGCCCTTGTAGCACTGCGTAATGTTGACCACAAGGACTCCGCGGTTGACAAGCTGGCGGATGCTGTCCACGAGCCACGGCTTCTGAGGCGCGTTGCCTGCCCCGTATGTCTTGAGGATGACGGCCTTTAAGCCGGGGACGGAAAGGCAAGTGTCCACCACCTCGCGGCGGATGCCGGGGAAGAGCGTGAGTATCATCACGTTGGTGTCAAGCAGGAAATGCGGCGTGAAACGCGCCCCGGGGGCGGGACGGCGTATGAGGTGGGTTTCGTACTTGATGTGTATGCCCGCATGGGCAAGCGAGGGGAGATTGAAACTGCGGAAAGCGCTGAAGCCTTCGGCGTTTGTCTTCGTAGTGCGGTTGCCCCTCATCAGGCGGCTCTCGAAGAAAATGCACACCTCGGGCACCACGGGACGGTCGTACGCGTCACGGGCGGCGGCAATCTCGATGCTCGTCAGGAGATTTTCCTTTCCGTCCGTGCGCAGCTGCCCGATGGGAAGTTGCGAGCCGGTAATCACCACGGGCTTGCCCACATTTTCCAGGAGGAAACTCAAAGCCGACGCGGTATACGCCATCGTGTCCGTGCCGTGCAACAGCACGAATCCGTCGTAGCGGTCGTAGTGGTCGGCAATGATGCGCGTCATCTTTACCCAGTAGCGCGGCTCCATGTCGCTGGAGTCTATCGGCGGGTCAAAGGCGAGCGCGTCAATGTGGTAGTTGAACCGCTTCAACTCGGGCACGTAGTGGCGGAACTGCTCAAAGTCGAAGTTCTCCAGCGCGCCGGTCTCGGGATTCTCAATCATGCCGATGGTGCCGCCCGTGTATATGATTAGTATGTTGGGGATATGCGGTTGCTCCATTAGCGTAGTCTCGCGGGATTGTACAATATTGCCTTATACGGCGGCGGACGGTGTCTTACGCCGTCCGAGAGGGGAACGTGCGGGAAAGCATGCTTGCGGAAAGGGACGCAGTCTGCGTCAGCGGGGAAACGGTCTACTTGCCGAAGAGCCTGCGCAGTTTCCCGGCCATACCGCCGCGGCGTGCATCTTCATCCAAAGCCCGGCTGCCGTATCCGTAGCCGTAGCCATAGCCGTAGCCGCAGCCGCCGCCATAGCGCGATATCTTCACGTCTGCGTCGTTTACCACGGTACAGATGTGCTTCAGTCTGCCCTCCTTGTACATGCGCTCAAGATTGGGAAGGAAGTCCCTGCGCTCGCGACCGGCACGTACGACGAAGAGCGTGAGGTCAGCAAACTTGTCGAGCACGCTGGCATCGGCAATGGAGAAGTAAGGCGTACCGTCGACAAGGACATAGTCGTACGCGCTCCTAAGCTGCGCGAAGATTTCTCCCAAGCGCGGGGACATAAGCAGCTCGGTCGGGTTGGGCGGCTGCGGCCCGGCGGGAAGCAGGTCCACGCCCTTTGCCAGTCCGTCTTTGCGTATGAAGGCCGACACGTCGTCCATATCGCCCGCAAGATAGGAAGTAAGTCCCTGCCCTGCGGCAAAACGCTTGCTCAGCGTACGCTTGCGGATGTCGCCGTCCACCATCACGACCTTGTGTCCCGCCATTGCGAGTATCACCGCCATGTTGCGGGCAACGAAACTTTTTCCCTGCGCCGGCGTCGAACTTGTCGTAAGCAGCACCCGCGGGTCGCCGGGAATGAAGCCGAGCGAAAAGCGGAGTATGCGGAAAGCCTCCACGAGCGGGGCATCGGAGTGCAGCCCAGTGATGATTTTGCCCGGCACATTGTCGCCCATACGGGGAATTTCGCCAAGTATGGGCATCGATGTGTTTTTCTCCAAGTCAGACCGTCCGTGCACCGTCACGTCGGACGCAATCATAAGCCATACCACTGCGGAGGGGATGACTATGCCTATCAGCAGCGCCACAAGCAAAATGAGAGTGGCGCGCGGCTCGACGGGGCGCACACTGCCAAGCGGTCCTTCTACCAGCCGCACGTTTGCCTCGTTGATGGCCTGCTGCAGCGCGACCTCCTCGCGCTTGTTGAGAAGGTAGGTGTAAAGAGCTTCTTTGAGGGACTGCTGGCGCTGGATGTCAAGCCCGCTCTTTTCCTGGTCGGGCGCGGTGTTCACGCGGCCGGTGAGCTGCGCCTCGTTGGCGCGGGCATCGTTCACCCGGAGCTGCAATGTCTTTATATACGAGCGCAGTGACGAATTGATGCTCGCCCTCATCTGCTGCAACTGCCGGTCAAGGTCGCGCACGACGGCCTGCGACTCGCTGGAGTTTGCCGCAAGCGAGTTGCGCTTGTTCATGGCGTCGTTGTATACGCCTACCTGCTGGGTGAAAGAGGCATCGCCTATGTTGAGCGCGGGAATGAGGTCGTGGCTGTTGGCGTTGTCGGCGATATAGTCTCCCACATACTGCGCCACACGCAGCTGCGTCTCCGCCTGCAGGCTCTGCTGGCGCGCCGCCGAAGTCTCGCTTATCACCGCCGCCGAAGTCTTGTCGAAATCGAGCAGCTGGTTTTTCTTCTTGAAAGCGGCAAGCTTGTCCTCCACGGCGCTAAGTTCGCTGCCTATCAAAGCTATGCGCTCTTCTATGAAACGGGCTGTGCTTTCCGCCACGCGGTTTTTGTTTTCCACCACGTCTTCCTTGTAGCTGTCGTACAAGGTAGAGAGAATGTCCTCCGCGCGCTTGGGCGAGATGTCGCGGCAAGTGAGCACAATGAGCGAGCTTTCCTTGTCGTACTCGGACACGCCCAATTCGGCACAATAGCGGACTGTGGCTTCTTTGCGCGTCATGTGGTACACGCTTACCGTGCTGCCGTCCCAGCGTCCATAGGACGAGCCGCGCACTATACTCAGCCGTCCCGCCGGGGTATTTGCCGTTTCGCCAAGGCGTACCGTCGCGTCGGGAAGTTTGTTTCCCCACGCATCACGCATACATGAAAGGCGCAGCTCGCTGCCGGAACGCTCCACTTCGAAGGACACCGCACCTTTGCCCGCCGGCTGCTCAAACAGCACTTCTATCGGGCGTTCCTTGCCGTAAAGGGGTACGTCACGCATCTGCTGCCGCCCGGTATAGTCTACTTCTAAGTGCAGCTTCTCCACCACACGCGCCATAAGTCGTTGTGAGGAGAGGATGAAGATTTCGTTCTTCAGATTGTCGCCCACGCTTACGCCGTTGAGTTCGAGCAAGGAGGTCATGTTGCCGCGCCGCGACATGCGCTTTGTCGACAGCGAAGAACCGCCGCCGTCACTGTCCTCAATAAGGATGACGGCTTGGCGCTGGAATACACGCTCCCTTGTCTGCAGATAGAGCCACCCGCAGGCGAGACACACCACGGCGGATAGTGCGAACCATTTCCAATTGTTGAGAAACTGGCGGAAACAGAAACGCAGCATCGGAATGAGCTGCATCTCTTCCTCGCCGTTCGCGTCCGCGCCAATGGGGTTTGGGGTTATTTCGGATGACATATATAAATATGCGTTCGTTTCTTGGTTAGACAGACTACGCCCGAAAACGGGCAAGGTCAGATGGCAAAGTTACCAAAAAAGCGTAAACGGGCGACATTTACGGGCTTGCATACGCCGCACGCCGGCTTTCAAGCGCCAAGAGACTGCGTTTGGCCGCCAATCCGCCCGCATACCCCGTCAGCGTTGCGTCCGCGCCGACGACGCGGTGACAAGGCACAATTATGGAAAGCGGATTTGCCCCGACAGCCTGTGCCACGGCTCTCACGGCACGCGGTTTTCCGAGTGCGTGCGCTATATCCGAGTAAGCCGCCGTACCGCCGTAAGGCACGCGCACAAGCTCTTGCCACGCGCTCCTTTGGAAAGGTGTCCCCACTGGCAGAAGCGGCAAAGAAAAGACCGTACGAGTGCCGGCGAAATACTCGTCAAGCTGCACTGCCGCACTACGGAGCAGCGGCGTGCCCCCTTCTTCGCACCCTCCGCGCGTCACGCGCAGAAGGCGGCGCAAGTTTGACTCCCGGCGCGGGCTTTCCAGCCAGTCGCAAAGACAGAGCGCACCGCACGCGTCACCCAGCACCAGCGCGCCGCAAGGGCTTTGGTACGTCCTTACATATACAGGCGAGCCTGCCTGAAGCCTTGTTTTTTCCTTTATCATTCTTCTCTTCGCCTCCGCCGCCGCGACATACGGTATGCCACATGCCGAATCGGGGAAGCTACTGCCCTTTGCCGGATTTTGGACAAGCGCGAGCCACCCGCTGCCCACGCCAGCCGTAGCACTCTGTACAGACGCGTTACGTCCTTCACAAAAAGCGGGCGTGCGCGGATGAGCCTTGTATAAGCACCGCGCACGCCCTTAGTTGTCTGCAAGCCTATGCTGCCCGCCGCGTCAATGACCGCAGGAGCAGCAGGGGGTAAGCTGCTTGAAGAAGTCGTTGCCCTTGTCGTCCACAAGGATGAAGGCGGGGAAATTCTCTACGCGTATCTTCCAGATGGCTTCCATTCCCAGCTCGGGGTACTCTACGCACTCGATGCTCTTTATGCTGTCCTTCGAAAGCACAGCCGCCACGCCGCCGATGGTGCCCAGATAGAAGCCGCCGTGCTTCTTGCACGCGTCCGTCACGTCCTGCGTGCGGTTGCCCTTGGCTATCATCACGAGGCTTGCTCCGTGATCCTGGAACTCGTCCACATAGGGATCCATACGGTTGGCCGTCGTCGGGCCCATACTGCCGCAGGGGTAACCCTCCGGAGTCTTTGCCGGTCCGGCATAGAGTATGGGGTGGTCTTTGAAGTAAGCGGGCATGTCCTCGCCGTTGTCAAGGCGTGCCTTGAGTTTGGCGTGTGCGATGTCGCGTGCCACGATGATGGTGCCGCGCAGGTTGACGCGCGTGCTGACGGGGTACTTGGTGAGTTCGGCACGCACTGCGTCGATGCCCTTGTCAAGGTCAATCTCGATGCCCTTGCCTCCCTCGCCCGGACGGCGGAGTTCTTCGGGGATAAGCTCTTCGGGATTGTCGTCCATACGCTCAAGCCAGATGCCGTCCTTATTGATTTTCGCCTTGATATTGCGGTCGGCTGAGCAGCTCACGCCCATACCGATGGGGCAGCTTGCGCCGTGACGGGGCAGACGTATCACGCGGATGTCGTGCGCGAGGTACTTTCCGCCGAACTGCGCGCCCAAGCCTATCTTCGCCGCTTCCTTAAGAAGCTTCGCCTCGAGGTCAAGGTCACGGAAAGCGCGTCCCGTTTCGTCACCCGTAGTGGGGAGATTGTCGTAGTACTTTATGGAAGCAAGCTTCACGGTGAGGAGGTTCTTCTCCGCACTCGTGCCGCCTATGACGAAAGCGATATGGTACGGGGGACACGCAGCCGTGCCGAGACTCTTCATCTTCTCGACAAGGAACGGCAGAAGCGTGCCTTCGTTTTGAATGGTAGCTTTCGTCATCGGGTAGAAGTACGTCTTGTTGGCCGAGCCGCCGCCCTTCGCCACCATTACAAAGCGGTACTCGTCGCCCTCTACGGCCTCAATGTCAATTTGTGCGGGGAGATTGCAACGCGTATTGACCTCCTCGTACATTGTAAGGGGAGCGTTCTGCGAATAGCGGAGGTTGTCTTGCGTATAAGTCTCGTATACGCCGAGGCTCAGCGCTTCCTCGTCCTCAAAGTCGGTCCAGACGCGCTGTCCCTTCTCTCCGTGTATAATGGCCGTACCCGTATCCTGGCAGAAAGGCAAAACGCCTTTCACCGCCGTAGCGGCGTTGCGCAGAAACTGCAGGGCGACGTACTTGTCGTTCTCCGAAGCCTCGGGGTCGGAAAGGATTGCGGCTACCTGCTGGTTATGCTCGCGGCGGAGCATAAACTCCACGTCGTGGAAAGCCTGCTTTGCGAGGAGCGTGAGTGCTTCTTTCGATACTTTCAATATGGTTTTGCCCTCAAATTCTCCGGTGGTCACTCCCTCCCGCCCTATCAGACGGTACTCGGTCGTGTCTTTCCCCATCTGAAACATCGGGGCGTACTTGAATGCTGGTACTTGTGCCATAGTGCTTATGATTGTTATGCTTGTTTCTGTCTATGTCGCGGCGGCAAGCGTCTGTCTCTTCCGCAGCGGAAAGCCATCCTTATATATAATATGTGTGCGAGCCACTCAGCACATCGTGGAGAGAAGCGTTGCTAAACCGTCAGCTGCCTGCTGGAGCGGCTTTGACACCATCCCGCGCATAAAGATATTGACTTCCGCACCCACCGTCACGCGCATGCGGCTAGTCCCCTCGCCATGCGGCAAGAGCTGTACCCACACATAAAGCGGGACGGGCGCGCCCTCGGAGGCAAATTTTATACACTTCGGTTCGTCGCGCTCCACTATGCGGAGGGTTATCTGCCCCAGCGGACTTTGCATACGCAGGCTGTCCGTGTCAAACTCCAGCGCGTCTACGTAACGGCGCAGCTCTTCTATTTTGTCTGCCGGCACTTGCGCAGCGATGCGTTCTTGGGTCGCGGGATCGGAGATACGCTCCTTGATGGTGCGGAAATGGGTAAGGTCGGAAAAGCGTGCATAAAGCACTTCCTGAGGCTGCGCGACGGTCTTCACCTCGCTCTCGTATTTTGCCAAGGACATCTGTCTCGTATTTTGTGAGCCGCAGACGGGGTGCTCAAAGCATTAAAGCCGCGCTCCGCCAGCGGGAAAATTCTTTGCAAAAATACACGTTTCGCCGCACACCGCTCCGCCGTTCTGCGGGAAAAATGGGCACGGCGCGGCACACGTGGCAAAGGGCGGAGGGGCATTCAGCTTTGTGGAGAAAAAAGTATAATTTTACCGCCGTAAGCCCGCGGCCTATTAAGGCACAAGTCACGGCGGCGGGAAGCCACACCCCAAAAGCGGAACCAGGAGAAACGCCCCCGCGCGAAAGAAGCCGAGTACGGCGTTTCCCGCCCCGCACCAACCAAAACGCTCAGCACTATGTCCGACAACAGAAGTCTGGTGACTATCGCCAACCTCACGAAGGAGAAAATAATGTACCTCTTGCGTATGGCCGGCGAATTTGAGAAGCACCCCAACCGCACCTTCCTCAGCGACCGCGTGGTGGCCACGCTCTTTTTCGAACCCTCCACGCGCACACGCCTGTCTTTCGAAACGGCGGCAAACCGCCTCGGCGCGCGTGTCATTGGATTCACCGACCCGAAGGTGACCAGTTCCACCAAGGGCGAAACCCTGAAAGACACGATAATGATGGTGAGCAACTACGCCGACGTGATTGTGATGCGACACTATCTCGAAGGCGCGGCACGCTACGCGAGCGAGGTGTCCCCCGTGCCGGTAGTGAACGCCGGCGACGGAGCCAACCAGCACCCGTCGCAGACGCTGCTCGACCTTTACAGCATCTACAAGACGCAAGGCACGCTCGAAAACCTTGACATCTATCTCGTGGGCGACTTGAAATACGGGCGCACGGTGCATTCGCTGCTTATGGCGATGCGCCACTTCAACCCCACTTTCCACTTCATAGCCCCCGCCGAGCTTGCCATGCCCGAGGAGTACAAGATATACTGCCGCGAGCACGGCATACGCTACACGGAGGGCGAGGCGTTCGACGAGGACGTGATTAGCGGCGCGGACATTCTCTATATGACGCGCGTGCAGCGCGAACGCTTCACCGACCTGATGGAATACGAGCGGGTGAAGAACGTATATATCCTCAAAGCCTCTATGCTGGGCAAAGCGCGCGACAATATGCGCATACTTCACCCGCTGCCGCGTGTCAACGAAATTGCCTACGACATCGACGACGACCCGCACGCCTACTACTTCGAGCAAGCTCGCAACGGACTCTATGCCCGCGAGGCCATCATCTGCGATGTACTCGGCATTACGCTTGACGAGGTGAAAGCCGACGCACTGCGCGGCTGACCGATGACGCAAGCACACACTTCCAGAAACAAAGGAAAGAGACATGAAAAGAGAAGAACTGATGGTGGCCGCCATAAAGGACGGCACCGTGATAGACCACATACCCTCCGCCAAGCTCTTTGAGGTGGTGCGCCTCCTGCGTTTGGAGGGCATTGAAAACTCGGCGGTCATGATTGGCTACAACCTGCCGAGCGGCAAGATGGGGCGCAAGAGCATCATCAAGATTGCCGGAAAGTTTTTTACCGACGCAGAACTCAACACGCTCTCCCTCGTCGCCCCCAACGTGACGCTCAGCGTCATACGCGACTATGAGATAGCCGAGAAAAAGTGCGTCACCCTCCCGGACGAGATAACGGGAATCGCGCGGTGCGCCAACCCGAAGTGCATCACCAACAACGAGCCGATGGCTACGCGCTTCCGCGTGACGGACCGCGAACACGGTGTCATCCAATGCCGCTACTGCGAGAAGGAGCAGAGCCTTGACCACATCAAGCTGGTATAACGCCGGCACACCAACGCCTAACCGTTTTATGGAAAATAATCCCGGAGACGCCGCCGCGCCAGCTTTTGAGAAAGAAGACTGGAAACCCGGCACGCTCATCTACCCGCTGCCCGCCCTGCTCGTATCCTGCGGCTCGACGCCCGAAGAACACAACCTGCTCACCGTAGCCTGGGCGGGAACGCTCTGCACCAACCCGCCTATGTGCTACATCTCCGTGCGCCCGGAACGCCACTCGTACGACATCATCAAGCGCAACATGGAGTTTGTCATCAACCTCACGACCGAAGAGATGGCACGCGCCACGGACTGGTGCGGCGTACGTTCGGGGCGCGACTACGACAAGTTTGCCGAAGCGGGACTCACCCCCGCCCCGTCCCGCTTCGTGAAAGCCCCGGCAGTAGCGGAGTCGCCGCTCAGCATTGAGTGCCGCGTAAAGGACATCACGCACCTTGGCTCGCACGACATGTTTGTGGCCGATGTAGTCAACGTGCGGGCGGACAAACGCTATTTCACCGAAGACGGGAAATGGCACTTGGAACAAAGCGCCCCGCTGGTATACCTGCACGGGGCGTACTACGGTTTGGGAGAACTCATAGGCCGCTTCGGCTGGAGCGTAAAGCAGAAGCCTTAGCCGCGTTTTGCCCACTTCTAACACGGGCGCGACATGCCACCGCCCGCCTACGACACACCTTATATTATACACTATGGAAAAAGACACACGCGTTTTCACCCTCATCGAAGACGAACGGCAGCGCCAGCTGCGCGGCATAGAACTCATCGCCTCGGAAAACTTCGTCAGCGACGAAGTGATGCAGGCAATGGGTTCGTGGCTCACCAACAAGTACGCCGAAGGCTATCCCGGCAAACGCTATTACGGAGGCTGCGCCGTGGTGGACGAGGTGGAAAGCCTTGCCATCGAACGCGCCAAGAAGCTATTCGGTGCAGAGTACGCCAACGTGCAGCCTCACTCGGGCGCACAAGCAAACGCAGCGGTATTCCTCGCCGTACTGAAGCCGGGAGACACTTTTATGGGGCTTAACCTTGACCACGGCGGACATCTCTCGCACGGCTCGAAAGTCAACACGTCCGGCATTCTCTACAAGCCCGTAGGCTACAACCTCAACAAAGAGACCGGGCGCGTGGACTATGACGAAATGGAGCAGCTCGCGCTGCAGCACCGCCCGAAGCTTATCATCGGCGGCGGCTCGGCATACAGCCGCGAATGGGACTACGCGCGGATGCGTGCCATAGCCGACAAGGTGGGCGCGCTGCTGATGATTGACATGGCGCACCCCGCCGGACTCATTGCAGCCGGACTGCTTGACAACCCGGTTAAGTACGCGCACATCGTCACCACCACTACGCACAAAACTCTGCGCGGTCCGCGCGGCGGTCTGATACTCCTTGGCAAAAACTTCGAAAACCCATGGGGAATCACCACGCCGAAAGGAGTGGTGAAGACAATGGGGCAACTGATAGACAGCGCGGTATTCCCCGGCATACAGGGCGGACCGCTTGAGCACGTCATAGCCGCCAAGGCGGTAGCCTTCGGCGAGGCTCTGCGCCCGGAGTTCAAAGAGTACGCGGCACAGGTTCAGCGCAACGCACGCCGCCTTGCCGACCAACTGACAAAGCGCGGCTTCACCATCGTGAGCGGCGGCACGGACAACCACTCTATGCTTGTCGACCTTCGTTCCAAATATCCCGACCTTACGGGCAAGGTGGCGGAGAACGCACTCGTGGCGGCGGACATCACCGTCAACAAGAATATGGTTCCTTTCGACACGCGCTCGGCATTCCAAACTTCGGGCATACGACTCGGCACGCCTGCCATCACCACACGCGGCGCAAAGGAGGACATGATGGACGAAATTGCCGCCATGATAGAGGAAGTGCTTTCCGCTCCCGAGGACGAGGCTCGCATCGCCGCCGTACGCAAGCGCGTCAACGCCATGATGGCGGACTACCCGCTCTTCGCCTGGTAAAATTTCACCCTGCAGTATCCGGGCGAAAGCCCCGCTCTCTTGTGAGATAAAACGGCAAACTCATTACACGCCCAAACGAAGCCGCTCCAAGCGATTTCGGAAAGGATATCAAAATCCGCCCCGCTCCCTTAAATGGGAACGGGGCGGATTTACTTTCTCTATTCCCTTGCCCGTTCATTCGAAAAAGGAGGACGCAGCCGCTAAGCCACGTCCTCCAATGAGATTCTTATCGATTCCCGCAAGTTCCCTTGTCTCTTTTGCGGGGACAAGGGATTTGCGGTATGCAAGCCTTACTGCAAAGCCACCTTGTGCGTGCTCACGTTGCCCGCAGCGTCAGTCACCTCGACTACCACAGCGTGCCCTGCGGCACGGTCAACGGTGAAAGAAGCCTTGCGGCTACGCTGGATGCTGCGACCTGCGAGGTCGAAAACGCGCACCTGCTTAACGTTGCCAGAGAAGCTAACCTTGCGGCCGTCCACGCTCAGCACGGGAGCGGAAGCTGCCTCGGAAGCTGCCTCAATGCCGCTGTAAGTGCCGTCGAAGTCGAATACATACTCCGTACCAGCCGCACCTTCGAGCGTACCAACGCCGTTGGCGTCAACTGCGAAGTCGGTCTTCTTGTTGTTGACATACACGGTAGCGGAAGCAAGATTCTTGTAAAGCACGGGGATAGTCTGACCCTGGTTGTTCACGATAACCACGCGCGTAGCCTTTCCGTTCTTCCAGTAGGTGCTCACGGTGAAGTCCTTCACAGCCTTCATACCCGTCATGTGACCAGCCTTCCATGCAGAGGGCAGAGCGGGGAGGATGCGGATGGTATCGGAGTTGCTCTGCATCACCATCTCGGCGATACCGGCGCAAGCGCCGAAGTTTCCGTCGATCTGGAACGGAGCGTGCGAGTCGAAGAGGTTATAGAATACGCCTGCGCCGCCGTTGCTGTGCGCGAGAGCGTTGTTCAGGATGGTGCGAGCATGGTCACCGTCAAGGGCGCGTGCCCAGAGGTTGATCTTCCAACCCATCGACCAGCCCGTAGCACCGTCGCCGCGCAGCTTCATAGAGTTGACGGCAGCGTCAAAGAGCTTCGTGCCCGGATATACCTGCGAGAAGGGGTACACGCACATAAGATGGGACATGTGGCGATGACCGTTGCTGCCGGCAGTAAAGTCGCTGTACTTCCACTCACGCAGAATCTCCGTGCCAGAAGCAATGGCGCTAGTCCCCCAAGTGCCGTTGTAGGTCTCGGTAGCAAGACCGCGGTCAAGTGCCTTGTAGCGGCTCTTGAGCTTAGTGAGGTCAGAGTTGGAGATGACGCTCTTGCCAAGCACGTCGATAGCGTCGAGCGTGTTGGAGAAGAGTTCGTACACAAGCTGCTGGGCATGTGCAACGGCGTTCTCAGAGCCGGGACCGTGCTCGGGCGACCACTCGTTGGGAGCCTCGTACGTACCGTCGGAAGCTATCACCAGACGGTCCATCCAGAACTGCGATGCGGAGAGCATTGCGGGGAACACCTTCTTCAGGTAATCCTTGTCGAGCGTATAGCGATAGTGCTGCCAGAGGTGGGTGGCGTACCATGCGTTTGCTATCACGTAGTTGTTCATGAACGCACTTACGCCGCCGAAGATATTGTTCTCGGTGAAGCAAGTCCATCCGCGGCTCTGTCCCTGCTGCTTTGCCCAGGTCTTCCACTCGCTGTGGTTCTCGGCCTCGTTCCAAATATAGTTGAGGAACGGGAGATGCATCTCGCTGAGGTTGGTAGGCTCTGCGGGCCAGTAGTTCATCTGCACGTTGATGTTGGAGTGGATATCGGCGTTCCAAGCCGGGTTGTCCATATTGCTCCAAATACCCTGAAGGTTGGAGGGAAGGTCTACGCCGCGCGAAGAGGCAATCTCAAGGTAGCGGCCATAAGCGAAGTAGAGCTGCTCGAGCATGAGGGCGTTGCTGCCCGTGCCCTTGCTGTAAGTATCGATGAGGGTGTTGGTAGGCACCTTGTTCTGCGTGCCCTCAAGCTGGAAGTCGAGACGGTCAAAGTAGGTCTTGAAGTCTGCCACGTGCTCGGTGTAGAGCTCGTTCCAAGTCTTCTTAGACGCATCATTGAGGCGTGCGCTGATGGTATTGGCAAGACCGCTCGTGTTGGAAACGTAGGTGGAGGCGTAAGCATCGAAGTCCGTACCGCCGGCAAGCAGCAGCATCACCTCGTCTGCGCCCTCAACTACGATGCCCTTGTCGGTGCGGGTAACCGTACCGCCGGTGTTGACCACCTTAAAGCGCGCATTGTAGCTTACAAGGTCAAGTTTTCCGCTGAAGTACGCCTCGCCGTCCTCGGTGTAGGTGGGGGTAGCGCTAAGGCGGTTGCCCGGGCTGAAGGAGAAGCGGAGGCTAATCTTGCCGCCCTCGCTTGCCGTGTAGTGAGCTACCACTACGCGGGCGGGGTTGGAAGCGATGTACTCGCGCGTATAGGTCACGCTCTTGTCGGGAGAGGTGAAGTGCACCTTGCCCGTAGCGGTGGTGAGGTCGAGCTGGCGGTAGTAGTCCTTTGCTGCGGTCTCGCTCGTCTGGCCAAACTCAGAGGAGAGATTGTTTACAAGTACAGAGCCGAAGTTCTCAAAGATGCCGTAGCCAGAGCCGCCCGAGCTGGAGCGTGCGTTAGTGCCGCTCCAAAGCGTCTTCTCGTTGAACTGGATCTCGTCCTGTGCCAAGCCGCCGAAGAGGCTTGCGCCAAACTGTCCGTCACCGATGGGGAGAGAGTACTCCATCCAGTTGGAGTAGCCCTGACCGCCCGAGTAGAGCTGAGCCGTAGTAGCAGGCTCGGTATACCAGAGCGTGAGGCTGTGCTCGGGCGCGTAGCCCGTAATGGCCTGCGTAGCGTACTCAGCGGTAAACTCCATCTCGCTCGCGTCAACGAAGCCGACTACATTGTTCACGTCATTGGTCTTCCAGAAGCCGAGCGTGTTGTTGTGGTCGGGCGTACCCCAAAGGTTTACGACGTTCTGGTCGCCACTAATGCTGTTGGCAACGATTTCCCAACCCTTTCCGTTGTCGGTTTTAGGCGCAGTCTGCAGCTTGAAGCCGCCGCTCTGCTCGGAGTCTGCGGCGCGGAGCGG
This sequence comes from Alloprevotella sp., assembly GCA_963651485.1. Lineage (GTDB taxonomy): Bacteria > Bacteroidota > Bacteroidia > Bacteroidales > Bacteroidaceae > Alloprevotella. The sequence goes on along the minus strand of CAVJPT010000002.1, from coordinate 127,689 downwards.
CTTGGGATTGTTGCCGCCCTCAGAAGTGCTAATGGAGGTGCTGCTCACAACGATGTACTCGCCCTTCTTGTTGACAAACTGGAAGTTGTCCTTATTGCCGACAAGTTTCCACTGCTGCGTCTCCATCGCGGAAAGCGAGGGAGCGTAGAGGCGGATGGCACGCGCGTCGCTGCTGGTGGTGCTTGTACCCATGCAAGTGGTGTTGCTGGGGCGGAGGAACTTCACATAATAGTAAGTCTCCGAAGTCCCGTCGGAGAAGGTGGGCAGTGTCTGCGCCTTCACCATAAGGCACGCAAGCAGTGAAAGGAACAGGAATGTAATTCTTTTCATACTTTGTGTGTGGATAAGGTTATTTATTAATTGTCTCTTCTTTCTATTGTAACCGCAAAAGTACTTTTTTCCAAAGACCCGCGCCGTCCTTTACGCGTATTTTGGGGACTGAACGGCATAAAAGATGGCACATATGCCTTACAAAAGCCTTTTGTCCGAGTAAAAACGGCATAAAAGTCCGTCAACGGCAAAGAAAAACTCTCCGCTATGCTTGGCAGTGAACGAAAAAGCCGTACCTTTGCACTCGCAAACAAGGAACGACGGACGCTGCAAGCGAAAGCGAAGAGCAGAAGACGGGACTTGCAAGCCTACAAACATCGCGGAGTGGAGCAGTTGGTAGCTCGCCAGGCTCATAACCTGGAGGTCGTTCGTTCGAGTCGAGCCTCCGCAACAAAGCAAAGAGGGAAACAGCACGAAAGCGCGTTTCCTTCTTTTCGTTTATCTATCCCCCACGTCCGGCAGATACATACTTCGCGCTTTTCCCATATCATACGCCATTCCTATACGTATAGCCAGAACGCATCCCCATATCCGCTTACACACAAGCGTGCTGGATACTCCCGCGCCGCCTATTCCCAAGCCTGCGATATTTCCGCCCCACTCTCCCTCGCCCGGCCTTGCGGCTACCCGCTCACACCTTACAGCAAAGAAAAAGCCTCGGTTGCCCGCTGTGGGCAACCAAGGCTTCTGTGTGTGGCAAGTGACCCCGTTGGGATTCAAACCCAAGACCTTCAGAACCGGAATCTGACGCTCTATTCAGCTAAGCTACGGGGCCGTCGCGCCTTAACGCGGCGCAAAGTTAGGAAAAAAGGCGGAAAAGCGCGGCGCGGAGGCTTTTTGTTTTTGCCTCGCCGGGAGGATGCTGCCTTTCGCGAACTGCGCCGACCGGCACACGCGTTCCAGATACCCGCAAACCGGGCGGTGTCGTATGCTATCCGCGTACAAAAAGCCGTACTTCACAAAGCGGGGAACATTTCCTCCGTCCGCATTTTTCCTGCTTTCCGTGTACGGAACGGCTTTTCAGCCGCGCGTCAAAGTCCTGTGCCTTTCTGATTGAACGTGATAGGGGTGGACACTCCCGCAGAAGTCAGTGTAAGCGTGGCGGTGCGTGCTTCGGAAGCCGTATTCTCCGATACAGCGACCGAAACGGTGGTCTTCTCCCCCGTACTGAAGCCCGTTGTCTTCTCCGGCTTCAGCCAACTTTCGTCGGAAGACGTGAGCGTTGCCCCGTCAGCATATACCGTGAATACCACAGAAGCCGAAGCGACGGGCTTTGCCACGATGTCGTAGGTAAAGGTGGTGACACGCGTGCTGCTGTCCGTCACGGGCGCGGGGCGCTGCACGTTGAGGAAAGCGTACTGCATAAGCTGCGAGGATACTGTGCCGCCGTACGAACTGTTGACCTGTACCTGCGCATAGCGCGTCTTTCCCGTCGTGTTGGGCTGCAGCGCAAAATAGACGGTAGTAAGCACCTGCGTGTTGGCGGGTACTTTCTGCGTGATTTCGTTTTTCTGCGTGCCGCAGTATACGGTGAGCCAGTCTGTCTGGTTTGTGAGCGACCACGTGTCGTAGCTCAGCACCCTGAGCGAATCCTTGCTTTGGTCGGCAAAGGTCTCCACATACTGCTTTTCTACGGCCGTGTAGTGTTGTTCGTCCTTTCCGCCCTCACAGGAAGCGAGCGCAATGCCCGTGGCTACGGCGAACACGAGATAGAAAGCGTGTCTGTTCATTTCTGTGCGTCTTCTTTTATGTTTTCCAATAGGATAAACGGCGCGTGGGCGCAACTATTGCATCCGCACCGCCAGGCGCTGGCGTACAATGCCCGGTTTTTCGACAAAACGCCTCCTATGCGCGTACTAATACCATTCCACGTTGGTGGAATACGAGCTTCGCTTGTCCCATTTCAGCGCGTCAGCCAGCTCGGAGGCGGTGGCGCGGAAAGAGAAGTTAAAGGAGGAGTAAGGCTTCAGCACTACCGAGCATGACATCTCAAAGCAGTGCAGGTCGCGCGAGAGCGACATTGTAGTCATGGAAAGCTGGTGCTGCTTGAAGTCGTAGCCGGAGGAGAAGGATATGTTCCAGCCTTCGGCGATGCGCAGATAGCCCGAAGCGTTCAGCGAATGGGTGAACGAGAAAGGATAGCGCATCCGCCTCACGTTGATTTGCTTCTGCCTGTCCTCCGCCATGGTGATGCCGTAGGAGAAAGTAAGGCTCCAAGGCATACTGAAAGCCATGTAGCCGTCAGCGTCCGTGGTTGCCTTTTTCTCTTTCTTGTCTTTCTGCGTACGCGCCGCCCGCAGCGTGGGGTCTACGTTGGCGTCCTCAGTGTCTTCGCCAAACTCTCGTTGGTCCGCGTTGTCCGCCTCGGCTTCTTTCCCCCTTTTCCCGCGCAGGAAATTAAGGAATTTCTTCAGGCTTTGGTTGTTGAACGTGTAGGAGAGGTTCTGCGACATGCCCTGGAAACGTCCGAAGCGCCCGTAGCTCCACTCCGTGCGGTCGGACGTGACAACCTGTCCGCGCTCATTGAACTTGTAAGCGTAGGTAGCGAAGACCGCCGCCATAGAGAAAGTGTAGTTTTTCGTCAGCTTAAGGCGCAGGCGCGTGCTGAGGTTGCTCCACGGCTGCGTCTTGGCTGCCATGTTGTACGAAAGCGTCCCGGAGAGTTCGTCTATCAGGCTTATCTTCCGCTCGCCCGTAGAGTCGCGGTCGCTCTTCACCTTCATCTCGATATTGTTGGAGACGGACATCGTGATAAGCCCCTGTTTCGTGCCCGAAGGATAGCCGTATATCCCGGACGAATAGGGAGAGTAGCGCACGGTAGAGACATTGCCGTCCGCGTCCGTACGTTCGTACTCTTTCATATAGCCGTAGCGCGACGCGGTGAAGTCCGGCGCGTAAGTGAGGCTTACCGAGGGCTTGAAGACATGGCGCACGGCAATGATTTTCTCACCAAAGAGCTTTTTCCAAGGCTTGTAGAAGCCGTAGAGTGTGGTGTTGGCGGACACGCCCACATTCCAGTCGTAGAGGTTATAGAAGCCGTAGGTGGTGTCGCACAGCTCGCGCAGAGCCTGCCTGTCCCACGAGCGGTTGACACGCTGGGCGTACATTATGTCGCGGAAAGAGAAAGAGGGCGAAACGTTGATGTACTTGAAGAGCTGGAAAGTGGCGTCGATGGGGATGCGGTGCTGGAAGCCGTTGCGCCAGTCCTTGATGAGATTTGACTTGAAGAGCAGGTTCTCCTTTGTGGTGATGGAGTTGGAGAGCTGCCCCGTGTAGGACATGGATATCTTTTCATACCAACGCTCCTTGCCCGACTGCTTCTTGCGGCGGAACGGGTAGAAGCGGTTGAGCGAGATGCTGATGTCGGGGAGGGTGACTGCAATGGAGGAGTCGCGCATGTTCTGCGTGAGGTTGCCCGAGCCGGATATGGTAAGTCCTATTTTGTCGAAAGTGTGGCTGAAGCTCACGGAGCTTGCACGCGTGCTCTGCGTGTAGGATATGGGGTTGTACATGCTCGTGAGGTTGGACTTCTCATAGTTTTCGGAGGCGAAGTTCACGCGTGCGGAGAAAGTCGTGTTGGGATTAGCCTTCGAGTCCTTGGAGTGCGTCCACTGCAGCTTGATGCTTTTCGTGACGGCATAGTCGGGCATGTTTTTCTCCCCGTTCACGGTGCGTAGGAAGCTGAAATAGACATTGCCGCGCCGCTTGTACCGCCTGTTGTAGTTGGTCTCGAAGCTCGCGCCCCAGGAGCCTTTCGTGTAAATCTCCCCCAGTAGCTTGAGGTCAAGGTAATCGCTTATGGCGAGGTAGTATCCGCCGTCGCGCAGATAGAAGCCGCGCGAGGTCTCGTCGCCGTAGGAGGGCATGATGAAGCCGCTGGAGTATTTCTTGTTGAACGGGAAGAACGCGTAGGGAATGGCCAAGGGAAGCGGCACGTCCTCTACGACGAGGTAAGCCGGTCCCGACACAATTTCTTTGCCGGGCCGCACCTTGGCACGCGATATTTGCAGATAGAAGTGCGGATGCTCTTCGTCGCAGGTGGTGTACCGCGCGTGCTTGAGATAGAGCGTGCCGTCGTCCGTGCGCTTCGAGTCGCTGCTGGTGAGGAAACCGTTGCCCTGCGTGGTGGAGACGTTAGAGATAAAGCCCTTCTTGGTCTTGAAATTGAAGGACATGCGGTCACTCTCATACTGGTCGCCGCCCTGCTTGTAGAGCGGGCGATCCTGCAGCCCTTCGCGCAGGGTGTCGCGCCGCGCCTCGGCGTGCACCATGCTGCTGTCCATATTCATGGAAATCTTGGCCGCGGTGAGTTCCATGTTCTGGTACTTCACGTTGGCCTTGCCATAGAGGTAGGCAAGTCCTGTCTGCGCGTCGTAGACGATGGAGTCGGATGCCTCGTAGTCCACGGGCGAGTCTATTCCGGCTTTCCGCTTTGTGCTGTCTGCAGCAACACTGTCAGTGGCGATAGTGTCACGCGCCACACTGTCGGGAAACGCCCCCGCCCTCCCCAAACTGTCGGTCATGACACCACCCTGCAAGAGCCTTGCAAGCGTGTCCGCCACAGCAGAGTCCGAAGCCACGGCAGACGCGGTGCGGTCTCCCGGGGACAGACTGTCGCTTGCCGCCGCGCCCGAATGTACGGACACACCGCGCCCGCCCGCCGCAATGGTGAGGCTGGCTGTCAGTGCGATGCACAAAGCAAGTAGGACGGAAGTTCTCAATTTTTGTGTGCGGGGTCGTAGGATGACGGACGGCGCGGCGTCACTCGCCCGTTTCGGCGGCGTAGCGCTCGGGCTCGAAGTGTTTTGCCCATTCCAGGAATTTCGCGGCTCCCTGCGAACCGAATTTTTCCAGACTTTTCGCCGTCTGCGGTATGGTGCGCTCGCGCTCGGGATGGCTTTTCGAGTAGAACTTGTCGGCGTAGCACACAAGCTTCTCCTCGGGAGTCTCCGGCAAATAGTCGGCAAGGGGGAGCGGCAGCCCGCGTGCAGCGATGCCCTCGCGGGTAAGCCCCGTGCCGGTGTGGCGTTCGCACACGCGGGCAAGGTCTTCTCGCCCTTCGGCTCGCATCAGCTTTCCGCCGAGATAGCCGTGTATGAGATAGGGTTCTTTCCCGTGGCAGTGTATGGCGGGTGCGTCCGTAAGGAAAATTCCCACGTCGTGCGCCATTGCGGCTTCCTCCACAAAGGCTGCGTCAAGGCACAGTTCCGGCCGCTGCCGCACTATAAGCAGGGCGCGGTCCGCCACTTGCCGGCTGTGATGCAGCAGAAGACGGCGCAGCGGCGTGTCCTCCGGGTAGTACTTGTATATAAGGCTTGTTGCGTCCATTGCGTCCGGGCAAAGGTTGTCACGCGCCGGCTTCGGGCCGGAGCGTCATACGGGCGATGCAAAAGTACAACATTCCGCCCTTTTAGGTCGCGCGGCGGCAAGTTTAGTCGCACCGGCAAGCTTTGTTGCCCCGCAAACGCCTTGCGCAGCCAACCCGCAAAGGCAAACTTTGGCACAAAGAAACGGGATTATTCGGGTGGCAAGGATACTGCACCGAGCGCAATGTTTCGGGGAAAGAAGGAAAAGGGGGAACAGGACATTTCCCGTTTGGCTGCATGCCTTATGACTGCCGGCACAACCGCGCCAGCCCACGTCTTATCCCTTGCAAAACACGTCCGCCGCCATTGGCTTACGCCCATTACGGGCGAATGCGCTATCTTTGCATAAGATAGGCTGCGGCTCGGCAATCGGAACAAGTTACATTGCGCTCGCCTTGCACTATCTTTGCATAAGATAGGCTGCGGCTCGGCACGGTCCGACGGGCAATGCGGAGCGAACCTTATACCTTAAATCATCACACACCCGGATATGCTGATTATCGGAATAGCCGGCGGGACAGGGTCGGGCAAGACCACCGTCGTGCGCAAGATTGTGGAAAGCCTTCCCGACAACTCTGTTGCGGTCATCCCGCAGGACTCTTACTACAACGACCAGAGCGACCTGCCGCTTGACGTGCGCAAGAAGACCAACTTCGACCACCCCGCCGCCTTTGACTGGAAACTGCTCGCAAGCCAAATAGCCGAGCTGCGCGCGGGACGGGCGATAGAACAGCCCACCTACTCCTACATCACCTGCACGCGTCTGCCCGAAACGGTACACGTGGAAGCGCACGACGTGATCATAGTAGAAGGCATCATGACTCTCTACGACAAGTCGCTGCGCGACCTTATGGACTTGAAGATATTTGTAGAGGCGGACTCTGACGAGCGTCTCCTTCGCGTGATAGAGCGCGACATGGTGGAGCGCGGCCACCCGCTCGACATGCTCATCGCCAAGTACCGCAACATACTCAAGCCTATGCACGAGGAATTCATAGAGCCGACAAAGCAGTACGCCGACATCATCATCCCCAACGGCGGGGACAACGCACGCGCCGTGTCAATGATGAAGCTCTACATCCTTTCCGCCCTCAACGAGATTGCTGCGGGAAAGGATGCGAAATAGCGCAGCAGAGCCTCATCCTCCCCAAAAGGAAACGCGGGGCAAACTCAGCGGAAGACAAAAAGGGCGAAGCGGGTAACAACCGCCTCGCCCTTTATTGTATGGCTGTCTTCGGAAACCGCACGCGGCTCAGTCTTTTCCCGGCAAATGGGCGGAAACGACACGCAGCCATTCCTGCTCGAAATTGGGAGTGAAGAAGTTTTTCCCAAGCCGCGAAGCTATTTCTTCGACGGCAAAGAAGCGTCCGCCGTCAAGCTCGTCCGAGGGGACGGGCACGGCATCGCTTACGGCAAAATAGACGTGCACAAGCTCGCGCTCCACTTCGCTCTCAAAGACATAGCGGGTAACAAACTCGGGGACAAACGACTCTATCCCTATCTCCTCGCGCACTTCGCGGCGCAAAGCCTCCTCCACGCTTTCGCCCCAGTCCACGTGCCCGCCTACGGCGGTGTCCCACTTTCCGGGCTGTATGTCCTTCCACGCGGGACGGCGCTGCAAGTAGAGCCGCCCTTGTGTGTCAAACAGATGCAGATGGACCACGGGATGCAGTTCTTTCCCGCCGCCGTGGGCCTCGCCGCGCGTGAGCCGTCCCAGCACATTGCCGTCCTCGTCTACGCGGGGCAGAAATTCTTTCGGATTGTCTTTCATAACAAGCTGCAAACCTATGTCCACTCCTCCCGCATCAGCAGCGAGCTGTCGCCGTAGCTGAGGAAACGGAAACCGTGGCCGAGCGCATAGCGGTACACCTTTCGCCAGTCTTCGCCGATGAAAGCGGAGACAAGAAGTAGAAGCGTACTCTTTGGCTGGTGGAAATTGGTGACTATGGCGCGGACGATGTGATACTCGTATCCGGGGGCAATGATTATCTGCGTAGCGGTGTGCAGCACAGGCAGGGCGTTGCGGTCCAGATAGGCGGCCACTTCGCGCAAAGCCTCTTCCGTCGTTAGCTTTTCGCCCGGCTCGGCGGCATACTCATAGGGCAGCCACTGCGGCACGTGCAGGTCGTCCTGCGCGGCGTCGGGGTTGCGGTGCAGAAGCACGCCTATATAATACAGGCTCTCCAGCGTGCGCACCGACGTAGTGCCTACGGCGATGCACTTTCCGCCGTGCGCGAGAAGGCGCGATACGGTTTCGCGCCGCACCGCTATCCACTCGGAGTGCATGGCGTGTCCGCCTATCTCCTCGCTCTTGACGGGCTTGAACGTGCCCGCGCCGACGTGCAGCGTGATTTCCTCCCGCTCCACGCCCTTTGCGTCGAGCGCGGAGAGTACGGCGTCCGTGAAATGCAGCCCCGCCGTGGGAGCCGCCACCGAGCCTTTTATCTTGCTGTAGACCGTCTGGTACGAGCGCAGGTCGCTCTCCTCCGTTGCACGGTTGAGATAGGGCGGAATGGGCAGCTCGCCGATTGCCTCGAGCACTTCCGAGAAAGCCACGGTGTCGTCGCCCCAGTCAAACACCACTTCGTGCCCCGTGCCGCTCACGCCTATGCGCTCGGCCGTGAGGGTGACCTTTCGTCCGCCGACGTTTATTTCCCTTTCCAGCCGTCCCTCTTTCCATTTCTTGAGATTGCCCACCAGGCAGGTCCACGTGACGCGCCGCGTCGCCGCAAAGTTCTGCTGGTAGTCGTGCGGCGTATGCGGTTCGAGGCAAAACACCTCTATCAGCGCGCCGGTAGACTTGTGGAAATGCAGACGCGCCTGTATCACTTTCGTGTTGTTGAACACCATCAGCGCGCCCGCCGGCAAATGCGCGGGCAAACCGCGGAAGACGTCCTCGCCTATTTCCCCGCAGCGGTAGAGCAGGAGTTTCGACTCGTCGCGCACAGCCTTGGGGTACTTGGCTATGCGCTCGTCGGGCAAGGGATAATCGTAGTCGGCTATATGTATCAGTCTCGGGTCGTTCATCGTAAGGGGTTTAGAAACCGTAAGGGTTCATGCTGCGGTAGCGGTCGTTCATTTTGTTTTCCACGTTGGAGTAGCTGCCGTCCAGCTCCGCCGCGCTTTCCGGCGCAAGCTCGAGCGAGCGTTTGAGGTCCTCTGCCGCGCCCGCGTCGTCTTTCAGATGGCGTTTCACGCCGCCGCGCCGCTTGTACGCCTCGGCGAAGGAAGGCATCAGCTCTATTGCCTCGTCGTAGAGCGCAAGGGCCTTGTCCCAGCGGGCGGTTTGTTCGTAAAGCCCGCCAAGCCCCAGCACGCAGTCCGTGCCGAAGGGGTTCAGCTCGCGCAGAGCCTGATAGTCAGCCTCCGCTTCCTCTGTCTTTCCGAGCGCGGACAACAGGCGCGCCCTCAGGAGAAGGTACTCCTCGCTCTCGCCGTCGGCCTCCACCAAAGCTGCCGCGTCGGCAAGTGCCTCGGCGTACTGCCCCATGTCCATAAGCATCTTCGCGCGGAGAAGCATTGCGGCGTGATAGTCCGGACGCGCCACAAGGCACTGCGTGAGGTGGGCAATGGCGGGAAAGGGGTTGTGCAGCCCGTTCTCCGCCTCCGCCAGCAAGTAAAGCGCGCGGGGCTCCCCGTCATGCTGCGCGAGCGCTTTTTCGCAAGTGGCGCGCTCGGCTTCAAAGTCGGAGAGGCGGCCTTCTGTCTGCGCCTGCAGCAGCAAGAGCTCGAGGTCGTCGCCCTGCGCATTAAGCTCGCGCAGGAGCGGCAGAGCCTTGTCATACTGCTGCATGCGCAGAGCTACCTCGGCAAGTATCCCCTTCGTGCGCAAGTCGTCCTGCAGCTCGAGCGCGGCAAGGAGGCATTTCTCCGCATAGGGCAGCTCGCCCATCTGCATGGCGCGCACGCCGTCGTCCCTTAGTGTCTCAAACTTTCCTTTCTCTGAGAGTTCGCCCTTTCCGAAGAGGGCGGAGAAGAAACCCATGTCGTGTCTGTGTTTGGCGGGGCGGACTGTGCCCTGCCCCGCTTTGTTTCACAAAAGGAGGGGAATGCGTGCAGTCACACATCCCCCTCCACGTAGTTGTACTTTCTCTTTATGTCCGCCGCGCCCTGTCTTCGGGACGCGGACGGCACACACGCTCCGAGTCAGGCCTGGCGGTAGTCTGCCAGAGCCTCGGGCGTGAGGTTCATCACAAAGGTGTGGTGCTTCGCCACTTCGGCCTCAACGAAATTGGCATATACGCGGAGGCTCTTCGCGAAGAGCGCGGCATCGGCGGTGGCGTTGTGCAGCAGGAGGTGGAGCATTATCACGTCCGCCGCCATCTCTACGAGGTGGCGCGCGCATACGTCATGGTACTCCTGGTCGCCGGCCTCTTTCACGCGTGCCGTAGCTTCCTCAAACTTGTCTGCCATGGCCTTGGCACGTGCCAGCACGCTTGCAAACTCGGGAGCGACCTCTGCCGTCTCGAAGTCGCGCATCTGCGCGAGGTAGGAGCCGTTGGTGACATAGCGGATGGCTGCCACCACCTGCAGCTGCGTAGTCCCCTCGTAGATGCTCGTGATGCGTGCATCGCGGTAGTAGCGCTGTATGGGGTAGTCCATCATGAAGCCCGAGCCGCCGTGTATCTGTATGGCGTCGTAGGTGTTCTGGTTGCAGTACTCCGAGTTCATGCCCTTTGCCAGCGGCGTGAGCGAGTCGGCAAGCTTGGCGTATGTTTTCTGCTCCTTGCGCTCCTCGGGCGTGAGCTTGCGCTCGCGGGCGATGTCGTCAAGGGCCTTGTATATGTCCACATAGCGCGAGCACTGGTAGAGCAGCGCGCGGCCGGCGTCGAGCTTGGCCTTCATCAGCGCAAGCATGTCGTAGACAGCGGGGAAACCGATGATGGCCTTGCCAAACTGCTCGCGGTCGCGGGCGTAAGCCAGTCCCTCGTTGTACGCTGCCTGCGAGATGCCCACGCTCTGCGCGGCGATGCCGAGGCGTGCGCCGTTCATCAGCGCCATGACGTACTTGATGAGTCCCAGCTTGCGGTCGCCGCAAAGCTCTGCGTGCGCATTTTTGTACACAAGCTCGCAAGTGGGGCTGCCGTGTATGCCGAGCTTGTTCTCGATGCGGCGCACGTTGACGCCGCCCTGGCGCTTGTCGTAGATGAACATAGACAGGCCGCGGCCGTCCGTAGTGCCCTCCTCCGAGCGCGCGAGCACGAGGTGAAGGTCTGCGTCTCCGTTGGTGATGAAACGCTTCACGCCGTTAAGCAGCCAGCAGCCATCCTCCTCGGAGTACGTGGCTTTGAGCATCACACTCTGCAGGTCGGAGCCGGCATCGGGCTCGGTGAGGTCCATCGACATTGTCTCTCCGGCGCAGATGCGGGGGATGAAGCGGCTGTGCTGGTCTTCGTTGCCAAACTCGTAGAGCGTCTCGATGCAGTCCTGCAAGCTCCAGATGTTGCCGAAGCCCGCGTCGCTTGCTGCCACCAGCTCGGCGCACATGGTGTACGGCGTGATGGGGAAGTTGAGCCCTCCGAAACGGCGCGGCATAGTCATGCCGTTGAGCCCGGCTTTCACCATCGCGTCAAGATTGGCTGCCGTGCCGCTGGCATAGCGCACACGGTCGCCCTCGTGGTGCGGACCTTCGAGGTCAACGCCCTCCGCGTTGTCGGCAATGGTAGTGCCGGCAAGCTCGCCCGTGATGTCGAGCACGCGGTCGTAGTTGTCCATCGCGTCCTCGAAGTCAAGCGGCGCGTAGTCGTAGCTGTCCTTGTCGCGGAAGCCGCGCTCTTTCAGTTCCACGATACGCTTCATGAGCGGATGGTTCAGCTCGAAGCGCAGCTCTGCGTGGTCAGTATAGTTGTTAGCCATTGTAGTCGTTTACTTGCTGTTTTCCTTGTAGTACTTAATCATCTTGGGGACAACTTCCTCCACGCTGCCGGTGATGACATAGTCGGCAATCTGGTTAATGGGCGCGTCGGGGTCGGTGTTGACGGAGATGACTATGCCGCTCTCTTTCATGCCTGCCACGTGCTGTATCGCGCCGCTTATGCCGCAGGCGATGTACACCTTCGGGCGCACGGTCACGCCCGTCTGGCCTATCTGCCTGTCGTGCTCGCAGTAGCCGGCATCGACGGCGGCGCGGCTTGCGCCCACTTCGCCGTGCAGCTCGTCGGCGAGCTTGAAGAGCAGGTCAAAGTTTTCCTTGCTTCCTACGCCGTAGCCGCCGCACACCACGATGGGCGCGCCTTTGAGGTTGTTGGAGGCCTTTTCCACGTGACGCTCTATCACTTTCACCACGTAGTCGGTATCGGGGACAAACTTTGCCACGTCCTCGTACACCACTTCGCCCTTGTGCCCTGCGGGCGCTTTCTCGGCTTTCATCACGCCGGAGCGCACGGTGGCCATCTGGGGACGGTGGTCGGGATTGACGATCGTCGCCACGATGTTGCCGCCGAAGGCGGGACGTATCTGGTAGAGCAGATTGTCGTAGTGCTTCTTGTTTTTCTTGTCGTCGTAGTCGCCAATTTCAAGCGCGGTGCAGTCGGCTGTGAGTCCGCTGGTAAGCGAGGAGGACACGCGGGGACCTAGGTCGCGGCCTATGACCGTAGCGCCCATGAGGCAAATCTGCGGTTTCTCCTGCTTGAAGAGGTTCACCAGAATGCTTGTGTGCGGCTTCGAGGTGTAGGGGAAGAGTCCCTCGGCATCGAAGACGTGGAGCTTGTCCACGCCGTAGGAGATGATTTCGTCCTCCACCTTGCCCGTGATGCCCGTGCCGGCGGCTATGGCCTCAAGCTGTACGCCCAGTTGGGTGGCGAGCTTGCGTCCCTTGGTGAGGAGCTCGAAGGAGACCTCCTCGACCGTATGGTTGTCTATTTCGCAGTAAACGAATACGCTGTTCATTTGTATTGTATGGATAGTGGGAAATGAGTGGGATGGAAATGTTATCCGATGGTGTGGCTTTCGAGAAGCTCTTTCACGAGTCCCTCCACGTCGCTGTCAGAGCCGGTGAGGCGCTTGCTCTCCTTGGCCTTGAAGACGATGTTCTGCACGGCCTTTACCTTTGTGGGCGAGCCGGCGAGTCCGCACTGCTGCAAGTCGCCGTCCACGTCTGCCACGCTCCACTGCGCCACGGTGAGGTAAGGCTTTTTCTCGTACTCCTCTGCATGGGGGAGCGAGCCGTCAGCCGGGCGTTCCATAGGTGCGCTGGCGCGCTTGTACTTCATCACGAGCTTCGCGTTGCGCGGGCGGCAGGGGGCTGCGTTGCCGTTCACGGTGAGCAGGATGGGCAGCGGAGCCTCCACGCGCTCCATGCCGCCGTCGATATGCCGCGTCACGGTGACTTTTCCGTCTTTCACTTCGTCCACGCTCGTCACGTAGGTCACTTGGTTTACGCCGAGCTTCTGCGCCACCTGCGGGCCTACCTGCGCGGTGTCGCCGTCGATGGCCTGGCGTCCACCGAGCACGATGTCGGGCACGCCTATTTTCTTGATTGCCTGCGAGAGCGCGTAGCTCGTGGCCAGGGTGTCAGCTCCCGCAAAGGCGCGGTCGGTGAGCAGATAGCCGCCGTCCGCACCGCGGAAAAGCCCTTCGCGTATCACGTCCGTGGCGCGGGGAGGGCCCATGGTGAGGATGTGCACCGTCGAGCCGGGGTGCTGGTCTTTGAGCCGCAGCGCCTGCTCGAGCGCGTTGAGGTCTTCGGGATTGAAAATTGCGGGCAGGGCGGCGCGGTTTACCGTCCCCTCGGGGGTCATTGCGTCCTTGCCCACGTTGCGCGTATCGGGCACTTGCTTGGCAAGCACAATTATCTTCAGACTCATATATATTATATATATTGTGTGTGTTCTTTGCTTCTGCGCCGCTCCCGCCGGGGCTTTTCCGCTGCGTGCGGCATTGCACGATGGGGCGGTGAGTGTGCGGCAAAATTACTTTTTTTCTTGTTGGTCGCAAGGTGCGGCCGCGCAAAAGTGGCTCGCCCGCCAAGCGCGGCAGGGCGCAGCCCCGGCTTTCCTTTTTAACATTTCACGCCAGCCGCCGGAAAGGGGCCTTGCAAACGGGCAAAAAATTTCGTATCTTTGTATTGTAAAAGAGAGGAAACGCGCCCCGTGTTCCCTCTCTTTTTGTCCATATTGATTATCAGCAGCTTACGAGGCGCAAAAGTGTACATCCCGGAGCTGCGGGGTGTACATGCCGGAGCTACTGCCCCTATCCCCGTCGCGACGGGGCCGGTCTTAGGTTCTGGAGAGTGCCTTTGCGGCGTTTTCAGACCTGTCCGGGGAGCGGCTAAGCCAAGTTTGCATGTTAAAGTTTCTCAAACTTTCTTAACGGCCGGACAGGGAGAAACGGACAGCAAATATTTCCGCCGTGCTTTTTTCCCCGCCCACCGCCGCAAGTCCCCGCCTTTGCAGTATTTTTGCCCCTAAAACGCGTACCGGCGGCGCAAGGCAGCCGCACGGACGCACAAGCAGAAACCATGACAGAGGAAGTGAAAGACTTTGTGGACGCGCTCGAGCGCCACGTCGCTGCCGAACTGCGCTGCCACGGCGCGGCGGACTATGTGACCGGCGCGGTGCGCATAGCCGATGCCCGCAACCACATTTTCCTCCCCCACCCGCCCGGCGGCACGGACGAGGAAGTGGGCGCATACGCCCTGCGCGACCTTTGCCGCGTAGACGAGTACACGCTCGAGACCGTCCCCGACCGCATGCGCCTCGCCGCCGTGGCCCGCAATTTCTTCAAGGACGGCTTCTGAAAGGCGGCGGGCAAAAACGGCAGGAAGCCCCCAAGCGGAAACCACGCGAGGAGGACACCCCGCACGCCGTGCGCCCAACCCCCAGAAAGCGGGACACCGCCCCACGCTGACGCAAACGGAAAGCCGCAGAAGCCATTCAAAACAAACGACTAAACTACAAGACGATGAACAAATCGCAAATACTCAACTGCGTGCTGCTGATTGCCGTGGCTGCCCTCGGCGTATACGCACTGCTGCTCTCGCGCCGCACGGGCGGACAAGCCCCCGTACCCGCCGCCGCAGCTGCGGCAGACACCGCAGCCGCCGGCGAATGGCGCAAAGCCACGCCGGAAGACATCAAAAATCCCGTCACGCTCTTCGCAAAAGACTGGATGGCTCTCGCCGTCGGACGGAAAGGGGACATGAACGCCATGACCGTAGGCTGGGGCACGGTGGGACAGCTGTGGGGAAAGCCGGTAGTGACGGTATACGTGCGCGATAGCCGCTACACCTACTCTTTCATGGAGCGCAACCCCTACTTCACGCTGACCGCCTTCCCCGAAAGCAAGCGCCAGGCTCTGGAATACTTGGGCTCGCACTCCGGCCGCGACGAGAAGAACAAGACGGAAAAAGCCGGACTCACCACCGAGTTCACCGAACTCGGCAACCCCATCTTCGCCGAAGGCACACTCGCCATCGAGTGCCGCGTCATCTACAAGGAGGCAATGAAAAAGGAGCTGATGGACGCGGACGTGCAGAAAGACTGCTACGGGCGCAACGAGAAAACCATGCACACGATGTACGTGGGAGAGATTGTAAACGTCTGGAAGAAATGACCGCAAAGACAGAAACCACGGAGGAGGGCGTATACCGACACAGCCTCCCCATACAGATACGCTTCAACGACGTGGACCGGTACGGCCACGTGAACAACAATTCCTACTTCGCCTACTACGACCTGGGTAAGGAAGAATATCTCCGCCACGTGCTGCGCGACCAATACCGCGCGGAGGGCATCGTGCCGGTCATCGCCAACATCAACGCGGACTTCATCCGTCCCATCTACTACGGAGACGAGATAGAAATAGAGACACGCGTGTCACGCATAGGACGCAAGAGCTTCACGCTGGCACAGCGCGCCGTCAACCGCAAGACGGGCGACGTGATGTGCCGCTGCGACACGGTGATGGTATGCTTTGACTTCAACACGCAGCTGTCCGCCGACGTGCCGGACGCTTGCCGGCGCGCCTTCGAAAGCTACGAGGCGGGAGAAGGGCCGGCATAAGCGCGGGAGAGGGACGGGAGAGGGGTTTGCCCTCTGCTTTTAAGCGAAACAAAACTACTGCGGCATGCAGAAAATAGTATACGCAAAGGACACATGCGCCGAGCTCGACGCGCTGTGCCGCGAAAGCGGCGCGGACAAGACGTTTGTGCTGACGGACGAAACGACCGAACGGCTCTGCGCCCCGCTTCTGCAGGGCTGCCCCGCCCTTGCTGACGCGCGACATATCGTCATCGGCGCGACAGACACGCACAAAACGCTCGACACGCTTGCCGCCGTATGGCTCGCGCTGAGCGACGGGAAAGCATCGCGCCGCTCGCTGGCGGTGAACCTCGGCGGCGGTATGGTGACAGACTTGGGCGGCTTCGCGGCGGCCACATTCAAGCGCGGCATAAGCTTCGTCAACGTGCCAACCACGCTGCTCGCCATGGTGGATGCCGCCGTGGGCGGAAAGACGGGCATCAACTTCAACGGACTGAAAAACGAGGTCGGAGTTTTCCAAGAAGCGGCAGCAGTACTCGTAGACACCGCTTTCCTCCGCACGCTTGACGCGGAAAACCTGCGCTCGGGCTACGCCGAGATGCTGAAACACTCGCTTTTGGAAGACGAAACGATGTGGGCGGACCACATGCGCTTCGACCTTGCCCAGCCGGACTATGCCCACCTGCAGGAGCTTGTGGCGCAGAGCATAAACTGCAAGAGCCGCATCGTGGCGCAGGACCCGCACGAGCGCGGAATACGCAAAGCCCTCAACCTTGGGCATACCGTGGGACACGCACTCGAAAGCCTCGCCTTAGAGCAAGGACACCCCATTCTCCACGGATATGCCGTGGCCTACGGACTTGTGTGCGAACTTTTCCTCAGCGCAGCGCACACGGGTTTCCCCACGGAGAAGATGAGGCAGACGGTGCGCTTCGTGCGCGAGCACTACGGCCATTTCGCCTTCACCTGCGAGGACTACGCGCACATATACGACACGATGCTGCACGACAAGAAGAACGTGGGCGGCGTAATCAACTTCACGCTCCTCGGCGGCATAGGCGACATCCGCCTCGACTGCCACCTCTCGCGCGAAGAGGTGTACGAAAGCCTCGACTTCCTGCGCGAAGGATGAGCAGCGCACGAGTACTGTTTTTTTCCAACACAACGCAACGACACAGCACACCGATGGTACAGAACCAAGCCCTGAAAACTTTTTACAGCCAGCGCGTCAGCCGGCTCTGCGAGCACACGCTCTCGCTGCTCGTGGTCTTTTTCATGCTCTCCGCCGCAGCCCTGTGGACAGGAAAATATTTCGGACACGAAATAGGCACAAGCGCGAAAGGCGAAGGCAAGACCGCCCTCGCGCTGCCCACGGCACAACAGCTGCTGGCACTGGGGCTGGACGAGGAGAAAACAAGCCTCGCGCAACGCGACTCTGCATCCTGGAGCGTGACTCTTAAAGCGAACGGCGCGGCAGCGGGCACGCTCATTTCCTCCCAGCCTTACGCCCGCGACGTAAAAGGCTTCGCCGGCCCCGTGCCTTTGTTTGTATACATAGACGAGGCGGGCAAAGTGGCAGGCATCACCGCTGGGGACAACGCGGAGACCCCGGACTTCCTGCGCCACGCGCTCGACGCCCTCACGCCGCAATGGATAGGGCAGGACGCAAGCAAGGCCGCAGCGGCCAAAGTAGACGCCGTGAGCGGGGCAACGTTTTCAAGCAACGCGGTGATAGCGGGCGTGCAGCGTTCGCTCGCTGCCTACGGCGCGGGAAGCGCAAAAGCGAAAAGCGGACCGGTGATAGGCTGGTGGCGCACGCTTGCCGTCTTCTTCGTGCTGCTGACGGGCGTGGCCATCAATATGCTCTTCCGCGGACACAAGTGGCTGCGCATCATACAGCTGTCGCTCAACGTCGCCGTGCTGGGCTTCTGGTGCGGGCAGTTTCTCTCCCTCTCCCTTCTGCGCGGGTGGATAGCCAACGGACTTGACCCCGTCGCTTACCTCCCCACCCTGCTCATGCTGGCGGTGGCGGTGGTGATGCCGCTCGTCAAGCACAAGCGCCACTACTGCACGTGGGTGTGCCCGATGGGCAGCTTGCAGGAGCTTGCTGGCCGGCTGCCCTTCCCCAAGATTCACTGCTCGGCAAAAGTGTACCGCGCCATGTCGCGCATACGCCTTGGCGCATTCTCGCTCCTGATGCTCTCTCTCTGGACGGGGCTGGGCGGTTTCCTGCTCGACTACGAACCTTTCACGGCTTTCCTTACCTCCACCGCACTTCCTGCGGTCATCATTATGGCGGCGGTCATCATAGTGGCGAGCTGCTTCGTGCCCAACGTGTGGTGCAAGTGCCTTTGCCCGATGGGCATGGCGCTCGACCTCTCCGAGGACTCTGTCAAGAAAAGCAGCGCAGCCGGAAAAGGGCGGAAGTAAGTACGCACAAGCGGGCGGAAAGGCGTTCTGCCGAAGAAGAAAAACGATTTTCGAACACAACAGATAAAGGATATGAACAAGTACAAAGTCATCTCCCTTGTGCTTGCCGTCGCGCTCGTGGCGGCTCTGGCGCGACTTGTCTTCGTGCTGCACAGCTTGGAAGAAAATGCCCCGAAGGCTGACAAGGCCGAAACGGTGATGGGCAACATACTCTCGCGCAAAAGCGTGCGCTCGTACACCGACCGCGCCGTGCCCCGCGAGAAACTGGACACGCTGGTGCGGGCAGCAATGGCCGCGCCGACAGGCCGCGACATGCGCCCGTGGAAATTCATCATCGTTGACGACAAACAGGCGATGCGTTCGCTCTCCGAAAAGCTCCCCTACGCCAAAATGCTTGCCGAGGCACAGGCTGCAGTCGTAGTGTGCGGCGATCTCAGCGTGACGGACAAGGAGGGCAAGCCTTCCACCAACTGGATGTTTGACTGCTCTGCCGCCACTGAAAACCTCCTTCTGCAAGCCGAAGCCATGGGACTCGGCGCGGTGTGGACCGCAGTCTATCCCTATGACGAACGCCTTTCCGCCGTAAAAGAGGCCTTCGCGCTCCCGGACCACATCGTCCCCTTCTGCGTCGTGCCAATAGGCTGGCCGAAAGGCGAGACGCAGCCCAAAGACAAATATGACGCGGCAAACGTCCACTACAACCAGTGGTAACCTCCCCTATCCTACGCTAACGACAAAATGTCTGACACACCGACACAACGGAACGCCACGGCGCGGGGATTCGCAGTAGGACTCCTCGCGGCCGTGTGCTACGGCTTCATCCCTTTCTTTACCCTGCCGCTCAAGCACGAGGGCACGGCAGACTTTCTCTCCGACCCCACGATTCTCTTCTACCGCTTCGGCTTCGCAAGCCTCATCGTGGGAGCCATTATGCTGGCGCAGAAAAAGAGTTTCCGCGTCACGCGCGGCGAACTCGTCACGCTCATATATCTTTCGTTCATCTCCGACGGCTCGGCACTCTTCCTCATCGACGGCTACAACTATATGTCGAGCGGCGTGGCCACTACCCTGCACTTCATGTACCCCGTCGTGACAGCCGTCATCATGATGTGCTTCTACAACGAGGCACGCCGCCTGAGCACAGTGCTTGCAGTGGTGATGGCGGTAGCGGGCGTCGGCGTGCTGTCCTGGGACACGTCCGGCCAGACAAGCGGGCGCGGCGTGGTGATAGTGCTTATCTCGGCACTCTGCTACGCGCTCTACCTCATACGCGTCAACCGCTCGCGGGCAGCAACGATGGACGGCACGAAGCTCGTCTTTTACATTCTCTTCATCGGCGCGCTCATCTTCGCCGCAGAGGCTCTGCGGCAAGGCACGCTGCAGCCCGTGACCACAGGCCGCCAGCTCTCGCGCCTGCTCTCGCTCTCCGTCGTCTGCACGTTCGTCACAAACGTGGCGCTCGTATACTGCGTGAAGCGCATCGGCAGCACGCTCACCGCCGTGCTTGGGGCTTTCGAGCCGCTCACCGCCGTGCTGATAGGCTGCCTCGTCTTCCGCGAGCCATTCACGTGGCAAGTCTTTACGGGCATCATGCTTGTCATCCCCGCCGTGCTTATCATCATCTGGACACGGCGCAGATAAACGGACACGGCACGGCGTAAAGCAGCCGCCGCGCCGCAAGCACGCTGGGAGAATAGGACTTGGCGCACAAACAAAAAGACGGGCGAGACCTTGCGGTCTCGCCCGTCATTCGTATTAAGCCTTTGGGGAGGGCATTACATCATGCCGCCCATGCCGGGGTTAGCCATCGGCATATCGGCTTTCTCCTCTTTCTTGTCGCAAACCACGCACTCCGTGGTGAGGAACATGCCAGCCACGCTGGCTGCGTTCTCCAGAGCCACGCGGGTCACCTTTGCCGGGTCAACCACGCCCTGCACGCGCAGGTCGCCGAAAGTCTCCGTCTTCGCATTGAAGCCAAAGTTGCCCTCGCCCTCGCGCACCTTGTTCACAATCACTGCGCCCTCGAGGCCGGCGTTGTGGCAAATCTGGCGGAGCGGCTCTTCAATGGCGCGGCGCACAATGTTGATGCCCGTGGTCTCGTCAGCGTTGTCGCCGGTGAAGCCATCGAGCGACTTCTGGGCACGGATGTAAGCCACGCCGCCGCCGGTGACGATACCTTCCTCGATAGCCGCACGGGTAGCGCAAAGCGCGTCGTCGCAACGGTCTTTTTTCTCCTTCTGCTCGGTCTCGCTGGCTGCGCCCACTTCGAGCACGCATACGCCGCCGGAAAGCTTGGCAAGACGCTCCTGCAGCTTCTCCTTGTCGTAGGAGCTGGTCGTGCCGGCAATCTCGTTCTTCAACTGAGCGATGCGGTCGTTGATGTTCTCCTTTGCGCCCTTGCCGTTCACGATGGTGGTATTCTCCTTCGTGATGGTGACTTTCTCGGCAGAGCCGAGCATATCGATCGTAGCCTGCTCGAGTTTCAGGCCCTTCTCCTCGCTTATCACCACGCCGCCGGTAAGCACCGCGATGTCTTCCAGCATAGCCTTGCGGCGGTCGCCGAAGCCCGGAGCCTTCACTGCGCATATCTTAAGCTGCGTGCGCAAGCGGTTCACGACGAGCGTAGTCAGAGCCTCGCTGTCCACGTCCTCGGCAATGACGAGCAAGGGACGGCCGCTCTGCACGGCGGGTTCGAGGATGGGGAGGAAATCCTTTATGTTGGAAATCTTCTTGTCGTAGATAAGGATATACGGGTTCTCCATCACGCACTGCATCTTCTCTGCGTCGGTGACGAAGTAAGCGGAGAGGTAGCCGCGGTCAAACTGCATGCCCTCTACGGTCTTGAGCACTGTGTCGCGTCCCTTGGCGTCCTCGATGGTGATCACGCCGTTCACGCTCACTGCGCGCATGCCGTCAGCGATGAGCTTGCCAATCTCGGGGTCGTTGTTGGCGGAAATGGTGGCTACCTGCTCAATCTTGTCGTAGCTCTCGCCTACCTGTTCGCTCTGCTCCTTGATGCTTTCCACTACCTTGGCGACAGCCTTGTCAATGCCACGCTTCACGTCGAGCGGATTGGCTCCGGCAGCCACGTTCTTCATTCCCTCGGTGAGGATAGCCTGGGTAAGCAGCGTGGCGGTAGTCGTTCCGTCTCCGGCGTCGTCGCCCGTCTTGGAAGCTACGCTCTTCACGAGTTGTGCACCCGCGTTCTGGAAAGCGTCCTCAAGCTCTATCTCCTTTGCGACGCTCACGCCGTCCTTGGTGATGCGGGGAGCGCCGTATTTCTTGTCAAGAACCACGTTGCGGCCTTTGGGACCGAGCGTAACCTTTACTGCGTTGGCGAGTGCGTCCGCACCCTCGCGAAGACGCTCGCGGGCGTCTACGTCGTACAATATTTCTTTTGCCATGGTTGTATGCTTTGAATAAATGTCGTTAGTATTCCTGCGCTTCTGCGCCGGCGTTTAAGCCAGCACGGCCAGCACGTCGCTCTGGCGCATGATAAGGTATTTCTCGCCGTCAATCTCTACCTCCGTGCCGGAGTACTTGCCGTAGAGAACCGTATCACCGGCTTTGAGAACCATCTCCTCGTCCTTCGTACCGCCGCCCACGGCCAGCACTTCTCCCTTGAGGGGCTTCTCTTTCGCTGTGTCGGGGATGATGATGCCGCCGGCCGTCTTCTCTTCAGCTGCTGCGGGCTTAACCAGCACGCGGTCTGCCAATGGTTTGATGTTCATAGTCTCTTTTGTTTTATGGTTTGTTTTCGTTGTCTTGGCGCGTATCCCCGCCGGGTGTCTGCCCGTCTTGCGCGGGCTTCCGCCTGTCTTTATGCCAAAAGCGTGCCAAACTTCACCGCACACGAAACGAGAACGCCATCACACGGCTTCTCCCGCAAGCGAGCGAAAGCGTCAATGCAAAAAGGACACGCGCAATGGCGGCAACATTCACGCGCTGCGGTGACAAATTGTCAGTAAAAATCTACGGCTGTCCGCAACTTCGCGAAAAAGCAAAAGGAGGAGGAAAGGGGGATAGGGAAAAGGGGGACTGCGGAAAGCAGAAAACAAAAGTAACGAATGCAACCTGCCTTTGTCTATACGATAGGAACTTGGTTTTTGGCTACGCGGGCGGGCGCATTCGTTACGGTACAGGGAAGTTGGAAAGAGACTTCCCATAAAAATAACAGTGTCTTCTCAGGTCAAAATATTTGTTTCACATCCTGCCTCTACTTGTTTTCCAGTCGCTGCCGGTTTTCGGCTTCCTCCGCCGCAACGGGCGAGCTGACAAGGCGGGGCTTTGCGTCAAAGGAGTTCGAACCGCTCTTTCAGCCGTCCGAAATAGCGGCGCGTGGCGGTAAGATCGATGTCGTCGAAAGGCGGGACGAGACGGCAGCGCTGCGTGTTGTTTTCTATCGCCGCGAGGTAGTTGAGGTTAATGACGCAGGTGGAGCTGACCCGTACCAGCGACGGGTGGAGCGCGATAAGGTCTTCTGCGCTTACGCCGCGCCTCAGCACGTGGTGCTTGCGGTCAGTCAGCGTGAGCTGCCAGCTGCGGCGCTCGCTGACATAGTCAAACTTCAGTATCTGCTCTACTCCGAGGAGGAGAAGCTCTGTGACGGTCTGCACGGCAAGGCGGCGTGCCGCAGTCTCGCCAAACGGCGGATGTACCGCAGCGGGCGCATCATCGGCAACAAGGCGGGAGACCACAGTGCGCAGCTCTTCGGACTTGTAGGGCTTAAGCAGAAAGTCGTACGCAGAATGGCGTATCGCATCAAGCATATAGGATGAGTACGCAGAGTAGAAGACCGGCTTGAACGTAAAGTTGAGCCGCTGGCGCATCGTGGCGAGAAAGTCTATACCGCTCTTGCCCGGCACCTCGACATCAAGGAAAAAGACGTCGGGGTGTATTTCCAGAAGCGGCAGAGCGGCTTCGTCGTAGGAAGCAAACTCATACACGTCCGCAAACTCGGGACAGGCCCGCAAGTCATCGGCGAGTACTTGCCTCGCCGTGGGGTCGTCGTCAACGATGAATGCCTTGAGTCCGTCTTTTCTTCCCATACGCGCATTCTTTTTGTCTTATGCTACGCAAAGATACAAAATCCGAAAGGCTCTTTCCCCGCCACGATATCCCCCAAGGCGTAATATGCGTCACTGTTGGCTTAAACACGCCAAAAGCGCGAACAAGCGATACTCATTTTTCCTCGTCCTCGTCCCGCCTAAGCGCAAAAAGCCCCGCAAGGAGTACTTGCGGGACTTTTTGTTGAGCTATTCTGTCTGTACGCCGATGCCTTTCCGCCGTCTGTACACAGGACGGCGACGGAAGAAGCCGGCGACACATATATAATATAGGTTGTCTTACTTCTTCAGCTGAAGCCCTACGAGCATGCCGTCGTAGGAGGAGAGGAGCGAGCTGACGGTCTTCATGGCGGTGCCGTTGGAGAGTGCGGAAGCGCCCTTTGCCAGCGTAAGCAGCTTGTCGCTCTCGATGAGCAGGCTGAGCTTGTTGCCGCTCTTCGCGATATGGGGAGTCATCTTGCCGATGCCGGCGAGATAGGTCATCGTTATCTTCTTGTTTGCAGTATCGAGGGAGTAGCTGCCCGAGATGGTGCGGCCGCCGATGGTTGCGGTATAGGTGTTGTCGCTGTTGAACGTGAAGGAGCAGGCGCCCTGCTTGATGCCGATTTTCTCCAGCGAGCTGTTCATCTGGCTCTCTATCTTCGAGGCAGCAACCTCGCCGCCGGCTTTCATGAGAAAGTTTTCGCTTTCAAATACACAGTCCGAGCCGGTGTAGCTCCATGTGCCGAGGATGTCGCTCTGGGAGAGAGAGGAGCTGCTGCCCAGTATGCCGCTCAGCAAGCTGCCGAGCAGGCTGGTGGTAGAGGACGTGGAAGAGCTGGTGGTCGTAGTGGTGGTGGTGCCGGTAGTGCTGCCGCTGACGGCATTGCTGAGAAGTGCAGATCCCACGTTGCCCAGCACGCTGCCTGCGCTGCTTCCGCAGCCAGTCAGACCCAATGCGCCCGCTACGAGAGCAAGCGAAAGTGTGATTTTCTTCATCTTGTATGTTGTGTTTAGTCTTTTTCCGGGCGCAAAATTGCCTTTTTCCTTGAAAAGCGGCAATTGTTTTATACGAAACGCGCCTCCCGCTCTGCGTAAGGCTTGACGGAGCGGCACTCGAGGCAGGACGTTTGTGCCTCACGCCAGCGGATTCCACCCTTGGGCTCGGAGGTCAAACTCGTTTCCGTCTCGCGTGACGAGCTTCTTGCCGAGTTCGGGGCGCGTGATGTGCCCTATGACGTGCACGTCCTCTATCTGGCTCACGCGCTCATGGCAGGCGAGCGGCACGGTGAAGAGCAGCTCGTAGTCGTCGCCGCCGTTGAGCGCGGCGGTGTACACGTTGAGGTTGAACTCCTCCGCCGTCACCGCCGTCTGGTAGTCAACGGGGATGCGCTCCTCGTAGACGCGGCAGCCCGTGCCGCTTTTCTTGCAGATGTGCATCAGTTCTGAGGAAAGCCCGTCGCTTATGTCCATCATGGCTGTGGGTCGTATGCCCGCCTCGGCCAGGCGGCGCACAATGTCGCGGCGAGGCTCGGGCTTGAGCAAACGCTCTATGAGGTATTCCTTGCCGCTGAAGTCGGGCTGCGCAAGGGTCTCGTCGCCGCCGCGCTGCGACTCGAACACCTTTTTCTCGCGCTCCATCAGCTGCAGCCCCATATAGGCCGCGCCGAGGTTGCCGCTCACGCAGACAAGGTCGGTGTCATGCGCGCCGGAGCGGTACACGATGTCCTCTTCCTTCGCCTCGCCAATGCAGGTAAGGCTCAGCGCGAGGCCGGTGAGCGAGGACGTGGTGTCTCCGCCTACAAGGTCCACGCCGTAACGCTCGCAAGCAAGGCGCAGGCCGGCGTAAAGCTCGTCCATGCTCTCTACGGAGAAGCGCCGCCCTACGGCCACGCTGACAAGGAGCTGGCGCGGCATGCCGTTCATGGCGTACACGTCGCTGAAATTGACGGCGGCGGCCTTGTAGCCAAGGTGCTTGAGGGGTGTGTAAGTAAGATCGAAATGTATGCCCTCCATCAGCATATCGGTGGTGACCAGCACGCGCGTGCCGGCATCGCCGCCTGCGGCGGGATAGCGCAGCACAGCGCAGTCGTCCCCTGCGCCAAGGAGGGTGGAGTCGGTTTTCGGGGTAAGCCCCTCCGTGAGGCGGTCTATAAGGCCGAACTCTCCAAGAGTGGAAATCTCTGTCATAACGTTGTCTACGGGTTTGCAGTTTTCCGCACGTCGGGCGCGGCGAACATACCAATATGGGAATTTGCGACCTCCGTGCCATTTGCGCGGGTTGTCGTCAAATTCCCATATCCGTCCTGCCGTCCTCCGCCGCGCGGCGCGGTCAGAAGAAGAAGCCGAGTCCGAGGCGGAAGCCCACGGTGCTGTTGTTGGAAAAGTCGTGCAGCGACATTTTGTAGTAAACCGACGGCTCTATCGTGATGAAGCGGTTTACGAAGAACGCGTAGCCTACCTCCACGGGTATCAGCACGTCGTTGCTGGACTTCGTGAAATGGTCGTACTCCACTCCCGCACCGAGATACACGCCGCACTGGTCGAAGTAGTAGCGTACACCGCCGCCGACAGAGACGTCGTCAATCTGTTTAGTGTGGTCATACCCTACCCCGGCACGCAACATAAGGCAGTCTGCAACAAAATAGCCCGCGTTGGCCTCTACGCCGAGGCGGAACTTCTCGCTGCCGCTGTACGACAGCCCGAGCCCGGAGAAGGAAGTGTTGATGTACTTCTTGCCTTGTTCAAACTGCGCGCTTGCCGTAAGTCCGCAGATGGCGAGCAAGAGCAGGAGAATAGTCTTTTTCATAGGAGTGGGGTGTTTGTGGATGGACGCGCTTGCCGCGCTTCACTCGCGCCGCCGCGCCGTCACGGCTGCCTTGGCGGCGATAGTCAAGGGCAAATGTACCACATTTTTCCCAACGCATCGGACAAGCTTCCCATATTTGCCACTTTTCGCGCCATCGCGAGCGCCACATGTCCCATCGTGCGGCGGAGATTGACTTCCACGCAAGGGTGTACGGCAAGCACGCCGCCCTCTGTCCGCACCAGCATCATGTCTACGCCCAGAGGTCCGGCGTATGTCCCGCCAAACAGTGTTTCGAGTTCTCCTGCGCATACACGGGCTATGCGCAAAAGGGGCGTCGCGCCAGGGCCGCCCGCGTCCGCTATGCGTTCCGCAAGGGCTGCCTGCGGCGCGACCACGTTGCCGCCGTACGCGCCCGCTTCCGTCGCGCGGAAGAGCGACAAACCGTCATAGCGCACCGCGCCGCCGGGCAACGCAGTAAACTCCATGGCGAAATTAAGCGTCACCTCATAGAAAGGTTCGCACTCCACCGCGCCCTGCTCGCGCAAAAGACGCGCCGTGCGGTTATGCACCGCCGGCCCGCTCTGCCCGTCTGCGCGGTACACGCCGCGCCCGCTGCACGACCACAGCGACTTCACCATCACCGTCCCCCACCGCGCCAACGCGCCGCGCACGTCTTCTGCACTACGGCACAATTCGCTCTCGCCTACGCTGCCGTCCAAAAGCTCGCGCAAGCGAGGCAAGAGGCGCACTGCCGTCTCGCGGCTGCTCAGCCGGCGCACAGCACCAAGCCGCCCGCCGTCCGGCAAAAGCGGGCCCGGACAGCCAGCCTTGTTCAACTTGTGGCAAAGCAGCTTGTCCCAGCCCCACGGAAGAATATCGGACACACTTTCCCAAAACGCGGGGGACAGGTCTTTTGTGCGCACGAAACGCACCCCGTCATTCCACTCCGCACGCTCCGGCTCTGCTGCCCCGTCACACAAAAGCACGGTGTCTCCCTCCTGCGCCGTCAGCGCGGGCAGCGCGGCAAGTTCGCATTCCAGCCGCCGCGCAGCCAAAGTGGGATAATAATAGGGGCTGTCAGCCGCCAATGCCTCGTCGTGCGAGGGATTGAATATGTGCAAACGGGTCTTCATGGGGATTTCATATTGTGCCACCCTGCGGCACGTCACGTTTTGCCTCGCTGCAAAGTTAAGCAAAGGGAGTTTCCCATACTGCATCGCCGCCGGAAGGCCGCCCCGCCGATAAAGATTTCCATTTTTACCCGCCGCCTCCGCCTGCCCCGTCTCCGAAAAACCACAGCCGGGCGGTTTCCGGTGCTGCAATAATTGTCTACCTTTACGCCGCCGGCTTTTGCCCCGCCACGGAACGGCGCATACCATATAATAATAGGAGTGCTTGTGCCGAAACGACTGACACGCGGCGGCAGACGGCACGGCGCGACCTTCAGACCTTACAACCAAGAGAAACAAAACACTTACTATGGCAGTAGAAAAAACACTGGTGCTGCTCAAGCCCTGCACCCTGCAACGCGGACTCGCGGGAGAGATAATAAGCGTCTTCGAGCGCAAGGGACTGCAGATATGCGGCATGAAGATGATGTGGCTGACAGACGAGCTGCTCAGTGAGCATTACGCGCATCTGAGCGCGAAACCGTTCTTCCAGCGCGTGAAAGACTCCATGATGACAGCCCCCGTCGTAGCGCTTTGCCTGAAAGGCGTGGACGCAATAGCAGCCGTACGCGCGCTCGCCGGACCTACCAACGGGCGCAACGCCGCACCGGGGACAATACGCGGCTCGTACTGCATGAGTTTCCAAGAGAACATAGTCCATACCTCCGACTCCGCCGAAACTGCCGCCGTCGAACTGCGCCGCTTCTTCAAGGAAGGCGAAATACTCGAATGGGAGCAATGCACCCACCCCTACCTCTATGCCGGAGACGAGTATTGCTGACCCTATCCCCTACCCGGCACGAGCTTTGTCTCGTAAGGTATGCGTCCGCCCCGCTGTGGCTATATGCCCACCGCGCGGCGGACGCAAACTTTTTTCCTCTCACACAGACAAAAAAAGCCGCCATCCGAGGCACGGACACAAGCACGCGATGGGGCAATACGGCAAGGCGCAGGAGGGGCATAAACGGACAGGAAACACGTTTCGTCGGCAAAAACAGCAGAAAAAGGCGAAAAGGAAAGGCGGCGCGGCACGGCGGGGGTAAAATTTCTATACTTTTGCAATTTGGGCGGGGAGTTACCCGCCGCACGGCTCATTCTTATGCTTCTACTACGCATCTTGACAAGGAACGGGTGCAAGGGACGAGCCACGCGCAACGACTCAGAAGAAAAAGAAAAACCACAATAAACAGATGAAGAAAACTTTACGCAGACTCGCCGCCGTGCTTTGTATGGCGATGCCCATCGGGTGTCTGGCCCAAAGTATGCTGCTGGTGGAGACCACCGCCGGCGCGACCAGTGTCTACAAGCTCAGCGACGAACCCAAAGCTACCTTTGCCAACGGCTACGTGACATTCAGCACAGCCGAAGCATCCGCCACGTACCCCGTTGCCGACTTGAAGAAATTCTACTTCGCCGACACAGAAGACGGAATAAGCACCGCCAAAGCAGGCGCGAGCTTGATTACGTTTGAGTACAAGGACGGGCGGCACGTCACCGTCACCGGTGCAGAAGCCGGCAAAGTGCGCGTATTCGATACGGCCGGCCGCCGTGTACAAGCCGACGCCGCCACGACGGAAAGCACAACGTCTATAGACCTCGGCGCACTGCCCGCCGGAACTTACATCATACAAGCCGCAGAAAAGCAATCTCTCAAAGTGACCAAGAAATGAAGAAACTCTACACACTGAGCCTCTCCCTGCTGCTCTGCGGCGCGTCCGTTTTCGCCCAGACCCCGGGATACAAGAAAGCACCTTTCAAGCACGCCATACCCGCCGCCACAGCCACAAACCACGCCGCAAAGGCACTGGCAAAGCCGGCAGACGCCACTGCACGCGACCTCAACTTCCAGTACGTGCCCTTTGCCTACTACACTCCCAGCAAGGACACGGAGGCAATGGGTGAATACTATTTTGAGGTAAGCACCGTCGAGGCAAGCCTTGACGACGAGAGCAACATTGTCTACTCCAAAGAGGGATGGGGCGCATGCTTCGACATCTTCTCCCCCAACACGGAAAGCCCCTACACCATACCCGAGGGAACGTATACGCCCGCTTCGGGCAGTACAAAGGCTGCCTACACCTTCGATGCCGACTACACCTACGCAAAATACTACGCGCAGCAGGGCACGTCGTGCGACTACTTCGAGTTTGACAGCCCTGTCACCATCAAGAAAAGCGGCGACACGACCTACACGGTGACCACCACCACCACGCGCAACGGCGTGAAGTACAATCTGAGCTTCACGGGTGAAATCACTTTCACCAACACCAACAGCGGCAGCACCAGTACGCTGCCCGCCATCGGCCACGACGTGGTGGCAGACTACACGGGCGGCATGGGCATCTACCAGGGCGACCTCTTCCAAGGCGGGACGGGCAATATGGAGATATGCCTCTACACCACCGACTTCAACAGCGAGACCGGCGGCCTTGCCGCACCCGGATACGCCATAAAGATGTCTGTCTTCAATACCCTTTTCGGCGACTCGAAGACCGCCGTGGTGAAAGCCGGCGAATACACGCCGAGCTACAAGTTCACGCGCTACACCTTCCTCCCCGGCACGGAGCTCACCTATATGGGGCAGGATATGATACTCGGCTCGTTTGCCCAGTACTTTGACGGCAGCACATACCGCTACGCGCTTATCACCGAGGGTACCTGCACCGTGGAAGACAACGGCGACGACACGTTCACGGTGACCGTAGACTGCACCACGAAGGACGGATACAAGGTGAAAGGCACATACAAAGGCGGCTTCACTTACATCGACCAGTCCAGCGACACGCCCAAGGCACACGTGTCCAACCTGCAGGACGATGTGCAGCTCAACCTCGCGCAGATTCCCCTCGCACGCCTGTGGAAAGTGGAGAACGCGCCCAACGCCGAGGGCAAGCTCTTCGGACAGTACGTGCTCGACATCGGCTCGCCCTCGGGCCTCGACCAGTGTGTGGGCGACAACGGCGGCGACATCTTCCGCATACAGTTCATTTCCACAGCTGACACAGAGGCTGAAATAATGGCAGAGGGCACTTACGAGGTAATGCCGGACCGCTACCCCTCCTCCGTAGGCGAGTACAAGCTCTGGCCGGGCCACCTTTACGACGGCGACCTCATCGGCACGCGCTACTACCACTTCGTGGAAGGACGCTACTTCATTATGGACCTGCTCGCCCCCGCCGCAGAGGGTTCGGTCAACGTGAAGAAGAACGCGGACGAGACATACACCTTCACGGTCAATGTCATTGACGATGCGGGCTACAAGATAGCCGGCACGTGGACCGGGCCGGTAGAATATCAGGGCGAAGCCGTGACCCCCGACGGCATCAGCACGGTGAAGCGCGACGTACAGTTCTCCTTCGCCGCCCCCAACGTGGTTTCACTCGGCGGTCTCTCTGCCAACGACATCGTGACCCTCTACTCCGTAGACGGCAAAACGGTGCAGCGCCTCGCAGCCCCGAGCCGCGTGTCGCTCGAGAGCCTTCCCAAGGGCGTGTACCTGCTTGACGTGGCAGGCCGCAAAACCTTCAAGGTAGCAAAGCAGTAAGAAAAAAAGGAAGCGACGGCTTCACCAAACAAAGAGACAAGGAAAGGGAAACGGCGACGCATTGCGTCCCGTTTCCTTTCCCCTATCCACAAAGCGCACAACCATGCACACAACGCACGACATAAAGAAGGCACTCGCCGCACTCTCGCTGTCGCTCGGCATAATAGCCCCCGCCGCAGCCCAGCAGGTGATGACGGTTTACACCCATGACGGAAAGACGAAAGTCTTCCGCGTGGACGAAGTGAACGAAGTAACTTTCGGCCAGATTGACGCCAACAAGCACTACGACATAGACGGGCAGCTTTTCACCATCGGCTCGGTGGCTGAGGTGATAAGCCTGCAGACGGAAGACCACTCCGACTTCCGCATCTACCAGGAAGCCCAGCCCAGCGACAGCCAAAATGGCAGTGCCATCGGCATAAGCATATCCAGCAGCCTCATCGGCCAAGAGGTGGACCTTTCCACAGTGACGGAAGACGACGTACTCATCCAGTGCCCTGCCATAGGCGACAAACTGGGAAGCCTCAGCGGCACACTCAAGGTATCCAAGGACCGTCTCGGCTCCACGCTCACCATTTCCCTTGACGCCGTCGCAGACGGCAAGACGCTCAAAGCCGCTTACAAAGGAGCGTACAACAAGGTTTACTACAGCCAAAACAAATACGAGTTCAACGCCAACGGCACAGAAGCGGGCGACATCACGTCCGTCTTCCGCGCAAACAACGCAGCAGGCACCTACTCTGAGTTTTGCTTCGGCTCGCTTGACGCAGCCACGCCCGACGGACTGACGAGCGGCAACTACGCCGTGATATTCCAGCTCCCCACCTCTATGGTGAAGAACGGCGGCACAATAGACCTCAAAGAAAGCACAGACGCATACAAGCTGCGCTTCATAGACTTCAAGCAAAAGAAGTCGTACACGGCGGACGAGTTCACGCAGGGACGCATCTCATTCCGCACCGTGGGAGACAAGGTACAGTTCTACATCGACGCTACGCTTATAAACGGCGTAAGCATAAAGGGCGACTACTACGGCATCACCATTGACGCCTCCTCCTTTGAAAGCATCATCCCCGCCGCAAGCGTAGAAAACGGCGTACGCATTTACGATGCAGACGGCGAAACGGTGACGCTCGACACGAAGATCGTTTCCCTCAAAGTGCGCGACAAGGCTATCGGCGGCGGACAAGCCGGCCTCTGGTTCTACTTCATGCCCGACGAAGAGAGCAGCACAAGCGACCAGCTCCTTGTGCCTTTGGTGAAAATCAACAAGAACCTCGTCAACGCGGGCGAAACCGACCTCACCGAAGCCGAGGCCTACACCTACGCCATAAAGTACAAGGACTTCCAGCTGCAGTCCCCCGACAACGAATGGGTAAACGTGGGGCAGAAAGGAACGATCGACGTAAAGCAGGACGGCGACAACTACACCATAAGCATCAAGGTATACAACAAGTACAAAGGCCCGTATGCCACCGGCGGTGACGGCACCCTGCTTATGATACAATACTCGGGCGTAGGCACGGCTTACTAACTTTGCACGCCTACAGAAAAGGATGAAGACGCACGCAGTTCACCCCGCCAAGGGGGCGTGCGTCTTTGCCGTTTTCCAAGACATATTTCCCAAGCAACACCATCAATGAAAAAAAGCATACTTCCCCTCCTTCTCCTTGCCGCCGCCCCTGCGGCACAAGCCCAGAAGCTCTCGCCCGCCACACAGATGGCTATCGCGGGACAGGCCACGGCTACACAGGCTGCGCTCACCACAGCCGGCGGCACGGCGGAGGCTGCCATACGCGCCTTCATCACCACCGACGGAAGCGAGGACGCGCTCCGCGCACTTGAAGCCCTCGGCATAAGCACGGGCAGCGCCAGCGGAGACATCGTCACTGCTACGCTCACCGCGTCGCAGCTTGCCCAGGCGGCAGAACTTCCCACGGTGAAAAAGATACAGGCAGCCACGGAGGTGCGCCTGCTTATGGACGACTCCCGCAAGTACAGCAACGCCAACCCCGCGCACCAAAGCGACAACACACTGGGACGCGCCTATATGGGCGAGGGCGTAGTGGTAGGCGTAGTGGACACCGGCTTCGAGTACGCGCACGTTGACTACCTGTCCCCCACAGGGCGTTTCCGCATCAAGCGCGTCTGGGACCAGAACTCCTACGACACCAACGCGCAGACGCCCGAAACGTACGGCTACGGCCGCGAGTACACCACGGAGGCTGCAATAAAGCAGGCAAAATACGACAACACGAGCCAGTACCACGGCGGACACG
Source organism: Alloprevotella sp. (assembly GCA_963651485.1). Classification (GTDB taxonomy): domain Bacteria; phylum Bacteroidota; class Bacteroidia; order Bacteroidales; family Bacteroidaceae; genus Alloprevotella. The sequence goes on along the minus strand of CAVJPT010000002.1, from coordinate 94,737 downwards.
TGGCCGGCATCGCAGCCGGCGGCGACATGACAAGCGCCTACTACGGCGTAGCCCCGGAGGCAGACCTTGTGCTCGTGTCTTTCAAAAACGACAACACCTGCATCGCCGACGGCGTGAAGTATGTCTTCGACTACGCCAAGTCGGTCGGCAAGCCCGCCGTCGTCAACCTGAGCCTCGGCGACCACGAAGGGCCGCACGACGGCACCTCCGCCATCGACCGCTACTTTGACTCCATCGCTGGTGAGGGCAACCTTATCGTGGGCGCAGCGGGCAATGAGGGCACTACCAAGCTCCACGCGCAAAAGACATTCAGCGCCACGGACACGCAGCTGAAGTGCGGCATCCAGTTTGCCACCACCAAGAAGCGCACGCGCATAGACATTTGGGGTACGGAAGGGAAGAGTTTCAAAGTACAGGGAGTCATTTTCGATGCCAACAAAGGCAGCGTAGTGGCAAGCACGCCGGAGGTCAGCACCGACGCTCCCACCACCTCCGCGCAGCAGACCGAGTTCTACTCTTCCGACTGCGGCGCAGACGGCACCGTTTCCCTTGCCTCCGAGACAAACGAAACCAACGGACGCCCGCACGTGCTGCTTGAAGTGCAGCTGACAAACATCTCTTCAAGCCGAATGCCTGGCGTGATAGTGACGGGCGAAGACGGCACGCGCGTAGACCTGTGGAACGTGAACGGCACGCTCTCCGGCGGAAAGAAAGGATGGACTTCCGGAGACACGGACTATACGGCGGGAGAAATTGGCGGCGTGGGCAACAGCGTCATCTCCGTAGGGTCCTACCACACGAAGAACATCTACACCACCATTTCCGGCAACATGTACTCCGGCGGAGAAAGCATGAGCAACCTGAAACCCGGCGAGCTGAGCATATTCTCCAGTATGGGCCCGACGCTTGACGGCCGCATGAAGCCGGAAATCACCGCACCGGGATGGCTGGTAGTCTCCGCCTGCTCGAAATACTACACAAGCTTTGTGGCAAGCGAGGCCGTCTCCGTCACCTCCTACGACGGCAACAAGTACTACTACGACGCCAACGGCGGCACGTCAATGGCCTCGCCGTACGTGGCGGGAAGTGTCGCCCTTTGGCTTGAAGCCTGCCCCACCCTTACGACAGACGACGTGCGCTCCATACTCAAAGAGACCGCCATCAACGACGAGTACACCGAGCCCGGGAGCAACGCATGGGGATACGGCAAAATAGACACCTACGCCGGCTTGGCCGCCGCTGTAAAGAAGCAGACAGGCATCGCACGCGTGCCGGGTACGGACATTCTGCCGCGTGCCGACGTCGCGCAGAGCCTCGGCCGGCTGACGGTCACCTTCAGACAAGACCAAGGAAAGTCCTCCGTCGCTCTCTACAACGCGCAAGGCATGCGAATCGGCAATGCCAGCCTGCCCGCCACCACGACAGGCAGCACAGTCTCCTTTGACACCGCCACACTCACGCCGGGCGTTTACCTCCTCCGCGTGACAAGCGAACAGGGACAGCCGCAAACCATCAAGGTCAGCATAAGATAAAAAGCCAACAACACCGCCGCACGCTTCACGCTATACGGCGGTGTTTCCATAAAGCCACTAAGACACACCACTCATGAAGAAGAAAATACTCCCCCTCATAGTCTTCGCCGCCACGCAGACGGCACTGGCACAAACGACGCAGCCCGACCCCGCACAAAAGCTCGCCCCCTCCGCCAAGATATTCATTGCCGAGGAGACGCAGCACACACAGTCTGCCCTCGCCAATGGCGCGGCACAGAATACTGCCGACGTTTTAATAAAGACCAACGGGACTGACGCGCTGGAGAGCCTGCGCGGCCTCGGAATAAACACGTACGCGGAAAGCGGCGGCATAGTCCCCGCCCGCCTCACAGCCGGACAAATCACGGCCGTAGCCGCCCTTCCCGGCGTGGAATACATTTCCCTCCAGCAGAAACCCCGCAAGCGGATGGATCTCGCCCGCAAATACAGCAACGCCGACCCCGCGCACAAGAGCGACAACACACTCGGGAAGGCGTATATGGGCAAGGACGTGGTAGTGGGCATCGTGGACGACAGTTTCGACTACGGGCACACCGCCTTTCTCGCGCCTGACGGCAGCTGGCGCATTAAGCGCGTGTGGGCACAAACGGACGACGGAGGCCCCGACCATATCCCCGAAGGCTTCAAGTCTGGATGCGAATACACCACAGAAGACGAAATCCGTAGTGCCAGCCACGACCGCAACGGCGAAGGAGACTTCCACGGCACGCACGTGGCGGGCATCGCGGCAGGAGGCGACATGTCCATTCCCTACTACGGCGTTGCGCCCGAGGCAGACCTCGTGTTTGTGCCCACAAGCGGCGGGAGCACAACCGAAGCTGTCAAGTATGTATTCACGTACGCCAAGTCTGTCGGCAAACCTGCCGTTGTCAACCTCAGCCTCGGCTCGCATTTAGGCCCGCATGACGGCACGTCGCTCGACGACCAATACTTTGACGCACTCACCGGCGAGGGCTGCATCATCGTGGGCAGCGCGGGCAACGAGGGGGAAAAGACGCTCCACGCACGCAAGACGTTCACCGCGACGGACAAAGTAATGAAATGCGGACTTGACGTAGACGAAGTAGAAGGCGATGACGAAACCGAAGAGACGGAGTACCCGGAAGAAACTGCGGAAAGCGCAACCGGAAAAGCGCAAGCAGCGGACGGCGACTACAGTGTAAACGGGAAACGCGACCTGACAGCGTGTGCCTGGGGCACTGCCGGCAAGACGCTGAAAGGGCGCGCCGTAATCTTCGACACGAAGACGGGCGAAATAGTTGCCTCCACGGAGGAAGCAAACGCAAGCGGATCGTTTGATGCGGACAAGAAGCTGATCCTTGACTTCGCCACGCACGGAGCGGAAGGCACAATCACGATTGCAGGCGGCGTATACCACACCAACAAGCGTCCTAATTTCGAACTTCGTGCCAAACTCACCGCGCTCGCCGAAAACCGCATGGTAGGCATTGTCATCAGCGGCGATGAGGGGACGCAGGTAGACGTTTGGAACGACGACGGCAACGTGGTCGGCAACTTTGAAGGCTGGTCTGCCGGCAACACCGACTGCACGGCCGGCGAAATTGGCGGCACGGCCAAAAAGGTGATAAGCGTCGGCTCGTACCACACCCGCAGTTCCATCAAGACAATGACGGGAGGAGACAAATGCTTTGACGAAGAAATCCACTACGACCTCCCCGTCGGCGCACTGAGTCCCTTTTCAAGCAAAGGCCCGACGCTTGACAACCGCATGAAGCCCGACGTCTGCGCGCCCGGCGACATGACCGTTTCGGCCTTTTCCGCCTACTCTGACAATGCCGAGCCCGAGCATTCCGTAACGAAAACGACAGACGAAAACGGTGAGGACCACTACTACACGGCTTGCTCCGGCACGTCTATGGCGTCCCCGTACGTGGCGGGCAGCGTTGCCCTTTGGCTCGAGGCCTGCCCTACGCTCTCGCCCGACGACATACGCGACATTCTCAAGGCTACCGCCGTCAACGACGACTTTACCGCTTCAGGAACCAACGACTGGGGATACGGCAAAATAGACACCTACGCCGGACTCGCCGCAGCCGTAAAGAAGCAGACGGGCATTGCCCGCGTGCCGGGTACGGACATCCTGCCGCGTGCCGATGTCTCGCAGGCTCTCGGCCGTCTCACGGTCACTTTCCGCCAAGACCAGGGCGCGTCCTCCGTCACGCTCTACGACGCACAGGGCAAAAAGCTCGGCACGGAAAAGCTCCCCGCCACCACTACCGGCAGCGCAGTGTCCTTTGACACCGCCGCACTCACGCCGGGCGTGTACCTCGTGCGCGTGGCCAGCGAGCAAAGACAGCCGCAGACGCTCAAAGTCAGCGTAAAGTAAAAGCGGCAACGGCACGCCCCCGCCCGCCCCGCGCCACCGCCGAAGCAAGAGCCGCAAGCAAGGCACCGGCGGACGCACACAGAAACACTCTACAAACACGACACACTAATACACACGAACCTCAGCACATTCTTATGAGGAAACACCTAATCCCCGTTATGCTGCTTGCTACCGCACTGTCGGCACAAGCACAGAAGCTGTCGCCGTCGGCAAGGATACTCCTCGCCGAAAAGGCAAACCAGACACAAGCCGCGCTCTCTACGGAAAAGGCTGCCCAACTGACATTCCGCGCCTTCGTCACCGTAGCGGAGGGAAACGACCCCGCACAAGTACTGGCCGCCCACGGCATCAAGGCGGGCGCAGTAAGCGGCAACATCGCCACGGCGACCCTTAGCGTCAAACAGATAGAGACGCTCACGGTCCTCCCCGAGGTGACAAACATAGAGGCGGGCAAGAAAGCCAAACTCCTGCTGGACAAGGCACGCAAGTACGGCAACGCCGACGCAGCGCACCAAAGCGACAACACGCTCGGCAAGGCCTACAAGGGCGAAGGCGTCATTGTGGGCATCGTAGACAACGGCTTCGAGTACGCACACGCCAATTTCCGCAACCCGGACGGCAGCCTGCGCCTCAAGCGCGTATGGAACGAGGGCTACGACTGGACGGAGGACGGCGAAAAGGACGAATCGAAAATACCGGCCGCCTACGGGTACGGCCGCGAGTATACCTCCGAGGACGAACTTAAAGAAGCCGTGTGCGACATGACCACAAGCGGCCACGCCACCCACGTGACGGGCATCGCCGCCGGAAGCGACATGACGCACCCCTACTACGGCGTAGCCCCCGAGGCCGACATCGTCTACGTATCGACCTTGGAAGACACTCCCAACCTGACGGACGCGGTGAAGTACATACTTGACTATGCCCAGTCGGTAGGCAAACCCGCTGTCATCAATCTCAGCCTCGGCATGCATCAAGGACCGCACGACGGCACCTCCGTCACCGACCGCTTCTTTGACGGTGTCACCGGGAAGGGAGCCATCATCGTAGGCGCGGCGGGCAACGAAGGCAGCAGCCACGTGCACGCCCGCAAGACGTTCACCGCGACGGACAAGGAAATGAAGTGCGGCTTGGCGCTTCAGGAAAACGAAGGCCTCGACGAGGCAACCGGCCAGCCGATAACCATGTACGCCACACAGGCGAGCATATGGACTGCCCCCGGCCATCACATGAAAGTACGGGGCATACTCTACGACGCAAATACGGGCGAAACCGTGGCAAGCACGCCTGAAGTGGACACCTCGACTTTCGCAAGCAGCCCAAACGAGACAGAAGGAGAAAGCGGCGAGGAGAGCGAAAGCAATACGACGATGCTCACCATGAGCGAGCACGGAGCCGAGGGGAAAATGCTCATCGCCGGAGAGACAAACGCCGCCAACAACCGCTCCAGCGTGGACGTAGTGTTCATCCTTGACAAAAAGTCGAGCGACCGGAAAGCCGGCATCATCGTGACCGCAGAAGACGGCACGCTCGTAGACGTGTGGAACATGGACGTACCCATCACCGGCGAGTTTGAGGGCTGGACAGCCGGCGACAACGACTACAGCGTCGGCGAAATAGGCGGGACGGGCAAGAGCGTCATCACCGTGGGCGCCTACCATACGCGCACGCAATACACCACCAAGGACGGCTACATCAGTCCGTCCATGTCGCATACCTACGACCTTAAAGACGGCGAGCTGAGTCCCTTCTCCAGCATAGGGCCCACGTGGGACGGACGTATGAAGCCGGACATCACCGCGCCGGGCTGGCTCGTGATTTCCTCCGTTTCCAAGCACGACGAAGTGGGCTTCCTCGAGCTGACCGCTGCCACTACCACTGAAATAGACGGGGAAACGTACTACTACGCCGGCGAGGGCGGCACGTCCATGGCCTCGCCTTTCGTGACGGGAAGCGTCGCGCTCTGGCTCGAAGCCTGCCCCACCCTCACGCCCGACGACGTGCGGGAAATCATCAAGGAGACTGCCGTCAACGACGAGTATACCGAGCCGGGCAGCAACAAGTGGGGATACGGCAAAATAGACACCTACGCCGGACTCGCCGCCGCCGTAAAGAAGCAGACGGGGATCGCCCGCGTGCCGGGGTCGGACATTCTGCCGCGCGCCAGCGTTTCGCAGGCTCTCGGCCGCCTTACGGTCACTTTCCGCCAAGACCAGGGCGCGGCCTCCGCTACGCTTTTCAACGCGCAGGGTATGAAACTTGGCGCAACCTCCCTGCCCGCCACCACGACTGGCAGCACCGTCGGCTTCGACACCGCCGCACTCACCCCGGGCGTGTACCTTGTGCGCGTGACAAGCGAGCAAGGACACCCGCAGACTTTCAAGGTCAGCATAAAATAAGGGGAAAGCAAAACGCGCTTGCACGCGCACTTCTCACAGCCGCCGCGCCGCACCCACGACGCGGCGGCTTCTTTTTTTCTCCATTGCTGCGCTATGGTACATTTGGGAACAAACGCGCCTTTCAAAGCCTCGGAAACGGCCAAATTCCGCGTGCCTGCTTTGGTAAAATACGTTAATGAGGATTTGGGAAACGGAGAAAAATTTATTATCTTTGCATAGAAGAAAGAGAGAAACTGCGACCGCAGTTTCTCTCTTTTTGCTTACACTGACACTCAGCGACTTACGAAGCCCGTATATGTACATGTAGCGCCGCCGGGATGTACATGTAGGAAAAACTGCAAGCAACCCCGTCGCTCCGGGGCCTATCCCCGTCTGCAGAAAGCCTGTATTCGTCCCCCGCAAGCGTATTTCTGCACCCGCCGAGACCGTCCGATTTCCCAAAAAATCATAAAAATTTCAGCCGCCTCACTTTCCGCGCGGATGGACGATTTTTCCACTTTTGCCCCAAACGCGGCAAGACACGCTCAGCCGCCGGGCAGACGACGCAAGCCATAAAAACGGAGCGCGGCAAAACGATTTCAAAAGGAGAAATCTTATATTTGCAGCGATTTTGCCTTTTCCTGTCAAAAGACGCGGCAGGCAAAGGCGTTTTCGCATACTAAAAGGGCGAAGCCTTCGTTATGCAAGACAGGCGACAGCCCTGCTTGACCGGGAAAAATCCCCCGACGGGCAGCACGCCCTCCCATTCCGAGAGAAAGAAACAAAGACACAACGATAATGAAGAAAAACTTTTTGCGCGCATTCGCGCTTTCCGCTCTCCTGCTCGCAGGGGCAAGCGGCATGCAGGCACAGGAGAAGACCTACGAAGTGCCGCCCATGAACCCCGAATACCAGACGGAGGTCGAGAAAGTGGTCAAGCTCAGTATGGACGACCCCGACGCAGCCAACAAGATATACATGAAGCTGGAGAAGAAGATTGCCAACAGCAAGGAAGACCTTGTATCCATCGGCACCTACTTCCTCGACAACAACAACTACCCCGCCGCAAAGCGCTGCGCTGACCGCGTGTACCAGATTGCGCCCGAGTACATCCCCGGACTTATGTTCAGCGGCGAAGTCTGCATGAAGCGCAAGGACTGGGGCGGCGCAGGACAGAAGTTTGACGCCGTACTCCTTGCCGACTCCAACAACGTGAACGCACTCAAGCGCAACGCTTTCGTGTACCGCAACGTCAACCCCATCGTGGCACTCGAGACGCTCAAGCGCATCAAGTCCCTTGAGCCGACCTACTACGAGGCAGACAAGATAATGGGCGACATCTACTACAAGGACAACCAGTACAAGAAGGCCATCGAGAGCTACGACATCTACTACAAAGCCGCACCCAAGGACAAGAACCTCGACATCCGCTCCTGCGAAAACTACGTCCAGTCGCTCTTCTCCATGTCGGCAGCCGAGCCTGAAAACAACAAGAAAATCACGAGCATCGTAGCAGAAGTGCTGCCCCTTGACCCCAAAGACATGGTGCTGCACCGTATGGACTTCTTCGCCAAGATGGGCATCCTCGGCGAAGCGCTCGACTACGACGGAGCGCTCAAGACGGCCGAGGAAGCTTCGGCATACATCACAAACGGTGAGTTTGCAGACAGCCTCTTCCTCTCCCTCGACTACGAGTATGCCGCAATGCTCGCCCGCGAAAAGGGCGACAAAGCACTCGCAGTGTCCTACTTCGAGAAAGCACTTGCGAAGGATCCCGAAAAGGTAGTCAACTACAAAGAGCTCGCCAAGTACTACCGCCAGAACAAGCAGTACGACAAAGCCGTAGCCACCTACAACACCTACATGGAGAAGAAGGGCGAAAAGGTTGACGCAGTCGACTACTTCGGTCTGGGACAGGAGTTCCTGATGGCTGCCCGCAACACCACCGACCCCGCTGCCAAGCAGCAGTACATAGACGGCGGCGACGCGGCATACACGAAGGTGCTGGAGAAAAAGCCCGACTTCTACCGCGCACTCATGCAGCAGGCCGTACTGCACATCACCGACCAGTCCAAGCCCGAAGAAGCTCCCAAGGAGTACTACGAGAAAGCTCTCGCCCTTATGGAGAACGAGGACGACAGCGCCAACTCTTCCCGCTTGCTCGCTGCCCAGTACATCGCTTTCTATTACGCGCAGAAAGACGACTTTGACACCTGCCGCAAGTATGTGAACATCATGCTCAAGGCCGACCCTGAAAACGAGCAGGCAAAAAGCTTCGACTCCTCGCTCAAGTCGATGGGCAAGTAAAAAAGCACACAGACTAAAGCCCCGCCGCACAATGCTGAAAGCGGGCGCAAATACAAAGAAAATGCCGCCGTTTCCCCCGCGTGGGAAACGGCGGCATTGTTCGTTCCCTAACTTATCCCCCAAAGTGGGGATTTGCGCTTTGAGGAATAAAGCCGTATCTTTGCAACGCAAAAGATTACAAAAAGCACGGGATTGCTTTCCTTTTATACGGCAAAAGCCGCCATAAAAAGACACCGCGCCATTCCCTTTTGCACACTCCCGCCCGAGGACGGAAAGAAAGCCGCGGCTGCGGGCATACCACCGGACACACTCAACATACAACAACCCTTTTTATATGGACATCCACTCCCACTTTACGGACGGCGCTTGGCGGCAGACCGTAGACGTTGCCGACTTCGTCAGCAAAAACCTCACCTCCTATACGGGTGACGCCTCCTTCCTCCACGGAGCGACGGAGCGCACCAAGCGCGTCTGGGACGTTTGCCTCAAAGCCCTCGAGGAAGAGCGCGCAGCCGGCGGCGTGCGCTCGCTCGACCCCGACACAGTATCCACCATCACGTCGCACAAGGCCGGCTACATCCTCAAAGAGGACGAGCTCATCGTGGGCCTGCAGACCGACGAGCTTCTGCGCCGCGCCATCAAGCCCTTCGGCGGCATAAAGGTCGTGGAGAAAGCCTGCGCGCAGCAGGGCAAGGAAGTCAATCCGCGCGTGAAAGACATCTTCACCCACTACCGCAAGACACACAACGACGGCGTCTTTGACGTTTACACCGAAGAGATACGCCGCTTCCGCTCGCTGGGCTTCCTCACCGGCCTGCCCGACAACTACGCCCGCGGACGCATAATTGGCGACTACCGCCGCCTTGCCCTCTACGGCGCAGACCGCCTCATCGAAGAGAAGAAGAAGGACCTCGCCGGACTCACCAGCCCGATGACCGAGGCACGCATCCGCCTCCGCGAAGAGGTGGCCGAGCAGATAAAGGCTCTGGGCGACATAAAGGCCATGGGCGAAATGTACGGTCTCGAACTCGGCCGCCCCGCTGAGTCGGCACGCGAAGCCGTGCAGTGGACCTACATGGCTTACCTCGCCGCCGTGAAAGAGCAGGACGGCGCGGCAATGTCGCTCGGCAACGTGTCCTCCTTCCTGGACATCTATATCGAGCACGACCTCAAAGCCGGCATCATTGACGAAAGCTTCGCCCAGGAACTCATCGACCAGCTTGTCATCAAGCTGCGCATGGTGCGCCACCTGCGCATGGAGGCATACAACGACATCTTCGCCGGAGACCCCACCTGGGTCACCGAGTCGCTCGGCGGACGCTTCAATGACGGTCGCCTCAAAGTGACGAAGACGTCCTTCCGCTTCCTGCAGACGCTCTACAACCTCGGTCCCTCGCCCGAACCCAACCTCACCGTGCTCTGGAGCCCGCAGCTCCCCGAAGGCTTCAAGGACTTCTGCGCCAAGGTTTCCGTGGACACCAGCTCCATCCAGTACGAAAACGACGACCTTATGCGCGAAGTGCGCGGCTGCGACGACTACGGAATCGCCTGCTGCGTTTCCTACCAGGCCATCGGCAAGCAGATACAATTCTTCGGCGCACGCTGCAACCTCGCCAAAGCGCTCCTCCTTGCCATCAACGGAGGCCGCTGCGAAAAGACGGGTACAGTGATGCTCGAGGGCATACCCGCGCTTTCCTCCGACCATCTCGTGTACGAAGAGGTCATCAACAACTACAAGCTCGTGCTTACGCAGATTGCCCGCGTGTACAACGACGCGATGAACATCATCCACTACATGCACGACAAGTACTACTACGAGAAGGCGCAGATGGCTTTCATCGACACCGACCCGCGCATCAACATTGCCTACGGCGCGGCTGGCCTCTCCATCGCCATCGACTCCCTCTCCGCCATCAAGTACGCGAAAGTGACGGCCAAGCGCAACGACCAAGGCCTCACCGAGGGCTTCGACATCGAGGGCGACTTCCCCTGCTTCGGCAACAACGACGACCGCGTAGACCACCTCGGCGTAGACCTCGTGTACTATTTCACCGAAGAGCTCAAGAAGCTCCCTGTCTACAAGAACGCACGCCCCACGCTCTCCCTGCTTACCATCACCTCCAACGTGATGTACGGCAAGAAGACCGGCGCAACCCCCGACGGACGTGCCGCCGGCGTGGCTTTTGCACCGGGCGCAAACCCCATGCACGGCCGTGACAAGAGCGGCGCCGTAGCGTCCCTCGCCTCCGTGGCAAAGCTCCGCTACCGCGACTCGCAGGACGGCATCTCCAACACGTTCAGCATCGTGCCGAAGAGCCTCGGCCCCACGCCCGAGGAGCGCGTCGACAACCTCGTGACCATGATGGACGGCTACTTCACCAAGGGAGCGCACCACCTCAACGTGAACGTGCTCAACCGCGAAATGCTTGAAGACGCCATGGAGCACCCCGAAAACTACCCGCAGCTCACCATCCGCGTGAGCGGCTATGCGGTGAATTTCACCAAGCTCTCGCGCGAGCATCAGCTGGAAGTGATTTCCCGCTCGTTCCACAACCGCATGTAAGCTACCTGCCCGCAAAAGCGGACAGCAAAGACAAGGGTGCGGCCCGCTTCGGCAGGCCGCGCCCTTTTCGGCTTTTGGGACGAAACGCTTTGCCTTTCATCCCCCTTACACTAACTTTGCTTCCCCAAACACAGACCAATGACCAAGGAGAAAGTTATACTTACCGGCGACCGCCCCACCGGCCGTCTGCACATAGGCCATTACGTAGGCTCGCTCAAGCGCCGCGTAGAGCTGCAAAACGAAGGCGGATACAAGCAGATGTTTGTATTCATCGCCGACGCGCAAGCCCTGACCGACAACATTGACAACCCCGAGAAAGTACGCCAAAACGTGATAGAGGTAGCCCTCGATTACCTCTCCGTCGGCCTCGACCCGTCAAAAGTGACGCTGTTCATACAGAGCCAAATCCCCGAGCTCTGCGAGTTGTCGTTCTACTTTATGGATCTCGTCTCCGTGAGCCGCCTGCAGCGCAACCCGACGGTAAAGACCGAGATACAGATGCGCGGCTTCGAAAGCAGCATCCCCGTGGGCTTCTTCACCTACCCCATCAGCCAGGCGGCGGACATAACAGCCTTCAAGGCTACCACCGTACCCGCCGGCGAGGACCAGAAGCCCATGATTGAGCAGGCCAACGAAATTGTGCGCCGCTTCAACTACATCTACGGCGAAACCCTTGTCGAGCCGGAGATTCTCCTGCCGCAAAACGCCGTGTGCTGCCGCCTCCCGGGCACGGACGGCAAGGCGAAGATGTCCAAGAGCCTCGGCAACTGCATCTACCTTTCCGAAACGGAGAAAGAAGTGAAGCAGAAGGTGATGTCCATGTACACCGACCCTCTGCACATACACGTGGAAGACCCCGGGCATCTGGAAGGCAACACCGTCTTCACCTACCTCGACGCTTTCTGCCGCCCCGAGCATTTCGCGGCATACTGGCCCGAGTACCAAAGCCTGGACGAAGTGAAAGAGCACTACACACGCGGCGGTCTGGGCGACATGAAGGTGAAGAAATTTCTCAACAACATTCTCCAGGAAGAGCTTGAACCCATACGCCGCCGACGCGCCGAGTTTGAGAAAGACATACCCGCCGTCTACGAAGTGCTGCGCAAAGGCTGCGAGGAAGCACGCGCCGTCGCTGCCGAGACACTCAGCGAGGTGCGCCGCGCCATGAAGATAGACTACTTCGACGACAAAGCGCTCATAGAAGAGCAGTCGCGCCGTTTCACAGGCAAGTAAAAAGGCGGGCGGCTTTGCCGAAAGAAAAAAAACGCCTAATTTTGCAGCCCGTACAGCCGCACTTGCGCGGTGCTGTGCCTTGAAGTCACGCCCTACTTGACGCGACTGAGCCGACAGAAAAGGCTGAAACGAGCCCAAAAAGCGCGGAAATACGCCATTAGGCGCAGGATGCGCCGGAAAGAGGCGGCAAGCGAAGACACAGCAGCAAAGGCGCGGAGACGCAAAGCCGAAACAAAACAAAAACAGCATAACAGAAATGAAAAGAACTTACCAACCGCACAACAGAAAGAGAGTGAACAAGCATGGCTTCCGCGAGCGTATGCAGACGGCCAACGGTCGCCGCGTGCTGGCAGCCCGCCGCGCAAAGGGCCGCAAGAAGCTTACCGTCTCTGACGAGGTTCACGGCAAGAAATAAGCGGAACGCACTCTTGGCGGACGCGTTCCATACCGCCGGCACAGGCGGCCACGCGTTCCCTGCGGCTATCGAAGCGGGAGAAGTAAAGGCTTTCAAAGCGAAAGAGCCTTTACTTCTCCCGTTTTTTTGACGTAACTTTGCCTTTGCTTATACACCCAAACGCGAGATATGACCCTGTCTGAGTTTTACCGCAAAATCTTCGGCCGCATGATGGTGGGCAACTGCCTCGGCATGGCGGCGGCGGTGCTGCTGCTGCTGTGCGGACTCTTCGTCTTCCTCGGCAAGTACACACACCACGGCGAGGAAGTGGAGGTGCCTAACCTTTACGGGATGAACGAGGAAACCGCCGTGCGCAAGCTCCGCGCCCTCGGCCTCGAAGCCGAAGTGACGGACACGGGATATGTATACAACCAAGCCGCCTTCGCCGTGCTCGAGCAAAGCGTCAAAGCCGGCGAGCACGTGAAACCCGGGCGCGTCATAGCCCTTACTGTCAACGCCGACGCACCGCGCAAGATAGCCATACCCGACGTGGCGGGCAACTGCTCGCGCCGCGAGGCGGAGGACAAGCTGCGCGTGCTGGGCTTCAAGCTCGGCGCACCGGAGTACGTCAAGGGCGACCCCGAATGGGTGGTGGCAGTGAAAGTGGGCGGACGCGAAGTGCAGCCCGGCACGAAGATTTCCCTAAGTTCTCCCGTCACGCTTGTAGTGGGCGTGGGCGGCAACGAGGAGGAGTACAACGGCAACGACAGCCTTGACTACATCCTCAACGCCCCCGAGGAAAATTTTGACGAGGGAGAAAGCGGCGAGGGAGTAGAACAGTGACCACGCCGCACGAGCTGCGCCGCCCGCAGCACAACCGACACGACACGACGAACGACACCGCGATGGCTGAAAACATACAAGAGGAAAAACCTACCATCCCCGCAGAAGACACCCGCGCCATAGAATACGCACCGAACGGAGCGCACAACTCCATTGACGATGCAGGCGACGACATAGACGAGGACGGCGGCGAAGAAGCCGGCGGCCTTTACGAGCACTACCGCGTGGTGGCGGACAAGGGACAGCAGCTGCTGCGCGTAGACAAATTTCTGCTCGACCACCTGCGCGACACCTCGCGACACCGCATACAGCTCGCCGCACGCGCCGGCTTCATACACGTCAACGGGCAGCCCGTGAAGAGCAACTACCGCGTAAAGCCGTTCGACATAGTCACGCTCCTGCTCGACCGACCGCGCTACGAGACAACCATAGAGCCGGAGGACATCCCGCTCGACATAGTCTACGAGGACGACGACCTGATGGTGGTGAACAAGCCCGCCGGACTGGTGGTACACCCCGGCTGCGGCAACTACACCGGCACGCTCGTCAATGCCGTGGCATGGCACATGCGCGGCGTACCCGGCTACGATGCCAACGACCCCGCCGTGGGACTGGTGCACCGCATAGACAAGGACACCTCCGGGCTGCTTGTCGTGGCGAAGACCCCCGAGGCAAAAACCGCACTCGGCGTGCAGTTCTTCAACAAAACCACACGCCGCCGCTACAACGCCCTCGTATGGGGCAATTTTCAGGAAGACAGCGGCCGCATTGAGGGAAACATAGCACGCGACCCGCACGACCGTCTGCAGATGGCCGTATTTCCGCCCGGCTCGGATATTGGCAAGCACGCTGTCACCCATTACAGCGTACTGCGGCGCTACGGCTACGTCACGCTGGTGGAATGCGTGCTCGAGACGGGCCGAACCCACCAGATACGCGCCCACATGCGCCATATCGGCCATCCGCTCTTCGCCGACACGCGCTACGGCGGCGATGTCATACTGCGCGGCACGCAGAGCGGCTCATACAAGGCTTTCGTGCACAACTGCATGACACTCTGCCCGCGCCAGGCGCTGCACGCCCGCACCTTGGGCTTCCGCCATCCGCGCACGGGAGAGGAGATGGACTTCACCGCGCCACTTCCCGAGGACATGCGACAGCTGATAGAGAAATGGGAAACATACACGGCGGGGCTTAATTAGCCACATTCCGAAGGACGACCGAGGTTTCTGGCTCCGCCGCACAAGAAATACAACACACAAGCGACACGCCCTGTCTGCTTTCCGAAGACAAAGGAAGAGGGCATAGCTGCAATATAGAAAGCACCAACAAAACTGATGAAACGCACAATCGCTATCGTAGCCGGAGGCGACTCCTCCGAGCACGATGTCTCCCTGCGCTCGGCCGCGGGCATCCTCTCTTTCATGGACAAAGAGAAATACGACTGCTACGTCGTAGAGATAAAGGCCGGCAACTGGAATGTGGACTACAAGGGCGAGGACTGCCGCATTGACCGCGCGGATTTCTCCTTCACGGCCTCGGACGGCCGCCACAGCTTCGATTTCGCCTACATCACCATCCACGGCACGCCGGGCGAGAACGGCATCCTGCAAGGATACTTTGACCTCATCGGCCTGCCCTACTCCACAAGCGGCGTGCTGGTAGAGTCGCTCACGTTCAACAAATTTGCGCTGAACAATTTCCTGCGCTCTTTCCCCGACCTGCACATCGCTGACTCCGTGCTGCTGCGCCGCGGCTTCTCCACAGAAAAGCCGGAGGCCATAACCAGCCGCCTGGGGCTACCGCTCTTCGTGAAGCCCAATGCGGGCGGCTCGAGCTTCGGCGTGACAAAGGTGAAGACCGACGATGCCCTCATCCCCGCCATAGAGAAAGCCATGACGGAGAGCGACGAGGTGATGGCCGAGCAAATGGTAAGCGGCACGGAGATAACGTGCGGCTGCTACTGCCGCCCGGACGGCACGCTGGTCACTTTCCCCATAACGGAGGTAGTGACAGACGAGGAGTTCTTTGACTATGACGCCAAGTACAACGGCAAGGTGAGCGAAATCACCCCCGCCCGCATCGCCCCCGAAACGGCAGAGCGCGTGTGCGCCACCACCAAGAGTGTGTATAGCCTACTCGGCTGCTACGGCATCATACGCATTGACTACATTCTCAGCGGCGAGAAAGGCAAGGAGCAAATCAATCTTCTTGAAATCAACACCACGCCGGGCATGACCGCCACAAGCTTCATACCCCAGCAGGTGCGTGCCGCCGGCCTTGACATCAAGGACGTGCTGAGCGACATCATCGAGGGCAAGCTCGCTTGACCCCGCTACGGAAATATTCCACCCTCCCTTAGCCTACAAGCAAAATGACTCTGTCCGATTTTGACTCCATACGTCCCTTGTCCCCCGAGGAGCTGCCCGCCGCTTTCGACGCGCTTCTGGGCGACGAAAGCTTCCGCGCCATTTTCCAGTCCTTCTTCAAGGACGTGCCTATGGAGCGGCTGCGCGAGCGGCTCTACGCCTGCAAGGACAACCTTGAAGTGCAGAAGACTTTCTTCTACCCGCTTATCAACCAGCTCGCCGCCAAGTGCTGCACGTCGCTCACCATGGACGCAGAAAGCCTCCCTGCCGACAAGCGAAAGGAGAGCCACACTTTCGTGTCCAACCACCGCGACATCGTGCTCGACTCCGCCTTTCTCTGCGTGCTGCTTATAGACAACGGCTTCGGGAATACGACAGAGATAGCCATCGGCGACAACCTGCTCATCTATCCCTGGATAAAAACGCTCGTGCGGGTAAACAAGTCCTTCATTGTGCGCCGCTCAGCCTCTATGCGCGAAATGCTTGCCAGCAGCAAACTGATGAGTGAGTACATGCACTACGCCATAGCCGAAAAGAGCGAGAACGTGTGGATTGCCCAGCGCGAGGGACGCGCCAAGGACTCCGACGACCGCACGCAGGAGTCTGTCCTGAAGATGATGGCACTGGGCGGCACGGGCGACACGCAGGAAAGGCTGCGCACGCTCAATATCGTGCCGCTCGCCATCTCCTACGAGTACGACCCATGCGACTATCTCAAGGCTAAGGAGTTTCAGCAAAAGCGCGACATACCCGGCTTCAAGAAGAGCCAGGCCGACGACCTGGAGAACATGCGCACCGGCATTTTCGGCTTCAAAGGTCACGTGCACTACCACACCTGCACGCCCGTCAACGAGTGGCTCGACGAGCTGAGCGGCTGCCCCAAGCAGGAGCTTTTCAAAGAGCTTGCGCAGCGTATGGACAAGGAAATACATAGCAGCTACCGCCTTTTCGCCGGCAACTACGCCGCACTCGACCTGCTGCAAGGCGGAACCGAGTTTTCCAGCCACTACACGCCGGAGGAAAAAGCGGGCTTTGAAAAATACATAGCCTCCCGCATCGCGCTCATCGACCTGCCCTCGCCCGACGAGGCATTCCTGCGCGAAAGGCTGCTCACCATGTACGCCAATCCGCTCCTCAACCAGCTCGCCGCAGCCCGCAGCTGAGCCGCTCCGCCTCCCCGTACGCACACGCCACGCCCATCCGCTTATGAGACACGCCGCCGCACTTTTCGCACTCGCCGCCGCACTGTTTCCCACAGCCTGCACCGACGACGACACCGCCGCGCCCGCCTACATACAAGAGCTGGCAGACGTAGCCACCGGCACGGACGGCATGCCCCTGCGCCTTGAGCGCGACAACGGGGAGACTTGCGCCGTCCTCTCATGCAGCGGCGTACAGGCGATGGCGGCCGACACTACCTACCGCGCCGCCGTGGCATACACGCGCCAAAACGGAGGCGTTGCGCTCGCTTCACTGACCACTTTCCTCGCGCCTCAGCCCAAAGCGTTTCCCGCCGAAACTCTGGTGCTCGACGCACCCGTGGAGAAAGTAGCGGCGTGCTGGACTACGGGCAAATACCTCAATCTGAAGATCTTGCTCCTCACCGCCAACGATGTCACGCACGCTTTCGCCTTCCACGAAGAGCAACTGCGTACAAACGCTGACGGCACGCGCACACTGCACCTGCGGCTGCTTCACCTGCAAAGCGGAGACGCTGCCTACTACACGCGCACGGCGTACATTTCACTTCCGCTCGCCACGCTCACGTCGCGGCTGCGGCAAGGCACGGACTCGGTTTCCGTCTCCGTCACCACGCCCTTGGGGCGCACAGCCTATCCCAGGCTCTTCAATCCCATTACGGGGAAATAGCCCCAACGGCTTTCCCCCGAACTTCACTGACCCTATGCTTTTTACACCCGAAGAAACCAAGGAGCAGGTACGCGGCCTCTGGCGCGAGTGCCTTTCCCTCAGCGACGACTTCCTTGACATATATTTCGAGGACAAATATTCTGCCGACAACATCCTTACCGTACGCCGTGACGGAGACATTGTCTCCGCGCTCGACCTGCGCCCCTACCGCATGACCTTCTACGGCACAGTGACACACGTCGGCTACCTCAGCGGTCTGGCCACACGCGAGCAGTTCCGTGGCAAGGGCTACGCCGCCAATCTCTTGCAGGAAGCCCACCGCCGGCTCTACTCGCAAGGCGCGACACTGAGTTTCCTCGTCCCCACTGACGCGGAAGCGCAGAAATATTTCGAGCGTCCTGACCACGGCTCCTACTGGCCGTCGGTGTACCGGCAAGAGCTTCCGCTTGACGTGTCGCAGGACGGCGACACGGACAAAATCACGGTAGAGCGTCCCGACGAATGGCCGTCCTCTCTATACGTTTTCTACCATCGCCTCACCTCCACGCTGCCTTTCATGGTACACCCC
Organism: Alloprevotella sp.; assembly: GCA_963651485.1. Taxonomy (GTDB): domain Bacteria; phylum Bacteroidota; class Bacteroidia; order Bacteroidales; family Bacteroidaceae; genus Alloprevotella. Next base: position 76,313 of record CAVJPT010000002.1, on the reverse strand, counting down.
ACGGAGGACGACTTCTTCGCGGCACTCACCGCCGCCGACCTCGGCGATGCCTACATACTCACCGCCACCCGCAAGCGCCGCATGACGGGGTTCTGCCTCGCCGTGAAAGAGCCGGACGGACGTGTTTTCATCCGCACACTCGCCATCACCGAAGCTGCCGCACGCGCCGCTTTCGTGCAGTACCTTTGCCGCGAATGCGGCGTAGAGCAAGTGTACCGCCGCTTCTGCCTCCCCGGCTCGCTGAAAGGCAGCACGCCCTACGCCCTGGCACGCGTGATAGACGTGCCGCGCTTCCTGGCCGCCGTCGCCGCACCCAACCCGGGTTTCCAGCTGCACGTGGGCGTACAGGGCGACCTTTCCATTCCCGAAAACAACGGTTTCTACATCGTGGAAAACGGACGCGTACGCCTCACCGAGACGCGCCCCGACAGCATCGTCACGCCGGGCGGACTGGCAGCTATGTTTATGGCGGCACAGCCTATGGTGATGGACCTTTTGCTTGACGAATAAACACAGCCGCACGCCATGCCCATCCGCACGCTCCGCGCTCTCACCGCATTTCTCGCCCTCGCCCTGCTCTCTGCCCCGCACGCCGCAGCGCAGAAAGCCGAGCCGTTGCCCCAGCACGACATGGCGAAATGGGGCGTGCGCCCTGCGGGCTACAGCGGCATCGCTCCCTTGGGCAACGGACGTTATGCCGTAGTGAGCGACAACGAGGCGGAGGACGGCTTCTTCGTTTTTGCCATCGAGCAGGACAGCGTGACGGGCGACATCACCAACGTGCGCAACGAGGGCTTCCGCGCCAATCCGCACGCCGCACCAGCCGTTTCTGGCCGCTCACCGCGCGACTGCGAAGGGGTGGCATTTTTCCCCTCTGCACAGACGGTCTTCATAAGCGGCGAGGGCGACCAGCAGATAATGGAGTACGACTTGCAGGGCAACCCCACGGGGCGCGGACTCGACGTGTCCGAGGTTTTCTCGCTTCCGCGCATTGTCCCCAACTACGGCTTCGAGGCGCTTGCCTATTGCCCGGAGACCCGACTGTTCTGGACTACGACCGAAAGCACGCTCCAGCGGGACGGACGGCCGGTCTCTGCGTCCAACCCTGGAGCGGCAAACTTGCTGCGGCTGCAGTCTTTCGGGGACGACTTGCGCCCCGCCGCGCAGTACGCCTACAAAACAGAACGCGGACGCGACAAAGCCTTCGGCAAAATATATGTCTACGGTGTGCCGGAAATAGCAGCCTTGCCCGACGGCCGTCTCCTTGTCATTGAGCGCGAGGCCAACATCCCGCCGAAATACTTAGGCAGCACGGTCACCTGCCGCCTTTTTCTCGTCGACCCGCGCGGGGCGCAGGATGTCACGGAGTGCGCTGACCTGCGCATACTTCCCGACAGCGCGTTTCTTGAAAAACGCCTGCTCTGCGATATGCCGTCGGACTTCACGCTCTTCCGCCACGGCTTCGCCAACTACGAGGGTATATGTCCGGGACTCCGACTTTCCGACGGGCAGCAGACACTGCTGCTCGTAGCCGACTCGGAGGGCGGCTACGGAAAAGGTCCGTTCCGGCTGAAAGACTTCATACGCGCCGTCGTGCTGTCCGACTGACCCTGCACACCTATCCCTAACCCCAAGCAAAGCATGGCTCACTGGGAAAAAACATACCCGCACCCTGCTTTCCGCCGCGTGGCATACGCCGCTGTCACACTGCCGGACGGCACGCGCCTGTACCGCGAAATCGTGGTTTTCTCCCCTGACGGCACGCCGCAGGCCCATTTCCCGCTCACGGAGGAAGTAGCATTCACCGAGTGGCACGCGGGGGAGTACGTTTGGGACACAAAAAACGAGTGACCCATTCCCCGCGTCGCGCCGCGCGAAGCAGTTTGCTCCGCAAAAAGCTACATTTGCATTTCCGCACATCCAGGCGCAACCCACCGCTTGTGCCTTGCCGTTTGCCGCACACCTATTTATACACCATACCACACCCCCTGCACGATGAAGAACGGGACAGAGACTAACAACGGGGCGAAGCCCGCCCGCAAGGCTTTCCCCGACAACAGCTTTACAGGCGAAGAGCTTGACGACATCATCAAGGAAAAGACGCTCCCCGGAAGCAGCATTCCGGAAAGTCTGGCAAGTCCGCCGCTCAATGCCGCCGGCTGCATACTGATGCTAAGCTGGCTGGTATGCAGCGTCTTCTTCCTCGTCGGACTTGTCAAGGGCGAGCTATGGTGCCTCCTTTTCTTCTTCGGCGGCACAATAGCCATCATCGCCATAGGCACAATCGCCAACAGATGGGAAAAACGTGCCGAAGCAGCAAGAGACCGCAAACTCGCCACCATTCTCCGGGCGCAAAGGGTAGAAAAGGCGTACTACGACATCAAGGAGCAGCAAGCGGCTTTCTACGGCACGCCCGATATAGCCTTCCGCCTTTATTGTCAGCCCACCTACAAATACCTCGACCCGAAAGCCGACATTGACATTTACCGGGAAGCGGGGAAAATTTTGCTTGACGGGAAAATATTTTCCTTCTCCGAGCTGACCGACTTCCGCCTCACCGAAACGGCGAAGACGAAAAGCGGCAGCACAGTCATTCTCTCAGAGATTTCCTACGCCGAAGCCGAGCCTTGCCTGCGCAAGTTAGGACCGTTTGAGTTTGCACCCGCCGACGACGACAAAGACAATCCGGAGATAGACTTTCTTCTGGCTCTGCGCAAGGCACACGCCACGTCCGCCGTACCCGAAAACGACATAAAGGAGCGCCGTTATACCGGCGAAGCGCTGACAAGCCGCGCCGACTGCCCCGTGCTGCACTTCGACTTCTCTGACGACGCATGGACGGCGGACGAGACCGCACGCCTTCTCTACCTCGCCATAGCGCAAGGACACGCGGCGCAAGAAAAGCATGACTTAGACACGACATCGTAAGGGCGGTGTCACACCGCCGCTGTGCGGTTTTTCACAAAAAAGCGCGGCAAGGCTTGGCGGGAAAGAATAAATTGGTAACTTTGCACCCGCAAACGAGGAACTGGGAGGAACCCAGCGACACGCTGGCGCGATAGCTCAGATGGTTAGAGCGCATGATTCATAATCATGAGGTCGACAGTTCAATCCTGTCTCGCGCTACTTACTACTTGACACCTTTCCCTAATATACAAAAGCGGGAAAGGTGTTTTATTTGTTACATACCTTTACGCAAAAGCCGCACGGTGTGGAAAGCCGGCGGCACAATCCCCTTGCCTACAATGAAAAAGCATCTGCTCACGGTGTGCCTCCTCGGTGCTTCGCTGACTGCCACGGCGCAAAAGGCGTACGAAATTACCGGAACGGTAGCGGACTCGCTTACAAAAAGCCCCGACGTATACGCCACGGTACGGCTGCTCTCCACCGCAGACGGAAAGCCTCTGCGCGCCGTCACCACGGACACGGACGGGAAATTCAAGATATCCGTCTCCGCCCCCGGCACATACCGCATCGAGGCAAGCATCTTGGGGAAAGCTCCCGCCACCCTCACCGTCACCGTAAAGGCAGACGAACACGCTACCGACTGCGGCACGATCTATTCGCACGAGAGCGGCGTGACGCTCGGCACGGCCGAGGTGACCGCCACGAAGCCGCCGGTGAAGGCAGAGGTAGACAAGCTCACCTACTCCGTAACCGATGACCCCGACGCGCAAGGCAGCTCGCTGCTCGATATGCTGCGCAAAGTGCCGATGGTGACCGTAGACGGCGACGACAAGATAAAGGTAAAAGGGCAAACGGGCTTCAAGGTGTACGTCAACGGCAAGCCCAACAAGATGATGTCCCAGGATCCGTCGCAGATTTTCAAAACCTATCCCGCCTCGGCAGTAAAGAAAATAGAGGTCATCACCAACCCCGGCGCAAAGTATGACGCGGAAGGCACCACCGGCGTACTGAACATCATCACCTCGGACAACACGAAGAGCCAAGGCTACCTGCTTACCCCCTCCGTGAGCGTCACCAACTGCGACTGGATGGGCAGCCTCTTCGCCATGGCGCAAGTGGGCAAATTCACTTTCTCGCTCAACTACGGCGCGGGCTATTTCAAAGGCTCTGCCAACAGGGGAGAAGCGGAGGCAGAATACTTTGACAACCCCGTCAACCACTACCAAAACACACAAAACTACTCCCGCACGAAAGGTACTTACCAGTTTGGCGACCTCGAGGCGAGCTACGAGTTCAGCCCCAAGGATCTGCTCTCCGTATCGGCTGGCATATACGGATTCAACGGAAGAACACGCAGCGGAGGCGTGAGCGAGATGCGCACGGAAGAGAACGCGCTCAGCTACGGCTACGATGCCACGGGACGCCAGCGCAACACCAGCTTCAGCACACAAGCGGCGGCTGACTACCAGCACACCTTCGCCGAGGACCGCCGGCTCACGCTTTCCTACCGATACGACATAGCGCCCACCTCTTACCGGCGCGACCTCACCTACACCGCTTTGCGCGGCACAACTCCCGCGCTGCAGGACCTGCATGCCGACAAGGACGAACACGCCACAGAGCACACCGTACAAGCGGACTTTACCACGCCCTTCGGAAAGGCGCACACGCTTTCGCTCGGCGCGAAGCACATTATGCGGCTCAACAGCAGCCAAAACTCCGACCTTACCCGCCCGTCTGCCACACAAGACGACTTCACGCCCGACCACGAGCAGGCACCGCGTTTCCGCCACCGCAGCAGCGTGACAGCGGCGTATGCCGAATACGGACTTACGGCCGGAAAATTCTCCTTGCGGGCAGGCTGCCGCTACGAGTATTTCCACACCAACGCCACCTACCCAGACGGGCACGGCACGCCGTTCTCCGCCAATATGGGAGACTGGGTGCCCTCGTTCTCGGCGGGATGGTCGCTGAGTGACACGCAGATGCTCCGCGCAAGCTACAACCTGCGCGTAAGCCGCCCGGGCATTAGTACGCTGAACCCCTATGTAAAAAAGAACGCGGCAGAGCAAATCTCCTACGGCAACCCTCTGCTCACCAGCGAGCACACGCACAACATAGAGCTTGACTACAGTTATTTCGGGCCGAAGCTTTCCGTAAACTTCTCCGCCGGGTACATCTTCGCCAACGACATGAGCGCCCAATACTCTTTCATACGCGACGGGATTATAAACCTCACGTACGGGCAAGACATGCGCATGCGCGAGGGAGACGCCACCCTGTACGCAAGATGGGCCTTCACAAAGACCACCAAGCTAACGGTCAACGCCAACCTTATGTACTGGGACTACCGCAGTGCAGCGGCAGGCGACCACTGCTACAGCTGGCACGCCACTTTCTACGGCGGACTCGAACAGGATTTGCCCTGGAAACTCACCGCCTCGCTCTCCGGCGGCAGCGGCACGAAGGAGACCGAGCTGCAAACGCAAACATCGGGCTGGTGGTATTACATGCTTTCGCTGTCGCGCAAATTTCTTCGCGACGAAAGGCTCTACGTGCGCCTCTTCGCGCAAAACTTCCTCCCGCGCCACATGACTTTCTCCAATACGATGCGCACGCCGCAGTTCTACACGCATACAAGCAGCACGTCCGACCGTTTGAACTTCGGCATCAGCGTGTCCTACCGCCTCGGCTCGCTCAAGGCACAGGTCAAGAAAGCCGACCGCACCATCGAAAACGACGACCGCGGCTCGAAGTCCTCCGGCTCGCAAGGCGGCAGCGGCGGCGGACGCTAAACGCTCCCCCTCCCCACACGGCAAGCACGCCTTGCCGGCGAAAATCCCCGTTGCAGCATCACGCCACAACGGGGATTTTTCGCTATTTTCGCAAGACGGTATAACCTTTGTACAAGACATCAGCCTACCGAACCCAAACCAAAAGCAAGGATATGAGCACCGCAAGCAACAACCAAGGAAGGGCATACGAATTTGTATGCCTCAACACCTTGCACGAGGCTATATCTGCATTACGCCCTGCACAGATTGTACACAACAGCAGCTACTCCGCCGCTGAAAAGGCTTGGAGTACTCTAAACTATGCCGAACAATGCATGTACGCCCTAAGCGCGAAAGCCGCCATCTGCACAATATTTGCGCTTGAACCCAATATGACAGAGCCTGGTGAGGACATCCTAAGCCTCTACATACAGACAGACCGACAAGGGACAGAAGCTGACGTGCGGGATATCATCGTAGAAAGGAAAGACATTGTTTGGCAAATAGGGCTAAGCATTAAGCACAACCACATGGCCGTCAAGCACAGCCGCATTTCCGAGATCCTGGACTTTGGGGATAAATGGTACGGCGTGCCTTGCTCTGAAGAGTATTGGGACGAAGTCAAACCGGTCTTTGCCTTGCTGGAAGAAGAAAAGAGGAAGAGAACCTACTTCCGCGACTTGGCCTCCAAAGACGAGCGGGTCTACCTTCCCCTACTCAACGCTTTCGCAAAAGAAATAGCAAAGCAAGTGGAGGCGGACAAACAAATTCCACGAAGACTTATAAAGTATCTGCTAAGCAAATACGATTTCTACAAAATCATAAGCGTAGACGGCAAGCGCGTGACCACAATTCAGGCTTTCAATATGTACGGCACGCTGAACCGCCCAAGCGGAACGGAAAAACCAAGCATAAAAGTGCCGGTCATAAAACTCCCGACAACGCTGTTTTACATAGGACCCAAGCCTGACAGCAAGACGACAATCGTCATGTGCTTTGACAACGGCTGGCAGTTTTCATTCCGCATCCACAACGCAAAGGACATTGTAGAGCCATCCCTGAAATTTGACATCCGGATAGTAGGGATGCCAGCCGACATCAATATCAAATACAACTGCGCATGGGAAATCCCCGCAGCGAACCAGCAAGAAAAGAATTCTGCACACACCACATAAAGAATGAGACTGATAAGTTTGTTCTCCGGAGCGGGAGGCCTTGACAAGGGCTTCCACAAGGCGGGCTTCCACACCGCCGTCGCAAACGAGTTTGACCCCAAGATATGCCCTACGTTCAGAGCCAATTTCCCCGACACGCGCCTAATTGAGGGCGACATAAGGGAAGTAAAGGAGAGCGAATTTCCGGAAAACGTCACCGGCATCATTGGCGGACCGCCCTGCCAGTCGTGGAGTGAGGCCGGCAGCCTCAAAGGCATTGAGGACGCGCGGGGCAAGCTGTTCTATGAGTACATTCGCATCCTGAAAGCCGCCCAACCGCTGTTCTTTGTAGCGGAAAACGTTTCCGGCATGCTGGCAAAACGGCATGCGGAAGCCGTAAAAGGCATACTGGAAATGTTTGGCGAAGCCGGTTATGACGTGAATATGAAAATGCTCAACGCCAACGATTACGACGTACCCGAAGACCGTGACCGCGTATTCTATATAGGTTTCCGCAAGGACTTGGGCATACACGACTTCGAGTACCCCGCGCCGTGCAGCCACAAGCCCACGCTTCGCGAGTGTATATGGGACTTGAAAGACAGCGCGATTCCCGCTTTGGAGAAAAACAAGACCAACGGCGACAAATGCTCTGTCCCCAACCACGAATACTTTACAGGCGCTTTCTCGCCCATCTTCATGTCCCGCAACAGAGTACGAGGGTGGGACGAGCCGGGCTTCACCGTACAGGCAAGCGGACGGCAGTGCCAGCTCCACCCGCAAGCGCCGAAAATGATAAAGGTAGAGGCCGACAAACACGTTTTCGCACCCGGCCAAGAGCATCTGTACAGACGAATGACCGTACGCGAAGTGGCCCGCGTACAGACCTTCCCCGACGACCACGTCTTCCTCTATTCGGACGTAAACGTAGGGTACAAGATGATAGGCAACGCCGTCCCCGTCAACCTTGCCTACCATGTGGCTATGAGCATCCGTGCGGCACTCGACAAGCACGAGATAGACTATCGGGACTAAGGAAGGAGCTACGTCCGCTACACGAAGCACACGCATCTAACGCCTATATAAAGAAAGCACTGCCATGCACGGCACCGGAGACACACCCGTAAAATCGAAGAAACTAAGGAAAGCACTCCTCGCCGCCCTCGCCGCAGTTTTGCTCTACGCGCTCGCGACGGCACTCCACCAGCTTGTGCCCACAAGCAAGGGGCGCATGCTGCGTGCCGTGTGCCGTGCCGAGGCTGAGACTTGCTATGCCGTCGCTGGTACAGACGGCGATACCTTATACGTGTCCCTGCCCGGGACGGCAAAACGCGCGGCAATGCAAGCGGACAGCGTGGCAGCACACGCGGACATAAGCGCCGCGTTTGTGACGGCAAACGGACACGCCGTCACCTCCGACTCGCTCCTTGCGCAGCAACCAGACACGCTCAATGCCGCCGACACGCGGGCGCTGCTTCTAAGCATTGACACCGTACTTGCAAGCGCCAACCGCCACGACAGCCTCACGCTGCACGAACTTGACTACTATGCCCGCACGCACTCGGTAGAGGACGACGGCTACAACGAGGTGATGGCTTTCCGCGAAGAGCTGCGGCGGAAAATGCATACAGCCGACAGCACGCTCACGCTGCTGCGCCGGCTTACGCACGCAAACGGTCAGCCTACGGCACGGCTGCACACGAAAAGCCGCCTGATATGGAACGCCGCCACAGACAGCGCACGCCACCGGGGCGACACCCTCGCGGCATGCATCGCGGGACGCGGAGAAGGCGGACTGCTTCTGTTGCGAGCCGAAAGCGGGCACCTTCCATACGGCGCGTCACACTTGTCCGTACCGCTTTTCGGCACACTTTTCGCTCCCAAACTGCTTTTGGCTTTCAACGACTTCGGCGGAAAGACCGCCACGACCCTGCCCGCCGCGCTATCCCTCGGCGAAGAGAAATATGCAGCGACGGAAGGCGGCGTATGGGTCAACATCTTCGGAAATCCTTGCGGCGTGTCGGTCAAAGGCAGCTGCACGCGCCCCTCCGACTTGCCGCGACTGCTGCGCAAGGCACATTGCCGGCGCTTGCGGTGGATAGAGAACACAAAAGCGTTTTTCACCCAAGTAAGACTATGGTGCAAGGGAGGAGAGGGAGACTCTCCCACCCCGCCTGCCACGAAATGCATGCAGAAGCTATACGCCACAGCCACCTACTGCGGACAAACCCGCGACGGGGAAAAACGCGAGGGCTGGGGCAGACTTACCCGCAGTGACGGAACGCGCTACGAGGGGCTTTGGCACGCCGACACGCTTTCGCACGGCACACGCACAGACAGCACGGGCGTATACTGCGGAGCGTTCAACGCGGAAATGCTTCCGCACGGCCACGGCACGTCCATCTCCAGCACGGAAGACCGCTACAGCGGAGAATGGAAAGCGGGCAAACGCGAAGGATTCGGCTTCGCGGCAAACGGAGCAACCGCCATACGCTGCGGCGTGTGGAGCAACAACCGCTTCAAAGGCGAGCGCATGGTATACACCGCCGCCCGCGTGTACGGCATAGACATTTCGCGCTACCAACACGAGATAGGCCGCAAGCGCTACGCCATACACTGGGACAAACTGCGCATCACCAGCCTCGGGACAAACCGGCGCGTGAAAGGCGAAATAGACTATCCAGTATCCTTTGTGTACGTGAAAGCCACGCAGGGGACTACCGTCTACAACCGCTATTACGCCGCCGACATACGCGCCGCACGTGCACGCGGCATAGCCACCGGGGCATACCACTTCTACAGCACGCTCACGCCAGCGGACAAGCAAGCGGCGTGGTTTATCAAGAAGGCAGCCATAGCGGCAGGGGACATGCCTCCCGTACTTGACGTAGAACCTACCGACAAGCAAATAGAGCGCATGGGCGGCAAGCAAAAGCTTTTCAGCGAAATGCTACGCTGGCTGCACGCGGTTGAGCGTGCTTGCGGCAAACGCCCCGTGCTTTACCTCGGACAAAGATTTGTCAACGAGCATCTCCCCTCCGCCCCGCCCGCACTGCGCGGCTATGAAGTATGGATAGCCCGCTACGGCGAGTACAAGCCCTACGTCCACCTGCTGCACTGGCAGCTCACTCCCTTCGGCCGCGTGCGGGGCATCACCGGCGACGTAGACATCAACGTGTTCAACGGCACGCGCGAAGAGTTTTCCACACGCTTTCACTAATCCGCAGGACGCTTTTCCGCAAAACCTTGCCATCCTTTCGGCAAGGCAACGGACGCGGACACGCAAAGACTGCCATCCATCCGCCGCCCTTGCGTGCCGCTCCCCCGCCGCCCACGGCGTAAAGCCATACGCCTCGCGGCGGTATGGGCATAAATTTGTATTTTTGCAGCGCGTCGGTTTGCGCAAGAATGGCAATTCTGCGCAAAAATCCGTTCAGCGGGAAGCGGCGGACGGCGCAAAACCTTACACATCCCTACCACAAACAAAAGCATGACTAAGCGTAAAATACAGTTCAGCCTCGTATACCGCGACATGTTCCAGAGCAGCGGCAAATTCCAACCGCGCAAGGACCAGCTGGAGCGCATCGCACCCGTAATCATAAAGATGGGCTGCTTCGCCCGCGTGGAGACCAACGGCGGCGCCTTTGAGCAGGTGAACCTCCTCTACGGGGAGAACCCCAACAAGGCGGTACGCGCCTTTACAAAGCCTTTCAACGAGGCGGGCATAAAGACCCACATGCTCGACCGCGGGCTTAACGCGCTGCGCATGTTCCCCGTTCCGGCCGACGTGCGCCGCCTTATGTACAAGGTGAAGCACGCGCAGGGCGTGGACATCACGCGCATCTTCTGCGGACTGAACGACGTGCGCAACATCATCCCCTCCATAAAATACGCCCTCGAGGGCGGCATGACCCCGCAAGCAACCCTCTGCATCACCAATTCGCCCATACACACCGCTGAGTACTACGCCGGCATAGCAGACCAGCTCATCGAGGCGGGCGCGCCGGAGATTTGCCTTAAAGACATGGCCGGCATAGGACAGCCCGCCATGCTGGGCAAGCTGACCAAGATGATAAAGGACAAGCACCCCGAGGTAATTATCGAATACCACGGCCACTCGGGCCCGGGCCTGTCCATGGCAAGCATCCTCGAGGTATGCCGCGCCGGCGCGGACGTGATAGACACCGCCATCGAGCCGCTCTCTTGGGGCAAAGTGCACCCGGATGTCATCTCGGTGCAGAGCATGCTCAAGCACGCGGGCTTTGACGTGCCGGAAATCAATATGGACGCCTATATGGAAGCCCGCAAGCTGACGCAGGAGTTCATTGACGACTTCCTTGGCTATTTCATGAATCCCGCCAACAAGCTGATGAGTTCGCTGCTGCTTGGCTGCGGACTCCCGGGCGGCATGATGGGTTCTATGATGGCGGATCTCACGGGCGTGATGGGGGCTATCAACAACAACCGCAAAGCGAAAGGCGAGCCGGAGTACAGCGAGGACGAGCTACTCGTAAAACTCTTCGACGAAGTGGCTTACGTATGGCCGCGCGTGGGCTATCCCCCTCTCGTGACGCCGTTCTCGCAGTATGTGAAGAACATTGCGCTGATGAACCTCCTCACCGAGTCTATGGGCAAACCCCGCTACTCGATGATGGACAACTCCATCTGGGGCATGATACTCGGCAAGAGCGGACGCCTGCCCGGTCCTGTCGCTCCCGAAATTGTCGAACTCGCCAAGGAAAAAGGCTTCGACTTTACCGATGCCGACCCGCAGAGCTACTACCCCGACGACCTTGCCCGCTTCGAGAAGGAGATGGAAGAGAACGGCTGGGAGCGCGGAGAGGACGACGAGGAACTCTTCGAGTTTGCGATGCACGAGACGCAGTACCGCGACTACAAGAGCGGCGCAGCAAAGAAGCGTTTCCTTGCCGACCTGCAAGCGGCGAAAGACAAGGCCGGCGCAAGCGGAATGACCGCCGAAGAGGCTGCTGCTTTCAAGCACGCCAAGGCAGACGCCGTTGTTGCGCCCGAGAGCGGCACGCTGCTCTGGGAGATCGGCGGAGACGGCGAGTGCGTGAAGAGCATTGAGCCGTTCATCGGGAAAGAATACAAAGAGGGCGACTTCTTCTGCTACATAGAGAACACGCACGGGCAAATCGTTGAAGTGCCCGCCGCCCTCGGAGGAAAACTCGTGGAAATAGCAGCCAAACAGGGCGCACACGTCTCCAAGGGAGACATCGTGGCGTACATAGAGCGTGCCTAAGCCCACACGCCCTACCCCTCACAACGTGCGGGCGGCGCGCCATCTCCGCGTGCCGCCCGCATTTTTTTTATTTCGTCCCAAGCCACTCCCTCGGCAAACACAGGGAGAAACCAACTGAAAGACCGTACGGAAATGGAAAGCAACGACCTGAAAATACGCGTGCACAGCTATGAGTCAATGGGTACATTCGACGGTCCCGGACTGCGCTATGTGGTTTTCTTGCAAGGATGCCCTTTCCGCTGCCTTTACTGCGCCAACCCCGACACCATAGACCTGCGGGGAGAGAGCAAGGAGACCGAGCCGCAGCATATCCTCTCGCAGGCCGTGTCGATGAAGCCCTTCTTCGGCAAACGGGGCGGCGTGACTTTCTCGGGCGGAGAGCCCACCTTGCAAGCCGAAGCCCTGCTCCCGCTTTTCAAGGCGCTGCACGAAGAAGGAATACACATTTGTGTGGACACCAACGGCGGAGTGTGGAACCAGCACGTGGAGCAGCTGCTGCGCGAGACCGACCTTGTGCTGCTTGACGTAAAGGAAATAAACGACACGCGCCACCGCCATATCACTTCACTCCCCAACGCCCGCACGCTCGCCACAGCCCGCTGGCTGGAAGAAAACGCCCGACCGTTTTGGCTGCGCTATGTACTGGTGCCGGGGCTGAGCGACGCAGAGGAAGACCTGCATGCCCTCGGCCGCCATTTCGCCGGCTACAAAATGCTGCAGCGCGTAGAACTGCTGCCCTACCACACGCTCGGCGTACACAAATACGAAGCGCTCGGCTGGCAGTACAAGCTTTCCGGCACGAAAGAGAACACCCCCGAGCAACTAAGCCATGCGGAAGAAATTCTCCGTCTCTATTTCCCGCAGCTCGTCGTGAACTGAAAGAGAAGCGCACCCCAAATTCTCTCCCGCCTATGTCACCGCAGATAGCCATAATCACGCCAAACACACTCGCCGCAGTGGGTCTGGCTGAAATAATACGCCGGATGATGCCCGGCGCGGAAACGCGTCTCTTCGCCCACTTCGCCGACCTGCGCGACAGTCCCTCGCCCGATGCTTTCTACCATTTCTTCGTGTCGGCAGACGAGCTTATGGCGGGAGCCGCATTCTTCCTGAGCCGCCAGGCAAAGACCATCGTGCTGGTACACGGAGAAGAAAGCGGCCGTCTGCCGCAAGGTTTCCACACGCTCAACGTGCAAGCCGGCGAGAAGCAGCTTGTACGCGACATGATAGCCATGTCCTCCCACTCCCACCACGCGCACGGTGCAGAGCCGCAAGCCGTAAGCGAAGCCATGCGGCGGGAAGGCGCGGAGCCGCGTCTGACCCCGCGCGAGCGCGAAGTGGTACGCGAGGTAGTGCTTGGATTTATCAACAAGGAAATAGCCGCCCGAATGGGCGTGTCCACCGCCACCGTCATCACCCACCGCAAAAACATCGCCGAGAAACTCGGCACACGCAGCGTCGCCGCCCTCACCGTCTACGCCGTCACGCACGGCATCGTGCGCAGCGAGGAGATTTAAAGCGCAAGCCCCATTTCCTTGACCCGAATAATATTCCCCCCAGACAGAGGGAATGTGCCCCTCCTATCCCGAAATGCACGGATTTGATGCAGTTTTTCAAGAAGTCTGCATCAGTTTCGTGCAGTTTTCATCAGAAACTGCATAAATTTGGTGCATATTTGAGAGTCTCGCAGAGGAGAAGCACAGGAAATGGAAGCACTCTTTGAATAATTTCACCGCAAGCTGCAGGACACGCCCACCGGACTTGTGCGCTATATGTACAACCGCATAGCGTGGAACGGGCATACTTTGGGGCTTGTAGGGCCGCGAGGCGTAGGCAAGTCCACCTTGCTGCTGCAATATATCAAGAAAGAACTGGACGCAAAGGAGACACTCTACGTGTCGGCAGACCATTTGTATTTTGCATCACACAAGCTAGCAGAGGTGGCCGACGCCTTCTACAAGATGGGCGGCAAGCATCTCTTCGTCGACGAAATACACAAGTATGAGGGGTGGTCAGCGGAGGTAAAACAGATATTTGACAGCTACGCAGACCTGCAGATAGTGATTTCCGGCTCGTCCATTCTTGAAATAACCAAAGGGATGGCCGACCTCAGCCGCAGGATTCCCATTTTCGAGATGCAGGGACTTTCTTTCAGAGAGTACCTCCACCTCTTCCACGGCATACAAATGCCGCCCATCAGCTGGCAACAGCTGCTTGTCCATTCGTACGCCATACTCGGCGTCGAGCATCCGCTGCCATTGTTTCGCGACTACCTCAGAAGAGGATACTATCCCTTCGGCAGAGACGAAGCATTCTTCATAGAACTCGCGCAAGTGGTGACCCAGACCATGGAGAGCGACATTCCGCTGTATCTCGATACGTACGCGTCAGTCGGGAGAAAACTAAAGCAGCTGCTTATGGCGATTGCCGAAAGCGTGCCGTTCAAGCCCGTAATGCAGAAGCTGGCCGATGTCACCGGGATAAGCCGAAACTACATACAAGAGTACCTGCTTTACATCGAACGCGCGGGGATGATTGCCCAACTGCGCAACGCCACAGGCGGGATACGCGGTTTGGGCAAAACTGAGAAGGTATACCTTGACAACACCAACCTCATTTATACACTTGCCCCCCAACGGGCGGACACCGGAAACGTGCGCGAAACGTTCTTCATGAACCAGCTACGAGTGGTTTCCGACGTGATGAGTTCTCCCGTCTCTGACTTTCTCGTGGACGGACGCACTTTTGAGATTGGCGGACGCAAGAAAGGCAAAAAGCAGATAGCCGAAGTACCCGACGGGTATATAGTGAAAGACGACATAGAAACCGGATATGCCAACGTACTCCCGCTTTGGTCATTCGGGCTCTTGTATTAGCCGACTATCACCTCTACCCAAAGAACGCCACGGTGAGTCCTGTCCTGACACCATAGCCCGCAAACCCGCTTACCCGCTTACAGCTTTATGAAGATTCGCCGCTTGTACAACGGGTATGTCGCAAGCCAGCATGCCAGCACCATAAGCACGCCCCAAAGCATTGCCCGCATGGGCGTGTCGGTAAGCACGCCGAACACGTATTTGTCCAGCAAAGTGCTTACGCAATAGCTTTCCCCGCCGATGCTGAAAGGCAGCATATAATTGAGTATCAGCAACAGTTCGGACAAAATGTAGGCAAACAGCGCGTTTGTCCCGAACACTTGGAAGAAACCCGTCCAGCCTTTCCACCCCTTATAGTCTATCAGCACGAAAGCGGCAACCCACAGCACCACCGCCCAGCCGCAAGTGTAGAGCACAAAGGAGCTGGTCCAAAGCGGCTTGTTGAACGGGAACGCCACGTTCCACAAGAGTCCGGCAGCAATAAGCACCAGTCCCATTGCCCCGGTGCGCCAAGGCAAGCCGTTGCGCCTATGGTCTTTCAAGAGCAACGCGGAAGTGACGAAGCCCAGCAGCGCATTGGCTATGGCGGGAACGGAGCTTACCAGCCCCTCCGGGTCAAAATATATGCCGTAGCCCGTCCACAAGTGCTGTTCGCCAAAGAGGAAACGGTCCACGCTCAGCACGACATTGTCCTCAAGCGTATAGCCCGGGACGGCAAGCAAGGCCCAATAACCCAAGAGAATTGCCGCAATCAGTAAGCCTATGCGTTTCAGCGACTTCAGCCAAAGCACCGAGAAGGACGCAGCCACATATACAATGGCAATACGCTGCATCACTCCCAATATGCGCCAATAGGCGGGGTTGCCGTTGAAGGGGAAGATGTTCAGCAAGAAACCTATCACGAATATCAGCGCGCCGCGCTTCAATATCTTCTTGACGACTTTGCCGTTTACCTCAAAGCCGGTCTTGCTGAAGACAAAGTAAATGGCGGCTCCCACTATAAAGAGGAAGAAGGGGTAAACCAAGTCCGCCAAGCGGCAGCCGTCCCACGCGCAATGGCACAAGAAAGAGTACTTCTCCCCCTCGCCCTGGGTATTTACCAAAATCATGCCAAGCACCGTAAGCCCCCGGACCACATCCAGAGAGACAAAGCGTTTCGTTTCTCCCATCCTTTATATTATTGCGTTATGAGTTTGCCGAATCAGAAAGCGCGAATTTAGGGAAAACAAACGAAAGCGCGGAACTTGGGACTGGGTTGAGGAAATGCGCGACCGGCTTTGGGCAGAAACAAAGGGGTTTGCGTCAGCGTGGGAATAACGGTCTGGCATGGTTTCGACAAAAAAACGCAGCCGACACCTAAGCCGGCTGCGTTTTCTGTCGATGCTTCTATGTCTCTGAGCTTCACTCCAAGAATTCCTTTGCCCAATCCCCTATTTCTTTTTCGGACAAAGAATTGAGCAGTCTGCCCTTCTCCCATTTCACGTCCGGGTAGGCAGTGCCGAAGACCTTTTCCGTATTCTCAATGCCGCTGCCCCCCGAGGTCATGAAGAGCACTACACGCTTGCCCGCAAGCGTGTATGTATCCATAAAGGTGTTGACTATACGCGGCGCGCCGTTCCACCAGTTGGGGAAACCGAGAAACACGAGGTCATAGCCGTCAAGCGACTCCTTGCTCTTTACAAACGCCGGACGCGCCGAAGAGTCTGCATTCTCGCGGCAGCACCGGGAGCTTTTGTCCGTCCAGTCAAGGTCTGCCTGAGAGTAAGCGTCCACCGGCTTAATCTCGTAAACCTCGCCGCCCGTAGCCTTGGCTACTTTCTCGGCCGCCGCCCTCGTCGTGCCAGTAGCGGAGAAATAGGCAACAAGCACCTTGGGCGCGCCCCCGTCTTCGGATGCAGCACCGTCCTGCGAACTCTTCTTGCCGCAAGCCGTAAGCGAGGCGGCAGCGGCGGCGACAATCGTGACAAGTGACATAATTCTTTTCATTCGTTTCTCTATTGTTTATCAGTTTCTATGCTCTCTCCGGAAATACCCAGCCGCGCCTGCTCCCCGACCCGCTCCGAAGACTTCGCGCGGCACAGCCGCGTACCGGGTGCAAAAATACGCCCTCCTCACCGGCCTTTCCGTATATACATTACTGACAGTATGACACATATTGCGGATAAGCCCCGCGCGGCAGGAAACGGGGACAGACGGGGCATTCGCAAAGCGGCGGGACGCACGGGCTTTGCGGCGGCAAAAAAAACGAGAGCCGCGCGTGCTACTGCACATATTTGTATATCTTTGCTGCGTCATTTTGCGTCAAATGCAAAGCAGGAATTGCAGACCTTTTGATAATCAATACATAATAAACCTATAACCAATTCCAAAAAACAATGGCAACAACAAATGCTAGCGCTCCCAAGGGCGCACCCAAGAAAAAGTCTCAGGGTTTCACCGGCATCAAGTCCGGCATTTCCGTAATCGCAGTGTGCGCCTGCATCGCAGTGTGCATCTACCTCTTCGGCTTCGGCGCCATCTCCAACTTCAAGGGCGGCGAGGCTACGGGCTACGCTTTCTCCTTCCTGACTCCCTCCGATGTCAACCTGGAGCCGGCTAACCTTATGGGTACGGTGTACAAAGGCGGTTTCGTGGTGCCCGTGATCTGGACGCTGCTCATCACCGTCATCGCCCTCGCAGTAGAGCGTTTCTTCGCTATCCGCAACGCCTACGGCCGCACGAGCCTCACCAAGTTTGTCGCTGACATCAAGGTGGCTCTGAAAAACAACGACATGGCAAAGGCTCAGTCCATCTGCGACGCACAGCGCGGCTCTGTAGCCAACGTGGTAGGCGCAACGCTCCGCAAGTACAAGGAGATGGAAGACAACACAATCCTCACCAAGGAGCAGAAGGTGCTTTCCATCCAGAAGGAGCTTGAGGAGGCTACGGCTCTCGAGATGCCTATGATGCAGGAAAACCTCCCCATCATCGGTACGATTGTGACGCTCGGTACTCTGGCTGGTCTGTTCGGTACGGTGCTCGGTATGATCAAGTCCTTCTCGGCAATGGCCAGCGGCGACGGCGGCGCAGACTCCTCCGCACTCTCCACCGGTATTTCCGAGGCACTTGTGAACACCGCTTCCGGTATTTTGACCGGTGCGCTCGCAGTTATCGCCTACAACTACTACACCAACAAGATCGACCGCCTCACTTTCTCCCTCGACGAGGTAGGCTTCACCATCGTAGAGACTTTCTCCGCAACCCACTAAAAGCGTAAAAAGGTATATAAGACATGGGACGTTTTAAAGTAAAAAAACAAGACACGTTCATCGACATGACGCCGATGAGCGACGTCATGGTCCTGCTGCTTACCTTCTTTATGCTGACCGCAACTTTTGTCAAGGAAGAACCCATCAAGGTGAACACTCCGGGGTCTATCTCCGAAATCAAGATACCCGCCAACAATCTCCTCACCATCTTCGTGGAGAGCGGCGGCAAGGTATTCATGACGATGGACTCGCCGCAGAGCCTTACAAAGCTCGCCACGGCGATGAACGACGCCGACCACCTCAACCTCACCCCCGAGGAGGTGAAGCTCTTCTCCGAGGCTCCCACGTTCGGCTCCCCGCTCAACACCATCAAGGGATGGCTGCACGCCGAGAACAAGAACGACCTGCTCACCAAGAGCCAGGAGGCGGGCATCCCTTGCGACAGTATGCAGAATGAGCTGAAGACTTGGGTAAGCACAGCCCGCGAAGCGTTTGGCACAAGTATGAATATTGCTATCAAGGCAGACAAGTCTACTTCCTACGCCGTAATCAAAAGAGTTATGGACTCCCTGCGCGACATCGATGAGAACCGCTACAACCTCATCACCTCACTCAAAGGCGCAGACAACTAAAATTTTCACGTTATGGCAAAAAAAGGTGGAAGTAAACAGAAGAAGATGAACTCGCGCGTGGACTTCACGCCGATGGTGGACATGATAATGCTGCTCGTTACCTTCTTCATGCTCTGTACCACTCTGCTCAAGCCGCAGACGATGCAGATATCCATGCCGTCCGACAAGGAGGACATGAAAGAAGAAAACCGCAGCCAGATCGCAGCGTCGAAAGCCATCACCATCCTCATAGACGGTGACAACAAGCTCTACTACTTCAAGGGCAAGCCCGACGGAGGCTCCGACCTCCCCGACGAGGGCAAGCTCTACGAGACCAAGTACGGGAAAGACGGCATACGCAAGGTATTGCTCAGCCTCAACCCGCAGGCCGTGAAGGAAGTGGAGAAACTTGACGCAGAGTTCGCCACGAAGAAGACCTCCAACGTGCAGGCAGAGCAGAAGATCAAGGCCGAGTACAAGGAAAGGCTCAACAAGATCAAGAACGCTGAGTACACTCCCAGCGTGATTATCAAAGCCTCCGACAAGGCCGTGTACGACAATCTCCTCGCAGTCCTCGACGAAATGCAGATATGCAGCGTAGGACGATACGTGATAGACAAATGGGCAGGCGGCGACCAAGCCAAGATCGACCAGTTCAACGGCAAAGCCCCGCAGGCGCAGTAATAACTATAAGTGAAGTATAACCGGATATGTCTAAAGTAGATTTGACATCACGCGAGTGGTGCGACATAGTATTTGAAGGACGTAACAAAGAGTACGGAGCTTATCGTAACCGCGCCAACAAGGGCAAGTTCCAGCTGAGAGCTATCATCTTCGTGCTCATCCTCATCGCAGCGGTACTCGTCATCATTCTCGCGAAGACGGCGATCGCCGAGGCCATCGAGGCTAACAAGGACAAGACCAACGACAACGTGACGGAGTTTTCCGAGTTGAAGAAGGACGAGCCCAAGAAAGAGGAGAAGAAGAAGGAGCCCGAGCTCAAGTACGAGGAGCCGAAGCAGAAGGTGGCCGTAAAGTCGTCCATCCAGTTTACGGTGCCTAAGATTGTGGAAGACGACAAGGTTGACCTCTCCAAGGAGCTCAAGACCCAGGACGAGGTGACCAAGAACAAGTTCTCCATCGCCAGCATCGACTACGACAACGGCGGCGACCCCAACAAGGGTATCAACATCGACGACCTCAAGGACAACCAGCAGGCTGGCGGTACTACCGTTCCGCCCAAGGAGCCCGAGGTAGTGGACAACGCCCTTGTAGAAGTGCAGGCCACCTATCCCGGCGGCGAGGCAGCCCTCTTGAAGTTCATCGCTGAAAACCTTGTATACCCGCAGATAGCTATCGAGCAGGAATTGCAGGGGGTCGTAATGCTCCGCTTCAAGGTAGGCGCAGACGGCTCTGTAGGCGACGTGCGCATAGAGAAGGGCCTCTCCCGCGAGTGCGACCAGGCAGCCGCAGCAGTGGTGCGCAAGCTCCACCGTTTCGTGCCCGCAAAGCAGCAGGGACGCCCGGTACCCGTATGGTTCCGTCTCCCGATACGTTTCCGTATCAGCTAAGCGCCGAAGCTTCCCGCCGCGAGGAGACGCACAGCCTCCCGCAGGGAAACAGTACATAGAACAAAAATCCCGGCTCACGGTCACACGACCGAGAGCCGGGATTTTTCCATATTCCCATTTCTACCCAAAACGGGCGGGGACTGTGACTCAAACCGCCTGCGAAAGCACAGGTTTTCAAAAGGTAATTACCCCAAAAAACGTTAAAGGCGATTTGGAAAACGGAGAAAAATTTATTATCTTTGTGTAGAGAAAAGAGGGGAAACGCAGCCTTGCGTATCTCCTCTTTTCTATTGCTGATTATCAGTTACTTACAAAGTCAAAAAGTGTACATGCCGGAGCGCGGGGATGTACATCCTCGCGCGACAGTCCCCATTCCAGTCGCTACGGGGTCGGTCTTAGGTTTCAGAAAGTGCCTTTCAGCGTCTCTGCAGCCCTTTTTCAACTTTTGGAATTAATAATCTTTCTTAAAAATTTGCATGGCGGGGAAATCAAGAAACCGCCCTTTCTCCGTTCTCCCCTACCCTGCTCAGGGGCAATCTACGCACACCCGCACCACAAAGCCAAGCAGGTAATTACCATCAAGGCGCGGCGGTACTCTCATGATACTACTGCTTGACTTCAATCGGCAATGCAGCCTCAACTGCGCTTTCGAATAAGCCGCAATTAGCAATTGACTTTTTCCGAGTACGGATCACATTTCCGGCTTCGCCCGAATACCGAAGAATAGCATCTGCTATGTAGTGGCCCAAATTTACCGGGAAAAATGTGCTGGCATGTCCTACGAGCTTGCCCGAGTTTCTTATTCAGACAATGCTTTCCCCACAGCTTACAGTACGTCTCATTCCCAATCCGGACATCAGCGTGTCGGCTTACTCCATCCTGCCGTATTTCATTTCCCTGCCTTCCTTGTCATACTGCTTTCGCTTGCCCACGGGAGGCTCCGAGAGCGTGATACGCACCACAGACGTACGATCCAGCGAGCGTGCCACGCTCTTGTCGAAAGCATCCATATGCTGGGGCAGGAAGCGTTGGCTGATAAGCCTCAAGCCATATATCTTCTCGGCATCCTCGGCAACCACCTCGGCCTTGCCGTAAGCGATGGCCGACTTGTATTGCAGCGTGAAGTCGCCGTCCAAAGGCCCTACGGTAGGCGTGCAGCGCGCCACAGCAGTGAGGCACACGTCGGGGTGTGCCTTGACGGCATCGAGCTTCTTGCCCTCCAAGGCGCAGTGGAAATACCACGTCACGCCATCTTCCGAGGCAAGCGACAGCGGCAGTCCATACGCCCGGCCGTCGGCATCCACAAAACTCACCGTAATATAGGGTGCCTTGCGCATAACCTCCAAGGCCCACTGGCTATCCATAGCCCTCGACTCTTTTCTCATTGCAGTATAATAAGTCCAGTAAAAATCCCCTCCGCTTCTGTCGGCTGACAAAACCCGCATTCAACCCATCATCTCCCTCCCAGCAATACCGGCACATGCCGCTTCATCCACGGGAACAATGCCGAGAGACACAACACCAAGGCGAAATCCACGACGAACGTCAGCAGCTCCGGTCCCTGGTAATGCACGAAATTCTCCAAGACCGACTGCACGGGCATGTGCAGGCACATCACCACGATCGACGCAGCGGACACTCTGCCGACTATGCGTAAGCGTATGCCGTCAAGCAGCTGGCAGAGGGAGAAATACGCCACAAGCCCTGCACCCGTCCCCAAGATGCCTACGAGGCCGTTGGGGTGCGAGAGTATGTAGTTGCACATCCCGTTCTGACGATATACCCACCAGCATACGGCAAATCCTGCTACCACCGCCGCGACCCTGCCAATCCGGGAAACGCGCGGCATCCGGGAGGAATACGATTTCCACAGGCGACCGGCCTCAAACCATATAAAGCCCGCCAGCCCGCAGTCAAAACAGTAGGGAAAACCTATCGCCGTCCGGGTGCGCACATAAAGCAGCGCCATCCAAAGCAGCAAGACGGCATACCTCACGAAGCGGCTGCCCCTATGCGCCAGCCAGCAAAAGAGTTTGCACCACACCAAGGCCAGCAAAAACCACGTGGGGCCGTCGAAGGTACCCTGAGAATATCCCAGGACACAATTCACAGCCGGTGTCACCACACAAGCTACCCAGTCATAAGGATGCCCAAGCCCTGCTTTCGCCACTCCCAAAGCCAGCCAGTACAGCGACGCGAGCAGGTTGTACAAGAAATAGGGAACTACCAAGCTTCGCAAGCTGCTTACGGCAAGCTGGCGCAAGGAGTCTCGCTCCGGCTTGAACAAGTAGCCGCTCACCACGAAGAACAGCGGCACGTGTATCATAAACAGCATCGACACTACGTGAGCGCTGTTGTGGTGGCTGTGTCCCGTCACTATCAGATAAATGCCGAGCGCTTTCGCCCAGTCTATCCAATTGATTCTTCCAGGCGGGGCGCTCTGCTTCCGCGACTGGGGGGGGTAACTAATCTATTCATATTCAGAGCTATATATTCGTCAACATTTTCTCCCACTGCCCGATAATCTCGGCAGTGTCGAAACGCTTGCTGGAGACGGCGGCGCGATCCATCATCCTGCCCAGCACGTCGGGACTGTCCATCAGCCGGGCAAGCTTCTGTGCGTACATCTTTGCATCGAGCGGCGGGATGACATAGCCGTCCACGCCGTCGCTCACGATGTCGCGGGCTGCGGCGTAAGTGCCATAAACCACTGGCACGCACCGGCACTGCATCGCCTCTATCACCACCATTGGCGTACCCTCGTAGATGCTCGTCATACACATGATGCTGGCACGCCGGTAATAGCTCTGCGGACTGACGTTGCCCTCAAACCGCACGCCTTCTATGCGCTTTCTTTCCACCATCCGTTCCAGATATGGCCGGGCGGGGCCGTCGCCGCAGATGCACAGCGTCCACTCGCGGTGCTGCGGCTGCACCTTCCGCCATATCCTCAGCAGGTAATCTATTTTTTTGGGGGAAAACTCCAGCCTCCCAATAGACAGCACCATTTTCTCCTTGACGGGAGCTTCGCCGTCCGCAGTGAAGGAGTTGGGGTTGTAGACCGAACACAGCCGCGAGGTTTCCTCCAAACGGGCTATCTCGGCAAATTCGTCCACGTACGACGGCGCCAGCACCACCACCCTGTCAGAGTGTTCGTACATATACCGGTACCGCGCCTTTGTGTTGCGCCAGTGCATCCGCTTGTTGAACGGGGTCTTCACCCACTTCAGCAGGTTGACGGCAGTCTGTACCGGATTTTTCAAGCTCAGAGGAAGGTGCGTGCTGCGGTAATAATACTTGAAGCTCTGAAAGGGGCAGAAATGCAGTTCGGTGACAATCTTCACGTCCGTGATGCATTCCCGGCTGATGAGCCTCACGTCGTCGGTATTCCCCGCCTCGTTGATGATCACGTCGATCTTGTTCTCCCGGCAGAAGCCGTTGATGTAGTCGATGTTGCGCTGCGTGATGCCCGCCTCGTCGGGCAAGAAGAAGCACGGCACGTCATAGTCGCCCGGCACTCTTGTGCGCGACATGTAGAATACCCGGTGTCCCTTTTCGCGCAATCCGTGCGCTACATTGTCAGCCACCCTCTCCGTTCCGCCGGAGCGCGGGTTTATCTGCGAAATGAAATAGAAAAGTATGTTCATGGCAAATGCCTGGTGATTCGTTTCAAAGCCCGCAACGACGTCACTGACGTGCAGCTTTTTGCGGTCGCTGCCATGTCACCGAAGAGAGTAACCCCGTAGGCTCTCTTCTTCCGTTTAGGCTCGCCGCCCTGTTTACACAAATTAAAGGCAAAGTTATGCGATTTGCCCGAAACCGTCAGACAAGCCGCCCTTTCTTGTTTCCGGCACCACACGCCAAGCCTCTGACGAAGAGTAAACCCCCTCCGCCAGGCGAAGTATAGAGCCTGTGGGAATTTGCTTTGCCGTCGCAGTCGGCGGCCCGAGTTTCCTGGTTTTATGCTCCACCCGATACAGACAGAGAAAGTGCTGCGCCGCACGGACATCGTGGACGTGGCGAAAAGATACACAGACCTGCGCCGAAGCGGCGCGGGATGGATAGGCCGTTGCCCGTTTCACGAAGAGAAGACGGGGTCCTTCTACGTTTCGCCCTCGCGCCAGACGTGGCACTGCTTTGGCGCGTGCCAAGAGGGCGGGGACGCGATAAGCCTTGTAATGAAAGCGGAAAACTTGGATTTCCGCACGGCGGCGAAACGCCTTGCCGCAGAGGCGGGACTCGTCATAGACGAAATAGACGAAGCCCCCGAAGCCAAACAGAAAAGGCTGCACGCAGAGGCTCTGCGCGTACTCAACGGGCGCGTCGCCGATTTCTACCGCGAAGAGCTGCACGCAGACACGCCGGACGCACGCGCCGCGCTCGCCTATGCGTGCGAACGCTGGGGGCGCGACTATGTGGAAGACGCGGGGCTGGGCTATGCGCCCGACGCGTGGGACACGCTCGCCAGATGGGCAAAGGCCAAGGGCGAAAGCACCGAGCTTTTGCTGGAACTGGGGCTGCTACGCCAAAAGGAAGAGAAAGGGCGCGTGTACGACTTTTTCCGCGCACGCCTCGTCATACCCGTGCGCACTACGCGCGGCGAAGTGTCGGGCTTTACGTGCCGCGACCTTTCGGGACGCGAGGACGCGGCAAAGTACATGAACTCTGCCGAAAGCGCGGCATACAGCAAGAGCCGCGTGCTTTTCGGCCTTGACGTGGCGGCTCGCGCAGCGGCAAAGGCGGGCAAAATATACATCGTAGAGGGCGCGGCAGACGCAATGAAGATGCACGCCGCGGGCATACCCAACACGGCCGCGCCGTGCGGCGGGGCGCTCACGCCCGCGCAGCTGGAAGAGATACGCCGCATATGCCCCGCCGTGTGCTTCATCAACGATGCCGACCCCGTACCCGAGGGCAAACTCTGGGGCGCGGGCATTGGCTACGTACTGCGCCACGGCGCGGCAGCGCTGAAAGCGGGGCTGGAAGTCTCCGTGTGGGAACTCCCGTGCCGAGAGGGCAACCGCAAGCAAGACCCGGGCGAGTATTTCACCTCAGCCGAGCGCCTTGCCGACCAAAAGGAAGAGGACTTCATCCTTTGGGGGGCTAAAAAACTACTTCGCCCCGACCTTTCGCCCGCGTCCGCCGCATCCGCTATGCGCGAAGTGGCGAGCTGGGCGGCCGCCGTGCCTGACGACATGCGCGTGGAAATGCTCCTCGAAAGCCTGCGCAAGATACGCGGCGGGAAAGACCTTTGGCGCGGGGCTATAAACGCGGCAAAGCGGACGGCGGGCGCTCCGGGGGCGAAAGGCACGGAAGAGGTAGACCTGCGCAAGTACGGCTTTTTCATAGAAAACGGGTGCTATGTGGGACAGACCGAAAAGGGCGAGGGGCAAGTGTGGAGCAATTTCACCATGCGCCCCGTATTCCACGTCAAAGACCCCGAAAACCCGAAGCGCGTGTATTCCATCAAAAACGCGCGCGGCGCGTGCGACATCGTGGAAATAGGGATGGAAGACCTTTGCAGCGTGACGAAGTTTCGCCAATACATCGAGGGGCTGGGGAATTATATCTGGCTTGCCGGTGACCGCGAGCTTACGCGCCTGAAAAGCTATCTGTACGAAAACACCGAGACAGCCGTGCAAGTGCGCCAGATGGGCTGGAACACGGCGGGCTTCTACGCTTTCGGGAACGGCGTGTACTGCGCCGGCGCTTTCGTAAAGGCGGACGATTTCGGCGTGTGCCGCACAGAGGGCGGGCGCAACTGGTACATACCCGCAGCCTCGCGCCTTTACGCGGCCGACCACAAGAAATACGAACGCGAACGCTCCTTCATCCACCGCGCCGACTCCGCCCCCGATATGGGCGCATACCTCGCCGACTTCGTAGCCGTACACGGCGAAAACGGCAAGGTAGGGCTTGCCTACTGGCTCGCGTCTATGTTCCGCGACGTGGTGGCAAGCGAGACGCGCTCTTTCCCCTTGCTCAACCTTTTCGGCCCGAAAGGCAGCGGAAAGACGGAGATGGGCGCAGGGCTGATGGCTTTTTTCCGTCCCGACAACAAGGCCCCCAACCTCCGCAACTCTACGGCGACCGCGCTCAACGATGACGTAGCCTTTGCGTCTGACGCGCTGGTGCATCTTGACGAATACAAAAACGACATACGCCCCGACAAAATAGAGTTTCTCAAAGGGCTTTACGACGGCGTAGGGCGCGTGAAGATGGGCGGGGACGGCTTTCGCGACCGCATAATGACGGCGGTAAAGTCCGGCGTGATAGTAAGCGGGCAGGAAATGCCCACGGCTGACCCCGCGCTTTTCTCGCGTTGCGTTTTCCTCAAATTCACCCGCGCCGCTTTCACCGAGGAAGAGACGCGCCGCTTTGCCGCTCTGGGCGAGGTGCAGCGTGCGGGGCTTTCGCCTATCGTCCTGCGCGTGCTATCCGAGCGCGACTACTTCGTGCAGCACTTTCCCAAAGCCTACGCCCTTGCCGCCGAAGACATCAACGCAGGGACAGACTATGCAAGCCTTGACACCCGCATAAAGGAAAACTGGGCAAAGCTCGCCGCAGCCGTGCGCGTGCTGCAAGACGCGCTGCCCTTGCCTTTCGGCTACGCGGACATTATGGCGCTTGCCGTAGAGGGCGTGAAGGCACAGTGCGACATCATACGCACGGGGGACGAACTCGCCCATTTCTGGGCTACCGTGGCTTACTTGCAGGCACAGGGCGAAATCTTCGAAAACGCCGACTACACCATCGAGACGCGCACGCAAATGGAGGGCGCGGGCATCGTATGGCCTCAGGCAAAACGCGTGATTTACCTCAACCGCACGCGCGTATTCTCGCTCTACCAGCGTGCCGCAGCCCTCACAGGCCG
Organism: Alloprevotella sp.; assembly: GCA_963651485.1. Taxonomy (GTDB): domain Bacteria; phylum Bacteroidota; class Bacteroidia; order Bacteroidales; family Bacteroidaceae; genus Alloprevotella. Next base: position 49,035 of record CAVJPT010000002.1, on the reverse strand, counting down.
CCCCGCCTTGCCCGATGACTCCCTCGTGATATACCTGCAAAACGCCCCCTACTACATAGGCACGGGCTACCGCAAGCGTTTCCGCCAGATAGTGCGCGGGCTTGCCGTCACCTATACCGACTCTGCGGGCATCGTGCGGGACAAGACGCAGATGCTACGCACGATGGCTTTCGACTACGACTACATCACGGCACGCTACGGCCTTGACCTTGGCGGGGACGCGCCAAAGCCCGCCGAACCCGCAGCGCCCGCCGAACTCCCTTTCTAAGGCAAAACAGAAGAAACAACATAACCTACAAACCAAAACCTGACAGAAAATGGAAAGCTTACACACCTACCGCGAGATTATCGAAGCCGTAAAGGACGAACGCGCACGCACTCTGCGCGAAGCAAAGCCACTGACGGCTATGGACGGGGACGAACTCGCCGACCTCGCCTACTACATCAACGAAAGCGAGGCGGTGCTTGCGATACTCGCACGCTACGCCCGCGAAGAGGAAGAGGCACAGGAAGAGGCAATGCGCCACTTCAAATAAGGAAGAAAAGGCAATCCCCCAAAAACAACAGACACACACAAATACACTTTTCAAGATGGAACAGAAAGTACACGACAGAAAGAAAGCCGAGACAAAGCGAAACGAAGCCCCCAAGGGGAACGACTACACGGGCAAACTCTGGTATAAAGCCCTGCGCTTGCTCTTCGCCCCCGTACGCGTCACACTGCGCCACTGGCGCTGGTACTGCGCCGACCCCACGGGCTACCTCACGCGCGTAAGCTTCGTGCTTGCGTGGACGCTCGTCTACGTATTCTTCACCGTGGCGGTAGGCTTGCTCTTTACGGGACACTACTGCGCCGCCGCAGTCTTCGGCGTTTTCTCGCTCCTTGCCGCGCACTGGGTGGCAAACTGGGACGGGGAATAAAGGCACACAGACAAAACCGCATACATACATAACCCGCGCGGGACGCGGGACACGCCAAGCCCCGCCCCGCGCACAAAATTCAGAAAAGCAATGGCAGACAAAAACCTTTCCACCCGCACGCTCCCCGCAGCCGTGCAAAGCGAAGACTACGGCAAACTGATAAAGCCCTTTGACCCGGCGGCAGACACCACACGCCCAAAGCGCAAGCCGCGCCGCACGGTCTCTCCCCCCTACACGCAGCGCACGTGCCTTTGCAAAGACCCCGCCTTTGACTTCGTCACAGTCAACGTGGCGCAGACCGAACACGCCTACACCCTGCGCGTGCAGTACCACGCGGCGGGCGAAAAGCCGGAAAATCTGGCAAACGTCCTGCGTTTCCACATACGCCGCGACGCGGAAAAGGTAGCCGGCCTTATATGCAGCGGGTACATCTCCCCGGGTACGGTGAAAGCCCTGCAAAGCGTCTTCGACCCGCGCATCGTGTGCGACTGGATGGACAAGCCGCGCCGGGATATAGAAAACGGCTATCTGTGCCACTCGCGCCGCCCCGACGCATACGGGCGCAGCATCATAGCCGAAGAGGCGCTCGCCAGAGAGGCGCAAGCCTAAGGGGCAAACGAAGAAAGACACCAACCACACACGCACTATGAAACAGTACAACCCCGGGGGCTACGTCCCCAAGCGCCCCAAGCGCACCGAACTTGCCGCCGTGTTCCGCCTTATGGCAGAGGCCGACGGCGGACACCCCGCGATAGAGACACACATCGAAAGCGACCTGCACGGCGTGACCGTACACGCACGCCTCGCCGCCGTGCATACCGACTATGCCACGGCAGCCTTTCACCCCGTACGCACATACCCCACCGCACGACTGAAAGACGCGGTGCAGTTTGCACGCCAGATAAGGCGCGGGGAAATAGCCGAGACTGACGTGCGCGAGATGGCACGCGCCTACCGCGCCCCGAAACTCATAGAGCCGGAAGACATCGTGGTCGAAATGTTTTGACCCGAAGAAAGACAGAGAGACAAAACCACGCGCGGCGGGACGCGCCGTAAACCAAAACAAAAACCCGCCTACCGCCGCGCTTTCATACCTTACCTTTTCATACTTACAGGCAAAATGCTTACCTTTATAAACCGCGTGGAAATCACTCCCGCCTACCACCTCGCCCCCAACACCGCCGCACTCTCCCGCGAAGCCCGTCTCATCTCTTTCGGCGGGGCTTACATTCCGTGGCGCACGCTCCCGCTCTTAGGTCTTGCGCAGCTTTCCACTTCGTGCGCCCGCACGGACGGCCAGCTCCGCGAGACCGCAAAGCTCACCGCCTACCTTTCCGCCGCATGGCGAGGATGGGACGACCCGCACGGGGCGTGGGCCGTGCGACTCACCGACGCGGACGGCACGCGCTACGTCCTTGGCGTTTCCTCGTCGGACGCGCCCGCGATATCCGCCACGGCCGAAATGCCGTCCTCGCCGGCCTCAGCCGTGCGTTTCACCTTTTCCGCAGAGTGGGGGTGCGCCCCGCTTGTGGAAGCCGACATTGAGAATATCTAAGACATACAAGCCCTTTCCCCGTCTATGCCCCGAAGATACCGCGCCGCCGTGCTTTTCCCCTTGCCCGAGCTGGTATGGCACTGGGTGCGCCACCACTACGGCGACCCCGCCGAGTTTCCGGCACGCTCGCTGGAAAACGCGATAATGGCGCGGGGGCTGACGCGCACGCAGAGGCCCGTGCCGCTCGCAAAAGCGCAAGTGGCGGCACGGGCGCTCGCCCCCACCGTGCCGTGGATGGCAAGCACGCGCCCCCGCTACCTCACCGTGCGGGCTATGCGGCAGCTCAGCGAAGCCGTACGCGCCGCGTTCCGCGCCGACCTCCTTTCAAAGGCTCTCCCGCGCGTCACGGACGGCGGCCTCGACTCCTTTCTCTGGGAATACTGCCGCGCCAACGGCATACACCCGCGCCACTACTACGCCGTAAGGCAGCGCTTTTACCGCGCACGCCGAGACGCAGCCGAGAAAGGGGTGAAAACCGGGCTTTTCCGAGCCGCGCCGAAAAGCGCGGGAAAGGCAAAGGACGGGACGGGAAAGGCAAAAGACAAAACAGACACACAAACCACAAAGACAGAAAAGCGATGAAAAGCGACACGAAGAAAGAGACAGCCGCGCTCAAAGCGGCGATAAAGGAAGAGCTGGCAAAAAGCACGTTCCCCGAAAAACTGCACTTGCTCGTCACGATGATAGAAGCCGTCGACCTACTGCGCGGAGACATCGACAGCCACATGCGCGCCGTATACTACAAACACGGACTCGCCGCCTCCGCAGACCGCTATATGGGCGCGGGGATGCTCTCCGGAATGAACGAATACTGCCGCGTCACGGCACGCGCCGAGAGCCTTTGCGAGAAATTCATCGAGCCGTACCAAAACCAAGTAATGGCAGACGGCGGAGCTACCGCATACGACAGTATGCTCAACGAAGCCGCAGAGTGCGTGCGCCTGATGATGCTCTACACCAACCACGCACGCCGCAACGAGGGATACTCGAAGCTGATGGATTTCATCGTCTCCCTCCCCTCCTGCGGAGCATTCACGGAAAAGGACATCCTCAAATTCCGCATAAGATGAAAGCGCACATACAGAAATGCAGCGAGTGCGAGACAGGGCGCGGATGGCGTTGCGAGTTCGGGTTTTCCAGCGGCCGCAAGTGCAGCCTTTTCCGTCCCCGCACGGACGCGCAGCCAGCAAGCACGCAGACCGAGACGCACGCCAAGGCTGGGCAATAGAGAGAATAGGCAAAGCAAGCACAGACAAAAAGCACAAAGCAGATGGTAAGAGTTTCATTCAACGCGGCGCAGCGGACGGCTACGGTATACGGCCCGGCCGGGGCGTGGGAAATGGAGACGGAATGGCGCACGGACGGCACGTGCCAAGTGCGCGGCTCATGGCGCGTCCGCCCACCGGGCGGGATAAGGGCGAGGGTCTTCGCCCTCAAAGCCGCAGCGCCAGAGGGGACAGCCCCCGCCCTGCGCTCCGCCGCCTCCCTGCGCCGCGAGTGGATGGCGCACAACATGCTCTACTTCGTAGGCTTTCAGAGGGCGAGGACGGCGGACGTAGACTTCGAGGCGGAGACGGGGCGCGTGAAGGCCTTTTGCTACTTCGCCCTTTCCGCGCTCTACCGCGCGGCGTGGCGCGTCTTTTGATACTCTGCATATTCATACTCTTGCACGATATATGGGAAATTCTCTTTTTGACGATGACGCGCTCTGGCACTTGGATGGCGCGGGCGGGGACGGCACGCAGACGGACGCGGGAAAGGCGGACGGCGCAGACGCGGGAAAGCCCGCCGTGCCGCGCCTTGCCGCAGCGGACGCGGCGAAGCTCACGGAGTGGGGCGCGGTAAGCTATATGGCGGGGCGGGGCGTGAAAGAGCGCCTTGCCGACTACGAGGGCTACCTCGCGCGGATGAAGGCACGCTCAGAGGACGCGCCGAAGACCACAGACGACACCTTCACGCCCCCGCCCGTCTACGCCGCAGTGCTTGACTGGCTCGCCGCACGCGCGGGCATAGAGGGACGGCGCATAGTGCGCCCCTTTTACCCCGGCGGGGACTTCGAGGCTTTCCCCTACGAAGAGGGGGACGTGGTGGTTGACAACCCGCCTTTCTCCTTGCTTGCCCGCGTGGTAAGGTTTTACCGCAAGCGCGGCATTGAATTCTTTCTCTTCGCCCCGGGCCTCACGTGCCTGAATGCCCTCAAACAGGGCAGCGGCCTTTGCGCCGTCGTGACGGGCGAAAATGCCGTGTTTGAAAACGGGGCGAAGATACACATCGGCTTTCTCACGTCCCTTTTCCCCGGCACGCGCGTGATAGTCTCCCCCTCGCTCGCCGCAGCCCTGCAAAGGGCGGACACGCCCGCCGCGCCCCCGAAGAAGCAGGCGCAGTACGCCTACCCCGACACCGTGTGGAACGGGGCGATGCTGGGCACCGTCGCCGAGAATATGGCGGCCGCGGGGATGGAGGAGGACATCCACATTCCCGAAGCCGCCTCACGCTTTACCTATAATCTCGCCCAGCAGCGGCTATACAAAAAGGGAATATACGGCGGGGGCGTGCTGACCGGCCGGCGCACGGGCGCAAGGCTGGCTAAGGCGGCAAAGGCGGCTAAGGCGGTTAAGGCGGCAAAGGCGGCAAAGGCGGCAAAGGCGGTATGCTGGCAGCTAAGCGAAGAGGAAACGGCCATCGTAGACGCGCTCAGCCGTGCGGAAGAGGAAATGCAGACAATACAAGACACAGCAGACAAAACATACACAACAAACATAACCAACCTACACACACAATGAACCAAGCTACATTCATCGGCAACCTCACCGCAGACGCGGTGCAGCGCACGGCGCAGAACGGCACGCCCTGCGCCACATTCACCGTGGCGGTCAACCGCCGGCACGGAGACACGCAGGAGACCCTTTTCGTGCAATGCACAAAGGCGGGCAACACGGAAAGGCTTTTCCCCTACCTGCGCAAAGGCACGCGCCTCGCCGTCACGGGGCGCGTCACGCCCCGCGCGTGGATAGGCAAGGACGGAGCGCCCCGCGCGGGGCTTGACCTTTTCTGCCTTGACCTCGAACTCTTGGGCGGGGGCGCAAACGCGCAGGGTACGCAGACGCAGACGGCATACCCGCAGCCCGCGCAGCCCGTGCAGCAAAGCACGTACCCGCAGACCGCGCAGCCCGTGCAGCAAAGCGCGTACCCGCAGCAGCCCGCCGCGACTGCGCCGAAGCCCGCGCCCGTGCCTGACGGCTTGCCCTTTTAGGCGCGTGAGACGCGCGCACGCTTTGTCCCTTATGCCCCGCCGCGCGGCGGCATAAGGGGCTTTTTGCTTTACCTTTGGAAACGATATGCCCGAAAAAGTATACTTCAACCGAATGCAGCGCGAAGTGCTGCAAGTAGACGCCAACACCTCCGTAGTGGTAGCCGGGCGCGGCACGGGAAAGGGCTTGCTGCAAGCAGCCGTCTGCCTGCGCAACTTTCAGGCTATGCCGCGCAGCACCACCGCCTTTGTCGCGCCCTCCGCAAAGCGGGCGCTCACCAATACGCTCCCCTCTATGTTTGCCCACTGGGAAAACTGGGGCTACAAGCGCGGGGTGCATTACGTGGTAGGCGTGAAGCCGCCGCGCTCCCTTGGATGGGAAATGCCGCTCTACACGCCCGACAGCTGGGACAATTTCATTTCCTTTTACAACGGGGCGTGCGGGCAAATCATTAGCCAAGACCGAAAGGGGACGAGCAACTCGAAGAGCTTTGACTTCATAGCCGTGGACGAGGCGAAATTCGTCGATTTCCAGCAACTCAAAGAAGAGACCATACAGGCTAACCGAGGACAGCAGAAAGAGTTCGGGCATCTGCCTTTCCACCACGGCATGCTCATCACTTCGGATATGCCCGTAAGCCGTAAGGGGTCTTGGTTTATGAACTACGAAAAGGAGTGCGACGAGGACGTGATACGCACCATACTCACCCTGCAAAGCTGGCTCGCCTCACGCAAAGAGGAAGCCGAGCGCAGGGAAAAGCGCGGAGAGTGGGAACGCCTCCTGCGCGAACTGCGCCGACGCGCCACTTTCTACCGCGTCTATTCCTCGCTTACCAACATTGAGGTGCTGGGCGAGGATTTCATACGCCGCCAGAAGCGCGACCTCCCGCCCTTGGTTTTCCAGACATCCATACTCTGCATACCCCCGCAGGGCGCGGCGGGCGGGTTTTATTCCTCGCTCACGCCAAAGCACAAGTACCGGGCTACCGACTTTTCCCGCCTTGACTCCCTGGGCGTGCCGTCACGCCCCGTGCAGGCGGGGTGCGAGCTTGACGCGGACATCATCACGGACGAGCCGCTCTGCATAGCTTTCGACTGGAACATGCAGATTAACTGGCTTGTCTGCGGACAGCCCGACCGCACGCGCGGACGGCTCAACGTGCTGAAGGCTTTCTGGGTGAAGAACGGGCGCAAGATACCCGAACTCATACAGGACTTTGACGCGTACTACCGCCGCCTCCCCCGCCGCGAAGTGGTATTCTACTACGATGCCACGGCACGCGGCAGCAACTATGCCGTGGGCGGGGACGATTTCCACACCACCGTCACCAACGGACTGCGTGCCTTGGGCTGGGTGGTGCGCGAGACGTACATCGGGAAGCCTATGTTTCATATGGAAAAGCACTTGCTCATCAACCGCTCGCTCGACCACCTCACCGAGCTTTGCCCGTACTTCAACGAGGACAACTGCGCCGACCTACTACTTTCCATCGAAAGCGCGGGGATATACAACGGCAAGAAAGACAAGCGCGGCGAGAAACTCGCAGAGAGCGAGGAAGACAAACTCGAGGGGCGCACGGACGGAAGCGACGCTTTCGACACGCTACTGATAGGATGCCTCAAATACCCGGCACGCCGCGCGGGCGTACCCTACTTTTCCGATTTCCGCTGACCCCGCAGCGGGGACGGGAAAGGCACGCCGTGCGCCGCAGACGCGATACAAGAAAGCGGCGCACAATATTTGCAAATCTCTTTTTGTTTCATACCGCAAACTTTCATACTATGTACACCGATGCAAGCGTAATGGAGCGCACGGCACGCTACCTTTTCGCCACTGACGAAGAACTCGCCCAAGCCGGCTTCAAGCGCAAGGAGATAGACAAGATGCACCGCATACGCGGGGCGTACGCCTACTGGCAGAGCCGCCCGTCTATGCAGGAAAGGGAAGTGGTGGCGCACGTGCAGCAGCAGTGCGGCGTAAGCTACCGCGTGGCGTGGGAAGACGTGACGCTTTGCAAGATGTGCCTGGGCAACCTTTCGCAGTGCACCAAGCAGTACAAGGAGTGGCTATTCTACCAGCGCTTTGAAGAGGCGTGGGGCAAGGCTCGCGAGGAAGAACACCCCGCCCGCGCTATGGCCGCCCTCCTTTCTTCGTACGTAAAGGCCACGCGCATAGACCGCGAAGAGCCGCAAGGCCCGGACTACGCCACCATTGTCCCGCAGCAGTTTGTCATCACGGCCTCGCCCGAAGACGCGGGCTTCAAGTCTATGCCCGGAGCGGAGGAAAAGGCGCGGCGGCTCTTGGCGAAGTACACCGCAGAGGCACGCGGCGCGGACGGCAGCGCCCCCGCAGTGGAGGAAGAGGGCAAGGGGTAGCCGCGCCCGTTGCCCTTGCCCGCCACCTTGCCCCTTGCCCGTAGTCCGCGCCTTTCACGCCCGCCGCACGCGCCCTGCATATACCGCTTTCCCCGCAGCGCGTAATTACCTTTGCGCCGTAGGGCGTCGGGGGGTCGCGCGTGCGTTTCGCCGGCCTTTTGCTGCACTCAGGCGGGCGGAGAGCCGCCGCCGGCACGGGCTTTCGCGCTTTTCCGCGCGGTAAAACGTCCGCAAGCACGAAAAACGCATTTTTCGCGCCGTTTTTCATACCCCGTTTTTATACCGTGTACACCCTTTGCGGGCGCGATGTGCCGGGAAAGGCGGACGCGCAGGGGCGGGAAAGGCGGACGCGCAGAGAGCCACACGCACACCCGCCCGCTCTCTGGCACGCGCCCCGCCCTGCGCAAGCCCGCGCACGCGGACACGCACGCACGCACGCCCGCGCCTACGCCCATACATACGCGAGACCGCCGCGCTATCCTCACGGACGGCGCGGCGGCTTCGTCTTTGCCGTCACTCCCCCTCCGGTCGGTGACTCCGGCGAGGGCGGCAAGGCGAACCATGAAATTCAGAAAAACAACGTAAGTAAACTACTTTCCAACAACAAATCAGTGTCTGTGCGGCAGAGAGAGCATGCGGGAGTTTCCTGAGTCACAGGTCGAAGAAAAAAACACTTACAATCCTAACTAATCAGTATGAAAATACCTATCCTAACTAACCAATTCTTTTCGGGTATGATTTCCGCCTTGCGCAGTATGCGCGGCGTGCAGAAAATTAAGGTATGAGAGCCGCCCCGCATACCGCGCTCCCACGGTGTGCAATGGAACAAGGAGCGGCCCTCGCCTTAATCGTTTCCTGTACTGCAAAGATACGCATAACTCCCGTGTGCGCCAAACGCTTAGGCGGTTTTTCGCGCGTGCGCGTGCGAGAATTTTCGCGCCGCCGCAGGGCATGCGCCCGCCCCGCCGCCAAAGCCACGCACGGCGCGTCTGCGCGAGCGCGTGAAACGCGTGCAAGCCCGCCCGTTTCCGCGCGGCGGCGGCAAATACCCCGTTTTTGCCCGTTTTTTTGCCCTGTGCGGGCTTTTCTCCCCTCGGGCGGGCAACTATACGCCTGCGCGTCAGAAAATGCCGCACGCGGGCGCAGAAAAAGCCTAGCCCCGTTTTCCCTAGCCCTAGCCCCGTTTTTCCTAGCCCTAGCCCCGTTTTTCCGGGGCGTACACTTCCCCGGGGCGATGTGCCGCCCATGGAGCGTGTCCAAGCCCCGCCATGCCTTTCCCCCGTCCGTATGCCCGCCCGTGCCGCGTCTGCGCCCGTCCCCGTATGCCCGTAGCGGGTGCGGACGCGTCCCGTGTGTGCGTCCGCGTGTGCGCTCCCGCTTGCGCCCCTTGCCCGTGTCCGCCCGTGTGCCGGGGCGTGTGTCCGTCCGTGTGCGCTCGTACGGGTATGCGCGTGCGCTCGGAGACGGGTGCGCGCCCGTCTCCGCGTGCGCTCGGGTACTGCATATACGCGCGGGCGCGAGCCGTGCCGATTTCGGGCGGCACGGACGGCACAAAAAGGCGGCACAGCCGGCACAGAAAAGGGCGTGTGCCGGGCTTTGTGCCGCCCCTTTCGCGTTGGCTCTCAAACGCTTAGCCCGCGTGTGACACTTGTGACACCCGAAACAGGGGGTGTCGTATGCACGGGCGCGGACGGGGGCGCATGCGCGGGCGTGTGCGAGGGAACGTGTGCGCCCGCGCCCCCAAGGCGCGTGCTGGCATTATGCGCCCGCGCACGGGCAGGCGGAGACGGGCGTGCGGGCCGACACGCGCTCGCGCGACACTGCGCGGGTGCGCACGCGCATAATACGGACGCGTGCATACGCGGTGTCACGCGGGCGCATGCGTCGGCATAGCGCGGACGCGCACGGGCGAGGTTTTCGGGTGTCACAGGTGTCACAAGGTGTCACACGGCGCGTAAGTCGCTGACACACAGAGTGCGCGGCGCGGCACAAAGGCTATATAGGGGGTGTCACAAGGTGTCACAAGGTGTCACAAGGTGTCACAAGGTGTCACAAGGTGTCACTCCAACGCTTGCGCTCTGCTCTCTATGCTTTCGCCGAAAACGCCCCCGCCGCGCCGCACGGTCTCCATCTTCGTGCGCAGTTTGGCGGCGAGCTTGGCGCGGCGTTCGGGGTCTGTTTCGCCCTCGATGCGGGCGAGGTTGACGCTTATCCACTTCCGCGCTGCCGCCACTTCCTTTGCCGTGGCTTCGGGCGCTTCGTCGGCCATCTCCGTGTACTCCGCCTCGTAGTGGTCGTACAGCTCCCAGCCGCGCCGGTACTCGTCATCGAGCGAGGCGAGGATTTTGAGGTGTTCGTAGCGGTCGCACGGTGCGGCGTTTTCCATCGTTTTCAGAGTCTCAAATTCGGCTTTCATTTTTCGGTATAATTCGCCCCCGCGCTCGTACAGGGCTTGCACCTTTCGGGGTAGCTTGTCGTGGTCTTTGCGCCGTCCCGTGCCGTCCCAGTGTGCGGCGGGCGTGGCTTCCACGCTTTCCTGCGCCCTCTTGCGCGTCCCCTCTTCCATCGTCCTCACCTCTTGGCGCGTCACGCCGTCAAGGCGCACTTGCAGCCGCGAGGATATCACGGCGCGTGCCTTTCGGGCGAGCAAGGCGGGCTGCCTTTCGGTGCGTGCCGCGAGGAAACGGTCGCCCGTGAGGCGGAGAATGAAGTCGGCTGCGGCGTGACCCCACGCGGGCGTACCCTCGTCTTCGCGTGCGAGGAAAGCGGTGAGGGCTTCGGTGAGCTTTTTGTCGTATTGCATGGCTTGTGGTGTGTGTGCCGGTTGTGTGCATAAAAAGGGCGCGGGCGTGGCTTTGCAGCCCGTCCGCGCCTTGGTGTAAACGTCTCTTGTGTGTAAATTGTACGCTTGCGGGCTATGCTCTCGCAAGCGGTGGGTCAGGCGACGGGACTGCCGTCCTCGCCGCTGATGTCGCCGTCTTCGGTCTCTATCTTGCCGGGGTAGAAAGGCGCGGGGCATACGTCCGTCACCTCTATCTCAAACTGAGAACCCATATCTCCGGCGGAGGTAGCCTCCTTGCCGCTGCTGCCCTTGGGCTTCGTGTCGGTGTCGAACATATCGTTGCCCAGCACGCGGAACTTTCCGTCCCTCTGCTGCACAAGGTACACCAAGTCGTCACTGAGGGCCATGCGCTGGAAAGCGGCGGCCGTGCCGTCAATGCGGGGGTGGCTGATGGTGAACTTGTTGAGGAACGTGCGGCAGGGCTTGTCTCCCTGAGTCTCCCACGTGATTTCGCCGGTATTGTCGAGCGTGTCGATGTATACCCACTTCTTGTCGGCGGCGAGCGTGAAGTCGCCCGTGTAGGTCGCGGCTTTGCTGATGTCTCCGCCCTCCGCGATGTCGGAGACGGCGGGCAGGGTGGGCCACTTGGCGATGCTGGCTTTGGCGATGGCGTAGACTTTGGTCTTTACGCCAGGCACCATGCTCTCGCCCTTGCAGTATTCGAGGCTTGCGTAAAGCCCGGCGGTGTTGCAGGTAGTTGCCATTGTGTGTGCGGTGTTTGTGTGGTTGGTTCTTGTCGTTTCGCTATCCGCCAAAACGGGCGGCGGGCTGCTGCGTGCCGGTATCGTCCGCCGCAGTGTCCCGCCCGTCCGCTTGGGGTGTCATTGGTCAGGCCGTGGCTTTGAGCTGTGCCACGAAGAGCGCCTCAGGGCTGATGCTCTGGAACTGCACGCCGAAGTACATAGTGGCGACGTACGACAGGAGGAACTCGTGGAAACGCTCGATGGCGATATTCTCGTCCGCCAGGCCAGCGCCGTAGCCGTAGAGCATATTGCCCTGCGTGGAAAGGTGGATGTACTGGCTGCCTTTCTTGCTGGTGAGCGGGACAATCTCGCAAAGCCCGTCCGAGCCTTCGAGGAAAGTCTGCTTGTACTGCGTGTTGTAGGCTACGCTGCCGTACGTTTTGAGGTAGTCCTCGCAGTAGGCGTTGTAGATGTCGCGGGACACGAAGAGCTTCGAGGGTACGCCTTGCAGCTCGTCTGCGGCTGCGCGGTACACTTTGTTGAGGAGCGTGTCGCGTGCGTTGGTGTCGTCGATGGCTGCGGCGAGCTGCACGTAGTTGCCCTTTGCGGCGGCGATGTTGCCGGCTGCGGCTTCGGTCTTGGTGATGGTGTCAAAGCCGTTGAAAAGGTCTTTCGTGGTAGTGCCTGCGTCCTTGCGCACTGCGCCCCAGATGGCGTTGTTGAGGCTCTGGCCGAGCTTCGCGGAAAGGAAATCGAGCACTTGGCGTGCCACGTCCGCGCTTTCGAGGGCTGCGCCCTGCGCGATGATAGAGCCGTAGACGGTCTTTGCCGCGTCGTTGGGGTCAAAGCGCTTTACGGTGCTTCCGAGCCACGTCTCGAGGTAGCGCGGGGTTACGCTTACGCCGGTCTCGTCGGTGCGGGTGGCGGAGTAGGGGCCCAGCTCGATAGAGCCGCTAAGTTCGCCCACTGCCTCGCGCCCTGCCACTCCGGGGCGGCCGGTCATGTGCTTGAGGGTCTGCTCTGCTGCCGTTACGGGCATTATGAGCAATTCCTTTCGGTACGTGGTTGCCGACTTTTTCAGGTCGGTGTCCGTGATGTTGAAGGTAGACATAATGTGGAAAGGTTGGTGGTTTGTGAATGTCGTGCGGTCTGCTGCGGGCTTTGCGCCCGCCGCCGCGTGTCAGAGCAAGTGGCGCATTGCCTCGTACCTTGCCCTTACGCTTTGCTCGTCGGCTTGGGCTTCGGCGGTGGCAAGCCCTGCGGTGGTGTCTTCCGCGCCGTCTGCCTTTTCGAGGCGCAGGGCGTAGGCTTTGAGGGCTTCGGCTTCGCTTTGCAGGGCTTCGGCGCGTGCCTCTGCCTCTTCGCGTGCCGCCGTTGCGGCTTTGAGGGCTTCGGCGGTTTCGGCGAGCTTCGCTTTGAGGGCTTCGCTCTCTTCGGCTGCGGCTGCGAGCTGCTCTGCGGCGTGTGCCTTTCCCTCTTCGGCTTTGCCCGCCTCTTCCTGCATAGCGGCGAGGCGCGTTTCGGTTTCGGCAAGGCGGCGGCGGAGTTCGGCGGTTTCGCCCTTTGCGGCAAAGCCGGCGAGCAAGTCGCGTAGCCACTGCCCGCCCTTGCGCTCCCCTCCGGTGGGCGAGGGCAAGCCGTAGGCCGCGGCTATCTTCGCCACGTCCGCGAGCGCGTCTGCGCTCTGTGCGCCCTTTGCCGTGTCTTCGGGCTTTTCCTCCCAGTCGCAGAAACCGAGCGAGACGGCCTCAGACGCGGCGAGCCACTTTTCCTCTTCCATAAGGGCGAGCATCTCGTCTTCGTCCTTGCGCGTCTTTTCGGCGTAGATGGCGGCGAGCGCCGCGTCTGCCTGAGTGAGCGTGCCGCTGGTCTGCATGAGGGCTTCGGCGCGTCCCTTTATTTCGTCCGCCGTCAGCCCGTCGGCAAGCACGTCGACGCTGCACCGCGTGCGGTGTACAAGGTAGAGCGCGTCGGGGGCGATGAGCGTTTCTGCCGCGCCCGTGGCTATCACGGTCGCCGCGCTGGCTACAAAGCCGGCAAGGTGGCACACTACTCCGCCGCGTGCGGCGAAAAGGGCGCGTACTTGCAGGGCGGTCTGCAAGTCCCCGCCGAATGAGGACAGGAAGACGTGCAGCTCTTCCTGCCCGTCCTTTTCGGCAAGCGCCTCCGCCACGCACTCCGTGGTGAACGGGTACGCGCCGACTGTGCCGGTGAGCAAAAGGTCGTATTTCATAAGGTTGCGTGATATGGTTTTGTAGGTATGATATGCGCAAAAGTATACGTTACGCGCGTGCGGGCAAAATACACCCACGTTCTGCACCTAACTATCTGTGTATAAAGGTACGGCAAATATCCGAGAGTACCGCCCTTGTACCGCGTTTTTCTGCATATAAAAAAAACGGGCGGGCAAGTAGGCTTTGTGCCGTCCTTGCCCGCCCTTTCAGAGCCGGTGTGCGTCTGTATGTGTGCGCCGCAGTCCGCGCGGCGCGGGGGCTACGCGCCCCCTCGCGTCACGCCTCCGGCTGAGTGCCGCTTTCGGTGCTGCCGCTTGCCTTTGCAAAGGACACTGCGCCCGCCTTTACGCTGAGCTGCTTTTTGAGCCAAGCGCCGGGGGTGAAGCGCACGCGCACGCCCTTGATGGTGTTTGCCGTCACGGCCTTTTCCGTGGCTTGCCCCTCCGAGGTGATGGTGGCGCGGAAAGAGCCGAGGTCACCGAGGCGCACGCTCTGGCCGTCGGCGAGATGGTTGGCGATGACGCGCTGCAGGCTCTTCAATACGGCGGCTATGTCTGCGTCGGTGACGGTGTTGGTGTCGCTGATTTCGCGGGCTATCTTTTCCGACTCTACGGGCGCGGCGGGCGCTGCCTGAGCGTACCACTTCACGGAGTCGTCAAAGGGGTTGCGTTTCTTTACTGCTGCGTACTGCATTCTTTGGGTTTGTTTTTGGGTTAAGGGTATGAATTTGTTGCGCGTCCCTCGCTCCCCACTGCGCCGGTGCGGGCTCCGCCGTGCGAGTGGCGGGACGCTGCGCGAAAGTACGCCGCCGCGCCCGCCGCGCCCAAATACGCGCCCCGCCCGCAAAACGTGTACGCCCGCGCCAAAACATATTTGTAAGCCAAAGGCTTGCACGGTACGCGCGGCGTGCATAACTTTGCCGGAAAGTTTTCCTTCTATTCCATTGCTTTGTATTTTGGGTTATAGTGCGCCCGCCCGCCTTGCCGCTCCGGCATAGCGGGCGGGCTTTGTGTCTTTTGCGCGTACCCGCGTGCGTGTGTATATTTGCGGTATGAAATGCAAGTCGTACCCTAAACCATACCCCGCCCTATGACCCCCGAAAAGCGCACGTCCTTTCAAGTGTGGAGCGCAGTGGGAATGCTCGCCGCCGGCGTTGCCCTTTCCGTTGCGGGCTTCATCGTCCCGCCCGTAGGCGAGATAAGCGACAGCGTGCTGTGGTTTTTCGCCCAGTGCCTTATCTATGCCGGCTCTATCTTCGGCGTTTCCATCTACGTCAGCTCGAAGTTTTCCGAGCTGCGCTCTAAGCTCCCGACCCTTGCCGCGCGTGCCGCAGAGAGTGCCGCCGCAGTGTCTGAAAGCGCGGGCGCGTCCGCCGCTGCGGAGAGTAAGGAAGAAAAGGCGTAAAGGTTTGCCCGTTAGACGCTTTATTGGTATCTTTGGGGTATGGATATAGAAAAGATTGTCCCTTTTATACTCTCCTACGAGGGCGGGTATGTCAACGACCCCGCCGACCGTGGCGGCCCTACCAATATGGGCGTGACTTTCGGCGTGCTGCGCAAGTACCGCAAACAGGCGGGACTGCCTGACGCGTCGCTCGGCACGCTGCGCAACCTTTCCAAGGAAGAGTGGACGGACATACTGCGCCGCCAGTACTGGGAAAAGGCGGGATGCCCGCTCATAGAAGACGCGGGGCTTTGCGCTATGCTCTGCGACTTCGCTTGGCACTCCGGCCCGGCTCAGGCTGGGCTTGCCCTGCAAAAGACGTACAACGAGAAATTCCCGTCAGAGCCGCCCCTCGCCCTTGACGGCGTGGTGGGCAAGGCTACCGCCGCTGCGGTAAACGCCGTGCCGTCCCGCCGCGCTTTCTTCGAGGCCTACCGCGACCGCCGCCTGGGCTACCTCAGGGCGATAGTGATACAGCGCCCCTCGCAAAGGAAATTTGAAAACGGGTGGCGCAGACGCGTCTGCGCGATAGCCCACGACTCCCTCACCCCCAACGGGGGCAAAGCCTACCGCATACCGTGACACGCCGTCTGCTCCCCGCCGTCCTGCTCGCCGCTTTGGCTATGGCCTTTCTGCCGTCCTGCGTGCGCCGCTCGCTCTCTTCGGAAAGCACGCGCACGGCCGTGGCGGAGACCCTGCGCACGGCACTGCGCACGGACACCGTGCGCATTGCCTCCCGCGACACGCTCACACTGCGCGACACGCTGCGCGTAAGCGAGGAAAGGCGCGGGGACACCGTATACGTCACGCGCACGCGCACCGTATGGCGCGACCGCACGTCCTCCGCCGACCGTTCCGCCTCCGCCCTGCGCCGCGACACGGTATACCTTTCCCGCCGCGACAGCACGGCGGAGAAAAGCACGGATACGCGCACGCGCCCCGCCTTTGCCGAAGTGCCGGCGCTCGCCCTGCGCCGCGCCCTCTTTGCCGGCATTGCCGTCCTATCTATATACGCCGCAGTGTACGCCCTGCGACGGCTGAAAAAGTAAAACCCGAAGACACCCCGCACGCTATGGCCGCGCCTACGCTCTATTTCCCGCACGAGCTTGACACGCTCTCTTTCCCGGTGGAAAGCCGGACGATACAGGTCACCGTGTCGCTTGGCGATACGGAGATTGTCTCCGGCACGTTCACGGGTGTCGGGGACGGGGTCACGCTCTCCGGGCTTGCCCCGCTCATACGCGCCGCGACGCGCCGCCGTTTCCTCACGGCGGAAAAGCCGCGCGTGCCTATCCTTACTTATTTCCCGTACCCCGCCACCGAGGGTGTCCTTACCGTACGGCCCGAGCCTTTCGTCACGCCCGAAGAGTGGGAAGAGACGCACGAAAGCGGAGTGTACGCCGAGTCTTCGGCGCGATATTTCATAATGCCCTGCGAGGCGGACGCGCCCGTGACGTGCGCCGAGTGGGTGGAGTCGCGCTTCATGGCCCCCGGCACGGCAAAGCGCATGCCGCTGCACTCCGACTACGAAAGGCTCTGCTTTTGGGCGGAAAACTCCGGCAAGGTATTCCCGTACGTTATGCGCGTGACGTGGGCGGCGGGCGGAAAACTGCGCGTGCGTGAAACGGACACCGTGGCTGCGCGGCTTTTCTCTGTGCAGGACAGCGGCGGAGTGCGCACGCTCTACGCTTGCCTTTTCCGCCCCACCTCCGTAGCCGACGACAAAGCCCTGCCCGAAGACATACGCGGCGTGCCGCCCGTCAGCATAGAGCTGATAGCCGGGGACAGGCACTTTACCTACTACATAGCCTCCGGCGCGGGCAACGACTGCTTCCCCCGCCCGCTCGCCTACCTCTCCGCTTTCCACGACCTCAGCACGCTCTGGTGTTACGGGGACGTGGAGGAAGAGTACAAGCCGTCCTACACTCAGGCTGCCGTCGGCGGGCTTACGCGCAACGCCGCCGCCTCCGTCACCCCCGCCGAGACGTGGCACACGGGGGCGCTGATAGCCGAAGAGATACCCGCCGCACGCGACCTCGCCTCTTCCGTGCTGCTCCTTGACGGAGAGACGGGCGAAGAGCTTACGCTCACCGAGGCGGAAATAAAGCCCACCAACGACCGCACGGCACGCGTCTCCGCGTCCTACACCCTGCGCCGCGCTCGCTCCGGCTCTATGCTCTGCCGGCCGGCGGTGACGGGCAAAGTGTTCGACTACACGCACGACGACACGTTCCAATAACGACACACCCGCACGCCCTACGCCTATGCCCGTAATACACCGCACCACCGCGCTCCGCCTCTTCGAGGACGGACAGCCGCACAGGCTCAGGCTATGGAAAGCAAGCACGGGGGACATTCTCACCTACCCGCGTGCCGTCTGCTTTTCCTCTTTCCGCCGCCGAGCCACGCACAAGGCGAGGCTATTGCCCTCCGGCGAGGTTCGCCAATTCCGCGACTGCTGCCTTTTCGAGATAGACGGGCGGACGATATACTGGTAACGAAAAAGACAAAACACGCTCACGCCTTATGGATATCATAAACGTAACGCCGGACGGCATAAAGGCCTCCATCTCCGAGGTAGCCGACACCACCGCGCTCTTCGATACGGACGGGCGCACGCTCACCACGCGCCCCGTGCCGGGTATGCCGCGCCGCCGATATGTGCCTTGGGGCGCGGACGACCATCTCCCCTACGACCTGATGCGCCTTGTAGACGGGGACGAGGTGACGGCGCAAAACAAGTTTTTCAACGTGATTACTTGCTACGGACAGGGCGTGCGCCTTGCCCTGCCCGCGCCCTCGCCCACGGACACCCCCGCCGAGGCCCGCGCCCTGAAAGCCGAAGCCGAAGACTCCGCACGCTGGGCGCGCCAGCAATGCCTCCCGTCCTATTTCCTCAACCAGTGCACGGACATGAAATATTTCTTTTTCTCCGTCTGTGTGCTGATACTCTCTAAGGACGGCAAGCGCGTCAACCGAATACGGCACAAGGAAGCCTGCTACGTGCGCCTCGAAGCCGCAGACCGCACGGGGCGCATTGCCAACATTTTCTATGCCGACTTCCGCCACGGCTCGCCCGCCCCGGGGACGGTGGAGCGCATACCGCTGCTCTCCCTCGCCGACCCGTACGGCGACCTTATGGAACGCATGGGGCGCGACCCCTACACGGGCGAAAGCGTAAGCCGGCCGCTCACGCCGGCGCGGAAGTTTGCCGTGCTTATGCGCTACCCGACGGCGGGATGCCAGTACTACCCCGTGCCGTACTATTCGGCTATGTTCCGGGGCGGCTCTTACGACGAAAAGCGAATGATTAGCGCGGGCAAACGCGCAAAGCTCCGCAACCACGTCAGCGTAAAGTACCAGATAGAGATAGTACGCGGCTACTTCGAGCGCCTCTGCGAGGACGAGGGCATTACCGACCCCGAAGAACAGGCCGCACGCGTCAAGCGAGAGAAAGAGAACATTCGCGACTTCGTGGCGGGCGTGGAAAACTCCGGAAAGGCCTTCATCACGCGCTACTACGTTGACCCCGACGGACACGAAGTGCGCGACATACGCATACAAAACCTTGAAGGCGCTAAGGAGGGCGGTGACTGGGGCGATGACATCAACGTGGCCGCAAACACGCTCTGCTACGCCGACAACGTACACCCCAACCTTGTAGGCGCGGTCCCGGGAAAGAGCCAAAGCAACAATTCCGGCTCTGACAAACGCGAACTCTTCACGATGAAACAGGCGTGCGAGAAATCGTTCCACGACCTATTGCTCGTCCCCTTGCAGATAGCGTGCGACTTCAACGGATGGGCGCACACGCGCCCCGAAGTGCCGATGACACTGCTCACCACCCTCGACTCCCACACGGACGCGCAGACCGTCACGCCCGCGCAGTAAACCCACATAAGCACCCCGACAAATGGAAGACATCACGCAAGCCCAACTCGAGGCACGTCTCCCCGAGCTTTCCGCCCCCGAGGGGGACACGTCGCTTTACGACAAGGTGCTGCCCTACGCACGCAAGGCGGCAAAGGGCTACGCCGCGCCGCGCGTCGGCGGCGCTGACCCCGTCACGGTATGCGCGTGGGCGGACACCGTAGACGGGCTTTACCCGTTCCTCGCCGACTTCGCCGTCTTTCGCGGCGTATACGACGCGTTGCCCCACCTTGACGTGATAGCCACAGGCACGGGCTTTGGCGTGGTCAACACGCAAAACCTCGCCCCCGCCTCCCGCGAAAGGGTAAACGCCGTGCGAGAGAGCTGCCGCGCACTCGCCGCCACTGCCTACGACCATATCCTCTCCGCCTATTTCGCCGAGTACCCCGAAGAAGCAAGGACTTTCGTCCCCACCGTCTCCGAGGCTCGCGCCGCAGGGATAAAGGCGGACGGCAAGGACGTGCGCGGAGAAGAGACGGAAAGCCTTGCCCCGCGCCTTGCCGAGGCGCTCGCCGACATCTCCGACCACATAAGCCCCGCGATGGCGGCACGCCTGCTGAAAGCGCAGTACACGCCCGACGCGGCGGAGAAAGCCGCGCTCGCCCCCGCCGTGCAGACGTGCCGCCAAATCTCCGCCCTCTGGGCAAATGCCGACCGCGCCGCCCGCCCGCTGCTCTCCCGTCTGCACATCCGTCTGCGCGTCACGCTCGACTCCACGCCCGAAGCCTACGCCGCAGAGTGGCACGCCTCCGCCGAGCGCCGCGCGTGGCACTCCGCAAGGTATGAAAACACGCAGGACGCGCCCGTCTATTTCTTCGGGTAAAACATACCCGCTAAATCATACCATACACTCCGCCGCTATGAAACCCGCCACGCTCTCCCTTTCCCGCCCACTGCCCACAGGCTGGCACGCGCTCTCTCAGGCTGAGGGGCGCTACCTCTGCGCCTTGCTGGGCTCCGGGGCTTTCACGGCAAGGGACGCGGCGGCAAGGTTCCTGGCAAGGCGCGAGGGAAAGGCTTTCCGCCGCTTGCTCACCAACAAGCCGGAGAGCCGCCCCGTACCCGCCGAAGCCCTTGCCGCGCTCGCGTGGATAGGCGAAGCGCCCGAGGCTGCCGACGTGCCGCCCTTGTTTGCCCCGAGGGGCGCAAGGCTCAAAGTGCAGCCCACGCTGCAAGGCACGCCCTTTGCCGACTACCTCCGGCTTACCAACCTATACCGGGCCGCCCTCGCCTCCGCCTCCGCCCCCGAAAAGGTGCAGGACGAAATCTTCGCGGCACTCGCCGAGATAGTGTGGCAAGCCCCGCGCCGTCCCCTCAGGCGCTGCAAGCCCTCGCCCGCCGACCGCTACGCGCTCTTGCTCTGGCTCGCCGCGTGGCACGCCTTTGCAGCCGCAAAGTGGCGATGCCTCTTCACCGCCTCGCTTTCCTCCCCCTCCCCCGCGCTCACGCCCGAAAAGGTAATGGACGCAGAGATACGCGCCCTCACCGGCGGAGACCTCACAAAGGAAAGCGCGATACTCGAAGCCGACACCTACCGCGCACTCGCCGAGCTTGACGCAAAGGCACGCGAGGCGCAAGAGCTGGAAAAGATACGCAACAGATAACCCCACCCGCACACACCTAAAAACTCCCGCCCTATGGCTACGATAAAAGAACAGGCCGCCGTCATACGCGACGAAACCGCAACGGGCAAAAACACCGCCACGCGCGTCGGCACGATACTGACAGACATTGCCACCGCACTCGAAGACGAAAGCACGGCACGCGCCGCAGCCCTCGCCACCGAGACCGCCGCACGCGAGGGCGGGGACAAAGCCCTGCGCACAGACATAGACAACAATTACAAGATACTCGCCGACGTGGTAGGAAACTCCATCCCCCGGCTGCAAAGGGCATTCTGCGATATGGGCGAGTTTGAGACCGAGCGGAAAGTGCTGGACGCGCTTGGCGACATCTACTACTGTTCGTCTAACGCCAACTGCATACTGCACGCCCACTATTCCAAGGCGGGCAAGGAGTGCAACATGGTGTGCATACAGAGTTTCAACGACGCGACGGTGCGCCAGTTTCTCTTCAACCGCGACAAACTCTACCAGCGGTGCATCTACTTTACGGACGCGTCGCGCACGGAGATACAGAGCCGCGACGACTGGGCGTGCGCATTCCCCGACCGCCTTGCGTGGGACGCGGACGGACACAAGTACGTCCCCTCGCTCTTCGGGCAGACGTTCAACGCGCAGTACACGGACGCGATACCCCTTGCAACGTCCGCCAGCGCCGGGCTTATGACCGCAGCGCAGGTGCAGACCCTCGCCGACTCCGGCGGCCTTACCCTGATGGAGTGCGTAGCCTCCGCCGCATGCACCATTACGGTAAACGGCACAGTGCATTCCATTTCCGCACGCAAGCCCTACCGCTACACGTTCCCCGCAGGGACGTCGGCGATAACGTCCTTCACCCTTTCCGCCGCGGCAAAGAGCGCCCTGTGCGTGTTCCGCCTCACAGGGCGGAAGGTGAAAGTCTCCGGCTCCGTCCTCACCCTATACAACTGCACCGCCCTGCGCCGCGCCGACCTCTCCGCCCTCGACACCTCCGCCCGCACCTCCCTCGAGTCGCTCTTCGGTGGCTGCCCCCTCGAAAAGGCAGACGGCCTAAGCCACTTCGACACGTCAAAGGTAACCAAGATGACGAGCCTTTTCCAAGACTGCCAGATAAAGGAAGCAGACCTCAGCACGTGGGACCTTTCCGCATGCACCAATCTTGCCACCCTTTTCTGCCAGTGCGCCAAGCTCACGGACACGGGGGACATAAGCCAGTGGGACACGTCAAAGGTCACCACGGTGGCGCAAATGTTTTACGGCTGTGCGGCATTGGAGTCGCTCGACCTCTCCGGCTGGGACCTTTCCGCCGTCACCGCGCTCACCAACATTTTCTACGGCTGCACCGCCTTGAAGTCCTTGGAGCTTGGCGCGGGCTGGGGCAAAATGCCCGGCACGCCCACGCTCGACCTCTCCCCGCTCACCGCGTGGACGGGCGGCGTGAAAAATCTCCTTCTGTTCCCCAACCGCTCACTTCTTGGCCTGGGCAAAATGACCATAAAGCTCACCGCATCCGCCTACGCCTCCCTGCAAGAGATGGGCGGAGTCACCTACCTCAACCAAGCCGGCTACACCGTCACGAAATAACGCCCGCCCCCTCTCTCCCACACAAGCAAACACACACGCACTATGGCAGACACGATGAAAACCCGCGCCGAGCAGATACGCACCGAGACCGGCGAGGGAAAGAACACCCCCGAGCGCGTCGGCTCGCTCCTTGTAGACATTTGCCAAAGCCTCGCAGACAATGCCACGGCAAGCACGAAAGCACAAAGCACGGCAGACGCGGCAAGCACTGCGGCAAGCGAAGCAAAGACCGCCGCCGAGAGCGCAAGCGAGAAAGCCGAAAGCGCAAGCACTGCGGCAAGCGAAGCAAAGACCGCCGCCGAGAGCGCAAGCGAGAAAGCCGAAAGCGCAAGCACTGCGGCAAGCGAAGCAAAGACCGCCGCCGAAAGCGCAAGCACGAAAGCCGAGAGCGCAAGCACTGCGGCAAGCGCGGCAAGCACGAAAGCCGAAGCCGCGCAAGCCACGGCAGACGCGCACACAGCCGAGCTTGCCGCACACGCCGACACGCTGAAAAGCCACGGCACGCGCATCACGGCACTCGAAGAAAGCGGCGGAGGCACGGCAGCCGTCACGCACTTTATGGCGCTTGCGGGCGAAGACTGCACCATTACCATCAACGGCACGGCGCACACGCTCACGGCGCACAAGCCGTACGAGACCGACCTTTCCCTCGCCGACGATACCCTCACCTCCCTTGTCTTCGACGAAGCCGCCACCCGCTCCCTGCGCACCGTGCGCTTTACGGGCAAAAAGGTGAAGTGGCGTGCCGGTGACCGCTTTTTCTGTGCGCTCCCCTTGCTCACCTCCGCCGACATCACGGCGATAGACACAGGCGGCGCGGCGATAATGTCCTTCTTCGTAGCCACTCCCCGCGTCACGCGCATAGACGGGCTGGAAAGCCTCGACACCTCCTCCTTTCCGCAGATACGCGGGCTGCACACCTGCACCGCCCTCGAAAAGGCAGACCCGTCCCTCTGGGACACCTCCTCCGCGACGGAGCTAAACAATTTCCTCTACGCTTGCGGCCGCCTCACGGGGCAGATAGACCTCAGCCAGTGGGACACGTCAAAGGTGAAGAGCATCACCGGCTCCGTCTCCGGCTGTGGCAGCCTCGCCTCCATAGACCTCTCCGGCTGGGACTTTTCCTCGCTCACCACATTCCGAATGGGCGGGGACGTCGCCTCACTCACCGACGTGTACGCGGGCGAGGGCTGGGGCAAGATGCCCGGAGACAGCCCCGTGCTCGACCTCTCCGGCTTTACGCAGTGGAAGAAAAACAACTACGGGCAGAACACCGCAAAGACCCTCCTCAACCTCTACGACCGCGCCGCAAACGGAATGGGGACAATGACGCTGAAGCTCTCATCGAACACCTACGCCGCGCTCACCACCGCCGAGATAGCCACGCTCACGGCAAAGGGCTACACCGTCACGAAGTAAGGCGCGGCACACCATATCATATATATACAAAACAAACTAACCCGCACACGCACTATGCAGACACTCGAAGCACCCGAGGGCAAGTACCTCACGCAGGCCGCCGCCGACACGCCGGACGGAAGCCGCATTTACTGCACCACCGTCGCGCTCTCCTCCCTTGACAGCGAAGACGCGTGGCGCGAAGCCACGGCAGAAGAGAAAGAAGAGTTTGAGGCACGGCAGCAGGCCGCAGCCCTCGCCGCTATGGAAGCGGACGGCGCGGACGCGCCCGCCGTGGCTGACTGACGCGCCACCAAGCCCGAAAGGCCGAGACAGCGCACCGCAGACACACGCGCCGAGACACACGCGCCGAAAGGCGCAGACACACGAAGAAAGTAAGTTGTTGTTATGTTTGACTTCCACTCCTACCTCCGCACCCTCACGGCGGCCAACCGCCTCTGCCGCGACGGCGGCTACCGCTACGCCTCTTGCTCAGGGATAGAAACCTTGCAGGGGGCGGTAGACAAATTCCAGAAAGCCGCCGGACTTGTACTATCCGACGACACGGCAACGGGCAAGACCGTACGCGAGGGCGGGGGCGGGTGGTTTGTCAGGCGCACCTTTACCGTCTTCATACTCCGCCGCCACACTTTCGGGGACGAAACGGCAAGGCAAAAGGCAATGACCGAGGCGAGAGAACTACTCCGCCAGTTTCAGAGCCGTTTCCTGCGCGACCGCGACCGCCTTGCCGACTCCTTGGTGTTTCTCCGCTGCGAGGACATGCCCTCCACCGAAGTCTCGCAGTACTTCGCCACGGGCTTTGCCTGCCTCTACTTTATGGCTACCGTGGAAGAGCCGGTGTCCCTTGTCTACGACAAAGGCGAATGGACGGACGAAGAGCCGCCCACGCCCACGGGGCGCGTATTCTCCGCCGAGTATTCCAAAGAGTTTGCCTAAACCCCAAATCCCCCGTCCGCCTAAACCCTCCCGACTATGGCACAGACACGCGACACCTCCCGCGACTTCGCCGCATACAACGCCGCATGGGCGCGGCAGATGGTGCAGATATGGAGCGACCGGCTCATTGCCTCAGGCGCGGTAGAAACAGGCACATTGCTCAACTCTATACGGCAAGGCGCTACGCGCATAGCCGAGAGCGAAGCCGCGATGGAGTTTCGTTTCGTCCGCTACGGCGTGTACGTAGACGCGGGTACGGGCAACGGCTACCGGCGCGGCAACGGCGGCGACCTCGAATTCCTGGGCAAAGCCTACCGCATAGCCCACGGCAAGGGCAAGCCGCGAGAGCGCACGCAGTGGTACAGCCTTTCGTGGGCCATCTCCCGCCGCGTCCTTGCCGCCCGCCTCACGCGCATAGCCGGAGACATGGCCGCCAGCACGCTCTCCGTCTTGAAATAAAATTCTCCCTCTCCCCCTACCAATCCCCTCCCGCCCTATGGCTGCAAATACCGACCAAGTCACCCTTTCCATTGACGTAAAGCTCACCGACGCGAAGAAGCGGCTCGCCGAGCTTGAAAAGGAATTTTCCAAACTCTCCGACCTGAAAGCCCGTTTCCAGGCCGAGGGCGACGCAAAGGGACTGCGCAAGACGCAGAAAGCTATCGAAGCCACCCGCCGCGAAATGCAAGACCTCACGCTTTCCTCCGAAGCGTGGGGCAAGGCTCTGGGCGACCTTTCGGGCGAAAACGAAAAGAGCCTGCGCCGCATACGCCGTCAGCTCACCGCCTTGCTCAATGACAGCGGCATAGAGCGCGGAAGCGCAGAGTGGAACAAATACACCGAAGCCCTGCGCGGCGTAGACGCACAGCTCCGCCAAATACGCGAAGAGCGCACCGCAGCCGAGGACGGCCTCGCCTCTTGGGGTACGAAATGGCAAGGCTTTGCCCTCACCGCACGCACCGCGATAGACAGCGTAAGCGCCGCCCTCGCGAAGATGGGCGGGCTTGTAGAGCAGTACGCCGATTTCCAGCAGCACACGGCTAACGTCACCAAGTACACAGGCCTCGCCAAAGAGCAGGTCGAAGAACTCAACGCCGAGTTCCGCAAGATGGACACAGCCACCGCCACGGCAAAGCTCAACGACCTCGCAGCCGACGCGGGGCGCTTGGGCTTGCAGGGAAAGGAAGACATACTCGCCTTTGTGCAGGCCGCCGACCAGATAAACCTCGCGCTGGGCGAAGACTTGGGCGAAGACGCGGTGAAAAACATAGGCAAGCTCGCCGACATCTTCGGGGACAGCGACCGGCTGGGGCTGAAACAGGCAATGCTTTCCACCGGTTCGGCCATAAACGAGCTTGCACAAAGTTCGTCCGCCTCCGAGGGCTACATTCTCGAATTCACCAACCGCCTCGCCGGCGTGGCAAAGCAAGCCGGGCTGACACAGGCGCAAGTGATGGGCTTTGCCTCCGTGATGGACCAGAGCGGAGTGGGCGTAGAGCGCGGCGCGACCGCCTTGCAAAACACCATCTCCGCCCTCTTCAAAGACCCCGCCAAGATGGCAACGGCGGCAGGCCTCGAAGTTGAGAAATTCGCCAACTTGTTGCGCACGGACGCAAACGCCGCAATCACCGAGTTTCTCTCCGCCTTGCAGCAAAAGGGCGGCTTTGACTCCCTCGCCCCGATACTCGCCGAAATGGGAATGTCCGGCTCAGGCGTGACGCAGACCCTTTCCACCCTCTCCGCCCGCCTTTCCGACGTGCGCGACGCGCAGCAGCAAGCCAACGAAGCCTTCACCGCCGGCACGTCCTGCACCAACGAAGCCGCGATAGCCAACTCCACCGCCGCCGCCGAGCTTGCCAAGGCACGCGACAAGGCCGCACAACTCTCCGTCTCACTGGGCGAGCAGCTCTACCCCGCCTACGTCCGCACCCTTGAAGGCGCGGCCTCGCTTGCCGACACCCTCTCCGCCGTGGCAAAATGGGCGGGGCAAAACAAAGCCACCCTCGCCCTCCTCGCCGCCTCCGTCCTCTCCCTCGCCGCAGCCAACGCCTACGCCGCAGCCACCGTAAAGCTGCACGCCGCAGCCACCGCAGTAGCCGCCACGGCGCAAAAGGCGTGGACGGCCGCCACCTCGCTGGGTCAAGCCGCCGTCCTCGCCCTAAGCGGCAACCTCACCAAAGCCCGCGCCTCTATGGCAGCCTTCAACGCCGTCTGCAAGGCCAACCCGTGGCTATTGCTCGCCTCCGCCCTCCTCGCAGTAGGCGCGGCAGTCGTAGCCCTCACGCGCCGCACCCCCGCCCTCACCGCAGCCCAAAGGCAAGCCGAGAGCGCAGCCAAGGCCAACGCCGCAGCACAGCAAGCCGTCACCCGAGCCGGAGAGAAAGCCGAGGAAGAGACCGCACGCCAAGCCGCCGCCGTCCGCACCCTCACCCGCATACTGCACGACAACAGCCAAAGCCTCGCCAACCGCCAAGCCGCCCTCGACCGACTGCGCCAGACAGTCCCCGGCTACAATGCCGACCTTACCGCCGAGGGAAAACTCTACAACGAAAACACCGCAGCCCTCGACCGCTACATTGAAAACCTCCGCCGAGCCGCAAAAGCCCGCGCCTACGAAGACGAAATGGCAGACGCGGCACGCAGCGAAGTGCAGGCAGAAAACGAAATAGGCCGCAAGCAAAACAACGTCAACCTTTCCCGCCGCGCCCTCGAACGGATGGAAGCGGAATACGCCAAGAAGCGGGAAGCCGCACGCTACAACTATGCCTCCGTACAGGACGGCGGGCTTGACGCAGACCTTCTCGCGCAACAGGCGGCGATAGCCCGCAAAGGCGAAGAAGTAGCCAAAAACGAAGAAGCCCTCGCCAAGGCACAGCAGAAAGCAGCCAACGCCCGCCGCACGCAGGAAGAGCTGCAAAAGCGCCTGTCCAAAGACAAAGGTCTCGCCGCCGAAGTGGTGAAAAACGCGGGCGGGGGTACGTCTCCCGCCACCACCTCCGCAAGCACGGCAAGCACCTCATCCACCGGCAAAGCCACAGGCACGGCAAAGACCGCCGACCTCACCGCCTTGCAGACCGCAGCCGAGAAAGCCCGCGCCGCAGTCTCCGCCGAGTACGCAATGCTCACCATCCAGACACGCGAGGGCGAGACGCAGTGGCAAGCCTACCGCCGCCGCCTCTACGAAATAGACACCGACTACTACACGAAAGCCCTTGCCGAAGCCGAGGGGGACAAAACCACCACCGCACGCCTGCAAAAGGAAAAGCAAGCCGCCGAGCAAGCACGCCGCGAAGAGGCGGCCGCGTGGTCTCTGCAAGACATAGAGCGCGAAAGCCGCGAAGAGCAAAACGCGGCAAACGCAGCCTACAACCGGGGCGAACTCACCGCCACTCAGCACCAAGAAGCCCTCTCCCGCATACAGCTCACGGCACAGGCAAAGCGCGTGCAGTATCTCAGAGAACACGGCGCAGCCACCCAAAAGGAAGCCGAGACCCTGCACGCCGAAGAGACAAAGCTCGAAGAGCAACAGGCGGCCGACCGCCTACTGCGCGAAGAGAATTTGCAGAAACAGATAGCCGAGGCAAAGAAGAAATACCTTGCGCAGTCCGCCACCGAAAGGTACACGCAAGAGATGGCGTGGCTCAATGCACTCGAACAGGCCGAACTCTCCGCCACCGAGACCACCGAGCAGGGCAAACTCGAAATACAGCGCCGTTACGCCTCTATGCGCAAGGCACTCGCCGACAGCTACTCCACCGAGGGGAAGAGCGGCACGCTCACCCCCGGCGCAGCCGATATGGCAAGCCGCGCCCGCGCCGCAGCCGGAGACGCAAGCACAAAGGTACAGGACGGCAGCGCCTTTTCAGGCGTGGCACGCGCCTCCCTGCAAGTCTCCGAGGCCAACGCCGCAGCCGCCGCGCTCGACAACAACTACGCAGCCGACACCGCGGCCCTCCAAGCGCAGCTCGATGCAAAGGAAATAAGCGAGGAAGAGTACTACGCCCGCAGCAAGCAAATGCAGGAAGACCACGCCAAGGCCTCCGAGGACGTTTCCGCCTCGCAGTGGCAAGCCTACTCCTCCCTCGCCACGGAAAGCCTTTCCGCAGTATCTTCGGGGCTAAGCAACGCCACCTCCCTTGTCAGCGCCAACGCAGCCCTGCAAGAAGCCCGCGTCACGGCACGCTACGACGCAGAGATAGAAGCCGTCGGCAAAAACTCCGCCGAGGGGCAAAGGCTCGAAGAAGAAAAGCAGAAAGCCCTCAACGCGATAAAGAAGAAAGCAAGCAAGAAGCAAGCAAAGATAGAAATAGCGCAAGCCGTCCTCGATACCGCGATAAACGCTATAAAGGCCTACCAGTCTATGGCCTCAATCCCCGTAGTTGGCCCCGCGCTGGGCGCGGTAGCCGCAGCCGCAGCCGTGGCATTCGGCGCGATACAGATAGCCACCATCAAAAAGCAGCACGCCGCGCAGGAAGCCGCATACTACACCGGCGGCTACACCGGCGGCACAAGCTACCGCAGGGAAGCCGGCGTGGTACACGAAGGCGAGTTTGTGGCAAACCACCTCGCCGTGCAAAACCCCGCCGTGCGCCCCGTCCTCGACCTCATCGACCGTGCGCAGCGCACCGGCAAGGTAGCCGCCCTCACCCCCGAAGCCCTCGCCGCCGCAGCCGGGGGGCAGACCGGCACAGGACAGACAGCCGCCACCTCCGCAGGGGGCGCAGACACAGCCACCGCCGCAGCCCTCGCCCGCTCCGCCGCAGCCACCGACCGCCTTGCCGCAGTCCTTGAAAGGGGCATACGCGCCACAGCCTCAATAGACGGCACGGACGGCGTGGCAGAGCAGCTCCGCCGATACCAGAGCCTCACCGGCGCATAGCCCCCGCGACAAGTGTACATATAGCCCCGCCGCAAAAGGCTAAGAGCCAAGCCACTACAAGCCCTAGCCCCGTCGCTACGGGGCTAGGGCTAGGAAAAACTATCCCTAGGCTTGTTTTCCCGGTATGTACACCCCGCCCCCGGCACGTCCGAGGGCGTGCAAGTTCCGCCCTGCGAAAGCCCTTGTTTCAGAAGAAAAATTCCCAATTTCGGGAATAGTTGTTCCCTCCCACCATTCCCCCGCGCCTATGCTCTCACTCACCATCGGCGGAAAGCCCGCCTACATAAAGCCCGGCACTACCTTCAAGCTCACGCGCCCCAACCCCTTGCTCACCTCTTCGAGCAGCTCCTCCACCGACTACACGATGGAGATACAGCTCCCCCTTGACGGCTGTGCCGACAACTGGGCAATCTTCGCCCCCTCCGGCGCATACCCGCAGCAGCCCGCCGCAGCCCTCTTGCCCTTGGTAGGCAAAGAGTGGGCGGCACGGCTCGTAGCCCCGCCCCTGGTGATAGACGGCACGGCAAAGCTCACCGGCCTTTCAGACGGCACGGCAAAGGTGCAGTTCACCTCCCGCCTCGCCGTCACCGACAACCTCACCCCCGCCCAAGAAGCCACCTACATAGACACCCTCCCGCTGGGCTACTGTTTCAAGGACGCAGGGCTGCCCGCCACCATTACGGTAAAAGTCCCCTATTACGGTGACGGCAACCGCCAAGGCGCAGCAGCCGGAGCGCCCGCCGGCTACGACACGCGCACCCTTACGTGGATGGGCGAGTCAGAGTGCAGCGACGCGCTGGACGAAAGCGTAAGGCTCTATCTGCGCCACGCCTTTTGCTTTCAGCCCGAAGACGGCACAGGCCTTAGCGCCGACTCATGGGACGAAGACGCGCCCGCGTCCGGCACGTGGTCTACGAAAGTAATGTACGGCACGCCCGAAGACACCGACAGCGTGCTTTTCCCCGTCAGCGTAGACGAGGCAAGTTTCGGCGAAGAAGACCCCGCCACCACATATTCCGCCTTGCTCAATTTGCAGAACGGCACGCTCCTCGCCCCCGAAGTCACCGCCCACCCGAGCCAAAGCGACACCTACTACTACTCCCCCGCCACCGCGCCGATATCCCCGCAGCCCTATTTCCTCCCCCTCCTGCGCGACGTGTTCGCGTGTTTCGGCTACGAAAAGGGCGACTGGTCTTTCTACGAAAAGTCAGCCCTTTTTCGTGGCTTGATATGCGTAAGCCCCGTTATAGACAATGTGCGCCGCGCCCGTTGCCTCCCCCACTGGAAGCTCTCCGAGCTAATCACCGAGGTGCAGAATTTCTTTCAGTGCCTCATCGTAGCCCGCACCGGCGCGGACGGCGTGCGTTATGTCGACCTTGTCCCCCTCGCCGCCTACTCCCCCACCTACGCCGGGCAAGCCGACACCCTCGCGCCCCTTGCCGCCGACTTTCAGGAAGCCACCGTAGAAAGCAGCAGCGCCGTAGCCACCGCCGCAGCCGGGAATGTGTGCTTTGACCTCGAAGAGACCTGCAAGCAGACCGCCCTCCCCCTCACCGCGTGGACGGGCGCTACGGTAAGCGATTTCTCCACTATGGAAAAACTCAAAGCCCAAGCCGAGGCCGACAAGGAAGCCGGAGACTACGCGGGCAAGATATACCGCTACCTCTCCGCTCCCGCCGAGGAGGGCTACTGGTACAAGGTCAGAAACTTTATGCCCCTCTGCGCCGAGTGCTACGCTTGGCTACGCACCTACACCGAGCCTGCGGGCAGCGACCTCTCCGACACGTGGGCATTGACCCGCGTAGACGGCGAAGCCCCCCTTTGGCGCGACCTCGCCGACGACAGCCAGACGAAGCTCCGCATCGTCCCTTGCTCCTCCCGCCAGATAAGCGGCGGCGCATACCTCCCCTCCGCCGTCCCGCCCTCGCCCTACTTGGCCGGCGGCACATACGCCACGCTTTGGGACAAAGGCAAAGTCCCCGTGGGCTACACCGAGGTAAGTTTCGTCACCGTTTCCTGGTGCCGGGCCAACCCCTATTCCCGCCCCGCCCTGCGCACGGGGGACAACCAGGCCGGTTACAGCGGCAACGGCACAGAGTGGCACGGTCTCTACCGCCACGCCCTGCGCTTGCCCAAGACCTACGCCGTCTACCGTCCCGGCTACTCCCTCAGCGGCGACATACAGGGCGAGGGCAGCGACAGCTCCTCCAAGTACCAGAGCCGTCTCTACCTCGCCCACTACTACGCCGCCCCCGAGCAGAGCGACTGGGTGGAGCGTGGCATTTGGCAGCCCGTCTGGAAAGTTGGGCAGGTGGGCGAGGCCGGTTCGGTATACAACACCCTCACCCCCGTCCGCTTGGGAACGGTCAAGTTTCCGCAGGCAAGCGCTATGGACGCGCTCCGCGAGTTGTGGAAGACAGACGGCAGCACAGGCTCTGGGCTTACCGACTACTACGACCTTTCCCTCCCCCCTACCGTCAGCGGCTATTCCCGCTTTGCCGTCGGGCAGACAATGCGCGTGCAGTATCTGGATACGGAAAAATCCTCCTGGCCCTACTATCTGTGCGAAGTCTTTTCCGGCGCGGGCGGGGGCAAGGTAGGCGGCCGGCTGATACGCCGCTACACGTTCCCCTCCCCCGTAGTAGAGAAAGCAGCGGCGGGTGGCGGTTTGGCTATGCTTTCCCCCACCGCGCCCTATGTGATAGGCGGCCGCCCCTTGGTATGCCAGAAGTTGGAGTACACCATTGGCTCTGACGGCATCGAGCCTCCCGTCACCGGCTACTTCGCCGAGTGGGGCGAAGACAGCTGACGCGCCCCCCCCTCACCTTTCCCCCTTATGCCCCGCCGCGCTTGCCAAATTCATAGCAAGCGCGGCAGCCTTTTTGTGGCAAAATTTGGGGCAAATCCATCCCGAAGCCCGCAAGCGCGGGAACGGGCAAAATCCCCGTTTCTCCCCTATTTTGCCCTTTCCCGCCCCGAGCGCACAAAAAAAATGCCCCTCCCGAAAAAATTTTTTTAGCCCGCCCTCCTCGCCGCGCCAGAGTATAAAAGCGGGAAAATCCACTTGTCAAGTCCCGCCCCGCCGCCGCACGCCGCGAAAAGATACCCGCAAGTAGGTAATATACGGCAAGTTGCGCATCCTATACTGCGGCGCACTCCCCAAAGTCCCGCCCCGCCCTCCCCCGTACCGCGTCCAGCAAGGCAAAATACAGAAAGCAGCGGTTCCAAAGCGCCCTTTATCTCCCCCCACGCCCGTCCCTCCCGTTTTGTGGTTTCGCAAAGTATTAGAAACAGAGTCTCCTCAGAAGTCCTTGCAGACTTCTGAGGAGACAAACTATTAGAGATAGCGTTTAGCCAACGCGCTAACATGGCTTTATTTGTTGGGGAAATGTATCACAAGCTCTACGACGGCTTTGTCACGCTCGGAGGGTTTTGCAAGAGATATGTCCTTATAGAAATATTTCTCGTAATTGAGCCGCAGGTCGGCATTCATCTTCTTGGCAAGACTAAGGGTTACGCCTCCCGTGACGCGTTGCCGTTTTGCATCGGTCAGTTTGAAAGCCCCGCTCTCATCCGTCGTGCCGTCGCTGTGGTTTTCCATCATGTCGTAGCGACAGAGCAGGCTCAACTTCTTGAAAACCTTACGGAGCGGAATGTCATAGCATACAAAAGCGTCCACAGCATCTACGTCTGTGAAGCGCTTATGGGTGTAGTGTTTGTGCAGATACTCAGCCTCAACCGTCCAGTTGGCAAGGGAGAATGTTGCTCCACCATCGTAGAGGTACACCGCATTGTCCGCAGGTGAAATTTTCTGCACGGATGCCTGCAGCGTAAGGCAGGATACAGGACGATATTGAAGCTTTGCGGAGAAGTTGAAGCTTTTTGTCCAATAGTTCTTCTGATTGGTAAGACCAGAACCATTGAATGCACCTGCCTCTATGGTCAGAGGCACGGCAGGAAGGGAGAAACCCGCGTAAAAGCCGACATCGCGCACGTTGCCCACCTGCTTCGCGATGAACGAGCGATTGGCAAAATACTGCTTGTGCGGAGAACGGTGCGCATCGATACTGAACGGCACACGCATCTGTCCCAGCCGCAGATTAAGACCTTTTACCGGAAGCACACCGGCGTACGCGTCAAGCATTTTGATGCTCCCCTCGTCAGAAAGATCAATCTCCGCTTTGTACTCCACTATAGGAACGATAAACCCATCAAGCGCCACACGAGCGGTACGCACTTCAAAACGGCTTTCTTTCTCGTTAGGCTGCCACTCCCACTTGCCACGTATCGTACCGCTCACCTGCGGCATCCAAGGCATATCTTTCAGTCTCTTACCCTCATTGTCCTGAGCCTGCACAGAGAAGGGTGAGGTCAGTGTCATAGCAATGAGAACAGTCTTGCAAAGGGATGATTTCACCATGAGTCTTTCCATTGTAGCGTGCCGTCTTATGCTTGAAGAGCCTTGTAGGAGAGTATGCATTTGAGGAAATAGCGCAGCTCGGTAGCAAGTTGCTCAGTCTCTTGTGCAACATGCATAAGCAGGGTCGCAGCGGTGAGGTTTACAGACGTGTCCTGCATTTCCACGCTTGCTGTGTCACGCAACTGGGAGAAACTGCTCTCTACAGCACGGCAATTCTCGGAAAGCTGTGCTACTTCGTCATAGCGTGCGTCACGCAACGCATCGGCTGCAGTTTTCATCAGAGAAACGAGATGTCCGCGGAGTTGGCGGTAATGGTCTGCGGAATCAGGTTTCACAGGCAGGAAATTGTTGTCCACATGCTCGCGGATAGGCTCGGCGATGCGTATCAATCCGTAAAGCATCTGGCGCAATGCATTGTGAGAAAGGTGGAAGCTTGTGCTGAGACGCACACCCGTAGCCGGAGCGGCACGACGCAAGCATATTGTCTCGCGGCGACGCAGGTTCTTCAGTTCGCGCTTTTCTTTTTCCATATCACGCAGTGTACGTCGAACGGTACGCAGATTTTCTTCAAAGAGTGCATCGGTGACATTCATCAGCGACGTAGCATATTTTTCCAGAATCTCAGCCGCACTTACATTGATGTGTCGGTTAAGCATCGGTATTATAGCATCGCGATCATTGCACGATACCATTTGCTTGAAAAGCAAATCACCCTCAAGCAGTTCTTCGTTCTGTTGCTTATTGAATCGACGCTGGCTGTGTATGATGCTATAGATGCCAAGTGCCACGATGACCACGACTGCTACTACCCCGCCAAAGTTCATCGCCATTGCCACGAAGAAGCATGCAGAGAAAGCCACGCCGGCGGTGATGAACCATCCGCCAATGACAGTAAGTACGCCCGTAATGCGGAATACCGCACTTTCGCGACTCCAAGCACGGTCGGAAAGCGACGAACCCATTGCCACCATAAAGGTCACGAATGTGGTAGAGAGTGGTAGCTTAAGCGAAGTGCCAAGGGCGATGAGAAGTGAAGCAACCATCAGGTTGACCGAAGCACGGAGTTGGTCGTATGCAGCACCGTCATCTTCGGCGTTAGCCGGAGTCTGGAAACGGCTGTCAACGTACTGTTGCACAGACTGCGGTACATATTTCGCAGCGAACGCGCCAACCGACGTTCCCCAACGCACAAGACTGCGAGCAACACGTGAAGAACCGAACATTTCGTCACCCTCACTCTTTCGGGAAAGCCCCACCTCTGTTTCTACTACCTTGCGGGCTTTTTTTGACGTAGCTAGGCTGAACACCATTATAGCTCCAGCCCCAGCAAGAAATACAAGCGGAGTGGTGGCTGAGGACGCGAGTGACGTCATCATAAAACTTTGTGCGTCTACTCCGCAACCGTTTGCCGTAAAATCCTGGAAAGAGGAAAAACCTGCGAGAGGTACACCTATGAAGTTTACAAGGTCATTCCCCGCAAAAGCCGTAGCTAGCGCGAATGTTCCGAAAAGCACAATGATGCGGAATACATTGACCTTAAGGATATGCAGCGTTTGCATAATGACCGTAGACACTGCAAAGCAAGCAAGCAATATGACGAAGATATGCGCATTTAGCGCGGCTTTCACGTCCGCGTTCATAAAGGAAAGGTCTTTCAGCCCCTTAAAGAGCATAAAATAGAGAATAGCTGTAGTGGCGAGACCACCGTAAATGCCAATCTTGAATCGGAGGTTTGACTTGATGGAGAACGTAAATATCAAACGCGTCAGCCACTGTACGAAAGTACCGGTAAGAAAAGCGATAGGAACACTGAGGAAAATTCCCATTATCACCTCGAGTGCTTTTGAGGTGTTCAAGTAGTCGCCAAGACCGAGCGTGCCTTCGCCGACTGCCATTTTTATCACGACGAAAGCGAACGAAGCGCCTAAAAGCTCAAACACCATCGACACCGTAGTAGAGGTAGGCATTCCGAACGAATTGAATATATCCAGCAGGACAATATCCGTCACCATCACGGCAAGGAATATGTACATCACATCGTGGAAGCTGAAATACTGCGGCGTAAAAATACCGTGCCGCGCAATATCCATCATACCATTGCTTAACACGCAACCAAGAAAAACACCAACGGAAGCAATCACCACCAGTGTACGGAATTTCGCAGCCTTTGAGCCAATGGCTGAGTTTAGGAAGTTTACGGCATCATTGCTCACGCCTACCCAAAGGTCAAAGGCGGCAAGCACGAAGAGGAAAACCACCATTGCCAAATACATCCATTCCATAGAATAGCCTTGAATTGAAAAGGTTTTAATGAGTTCTTTGCCAGAGTTTGCCACGGGGAACCTTGGATTCAAAGTTTCGTGTCTCGCGACTACCCTGATTTTTCAAGGCAAAAGTAGAACGGGGGCGTTTCGGCGGTATTACAGGGGAGTTAAGAAAGTGTTGCGGGATTCGGGGCGGAATACAGACACAACGGGAGTATCAACAGTTTGCACTGCCAACCAAAAACAAAGGAAAAAGCGGCGGGACGAAAACGCTCTATCGCGTTTCGCCCCGCCGCCATATAAGGTCCGTACGGAAAATATGTGCGGATATTGCCCTTTTTTAGGGAACTACCACTTTTTCGCCGTTAAGCACGTATGCACCGTGTTCAAGCGTCACGGTCTTGTTGCCTTGCAGCGTGTCACTATATATGGTACGTCCTGCAATATCAACGATGGTAACCGGAGTGCTGTCCACTGCAACGAGACGAATGCGTCCGGGAGAAACATAGTAGTCAAGACGGCTATCTGCTGCAACAGCATCAATGCCCGCTCCTGCATCTTTCTGGTAGACACGCACCCAGTCAAACTTGGTTTCGTACGTAAACGACGTGTCAGCCGCCTTTGCCCAAGAACCGTTACCCACGCTCTGGTTAAGGATGATGTAGAACGGTTTGTCAAAAGGCCATTGACCAAGGTCGAGGTCACTCTGCTTGCTACTCTTAGCATAGGAGAATACCTGCTTGCCGTCCACGTACCACGTTAGGAGATTTTCAGTCCACTCAAGACCGAAAGTATGGTAGTTTTCCAAAGAGGCTGTACCATTGCCTGTCTTCTTCGGGTTGTTGGTCTGTCCCTGACATTCCGAACCGTCAGCCTTTGTGTTTGCCCATTTCGTATGAATGGTGTGGTGGGTCGTAGTCTGGGCATCTATCTGTTCCCAGATGTCAATCTCACCGCTGTAAGGCCAACCGCCGTAAGTGCTGTTGTTAGGCATCATCCAGAAGGCAGGGAAATTGCCCGTGTGTCCGATAGTCATCAGTCGTCCCTCGACCTTGCCATAAGTGAAGGTCATCTTGTTGGCTGTTTCCACCGCTCCGCTAATCATATCAAGCTTCTGCTTCGTGTTGGCATTCACCTCAGCATCGTACGGATTAGCAAGACAGCGCAGCACAAGCTTGCCGTCTTCAACCCAACCAGTAAGTTTCTGACCTGCAGAAGTCTGTGCGCAAAAGCGCTTCCACGTCGGAGTTGCCCAGCCGGAGCGACTCCAATACTTAGAGTTGGGCTGAGAGCCGTCCTCAGAGTTGAATTCCTCCCCGAACTTGAGTTTGTACTCGGCATTTGTGCCGTCAAACTCGCAGCTCACGCGCACATCGCCATATACGCTGTCTGCTGGAAGAGCGTATGCCTGTGATGCATCAACCGCAAACTCGCTCCACTGGCGGTTTCCGTTCTTGTCATACTGGTCTCCATCAAGGTTCGCCCCATGGCGTATCAGCATTTCGCTTGCCTTGTAGCCATCAGCCGCACCAATAGGGAGAAGCGTGAAACCAGACTTCGGTGAGATGGCTGCGGGCAGTCCCGTATTACTTTCGCCAACAACAGATCCATTGACTGTCTGCACATCAAGTTTTCCCTTGCCGCTCTGTACGAGAATGAGGAAGTCGACGATTTGACCGCCGTTTTCATTGATTTTGTTCCCCTCGTCAACATTGTAATGACCAGCCGGATCAATGTTGTCCCAGTCTACCTTTAGACGAGCACGGTAGATGCCGTCAGAAAGCATCTCCGGCAACGAGAAAGCGGGAAGTTTCTGCCAAAGCGAAGCGTCCGCGCCACCTGCGGAGTAGTACTTGCCCTCACTGCTGTAATTCTTATAGTAAGTGTAAGAAATAAGATCGCTGGAGAGATCGGGTACGCCGTTCGCGCCAACACTGCTCGTAAAGTGTCCGTCGTTGGCCAAGTCTATGTAGAGGTACATATGCATGGCGCGTCCTGTGTAATCTATAGCCGTGTTAACAGTCTCCCCTGGGGCGAGGGTAACTACGCTGCTATTGGTGAGGTCGCGGTACACATAGTTGGTAGAAAGCGCAGGTACTGTCACTTTCTGCGACGCTGTGGTCTGGCTTCCCGTGAAAGTGAAGCTATTGAGTTTGCGGTCGGTTCGGGTCACAGCGAGTTCGTCCGTGAAATTCCGCTTGTAGACTTCCTCGTCGTCACCGCTATCGCCGCTGTCTGTGGGGAAATAGGGCGTGATGAGCACATCGCCGTCTATGTATTTTGCCGGAATGGTGAACGTGTTGTCCTTGAACAGATATGCGGGAATGGTCACGTCTTCGTACTGCGGCGTCTCGAAAAGGAGACTGTCATTGCTAAGATAGCCGTGACGAAGGACAATGTGCGAGAATGTGAACTGAGCGGCGGGCTTTACCTTAATGGTAAAAGGTTGCCCAAAAGGAATCTTCTTTGTCTGGAAGGCCGACCCGTCCTCGTTGAGGATTTCGCCATTTGTACCCTCCGCATTCTGACCGCGGGAAATCTCCACTTCGTCTCCGTGCACGTTGAGACGCGTGTCTATAATCACGCCGCCATTTTGGGTGATGGGGTTTGCGCTGGAGGCGTTGCCTGCGGGGTCAATGCAGTCCCAGTCCACCTTTCCACGCAGGCGGTAGAAGCCGGGCTTGAGGTCAGATGGAATGGTGAAGTCCGGAGCTGCCAACGTCGGGTTCTGCGCCGCTGTCGCACCGGTGCTGTTCTTGCCGCTGTAGTAGGAGTACGACATTACGTCACTTCCTTCGGCAGGTGTACCATCATCGTTAAGTTCAGTGTCGAATTTCCCGTTTTGGTTGCGGTCAAGGTAGAAATAGCTGTGCATCCAAACGTTTTGGCTGGAAGCAAGGTTGAACCCAAGGCTAGCTGATACCGTCTCCCCTGGTTTGGCCTGGAACTGCTTAGCAAGCGCATCCTGATAAACCAATTTGTCGGACTGCTGGGATACATCTATTGTCTGTGCGCCCCCAGACGGCGATGTCAGCTTGATATTGGAGGTATATCGGTCGGTACGCGTGAGCGCGGTGGTCTTCTCAACACTAATGGGATAAGCCCCGTACTGCACGCGCGGCGTGGTAGAGTTGTTTACCTCTATGTCGTCAATGTAGGCAACATAGTCCTCGTCCATACTATGTGTGCTTTCCACATCGGTGGCTATGACGAGGCTATATACGCTCACGCCCGATGCACCCGTAACAGCAAAGACGGCATCGTACCACTTGTCTGTTTTCACAGCGGAAAGTGTGGATGCCTCAACCTGCACCACCTGCTTGGACTGCCAAGGGCGGTCGTCGCGGCTGCCTAAAGCGAAAAGCATCACGCGACCGTCCTTTGGTTTGTGGATCTTCACGTGTACATACTGCGTCTTTTGCGAGAGCTTGATGGGAGTGGCAAGGTCTACGCGCACGCCGAAAGTGTTGCTTCCCCAGCGTGAGCGCTGGAAAGCAAGCACTTTATCGGACGAGTTAACCTCTCCGATTATGTCGTCAACTTCTTTATAAGGATTGTCTATTACTTTGGCATTGCCAGTGAGTTCGCCCGTGCGGAAAGGGGAATTCTCCCAAGTGTCGAAGACACCCACGCCCGTGTAGCCAGCCTCACTCTCAAAGTCTATCACACTCTGCTGAGCCACCGCTGCAAGCGGAAAGGCAAGCGCAGCGAGCGTCATATATTTTTTTGCTTTCATTTGTGTCGTAGGTTGGGGATTAATAAACAGAAAGAGAATGCAGCGTCGGGCAAGCCTTGCTGGCGGTGATGGTCACACGCACTTTCTTTGCCTTGTAGCCCGTTCCATAGCTTGACGACGTACTGCCATTAAGCGGTATGATGCGCTTGTAACCTACTGTCGTGGTAGCAATGCTTCCACCGCGCTTTGTGAAGGTCTCGCCGTCTTGGCTCGTCTCAATGGTGAAGCCCTTGATACGCTGTCCGAGCTGGATGTACTCTTGCAAAGCTACATAACGCACCGTCTCTGTCGTGGGAAACGTGATAGTAATGGTTGCCGTGTTGGTGCCGTCGTTGCATGCCCAGTAGGTAGTAGAGTCTCCGTCTATCATGTTGATGGGCTCATAGTCGCGGTTTGCGCCAGCCGCACGCGTGTCGGTTACGCTGATTCCCACACCATCTTTTTGAGCGAGGTCTGTGCCAAGGCGTTTCTTGAGCATCGTGCCAAGCTCTTTAAGCACGGTCACGTCCTGGTCGGGCAATACACCAGCCTTGTTGGGCGGGAAGTTGAGAATGAACGTGGCGTTTCGCCCTACGGTCTCAAGGTACATTTTGAAGAGTGTCTCCGCACTTTGCACGGACTCACCGTCGTGATAGAACCATCCACCTGTAGTAGCCTTAGCATCGCTTTCTCCGGGAAACCATTTCCAGGCACTCTCGTTCCCGTTGGTTCCATTTCCGTAAGACCAGCAAGTTTCTCCTGCATAGCCTTGCTCGTTCCCTATCCAGCGAGCCTCACCGCCAGTTCCCCAAAGAATTATGTTGGGGCAGGCGTTATGGATGCTATCGCGAAGATTAGGAATGTCGTAGTATCGGGTAGCGTCATCGATGGTGCGCGTAGTGTTAGCACCGCCATAGTAGCCGTTGTCACCCGTCGCACCGTCAAACCACATCTCAAACTGGTCGGCGCCGTACTGCATCATCTCCGCACACTGGGCAAAGAATACTTTCTTCGCGTAGTTGTCTGTATAGTTGCCATCGGAGTCTTTCTCACCCCAATAAGCACTGTTGCGATCCCATGGGGAGATATAGAAGCCGTATTTCAGACCGAGGTCTTTTGCAGCCTCAGCGAAATCCTTAGGAATGTTGGTAGCTTTACCATATTCGTTGCCAGCGTTTTTCACGCTGTGTTCCGTGGTGGCGGTAGGCCAGAGGCAGAAACCGTCGTGGTGTTTCACTACGGCTATTCCGCCACGCATACCGCCCGCTTTGATTGCTTCGAGCCACTGACGCGGATTGGGCTTTGCAGTAGGCGCAAATACACTCTCTTTCTCGCTTCCTTCGCCCCATTCTTTACCTGTATAGGTGTTCATTCCGTAGTGAAAGAACGCGTAAAACTCGGTTTGATTCCATTTCAACTGGCGTGCCGAGGGGACGGGAAAGACAGGACGCGGCTCGTTATCGGGGTTGGCCGGTGTCTTCGTGTCCAGCGTGAAATCGGTACTCTGTGCGTATGCGCCCGGAATGGCGGACGCAGCAAGGCAGAGTGCCGAAAGCAGGATTGGTAGTCTTTTCATATTAAACAGATTTTTGGTTTGTATTTTTCTCGTTGTCCTATTGCGGGTAATTGAGGTTCTCCGTCGTGGCGCAGTCGAGCGTCTCTTCCACATATTTGCGTGCTTCGTAACGTGCCATAGGAAGGTCGTGCAGAAGCCATGTGCCACAGTCGCGGGCAGAGGCTCCCGGTATCTCACCGTCGTAGTCGGCGACAAAGCGGAACGTTTCTTTCATCAGAGGCAGAATGTCCGAACTCGTCAGGTCGCCGCGCATAATGAGGTAGTTGCCCGTTAGGCACCCCATAGGTCCCCAGTACACGATGCGGTCTTTCCATACAGGATGGTTGCGCAAAAATGTAGCTGCGAGATGTTC
Source organism: Alloprevotella sp. (assembly GCA_963651485.1). Lineage (GTDB taxonomy): Bacteria > Bacteroidota > Bacteroidia > Bacteroidales > Bacteroidaceae > Alloprevotella. The sequence goes on along the minus strand of CAVJPT010000002.1, from coordinate 7,055 downwards.
TATAGTATGTATTGCGCCTTGCCCAAGCACGGGTTCGCGGTTTGGCAGCTTCATCCGCACGTCAAAGGTTGTGACCGTCTCGCCGCCTACTTGGTCTTTGCGCGAAACGAAGATGCCTCTGCAAAGCCGTGTATGGTCTATGGTGAAACTTGCTATTTTTTCCATAATCGTTGTGTATACTCTTTCGGAATAGAAGCAGCCGCCACTAAAGCTCAACGCGTGAGAGGCTCTCAAGCAAAGCGCGGGTCACGCCAAAGGAGCGGTCTGCCATTGTTTCCCAAAAGTTTGTGTATTGCTCAAAATGTGCCTCATTTCCAGGAGTGTCGCTTATTATGCGAAAACTAAGGAAAGGCACATTATAAATGTGGCATACTTGGGCCAAAGCGCCGCTTTCCATATCTACCGCCAATCCATCCGGATAGCGTCCCTTAATCGTAGCAAGCTGGCCCTTGTCCGTAATAAATTGGTCGCCGCTGCATATAAGTCCGCTGTGAAGCCTCGTTTCCGTCTGCAAAGCGGTGGCGGCAGCAAGCAATTTCGTGTCTGCCTCGTAATATAACGGCAAACCCTGTACTTGACCAAGTTCGCTCTCAGGACCGCAGTCAACATCGTGGTATACAACTTTCGCCCCCGCCACGACATCCATCACGCCGAGATTCTTGTCTATGCCGCCAGCCACGCCCGTGTTGACGATGGCCGCAGGGCTGAAATGGTTGATGAGTTCCACAGCGCCCACTGCCGCGTTCACCTTCCCTATTCCGCTTTCAGCCAGTATAAGGCGTAACGGACCAAATGTGCCGAGTGTGTAAGTGAAATGACCGGCGGTCACAGTCTCTTTGTTTTCCAACAACGCTACGAGTTGTTCGTGCTCCTTGTGCATAGCGTTGATTATTCCGATAGTCATAGTCTTTCGTTTAGTTGGCTTAGGGATAGCCATACGCCATTCCCTTTTCGTCGAGAGTCCGTTCCGCTTATTGAGCAAAGCAGTCCCACAGACTGATGCCGCTTGGATAGGGTGCTGTGACGCTCACCATCTTGTGGCTTACAGGATGCTCAAACGACACCGTGCGGGCGTGCAGGGATATTGAGCCATCCGGGTTGGAACGCGGCGCACCGTATTTCAAGTCCCCCTTTATTACCGAGTGTATTGCAGCAAGCTGGCAGCGAATCTGATGATGCCGCCCACTGTGCAGTGTCACTTCAAGCAGCGTGTACCTATCCGATGCCCCAAGCGTGCGGTAGTCAAGCACAGCTTTCTTTGCCTCCGGCACTTCACGCAAGTGGGCGTAGGCTTTGTTCTGTCGCTCATTGCGTGTCAGCCAATGCGTAAGAGTGGCTGCAGGCACAGCGGGCGGGTTGCAGACAATGGCATGGTAGGTCTTCGCAACCTTTCCCGTCCGGAACATCTCATTGAGCCGTGCCAAGGCTTTGCTGGTGCGGGCGAAAACCACAGCACCGCTTACCGGACGGTCAAGGCGATGCGTCACGCCGAGGAAGACGGCTCCAGGCTTAGCACAGCTTTCCTTTATATAGGATTTCACTTCGTCGCAAAGCGTGCGGTCGCCCGTCTTGTCACCTTGCACAATCTCGCCCGGCGCCTTGTTGACAATGATGATGTGGTTGTCTTCGTAAAGTATTTCCAAAACTAAGTCGCTTTACTTGTGATGCGTCTTGCCTGCTCTTTACTTGAAAGCAGAGAGAACCGCGCTCTACTGCCCCCGCGCAAAACGAGGGGCAAAGAGAGTGCGGTTCTCCGGTAATATGCGGTATTCCCGTGTATATGTGGATTCGGACTTACATGTTCATTCCGCCGTCCACCTGTATTACCTGACCGCTCACGTAGCTTGCCATATCGGAAGCGAGGAACGTCGCTACATCAGCAATGTCCTCAGGCTTACCGCCGCGACGCAGGGGGATGGCTTTCATCCACTCCTTGCGTACCTCTTCGGAAAGCTGCGCAGTCATAGCTGTCTCAATGAAGCCCGGAGCAATGGCGTTGGCACGTATGCCGCGGCTTCCCATTTCCTGAGCCACGCTCTTTGCCAAAGCGATGAGCCCGGCCTTCGAAGCGGCGTAGTTGCTCTGTCCTGCATTGCCGTGCACACCCACTACGGAAGCCATATTGATGATGGAGCCCTTGCGCTGACGCATCATAATGGGAGTGCAGGCGTGTATGAAATTGAACGCAGATTTGAGGTTCACAGCTATCACTGCGTCCCACTGCTGCTCCGTCATGCGAATCATCAATCCGTCCTTCGTGATGCCGGCATTGTTTACCAGAATGTCGATGGAGCCGAAATCCTCGTGTATCTTAGTCACCACAGCCTCCGTGTCGGAGAAACTTGCGGCGTTGGACGCATAAGCAAGGCACTTCACGCCTTTTGCTTCAATCTCGGCACGGGTGGCTTCGCCGTTAGCGTCAATGTTGAGGTCGGTGAAAGCTATGTTGGCGCCCTCTTCTGCAAACTTCAAAGCAATTGCCTTTCCAATGCCGCGGGCTGCGCCCGTAATCAGCGCGGTCTTGCCAGATAAAAGTCCCATGTTCTTCTTTCTATCTATGTGGTTATATAATGGTTATATTCTTTCTTATTCGGGAGCGTCAGTACCCATATTCTGCGTGTCGAGCACGCGGCGCAGAAGAGCTTCGACTATGGGGTATGTCTCGCTCTCGGCGAGCCCCTCACCAAGCCTGTCGTAGATATAGGGAACTTCAAGCCCCTTTACGGAATAGTGGATGATATCTGCCAAGAGACCTATGTGCGGCACACGAAAGCGCTTTTTGTCAACGCCCTCTTGCAAGACTTGCTGAAGGACGCGGCGTTCTTCCATGTCAAACGTCTTGCGCACTTTTTCCACCATCCAGATGTTTCGGAAAAACTCCGCTCGCAGCGTGCCATTGCGAGCCACCGTATCACGAATGTTGCTGAGATGCGAGTAGACGAGAGTCATAAGCTTCTGCTCGGGTTCAGCGTCCATCTGCGCCACAGCGTCCATCTTTTCAGACAGGCTGTCCAGTTCTTCTTCGATGACGGCGTAGTATATTTCTTCCTTGTTGCGGAAATAGGTGTAAAGCGTACGCCGTCCCCGTCCCGACGCAAGGGCAATGTCGTTCATCGTAGTGGCTTCCAGCCCCTTGTGGGCGAACATTTCGCGAGCCACTTCGACAAGCCTTTGTCTTGTTTTTGAGATGGACATACAGTGCGTCTGCTTTTTCGGGGTTTCCGTGCCTGCCACTCAAGCACCGCCTTTTTGTCAGGGGGCAAGAAAAGCACACATCTTAGTAATGTGCGCAAAGTTAGGGCTTTTTGCTTATTGCGCGGCTCGTCTTTACTGATAAAAATGCAAACGGGAGCTACGATATATGTATGATAGAACGGCAAGTTCCCGCAGTACATGCCATTATTCAGTATCGGGTGGAGCATAAAACCAGGAAACTCGGGATGCCGACTGCGACGGCAAAGCAAAGGTGGGAATACTTTGCGAAACCACAAAACGGCGGATGCCGGGAGCTACTGTCCAGCGGCAGCTAAAGGGACTCTTTCCGACCGTTCTTTCCTGTTTCGTCTGCCATACAAGCACTTGCATGAAGAGGGCTTCTCCTTACTGTTCGAAACAATATACGCCATTCGGGGAAACGGGCGTACCTTACAATTGTACCTATCTTCCTATTTCCTCTATCACGTTGAGCCACTTGCGCCCCATCTTTTCGTAGCCGTATCCCGCCGACTTGCGCAGGACGTTTTCGCGCATTGCGGCAAGCCGCTCCTCGTCGTTTGCCAATGCCAGCAGCTTATCAGCATATGCATCGATGTCGCCCTCCGGCACAAGCACTCCGTTCTCCCCGTCCGGCGACAACAAATGGCACACACCTGCCGAGCAGTCAAACGCGACGGGGACAACACCGTACGTCTGCGCTTCCATAAGGCAAAGCCCCCAGCTTTCTATGGCACTGGTAAGGCAAAGAATAGAAGCTTTCTGGTAAAACGCGCTCACGTCCGTTTGGTGTCCCGCAAACTTCACGCGCGGAAGCCCTGCGGCGAGAGCCTCCAGATTTTCCCGCTCTTCGCCGTCTCCCACGATGGTGAGCGTCCACTCCGGCAAGCTTTCGCACACACGCCGCCACACTTCTATCAGTCTGTCTATCCGTTTGTCGGGATGGGTAAGCCGCCCGACATATATGATGCTCTTTTCCTTGTCCTGGTTGACCGCGGCGGGGATGTCGCAGGAGTTTTCTAAAACGACGAGCTTCCGGCGGTCACAATCGGAGAGCGAAAGCCGCCGGACACTTTCCTGCTTATATTCCTCGCAAAGCACGGCATAGCGGTCCACAGCCTTTATTATCGACTTGTAACGCACTTTGTACTTCCGCGTCAATGCGCCAAACACCTTGTAGCGAATGCCGTCGTAGCACAACCATCTGAGACGCCAACTGAGACGCTTGTGCGAGTCGCGCTCCCTATACCACAGCAGGATGGGAATCTCCCAAAGCACCTGACCGTGGTTTACACAAATACTGGGGGTTTCGGAGAGACGCGCCACCAGAGGGAGGCGGCGGAACATTTTCGTAAAAACTACCGCCGTCAGGTTAAGCTCCTTAATCCTCTGCGCCAACTCTTCCGCATATGCCTTGCTATTCTGACCGCGACGGCGCGGCACTTCCACTATTTCCACCTTTGCCAACCGCTCGCGTTCGCCAAATTTTTCCTTGCGATAATCGGAGGCCATCACATACACCTTGTAGCCGTTCTCAGACAGATAGCGTGCCACGTCCGTCGTGACACGTTCTGCTCCCCCACAAGGATACTGCTCCATCATAAACGCGACGGCCTTTCTTTTCTCTCCCATATACTTTGCTGGCTTTTTACACATATCCCGTCTCAAACGCTGAAGAGTCTGAGACACACTTGCAAATTTAGTGTTTTTCCGGTCAAGACAGCCCCGAACGGATACGCGCCGCACAAATAAAGGGCAAGTACGCGCCAAGCGTGAAAGGCTTGCCGTATCTTTGCAAAAGTCCGCCTACTGCCGGCAATTCAATAATCCAGACACCCCGCCACACACGCCACATGCTCTTCTACCAAACAAAAAAGACCATATACGCCCTGCGCGACCTCCCGCGCTTTCTCTCCCGCACGCCACGCCCGAGGGTAATCATGACGCTGCTTGTGAAAAACGAGGAATACTTGCTGGAGCGCAACCTGCTCTTCCACCATGCAATGGGCGTGGACGGCTTCGTAGTTACCGACAACAACTCCACCGACCGCACGCCGGACATCATCAAACGGTACGAAGAGAAAGGATGGATAATGGAAAGCATCAAGGAGACTGCTACCGGCTACGAGCAGAAACAATGGGTGGACCGCATGGCATGGAGCGCGAAGACACGCCACAAGGCCGACTGGATTATCAATGCCGACGCGGACGAGTTTTGGTACGCCCCCGGCGGACTGAAAGCGGTGTTCTCTGCCACACGCGCCAACGTGCTGCGCTGCGTGTCACAAAACATGTGGCCGGACGAACGTCTGCCGATGAGCGAATGGAAACGCTTCGCCCGCCCTATCAAAAACCCCGCTGACTACGGGCTATCCCCCCACTCCATCTTCGGGCGGACAACCTACAAAGTGGCGCACCGTGCCGCCGGATACCTGCAGATTTCCATGGGCAACCACAAGGTGACCATGCTACCCAGCCGGAAAAGCGACTGCGCCATCACCATCTTCCACTTCGGCATTAGGGGACGGGAGCAGTTTATGGCGAAAATGAGGCAGGGCGGCCGCGAGCTCGAGGCGCACAAAGGCCGGCACGGCGGGAGGCATTGGCGCTATTTCTACAACATAGACAAGGCTGGCAAGCTGAGCGAGGAGTACGACAACGTGACAGGCATCACGCAGCTCTCCCGTCTGGAGGCGGACGGCTATATCGGCACAGACGCACGCCTAAGCGATTTTCTCAAAGAGAAAGGCATAAACTGACAACACGCGGCATACGCATACCGGGACAAAAGGCGGAAAAATGAAACTATCGGTCATAACCATCAACTACAACAACCGCGCAGGACTCGCACGCACAATGCGCTCCGTCACCGCACAAAAGCTTTCGGACGCCCAGCAGCAGGAAGTGGAATACATCGTAATAGACGGCGGAAGCACGGACGGCAGCACAGAAGTCATAGGGCAGAACGCCGGAGACGTGTCCGCTTGGGTGAGCGAGCCGGACAACGGCATCTTCAACGCGATGAACAAAGGCGTGCAGATGGCAAAAGGCGAGTACGTCAATTTCATGAACTCCGGCGACACTTTCCACTCCCCCGATGTGCTTTCCGCCGTACTCCCCGAACTGACCGGAAAGGACTTCTACATTGGTCACCAGCAAAACACCGGAGAGAAGACCGGCCGCATCCTTGCCCCGCGCGAAGTGAAAGCCGCCGCACTGCTGCACAAGGCGTTGCCCCACCAGGCTGCGTTTATACGCACGGAGCTTCTGCGCAAGCGTCCGTACCGCGAAGACCTGCGCCTCGTCTCAGACTGGGAGCAGATGGTCTACGAAATGGTTTTCAACGATGCCTGCTACCATAGGCTTGACTTCTTCGTGGCAGACTTTGACACCACCGGCGCATCCCACCAGAAGCGAAACCGCCGCATTTACCAGGAAGAGACAGAAAAAGTGCTGAGAGAACTGCTCTCGCCCCGCATGCACGCCTTCGTCACCGGCGACCGCAACCGCTACCTGCGCAAAATAAATATGGCGGAGGGAAACGAAAACGCTCTGCAGCGCGACTGGAAAATACTGCGCAACGCCGTAAAGCTCCTTCTTTCGGACTTGCTGCGCTGACACCCTCTTTGATACTTTGGAAAACTGGAAGCAGACCGCACAGCTATCCTGCGAAGCTATATTCTGTAAAATCTAACGGGAAACAGGATTTGGCTCTTTCCCCTTAGAATACGTTCGTTATACTGGGAGTATACTGGGAGGATAGCCGTTATAACAAGACCATTGCATCATGTTTCCGACTGCAGGCGAAAGGCAATCCAAAGGTGAAGCAATACGTTGGGCAT
>CAVJPT010000001.1:0-295146 GCA_963651485.1 Alloprevotella sp. | reverse complement strand
ACATAGCACACATATGGATATACAACCTTTCTTTACGGAAGAAGAACGGAAAGATTTCTTCTCGAAATACAGACAACTGCTACGCAGCCTATACTCCTTTTTGCAGAAGGAAGACATACGGAAGATGAGGGGACTGATGCAGCGCGTGGATGCTCTCGACTGCTATGGGAGAGACATTAATGGCATCAATGGACTTGTCCGCAACATCAACACAGCCCTTATTGCTGTCACGGAGATCGGACTGAAACGCACATCCGTCATTGCTCTCCTTCTCTATCGTCCGGTGCAGAAAAAAGCCATAACACTGGACGAAGTGGAAGAGACCTTCGGCTCCGACGTGACGCTTATCATCGGGCGGCTACTCCGTACCTCCGAGTTGTATACCAGGGGCACGGCGGTCAACTCCGAGAACTTCCATCACCTGCTCTTTCAGTTCGCCGAAGACGTGCGCGTCATTCTCATTACCATTGCCGACCGTCTTTGCATGATGCGCCTCGGCAAGCAGTTGAAGGAAGACGACCGCCTACGGCTCGCAATGGAGGCTTCCTATCTCTATGCCCCGCTTGCCCACCGGCTCGGGCTCTACAAGGTGAAAAGCGAGCTGGAAGACCTCTCGCTGAAATATACCGATAGCAAGCAATACGACTTCATCAAGCGAAAGCTGAACGAGACGAAACGTTCGCGCGACAAGTATATCGCCGAATTCATCGCCCCCATCGAAAAGAAGCTCCGCGAGGCAGGTCTGCACTTCGACATCAAGGGACGCACCAAGTCCATCCACTCCATCAACAACAAGCTCAAGAAGCAGAAGATCGAGTTCGAGGGCATCTACGACCTCTTTGCCATCCGCATCGTGTTGGATACGCCGCTGGAGAAGGAACGCTCGGAATGTTGGCAGGTCTATTCTATCATCACCGACATGTATCAGCCTAACCCCAACCGCATGAAGGACTGGATATCCATACCCAAATCCAACGGATACGAGAGCCTGCACATCACGGTCATGGGTCCGCAGAACCGTTGGGTGGAGGTGCAGATACGTACCAGACGGATGGATGAGATTGCAGAACGCGGGCTTGCCGCACACTGGAAATATAAGGGCGTGAAGGCGGAAAGCGGATTGGATGAGTTTCTGAACAACGTCCGGACAGCTCTCGAAGAAAAAGAAAACAGTCCGCTCGACTTGATGCAGGACTTCAAAATGGATCTCTACAAAGATGAGATATATGTCTTCACGCCGACGGGCGAACTTATCAAGCTGGCAAAAGGGGCTACCGTGCTCGACTTTGCCTTTGCCATACATTCGAAGCTGGGATGCAAATGTGTCTCTGCCAAGGTGAACGAAAAGAACGTCCCCATCAAATACGAGCTTCACAACGGGGATACCGTCTCTGTCATAACCTCCCCTTCGCAGAGTCCCAAGCACGATTGGCTCAACATCGTCGTCACCTCCAAAGCCCGAGTCAAGATTAAGCAGGCACTGCGCGAGGAAACAGCCAAGGCTGTCGACTTTGCCAAGGAGATGCTCCGCAGGCGTTTCAAGAACCGCAAGATAGAGGTGGACGAAGCATATCTCATGCGCTTCATCAAGAAGAAAGGTTTCAAAACTGTCACGGACTTCTATGTCGAGCTGGCAGAAGAACGTCTTGAAGCCAATGATGTCATCGACGAATACCAGGAATATGTCAGGAAAGAGACCGATATTACCGAACATTCCGAGGTTCGAAGTGCGGAAGAGTATGTCACGACAACCGAGGTGGAAGAAATCTCGGCAAGCAAGGATGTGCTCGTCATCGACAAGAACCTCACCGGCATCGAATACAAACTGGCAAAATGTTGCAACCCCATCTACGGCGACGAGGTGTTCGGCTTTGTCTCCACACAGGGTATCAAGATACACCGCCTCGACTGCCCCAATGCGCAGGAAATGTTCAGCCGCTTCGGCTACCGCATCATCCATGCACGCTGGAGCGGAAAGGGCGACGACGGCTATGTTGTCACTCTGCGGGTCATCGGGCGCGACGATATCTCCATTGTCACCAATATCACCTCCGTCATAAGTAAGGAGAACGGCACGACGCTCCGCTCGCTGAATATCGATTCCGTCGACGGCTTCTTTCAAGGCTCCTTTGTTGTGCTCGTAAGAGATACCACATCGCTCAATATGTTGGTCAAGAAAATCAAGGCTGTCAAAGGTGTCAAGGCAGTGGAACGCCTCAATTCATGACACCCTTCAGAAGTCCGATGAGTATACCCCAATACTGGGGTGTGAAATGTCGGGAGGAGATTTTTTCGATTTTTTCTGTGCGTTCTCTTGCGCATTTGAAAAATGTCCGTACTTTTGCGCCGCGTTAGTCAAACGTTGCGAAGGTGCCATAGCTCAGTTGGTAGAGCAAAGGACTGAAAATCCTTGTGTCCCCGGTTCGATTCCTGGTGGCACCACGCTTGCGGCGAGCCTTGTGCGGGCTGCAGACACTGCTTTTCAGAGGCGCGGAAGGTGCCATAGCTCAGTTGGTAGAGCAAAGGACTGAAAATCCTTGTGTCCCCGGTTCGATTCCTGGTGGCACCACTTTCCAGGGACAGAGAGAGCTGCGCAGAGGGCGCGGCTCTCTTTTTTTGCCTGTTTTTGCACTAAAAGAGCCGATGGCACGCGAAAACGGCGATTTGGAAAACGGCGAAAAATTTCGTATCTTTGTTTTAGAGAAGAGAGGAAACGCAACCGCGCGTTTTCTCTCTTTTGCGTTATTGAAAATCAACGACTTACAAAACGAAAAGTGTACATCCCGTCGCTACGGGATGTACATATAGGAGCTACTGCCCCTATTCCCGTCGCTACGGAGCCGGTCTTAGGTTCCGCAAAGTCCCTTTTTGCCCCCGCAAAGTCCTTTTCCGGAGCAGCGAAACCCAGATTTCATATTAAATAATCATAAATCTTTGCCTCCTGAAGGCGGGAATGAAAACTGTATGCACGTTAAAAAGTATGTAAGTAGTACAGGTCGCTGTCGCCCGCTGCGACTTCACGTTGCCGCTCCCGTGCGTTGACGAAAAAAGGCCGCCCAAACGGGCGGCCCCCTCTCATAACAAAGGCAATAGTGTCATTGAGGCTATCAGTGTCCCCCGCCCGCACGCGGCGGGCGGCGGGGAGAGTCAGGCGCGTGCCTTGCCGGCGGCAAGGAGAAAGCACAGAAAGAAGAGCAGCCGCCAGCCCGCGCCCATATCCATGGGAGCCAGCACGCCGAAGGCGGACAGCTGCGCGTAGAAGAAGTAGACGGCACGGCGCGGCGTGACGCGCTCTTCGAGGAGAAAGGCGTAAAGGCTGGCGAGGCGCAGGGCGGCGCGCGTCTCGGAAAGGCGCTGCGTGATGCCCTCAAAGGCCGACTGAAGCGTAAGCCCGCCGCGGCGGGTGGTGTCCAACGAAAGTCCGTTCTTTTCCATAGCAAAAAAAGAGATGCTGACCGGCCGGCGTCGGGGAGCCTCCCCGCCACGCCGGCAGATCAGCATCCCGCGGACAAGCCGCTCACTGTTTCTGCCTGCAAAGTACGCTACGCGTTGTGACAGCCTATGACACTAAGCAAATTTAATTGTTAAATTTTTGACCCGTCCCCTGATATATTCCAGGAAATCGGGGGAGTCGACAATCTCTATGTCGTCGGAAAGGCCCATGACAAAGCGGCCTATGCCCTTGAAGCTGCACACCTCCGTGTCGAGCCTGTGCCGCCCGTCGTCAAGCAGCCGCAGCTGGCGCTCGGCGTCGGGAGCCTCTTCAAGAAGCAGGCTTGTGGCGAGCGAGCCGAGCAGGAGCGACACCTTGAAGCGGCGGTCGCCGCTGAAGTGGAAAAGGTCGGTGAAAAAAGGCGCGTGCTTGTCCTTGTTGCTCCAAAGCAGGTCGAGCGGCAGCACGTCCGCCGCGCGTCCCACCTTAAAGGTCTTGTTCATCCCGGTGGATATCTCGTAGCAGCGCACCTCGCTGTTTTCGCTGAGGAAAAGGTAGGGCTCCACCGCGCGGTCGGACACCGTGCCGGTGGAGGGCGAGCGGTAGTTTTTCAAAATCACCACACGCTCCTCGCGGATAGCCTGGAAAAGCAGCCCGATGTTGCGTGCCACGTGGCTGTCTACGCCGTGGCGTGCCAGCACTTTGGGGTCGTAGAGTGCGGAAAGCTTCTCGCGCAGGTGGCGCACCTGCGGCGAGTTGGTGTACACGGAGTTGAGCACTTGGCTCAGCGTGAGCGCTTCGTCTTCGCTGAACTCCATGCCCGACACAAGGCGGCGGAAGAAGGGCGACTTGGGCGAAAGGTGGTAGCGCGCCCCCTCTTTCACCACGATGAAGTCCAGCTCGCGCAGCAGGTCAAGATACCTGTATATCGTGCGCTTGCCCAGAGTTGTCTGCATGCTTAGCTCGTCGACGGTGAGGTGGGTGCTTTTAGCGAGAAGCAGTATCAGCTGAAGCTGTCGGCCTAGTCTGTCGGATTCCATTCCTGTCGTTTTATTGTTCTTGTGCGTAGCGTAAAACCAAAACAAAGGTACAGATTTTCAGTTAATAACACAGAAAATCCGGCGCATATCGCAGCAATTTCCGCCAAATAGCCGTATTTTGCAGGCTAGTACCGTCTCGCGGCGGTTTCGGGCGGGAAGAGTGTCTCCGCGCCCAAGCCCGCTTCCTGTACCCGACAAACGAAAAGACAAAAAGATATGCGCCACACGTACCCGCTTACCCGTCATTTAGCCAAAGCCGCCACTGCGCTGCTCCTGCTCCTGACGCCGCAGGCACTGCCTGCACAGAGCTACAAAAAGCTATGGGAAGAGGCACAGGCAGCCTCGGACAAGGACCTCCCGCGCACCGCCCTCGAATGGGTGGGGAAGATTGAAGAAAAAGCACGCGCGGAGGGCAACGACGCCCAGGCGCTCCGTGCCGCCCTTATGGCCTTTCAGTACGGCGGCGAGCTGTCGCCCGACACGGCGGCAGTGCGCCTGAAAGAGATGGAGGCGGCGCTCGCCCGTGAGTCGCAGCCCGTCATGCGTGCGCTGTGGCATTCTGCACTGGCGCAGACCTATCTCTCCCGCCGCTCTTCCCTGCGTGGCGACACGGCGGATGCTTCAGCGGCACGCAGGCACTTTGAGGCCTCGCTTGCAGAGCCGCGCACGCTCGCCGAGGCAAGGTGGAAAGACTACCTGCCGCTTTTCTCCGCCGGTGACGACAGCCGCTGCTACAGCGACGACTTGCTGCACGTGCTTTACGCCGCTTACCGAGACAAGCTGCGTCCGGGAAAGGACGAAGCATTGCGAAGGCTGGAGCAATACTCCTATATATATAAGGACTTGGGACGCATGGAGGCGGCACTGCTCACGGAGATAGAAGCCGCTGTCCTGCAAGGCGGAGAGGGCGCAAAGGGGCTTGCCCAACGCACGGACTATCGTCTGCTGGTAGACATCGCGCAGCGCTACGAGGCATTGCCGCTCAATGTCGAGACATACATACGCCTCACCCGGCTTGACGGCGGGGACGGCACGGCGGAGAACGGGGAAAGCAAGACGGACAGCTTGCTCGTCTCGATGGCGCAAAAGGGCATTGCGCTTTACGGCAAGACAGCCCGTGCAAACGTGCTGCGCAATTTCGTCACCGCCAAGCAGCAGCCCCAGGCCTCGCTTTCCTGCACGGACGGGGCGCAGCCCTATCCCGGCACGCGCCATGCCGTCACGCTGAGAAGCCGCAACCTCGCGTCGCTCGAACTGCGCGTCTTCAAACTTTGGGACAGCGAGACCGAAGAGGCAAACAACAGCGAGGAGTGGGAAACCGTGGCGAAGAAACGCCGCTGCAAGTACGCCGCGCTCTCCGTCAAGCCCGCCGCACTTCCTGCCTATCTCTGGCAAACCACCGACACGGCGTTTGCCGCGCCCGCCCTGCCAGGTGTCTACGCGCTCGAGCTGTGGGGCGACGGCAAGCTTCTCGACCACCGCACGCTTAAGGTCACGGCACTGCAGCCCCTTGTCTTCAGCGGCACGCAGAAAGGGCGGCGCGTGGCGGTGGTAGACCGCAAAAGCGGGTCGCTTGTCCCTGGGGTGAAAATCACGCGTTACCGGGCTGACAGCGAGGGGAAATGGCGGCAGGACACTGTTTATTCCACCGGAAAGGACGGATTGGCGTTTTTGCCCTATACACAGGCGGGCGGCAATTCGTACACTTCCTTCCGCTACACTGCGTCCACCGACTCCGACAAGGCGGCCCCGGCTTTCGCCCTCTACGGCCAGCCTTACCGCACCGGCGCAGCGGATGCCCCGGCATACACATCCGTACAGCTCTTCACCGACCGCGCCATCTACCGCCCCGGCCAGCGCGTGGCTTTCTCGGGCGTGGTGTTCACGCGACACGGCGACGACTACAAGACGCAGGCGGGGTATGAGACAACCGTATATCTCTGCAACACCAACAACAAGCGCGTGGACAGCCTCGCCGTACGCTCGGACGACTTCGGCGCGTTTGGCGGCGAGCTGCAAATACCCGCGTCGGGACTGACTGGCGGGTACACGCTGCGTGCCGTAAACAAAAACAACCGCGCTTACGCCCGCGTCACCGTGGAAGAATACAAGCGCCCCACTTTCACCGCCGCGACTTTGCCTGTCCGCACCGCCTACGCTTTGGGCGACACGCTCAAGGTGGAGGGCGAGGCACGCACTTTCAGCGGCGTGGCTGTGAGCGGGGCGAAAGTGAGCTGGACAGCCTCGCGGTCCGCATTGCTGTACCGCCGTGCCGTTTTGGACGCCACTGCCGTGCCGGATGCACAGCGCGGCGAATGTGCCACGGACGACGAGGGACGTTTTGTCCTGCCCGTTGCCCTTGCTGCCACGGCCGACGAAATAGGAGGAAAGGAGCGCAACCTCTTCCTTTACACCGTGTCCTATACCGTTACGGCGGAAAACGGCGAGACTGCACAGGGAAGCCTTACGCTCCGCGCTGCCAACCGCCGCGCGTGGATAGAGCACAACGTACCCTCGCGCGTCTGTCTTGAAGATTTTCCCGACCTGCGTGCCAAGGTGGTGAACGCTGCCGGGGAGAACGTCGCCGAGGGCGGCACATACAGACTGCTGCACGGCACGGACGTGGTGGCGGACGGCACTTTCAAGGCGGGCGGGGCCATCCAGATTCCGCACCGCGCCACGCTTGCCTCGGGGCGTTACTCCCTCGCGCTTGCCGACCCGGGCGTGGCAGAGCCTGACACTGCCCGCTTCCTGCTTTTCAGCCGGTGCGATATGTATCCCGCCGACAAGGAGGAGCCGTTCTTCTTCTACAGCCACCTCAACGCCAGCGCAGACACGGCTTACATACAAGCTGGCACACCGGAGAAAGACGTGACGGTCTTCTTTGACCTTGTGGCCAACGACAGTATCGTGCAGAGCATGCGTTTCCCGCTTTCTGACATGCTCGTGGGCTATGTCCTTGCCTACCGTCCCGAGTTCGGTGACGGCGCTACGGCACATTTCTGCTTCTTCCGTAACGACAAGTTCTACCACGACGAGGTGAGCGTGCGCCGACCCGCTCCCGACAAGCGGCTGTGCCTCAAATGGTCTACCTTCCGTTCTCGCCTCACGCCGGGGCAAAAGGAGGAGTGGCGGCTGCGCGTGACCCGGCCGGACGGGACACCCGCCAAGGCTTCGCTCACCGCCCGTCTCTACGACGCGTCGCTTGATGCGCTCGGCGCGGGCGGTGCGGCGTGGAGCTTCGGCAGCATCGGCTTCTCCCGCACACTTCCCTCCGCTTTCTGGCGTGCCCCCTTGCCGGACCGCGCGGTAAGTCTGCGCGGCTCGCTTCCGGTGAAATACCGCAAAAGCGGCGAACTGAGTTTTGCCCGCTGGCAGGACGCGCTCTTCGACTACGGCTACGGCGCGGGCGACTATATGCTGTTCTCCGTCACGGGGGACACGGGCAGTCGCTTGCGCACCCGCGTGCGCTCTACCGCCATGTTGAATGCCGCTGCCGACAGGACTGCTCTTGCAGGGAAAGCAAGCAATGCTCTGGCTGACGGCACAAGCGAAAACGCCGCTACGGAGTCTGCGAAAGAAAAACAAGAGAGCGCAAGCACTGCCGCTTCCTCCGTCACGCCGCGGGCGGACTTCAGCGAGACCGCCTATTTCTCTCCCGCCTTGCGTACGGACGCGGACGGCGTGGCGGTGATTTCGTTCACCCTCCCCGAAAGCGTGACGAGCTGGCGGTTCAATGCGCTGGCGCACACAACGGCTATGGAATACGGACTCGCCGACACCACCGCCACGGCAAGCAAGGATTTTATGGCGGTGCCGTCTGTGCCGCGCTTCCTCAGGCAGGGCGACCGCGCGGTCATACCTGTCACGCTGCAAAACCTTACCACTCGCGCGGTGGACGCCGTAGTAGAGATGTCGCTCACCGATGCGCTCACGGGAAAGAGCGTCTACTGCAGCCGGCAAAAGGTGCGCGTGGAGGGCGGAAAGAGTTTTGTGGCAAATTTCCCATACACGGCTGACACGGAGGCGGGCGTGCTGGTTTGTCGCGCCACGGCGACGGGCAGCGGGTACAGCGACGGCGAGGAGCATTATCTCTCCGTCCTCTCCTCGCTTGCGGAGGTGACGCGCACGCTGCCTTTCTCTATGGCCAAGCGCGGAAGCCGCACCCTGCGCCTTGACACGCTTTACGACGCGAAAGGGGCTACGCACCGCAGCCTTACGCTTGAAGTCACGTCCAACCCGCTTTGGTACGCCGTTTCCTGTCTGCCCGCTCTCGCGGCTTCGGAGGGCGACTGCCTGAGCGCGACAGACTGGGCGGAAAGGCTGTATGCCATCTGCATCGGCGACAAGATTGGGCGCGACAACCCCGCCATCCGCGAGACGCTGAATGCTTCCCCCGGCGAGGCGGACGCGCTCGCACGCCTCAAGGCCGAGGGGCTGGGCGACGAGACGCCTTGGCTGCGCCACGCCGAAAGCGAGGCTGCACGCACGGCCGCTCTGCGCACGCTCTTCGACGAGGAAACTGCCGCCAACAACAAGCACACCGCCCTCGCTCACCTGCTTGCGCTGCAAGGAGCGGAGGGGGCGTGGAGCTGGCATAAGGGCATGCCCGCCAACGACCTTATAACTGCCGACGTTGCCGTTCTTCTTGCCCGCGTGGAAAGTCTTACGGGCGACAAGTCGGCGCATTCTGCCCTTTCCCGCGCTGCCGCTTACCTCAAAGGCGCGGTGGCGAAGGAGGTGAAACGCATGAAGGAAGCAGAGAAAAACGGGAAAGGGAAAGTAGCGCCGACGGAGATGCAGCTGCGCTACCTTTACCTCCGCACGCTGACGGGGGAGAAGCCCGACGCGGATGCGAAATTTCTCACGGAGCGGGCAAAGCTGCTCACCAAACAGCTGACTATGTACGGCAAGGCTCTGACTGCTGTCATCCTCTCACGCAACGGGGAGAAAGAGGAAGCGGACTTGCGCCTGAAGAGTCTGCTCGAGCATAGCGTGAGCAACGGCGAACTCGGCCGCTGGTTTGACACGCCGCGGGCTGAATGGTCGTGGAAGTCGTACCGCATCCCGACGCAGTGCGCCGCCATCGAGGCTCTGCGTGCAGCGGGCGGCGACAGCACGGCGCGGAAAGAGATGCAGCTGTGGCTGCTCCAAGCCAAGCGCACGCAGATGTGGGAGACGTCGCGTGCCACGGCAGACGCGGTGTACTGTCTTCTGTCTGCAGACGCGGCGGAGACTAACACGCTGCGCCTCGCTGCCGGCTCTGCACCGGTTTACTATACGCTCTATGACGACAAAAAGCATGTCGCGGCTGTGAACGCCAAGAGCGAAAGCGCCACCGCTGCGACTGCGGGCTATTTCAAGCAGCAGTATGCCATCGATGACGCGGGGACGGGGCTGCCGCGCATTGGCCGCCCCGCCGAGCTTAGGCTGAGGAAAACCGACGACGGGCTTTCCTGGGGCTGCGCCTATGCCGCATACACGATTCCCGCCGCGAACGTGGCGGACGAGGGCAAGGGACTGACACTCACGCGCCGGATGGAGCAGCAGACTGACGGCTCCTGGGTACTCCTCGCCGAGGGGGACACTCCGGCACGCGGCACGAGGGTGCGGCAAGTATACACCGTCACGGCAGACCGCGACTATGACTTCGTGGAGGTAGAGTCCGCGCGTCCGGCGTGCCTGTCTCCCGTCCGCGCCTTGTCGGGCTACGGGTGGAGCGACGGCATAGCCGCCTACCGAGCCGTGCGCGACAGCCGCACGCAGTATTTCATAGAGAAACTGCGCAAGGGTACGCACACCTTTACCGAGGAGTTTTTCGTAGACCGCGCGGGGCAGTATTCAAGCGGAACGGCTACCGTGCGCTGTGTCTACGCTCCCGAGTTTGCCGGCACGGCAAAAAGCTACCGCATGGCGGGGAAATAACTCCCGCGCAAGGAGGAAAAAAGCGGTCGAACAGGGAAGAACCGCCAAAACGTATAGGACGAAAGAGCAAGACGCACGCGCGGGAAAGCAAGAATAAAGTTCTTTTTCCCCCGTGCGCTTGCCGCCGCGCGAAAAAAGAGTAACTTTGCACGGCGAAAAGGAAAGATGCCGGAGTGGTCGAACGGGCCGCACTCGAAATGCGGTGAACGGGTAACTGTTCCGGGGGTTCGAATCCCTCTCTTTCCGCACAAGCGGCGCAACGGGCTGATTTGATCAGCAAGTTGCGCCGCTTTCGTTTTCCTGAGCCAGTTTACAGAGAGACAGAAAAAGTGCGTGGCCGGACGGACACGCACTTTTTCTGTTGTGCCGCCCCGTGTTCAATGCGCCAAGGATGGGCGCGGCGCGGCTTGTTATGGGTTTAGCGTCCCAGCTTTGCGCCGCGACGGATGGCGGGCTTGGCTGCGGCGGGGATGACAGCTTTCTTTGCGGGAACGAACGCTTTTTTTGCGGGGATGAACGTGGGGGCTGTCTTTGCGGAGACAGAGGCTGCCGCTGCTTCGGCTGCGTCTGCCGTCACTGTCAGCTTGCAGACGGTCGACTCTATTGCGCCGCCGTCGCTGACGTAGGCGGCCACGGCATAGTAGGACGTGCCGGCGGTCGCGCCCTCCAAGGTCGAAGTGGTTACGCCCTTGGAGCTTATCTCCGAGATGGCTGCGTCAAGGTCATATTCGCCCCAATAGTAGTCGTAGAGCTGGGCGCTCGTCGACTTGTTGATGGTTTTTTCCGCCGCTGCCGCCGTCATGTCGCTCGTGAGGAAGCCGCTCACGTAGGCGCGGCTGTCGTCGTCGGGCGTGAAAGTGACGGTGAGGTTGCCCGAAGCGTCTTTTCCGGCGGAGATGGCTATGTTGCCCTCCTTCTTCTCTACGGCTGCCGTGCGGAAGGTGGTTTTGTAGAAAGGCGTGGTAAGCTTTCCCTCGCTGTCCATGCCGTATCCCCAAATCACGTACTCCGTGTCGGGCAGGAGCGAAGTGGAGATGTCCGTCGTGGCCTCCGTGTAAAGGAAGTACTCGAGTATTTCGGCGAGCGTCATGCCATAGCCCGTGGCCAGCTCGCGGTAGTATTTGACATCGTCAGCCACGACCTCGTCGTCGGAGGCGTAGAGGGCGTAGTCGGAGGCGGCGAGCTGCATCACGTTGTAAGGGCAGGCCGACTCCTCGGGCTCGGTGGAATAGAGAGCGTAAAGCTGTCCCACTTTGTCCACTTTGAGGTTGAGCGGGTTGGCTGCCTCTTCCGGGACACTGAAAGTGACGCTGTCCACGTTGGCTATCTCGAAGTGGTGCACCGAGCCGTCTTTGGCGTGCACAAGCATTTGGTCGGTCTGTGCGGAGGCGGCTGCAGCGGCGAGTAGACCGCCTGCAAGGAGCGTCTGGCGTAGTAGGTGTTTCATTGTGCGGGTGGTTTTTGTGGTTGTGGTTGGGTATGGTCGGAAACCCGTGCGGGCGTGCCGGCACGCGGCGCACAAATGCAAATGTATGAAATCGGGGCGGTTATGCCGCCCTGCGTCGCGGAAAAGTGCGTCCCGCGCCCCTTGCCGCGTGCGTACGTCCGCGGCGCGTGCCTTATTGGGGAAAACTTTTTAACTTTGCCCGTATGAAAGAGGCAGACGGGGAGAAAGGCGGGCGCAGGCCGCGCGTGTCGGTGGTGATGTGTACCTGCAACGGGGCGCGCTACCTGCGCGAGCAGATGGACTCCATCCTTGCGCAGGACTGTCCGCCGTGCGAGATAGTGGTGCAGGACGACCTTTCCGACGACGGTACTTGGGAGATGCTCGAGGCGTACCGCGCGGCGCGCCCGGAACTTTTCCGGCTTTACCGCAACGAGACCCGTCTGGGCTTCAACCGCAACTTCCACACCGCCATACTGATGGCGGAGGGCGACTTCATAGCCTTGGCGGACCAGGACGACATCTGGTTTCCCTCAAAGCTGAGACGGCAGGTGGAGGCAATAGGCGAGGCGGACGTGTGCTTTACCGACTACTACACCGACCCCGAGTACCGCCTGCCGCTCAAAGTGCGCGTCAGTCCGCGCACGGACATAGAGCACCTGCTCTTCTACGACTGCACGCCAGGGCATACCATGCTGCTGCGGCAAGGCTTTGCGCAAGGCATAGAGCGGTGGGACTATAATATATACTACGACTGGTGGCTTAGCTTCCACGCTTTGATGGGGCGCGGGCTCGTGAAAGTGGCCGAGCCGCTTGACTGGCACCGTCACCACGCCGCTTCCGCCACCACGCACATCTACCGCAAGGGCTTTTGGGAGGCGGTCGAACGCCCCACGTGGCAGCCCTACGCTTTCGGATACCTGCACCGGCTGCACCTGCAGCGCAAGCACAACTGGCACTTCTTCTATGCCTATCTTGCCGAGCACATTCCCGCCGGACGGTATCCTGCGGCAAGCCGGATGGCTGCGCTGATGAACCGCCGCGGCCCGCTTTCCCTGCTGCGCCTGTGCCTGCTGTGCGGCCGCTACTACGACCGCGTGTATCCGGGAAAGCCGACGGGGTGGAAAGGGCGCGTGAGAGGCTTCTTCTATCCCCTCATCTCCGCCTACGGCAACGATCTCTTCAAGTTGGAAAAATAAAGAAACGACGCAAGGATGCGCAATATAGCCATAGTGCTCGCGGGCGGAGTGGGAAGCCGCCTTGGAATGGGCACGCCGAAACAGTTTTTCAAGGTGGCCGGAAAGACGGTCATCGAGCATACCATAGACACCTTTGAGCGCAACGCCCGCATAGACGAGATTGCCGTGGTGTCCAACCCCGCCTACGTCGCCGACGTGGAGGGCATCGTCCTGCGCAACGGCTGGAAGAAGGTGAAGAAGATACTCAAGGGCGGGCGCGAGCGCTACGACTCAAGCCTTTCCGCCATCCGCGCCTATGAGGGCGGGGAAGAGGCAAACCTTGTTTTCCACGATGCGGTGCGCCCGCTCGTCTCGCAGCGCGTCATCGACGACGTGTGCGCCGCGCTCGAAGAGCATGAAGCCATAGATGTCACTGTGCCCGCCGTGGACACCATCATCGAAGCGGACGGCGAGCGCATCAGTTCAATCCCCGACCGCTCCCGCCTGCAGCGCGGGCAGACGCCGCAGGGCTTCCGCCTGTCGGTGATACGCGAAGCGTACCGCCGGGCGTTGAGCGATCCGGACTTCCGCGTGACGGACGACTGCGGCGTAGTGGTGAAGTACATGCCCGAAACGCCCGTGTACCTTGTGCGCGGCGAGGAGAGCAATATGAAACTGACGTACAAGGAAGACACTTTCTTGCTGGACAAACTTTTCCAACTGCGCGGCACGACGCTCGCGGCCGGCGAGTCGCTGCCCGAGGGCGGCGCGGCGCTAAAAGGGAAAGTGGCGGTGGTCTTCGGCGGGTCGTACGGCATAGGAAAAGACACTGCCGACCTTTTGCGCGGCTGCGGGGCGAAGGTGCACAGCTTTGCCCGCAGTCTCACGGGCACGGACGTGGGCAACCGCCACGACGTGGCTGCGGCACTGAAGCGCGTGGCAGACGCCGAGGGACGTGTGGACTATGTGATAAACACAGCGGGCGTGCTCAATAAGGAACCGCTCTGCACGATGGACTACGCGCTTATAGAAGCCGCCGTACGCACCAACTACTTGGGGACTGTGAACGTGGCATTGGAGGCCTATCCCTATCTCAAGGAGACGAAAGGCCAGATAATATTCTTCACTTCGAGCAGCTATACGCGCGGCCGCGCTTTCTACAGCATCTACTCCAGCACAAAGGCGGCCATCGTCAATTTCGTGCAGGCCGTGGCGCAGGAGTGGGAGCCGGCGGGCATCCGCGTCAACTGCATCAACCCCGAGCGCACGAAGACGCCTATGCGCGTGCGCAATTTCGGCGTAGAGCCCGACGACACGCTCTTGAAGAGCGAGGCCGTGGCGCTTGCCACCGTGCGCTGCCTGCTGTCCGACTATACGGGACAGGTGGTAGACGTGAAGCGCGGGGCGCAGCCGCAGTGAAAAGGCGAGGGAGAACGAGTGTGCTTATGAGCGAGAACCTGAAAAAATACCTTGACCGCCACCGCCGCGCCGTGCAGCTGCGGCAGCTGGACATCCTTGGCGAGATTGACGCCCTTTGCCGCCGCGAGGGCATAGACTACTGGCTGGACGGCGGCACGCTGCTCGGCGCGGTGCGCCACGGGGGCTTCATTCCTTGGGACGACGATATCGACATCGCCATGCGGCGGGAGGACCTGCCGCGCTTCGTCAGTGCGGCACGCAAGGGGCTGCCGCCCACGCTGGAGATGCAGACGCCCGACACC
The DNA here is from genome assembly GCA_963651485.1 of Alloprevotella sp. Classification (GTDB taxonomy): domain Bacteria; phylum Bacteroidota; class Bacteroidia; order Bacteroidales; family Bacteroidaceae; genus Alloprevotella. The sequence goes on along the minus strand of CAVJPT010000001.1, from coordinate 280,405 downwards.
GACCCGGCCGTGCGCATGCCCATCTTCAAGGTGCGCGACCGCAACTCTTTCCTCGTGGAAGCGGGGGACGACTTTTCCCGCCCGTACGCAAAAGGGCTGTATGTGGACATCTTCCCCATGGTGGGCTACCCGTCCTTTTCGCGCCGCTTCGTGAAGCGTGTGGCGCTTGGCTACTGCCGCGCCAACGCGGTGCTGCACAGCCAGCACTACTACTCGGCGCGCTCTTTCGCCGAATTTTTCTATTTCGGGGCGAAACGCGCCCTGTGCCGCGCCTTGTGGACAGTAGGAGGGTGGTTTTGCCGAAAGGGCGAATATGTCTCAAACACGCTCAACAACAACGGCTACGGCATCATGCACCGCACGGACAGTATTTTCCCCACGCGGCGCATTGCTTTCGAGGGGCGGGAGTTCAGCGCGCCGGCCAATCCCGACGCATACCTTTCCGACCTCTACCGCGACTATATGAAGCTGCCGCCGCCCGAGAAGCGTGCGGGGCACGCGGTGTTCTACGCGGAAGACTTGACGGTCTGACGTTTCCCGACAATCCAACCAATACCCTACAAGGTGGACATATCCGTACTTATCCTTTTTTTCAACCGCCCCGAAGCCCTTTCCGCGGTCTTCGAGCAAGTGAGGAAAGCACAGCCCGCGCGACTCTTTCTCTACCAGGACGGGCCGCGCGGCGAGCGCGACCTGCCCGGCATAGAGGCTTGCCGGCGCGTGGTGGAGCAAGTGGACTGGCCCTGCGAGGTGCACCGAAAGTATCAGGAAAAGAATTTCGGCTGCGACCCTTCCGAGTACATCTCGCAGAAGTGGGCTTTCTCTCTTACGGACAAGTGCATTGTGCTTGAAGATGACGATATCCCCTCGCAGTCCTTCTTTACTTTCTGCAAGGAGATGCTCGACCGCTACGAGCACGATACGCGCGTGAGCATGATCACTGGCACCAACTACGACGAGATTACGCCCGGGATTCCCTACGACTACTTCTTCGCCACCACGTTCTCCATTTCCGGCTGGGCGTCCTGGCGGCGCGTGGTAGACCAGTGGGACGAAACCTACTCTTGGCTGGACGACGAGTACGAGGTGGGGCAGCTCGCGGCGTACATAAAGGAGCGGAAATACCAGCAAAACTTTATAGACTTCTGCCGCTACCACCGCGCGAAGGGCGTGCCGTACTACGAAACCATTTTCCACGCGGCCATTTTCTTCGGGAGCGGACTGAGCATCGTGCCGCGCGTGAACCTCATCAACAACCTCGGCGCGTGCGGAGAGGGCGTGCACCTGAGCGGCACCAACGAGACGCTGCCGCGCGCCTACCGCCGCATTTTCGAGATGGGGCGGCACGAGCTGTCTTTCCCGCTGCGCCATCCGCGCTACGTCTTGGAGAACGTGGCGTACAAGGAACGCATGTTCCGCATACAAGGCTGGGGGCATCCGTGGATAAAGATAGGCCGCTCGTTTGAGGAACTGTGGCTTAACCTGCGCCGCGGAAACCTGCGGCAGATAGCCCGCGCCGTAGCAAACCGCGTGCGTATACTGTGCGGGAAGTCGAAGTTCGACTGAGCCGCGCGGGCTTTCGGTAAGCTCTTTCCGGCAGGTTTTCCGCCCTCCGCGCAGCGTATTTTACGGGCTTTTAGCCTCTCCTCGCTATGCAAAAATACCTTAACGGCGATTTGGAAACGGGGCGAAAATGTATTATCTTTGTGACAGGAAAAGCGGGGATACGCATAGTGTGCGTGTCCCCGCTTTGCTGTTATTGATTATCAAGCACTTATAGAGGCAAAAAGTGTACATCCCGGCGCTCTGGGGTGTACATGTAGGAAAAACTCCAAGTATCCCCGCCGCTATGAAGCCTATTTCCGTCCGGAGAAGCCCCATTGCCGCGCCCGCAGAGCTTATTGGTGCCGTTAAATATTCGTAAAAATGCGTAATTTTCGGTAATGCATTTGCGGCGAAAAAGCACGGGCTGACACCGCTTGCAAGGTGTCAGCCCGTGTGTCCCGTTTTTTGATAGGGAGTACTGTCTTTCAAAGTCTGCAATGCGCCCCTTGGCTCTTTCTGGGATGCGGACAGGGGTTTTGCGCCCTATTTCTTTTTGCCGGAGAGCGACAGTTTCAGACAAGCCCAGCCGTCCAGGTTGTGCGCGTCGCAGAGCGTGAGCCCCAAGGGTTCGGCGGCGGCGAGAAGCTGCGGCGTGTCCTCCGTGTAGAAGCCGCTCATGTAGATGTCCGCGCCGGGGCGCATGGCGGCGGCGTAGCACGGGAGGTCGTGCAGGAGTATGCCGAGGTTGATGTTGGCTATGACGAGGTCGAAGGCGGGCGTATCGGGGAGCGAGGATGCGTCGCCGAGCTGCACGGAGATGCCGTCAAGGGAGTTGAGGGCTATGTTCTCCCGCGTGTTTTTCACACACCACTCGTCCACGTCTATGGCGGTGCAGCAAGCCGCGCCGCGCATGCGGGCGAGGATGGCGAGGATGCCTGTGCCGCATCCCATGTCGAGCACGTCTTTCCCCGCTATGTCGTCGTGCAGGAGTCGGGAAATCATCTGCGAGGTGGTGGCGTGGTGTCCCGTCCCGAAAGACATTTGCGGATTGATGGCGATGTTGTACTCCGCCTTCGGCACGTCTTTGTGGAAAGTGCTGTATATGACGCAGCGTCCGTCTACGGTGAGCGGCTGGAAGTAGTTTTTTTCCCATTCCTCGTTCCAGTCGCGGTCTTCGGCCTCGCTCATGGCGTAGGCTATCTCCACGCCGGGCAGCGGGAAGGCAGCGAGCGTCTCGTCAAGTTGCCCTTTGTCGAAGAGTGCCTGCTGGATGTAAGCCTTGAAGTCGCCCTCTGCGGCGGCTGGCTCGAAGTCGGGCGACTCGGGGTTGGGGGAATGGGCAAGGGCCTTGCGCTCCAGCTCGCCGGTGCGCACGAAGCTGTCGAAGCCTATCTCTGCCAGGACGGCGGAGAGCACGTCCTCCGAAGTCTCGGAGGCGGGCTGTATGCTGAAAGTAAATTCGAGGTATTTCATAGGATGGGATTGTTTTCCGCCGAAGTGTATCTTGGACGGTTTCGCGCAAGGCGCGGCGGGCGTGTGGGCGGTGGGAAGGAGAAATTTTCCCCGTGTCCTCAAAAAGTGCCGCCGGCTTTCTTGGCGCATTGGGGGCAGAGGCCTTTCACCACATAAGAGACGTCGTGGGAAACGAAGCCTTGCGGCAGACGCGGGGCGGGGATGTGCATGGATTCTATGCAGAAACTCTGCTGGCAGCTTTCGCAGTAGAAATGGACGTGCCCGTCTTCGTGGCTGCACTCGCCGTTGTCGCGGCAAAGCTCGTAGTGCACGATGCCGCGTCCGTCCTCGAAGGCGTGTACCACGTCGTGCTGGAGGAAGAGCGTGAGCGTGCGGAAAACGCTGGACTTGTCCATCGTGACGAGCTTGCCGCAGAGGTCGGCAAGGCTGCCCGGCCTTCCGCGGCCGTCAAGGTGGCGCAAGACGTTGATGCGGTTGGCGGTGGGCTTCACCCCCTTGCTTTCCAGCCACGCGGCGGCGGTGTCGGTGTCCATAGGGCTTTTTACCTGAAAGAGTCTGTAAGGAGCTTTATCTCTATGCTGGGCGATATGCGCTCGTAGAGTATGTTGTATACCGCGTCGAGTATGGGCATATTGACGTAGTAGTGGCGGTTGATGCCCTTCATGCACTTTGTGCCGTAGTAGCCTTCGGCTATCATCTCCATCTCTATTTGCGCCGACTTCACGCTGTACCCCTTGCCTATCATCGTGCCGAAGACGCGGTTGCGGGAAAAGTTGGAGTAGCCCGTGACAAGTAGGTCGCCGAGGTAGACTGAGTCGTAGATGTTGCGGTCAATGGGGTAGACGGCCTGCAGGAAGCGGGCGGTCTCCTGCACGGCGTTGGACATCAGCACGCTCTGGAAGTTGTCGCCGTATTTCAGCCCGTTGCAGATGCCGGCAGCTATGGCGTACACGTTTTTCAGTACGGAGGCGTACTCTATGCCTACCACGTCGGCGGAGGTCTTCGTCTTCACGTAGCCCGAGGCAAGCGTCTCGGCAAGGGCGTGCGCTTTCTCGTAGTCGGCGCAGCCCACGGTGAGGTAGGTGAGCCGTCCCAAGGCCACTTCCTCGGCGTGGCTCGGCCCGCCGAGCACGGCAAGGTTGTCGTCGGGCACGTTGTACACCTGGCGGAAGTACTCGGAGCAGACAAGGTTTTCGTCCGGCACGATGCCCTTAATGGCCGTGACGATATACTTGTCGTGCAGTTTTACCTTGAGCCGCTTGAGGTGGTTTTTGAGATAGGGCGAGGGCGTGACGAAAAGCAGCGTGCGGCAGTTGCGCACCGCTTCGTTGATGTCGCAAGTAAAGGTGATGCGGCTGACGTCGAAGTGTACGCTCGTCAGATAGGAGGGGTTGTGCTCGAGGCGGCGGAAATTGTCTATCGCGTCCTGGCGGCGCATATACCAGTATATATGCCCCACCTTCTCGAGCAGCATTTTTGCTATGGCTGTCGCCCAGCTTCCGCTGCCCATCACCGCTATGTTGCCTAAATCGTACACGCTTCTTTTCTTGCGTTAGGTGGAAAAAGGCGGCGGGGCCGCGCGTCCCTGCGCGGCACGCGTGACCCCGCCCCGTGTCAAAGTCAGCCTATGTGCCAGGCCTCTATGTCCTGCACGCTCGGCTTGACGGTCTCGAGCTTGTACTTCTTTATCACTTCGCCTATTTGCTGCTGCAGCTTCTGCGCCTTCACGTCCTTGAGGTCGCTGACAAGGTAGTAGCCCACCTTCTGCAGGATGGGGACGAGCTCTTCGGGGATGCCGGCCTCCGCGTACTTGGCGGCGGGGTCGCGCGGCGCTTTCTTTTCCGGGCGCATCTGCGGGAAGAAGAGCACTTCCTGTATCTGCGTCTGTCCCGTCATGAGCATGGTGAGGCGGTCGATGCCGATGCCGATGCCCGACGTGGGGGGCATGCCGTACTGCAGGGCGCGGAGGAAGTCCTGGTCGATGAACATCGCCTCGTCGTCGCCCTTTTCGGAAAGGCGGAGCTGGTCCTGGAAACGCTCCTCCTGGTCGATCGGGTCATTGAGCTCGGAATAGGCGTTGGCAAGCTCTTTCCCGTTCACCATAAGCTCGAAGCGCTCGGTGAGGGCGGGGTTGGCGCGGTGCTTCTTCGTGAGCGGCGACATCTCGATGGGGTAGTCGGTGATGAAGGTAGGCTGGATGTATGTGCCTTCGCAGTATTCGCCGAAAATCTCGTCTATGAGTTTTCCCTTGCCCATCGTTTCGTCTATCTCCATTCCCAGTGTCTGGCAGATGGAGCGTATTTCCTCTTCCGTCTTTCCGTTGAGGTCGTATCCCGTCTTCTCTTTTATGGCGTCGAGGATGGGGAGGCGGCGGAAGGGAGCCTTGAAGCTGATGGTCTGTCCGTCTACCACGCTTTCCGTGCAGCCGTTTACAGCCACGCAGATGCGCTCGAGGAGCTGCTCGGTAAAGGACATCATCCAGTTGTAGTCCTTGTACTGCACGTAAAGCTCCATGCAGGTGAACTCGGGATTGTGGCTGCGGTCCATTCCCTCGTTGCGGAAGTTTTTGCCAATCTCGTAAACGCCCTCAAATCCGCCCACGATGAGCCTTTTCAGGTAGAGCTCGGTGGCGATGCGCAGGTAGAGGTCTATGTCAAGGGAGTTGTGGTGGGTGATGAACGGGCGTGCGCTCGCTCCGCCGGGGATGGGCTGCAGGATCGGGGTCTCCACCTCGGTGTAGCCCGCTTCGTCGAAGAAGGCTCGCATAGTTTTGATGACCTTCGCGCGCTTGAGGAAGATGTCCTTTACGCCGGGGTTCACCAGAAGGTCTACGTAGCGCTGTCGGTAGCGCAGCTCGGGGTCGTTGAAAGCGTCGTAGGTCACGCCGTCCTTCTCTTTCACGACGGGGAGCGGCTTGAGGCTCTTCGAGAGCAGCGTGATCTCTTTTGCGTGGACGGATATTTCGCCCGTCTGCGTGCGGAAGACGAAGCCCTTCACACCGATGAAGTCGCCGAGGTCAAGGAGTTTCTTGAAAACGGAGTTATAGAGGGTTTTGTCCTCTCCGGGGCAGATGTCGTCGCGCGTGACGTAGACCTGTATGCGCCCTTGTGAATCCATCAGCTCGGCAAAGCTTGCCTTGCCCATCACGCGGCGGCCCATGAGGCGGCCGGCTATGCACACCTCGCGCGGCGTGTCTTCGTCTTTGAAGTTGTCCTTTATCTCCGCGCTGTGTGCATTGACGGGATATTCGGCGGCGGGGTAGGGGGTGATGCCAAGGCTGCGCAGCTCGTCAAGGGAGTTGCGGCGCTGTATTTCTTGCTCGCTGAGTTCTAATACATTCATGTATTGACGGTTTTTCGCTTATTTGTTTGCAAAGTTAGTAATGGATGGGGAATAATGTGCAGGCGGTCAGGAAAGAAAGCCTTGGTGTCTCAGGGCTTCCAGCAGTCCGCCGGACATTTGCTCGCAGTCTGCCTTCGTGTAGCGCAGGTCTGTGAATATCTGGGCAAGGGTCTCTTTCCCGTTGGCTTGGAGCAGGTCGCGGGTCTCGGGCAATGCCTCCTTGGCGCGGTAGTCGCGGTCGATGGTCTCCGCCGTGGCGGGCGTGTAGGTCTCTTTGTGGAGTATCGCGGAAAGGGGCAGGCGGTCGGTGGGCGCGGGTGTCTCGTCCGGCCAGCCGAGGGTGATGGTGGCGACGGGCATCACGAGGCGCGGCAGGTGCAGCGCGTGTATGATGTCAAGCGGGCGGTAGATGGTGGTGCCCAGGAAGCAGAGTCCCAGTCCCGCCTCCTCGGCAAGGTCGCAGAAGCGCTGGCAGTAGAGCAGGGCATCGGTGGCGGCGTTGGTGTAGGAGAGGAAATTGTTGTAGCCGGGGTTCGCCTTGCGCTCTTCGCACCAGCGGGTCACGCGGTGGTAGTCGGCGCAGAAAGTAAGCACTACGGCGGCGCCTGTCACCATTGGCTGGGAAAAATGGGCGGGCGCGAGGGCACGCTTCCCCTCTTCGCTGCGTGTGGCCACCACGCTGTATAGCTGGAGGTTGCCCATTGTCTGCGTGCGCTCGGCACGGGCGAGCAGGTCTTCAAGGAGCGCGTCCGTGACCGGGCGCGCGGAGTATTTGCGTATGCTGTGTCGCATGGTGTTTCTTGCTTTTTGTCGGGACGGAGTTTTGTTTTCCGTCTTATTTCTCCATTCTTGCCTCGATTATGCCGCCGCGCAGGAGACGGGCGAGGGGGATGGCTTGGCTGTTCGCCAAAGGCGTGCCGGTCAGTGTGGCGCGTGCGATGCGGCAGTTGGCGGGGCTGTTGTATTTTGTGTGCAGGATGAGGCTGCGTCCCTCTGTGAGCTGCAGGCGTGCCACGTTGAATAGCGGGCGCGCGAGGCGCAGGGTGTCTGCCGTGTCGGGCGCGAAGCCTATGGCGTTGAGCGCGTACCATGCCGCGCGGCTCCCGTCTTTGTCGGCCGCCGTGCCGTTGGCTATGCAGTCGGCGGCGTAGGCCGTGAGGGCGGAGTCGAGGGCGGCGGGGGACGGTGTGTCTGTGCCGGCTGCGGGGCAGTGGCGGGCCAGTGCCCGGAGGAAATCGCCGCCGGTCGCCGCTTTGCGGAAGTCGGACAGCTGGGAGAGGCGGGCGAGCGCGGCGTAGAAGGCCGTGCGCAGTTCGGCGCGCACGGTGGTGACCTCCAGATACGGGAAGGGCGTGTCGCTCTTTTGTGTCGCTGCCTTTGTGCCGGTGGCGGGCTTGCGGCCGGTGTCCTTCGTCCGTGCGGGGGGAGCCGCAGCATTGCGCTTCGCGCTTGCCGTCTCGGGGCGTGCGGGCTTGTCCGCCTGTGCCAGCAGGTCTTTGCGGGGCGGCACGGGCAGTGCCTTGCGGGCGTCGCTCAGCGGGCGGGCGGGTGCTTTGCCCTCTACAAGGGCGTACGCTTCGTTGCTGCTGCGCGGGGAGACGGCGGACAGGACGGAAAGTTCCTCGCCGTACCCCAGGTCAAAGTAGAACACTGCGCGGCAGCGCGGGGTCACCGTGCCGTCCTGCAGCGTCACTTTCTCGCGCCGCACGTTGTATCCCGAGTAGGGATGGGAAAAGCGTGCGTAGTAGTAAAGCCCGTCTTTGTCGTCCGTCCCCCGCTTGTGCGCGCGGACGGTACGGCGGTCGATGAAGGAGATGTCTACATCCACGTTTCCCGATGCGCCGGCGGCGTTGTCGATGTCTATGAGGAAGCCTTTCTCCGCCAGGGTGTCTGGGTAGGCGAAACGCTGCGCGACGTATGCGCCGTGGCTTTCTGCTTTCGCCCGCACTTCGTAGCGCGGCAGAAACAGCTCGTACCGTCCCGCCGCGTCGTCCCGCTCGTCGAAGCGGTAGCCCGAGGCGTAGGCCATGTACTGTGTGCTGTCTTTCTCTCCTATATATATAAGGAGTGGCTGCCCCACTACGGGCATTTGCAGGAAGCCCTCGGCGGCAGTCCCGGTGCTGTGCGGCGCGTGCCCCTCGATGCTTTGCATCAGTCCGCTGCACAGCCCGTCGCGGTATTCGGCGTAGGGCGAGTCCTCCTTGTGCAGCCGCGTCATGGGGCGGAGCGTCTGCTGCTGCGCCATGGCGGGCATTTGCAGCATCAGTAGCACAAGCAGGAGAAAAAGGAGCGGGCGGCAGAGTGCGGCGGGCATTTTCGTGTGCATGGGTTTTACGGCGGTTCGTGTGTAGGGTTTTATCTGCCTCCTTCCGGCTTGCGGCCGGCTCCGCTCTTGGGTGGGCGGCGTTTTGCGGCGGGGCGGTTGTCGGTCTTGCGGCTGTCGTGCTTTCCGCCCCCGTGTCCGTGGCGGTTTCCGCCATTCTTGCCCCGGTCGCCTCCGTGTCCGCCCCGGCCGCCGTATCCTCCGCGTCCGCCGCGTGCGGGTGCTTCCGAGGGAGGCCGTACGCCCTCGGGCAGGTCGGCGCGCGGAATCTTTATTTTCAGTATGCGCTCGATGTTGGCGAGCGAGTAAAGGTCCTTTTCGCCTATGAGCGTGACGGCGCGCCCGTTCTTTCCGGCGCGTGCCGTGCGGCCGATGCGGTGCACATAGTCTTCTGCATCGTGCGGCGCGTCATAGTTTATCACCATCGTTATGTCGTCGATGTCAATGCCGCGGGCCACGATGTCCGTAGCCACGAGCAAGTCCACCTTGCGGGCGCGGAAGAGCTGCATCACCTCGTCGCGCTCGGGCTGCGAAAGGTCGGAGTGCATGGCGCGTGCGTTAAGCCCCCAGCGGCGCATGACGATGGCGAGTTCCTTAACCTTCATCTTCGAAGAGGCAAAGAGGATGACGCGCTGCGGCTTCTCCTTGAAGATGTCTTTCAGCACGAGCGTCTTGTCGCCCTCGCGGCACACGTATACGCTTTGCCTTATGTTTTCGGCCGGCTTCGACACGGCAATCTCTACCTCTACCGGATTGTGCATTACGGTACGCGCAAGCTCTGCGATGCGGGGCGGCATCGTGGCGGAGAAGAGTATCGTCTGGCGCTCCTTGGGCATTTGCTTCACGATAGACAGGATGTCTTCCGAGAAGCCCATGTCCAGCATGCGGTCGGCCTCGTCGAGGACGAGGTGGGTGGTGCGCGAGAGGTCGAGCGTGCCGAGCTGCAGGTGCGTGATGAGGCGTCCCGGCGTGGCAAGTACGATGTCCGCTCCCGCTTGCAGGGCGCGTCGTTCCTGCTCGTAGCGCACGCCGTCGTTGCCGCCGTATACGGCTACGGCGTTCACTCCTGTGTAGTAGGCGAAGCCTTGCAGCGCCTGGTCGATTTGCCGCGCCAGCTCGCGGGTCGGGGCGATGACGAGGCAGTTTACGGCATTGTCGGGGTGCGGGTCGCGCTCGAGGAGCGTGAGCAGCGGCAGCAGGTAGGCGGCCGTCTTTCCCGTGCCCGTCTGCGCCACGCCGAGCACGTCGTGGCGTTCGAGTATGGGCGGGATGCAGCGGCCCTGCACGGGCGTGCACTTTTCAAAGCGCATGTCGTAGAGGGCGTCGAGCACGTTGTCGGAAAGGTCGAGGTCCTCGAAGTAGACCTCCGGCTCTTTCTTCTCTTCTTCTTCAGCGGCGGCCGTCGCCGCGCCGTCTCCGGCCGTTTGTCCTGCGGCGGGCGCGCTGTCCTCGGCGGCTGCTGTCTGTGCTGTGTCCTCTGCGCCGGCGGTTTCTGCCGTGTGCAGGCTTTCGTCTATGTTTTCTTCTTTGATTTCCATTGCGGGAGTGTATTCTTTTTTGTCGTTAGTCCTTGTGTCGGGGTCACTGCGGCGTGCGGCGGTAGAGCACGGCCGCTATCACGGCGAAGAGCGCGTTGGGTATCCACACCGAGATGGAAGCCGGCCAGCCCGCGCGCAGGGCGAAGGTGGAGGAGACCGTCTGGAAGAGGATGTAGGCAAAGCTCAGCGCGATGCCCACGCCGATGCTTGTGCCCATGCCGCCTTTGCGCTTCTCGCAGGACAGGCTCACGCCGATGAGCGTGAGGATGAAGGCGGCGAAGGGCGTGGCGAAGCGCTTGTGGTATTCCACTTCAAAGGTGCTGAGCCCCGCCGCGCCGCGCAGCCTCTGCCGTGCGATGAACTCGCGCAGCTCCGGCACGGTCATGGTCTCCTGCTGTCCGTGCACGAAGAAGAAGTCCTTTGGCTCCATCAGTATGACAGAGTCCATCTTCTCGCCGCTTTCCAGCTTTTCGCGCATTCCGTGCAGCGTGCGGATTTCGTAGTGCCGCAGCGTCCACGTGAAGCGGCGGTCGGAGAGCGTGTCGTACTGTATGCTCTGCGCCGTAAGGTGGGATACGAGCTTTTTGTCGGCGAACTTGTCCAGGGAGAAGCCGTAGCCGCTCTTTGTCGTGTTGTCGAAATGGGTGATGTATGCCACCACGCCCGTGTCTACCTGCATCTGCACGTTGTCCACGGCGGTCACGTCCGTACGCTTCTTTATGTATTTGTTGCGGAAGTTGACGCGCTCCACGTTGCTCTGCGGTATGACGTACGCTCCGAGCAGGAAAGTGCATACGGCGATGAGCGTGGCGGATATCATGTAGGGGCGCAGCAGCCGGCGGAAACTCATCCCCGTGCTTTTCATGGCTATTATCTCCGAGTTGTCTGCCAGCTTCGTGGTGAAGAAGATGACGGCGATGAAGACGAAGAGCGGGCTGAAAAGGTTTACGAAGTAAGGGATAAAGTTGAGGTAGTAATCGAAGATAATCTTCTGCATCGGCGCGTGGCTCGAGGTGAACTTGTCAATCTGCTCGTTGAAGTCGAAGATGATGGCAATCACCACGATGATGCTGATGAGGAAGACGTACGTGCTGAGAAACTTGTAGATGATGTACCTGTCGATGCGGCGCACGGGGCGTGCCGCCACCATCCGGCGGGCTATGTCGGCTGCTCCGCGTGCCAGCCGTGCTGCCGCGTTTGCCACTTTCCGTCCCGTGGTGTGTAGTGATGTCTTCTTCATCTTTTGCCGCTGTGCGCTGTTGTCTTTCCTTGTCTGCCTTAGAGTTTGCGGGCGAGCTTCTCCACCATGCCGCGCTTCCACGCCGCGAAGTTGTCGGCGAGTATCTGCCGGCGCGCCTCGCGCACCAGCCACAGGTAGAAAGCGAGGTTGTGTATGGAGGCAATCTGCATGGCGAGCAGTTCCTTTGCCTTGAATAGGTGGTGGAGGTAGGCGCGCGAGTACTGCGTGTCGGCGAAGCAGTGTCCGTCCGGGTCAACCGGGTCGTAGCAGTCTGCCCATTTGGCGTTGCGCATGTTCAGTATTCCCTCTGAGGTGAATAGGCACGCGTTGCGTCCGTTGCGGGTGGGCATCACGCAGTCAAACATGTCCACGCCGCGCTCTATGCCCTCGAGTATGTTGACGGGCGTGCCTACGCCCATCAGGTAGCGCGGCCGGTCGGTGGGGAGTATGCCGTTCACCACCTCTATCATTTCGTACATGGTTTCCGCCGGTTCGCCTACGGCCAGTCCGCCGATGGCGTAGCCCTCCGCGCCGAAGTCGCTCATGAAGCGCGCGCTTTCCTCGCGCAGGTCTTTGTAGACGCAGCCCTGCACGATGGGGAAGAGCGCCTGATGGTAGCCGTAGCGCGGCTCCGTGTCGTGGAAGCGCTTCCAGCAGCGTTTCATCCAGCCGTGCGTGAGGTCAAGGCTCTTGCGGGCGTAGGCGCGCTCGGCCGTGCCCGGCGGGCATTCGTCGAAGGCCATCATGATGTCCGCGCCGATGCTGCGCTCTATGTCCATGACGCGCTCGGGGGAGAAGAAATGCTTGCTGCCGTCTATGTGGCTGCGGAACTCGCACCCTTCCTCCGTGAGCTTGCGTATGCCAGACAGGGAAAAGACTTGGAAGCCGCCGCTGTCGGTGAGCATGGGGCGGTCAAAGCCGTTGAACTTGTGCAGTCCGCCGGCTCGCTCCAAGATGTCAAGCCCCGGGCGCAGGTACAGGTGGTAGGTGTTGCCGAGGATTATCTCCGCGTTTATGTCCTCGCGTAGCTCGCGCAAGTGCACGCCTTTCACGCTGCCCAGCGTGCCGACGGGCATGAATATGGGCGTATGTATTTCGCCGTGCGCCGTGCCTATCAGCCCCGCCCTTGCCGCGCTTCCCGCGTCGGTGTGCAGCAGCTCGAAGGTGAGCGCGCCCTTTTGGCGCGCGGTGGTGTCTGTCGCCTGCGTCATTGTGCCTTTTTCGTGTCGTTTGCGTCTGTGCCTCCGTTATCCTTGCCGATGCCGGCGGCGATGTCAAGCGGGTGCGCCACTTTCTCTTCGAGGAGTGCGTAGCGCAGCACTTCGCTTACGTCGGAGACGAAATGGAACGAAACGCCCTGTACGTAGCGCCCGTTGATTTCCTCAATGTCTTTGCGGTTTTCTTCCGAAATAACGATGTCCGTGATGCCGGCCCGCTTGGCTGCAAGTATCTTCTCCTTGATGCCGCCTACGGGCAGCATGCGTCCGCGGAGGGTGATTTCGCCCGTCATCGCCACATGGTCGCGCACTTTGCGCTGCGTGAGGGCTGAGGCTATGGAGGTGGCTATCGTGATGCCGGCAGACGGGCCGTCTTTGGGCGTAGCCCCTTCCGGCACGTGTATGTGCACGCTCCAGCTGTCGAAGGCGCGGTAATCTATGCCCAAGTCCCCGGCGTGCGACTTGACGTATTCCAGTGCCAGCACGGCACTCTCTTTCATCACGTCGCCGAGGTTGCCCGTCAGCGTGAGCTTCGCGCCTTTGCTGCGGCTGAGGCTCGTCTCTATGAAAAGAATCTCGCCGCCCACGGGCGTCCACGCCAGCCCCGTCACTACGCCGGCGTAGCCGTTGCCTTGGTAGCGGTCGCGGCTGAATAGCGGCTTGCCGAGGAGGCTCTCTATGTCGGCGGGCTTCACGCTGCCGCCGGCGTACGGCATCTTGCCGTCCTTTGAGGTGGAGGTGAGGTAGGCTATCTTGCGGAAAACTTTCCCGAGCTGCTTCTCGAGCTGCCTTACTCCGCTCTCGCGCGTGTAGCGTTCTACGATGAGCTCTACGGCGGCGGGCGTGACGCGCACTTCCCCGTCTTCTCCGAAGTCGTAGTCGCGCTGCTCTTTGGGTATGAGGTGGCGGCGGGCTATCTCTTTCTTCTCTTCCGTGAGGTATCCCTCGACGGCTATCACCTCCATGCGGTCGAGCAGAGGGCGGGGAATGCCCTGGAGACTGTTGGCCGTGGCGATGAAGAAGACTTGCGAGAGGTCGTAGTCAAGGTCGATGAAATTGTCGTGGAACGTGTCGTTCTGCTCCGGGTCGAGCACTTCGAGCAGCGCGCTGTGCGGGTCGCCGTTGTAGTTGTTTTCCGACACTTTGTCTATTTCGTCCAGCACGAAGAGCGGGTTGTTTGTCCCGGCCTTCATCATTCCCTTGATGATGCGCCCGGGCATTGCGCCCACATACGTGCGCCGGTGTCCGCGTATTTCGGCCTCGTCGTGCAGTCCGCCGAGCGATATGCGCACGTACTTGCGCCCCAGTGCTTCGGCTATGCTTTTCCCCAGCGAGGTCTTGCCCACGCCCGGCGGCCCGTACAGACAGAGGATGGGAGCTTTCTCTTGCTTGCGGTAGCGGAGCGTGGCGAGGTGCTCGAGTATGCGCTCTTTTACGCGCTCCATGCCGTAGTGGTCGCGGTCGAGTATGCGTGCGGCGTTCTTTATGTTGAGGTTGTCCTGCGTGGTCACGCCCCAGGGCAGGGAGACTACGGTCTGCAGGAAATTGAGCTGCACGTTGTAGTCGGGGTTCTGCGGGTTGGTGCGGCGCAGCTTCTCCATCTCGCGGTCGAAGACGGCGCGTGTCTTTTCGGGAAGCTGCAGTCCGGCGGCTTTCTGCTCGAGTGCCGCCACGTCAGCGTTTTCCCCGTTGCCCAGCTCGCTTTGTATGTTTTTTATCTGCTGCTGGAGGAAATATTCCTTCTGCTGCTTGTCGAGCTCCTGGCGGGTCTGGTCCTGTATGTCGTGCTTTATCTGCGCAAACTGGCACTCCCTGTTGACTATCTGCAGGAGCGCGATGGCGCGCTTCTTGAGGTCGTGCTCGGCGAATAGGGCGAAACGGTCCTTTCCGTCCAAGGGCATGTTGGTGCAGATGAAGTTGATGAGGAAGACCGGGTGGGAGATATTTTGCAGGGCAAAGGCCGCTCCCTCGCCGCGTGCAGTCTCGGTGAGCTTCAAGTAGCGCGTGGCTGCCTCGCGGCAGGCGTCTACCAGCGCGGCAAATTCCTTGTCGTCCAGGCTGTATATGGTTTCCTCCACATGCTCTACCTCGACGCGCAGCACGGGACGGCGGCGCTTCACGCGCAGAAGGCGCAGCGCGCCGCAGCTTTGCAGGATGGCCACGACGGTGTCGTTGGGCATCCTCATCGTGCGCATCACGCGTGCCGCCACGCCCTCCGTGTAGAGGTCGTCAAAGCCCGGAGCCTCTACTCCGGCGTCCTTTTGCGGAAATACGGCTACAATGTCGTCTTTCTCCACGGCGTGCTCGATGACCTTGAGGCTTGTCTCGCGGCCTACCGTCACAGAACCCACGACGCCGGGGAAGAGCATCATGTTGCGCAGTGCGAGGCCGGGCAGGGAGGTGTCGTGCGGCGTGCGGAGCAAGGCGTCCATGTCGCCGTCAAAGTCTGCTATCAGAGAGAAGGAGGCGGGGGAGTCGTTGTCTTTCGTTTTCATACGTGTCGTGGCGTGCCGCGCGGCGGCTGCCGTCCCCGCTGCGGCGTGTGGCGTGGGCGGGGAAAATAAAAAGTAAAAATCCGTGCAAAGTTAGCACTTTTATCCCATACGGCTTTGGACGGCGTATATGTCGCGCCCGCACACGCGAAAAGCGTATCCGGGGATGTTGCATAATTATTCGTTTATGCGGCTTTTATGCAGCCGGGCGGGAACGACACTTTTAAGAATAATTAACCCGGCCGGCAGCCTCGGAGGGGCGGAAACGGACTTTCCTGCTCCTAAGACCGGCCCCGTAGCGACGGGAATAGGGGCAGTAGCTACGGGATGTACACCCCGTAGCTCCGGCATGTACATCTTTTGCCTTTGTAACGCGCTGATAATCAATAGAGACTAAAACAAAGGAGACGCACCGGGCGGGTGCGTCTCCTTTACGCCGTAAAGATACGAAATAAAAAAGCGAAATGCAAATGCGCAAATATCCCGTCCGGCGCGGGAAATGCAGTTTTTATGCAGGTTTTTGGTGCGGCGGATTTTCCCGGACGGCGGTTTGCGCGGGCGTGTAAGGCGAAAAAGGGCGGAAAGAGTTGGGCTATAAAAAGTAAATGGTTAAGTTTGAAGCCGAAAGAGCCGCAATTTTGCCGCTCGCGCCCTTTCCGCTTCCCGTCCCGTGGCGGTACGGCTGGTGCAAGGTGCGCCGGTGCAGGTGCGGAATGTGACAGAAAACCCAGAAAGACATGGAAAACAAAACGAACGCCGCCCCGGAGAACGACATACTCTTCACGCGCACGGTGAAAGCCGGCAAGCGCGTGTACTACCTTGACGTGAAGCGCGACAAGAAAGGCGAATACTACCTTTCCATGACCGAAAGCAAGCGCCTGCACGCGGGAGACGAGAGCGTGCCGCCCGTGTACGAGAAGCACAAGATATTTCTCTACCGCGAGGACATGCACAAGTTTACCTCCGCGCTTGCCGAGGCTACGGACTTTATATCCCAAAACGCCCCGCAGGAATTTTCCGGCCGCGGCTGGCTTGAGGGCATCGGCGACGAGCCGGCTGCCGGCACCGGCAGCGCGTCTGTGGAAAGCGGCGAGGACATGCTCAAGTTCGGCGTAGACTTCTGACGGCGTGCCGGCGTCCTTTCCGCGCGGTGGCGCTCTAACGCGTGCTGCGCGGGGAGGTATAGTGCGGTGCGGCGAAAAACGGCCGCGCGCGTTTTGCCGTGCGGCGGGAAAAGCGTACTTTTGCAGCCGATTTGTCCCGGCGGAGGCAGTGAGCCTTGCGCGTGTGATGGCGAATTAAGCTAAGTAGGGCGCAGCAGCCGCGAGGCGGCGCGTCCCGGCACTTAATTTAGAGTAACACATTAATTTCTACACAAAAAATGAAGCAAATTGCAATCAGCGGCACCGCCCGCACCGACCTCGGCAAGAAAGCCGCAAAGACCCTCCGCAAGAACGGCGAAATACCTTGCGTAATCTACGGAGAGAAGCGCGGCGAGGACGGTCTGCCCGTTGCCACTCACTTCACCGTGAGCGAGAAAGAGATAAACAAGCTCATCTTCACCCCGCACATCTACCTCATCGACGTGACCATCGACGGCGTAGACCACAAGGCAATCCTCAAGGAGACGCAGTTCCACCCCGTTACGGACAAGGTGCTGCACGTTGACTTCCTTGAAGTGCATGCGGAGAAGCCCATCACGATGGGCGTGCCCGTAGTGGCAAAGGGCCTTGCAGAGGGCGTACGCGCCGGCGGTCGCCTGATGATGATGATTCGCAAGCTGCAGGTGCGTGCCGTGTACAGCGCCATCCCCGAGAAGCTCGACGTGGACGTTACCACCCTCGGTCTCGGCAAGAGCGTGAAGGCAGGTCAGCTCAGCTATGACGGTCTGGAAATCATCACTCCGAAGGAAGTGATTGTCTGCACCGTGAAGATGACGCGTGCCGCAATGGGCGCCGCAGCAGCCGCAGCCAAGGAGGCTAAGGCATAAGCGCGGGCCGCAGGAGACACCAATCCGGAAAATAAGAAGAAGGATGGATGGGAAAGGCCCTTGGCCGCCCTTCCATCCTTCTTTCCTTGAAAAGGGGCAAACAGAAAGACAAGCATGAATTTCCTCATCGTAGGGCTGGGCAACATAGGGCCCGAGTACGCCCGCACGCGGCACAACATAGGCTTCCGTGTGGCAGACACGCTAGCGGCGGCGGCAGGGGCAGACTTCCAGGACCGCCGCTACGGCATGGTGGCAGAGGTGAAAGTGAAGAACCAGACGCTCACGCTGCTCAAGCCCTCCACCTTTATGAACCTTTCCGGCAACGCCGTGCGCTATTGGCTCAATGAGAAGAAAATCCCCGTAGAGCGCCTGCTCGTCGTGGTAGACGACCTCGCCCTCCCGTTCGGCCATCTGCGGCTCAAGCCCTCGGGCAGCGAGGCTGGGCACAACGGGCTGAAGCACATAACCTCAGTGCTCGGCACACAGGCATACGCACGCTTGCGCTTCGGCATAGGCAGCGACTTCCCGCGCGGCGGGCAGGTAGACTATGTGCTGGGCGAGTTTGGCCCGGAGGACGTGGCGCAGATGGACGAGCGGCTCTCGCTCGCGGCAGACGCCGTGCGCACGTTCTGCCTCTCGGGCATAAGCGTGGCGATGAACCAGTTCAACAACAAGTGATGGCAAACGCAGGAGAAGCCCGTCTGGACAAATGGCTCTGGGCGGCACGCATATACAAGACGCGCACCCTCGCCGCCGACGCGTGCAAAAACGGACGCGTCACCATCAACGACGCGCTCGCAAAGCCGGCACGCACCGTGAAGGCGGGCGACGTGGTAGGCGTGCGCAAGCCCCCCGTCACCTACTCTTTCCGCGTCCTGCAGACGATAGAGAAAAGGGTGGGGGCGAAGCTCCTCCCCGAGGTGCTTGAAAACGTCACGCCAAAAGAGCAGTACGACCTCTTGGAGATGAGCCGCATCAGCGGCTTCGTCAACCGCGCCAAGGGCACGGGACGGCCCACGAAGAAAGACCGCCGCGCCCTTGACGACTTCGCCGGCGAAACGCCGCTCGGCGACGACGGTTTCGACTTTGACCTTGAAGACTGACCACGACACACCCCGAAAGAAAGATATGCAAAACGAGAAATGGCGGCAGTCCGTAATACTGACCGACGCGGAGTTTCTGGACAGAGTGGCTTTTGACCTCATCGTCAACTTTGAGCGCATGCTCGGGCGGCGCATCCCGCCCGGCGACCTCTGCCGCTGGCTCGACTGCGTGGCTCTCGACGGCGGTCTGCGCCCGGGCGACAACGAGGTGCAGGCACTCTTCATACACGGGCGAGCCGATTCGGCGCTGCGCAATTTCGCCCCCTCCTCCTTCCGGGCGGAACTGGACGGAAAGGCTTTCCGCGACAACCTCGGAGAGTTCACCCTGCAGTCCTTCCCCGTAGAGGAGGTGGTGGCGAAAGACGAGTTTTTCCTCCAATGCCTTGAGACGCTCGCCGACGCAAAGGAGGTGGAGCGCCTGATGGTGGTGGGCGACCTCGACGCCTACGGCCAGCGCGTGAAAAGCGTATGTGCCGCAGCCCAGGGAAAGGACATCACCCTCTTCTCCATGCAGCCGCTTTCCGGCCGTGGCTTCTCTCAGGAAATACTCGGCTACTCGCTGATGTCCGCCCTCGGCATCAGCGGCGACGAACTGCGCTGACACCCGCAGCGGAGACGGCGGGGAGCAAAAGCGGGACGCGGCGGCGGGGACGTTGGCGCAAAAGCGTTAACTTTGCGGGGTACGCCCTCCCCGCAAAGGGCTTGCCGCGCAACACACAAAACTTACGAAATGGAAAACACAGCCGTGCAACGGCTCAAGCAGCGCTACGGCGTGGTGGGCAACTGCGAGGCGCTTGACCGCGCCTTGGAGGTAGCCCTCAAGATAGCCCCCGTCGACCTCACCGTGCTCATCACGGGCGAGAACGGCGTGGGCAAGGAGGTTTTCCCCCGCATCATACACGACAACAGCCTGCGCCGCGGCAAACGGTATTTCGCCGTAAACTGCGGCGCGATACCCGAGGGCACGATTGACTCCGAACTTTTCGGGCACGAGAAAGGCGCATTCACCGGCGCGGTAGAGCAGCGCGAGGGATATTTCGGCGCGGCCAACGGCGGCACGCTCTTTCTTGACGAAGTGGGCGAGCTTCCCCTGCAGACACAAGCACGCCTTCTGCGCGTGCTCGAGACGGGCGAATACATACGCGTAGGGGCGAGCGAGGTGCGGAAAACCGATGTGCGCATCGTCGCCGCCACCAACGTAGACATGGAAAAGGCCGTCGGCGAGGGGAAATTCCGCCAAGACCTCTACTACCGGCTGAACACCATTTCCATCCCCGTCCCCGCCCTGCGCGAGCGCGGAGGGGACGCGGCGCTGCTGTTCCGCAAGTTCGCCCTTGATATGAGCGAGAAATACAATATGCCGCCCGTACGCCTTACGGAGGACGCGCAGCGGCTGCTTGTGGCTTACTCGTGGCCGGGCAACGTGCGCCAGCTGAAAAACGTGGCGGAAAACATGAGCGTCACCGCCGAAGAGCGCGAGATAACGCCCGACATCCTGCGCCGCTACCTGCCCGTAGAGTCGGCGCACAGCCAGCTCGTGGCGGTGGACAGCGGGAAAAAAGAGCACAGCTTCGAAAACGAGCGCGAGATACTCTACCAAATTCTCTTCGACCTGCGGCGCGACGTGTCCGAGCTTAAGCGCATCGTGCGCGAGGGCGGCGGGCGCAGCGAGGCCGCGCTTTCCGGCCAAGGCCAGGCGGGAGAGCCTTCCTCCTCTGCCGTGGCACTCTACTCGGGAGGGCGCGACAGCGCGAAATTTGCTCCGGCAGACGACAGCGAATATCCCGTCTGGGAGGCAGAGGAAATAATGGAGGACGAAGAACGCCGCGCGGCGGACATGCCGTCTGCGTTTGCATCGGCATCCTCCCCGGCGGAAACACCGCTTGCCGCGGCCTCGGCGGGCGCAGCAGCGCAGGAAGCGTATGCCCCGCGCACGCTGGAGGAAGTGGAGCGGGAGATGATAACCCGCGCCCTCGCCGACTGCAAAGGACGGCGCAAGGCCGCGGCAGACCGGCTCGGCATCTCCGAGCGCACGCTCTACCGAAAGATAAAGGAATACGGGCTGCCCGACTGACTCTGCCCGCCGACAACAGCATAACCCACCGACACGCAATGGCTCTTCCTAAGATGAGGCGGCTGCTCGCCGCGACGCTCGCGCCCGTGCTGATGCTTGCGCTGCTCGTCTCTTGCAGCATAAGCTACAAGTTTACCGGCACAAGCATCAATTACGACCTCATAAAGACCATACAGATAGACAAAATAGCCAACCGCGCCCCTTATGGCTGGGCGCCTATGGAGGCTATGTTCAACAACAAGCTGCAGGACCTCTACGCCAACCAGACCCGCCTCAAGCTCGTCAAGCGCGGCGGCGACTTGCAGATTGCCGGCGAAATCACGGGCTACGACCAGTACAACAAAGCCATATCCGCCGACGGCTACGCCGCCCAGGTGCAGCTGCGCATGACGGTAAACATCCGCTTCAACAATACAAAGAAAAATCAAAGCTGGGAGAAGCAGTTCTCCGCAACGACGCAGTACGACTCAAACCAGCAGCTCTCCTCCGTGCAAGAGAGCCTCGTGCAGGAGATGGTAAACGACTTGGCCGACCAGATATTCAACGCCACCGTGGCTGACTGGTGACGGCGGAAAGGACGGGGCGCGGACGGCGCGGACCGCGGCTGGGCGCAATGAGATTTGCTTGCCCGCAGCACGCGTGGCGCTTGCCCGCACACGCATTATATAATATAACGAACCAACCACAAGGCGCAGCCAGTACGAGGATGCGCCCTGAGGCGGCAGAACCGCCGGCATTAGGACGGAAAGAATGGAGAAAACCGTTGCCGAACTGATAAGACACCCCGAACTCCTTGGGGAGGACACGCTCTACGGGCTGCGCGAGCTCGTGGCGCGCTATCCGTATTTCCAGGCGGCAAGGCTTCTTCTCCTGCACAACCTTTTCCTCCTGCACGACCCCACATTCGGGGCCGAACTCCGCCGGGCGGCTGTCTTTTTGCCCGACCGCAGTGTGCTTTTCCGCATGGTGGAGGGAGACAACTACGAGATAAAGCGCAAACCGTCCCGCAAGGGCGGGGAAGAGCAAGTGCCGCAGGGCGACCGCACCCAGTCGCTCATTGACGATTTCCTTTCGCAGACGGGCGAGGCGGCGAAAGAGACGCGCCGCAAGCCTACTGCCGCCGATGCAATGACGGACTACACGGCTTTTCTCCTGCAAATGGACGACGCAGAGCCGGAGGGCGGCGCGGCGGAGCCTACGGAAGCAGAGGAAAGGAGCGCGCGGCTCATCGAGGGCTTTATGGAAGGCGGTTCGTCGCGTATCCGCCTTTCCGAAAATCCCGAGCTTGTCCCCGAGGAAGCCGAGACTGCGGACACGCCTGCCGGCTCCGGTGAAGAGGGAGCGGGGAGCGAGGACGGTTTCCTTACCATGACGCTTGCGAAGATATACATCAAGCAAGGACGCTATGAGAAGGCGCTCGACATAATGCGCAAGGTAGGCGCGTCAAGCCCCAAGAAGCAAGCCTATTTCGCCGACCAAGTGCGCTTCTTGCAGAAACTCATTGTCAACAGCAGCCATAGCCCGAAGTCTTGAACTCATTGCCCTGCGCGGATAAAACGGCGCGTCCGCTTGATTTTGTCCGAAAAAATGACTTACTTTGCGCGATAAATCCGCTTGCAAGCGGTCTCGTGGCGAAACAATAACGAAAAAACCATATAATGTATTCAGTACTTGTGATTTTGGCCGTCGTAGTGGCGATACTGCTCACTTTCGTCGTGCTTATTCAAGAGTCTAAGGGCGGCGGTCTTGCTTCCAACTTTGCCGCTTCCAATCAGATAATGGGCGTGCGCAAGACTACCGACGTAGTGGAAAAGGCCACGTGGACGCTGGCTGGCTTGCTGGTTGTCTTCTCCGTAGCCACCATCTTCTTCGCGCCGCGTCCCTCCGACAAGACGAGCGTAGTGACCTCCGCGCAGACCGAGGCTCCCGCCTCCGCACCCGCCGCTCCGGCTGCTCCCTCCGCTCCTGCAAAATAAGGCGTAGGGAAAGCCCGTCAGGGAGAGCGATGAGACCGTAAAGAGTCCGTTTTCCGCGCCCGCAAGGGTAGGGGACGGGTTTCTCTGTACGGTCTCATCGTTTTTAGGACAGGTCTCATAGTATTCAGGACAGACACCCGTATGCGAAAATACAAGTCAAAGAGTAGCCTCCGTACTGTGTACGCCGCCGTTTATGCCCTTTTCCTCCTGCTTCTTCTCTCGCTGTCGCAGTATGACAGCGTAGCGGAGCTGCTAAGTGGGTTTGCGGGGCGGCCGTTGGCGGTCAACGCTTGGGCGGCGGGTTTTGTGCTGACCGCGTTTGCCGTCCTCATCGGCCATCTCTGCGGCCGCGCTTTCCGCCGCTACCGCATTGCGTGCGGCGAGGCTGCGGCGTGGTGGCTCACTGCTGCACTTGTGTCCGTTTGTTTCTGCTTCCGGTATTGTGGCGTGTGGCATTGTGCCGGCGTAGTGTTTTCCGCCGTTATTCTTTGGGCAGCTTTTCTCTTTTGGGAACGGCATGCGGCGCGCATCGAAGTGTCTGCCCCGTCCGCGCTTCGGGACAGCCGCCGTCTGCGCCGCGGTTTGCTGCAAGCGGCGGCGTTGTGCGTCTTTGCGGGAGCAGCTCCCGGTGTGTCGCGTGCCGTGCAGTACGAGCAGCGGGCGGCGCAGGCGCTTTTCAAGGGCGATGCGGACGCTGCCCTGAGGGCGGGCGAACGCTCGCTTGACTGCACGCACGGGCTTTTCGCCCTGCGTTGTTGCGCCTGGAGCAAGACACCGGGCGCACTTGCCGCCAACGTCTTCAGCCGTGCTTTGCCCGGCGGCGCGGCTCAGAAAGGCGGAAGTGCGCTGTTGTTGCCGCCCCGGGACGGAAAATCGCCGTATATGGCAGCCGTCCGCGACTCTTTTGCAGCCGCCTTGGGGGCTGCTCTTCCCGCGACGGACGATGCGGACGCATTGGGCTATTTCCGCAGATGTGCCCGTATGGCAGGTGACAGACCGGGCGTGGCCGCCGACTACTACCTCTGTGCCTTGTTGCTGGACAAACGGCTTGACGAGTTTGCTGCCGAGGTTAGGCGTTGTTACGGGCAGACTATACGCGAGGGGCGCGAACTTCCTGCCGCCTACTCCGAGGCTATGGCACTGTACTCGCATCTCCACCCCGCCGCAGTGCCTCCGCGGGCCGGCGCGGCCGTGGAGGCCAACTGGCGCGACTACTCCGAAATGGGAGACAAAATATTAGATCGCGACGTGCGGGCAAACACCTTGCGCCGGTATTACGGCGGGACGTATTGGTGGTATTACGACTACGCTGAGATCCTGACACAATGAAAACGCCCCTGCGCTTACCTAAAAGCCGGCGGCGCGGACTCCTTGCGCTTGTCTTCCTTGTGTCGCTTTTCACCGTGTGGCGGGTAGCTCCGATGCTTTTCGGCACGGGCAGCGAGGTGTTGCTTTCGCCCTCCGAGGCGGACAGCCTTGCCCTTTTCCAAGAGAGCGCGGCGCGGGGCAAGGGAAAATCGGCCCCGCCCGCAGGCGAGCTTTTCCCCTTTGACCCCAACCATGCCGACTCGCTTACTTTGCTGCGCCTCGGGCTTAGGCCGTGGCAGGTGGGCAATATGATGAAATACCGCGCCCGGGGCGGCGTGTGGCGCAGTCCGGACGATTTGCGCCGCCTTTACGGCTTGACCGAAGAGCAATACGCCCGCCTTCGCCCCTATGTGCGCATCGCTCCCGCCGACCGGCGGGCGGAGTACGGCGAAAGCGGCGGGCACCGGTACGGGACACCGCTCCCCGAGCGTCCGGAGTACGAGCCGGTGGAGAAATACCCCGAGGGCACGCTCCTTCCGCTAAACGTGGCAGACACTACGGAGCTTAGCCGCATACCGGGGATAGGGAAGTACTACGCACGGAAGATAGTGCGTTACCGCGATAGGCTGGGCGGTTTCGTCAGCGTGTCCCAGCTTGCGGAAATAGATGGCTTGCCCGCCGGCGTGCAGCGGTGGTTCACGCTTGAGGGCGGCGGCAGCTTGCGCCGCATAAGGATAAACCACGCCGACTTCGGCACGCTGATAAAGCACCCTTACCTCGATTTCGAACAGACAAAGGCCATCGTCCGCCACATCCGCACCTACGGCGCGCTGAGAGGCTGGGACGACCTGCGGCTTTACGCATGCTTCAAAGACAGTGACTTCTGCCGCCTCGCGCCTTACTTTTCCTTCAAGTAAGAAGGCACTGCGGCGCGTGCCGTGGCGGCGGAGTAAAAATGACAAAGGAATGGAGTTCAAAAAGAAATACTCTAAGGAGGAGCTTGAAGAGCTTTGCGCCTGGTTTGCGGCGCGGATGGACAAGCTGCCCGCCGACATGCACCTTGACAAGGCTATTTACGTCAAGGATTTCCCCACGACCGTGCGCCACTATCTGGAAATAGTGCGCCTGCACGGCGACAATCCCACTTACAGCGGGCAGGTGTACCATCTTTTCCTTATGCGCGACAATTTGCTCGCGGCGGGAATGGAATGACCTTCCGCCTTTTGGCGCGAAATGCATACCTTTGCATAAGGCGAGCTTCGTTGCCCTCGCCTTGCACCGCCTTTGCATAAGGCAGGCTTCGGCATGACAGAATGCGGGCTGCGGTATGACAGTATGCAGCCTTAGGATGGGCAAGCGTCCGCCTAAGGCGCGAAAACGTAACAACACACCTTTATATAAGAGTATGGCAAAGAAAGAAGACGAAATGACGGATATGTCGTCCAGCGACAAGCTCCGGGCGCTTCAGGCCGCCATGGCCAAGATAGAGAAAGATTTCGGGAAGGGCTCGATAATGAAGCTCGGAGACGAGCAGGTAGAGAACGTGGAGGTTATACCCACGGGAAGCCTTGCGCTCAACGCCGCGCTGGGTGTGGGCGGCTACCCGAAGGGCCGCATCATAGAGATATACGGTCCGGAGAGTTCGGGAAAGACCACACTCGCCATCCATGCCATAGCCGAGGCGCAGAAGGCGGGCGGCATAGCCGCATTCATTGACGCCGAGCATGCTTTCGACCGCTTCTACGCCGCCAAGCTCGGCGTGAACGTGGACGACCTGCTTATCTCGCAGCCCGACAACGGAGAACAGGCGTTGGAGATTGCCGACCAGCTGATACGTTCCTCCGCCATTGACATCATTGTGGTGGACTCCGTGGCGGCTCTTACGCCCAAGGCAGAGATAGAGGGCGACATGGGCGACAACAAAGTGGGGCTTCAGGCTCGCCTTATGAGCCAGGCACTGCGCAAGCTCACGTCTACCATCAGCAAGACCAACACCACTTGCATATTCATCAACCAGCTGCGCGAGAAGATAGGCGTCATGTTTGGCAACCCGGAGACGACGACGGGCGGCAACGCGCTGAAATTCTACTCCAGCGTTCGCCTTGACATACGCAAAGTCACCACGCTCAAGGACGGCGACACGCCCATCGGCAACCAGGTGCGCGTGAAAGTGGTGAAAAACAAGGTTGCGCCCCCCTTCCGCAAGGCAGAGTTTGAGATAACCTTCGGCGAGGGCATATCCCATGCCGGCGAGGTGGTAGACCTTGGCGTGGAACTGGGCATCATCAAGAAGAGCGGCTCCTGGTTTAGCTACGGCGAGAGCCGTCTCGGACAGGGCCGCGACGCGGTGAAGCGCGTCATAAAGGACAATCCCGAACTCAGCGAGGAGGTGGAGGCGAAGATAGCCGAGGCTCTGCGCGACAAGGAAGACTGACTGCCGCGTCCGCCTGCGTTATGCGCCGGATTGAGTAAGTCCTGCGGCGCGTGCGGGACGTGAAAAAGCAAAGAAGACGGGAAGGCATGCCGCGCGGCGGCAGCCTTCCCGTCTTCTTTTTTCTGTTTGCCGTCTGTCTGGTTCTGTTTCCCGTCTGACTGGAATCCCCCGAAGCCCGACGGAGTTGTTTCCTCTCTTTCTTTGCAGTACGGCGTTGGCTTTGAGCAGCGTCTTTGCGTCTAAGCCTTGTGGCTGAGTTCTTCCCAAAAGCTGTCAAGGTCTTCGTCCAGACCGTCCATAAGGTCGCCGCTAAGCACGATGGTGTCGTCGTCTACGAGGTAGAGGTCCGCGATTGTCTCCTTGTCCTCGCCGATAAGCACGAAAGAGTAGGGGCGAAGCACGGCGATGGTGTCGCACACGTCGCTGAGGCTGCGCAGTTGGGCAGAGAGGGCGGCGGGCAGCTCGTCGTAGAAAGACTCTTCGCTGTTGCCAATCCAGTCCTCCACCACGCAGCGCGTGAGTTCGTTGTCGTTGTCGTCGAAGACGAGCAGCTCGCCGCTCTCTTGCTTTACCTGTATGTAAAGGTCGGTGAGCGGGCGGCACTCCGCGTCAGCGGGGAATTTTGAAGAGACTTTGCGCAGTGCGCGCTCTATTTGCCGTGAGGTCTGTTCGGAAAAGTCCATTTCTCTCTTGCTTGTGTATGTGTGTAGGCGTAAGTCCCCGGGCGGCGTGGCGCGGTGCGTAGCCATTTACAAGCAAAATTAGTGCTTTCCGCCTTTCGGCGCGGGTGCGCTTCCCGCTTTTTTATACCTTTGGAGAGGGAAGCGGCGTGTCTGTGCCAAGCCTTTGCGCCGTGTCCCTTGTACGAAAGAATTTGTCAGCCTCTATGAAAAACGTCAGCGTCCGCCTTTTGGCGGCACTCTCCCTTTTTGCCTTTCCGGCCCTTAGCCACGCCCAAAACCTCCTGCCTAAGCCCCGCAAGGTGGAGATGGGGAAAGGGTATTTCCGCACCGACCGTCCTTACCGCACCGACAACGCGGCGGGCTGCATAGCCAAGGATTTCCGCCTCGACAGTGCTGCCGCCGTCACGGAGGACGCTTCCGCGCCGCGTGTGCTTCGTTGCGCCGTGCTTGAAGGCGCGTCATCGCCCGAGGCGTATGCGCTTCGTGTGCGGCAGGACACGCTTGAGGTGCGTGCCGCGGCGGCGGAGGGCTTTTTGCGTGCGCGGCAGACGCTTGCCCAATTGCGCACGCGCCACGGCGTGCCTTGCTGCGACATAGCCGACGCGCCGGCCTACCGCTGGCGCGGCGTGATGCTTGACGTTTCGCGCCATTTCTTCCCGCTCTCTTTCTTGAAGAAACAGGTAGACGTGCTTTCCGCCTACAAGCTCAATACGCTCCATCTCCACCTCACCGACGCGGCGGGCTGGAGGATGGAGATAAAACGCTATCCGCGCCTTGCCGATTTCGCCGCGTGGCGCACGGACTCGCTTTGGAAGACGTGGTGGAACAACGGCGAGCGCCATTATGCCCGCAAGGGTGACGCGGGGGCTTACGGGGGCTATTACACGCAGGACGAGCTGCGCGAGCTGGTAGCCTACGCTGCGGCGCGGGGCGTGACAGTAGTGCCCGAGATAGAGATGCCCGCCCACTCCGAAGAGGTGCTTACGGCTTACCCCGAGCTTTCCTGCACGCATGAGCCGTACAAGCAGGCCGACTTCTGCCCGGGTAGCGTGGCGACATACGACTTCCTGGAAAACGTGCTGCGCGAAGTGATGGACGTGTTCCCGTCCCGCTATATACACGTCGGGGGCGACGAGGCGGGGAAAGCCTCTTGGGGCACGTGCCCGCTCTGCCGCGCCAAGATGGAAGAACTGGGCATCAAGGACGTGAACGGCTTGCAGACCCATCTCATAGCACGGATGGGCGATTTTCTCGCGCGGCACGGCCGGCGGCTTGTGGGCTGG
Organism: Alloprevotella sp.; assembly: GCA_963651485.1. Classification (GTDB taxonomy): domain Bacteria; phylum Bacteroidota; class Bacteroidia; order Bacteroidales; family Bacteroidaceae; genus Alloprevotella. The sequence continues at coordinate 252,384 of CAVJPT010000001.1, read as the reverse complement.
GACGAGGTGATAGACGGCAATCTCTCGGACAGCACCACCGTCATGGTGTGGCGCAATCCCGACCTTGCGCGTGACGCCGTGCGCCACGGATATGACGTGGTGCTTTCCCCGGGTGCGTATTGCTATCTCGACAGCTACCAGGACGCGCCTCCTACGCAGCCGGAGGCTATCGGCGGTTACCTGCCCTTGGAGAAAGTCTATGCTTTCTGTCCCGGTGAGGGGCTGACGGCAGAGGAAAGGAAGCATGTGGCGGGCGTGCAGGGCAACCTTTGGACAGAGTACGTGCCGACTGAGGCACAGGCCGAGTATATGCTTTACCCGCGTGCGCTGGCTTTGGCGGAGATAGGGTGGAACGGTGACGCGCGTTCCGGTTATGCCGATTTCTCTGCACGCGCGGCACGCGAAACCGCGCGTCTGCGCGGGCAATGCGGCGTGAACGCTTTCCCCGTGTCGTCAGCTGTTGGCGAGCGAAAGGAAAAATCTGTCTCCGTGCGCCACAAGGCTTTGGGTGCAAAAGTTTCGTATGCGAAACGGTACAGCGACAGCTACGCCGCCGGCGGAGAGTCGGCGCTGACGGACGGGCTCCGGGGCGGCTGGGCCAACAACGACGGGCGCTGGCAGGGCTTCATCGGCGCTCCGGGACTGGACGTGACGCTTGACCTTGGGCGTGCCGTCAGCGTGAGCGAGGTGTCCGCCGACTTCATGCAGGCATGCGGCCCGGAGATATTCTATCCCTCGTCTTTCCGCGTGTCGCTTAGTGCGGACGGCAAGGACTTCCGTGAGGTTTACACCAGCTCGGAGAAGTCGGTCAAGACGGTACAGCCGGACGTGCGTGCCTACCGTTGGAAGGGACGCTCGCAGAAGGCGCGGTACGTGCGCGTGCAGGCAGCCCCGAGCGACTTCGGCGGCTGGCTCTTTACGGACGAAATAGTGGTGCGCTGAGTGCCGGCGTGTCCGTTTCCTGCGGCATAAGGCCTGTGCGGCGGAAGCACGTGTAAAGCGGGCGGGGCAACATTGCTTTGAGAATGCTGTCCCGCCCGCTTTGCGTATATCGTATGTCTGTTTCTCTTCCGGCTATTCTTCGCCGTGGCTCGCTTTCGCTTTCTTCGCGTGGGCGTGCTTCTTGCCGCAGTCCGAATCGGCGCAGACGGGGCGCGGCGCGGGCTGCGGCATAAGTACTGCACGCTCGCGGGCCTGGCGTATGTAGCTGTGCACGAAGGGGTCGTTCATGAAGCAGGCGGGCGCGTCCTGCACGATACGTCTGATTTGCTCTGTCATGATGGGGGTGGGGTATTGGCTGCACATCATCATAAAGAAGCCCGGCCCGAGCACGTTGTCGTAGTTCTCCATTACGAAGTTTGTCTCCAGAGCCTCAGACTGCTCGGAGAGCTGCCGTACGCGCCGCCCCACCTTTCGGTCTATTTCCTCGGGAGTCTTTCCGCAGCGCAGCATGTGTATGCTTTTTTGCTGCAGCTCCCACATCTCGTTGTCGAGACGGTTTTTCTGCTGGAAAAACTTGTACAACTTGTCGTTGAGCGGACCGCCGCTGACGCGCTGCGCCGTATTGTCCACCTGCACGTTGAGCCGTCCGTTCTCAATCACCACGGGCATGACGCACTCCCGCCCCGTGAAGAGCATGGCCATCATTACCGAGTCCACGTCGCCGATGAAGCTGAAACGGCCGTGCACTACCTTGCAGGAGTCGATGCAGTGGCTGCTCTTCTCCTGCGCGGTGGCTTGGAGAAGACCGTCGGGCGTTGCCCGCAGGTAGAGCATCCTGCCGTCAAGGCTTGGCACGGACGAGTTGCCCGCGATGTTGTACTGCTCGCCGCAGGAGGCGAGAAGCGGCAGTGTGAGAAATAGGCTTAGGAGCTTGTACATAGGTTGCACGTTGTGCTGTGTGCTTTCCCGCGGCGGCGGACTTGGGGAGCGAAGCCGCTCCGTGCCTTTCCGTCCTTTCGGGATTGCGCGGCAAAAGTACAACGTTTGCCAGTCATTAAACGGCAGTTGGCCGAAAAGAAAAGCCGCCTTAAACGTTTTTTGGATTTAGGGCGGGCTAATGTAAAAAACGGGCGGGCGAATTTTGCTTTTGCCCGTTCCGCGTTAACTATTTTATGCTTTTCCCTTCTTCTCTTCGTGGCTTATGCGGAAGACCGTGTACACTTCCACGAAAGCGGCCACGGCGAGCGTGGCTTTCCATTCGTGGCCGCGCAAGGGACGGACGCCATGGAGTGCCATCAGCATAAGTCCGGCGGAGACGAGAAGCAACAGTGCGGCCAGCAGCTGCTGTCTGCGCAGGCGGCGCATCACTATGTCGCTGCCCTCGTAGCGGTCCGCCATCTGTGCGGGGGCAAAGAGCAGCGCGCCGAGCGCGAAGACGTAGGGGGCGGCCTGGGGAAGGAAGAGCGGGAGTGCGGCGCCGATGACCATCAGCAGCCCGCCCGTGCGGTAAGCAAAGGTTTTCAAAGCGGGGAGAATAGTAGGTATGCTTTCGTTTTCTCTTTCTGCGGGTCACTCGATGACGTACACGTCCTCGTCGGCCGTTTTCATGTAGAGATTGACGCGGGCTACGCGCTCCAGGGCCTTTTGGCTGCTGCCGATAGACTGAAGCTCGCGCGTGCTTTGCGCGTATGACTCCTCGTAGCGTTTAATCTCTTCGCGCAGCTCGTTGTTGCGCTGCTGCAGCTTGTACCGCTGGTAGAAGCTGTTGGGGTCGATGAAGCCCACATATCCCACGAAGAAGAGAATGGTCCACAGATATTTGTGGTCTGTCAGGTTGCGGGTGATGCGTGCGAGGGGGTTGGACATGGCTGTAGTGGAAAATGTGGTCCTTGTGTGCCGCGTGCGGAAAGCTCGCGCCGCACGGCTTTTGCGGCAAAGTTAGTTTTTTCCCGCAAAAGCTGCGCGGCGTGGCGTAGAAAGGCGGACGGGGACGCGCGGCGGCGGAGTGCGTGCGCCTTAAAGGTCGTGGTGGCGGAGCCGGTAGTCGGCGAGTTCCTCATACTTGGTGCCGGGGCGGCCGTAGTTGGCATAAGGGTGTATGCTTATGCCGCCGCGCGGGGTGAAAAGCCCCGTCACCTCGATGTACTTGGGGCTCATGAGGCGCACGAGGTCTTTCATGATGATGTTGACGCAGTCTTCGTGGAAGTCGCCGTGGTTGCGGAAGCTGAAAAGGTACAGCTTGAGGCTCTTGCTCTCTACCATACGCTCGGCCGGAAGGTAGGAAATGCGTATTTCGGCAAAGTCCGGCTGCCCGGTGATGGGGCAGAGGGAGGTGAACTCGGGGCAGTTGAAGCGCACCCAGTAGTCGTTTTCGGGATGCTTGTTGGCGAAAGTCTCCAGCACGTCCGGGGCGTAGTCGTCGCGGTATGTGGTCTTCCGTCCGAGGCTTTTGAGGTTTTCTTCTTCGCGCATAGGAGCGTGTCTTTTTTCTTGGGTGAAATTTGAGGAATGCGTGTCCGGCATTTTCTGCATGCCGCTTTTTCAGCGTGCTGCCTTTTCGGCGAGGTATGCTTCAAGTCCGTGGCGGCGCAGCTCGCAGGCGGGGCAATGGCCGCAGCCGTCCCCGGGGATGCCGTTGTAGCAGGTGAGCGTGCGCTGCCGCACGGTGTCGAGCACGCCAAGGCTGTCGGCGAGTGCCCATGTCTCGCGCTTGTCGAGCCACATAAGCGGCGTGTGTATTACAAATTGCTCTTCCATCCCGAGGTTAAGCGTCACGTTCAGCGAACGAATGAAAGAGTCGCGGCAGTCGGGGTAGCCGGAGAAGTCGGTCTGCGACACGCCCGTCACGAGGTGGCGTATGCCGCGCTCGCGTGCATAGACGGCGGCTATGCTCAGGAAGAAGAGGTTGCGTCCCGGCACGAAGGTGTTGGGCGGTCCGCCGGCGGGCTTCTCCTTGTCCATCTCGATGGTGGGGTCGGTAAGGGAGTTGCGGGCGAGACCGGAGATAAACGACACGTCCATGCTTTCGAAGCCCACGCCCGCCTCGCGGGCGATGCTCTCGGCAAGCTCCACTTCGAGCGCGTGCTTCTGTCCGTACCGGAAGCTTAGGGCTTGCACTTCCTTGAAGTGCTTCTTCGCCCAGAAAAGGCAGGTAGTGCTGTCCTGCCCGCCGCTGTACACCACGAGTGCGCGGTTGTTGTCAAGATGTTCCATAGGAGATTTAGATGTCAAATATGCGCCAGGGACTGTAGGATATGCCGTTGTCCATGGCCTCCTCGCCTTCCACGCGCTTGAGCCACGCCACCACGCGCACCGTGAGCGGCAGGGCGATGACCTCGTAGCCGGTTTTCAGCGCCACTTGGTAGACCATGAGCCAGGGCATCACGTCCCAAGGCACCACGCCGCCCAGCGCGAGCGGAAAGAAGACGAGCGAGTCCGCCGTCTCGCCCGCCACAGTGGAGGCGATGGCGCGGAGCGCGAAGCGGCGGTCGGCTCCCGAGCGCAGTTTCATGCGGCTCATGACGTAGGCATTGAGGAAAGAGCCCACAAGGAAAGCCGCGAAAGAGGCTGCAGCTATGCGCGGGGCGAGGCCGAATATGGCGTGGAATCCCTCTTCGCCGTGCCAGTAGGGCGCAGCGGGGAGCGCGTCGGCGGCGAGCCCGAATAGCACGAAGAGAAAGTCCATCAGGAAGCCCAGCCATATGACAAGCCGGGCGCGGCGGTATCCCCACACCTCCACCATGCAGTCGTTGATGATATACGAAACGGGAAAAACGATGAGGCCGGCGGTGAGTTCAATGCCGAGAATGCTCACCTGTTTTGTCTCCAGCAGGTTTGCCGCAATGAGGCATACGCAGAAAAGCGTCCCGAGCAACATAAAGGGCACGCTTACCGCTTTCGGGCGGAGATCTTTTGCCATTAGGGTCTTGTTTTTTACGAGGTTGGTCAAGCACTCGGGGAGGGAAAGCCCTCCCGCTTATCGGCTGCAAAAGTACTAATAAAGCCCGTAACTTCTCCCATTATTGGTATATTTGCCGCCGCCCGCGCCGCTATGGACGGGGCGGGACTTGAAACGACACACAATAATATATATAAGGAAAAGAATGGAGAAGAAACTGCTTCTGCCGGCACTTCTGTCGGCATGCGCCCTTACTGCGGCGGCCCAGCAATACGAAATCACCGGCACGGCCCCCGCCGGGGTCAAGACCGTCTATCTGCGCAACCTCGAGGTGCGCAGCCACGGCGACAGCGCAGTGGTGAGCGGCGGCAAGTTTGCATTCAAGGGCGAGGCCGGCGGCAAGCTCTTCGGCGTGGTAGGCACGCAGCGTCGCGGCGGAGTGCCCGTGGTGCTTGACGGAAAGGTGTCGGTAGACCTTGAAGCCGGCACGGCCGCCGGTACGGCGGAGAACGACAGCCTCACTGCCGCAAACCGCAGCGTAGCCGCCGCAGAGCGCCGCAGCGAGGAGCTTTACCGCGAGTACATGTCCTATCAGGAGAAAGGACAGGCTATACCCGACAGCGTGCGCGACCGCATCTCCGACGAGATGGAGAAACTCAACCTCGGCATGGCCGCAACCGTGAAGAGCGTGTGCGGCACGCACAAAGACCAGATATTCCCCGCCGTGCTTCTGAGACAGTACGGCAGCATGCTGGAAAAGGAAGACCTCATCACGCTTGCCGAAGAGGGAAATCCGAAATATATGCAGACAAGCCTCTGCGACCCAATCCGCAACCGCCTGCAGGGATGGAAGCGGCAGCTTCCGGGGGCGGCTTTCACCGACATCACGCTTGAGGACATGGACGGCGCAAAGCACAGCCTTTCCGAGTATGTGGGAAAGGGCAAGTACGTGCTTGTAGACTTCTGGGCCTCTTGGTGCGGTCCCTGCCGTGCGGAAATGCCCAACGTGAAGGCGGCTTATGAAAAATTCCACGACAAGGGCTTCGATGTGGTGGGCATTTCGCTCGACAGCGACAAGGCTGCGTGGACGGGCGCGGTGAAAAAGCTCGGCTTGCCCTGGCACCACATCAGCGACCTCAAAGGATGGGAGAGCGACGCGGCGGCCCTTTACGGCATCAATGCCATCCCCGCCACGCTTCTCGTAGGGCCTGACGGCAAAATAATATCCAACAGCCTGCGCGGCGAGGCACTCTCCGAAAAGCTTGCCGAACTGCTGAAATAATTGCGCCGGCGTGCGGCGGCGTGCAAGTTTTACGGTAGGGCGGTGTTTATAGAAACGTAACAAGACACCGCCGAAACTATGAGACTATCCGCCGTCTGCGCGTTTTTCGCGCTGCTTTCTTTCGCATCGTGCCACGAGGAGGACGACTCGCGCCCGGTAGGCTACGAGGTGCGTATGGCTACGCTGCACCGCTCGGGACGCGACTTCTCCCTTGACATCGACTACGTCGGCACGCGCTCTGTCCCGGACAGCACGCTCCTTGTGAAGCGCGGCCTGCGCGAGGACGGGCAGCGGCTTATAGCCTCTTATACGTCCGCCCTCTCGGGCAGCGGGACGGCGAGCGCGGTGCTGTACGATGTGCGCGGCGTGCTGACGAAAAGTTTTTCCGAAGCCCCCGCAGACGAGACCGCCAGCAAAGACCTCGGCGAGGACGCCGTGGACGTGGCGGCGGTATGGATGGCGGGCGGATACCTCAATGTGGGGATGCGCCTGTCTCCCGTGACCGCCTCGAAGCCGCACACGGTGAGCGTGTACCTTACTGGAGATAACCGCGACGGACTGCCTGTCGCAGAGTTGCGGCATAACCTCAACGGAAACTCAGCCGCCACTGACGGCTCGCTTTCATACGCCTCTTTCCCCTTGCCGGCGGACGGTGGAGTGGGGGAGGGCTGCTATCTGGCCTACCTTTCGGCGCGCGGGACGAAACGCTTCGTCCGCGTGTCGGCAAGCACGGGCGGCCTGACAGCGGCGGAGAGCGGGGACAGCGGGGACGCGGATGCCGGCCAATAGGCGCAGAAGCACAAGAGGCAGCGCCACGCGGCAGGGCAGACGCACAGAAAGCCATACCGGAAGACAATGACCGAGCAGGACATAGTGACAGGTTGCCAACGCGGCGACAACGCTGCCCGCAAAGAGTTGTACGAACGCTTTGCGGGTAGTATGTTGTCGCTTTGCCTGCGTTATACCGGCTGCCGCGAGGAGGCCGAGGACATTATGCAGGACGGCTTCATACAGGTCTTTACGGTCATCACGCGTTTCGCCTACCGAGGGGAGGGCTCGCTTACGGCGTGGATGCGCCGCGTGTTTTCCAACTATGCGCTCTCCTACCTCGAAAAGGAGAAACGCATGAGCTTTGACGACATGGAGCGTCTGCCTGACAGTGCGGAAGACGACGGCCCGCCGCCGCCCGACATCGGCGCGGACGAGGTGGTGCGGCTTATCGGCACGCTGCCGGCGGGATACCGCACCGTGCTCAACCTATACCTCATAGAGGGGTGGAGCCACAAGGAGATAGCCGACCGGCTCGGCATAGGCGAAAGCACGTCGGCCTCGCAGTATATGCGGGGGAAAAAGCTGCTCAGACAGCGCATCACGGAATATATTAACCAGCACGAAGAATAAATGGAACGCCGCCTTGACTCTTGGGAAGAAAGCCTCCGCCGCAGTGTGACGCGGCACGAGGCCACGCCTCCTGCCAACGGGTGGGAGGACATTGAACGCAGGCTCGCCGCATCGGGGCTTGCCGCTCCGCGTCCTGCGCGCCGCCGTGCCGTCTGGCTGAAGGCGGCTGCGGCAGGGCTGGCTGTTTCGGCAGCTGCGTCAGTCGCGCTTGTGGCGTTGCTCGCTCCTCCCGCGTCGGTAGAGGACGGCGGGCTTGCGCCGGTTGTCTCCCGGCAAGTGGCAGAGGCGGCGAAAGGCGCAGGCGTGGAAAGACAGTGCGTTTCCGCTTCTGCGGAGTCTGCCTCTGTCTCGCGTAAGCTGGCTTCCGCACTTTCTTCGCTCTCGTCCGCTGCGGCCGGTCCTGCCCGCGTATCTTCGTCATCGTCAGTTGGCTTCTCTTCCCCCGCGTCCGACGGCGATGCGTCTGCAGAGACAGCGACTGCCCCGGCAGAGTATCAAAACGGGGACGGGGATGCTGCGGGCGTAAATAGGCACGCGGTAGACACGCCCGCCGTGCCAGACGCGGGAAAGGGACGGGAAATCAGTCCCTCCGAGAAAAGCAAGTCCGCCCGGCGTGCCGCTTTCCCCGCCGTCGCTTTCGCTGCGGACAGAGCCGGCCGTACGTCAGCCCGACGGCACGCCCCGCAGTTCAGCCTTGCGATGAACGCCGTTTCGCCCACTGGCTCGCAGCGTCAGGACGGCTTCAATGTGGCAATGCTGCGTTCTGCCCAGTCGGAGGAAGAGGACGGCGGAGCCTTTGGCGTGGCCGGGCTGCTTTCGGCCGTGCTTGAGCGCAACGTGCGTACGGAAGTGGACTACGGCATGCCCGTGCAGATAGGCCTTGGCGTGGGCATTCCGCTCACAAGCCGCTGGCGTGTCAACACGGGGCTCGTCTACACCCGCCTTTCTGCGGACATACGCTCGGGCAGCGACGACGTGTACAACGTGACAAAGCAGCGCGTGTATTATGTCGGCGTGCCGGTGCAGGCGGGCTATACGTTCTTCGCCTCGCGCGTGGCAGACCTTTACGTCACGGCGGGGGCAACGGCCGAAAAAGCCGTGAAGGTGCGCTGCGACAAGGTTTTCCACCGCGCAGACGGTACGGTTGCGCCGGACGAGGACGGCGTGCAGCCCTCCGCCCGCGGGCTTTGGCAGTTCTCCGCCAACCTTTCTGCCGGCGTGCAGCTCAACGTGGCGAAATGGGTGGGCGTTTACTGCGAGCCGGGCGTAGCCTACTATTTCAATGACCGCAGCAGCCTACCCTCCGTGCGTCACGAGCATCCCTGCAACTTTAATCTGCAGGCCGGTCTGCGCTTCTCTCTCCCGTGAGTCTTTCAGAGGGTGAAGGGCGTGTGTCGGAAGAGGAAAAATAGGACACTTTTGCGGGATGCAGACGGGGCGAATTTTTATGAAAGTTTAAGGGTAGCCCCTCCCGGATATGGCATTTTCAGGCACGGATATGGGGCTTGCCGAGCCTAAGACCGGCCCCGTAGCGACGGGGATAGGGGCTGTAGCTGCGGGATGTACATCCCCGCGCTCCGGGATGTACACTTTCCGGTTTTGTAAGTGGCTGATATTCAATAATAGAAAAGCGGGGATACGCAAACGATGCGTATCCCCGCTTTTCCTACTACAAAGATAATACATTTTCGCCCCGTTTCCAAATCGCCGTTAAGGTTTGTTGACAAATCAGAAGCGGAAAAATAGGACACTTTTTGCGGTTTTGCACGCAACAGATTTCCCGTTTCGGCCATGCGAAACCGTCATGCGTTGCCGATGTCTTTGTCGCAGAACAGAGCGGGGCGGGGCGTGCAGCGCGGACGGGGTATGCGGCGCGTTTTGCGTGAAGCGGAAAGGGGCTTGTCCGGGCGGATGCCGCCTGTGCTGCCTCAGAGAAAAAGGGACGCGCCCCGAGGACGCGTCCCTTTGTACAGTAGTGGGCGGGTGCGGCGTTTACCGCTTGGGGGCTTTGTCGGCGGCGGGCTTGCGGGAGCCGCCGATGTTGCCGAAACGGTCCTTGTAGGTGGTCACCGTGCCGCCCGTGAAGCTCTTGGAGGTGCTTGACGTGCCGGTGGTGTTGCCGAAACGGTCCTTGTAGGTGGTCACCGTGCCACCCGTGAAATTCTTGGACGCGCTCGACGTGCCGGTGGTGTTGCCGAAACGGTCTTTGTAGGTGGTCACCGTGCCGCCCGTGGAATTTTTGGACGCGCTCGACGTGCCGGTGGTGTTGCCGAAGCGGTCCTTGTACGTGGTCACGTCCCGCCCGAGCGCGTCTTTGCGCGTGGTGGACGTGCCCACAATGTTGCCGAAACGGTCTTTGTAGGTGGTCACGCTCTGCCCGGTCGCGTCTTTGCGCGTGGTGGAGGTGGCCGCTTTGTTGGCTTGTGCGAAAACCGCCCCCTGGCACAGTGCCGCAAGGGCGGCGGATAAGAGCAGTCTTTTCATAGTGTTGGCAAATTAGGTGTGCGATGTTTCCGAAACCCCTTGTATGCTTGCGGGCTTGAAGCTGTCCGGGCGGAAAAGTGTAAGCCGGGCCGCCTCCTTGAAGCGCGGGGCGTGTCACCCGTGCGGAGTCCGGCGGCGTGCGGCCTTAGATGTATGTGACGCACTCTTTGCGCGGCTTGGCGTGTGTGGCGTTTGCGTCCGGGTAGCCAAGGGCGAGGTGTGCCACGCCGAAGTAGTCGCCCTCGATGCCGTGGCTCTGCAGCCAGGCTTTCCATTCGGGCGTGTCAAACTCCTCGCGTGCGCGGTTTATCCAGCAAGAGCCAAGTCCGAGGGCGTGTGCGGCGAGCATCATGTTGCCCATCATGAGCGTGCCGTCATAGACGGCGTTGGGGTTAGCCCGCTCGCCGAGCACCACGATATATACCGGCGCGCCGTAGAAAGGGTCGGCGTCCTCGCTCTTCCCCATCACGGCGGCGTTGGCCTTGCGGATGCGGTCTTTCTCCGCCTCGTCCGTCACCACAAGCACGCGCCAGGGCTGCAGGCCCATGCCCGAGGCAGCCCAAGTGCCGGCTTCCACGACTTGCCGCACGAGTTCGGGCGGCACAGGGTCGCTTTTGTACTTGCGCACGCTGCGGCGCGTCTTTATAGCCTCTAATGTATCCATGTCTGTCAAGCGTTTTCGTTTGCGGAGCCACAGCCCCGCAAGGCAAAGGTATCGTTTTCCGGCCGACGGACGGCGAAGCCGCTTGCTTTTTTCCCGTGGAAATTTGCTAACTTCGCGTGTGTTAGGCACGCAGGGCGCGTGCGCCGCGCTTACGGGCGCGGGTGACAACCACACACCTATACCATAATGAAGAAAGGACTGACGGCAATGGCGCTCGCCACGGTTTCCGTGCTCGGCGTGTCTGCCGCGCCCGCAGGAGACGGCGCGGGAAAGGCGTTTGCGTATACGGACGAGCAGTTTGCAGACATACAGATGCTGCGCTACCGCGTGGAGGGCTTCGAGCAGCTCTCTCTCCGCGAGAAGACATTCATATACTATCTCCAGGAGGCCGCCTTGCAGGGGCGCGACATCCTGTTTGACCAAAACGGACGGTACAACCTGCGCATACGCCGCTTGCTTGAAGCCGTCTATACCCACTATGACGGCGACCGCGGGTCGGACTTCTTCAAAAATCTCTCCGTCTATCTCAAGCGGGTGTGGTTTTCCTCAGGCATACACCACCACTACGGCTGCGAGAAATTCTTCCCCGGCGTGAAGGAGAGCGACCTCCGCGCCGCCGTGCTGCGCGTGCCGGAGACGGATCTCCCGCTCTCGGACGGGCAGAGCGCGGAGCAGCTTTGCGACGAGCTTTTCCCCGTGATGTTTGACCCCGCCGTGATGCCTATGCGCGTCAACCAGCGCGACGGCGACGACCTCGTGCTCACCTCCGCCTGCAACTACTACGCCCCGGGCATAACGCAGGCCGAGGCGGAAGAGTTCTACACGCAGCGAAAAGCCCCGCTCGACCCCCGTCCCGTGATGATGGGGATGAACAGCCGCCTCGTGCGCGGCGACTTCGGCGAGCTGACCGAGCGCGTGTGGCGCGTGGGCGGACTTTACACGCAGGCCATCGAGCGCATTGTAGAGAATCTGGAAAAAGCCCGCGCTTACGCCTGCACGCCCGAGCAGGAAAAGGTCATCGACTTGCTTGTCGACCTCTACCGCACGGGTTCGCTGCGCGACTTCGACAATTACTCCGTACACTGGCTGCGCGACACGGGCAGCCTGGTGGATTTCACCAACTATTTTACCGAGACCTACGGCGACCCGCTCGGGATGAAAGCCTCCTGGGAGGCGATTGTCAACTTCAAGGACCTTGAAGCCACGAAGCGCACCGAAAAGCTGTCGGCAAACGCCCAATGGTTTGAAGACCATTCGCCCGTCGACCCGCGTTTCCGCAAGGAAGAAGTGAAAGGCGTCTCGGCGAAAGTCATCACCGCCGCCATCCTCGCCGGCGACCTCTATCCCTCCACCGCCATCGGCATCAATCTCCCCAACTCCGACTGGGTGCGCCGCGAGTACGGCTCGAAGAGCGTCACCATCGGCAACCTCACCGATGCCTACAACAAGGCGGCGCACGGCAACGGGATGGACAAGGAGTTTGTCATAGACGACGCTACGCGCGAGCTGATAGCCAAGTACGGCGACGCTTGCGACGACCTGCACACCGACCTGCACGAGTGTCTGGGACACGGAAGCGGCAAACTGCTGCCCGGCACCGATCCCGACACGCTGAAAGCCTACGGCTCGACGATAGAAGAGGCCCGCGCCGACCTCTTCGGGCTTTACTATGTGGCCGACCCGAAGCTGGTGGAACTGGGGCTTACGCCCAACCTCGAAGCCTACAAGAGCCAGTACTACACCTATATGATGAACGGTCTCATGACGCAGCTTGTGCGCATCAAGCCGGGCAACACCATCGAGGAGGCGCACATGCGCAACCGCGCCCTCATCGCACGCTGGGCATACGAGCAGGGCAAGGCGCAGAAGGTGGTGGAGCTGGCACAGCGCAAGGGCAAGACCTATGTGCGCATCAATGACTACGCCGCCCTGCGTACGCTCTTCGGCCGCCTTCTCGCCGAGATACAGCGCATAAAGAGCGAGGGCGACTATGCCGCCGCGCGCGACCTTGTCGAGGGATACGGCGTGCAGATTGACCCCAAGCTGCACAAGGAAGTGCTTGCCCGCTACGAAAAGCTCCGCCTGTCCCCTTACAAGGGATTCATCAACCCCGTCTATACCGCCGTGCGCGACGCGGCGGGCCACATCACCGACGTGACCGTGGACTACACGGAGGCTTACGACGCGCAGATGCTGCGCTACAGCCGCGAGTACAGTCCGCTGCCCGATGTCAACGAGTGAGAACGCCGCGGGCCTTGCCCGCTGGCGGATAACCCCAACATAGAAGAAAATGGACATAGTAGAAAGATTTCTCAAATACGTGTCGTTTGACACGCAGTCGGCGGAAGACGCCGGCAAGACCCCCAGCACAGACAAGCAGCTGCGTCTGGCGGAGTATCTGAAAGACGAACTCGCCGCCCTCGGCCTGACGGAGGTGGAGATGGACGCCAACGGCTACGTCTACGCCACGCTTCCCGCCAATACGGAAAAGAGCGTGCCTGTCATCGGCTTCATCTCGCACATGGACACAAGCCCCGACTGCTCGGGCGAAAACGTCCGCCCGCGCATTGTGACCCAGTACGACGGCGGCGACATCGTGCTCGACGCGTCGGCTGGCATTGTCACCTCGCCGAAGAAGTTTCCCGAGCTGCTGCAGCACGTGGGCGAGGACATCATTGTCACGGACGGGCACACGCTCCTCGGCGCGGACGACAAGGCGGGCATTGCCGAAATTGTCACCGCTATGGAATGGCTTATCGCCCACCCGGAAGTGAAGCACGGAAAGGTGCGCGTGGGTTTCAATCCCGATGAGGAAATCGGCCTCGGCGCGCACAAGTTCGACGTGGCCAAGTTTGGCTGCGAGTGGGCCTATACGATGGACGGCGGAGAGCTTGGCGAGGTGGAGTACGAGAATTTCAATGCCGCCTCCGCCAAAGTCACGGTCAACGGCGTGAGCGTGCACCCGGGCTACGCCAAGGGAAAGATGGTCAACGCCGCGCTCGTGGCCGCCGACTTCGCCGCCAACATGCCCTCCACGGAGACCCCTGAGGCCACGGTGGAGTACGAGGGCTTCTACCACCTGCTTGGCATGGAGGGCAACGTGGAGCGCGCTTCGCTCACCTATATCATACGCGACCACGACCGCGCCCGTTTCGAGCGCCGCAAGGACTTTATGCGCAAGGCCGCCGAGTGGGCAAACGAGCGTTATGGCGCGGGCACGGTGAGCGTGGAGATTTCCGACCAGTACTACAACATGCGCGAGAAGATAGAGCCCGTGCCCCACGTGGTGGACATTGCGCTCGACGCCATCCGCTCTTGCGGCGTGCAGCCCGTCGTGCGTGCCATACGCGGCGGTACGGACGGTGCGCAGCTTTCGTTTATGGGACTGCCTTGCCCCAACCTCTTCGCCGGCGGGCTCAATTTCCACGGACCGCACGAGTTTCTTCCCATCCCCTCCCTGCGCAAGGCTTCGGAGGTCGTGGCGAAAATATGCGAGCTTACTGCCGCCCGCGCCTGACGCGCGTACGGAAAAAGCCGTTGAAAGCCTAAGCCGGGCGGGACTGCTGCGGGAACGTGGTGTCCCGCCCGGCTCTTTTTCTTCCGGGAAACGCTCCGTCAGCTTTCCCGCTGCGCGGGCAGCCCCGCACGAAACCAATTTTGCAGAATGGAACAGCAGTTTGTCTCCGACCTCGCGCTTATCCTCATCAGCGCAGGCATCGTCACCATCCTTTTCAAGCGCCTGCGACAGCCGCTCGTGCTGGGCTACATCGTGGCGGGCTTCATAGCCGGGCCCCACATGCCCTATACTCCCTCCGTCAGCGACATGGGGAGCATACAGACATGGGCGGACATCGGCGTGATATTCCTTATGTTCACCCTCGGACTGGAGTTCTCTTTCAAGAAGATAGTCAAGATGGGGACGGGCCCCGTCGTGGCGGCGTGCTGCGTGATGTTCTGCATGATGAGCGTAGGCAGTGCGGTGGGGCGGCTCTTCGGGTGGGGGAGCATGAACAGCCTCTTCCTCGGCGGAATGCTCGCAATGAGTAGCACCACTATTATATATAAGGCGTTTGACGACCTCGGGCTGAGGCAGCGCAAGTTTGCCGGCGAGGTGCTGAGCGTGCTGATACTGGAAGACATACTCGGCATCCTGCTAATGGTGGTGCTGAGCGCGATGGCGGTTTCCCGCCACTTGGAGGGGACGGCGCTGGCAGGCAGTCTGCTCAAGCTGGCTTTCTTCCTCATCCTGTGGTTTGTGGTGGGCGTGTACGCCGTCCCGCTCTTCCTGCGCAAGGCTGGGCGCTGGATAAACCGCGAGACGCTCCTCGTCGTGAGCATCGGCATGTGCTTCCTCCTTGTGGTATTCGCCGAGAAGGCGGGCTACAGCGCGGCTTTTGGCGCGTTCATGATGGGCAGCATACTTGCCGAGACCGTCGAGGCGGAAAATATCGAGCGTGCCGTGTCGCCCGTGAAAGACCTCTTCGGTGCCATCTTCTTCGTGTCCGTCGGCATGCTGGTAGACCCTGCCGTGCTTGCGCAGTACTGGCTGCCTATCCTTTGTATATGCATTGCCATAGTAGCGGGGCAGGCGGTCTTCGGTACGGCGAGTTTCCTTCTGAGCGGGCAGCCCCTGCGCACGGCCGTGCAGTGCGGATTCTCTTTGGCGCAGATAGGCGAGTTTGCCTTCATCCTCGCTTCGCTTGGGGTGAGTCTGCACGTCACGGACCAGTTTCTCTATCCCGTCGTCGTGGCGGTGAGCATCATCACCACTTTCCTTACGCCATATATGATACGCGCCGCCGCGCCGGTAGGCGAGTGGCTCGAGAGCGCGCTGCCCGAGCAGGTGCGCCACCGCCTTGACGGGCGCGGGCACGCTGCGGCGCATGCTTCCGTGTGCGGGGCGGGGGCGTTGTGGAAAAAACTGCTCGGCGCGCTCGTCAGCCAGACCGGCGCGTATCTCACGCTCTCCGTGGCAGTGATTCTCTTTTCTCTTTCCGCTTTCCTCCCGCTTTGCCGCGCCGTGTTGGGACACTGGCCGGGCAACGCCGTGTGCGGCTTGCTCACGCTCGTGACAGCCGCTCCTTTCCTCCGCGCCATTGTGATGAGGAAAAACCACTCCGAGGTGTGGAAAGCGCTCCGCGCCCTTGGTTCGGTACATCGCTTCGGGCTTTGGCTTACGCTGGCCGTGCGCTATGCCCTTGCCGTGGCGGCGGTGTACTATGTACTCGACTTCCTCTCGCCACTTTGGTGGCCGTGGCACGTCTTTGCCGCCGTGGCGCTGATGGGCGCGGCGGTAGCTTCGCGCAGGGTGAAATGGGCGAGCATCAGGATGGAGCGCATTTTCTTGCAAAATCTCCGTTCGCGCGAGGTCAAGGCGCGGCGCGAGGCCTCCGACGGCACGCCGGGCTATGCCGGCAGGCTGAAAAGCCGCAATCTGCACATAGCCCGTCTCGAAGTGCCCGAAGACTCGCTCTGGGCGGGACAGACTCTCTCGCGCCTTGCTTTCGGGCACGAGGACGGCGTGCTTGTGGCGGCCGTGACGCGCGGCAAGCGGCGGGTCAACACGCCCGGCGGCGACACGATGATTTTCCCCGGCGACTGCCTTGAAGTGATAGGCGACGACAGCAGCCTCGCCCATTTCTCCCGCCGTATGCAGACGGAGACGGAAGAGGAAGACGGCAGCGGGAGCGTCGGGGGCGGCAGCCTGTTTCTGCGCCGGCTCATTGTGCGCGACGGCTCGCCTTTCGCGGGCCTGACGCTGGGCGAAAGCGGCATACGCTCGCGCCACCGCTGTATGGTGGTAGGCTTTGAGGACAGCGAGGGCGACATTGTCACGGCTGATTCCGCCCGCGTGATAGTACCGGGCGACGCGCTCTGGCTTGTGGGTGAGGAGAGCGACGTGGAGCGGCTTATCGGGAAAAAATATCCGCCGCGCCGAAAGTGACAGTTTGCATAATTATGCATTAAACATTCGTTACGCTTGTACGTTTTCCCCAAGTCTTGTGCCCTTTTTTGATAGGAGCAGCACCCGAAAGGCTTGTTCAGTGAAAGCGCATAGCCATCGTACGAATGGGAAAAATCTAAGGGCGAATTTGGTGGCTATAAGGACAATAATATATATTTGCCTTGTACTAAGCTAATGCAAGCGCGCGGGGAAGTCTTTCGTCCCGTCCCTCCGCGTATTGTTTGGAAAGAAAACGACGGGGCAGCCTTAAATCATAATACACAAGAAATGCACACACCACGGAAAACTGTCGGTCTGTCCCTGTTGGCGGCTGCGATAGCCGGTGTGCCCCTTTCCCTTGTACCCGCCGCGGCGCATGCCGAGGTGAGCGTGGTGCAGCAGGCAGAGGGCACGCTGAAGGGCACGGTGAAGGATAACAACGGCGAGCCAGCCATTGGCGCAACGGTGCTTGTGGTTGGGACGAAAAACATCACCACCACCGACCTCAACGGAGCGTTCACCCTTAAAAACGTTCCCGCCGGAGCTACCGTGCGGGTTTCGCTTATCGGCTACGCACGCCAAGACATAAAGTGGAAAGGCGGACCGCTTAACGTGGTGCTGGAAGACGCCGGCAACAACCTCAACGAGGTCGTGGTTACCGCGATGGGCATCCTGCGCAAGGAGAAGTCGCTCACCTATGCCACGCAGCAGATTAAGAGCGACGAACTCAACAAGGTGCAGGACGTGAACGTGGTGAACGGACTTGAAGGAAAGGTGTCCGGCATCACCATCACGCAGGGCGCGGGCGGCGCAGGCGGCGCTTCGAAGATTCAGCTCCGCGGCGCACAGTCTATCCTCGGCGACAACCAGCCGCTCATCGTAGTGGACGGCGTGCCGATGACCAACAGCATACGCAGCCAGGCGGACGGCAACATCGACTACACCAGCGTCACCGAGGGCAGCGACGCGCTCTCTATGATAAACCCCGACGATATAGAGTCGATGAACGTCCTCAAGGGCGCCAACGCCGCCGCGCTTTACGGCTCGCGGGCAGCCAACGGTGTCATTATGATTACCACGAAGAAGGGTAAGGAGGGGCGCGTCGACGTGACCTTTACCTCCAACATCACCTTCGACACCCCGCTCACCACGCCCAAGCTGCAGAACATCTACGGCGCTTCGGTAAACGGCACGCAGTTCAGCCCCGACAGCTGGGGCGGCAAGCTCTCCGACCGCAGCGACGATAACCTTATTGTAAACGTGGCACGCGGAAACAATTTCTACGGAGACGCCACCTACAACGAGGAGAACCCCACCACGCGCCAAGTGCATCTGCGCAACAAAGCCTCGGACGACATCTCCGACTTCTTCCGCACGGGCGTGACCACCAACAACTCCATCGCCCTCTCCGGCGGTACGGACAAGGTCAAGTCCTACTTCTCTTACGCCAACGCGCACAGCAACGGTATGCTGGAGAACAACAGCTACAACCGCAACACGCTGGCTTTCCGCCAAAGCTACAACCTCTTCAAGCGCGTGCACATAGAGGCCTCCATCAATTATATGCAGACCAAGACGCGCAACCGCGTCGGCGGCGGTACGGTGGGCAACCCCATCTACGACCTCTATACGATGCCGCGCAACGTGGACCTTTCCTACTACAAGGAAAACTATTCCACCAACGGCTACTGGCAGACCACCAATCCTTACGGCTACTACACGCTCGACAAGACCACGGGCAAGTATACCTACGTGCAGGACGAGAAAGCCAAGCTTTCCGGCCTCTCCCAGGAGTGGGCGTTCCAGTCGGCAGGGCACAACAACCCGTACTGGCTGATGAACCAGAACTACGGCATAGAGAAAGAGAGCCGCGTGTACGGCTATATCTCCGGAAAGATTGACATATACGACGGGCTTGCCTTCCAGGCTCGCGTGAGCTACGACCACAACAAGTACGAGGACACCGGCGCACGCTACGCCACGACGCAAGGGCCCAACGACAAGTTTGACTACGGAACGTACTGGTTCAACCGCAACAAGTCAAACGAGATATACGCCGACTACCTGCTTAGCTACAACAAGAGCATCAACGATTTCTCTGTATCCGCTACGGCTGGCTGGGTAGGACACTCCACCAACAGCAGCAATTACGGCACTTATACTGGCACCGCCACGCACCTCAGCTACCGCAACGGCGCGCTTATGGAGCAGCCCTCGCTCATCAACTATTTTGAAGTGAGCGACGGCGGCATTGGCACGACCTCGTACAGCAAGAGCTTCAACTGGGACAAGGCTGCCCTCGTCACCGCACAGCTTGGCTGGCGCGACGCTGTGTATGTGGACGGCTCGTACCGCCGCGACTGGTATCGCGCTTTCCGCCAGTTCAAGCATAGAGGCACGCCGGACAACTACGGCTACTTCTCCTTCGGCGCAAGTGCTATCATCTCGCAGCTGGCTAAACTCCCCGCGTGGTTCAACTACTTGAAGTACCGCCTCTCTTACTCCGAGGTGGGTAACTCCATCCCCAACACGCTTTACAGCACCTCTTCGTCCAACTACACCACCGGCGCGGCTACGGTAAGCAGCTTCCTCATCAAGAACCCGCGTCCCGAGATCACCCGCTCCTTTGAGACGGGCTTCGAGGCACAGTTCCTTGACAACCGCCTCGCCGTAGACTTCACTTTCTACAACTCCGGCATGCACCGCTCCTACATCACGCGCGGCATAACCGGCGGCTACACCGAGGCCATCAACTCCGCAAAGGTGCGCAACCGCGGACTTGAGACCACCGTCAGCTACAACTTCTCCTTCGGCGGTGACTGGCGCTGGAAGACGTCTCTGAACTATTCGTTCAACAAAAACAAGATCCTTGCCACGGCGCGCGACGCCAACGGCAACGAGACCCCGCTTACGGTGAGCGTTGCGGGCGGCGCCGTGCAGGTGATATACAAAGAGGGCGGCTCGTACGGCGACATGTACGTGAACGACTTCGACCGCTACACCGAGGATGGCGTGGACGAGAGCGGCAACGCAGTGAAGGCCGGCTGGATTAAGCTTGACGAGCAGGGCGTGCCTTTGATGAAGACCGAAAAGCAGTACAGCACCTTCGGCGGCAATATGTACGCCCGCCATCAGCTGGGCTGGAGCAACACCATCTCCTGGAAAAACCTTTCCCTCTTCTTCCTCATCAACGGAAAGATAGGCGGCAAGGTGATTTCGCTTACGGAGGCCTACCTCGACCGCCTCGGTCTCTCCGAGCGCGTGGGCAAGGCGCGTCAGGCTGCCGAGGCTGCCGGCTTCTACACGGCTGCCGGCAAGGAGGCCATGTACTTGCCCGACGGCAGCGGCCGTACCATCGGCATACAGGACTACTACGAGCGCACCGCCGCCGTAGGCAGCAACCTCTATGCAAAGCAGTACACCTACAACGCCACCAACTTCCGCCTCCGCGAGCTGTCGCTGGGCTACACCTTCCGCGACCTCTTCGGCGAGAACACCAACCTCACGCTTTCCTTCATCGGGCGCAACCTCTTCTTCATATACAAGGACGCGCCGGTTGACCCGGATGTGGCGCTTTCCACGGGCAACGGCCTGAGCGCTTTCGAGATGTTCAACCTCCCCTCCTCGCGTTCCTACGGTTTCTCCCTGAAGCTTAATTTCTAACAACCCCAAGCAACAACCATGAGAAAGACATTATATATAGCGGCACTTGCCCTCGGGGCGGCGGGCTTGCAGTCCTGCCTTGACTATCCCGACCCGGGAAGCGAGCTGAACCCCTCCACCACTACCACGTCTGACGTGATATACGTGGGAGAGGCGGACAATATAGACTACAAAAAGGACATCAGCGACAAGGGCGCGCAGGATGCTGCCACCGCGCTTGCCACGCAGATATCCCAGGCCCTGGGCGGCGAGTACAGCATGCGCGGCGGCAAGCAGGCCGACCTGCCCGGCGCGCACGCTTACCAGTACCAGTTCTCTTTCGGCCCGGACATGTATGCGCAGTACTTCGTTTCGCCGCACTACAAGTACCTCGGCGGCACGCTGCGCTCTACCTACGACCTGAGCAAGGACTTCTACGGCGGCCCCAACGGCGGCTTCACGCTTGTGAAAAACGCCATCGTGCCGCTGCTCAACCACCCGCAGGTGGACAGCATACCCGAGATAAAGGCCATCAACCTTTTGCTGCTTGACTACAGCGCGCAGGAGGTGGCGGACATATACGGCCCGTTCCCCTATGTAGACTACAAGGCCAACAAGACGGAATACCCGTATACCTACAACGACCTCCGCACCATCTATGTGAACATCGAGGCTAACATCGACAGCATTGTCAACTGCCTGCGATACTATGAGGACAACCGCTCCGCGGCTTACAAGGCAGTGGTGCAGAATATCCTCAACAACAAGACGATGGTGAACCTCGATTTCCAGATGTACGGCCGCACGGGCTTTGACACGTGGATACGCCTCGCCAATTCGCTGAAGCTGCGCATGGCGATGCACATCGTGAAAGTAGACCCCGAGCTCGCCAGGAAGTGGGCGGAGGAAGCCGTTGCGGACGGCGTGGTAGAGAGCGCGGAGCAGCAGAGCCTCCTCGCGCCGATGTTCTGCGGCTTCAGCAATCCGCTCATGCAGATATCCGGCTGGGGCGACATCCGCCTTACCGCTTCGCTTGAGAGCATCCTTGCCAGTCTCAACCATCCCTATCTCACCAACGTCTTCGACACCAACAACGGCGAGCTTCGCAATGACGACACCGGCGAGACCCTTGCCAAGGGCGCGCGTGTCGTAGGCCTGCGCGAGGGCATCCATCCGGGAGCCGAGCAGGACTATGCGCAGAACATGATGGCGGGCTACTCCGCCCTCAAGGTCAACGGCGACATCTCCATGGCCCCGCTCTACATCATGAAATGGTCTGAGGTAGACTTCCTCCGCGCCGAGGGCGCGCTGCGCGGCTGGAACATGGGCGGCACGGCCCAGTTCTTCTACGAGCGCGGCATCGAGAACGGCGACATGTGCGAGCCGCTCATGGGCAGCACGTGGTATCGTGATGCCATGGATGCCTATATGGCACAGGAGACGGCTACGGACTACACGTGGCACGACCCGATGGGCAAGACTCCGGACATGCCGAGCGTGACGAAGATAGGCGTGAAGTGGAACGAGGGCGACTCTCAGGAGACGAAACTCGAGAAGATCATCACGCAGAAATACCTCGCCCTCTTCCCGTACAGCAACGAGGCCTGGGTAGACATGCGCCGCACGGGCTATCCCAAGGTATTCCCCGTGCTCAACACCAGTGACGGCGACGGCAGCCTGCGCTACGGCGACCTCATCCGCCGCATGCCCTTCCCCGGCGACGACGCGCCCACGAAGAAGGACATTGAGACGACGGGCGTACCCGCCCTCGGCGGCGCCGACCTGCAAGGCACGCGCCTCTGGTGGGACGTGCAGGGACCCAACTTCTAAGACATTTCCCATGACGGGAGGCACGCGGGACGCGGCACACGCCGCCCCGCGTGCCGCGTCCCGGAATGGCTCATCCTTACCGATAATCTTATACTAACCTTAATTACTTTCCAGGAAAAATGAAAAAAACTACGCTCGCTGCCATGGCATTGGTATGCTGTGGATCACTGGCAAGTCCGGCGGCTTTCCTAAGCGCCGTGGCGCAGAGTCAGTCGCCCACGGCGGACAAGACCGTCTTCGACTTCTCCAAGTTCAATGACGAGACGCTTGTGCCGCTCTTCAAGAAAGCGCTCGACAACGGACGCAAGTACCCCACCGCCGCAGAGTTTGAGGCGGCCGGCATCCTGCCCTCCGACATCGCTTTCGTGCGCTCCCACGTGCGCCGCGCGGCCATCCTTCCGCGTACCGACCGCCTCGTGGGCGAGACTTACGAAACCCGCAACCTTTGGATGAACATACCGATGGACGTGGGCAAGGACGGCGAAGTGGGCTATCCCGACGGTGACTTCGGAAGCGACGTCTTCTCAATGTGGCAGTACACCAATCTCTTCGGCTCTTGGAACCACGGCTTCTTCCAGGCTCCCGGCGCATGGGTGGACGCCGCGCACAAAAACGGCACGGACATCATGTCGGGCATCAAGTTCTTCGACACGACTGGCGGCCGCGGAGAGGGCGCAAACGACTGGATGACTTTCTGCACGGAGAAAAACAGCGACGGCACGTTTGCCTACGTCAAGCCCATCATCAACTGCCTCATGTACTTCGGCGCAGACGGCATCAACTTCAACTGGGAAGCGACGGGCTACAACGATGAGGACATCATAGCTTTCCACAAGGCTCTCTACAAGGAGGCAGAGGCTCAGGGCTTCGACAATTTCCACCTCGGCCTCTACACGTCCGTCTCCACGCTTACGAGCGCGAATGCCAACGGGCTTTACGGCGACAATACCGGGCAGACGGCAGACCTTATGCTCAACTACTCCGCCGGAGACTTCTCTTACGGCCTTTCCCCTTCCGCGATTGCGGCTCAGAATGCCACGGGTTCTACCGACCGCCTTTATTCCGGCGTGTGGATAGTGTCCATGGACCGCGCCTGGAACCGTCTCGATGCCGATGCAAACGCGCACAAGGTGGGTCTCTGCCTGTGGGGCGAGCACGCGCAGAGCCGTTTCTTCTCCTACAACACCGGCTCCGACGTGTACGAGACGCAGGCCAACTACCAGCGACTCCTCGAGCGCGGCTTCTCGGGCGGCAACCGCAACCCGGCAAAGCGCCCTGCTGTAAGCGCATCCGGCAATAACTGGGAGGCTGACGCAAGCGGCAACCCCGCGCTCTCCACGTTCTGCGGTCTGGCGCAGTTTATCCCCGAGCGTTCGGCTATCCAGGGCAATCTTCCCTTTGAGACGTTCTTCAACCTCGGCAACGGCGACCGCTACAACTACAAGGGCAAGAAGACCGGCGCGGCATGGTACAACATGGCCAACCAGGATCGTGTCCCCACCTACCGTTGGCTTGTCTACAACGCCGGCACGGAGACCGTGAGCGACGCCATCCAGCCCGAGTTCAGCCACGCCGACTCCTATACGGGCGGCTCTTGCCTTGAGCTGAGCGGCAAGGCTACGTCTACGGGTACGGACATCGTGCTCTACAAGACGCAGCTGAATGTTTCCGCTGGCTCTCCCGTCGCCAAAGTGGCGGTGAAAAACGGCAAGAGCGGCGTGAACGCTTCCTCTCTCTACGTGATTGTACGCAGACAGAGCGACAAGAAGTGGCTTGAGTTCCCCGTCGGCGACCTCACCGGCACCACTTGGGAGGAGAAGACCGTCGACATGAGCGCGCTTGCCACGGGCGACGTGATAGACCGCATAGGTCTGCGCGTCAAGGGCAGCGACGACAGCTATAAGATGTACGTAGGCCAGCTCCGCATTGCCGACGGCTTCAAGGCTAAGCCCGCAGCGGTGAAAGACCTTGTAGCCGAGGTGAAGGGCGAAACAAAGACCTCGATGAGCCTCAAGCTCAACTGGGGCGTGGAGGCAACCGGCACTACCCGTGCCGACTGGGGCCTTGTGTACAACGACGAGGCTAACATCGACCACTTCGAGGTGCTTTACAAAGTCGGCGAAAACGGCCGCGTAAGCGAAGTGGGACGCACTACCCAGTGGGCTACTTACGTCAATGGCATCTCGTTTGAAAACACCGCCGACGTGCCTTACGTAGGCGTGCGCTCCGTTTCCACGGACCTCACGAGCTGCTCCCCCATCGTTTGGGTGCGCGTTGACCGCGCCGACCAGAGCCTCCTTCCCGATGCAGAGAAAGAGGGTTACGGCACCATCGTGGTCGATCCCAGCTCTGACGGCGTAGACATCGCCCGCGTTCAGCGCTATCTCACCGAGGTGAAGACCACCGGTGCCGACCAGAACCTTTCCTACACGGCTTCCGCGCCGCAGCCGGACGGCACACAGTACGTCGACGCCACCAGCAACGTGCTCAAGGTGAAGCAGGGACAGAAAATCACCCTCTTCTTCAAGGCTGCAGACAACAGCGACGGTCTGAAATGGTGCCGCACCCGTGCTTGGATGGACTTCGACGGCGACCGTTCGTTCAACACGACGTTGCTCACCGAAAATCCCTCCGAGGGCGAATGCCTCTATGAGCTTGGCAAGGTACGCGCCGGCACGGAGGAGTTCCAGACTACGGGCGTGTCCGTAGACATCACCATTCCCGAGGATGCCCGCACCGGCGAGAGCTGCCTGCGCATGGTGTTCAACGATGCGTGGTTTGACGGTTCGCTCGTGCCCGTCGGCAAGCACAACAAGGGCTTTGCCATCGACTTCGGCGTAGAGATTTCCGGCACCAACGCGCAGCGTCCCGTGCCCGGCGACATCCACGACCAGGGCACTGCAGACGAGCCCGACAATCTCGTTTCCGGCATCAGCAGCGTGCAGAGCGGTAATGCCGTTTCCTCCGCTGAGGTCACGGACGGCGCCATCAAGTTTGCCAACGTCGAGAAGGCTTGGGTATACGGTGCAGACGGCAAGCTCGTGAAGTTTGTCACCGGCTCCCCCGCCTCCCTCTCTACTCTTGGCTTCGCAGCCGGCACGTATGTCGTGAAGATGCAGCACGACAGCGTGATTCGCTCGCAGAAGGTGGCAGTGAAGTAAGTGCTTCGCGCCCTCCCGCAAGGGACATCTCTAAAATCAAGCCCCGGGACACGCCGTCCCGGGGCTTTTTGTATGCCCTTTCGGCTTGGACTTGCCGCAGAGCAGAGCGATTTTCCTCTTTTGAGGTCAGTGCTTCTGCTTTTTCCCGCCCTGCTCGTGTCCGCTTTGTCGTTGTACGTTTTTTCCTGTCAAGCCTTTCCGCTTTTTTCATTGGTTGCATAGCCGTGTCACAGCCGCTCCGCCCGGCTTGTGCGCATAGCGTAAGAAACGGGCGTGCCACAATCTCCGTCGTGAGCCAGCCCCGCTTTCCGCGAAAGGGCTACCTTTGCCCGCATACCCGAAAGTTTGCAGATATGTTTTGGCTTTATCCTTACGGCGCGCCGCTCTACGCCCCGTTTTTCGCCGCCACGCTCGCAGCCGTTGGCGTGAAGAAAGGTGCAGACGGCTTTCTCGCTGCCGGCACGCGTGCCGATGCCCTGCGTCTTGCCGCCCTGCGCCGCCCACTCGTAGAAGCTGCCCTCCGCGCCCCCTCCGCGCCGCCCTTGCACCCGCTCCATGCGGGACGCGCAAGGGGAAAGGCGGCACGCGCTGCGTCGCTCACCCCCTGATGCCCCTTTGTCTCCGCAGTTGTCTTCCTGTTATGGCTCGGGCAGACTGCTTTCCTGCGGCTGATATACTGGATATCTTGCCAGCGTAATGTTTGCTATATAAAACAAAACGCCGTACATTTGTACCGGATAGCAAACATTACGCACGGAAATGAAGAGAGTATTGCTGCCAAAGCAGCGCAGGATGCTTGCCGAGATGGGGGCGCAAATCAAGATGGCGCGTCTGCGGCGCAACATCACCTCGCAGCAGATGGCGGAGCGCACGCAGCTCGGGCGCAACACGATAGTGAACATAGAGGCCGGCGCGGAGAGCGTATCGATGGGCAGCTACTTCCGCGTCCTCGTGGCGCTCGGGCTTGACGCGGACATTCTCTGCCTTGCCAAGGACGATGTCTTGGGGCGCAAGCTGCAGGATGCCAAACTCGTCGTGCCGAAACGCGCAAAGCCGTAAGGAGGGCTTATGGAGCTGCACGTCTGAGGCTTCGGGCTTGGACGGAGGCGGGCTGAAAGCCCAACAGCTCCTAGCCCAGGGCAACGCCCTGGGTGAAAATTGCGATAAGTCTGCGCCCTGAAAGGGCAAAAGCTTATGATGGCTCGTAATGCTTTTGCCCTTTCAGGGCGCAATGCCCTTAGAGTCCGTACCCGGGGCGTTGCCCCGGGCTAGGTGCTAGCTGGCCTTTCAGGCCGTTTCCCCTAAATCCGGGGTTGGTCAAGCGTATATGGGGCGTGTCCTTTCTTGTTGACGTTTCGTCTTTGTATTCGCAGGGCCAATCTTTTTGCGGCTTGTTTGCAGACCGGGCCGCCGCGCTTGGCTTGCCGCGGGCAAGCGTGGAGGACATGCAGCCCGCCTTTCGCGTCCCCTCTGCGGCACGCGTATGATAAAAAGATAGGCGGGCGGGGCGTGCGCCGCGCTTTTTGTGGTAATTTTGCAAGGCAATACAACAAACCTTACACAACCGTTTCCTTTTATATGAAACCTACACTTTTCCTCCTCGCTGCGGGAATGGGCAGCCGCTACGGCGGCCTGAAGCAGCTTGACGAGCTCGGTCCCCACGGCGAGACCATTATGGACTACTCCATCTACGACGCCATCAACGCCGGCTTCGGCAAGCTTGTCTTCGTCATCCGCAAGGACTTCGAGGAGGATTTCCGCCGCATCGTGCTTTCCAAGTACGAGGGACACATCCCCTGCGAGCTGGTTTTCCAGAGCATTGACGCGCTTCCCGAGGGCTTCACCTGCCCGGAGGGCCGCACGAAGCCTTGGGGCACCAACCACGCCCTTATGATGGGCGAGAGCGTCATCAACGAGCCTTTCGCTGTGCTCAACTGTGACGACTTCTACGACCGCGACGCCTTCCGCGTGATGGGCAAGTGGCTCAGCGACCTGCCCGAGGGCTCCACGGGCAAGTACTCCATGGTGGGCTTCCGCGTGGGCAACACGCTTTCCGAGAGCGGTACGGTGAGCCGCGGCGTTTGCGAAAACGACGCCAACCACCACCTCACCTCCGTCGTAGAGCGCACTAAGATAGAGCGCCAGGACGGCGTGGTGAAATACCTCGACGAGGACGGCACGTGGGTTGCCATCCCCGACACCACCCCCGTTTCCATGAACTTCTGGGGCTTCACCCCCGACTACTTCGCGCACAGCCGCGCCTACTTCAAGGACTTCCTTTCCGACCCGAAGAATATGGCCAACCTCAAGAGCGAGTTCTTCATCCCCTTGATGGTGGACAAGCTCATCAAGGACGGCACGGCCACCTGCGAGGTGCTTGACACCACGTCCAAGTGGTTCGGCGTGACCTACCCCGAAGACCGCCCCGAGGTCGTTGCCAAGTTCAAGAAGCTCGCCGACGACGGCGTTTACCCCGCCAAGATGTTCTAAAGAGCCGCTGCGGCGCGTCCCGCCTGTGGAGGCATACCGCCCGTCGGGCGGAAAGGTGTGCCGCGAGGGAGGCGGAGGCAAGACGACGGCGCGGAAGTGAACAGAATTTCGCGTTTTTCGCGCATTTTCGGTTTTAACACTTTCCGAAAGCCTCTTGCATTTGCTTGAAAAATTTCGTATCTTTGTGACAGAAAAGAGAGGAAACGCGTCCGTGCGTTTCCTCTCTTTTTGTGTTGCTGAATATCAGCCACTTACGCAGTCAAAAAGTGTACATCCCGTCGCGCCGGGGTGTACATGTAGGAGCTACAGCCCCCATTCCCGTCGCGACGGGGCCGGTCTTAGGTTTCAGAGAGTCCCTTTCCGTGTCCCGAGAGCCGGCCCAGGAGCATTTTATGACGTTTTTTATGTTAAATTTTCGGGGCTCGAAAAGCCGTTTTTGCCGTTTTTGCGGGAAAAAGCCCGCAGCCGTCTGTGCGGGGCGCGGGGCTGTGGGGGAAGGGCTGAAGGCAAGACGGAAAATCTTTGCAGTGGTGCCGCCGGGCGGCGGTCGCGGCGTCCCCACGTCGGCGCAAAAAAGAAGCCGGTCTCGTGCAAGAGACCGGCTTCTTTGCCGTGCGGGCTTTGGTAGGGACGATCGGGATCGAACCGATGACCTCTGCAATGTGACTGCAGCGCTCTAAACCATCTGAGCTACGCCCCTTCCGTTTGCGGCTCGCGGGGAATGCCCCGTTAGCGTATGCGAAAGTACTGCTTTCCCGCGTCACTCCAAAACGCGCCGCCCCTTTTTTGCGCCCCGCGCCCGAAAAAGTGCGCACGCGGCTAAGAATGTGCCGTCAGGGTTGGGGCCTGCGCCATCCAGGACAAGTATCTTGTCCGATCCGGAGGCGAAGTACTGCTCTGTCTCCTTGGAAATCTTTCTGTAAAGCATAGGCTGGTACACTTTTCAATGGATTTTTACGGTGTATAACTACACTTATCAATGAAAAACTGCGGGCGAAAACTACACTTTTCAATGGATTTTGCCCCTCCGCAGATACACTTTTCAATGGAATGGGCTGGGGTGGGGATCCCGGGGCGGGGTTTTCACCCCAAAATGAGTTTGCTCAGCTTCGGGCAAAGGCGAAAAAAGACAGAGCGGCGGGTGTGGCAGCGTAGGGCGGTGCTGGCGCTTGCGGGGCAGGAGAGACACGGCGTGCGCGGGCGGAGAAATGGATTATGCCGGGGAGAGAAAGGGGCTTTGCGCGGGCGGAGGGGCGTGCGGATGCCGCGAAGAAAATGCAGCTGCGGCTTTCCGCGCGTAAGGGAGATGGGGACGGGGAAAGGCGGGCGTTTTACTCGCGGGGATATTGCTCCATCAGCTGGTCTATAAGCGCAATGCCGCGCGGCGTGGCGCAGCCGCGTATGGTGAGCACCGCCGTGTTGACGAAAATGTCGCGGTCGCTGCGGTCGTGCAAGTCGGGGTTGCGCATCAGGGCTTCCATTCCCTCCATAAGGTTGGCGTAGACGATGGCGAAGTCCACCGTGGGCAGGAAGAAGCCCTCGTCTATGCCGCGCCTCAGAAAGTCGACGGCCATGCGTTCCTTGCGCTTGCGCTCCTGCCTGAGGTAGGCCTCGGCGCGGGGGTACTTGAATATTTCGGAAAAAGTGCCGAATTTCAGCTTGCCCGTCTCTTCCATCTTCATGCGGAAAACCGTCAGCACGATGTCGAGCACGCTCTTCGCCTCCTCTGCGCTGCGCTCCAGCCGGCGCTGGGCTTCTTCTTCGTGGCTCTTGAGGCAAGCCAGGAGAAGTTCCTCCTTGTCGCGGAAGACCTGGTAGAGCGTGCGCTTTGACATGCCCAGGAGGTGGGACACGTCGTCCATTGTCACGCCCTTTATGCCGCGCAGGCGGAATGCCTCCGAGGCGGCCTTGATGATGCGGGCGCGGGTCTCTTCTATGTGGGGGGCAGGGGAGGAAGGCATGGCGGTGCGCTGGGGCTTGTCTTTGGGGCAAATGCCGGGAAAACGTGCTTTTCCGGGGGCGGTACGTTGTCCGGTAGCTTGCCTATATATAATATAGGTATATAGTGCGGCGTGTATATATTGGTTTGCGTGCGGACACCCTCGTCTGTGGCGCAAGGGGCTTGCGGGGTGTGCCGTGCTTGCATGTGGCTGCGCTGTGCGGCGTGCGCTTTTCGCGTATGCGAGTCCGCAAAGCGTGCTTGCACTCGCGCAAAGGGCGGCAGGTGTCCGCTGCAAAAGTACAAAACTTTTTTGCGCCGCGCGGTTTTCTCTTCTCTTTTGCCTTTCCCGCGCCCTCTTGCGGCGGATTTGCGGCGGCATTCGCGCCGATGAAAAGTTAAAAAATGGGGGGGGCTTTGCGAAAAAATATAAATGCTTTATCTTTGGCGCGACCTTATATGCTATATCCGCATCGCGAAATGCGGCGAAAACGGCGCGGACGGCGTGCCGC
Organism: Alloprevotella sp.; assembly: GCA_963651485.1. Lineage (GTDB taxonomy): Bacteria > Bacteroidota > Bacteroidia > Bacteroidales > Bacteroidaceae > Alloprevotella. Next base: position 222,195 of record CAVJPT010000001.1, on the reverse strand, counting down.
GCAATAGAAGCTTTCCCCCGGACTCCTCTCTCTGATGGGGAAGCGCACGGAAAAGCACGAAGATTATTTTTTTGTTTATCAATAATTCTGCCATGAGAAAGATTTCCACATTCTTGCTGTCGCTCCTTTGCCTTATGGGGCTGACGGCGCAGGCGCAGACAAGCTACACCTTCAAGGTGTCTCCCGCCCCCACGGACGGCGAGTTTGCTTCTTCTACGCACTGGTACTACATTATGAACAAGGGCGGCTCCAATGGCGGCTACCAGAAGGTATGGCTGAGCGCGGGAGACGGCTACCTGAGCAGCGAGCAGCTCACGCTCAGCAACAGCACGCAGCCCACCGACGAGTACGGCTGGTGGTGCGTTGTGGGCAACGAAACCGACGGCTACAAGTTCTACAACAAGGGCAAAGGCGCGTCTTACGTGCTTGGCATGAGCACTTCGGGAAATGACACGTCTTCCGGCGCGAAGATGGTAGAGGCCAGCAGCACGGACGCCACCTACGGCGTGACGGACTTTGACATCCACGCAAGCTACTGCAGCGACGACACCTACTGGGTGCCCGCAGCGCACGGCACCAACCGCGCCTGGAACCAGCAGAGCGGACGCCTCGTTTTCTGGGACAGCGATCAGGCTTGGATAGGCTGGGGCTATAATTATAAGGGCGACGACGGCTCCGCGTTCAAGTTTACGGCAGCCAACGCCGTATCGTATACCGTCACGGTCAACTATACCGTGGACGGCGAGGTAGTGGAGACCAAGACGCTGAGCGTAGAAGAAGGGGTCGTGGCTACCATCTCCGCTCCTTCCAACTCTCTCCTCACCGCCGGCACGCCTGACAAGACGGACGCTGTCACCGGGGACTGCACCATCACCGTGCCTTGCACCGTGACCCTCCCCTTCACCGTCTCCCCCGAGCCCGCTGACGGCGCGTTTGCGGCTGACACGAAGTGGTACGCCATAAAGATTAAGTACAACAACTGGTTCCAGGCACACGACGACTATTCCGTTACGGGTCACTACCTTTCTTTGGGCGCTTCCAAAGACGGCAGCGCGGCTGACGTGCTTAGCGGCGACGACTACCTATGGTGCGTTACCGGCAGCTTTGCCAGCGGCTACAAGTTCTACAACAAGAAAGCCGGCACGGGCTATACGCTCAACCGCGCCTCCCTCGGCAACGACGGCGTGGCTTCGCTTTCCGCCGACGGCACCAACAACGTCTTCAGCGTGTACCCCTCCGGCTACAACGCCACAAAGACTGCCTGCTTCGCCGTCAAGGGTGACGAGGGCAAGGTGTACATCAATGTGCAGGGCGACCTTTCCACGGACGGTTCGCTCCTGGGCTGGACGGACAACGACGCCGGCTCTGCCATAGAGTTTATGGAGCCCATCGAGGCAAAGGCTTCCCTCGTGCTGGCCTGGGCAGCTTCTTACAAGGACTACACCGCCCCCACGGCTTCCACCGACCTGCCTGAGGGTGCAATAACCGTGGGCAACAGCTTCCTTGAAGACTCTGAAAAGCTCGCAGCCTACAAGGAGGCGTACGACGCGCTGAACACAGAGAAGAGCGAGACCAATCTCAATGCTCTCATTGCCTATAACGAGCAGGTGGATAAGGGCTCGCACGGCCTTGAAGAGGGCGCATACTACCGCCTAAAGTGCGCGGCCACGAAGTATAGCAGCGGCCACGACATGCTTTCCTGGGACAGCAACGCTCCCACGCAGTACGCAGCTTGCGTCACCTCCGACGACGCGAAGACGCAGGCCGCCACGGTATGGCAGTTTGTAAAGAGCGGCAGCGGCTACCTCTTGAAAAACGTCAACACGGGCAAGTACCTCGAGCCTATCGTGAACGCTTCCAACAAGCGCCTCCAGCTCGTGGACGAGACTTCCGCCGGAACGGTGAACGTGGAGCAGCGCAGCGCAGCAGCCGGCCACTTCATGATTAAGAACACCAACTATACCACCGCCAACCACCACGCGCTCTTCGCCGAGGACGGCTCGGCCGACAACTACCGCCTCTCCGTATGGGACAACCTCGAGAAAGGCGCAGACTGGTTCATCGTAAAGGCTACGGAGCTTGAGGTTGCGCTCAACACTGTAGGCGAGGCAAGCTATGCTTCCGTATACCTGCCCTTCGGCGTGAAGAGCGGCAGCGACGCTACGCTTTACACGGGCGAGCTCAGCGGCAACGTGCTCAGCATGACCAGCAAGGACGGCGTGGCAAAGGAGACCGGCGTAGTGATAGTCGGCGCGAAAGACGCTGCCGCAGTCACGCTCACCATCGGCGACGGTGCAGAAGCCGTGACGGGCAATGCCCTCACCGGTACGCTTACGCCCATGACGAGCGGTCTGGACGCCTACTACGTATTCTCCAAGGGTGACATCAGCGGCGAGATAGGCTTCTACCCGCACAGCTCCTCCCTCACAACCATCCGCGCCAACAAGGCACTGCTCCCCGCGCCCACAAGCGGCGAGGAGATGGTTACGCTGAGCTTCAACGGCAGCTTCACCGCCATCAGCGCAGCCGCGCTCAACGGCACAGCAGCGGCTTCCGCCCCCGTATACGACCTTTCCGGCCGCCGCGTGACGGCTCCCGCCAAGGGCGGCGTGTACATCCAGGCAGGACGCAAGTACATCGTGAAGTGACAACGGCGTTTTTCCCATTTACTACAAAAGAAGTATAGACAATGAAGAAAGCATATATTGCGCCTGAGGCTGTCTCCGTAAGCCTCCGCGCGGAGGGAATGATGGCCGCAAGCCTCGATATCAAAGTTGACGGCACTGACACCGGCTCCACCGACTTCTCCGAAGAGAAGAGCGGATGGGACAGCGGCATTTGGGGCGGCGAGACTGAGTAAGTATAAGCCGCAAGACGGAAACCGCAAGCCGAGACCGCGCCGCAGGGCGCGTGACAAGGCAACGAAAACGATATGAGAGTAAGCCCCGGGGCAAGAGCCTGCGGGGCTTATTCTTTTTTTTCGTAAGTTTGCCTTACCGAAAAGCAAAGACAAGACACCATGGCGGCATCTACTACGGCGAAAAACCTCAAGCTCTACTACTCCATCGGCGAGGTGGCAAAGGAAGTCGGGGTAAACGAGACGCTCCTGCGCTACTGGGAGACGCAGTTTCCGCAGATTTCCCCGAAGAAGGCGGGGCGCGGCATCAGGCAGTACAGCGAGGCGGATATCGAGCAGGTGAAGCGCGTCTACCACCTCGTCAAGGAGCGCGGGCTCAAGATAGCCGCCGCACGTGAGGCTTTGCAGAAAAACCGCGAGGGCAAGGTGCAGACCGCCGAGGCGGCGCGCCGTCTCCGCGAAGTGCGTGCCCAGCTTGTGGAGCTGCGCTCCGCGCTCGACTCTATGTAGTCCCCGCCCGGCTGCCCCGGGCTTTCAGCAGTTGTTTCCCCTTTCCCCGGAAACATTCCTTATTCATCCCCAGTACAACACCCAATCGCGAAAGTGGCGGCAAAGACCAAGACAGTATACGTATGCTCGGAGTGCGGGCAGGAAAGCGTGAAGTGGGTGGGGCGATGCCCCTCGTGCGGACAGTGGAACACCATGCGCGAGCTGCACCTTGCCCTCGACACCGCCGCCGGCTCTGCGCCCGGAGCGGCAGCCGCCCGCCGTGCGCTTGACACCCTGCCCGGAGCGAGCCGCGCCCCGCGCCCCGTCCCGCTCTCCGAAGTGGCAGTGGCAGAAGAGCCGCGCCTTGCCACGGGCGACAGCGAGCTCGACCGCGTATTGGGCGGAGGCATCGTGCCGGGGTCGCTTACGCTCATTGGCGGCGAGCCTGGCATCGGAAAGTCTACCCTCCTTTTGCAGACCCTCGTCCGTATGGCGGGGCGGCGTATCCTCTACGTCAGCGGCGAGGAAAGCGAGCGGCAGATAAAGCTCCGCGCCGACCGTCTCTGCGGCGGCGCTCCGGCGGGGGGCGTGCTGCTGCTTTGCGAGACAAGGCTCGAGCAGGTTTTCGCCCACATAAAGGCCGTACGCCCCGAGCTCGTCGTGGTGGACTCCATACAGACGATGGCCGTGGAGGGCGTGGAGAGTTCGCCGGGGAGCGTGACGCAGATACGCGAAAGCGCAGCCGCGCTGCTCAAGTACGCCAAGGAGAGCGGCACGCCCGTCCTGCTCGTGGGGCACATAACCAAGGACGGCGCGATAGCCGGCCCGAAGGTGCTGGAGCACATCGTCGACACCGTCCTCCAGTTTGAGGGCGACCGCCACTATATGTACCGCATACTGCGCAGCGTGAAAAACCGCTTCGGCTCTACCGCCGAGCTCGGCATCTACGAGATGCGCTCAGACGGGTTGCGCCCCGTTGCCAATCCCTCCGAGCTGCTGCTCACCGGCGGCGGGGGCGGACTCAGCGGAATGGCCATCGCCGCAGCGGTAGAGGGCGTGCGCCCCTTCCTGATGGAGACGCAGGCTCTTGTCTCTACCGCAGCCTACGGCACGCCGCAGCGTTCGGCCACGGGCTTTGACCTGCGGCGGCTCAATATGCTGCTCGCCGTCCTCGAAAAGCGCGTAGGCTTCAAGCTCGCGCAGAAAGACGTTTTCCTCAACATAGCCGGCGGCATCAAGGTCACCGACCCTGCCATCGACCTCTCTGTCATAGCCGCCGTGCTTTCCAGCAATGTGGACACCGCCATAGAGGCAGGGGTGTGCATGGCGGGCGAAGTGGGGCTGAGCGGCGAGATACGCCCCGTCACCCGCATCACGCAGCGCGTGGCTGAGGCGGAAAAGCTGGGCTTCTCGCGCATACTTGTGCCGGAAGGCAACCTCAAAGGCATCGAAGCCGCGCCCCGCCGCATCGAGACCGTGCCGGTGTCGCGCGTAGAGGCGGCTCTGCGCGAGCTTTTCGGCTGACAAATGCGCCGCGTCTGCGGCAAAATACCTCCCTTTCCCCAATCTGATGATAAGACAACTCGACATACGTGTCGCGCCGCACGTGGCGGCGAGCGACAAACTCCTGCTCCGCTGGGTTTCGGAAGAACTCGCGATAGACGCGCGTACGGTCAACGCCCTGCGCGTGCGCCGCCGCAGCATTGACGCGCGGCAGCGCAACATCTTCGTAAACCTTTCCCTTGACGTCTTCATAGGCGAAGAGCCGCCCGCGCTTGGCTACACGCCCGTAGCCTATCCCGACGTGAGCGGGGCGCGCAGCGTGATAGTGGTGGGCGCCGGGCCCGGCGGACTGTTTGCCGCCTTGCGCCTCATTGAGCTCGGGCTTCGCCCCGTCGTGCTGGAGCGCGGAAAGGACGTGCACGAGCGGCGGCGCGACATAGCCCTTATTTCGCGCGAGCACCGCGTAGACCCGGAGAGCAACTACTCTTTCGGCGAAGGCGGAGCCGGGGCTTACTCTGACGGAAAACTTTTCACGCGCTCCAAGAAGCGCGGCGACACGGAGAAGATACTGAGGGTGTTTTGCCAGTTCGGCGCAAGCACGGACATACTCGTAGACGCCCATCCGCATATCGGTACGGACCGCCTCCCGCGCATCATTGAGAATATGCGCGAGCAGATAAGGCGTAGCGGCGGAGAGGTGCGCTTCGGCACGCGCGTTGACCGCCTTGTCATCGAGAAGGGCGAGGTGCGCGGCGTGGAATGTGCGACGGGCGAAGCGTTCGCCGGGCCGGTGATACTCGCCACGGGCCACTCGGCCCGCGACGTATACCGCCACCTGCGGGAGAGCGGCGTGCGTCTCGAGGCAAAAGGCCTTGCCGTCGGCGTGCGCCTTGAGCACCCGGCGGAAATGATTGACCGCATACAGTACCACAACCGCGAGGGACGCGGAAAGTACCTGCCCGCAGCGGAGTACAGCTATGTGGCGCAGTGCGGCGGCCGCGGCGTGTACAGCTTCTGCATGTGCCCTGGCGGCGTGGTTGTGCCGGCGGCAAGCGGCGAAAGCCAGCTTGTGGTGAACGGCATGAGTCCCTCTACGCGCAACACGGCGTGGAGCAACTCGGGCATGGTGGTGGAGACGCGCGTGGAAGACCTTGACGGCGAGCTTTCGCGCTTCCTCACCGAGGCGATGGCTGACGGCTTCTTTGCGGAGGGGCATGCCGACATCGGCGACAAGGCCAACCCGCTGCGCATGATGTACTTTCAGGAGGCGCTTGAGCGCGCGGCATGGCAGCAGGGCGGACGGCGGCAGACGGCTCCGGCGCAGCGCATGGCGGACTTTGTCAACCGCCGCCTGAGCTACGACCTTCCGCGCACAAGCTACGCGCCCGGACTCGTGTCCTCGCCGCTCCACTTCTGGCTTCCGCCTTTCGTTTCGCAAAGGCTCGCCGAGGGATTCAAGGCTTTCGGGCGGCGTAGCCACGGCTTCCTCACCAACGAGGCAGTGGTGATAGCGGCGGAGACGCGCACCTCTTCTCCCGTGCGCATTCTGCGTGACGCGCAGACTTTGCGCCATGTAGACATTGCGGGACTCTACCCGTGCGGCGAGGGGGCCGGCTACGCCGGCGGCATAGTAAGCGCCGCCATCGACGGCGAGCGTTGCGCCTGTGCCTGTGCGGCGGAAATGGGAGCATAGTTCCGTCCGCCCTTGGTGAGATTTCCTCTTTCGGGGGACTGGGCTGTTTTGTCATAAAACAAAGCAAAAGCCAAGGGGCTTGCTGTGGCATGTCACGCCGCGCAAGCCCCTTGGCTCTTTTTATGTCTTTGAGTCTACTTCCGGCAGCCCCGCCGCTCAGATGCCGCTTTCCCGTCCGTAAGCGTCTACGGCGGTGACGACGTAGCGGCTGTGGCGCAGGGCGGGCAGCGGCAGCACCGTTTCGTAGTGCGTCCCGGCAAGGCGGGCGGCCAGCAGTCTGTCTCCGCAGACGCTGTCAAGGCGGTACACATTATAATATATAGGCGTGCCGGCGGCGGACGCTTCCCAGTCGAGCGTGAGGCGCATCCCCGCTATGCTTTGCGTCACCTTCGGCGCGGCGGGTGTGTCGCCCGGGGCGCAGGGCAGGGGAGGCACAAGGGCGGGGCGAGCGTAGAAATCCGATTCCAGCCAGTTCTTCAAGCCTTTCACGTCCGACAAAAGAAATTTTGCCCGGAAGAACGCCGCGCCGCCAAGCCCTGCCGTGCGGCTTACCTCCATCTGCCGCTGCACTTTGAGCAGCGGCCAGTCCTTTTCCCTTTCGCTGAGGAAGTAGATGCCCAGTCCGGGGACTATCTCCCTTCCCGCGTCGTGCTCTTTCCAGTCGGCAAGGAACGGGTAAAAATTTTTTCCGTCAAAGTACATCATCGGGAAGAGCCAGTCCATCAGCCCTTCGCTTAGCCAGCTCTGCGCTTCCTGGCACACGGCGTCGCGGGCGTTCCATCCGCCCGAGCTTTGGCGCGGCAGGTCGGCGTATTTGCCTACGGGCGAGCAGCTCAGCTTCACCCACGGGCGCACCGCCTTTACTGCGTCGTGCACGAGGCGCACGCAGCGGGTCACGTTGGCCGTTCGCCAAGCCCTGAGGCTTTGGCCCGCTCCGTAGCGGGCGTAGGTGCGGCTGTCGTCAAAGGCAATGCCGCGCTCGGGGTAGCGGATGTAGTCGAGGTGTACGCCGTCCACGTCGTAGCCCTCCACTATCTCGCGGCACACGCCGGCAAGATATTCCCCCGTACCCGGCATTCCAGGGTCCATCATCCATTGGTCGCCGCACTTGCGGCAGAGGTCGGGGCGGCGGGCGGCGAGCGAGAGCTTTCCCTGCCTTTTCACCGCGTCCGCCTTCCCGACGGGGAAAGCCACTACCCAGGCGTGGCACTCCATTCCCCGCTTGTGGCATTCCTGCACGGCGAAAGCGAGCGGGTCGTAAGGCGGTTCGCCCCCGGGCTTTCCCGTGAAAACCGCGTCCCACGGCTCAAGCGCAGAGCGGTATGCCGACGTGGCGCGTATGCGGGCTTGGAAAAGCACCACGTTGACGCCAGCCGCCCGCAGTCCGTCCAGCATGCGGCATAGCGCAAGCTTCTGCGCCGCCGCTTCGCCGGACGTGCGGGCGGGGTGCGAGGGCCAGTCGAGCCCGCTCAGCGTGGTAAGCCAAACGGCTCTTATCTCGTAAGGCACGGCGGGCGTGACCGGAGAGTGGCGTTGCTGCCCCCGTGCCGCGAGCGGCGGCGCAAGGGCGAGCAGCACGGCGGCCAAAAGCGCGAAGAAAGGCACGGCGCGGCGTGCGGCGGAGAAAAATCCCCCTGTCTTCATAACGGATGTGTTTAGTCTTGTTTGTGGCTCTGCGCAGCTGCGTTTCCCCTCCCATAGGGAAGCACCTGCGCAGTTCTTTGCCTATTGGCGCGTGAGGTTGTACAGAGACTGTACCGCCCCCATCGGCGTGCCGAGCGACACGGCGCGGTCGAGGTCGCGCCGCGCCGCCGTCTTCTCGCCGAGGCGTATGAGTATGCGCGCACGCTCTGTATATACGTCCGGCGACGAGGGGCAGAGAGCGGCAAGGCGGTCATAGTCCGCCCGCGCCATGTCGTTGAGCTGCAGTTCGCCCTCTACCATAGCCCGCGTGGTAAGCGCTTCTATGTCGTCGGGGTGCGCGGATACGACGAAGTTCAGGCGGTTGAGCGCCTCGCGCGGCTGTCCCATGCGGTGCAGCGTCAGGGCTTCCAGCAGCTGCGCGTCCGTGCGTCCCGGCTCTTCGCGGAGCAGGGTAGTGAGGTCGGTGCGTGCCTCGGTGTACTGCCGCAGCTGGTAGCGTGCCGCCGCCCGCACGAAAAGAGCGCGTCGGCGCACGTCGTCCGGCACAACCCATCTGGGGCGCGGCAAAATAAGCTGGCCTGCGTCCTCCGCCGCTTCGCGTGCCCGTCCCGCCTGCAAGGCGGCATCTGCGCGGGCGATGCGTGCGTCGTGGTACTCCGGCATCTTCTCAAGCAGGGAGGAGAAGCGGCTTATCGCCGAGTCGTAGCGTCCGCGCCGGAGGTCAATCTCACCGAGGTAGTAGTGGAGAATATGGTTGCCGGGCGCGTCGGGGCGCAGCTTGAGCGCCTCGCCGATATGCCGCTCCGCCTCGGCGAGCGAGTCGGTGTAGAGCGCGTTCAGCGTACGGCGTATGTGGTCGGTGTATTCGAGCGAGTCTTCGCGCTCCTGCCGCGCGTCTTTTAGCTTTGTGCGGTAGTCGTCGAGAGTCTTAGCCCGCAGTCCGCCGCCCCTTTTCAGGTCTATCACGGTCTGCGCGGGGGCGGACAGCGATAGGCCGAGCAGCAGCAGCGCGGCGATCAGTGTCTTCTTTTTCATAGGCGGGGAGGACAGGCGTGCCTTTCCGCCGTGGCGGGGCAAGCCTTTTTAAAAACAGAATGTGGAAATCCTGGCGGCGCGGCCGTGCGGCCGTCCTCGAGGGTTTCCACATCCGTGCGTCGCGGCGGGCTTCTGTGCCGTGTGGCGTCAGCCCTTGCGTTTCTTTTCTTCCACGATGGCGTCGATGACAGCCACGGCGGTCACGTTGACGATATCAAGGACGGAGCTTTCAAAGTCCGTGAAGTGGATGGGCTTATTGAGTCCCATCTGGATCGGGCCTATCACTTCGCTTCCCTCCGTCAGTCCTTTTACTATCTTGTAGGAAGAGTTGGCGGCCGACAGGTTGGGGAAGACGAGCGTATTGACGTCCATTCCGTGGAGCGTGTTGAAGGGGTACTTCTCGTCACGCAGTTCCTTGTCGAGCGCGAAGTTGAGCTGCATCTCGCCGTCTATCGCCATATCGGGATATTCGGTGTGCATGCGGCCTATGACCTCCTGCACCTTCGCCGCGCTTCCCTCGTGGTCCGTGCCGAAGTTGGAGTAGGAGAGCATAGCCGTGACCGGCGTGCGGTTGAAGAAGCGCACCGCGTCCGCCGAGAGGCGCGCTATGTCGTAGAGAGCCTCGGCGTCGGGATGGCGGTTGACGAGCGTGTCGGCGATGAAGTACACGCCTTTCTTGGAGTTGACGAGGTGCATCGTGCCGAAGTGCTTGTAGCCCTCGCGTATGCCTATCACCTCGCGTGCTACCTTGAAGGTGTTGCTGTATTTCGTGTAGAGCCCGGTTATGAAGGCGTCCGCTTCGCCCGTTTCTACCATCATCATGCCGAAGTAGTTGCGCTCGTACATCTTGTCCTCTGCCTCCTGGGGCGTGTAGCCTTTGCGCTCCATCTTTTTGGCGAAGAGCTGCGCGTAGCGGTGGCGGCGCTCGGTCTCGGAGTCGTTGCGCAGATTGATGATTTCTATGCCCTCGAGGTTAAGCTTGAGGTCGTCTGCCGTTTTCTTTATCTGCACTTCGTTGCCCAGCAGCACGGGGAAGCAAATCCCCTCCTCCTTGGCGCGTACGGCGGCTTCGAGCATCGTGGGGTGTGTGCCTTCGGCGTATACCACGCGCTTCGGGTTAGAGCGTGCCGTGTCGTAGAGGTTCTGGGTGAACTTGCTTTCCTGCCCCATAAGCTCGCGCAGGTGCTGGCGGTAGGCTTTCCAGTCGGTGATGGGCTGCCGTGCCACGCCGCTTTCCATCGCCGCCTTTGCTACGGCCATGGACACCTCCGTGATGAGGCGCGGGTCGACGGGTTTCGGTATGAAATAGTCAGGGCCGAAAGTGAAGTTGCGCACGTGGTAGGCGCGGTTCACGATATCGGGTACCGGACGGCGTGCCAGCTCGGCGATGGCTTTTGCCGCTGCCATCTTCATTTCCTCGTTGATGGCGGTGGCGGCGGTGTCGAGCGCGCCTCGGAAGATATAGGGGAAGCCTATAACGTTGTTGATTTGGTTGGGGTAGTCGGTGCGTCCCGTGCTCATCAGCACGTCAGGGCGTGCTGCCGTGGCGTCCTCGTACGATATCTCGGGGACGGGGTTGGCCAGGGCGAAGATGATGGGGCTGCCGGCCATTGTGCGCACCATATCCTGCGTGAGGACGTTGCCTTTCGACAGGCCCACGAAGACGTCCGCGCCTTCCACGGCCTCGGCGAGCGTGTGTATGTCCGTGCGTGTCGTGGCAAACTCGCGTTTCTGCGGGTTGAGGTTGTCGCGGTCGGCGGTTATCACGCCCTTGGAGTCGAGCATGACGATGTTCTCCTTACGTGCGCCGAAAGCGCAGTAGAGGCGCGTGCAGGAGATGGCGGCCGCGCCGGCGCCGTTTACCACGATCTTCGCCTCCTCAATCTTTTTGCCCGCCACCATAAGGGCGTTGATGAGACCGGCGGCGGAGATGATGGCCGTGCCGTGCTGGTCGTCGTGCATCACCGGTATGTCGAGTTCGGCTTTAAGCCGCTGCTCTATCTCGAAGCACTCGGGGGCTTTGATGTCCTCGAGGTTTATGCCGCCGAAGGTGGGCGCGATGGCTTTTACTGCGGCGATAAATTTCTCGGGGTCCTTTTCGTTCACCTCGATGTCGAAGGCATCCACGCCTGCGTATATCTTGAAGAGGAGGCTCTTGCCCTCCATAACGGGCTTGCCGCTCATTGCGCCTATGTCGCCCAGTCCCAGGACGGCGGTGCCGTTGGAGATGACGGCGACGAGGTTGCCTTTGTTGGTGTAGCGGTAGGCATCGTGCGGATTTTTCTGTATTTCGAGGCAGGGTTCTGCCACGCCGGGCGAGTAGGCCAGCGAGAGGTCGGTCTGCGTGCGGTAGGGCTTTGTGGGCACTACTTCTATTTTGCCGGGCTTGCCCTCCGAATGGTAGCGCAGAGCGGCTTCTTTGGTGATTTTTACCATTTGGCGTGAATGTTTTTGTGGGGCTTAGGCAGCGGGGCGCGACATGGTGCGTGCGGGCTTGCCTTGCCGACCGCAAAATTAGCGAAATGTGGCAACGCCCGTCCAGTCTGGCTTTTTAAAAAACTTGAAAAAAGCCGCCGCCGCCGCCGCTTGCGCTATTTTTGCAGCGCGGAGGGGATGCGCGTTGCCTTGCTATGTCCCGTCCGCCGCCTTTCAGAAAAAGCACCGCTATGTTTTCAAATGCATATATAAGGAAATGCGCGTCGCGCTTCCTGCGTCCGTTCGCGCTTCTGCCGCTTGTTTTCGCTGCAGCGGGCTGCAGCAACGACGCAGACAATACCTATTCCAGCGAGACGGCGTTTTTCCGTTTCACGCCCGTCACTGCCGCCTCGCCGCTTTACTCCGCGCTCAACAATCCCGGAGTCTTTTGCAGCGTAGTGCTTAAGTCGGACGTGTACCGTTTCTCCCTTGCCGACGGGAAAAACACCTCGACCTACACCGCCACGGCACTGATGCAGAGCTACGGCAGACCGGTGTGGGGCGCGGGCATGATAATAGGCACGCCGTCTGTGCCCGAAATAAGCGGCAGCGTCTCGCCCGTGGCTTACGAGCTTGCCTGTCCCTACTGCTACGAGACCTCTGCCTTGCAGCTTGCCCTTTCTTTCACCGGATCGGAGGAGGTGACCTGCTCGCGCTGCGGGCGTGTGTACGACCTTGCCAACAGCGGCATAGAAAAAGATGCCAAGGAGAAAGCTTCCCGTCTCTTGCGCTACCGCCTTACCTACGCAAAGGACAGGGACATGGTGGTGGTGCAAAACTGACAAGCGCCGTGCCGTCTGTTTGCCTGAATATAGCATTCCCGCGCGGGGGCGGTATCTTCGGCTATATGGAGAAATAGCACGCTTCGGGGTGGCTGAAATAGAGTCCGCACACACTGCTTTGCGGGTACATAGCCCCGTTTTCGGTAAGGCGTATGCCCAAGTCGGGTAGCCGCAGGAGGCGGGCTACATTGAATATCTGCGCCTGCTCGGGCAGTGCGGGGTAGCCCACGGCGGGGCGTATGCCGCGGTACGAGCAGCGGAGAAGCTCGTCTGCGGACAGATTTTCCTTTGGCGCATATCCCCAGAGCGAACGGCGCGTCAGGCGGTGTAGCCACTCGCCGGCGGCCTCGACGAGACGGTCCGCCACGCTGTGCAGCAACAATGCCTCGTAGCTTTCTCCCGCTTGTTTGAGCCGCTTGACTTCGGCGGCGAAGTCCGGCGAAAGCGTGACGGCGAAGGCCCCGAGCCAGTCGTCCGTGCCTTTGGGCGCAATGTAGTCGCAAAGAGAAAGCCGTTCTTTCCCCTTATCCTCGCTTTCGCGCTGGCGCGGCGTGGCTATCTCCGCCGTGCCGTCCGCGCCGAGGTCCGCGACAATGGAATGTCCCGTGGAGTAGGCGGGATAGAAAGCCACCTGCCCTTGCAGCGAGAAGCGGTCGGCTACCTGGTCAATCAGCCGCTCCGCCTCTTCGCGCACTTGCTCCGCCTCCGGCGATCCGTGGCGCACGCGCCAGAAGTGGTAGAAATAGGGCCAGCAGATGAGCTGCCGCACGTCCTTTATGGAAATGTCGCGGAAAGTGCGCGTACCCGTGTACGACGGCGCGGGCGGCGCGTAGCTTGTCCAGTCGGTCGCAAGTCCCTTTTCGGGAGATGCCGTCTGCGCTGCGCCGCCGTTCTTTTCCCTGTCGTGCTTCTCGCGCAGAGACTGCTGCAAGTCGCGGTTGCGTGCTATTGTCTCCTCGCGCAGGTCGCCGAGGAGCTGCGTGGCAAGGACGGGGTTCTGCGCCGCGTCGCGCACGTGGAAGACCGGCCCGCCGTAAAGCGGGGCAATCTTGAGCGCGGTGTGCATTTCGGAGGTAGTAGCCCCGCCCACGAAGAGCGGGGTAGTGATGCCCGCGCGTGCAAGAGCCTCTGCCGTGTGGCACATCTCGTCAAGCGACGGCGTGATGAGACCGCTCAGCGCGATGAAGTCGGGGCGAAGCTCCTGCGCAGCCTTTACTATTGTCTCGGCCGGTACCATTACGCCGAGGTCGGTCACTTCAAAATTGTTGCAGCCAAGGACTACGGCCACGATATTCTTTCCTATGTCGTGCACGTCGCCTTTCACGGTGGCGATGAGGTAACGGCCGTTGCCCGCCGCGCCCTCTTGCCGTCCCGCCTCAATGTAAGGCTGGAGGAAAGCCACGGCTTTTTTCATGGTGCGTGCCGACTTCACCACTTGGGGTAGAAACATCTTTCCCTCGCCGAAGAGGTTGCCGACGGTTTGCATGCCCTGCATCAGCGGTCCCTCTATGATGGCGGCGGGAGAGTCGTAGGCGGCCACGGCTTCGGTAAGGTCAGCTTCCAGAAACTCGTCGTCGCCGGCTTTCAAAGCGTCGGCAAGACGCTGCTCGAGCGGGACCGTGCTGCGGTCGGCCTTTCCCGCTTCGCCGTTGTCGGCGGAGGGAGCGGGCGCGGAAAGGGTTTGGGCAAAGTCCGTCAGCCTTTCCGCCGCGTCCTCGCGGCGGCAGAGAACGGCGTCTTCAAGCCGCTCGAGCAGGTCGGCGGGTATGTCGCCGTACATCACGCGCGTGGCGGGGTTTACAATGCCCATGTCCATGCCCTCGGCTATGGCGTGGTAGAGGAAGACGGCGTGCATCGCCTCGCGCAGGTAGTTGTTGCCGCGGAAAGCGAAGGAAAGGTTGCTCACGCCGCCGCTCACGTGTGCCCCCGGCAGGTTGCGGCGTATCCAGCCCGTGGCTTCGATGAAGTCGAGCGCGTAGCGGTCGTGCTCTTTCATGCCCGTGGCGATGGTGAGCACGTTGGGGTCGAAGATGATGTCGGTGGGCGGCACGCCGGCCTGCTCGGTGAGCAGACGGTAGGCGCGTGCGCACACGTCCACCTTGCGCCGGTAGCTTGTGGCCTGCCCCTCCTCGTCGAAGGCCATTACCACCATCGCCGCGCCGTAGCGGTGTATGGTGCGGGCTCGGGAGAGAAATTTCTCCTCGCCCTCTTTCAGCGAGATGGAATTGACGATGGCTTTCCCCTGCACGCATTTGAGCGCGGCCTCTATCACCTCGAAGCGCGACGAGTCTATCATCCACGGCAGGCGCGCCACTTCGGGGTCGGAAGCCATAAGATTGAGGAAACGGCACATCTCCTCGCCCGCGTCGAGAAGTCCGTCGTCCATGTTCACGTCAAGCGCCATAGCCCCGTCGCGCACTTGCTTGCGGGCTATGGAAAGCGCCTCTTCGTATTGTTTCTCCTTAATCAGCCGCAGAAATTTTCGGCTGCCTGCCACGTTGCACCGCTCGCCCACGTTGACAAACGTGCCGGGCAGCAGCGTGAAAGCGTCAAGGCCGGCGAGCCACGGGCGTTTTGTGCCGCTCTCGGGGAGACGGCGCGGAGCACGCCCCTCCATCGTCTCTGCGATGGCTTTGATGTGTGCGGGCGTGGAGCCGCAGCAGCCGCCCACTATGTTGACCGTGCCGTCGTCGGCGAAAGCGGCGAGGGCGGCAGCCATGGTTTCCGGTGTCTCCGTGTAGCGTCCCTCCTCGTCGGGCAGTCCCGCGTTGGGGTGTGCGCTGACGTAGAACGGCGCGCCGTCCGCCATGTCGCGCAGGAAAGGGCGCATGTCCGCCGCGCCCGACGAGCAGTTGAGTCCGACGGAAAGCACAAGGCCGTCGTGCGCTACGCTTGTGACGAAAGCCTCCATCGTCTGGCCGGAAAGCGTGCGCCCCGAAGCGTCTGCGACACTTGCGCTGAGCATGACGGGTATGTTGCGCCCCGCTTCCGTGCAGGCCGCGTGGGCGGCGGCGAGCGCCGCCTTTGCATTGAGCGTGTCGAAGATGGTCTCCACCAGAAAAGCGTCCACGCCTTCGGCGGCGAGCACGCGCATCTGCTCGAGATAGGCAGAGCGAAGCTCGTCAAAGGTGATGGAGCGCAGGGCGGGGTTTTCCACGTCGGGCGAAAGGGAGAGCGTCTTGCCCGTAGGCCCTATGGAGGCGGCGACGAAGCGCGGCCGCTCCGGCGTGAGGCGCGTCATGCGGTCGGCCTCTTCGCGTGCGAGCCGCGCTGAGGCACGGTTGATTTCCTCTACCGCTCCCTCCGTATTGTATTCGTGCTGGGAGACGCGCTGCGCGGAGAACGTGTTTGCCTCGATGATGTCCGCGCCCGCTTCCAGGTAGGCGCGGTGTATGGAGCGAATCACGTCCGGGCGCGTGAGCGACAGCAGCTCGTTGTCGCCGAGCAGCCGTCCCGGCACGTCCTTGAAGCGCTCGCCGCGGAAGTCGTCCTCGCCGAGCGCGTGCCGTTGTATCATCGTCCCCATCGCGCCGTCGAGGATAAGGATGCGGCCGCCCGTTTTCAGGGCGCGGAAAAGGGGAGAGGAAAGGTCGGAAAACATAAAGGGGGCTGGAGGGCTTAGTATACGGCGCGGGCGATGCGCTCCACGCTGTACGATGCGTTCATACTGTAGAAGTGGATGCTTGGCACGCCGGCGGCTTTCAGCTCGCGTGCCTGGGCTATGCCCCATTCCACGCCGAGCTCTTTCACTGCCTCGTTGTCGCGGCATTTCTGCAGCTCGCGGCTGAGGGCTTCGGGGAAGTCTATGTGGAAAGTCTTGGGCAGCATGGAGCGATGGGCGAGCGTGGTGAGCGGCTTGATGCCGGGGACAACGGGCACGGTCACGCCCGCCGCGCGAAGGCGGCGCACGAAGTCAAAGTATTTCCCGTTGTCATAAACCATCTGTGTGACGATGTAGCGCGCCCCCGCTTCGACCTTTGCCTTGGCGTATGCCACGTCGGTCTCCGGGTTCATTGCCTCTTCGTGCTTTTCGGGGTAGCCTGCCACACCGTATGTAAAGGGTACGGGCGGCGCGTCGTGCGGTTCGCCGGAGACGAGCGTGCCGCGGTTGAAGTCCTCCACTTGCCGGCAAAGCTCGCTGGCGTGCGTGTGCCCTCCGGGCGTGGGCGTGAAGCGGTTTTCGCCCTTGGCGCGGTCGCCGCGCAGGAGAAGAAGGTCGGTTATGCCGAGGAAGGAAAGGTCAATGAGTTCGTTCTCTATTTCCTCTTTCGTGAATCCGCTGCAAATGATGTGCGGCACGGCTGGCACGTTGTACCGCCAGTGTATGGCGGCGGCAATCGCCACGGTGCCGGGGCGCGTGCGGGTGTCGCGGCGCTCGTAGAGCCCGTCGGCAGTTTCGCGGAAAACGGTTTCGGTGCGGTGGGTGGTTATGTTGATGTATGCGGGGGAGAAGGGCATCAGCCGCTCTATCGTGCGGAAGACGCTGTCGATGCCGCGCCCGCGCAACGGGGGCAGGACTTCAAAGGAGAAAGCGGTAGGGTGTCCGCTTTCCAGAAAGTCTGCCACGCTCTCGGTAGTCTGTGACATGGGGAAAAGGGTGGATGTGTAGTTTTTGTGCCGGCGGATAGGTCGGGGAAAACGCAGGGCTTGCGCTTGCCCCTTTCCGAAATTCGCCGCTTTACCTTACGCGCACGCTGTCGCCCGCCTTGAAGTGGTAGTCGGGGGAGGGTAGCGGATTCATCTTGCAAAGGTTGGCGAGGCGTATGCCGTATCGCTGGCTGATGGTGTAAAGAGACTCGCCCGCCTCCATTACGTGGTATCTTCCCGCGCCTTTTACCTTCATTGCCTTGCGTGCTTTCTTTCCGAGGAAGACGGGCAGTCCCGTCTGCGGCTCCATACCGTCTTCGGCATCGTTGTAGGCACGCAGTTTCTTCTCGCGTATGCCCGTCATCTTTGAAAGCGAGGCATAGGTGTCGCCCGCCTTGGCGAGGATGTAGAACTGCCCGTTGCAGCGGCGCACCTCGATGGCGGCCATCTGCTGTTGGATGCGCTCCTTCTTCTCGCGCTCTTTCCGGTCGTGCCGGCTTTCGTGGCTTTTCTTGTCAAAGCGCGTGAGGCGGTAGGTCTCTATGAGGTCGATGAGCAGGTAGGCATAGCGCGGGTTGGTGGCGTAGCCGGCGCGTTTGAGTCCGTGTGCCCAGCCTTTGTAGTCGGTAATGGAAAGGCTGAAAAGCGAAGCGTAGCGGCGGCCGTTGCGCAGGAAGGTAGAATGGTCCTCGTAGCTCTCTTTCGCGTTGCGGTAGACGCGGAACTTCTCGTTGGGCGCGTCGTCCGTCATCAGCATGTAGCGACCCTTCCACGTGCCGCCGCACTTTATGCCGAAGTGGTTGTTGCCCTGCGTGGCAAGGCGGCTTGTGCCCGCCGCGCTTTCCAGCAGTCCTTGGGCAAGGGTGATGCTTGCCGGCACGCCGTAGCGTTGCATCTGGTCTACGGCCACGGGGGCGTACTTCTCCACGTAGCGCTCGTACAGGGGTTTCTGCGCCGCCGTCGGCAGCGGTAGGAGCAGCAGGAAAAGGAGTATGTAGTGTAGAAGTGGTCTGTCCATCGGCGTGTGGGGTGGAGTTTTGCCCGGCGTGCAGTAGGCCGCCCGTTGCGCAAAGTTATGAAAAAGCCTTTAAGGGCGGTAATTTGCCGTGCAGCCCTTGGGCATTGGCACTGCACTTGGCAAGTGTGCCGTCGTCAGTCCGGCTCCTCGGCGGAGGCAGCGCGGTTGAGCTTCGAGTCCGGCTTTGCAGCTTCTTTAAGCGCGTCAAATGCCGCAAATTGCGCCGCCCGGTCTTCCAGCGGCATAGGACGGTGGCGGCGCGAGACGTGGCGGGGCAGACCGATGATGTCCTTGTATATTTCTGCCGCGCATGCCGGCTCTTTTGTTGTGCTGTCAGCGGCTCTTGCCCCGCTTTCCGCCGTTCGTTCCGTGTCAGTCAGTATTTCCGTCATGCCTTGTGTCCTCCTATCTGGTTGTTGCGTGCCCTTGCGGTCGCCTCTTCCGCGAAGTCGGTGCCGCGGAGCAGCGCGTTTTTCCCGAAAGCGTTTTTGATGTTCAGTATGGCGTTTTGCAGTTTGCGCTCTTTCTCGTCGCGCTCCTTGCGTGCCTGCAGCTCGCCGAGCGCAGCCTCGTTGTCCTCGAAAAGGTCAAGCTGCACCACACGCCGCCGCTCCTCCGCCGGCGTGTCGGGACGCAGGTTGCCAGCCGCTATGCAGAGCCGCCGTATCGTGTATCCGGGATCGGCGATGCGGTCGAAAAGGGCGACGCAAGCCTGCACAATCTGGCGTATGGAGGACGTGTGTGCGGCGAGGCGCATGCTGCCGTGCGCGGGGCGCGGTACGGTGCGGCCGTAGTGGTCGACTGCGGTACTGTCCCCCGCGCGGCGTGCCGACTCGCGGTCGTAGCCTATGTAGAGCGACAGACTGTCTGTCGCCATCTTCTTGCTGAAAATGTCGAGCGCCACGGACTCCGCCATTTCTCTCACTACGACGCGCGCCATGTCCTTGGTGTAGGGCTTCTGAAGCACTTGCCCGCTGCTCACCGACCGCGTGCGCGGGCGGTAGGCCTTGATGTGCGCGATGGTGCAGGGTTCCCAGCCCCACGCATGGTCTACCAGCAGTTCCGCGTTTACCCCGAAAAGCTCGTAAAGCACTTCCTCGTTTTGCACGGACTGCCGGGCAATGTCGCCCATCGTGTACATGCCGTAGGCAGCGAGGCGGCGCATGGTGGCGTGTCCCACGCGCCAGAAGTCGGTCAGCGGGGTGTGCGCCCACAGTTTGCGGCGGTATGATTCCTCGTCAAGCTCTGCGACGCGCACGCCGTCATTGTCGGCAGGCAGGTGCTTTGCCACGATGTCCATGGCCACTTTGCAGAGGTAGAGATTGGTGCCAATGCCCGCCGTGGCGGTGACCCCGGTGGCGGCGAGCACGTCCTTAATCATGCGCACGGCAAGCTCGCGCGGCGTAGTGCGGTAGGTGGCGAGGTAGGGCGTGAGGTCGATGAAAACCTCGTCTATGGAGTAGCGGTGGATGTCCTGCGCCGCCACGTGGCGGAGGAATACATTATATATGCGTGTGCTGTAATCCTTGTAGAGAGCCATCCTCGGCGGCGCGATGATGTAGTCTGCCGCCATTTCGGGATGCGCCGCCAGCTCGCTTGCCGACGCGGACGCGCCGGTGAGCGTGCCGCCCGCTGCCGCGCGGCGTGCCTCGTTTGTCTCCCGCATGCGCTCGACTACCTCGAAAAGCCGCGGGCGGCCCGGCACGCCAAGAGCCTTGAGCGATGGGGTGACGGCCAGGCAGATGGTTTTCTCCGTGCGGCTCTCGTCCGCCACGACAAGGTGCGTGGAGAGCGGGGGCAGCCCGCGCTCGACGCACTCCACGGAGGCGAAGAACGATTTCATGTCGATGGCTATGTACGAGCGCGGCTTTTCTTGCATGGCTTTTTGCTCCCTCCTCCCGTGGCGGCTTCTCCGGCGTGCGGGATGAGGCTTTGTGGGGCTGGGTGCAAATTTAGCGGATTCGGGGTTTATTTCCCCGCCCGGACGGAGGGCAAACGATGTGCCGTGCCGCTGTGCGGCGAATTGTCTTCTTGCTCTCCCGCGCCAGCACTCCCCCGGTGCTCAAATAAGCTTTCGGGGCAGAGAAAAACTGCCAGGAAAAACTGTCGCGGGAGTATGGAGAAAAAAAGGAAAAACAGGACACTTTTGAGAGCCGTCCGCAGGGTAAAACTTTATGAAAGTTTAACGTGGAACCGTAGCCCCGCGGCTACGGAAAGGGGTTTTTGAGGAGCCGAAAGGCGGCTTGCCGGAACGGGAATAGGCCCCGGAGCGACGGGGATACTTGGATTTTTTCCTGGATGTACATGCCGGCGGCGCTACATGTACATATACGGGCTGCGTAACGTATTGATAATCAATACCGCAATAGAAGAGGGGAAACGCACGCAGCGTTTCCCCTCTTTCGCTAAGCAAAGATAATACATTTTTCCGCCGTTTGCAAGAGGGCGTTAACATTTGGATACATTCTAAAAAGCGACATTTAGGACACTTTTCGGGCTTGCGGGAGGCAGATTTTCAGTACGCGCCGCGCCGCCGTTTAGCGTTGTCCCCCGTTTCCCGCAGACGGGAGATTTTCCCTTATTTCTTCGAGAAGCGCGGCGCAGGCATCCTCGAGAAGTTCTACGACGAGGCGGAAATCGTCCTCACCTCCGTAGTAAGGGTCGGGGATGTGGGTGAAGGCGGGATGGCGCGTGAGATAGCCGGCCATGCCCTTGATTTTCTCCCGCGCCGAGTCGTCGGGAGCAAGGCGCGAAAGGCGTTTGAGGTTGTCACTGTCCATTCCCACGACAAGGTCGAAACGCGAAAAGTCTGCCGCGCTCACGGGGCGCGAGCGGTGGGTGAGGCGGTAGCCGGCTTCGGCGGCGAAGCGGCGCATGCGGCTGTCGGGCAGTTCGCCTTGATGGTAGTCGATGAGGCCGGCGGAGTCAGCCTCCACGTCTTGTGACAGTCCTGCCTTGCGGACGAGCGTGCGGAAAATCTCTTCTGCCGTGCAGCTGCGGCAAATGTTGCCGAGGCACACGAATAGTACGCGGTACATAAGTATTGGTGTGTAGGGTGTACGTTTGGGGTGTTTTGTGTTTTGGCCGTCACTTAAAAGTAAAATCCGGGAACGGCCCTGCGGCTGCAAAGCCATTCCCGGATTTTTACCGTAGTGTCTTTTGCCCTGCCGTCTCCTGTGTGCGGGAAACCGGTGGGGCAGCGTGGCTTAGTATACCACCTTGAAGCTCTGCTTTCCGGCCTTTACGATGTAAGAGCCGCGCGGCTGTCCCGCGATGGAAAGCGTGAGGGTGTCTGCCGGGGCTGCCGTGTGAGCGGCTGCCACGCGGTGTCCGCCGAGGTCGTAAACGGCCACGTCCGTACCGGCGGGTACGCCGCCCGTGCAGCAGATGTCGCCGTCGGCCGTAGCGTAGACGCGGAGGCTGCCGGCAGCTTTCGCAGCAGTGCTGCTTACGCCGGTGGGGAGAACGGAGAGCGGACGGATGCGCACCTTGTTGGTGTACGTGCCGCTGGAGGGACACTTGTACTTGTCAAGCGTGCCGGTGTTCTGCCCGCAGCTTGCGTTTCCGAGGCCGCGCTGCGTGTAGTCGAGGTGTAGATAGGTGTTTTTCTGTCCGGTGAGTTCCCACACGTGCATGGTCTTCGCCATCTCCTGGTCGTCGTAAGGGAGGAGCTGGAAGTCTACCTTGCCTTCCGTGGTCACTTGGATACCCTCTCGCGTGCCGGCCTTGTAGAGCGTGAGCTCGCGCAGGTCGAGGCGGTTGCCGGAAGTCTCTGCGCGCGAGAGCGGCTCAAACATGTCTGCCACGCTCGAGGTGTAGCGTCCGAGGAAAGCCGCGTTCTGGCGGTCTATGTAGTTGTCCCACGGGCCGCGGGCGTAATACTCAGCCATGTCGAAGCCGGCAGGCAGCGTGAGGAGCGTGCCTATGCGGCGCAGGTCGTAGGAGCTGGGCGCGTAGGTGGCGGTGAGGTCAAGCGAACCGTCGGGGTAGAAAGTGTAGTCGTACGTCGTGGTGCAGTACGAGCCGCTTGTCTTCGTCGTGAGACTGACTGTGCCGTCCTCGTTGGCGGTGGGGCCGGAAACGATGGAGGGCGTGTTTTTGTCGCTTTGGTAGCTGTCAGTGGTGTTGTAGGCCGTGTTGTCGTTCTCCACCCAGCGGTAGTTGGAGAAAGCGGGGCCGCCGGCACTCTCAATGAGGCTTGTGCCGTTTACTTCCCACTTCGTCAGCAGGCCGCTGGTGCGTACGGCAAAGGTCGCCTTGCTGTTGGAAATCTGCGTATTGCCGCTGCTCAGACGCTGCATAGTGAGCGCTTCGCCCTCCGTCTTCAGCTCGGGCAGACCGTCCTCGCGCTCCTGAAGCACAATCTGCGTCTGTGCGACGGGGTAGCCGGCCTCGGCCCAGCAGGTGTCCGCCTTGAGGCAGACGGTCACGTTGAGGCAGTACTCCTTGCCCTCTTCAAGCGTGGTGGTGTAGGGGATGCTCACGATTTGCTGCGAGCCGGGCGCAATGGCGGGCATGTCTTTCGTGGCAGCCTCTACCTCTTGGCCGTCACAAAGCACGGTGTACTTGAGGTCAAAGGCGTTGAGGTTGGTAAAGTTGTAGGCGTTGTTGATGGTAAGGCGCTTCTGCGAGGGATACCAAACGCCGAACTTCACATACTGGTAAACCGCCTTCACGTCGGCCAGCTTCGAGCTCCATGCACGCGAAGCGGTGATGAGTCCGTTGTTGACGAAATTGCCCTGGTGCGGGGCTTCGCTGTAGTCGTAACCCGACATATAGTACGGGTATCCGTTGCGCAGGAGCTCGTTGTCCTTGATGGCGGAGGCGGGGTAGATGGACTGGTCTACCCAGTCCCAGATGCAGCCTCCGATGCCGTAGGTGCTGCTCTCAATGATGTCCCAGTACTCCTTGAGGTTGCCCGTCGCGTTGCCCATGGAGTGTGCGTACTCGCACATGAAGTAGGGCTTTGTGTTGTAGTTGGCGGCACTCTCCACGGAGGAGACCTGCGGGTACATTGTGCTGTAGATGTCGGTATACGATGCGTTGCCGCGGGTTGCGCCCTCGTAGTGTACGGGACGGTCGGGGTCGAGTTCCTTCACGCGGTCGTAGGCGGCCTGGAGGTTGTTGCCCGTTCCGCTCTCGTTGCCGAGGCTCCAGAAGATGACGGAGGGGTGGTTGCGGTCACGCAGCACCATGCGCTCCTCGCGGTCGACGATGGCTTTCTTCCAGGAGTCGGTGCGGCAGATGGTGTTGCCGTCCTCCCAGTTTTTGTGGCACTCCATGTCGGCTTCGTCCATAACGTAAAGCCCGTAGTAGTCAAACATGTCGTACATCTTTGCCTGGCGCGGGTAGTGCGAGGTGCGGAAGATGTTCATATTTGCCTGCTTCATCATCGTTATGTCGCGCAGCATCGTCGGCACGTCCATCGTGCGGCCGTGTACGGGGTGCGTGTCCTGGGCGTTTGCGCCTTTGAAGTAGACTTTCTGCCCGTTGATGTAGACGCGGCCCAGCTTAATCTGCGTGTCGCGGAAACCGTACTTGGTGGCAAACGCCATGTCCTCTTCTCCGCCGTCAGAGGTCACTACCTCCACGGTGTAGAGGTTGGGGGTCTCGGCTGTCCAGAGCTGCAGACTGCTCAGGTAGAACTGCGTATAGGGCACAACCACCGTTTCGCCGTCGGCGAAGGAAGCTGTAGCGGTCTCCTCTTTCACCAGAGTGCCGTCCGGGGCGATGAGGCGCGTGGTGACGGTGCGCTCGGCAGTGCCTTCGGAGGACTCGCGCGACATGAAGACGGCCACGGTCATGTTGCCGGAAGTGTAGTTGCTGGAAGCGTTGAGCGTAGAGGTGATGTAGTGGTCGAGCACATACACCTTCGGCGTAGCGTAAAGGTATACGTCGCGGTGGATGCCGCTCATGTGCCACATGTCCTGCCCCTCGAGGTAAGAGCCGTCGCTGAAGCGGAACACTTGCACGCTGATGTTGTTTTCGCCCTTGCGGACAACGCCCGTGAGGTCGAACTCGGCATCGTTGTTGGCGCCCTGCGTGTAGCCGACGTAGCTACCGTTGACCCAGACGTAGGCGGCGGAGTAGATGCCGTCAAAGTGCAGCACCACGCGCTTGCTGTCTACCCATTCGTCGGGTACGGTGAAGGTGCGGCGGTAGGAGGAAACGCCGTTCTCGCAGCCGTAGTTCATGCTGATGTAGGGCGGGTTGTCGGAGAAGGGATAGTTGACGTTGACGTAATAGGGGTTGCCGTATCCCTTCATCTCTACGCAGGAGGGCACGCTGATGGTGTCCCACGCGGAGACGTCGGCGTTGTCGGCGTAGAAGTCCGCTTCGCCGGGGCGGCTCTTGGGGGCAGAAACCCAGCTGAACTGCCATACGCCGTTGAGCGACTGCCACATTGCGCCTTGCGGGTCAAGCCAGGGCTTTTCGTAGCGGGCTTTGTCGGTGCGGAGCGCTTTCGTGTTGGCGTAGGGCATGAAGGTGGCGTGGCCGTCAAGCTTGTTCACGCCGATGACATTCTCGTTCTCCCAGTTGTCCTGCACCGGAAGCTCCGGCTCGGTAGTTTCCTCGAAGGTGAAATAGGAGCTTTCGCCCGACATATCGGTGGTGAGCTGCAGGACGCCCCATTCGGTGCAGTTCACAGCCATGCTCTGGTTTTTGTTCCACACTATCTGGTACGCGTCGGCCACTCCGTCCACAGCCTTGATGCGGAGCTGCTGGTTGACGTTTGTCCCGTCAGTAGTCCACTGCAGGAGGTAGTAGCGCGAGGTGGGGTTCACGTCCACGGACATCGAGGTGTAGTAGGCGTTGGTCAGGGTGAAGACACCGTCCATGCCCTCCACGCTCTGCAGTTTCCATTTCTGACCGTTGTCCTCCTCGTCCTTGCTTACCATATAGAGGTACTGGTTCTTGTTTCCGTTGCCAGTGTTGGACATGACGTACTCGTCGCCGAGGGAAACGTTGCGGATGTAGTAGCACTTTCCCGCTTGCGGCGCGTTGTCCGCCCACGCCGCCGGCGACCACAGCAAGGCCATCAGCAAGGCGAGCAGCGTGCCGGCTCTGCCGGCGCGCTTGGCGCGATTGTTTTTCATAAGTGTGGGTGTATAAGTAGTTAAGTTTTTCCTTTGCCGTTCCGCGCCGTTGCGCGGAGAACCGAAATTGAGCCGGGGCAAAAGTACTTATTTATAAAAAATAAAGCGACTTGTGCCGCGCACTAATCGGCGAAACGCCGCAAGCCCGCGACAAAGGGGGCATTTCCGGCTTCCGGCGGTGACACTTCTGTGAATATTGGCGCGGAAAGGCGTGTGCGTGTGCGTTTTCCGCTACCTTTGCACAAATTGGACGCGTACTTCTTCCGCCAGAGCGGGGGTGCGCGGCGCAAGGCACAGACCCAAATGAAACTCATCTCCTGGAACGTGAACGGGCTTCGGGCCTGCTACAAAAAAGGCTTTGAAGAGGCCTTTGCGGCGTTGGATGCCGACTTCTTCTGCATACAAGAAACGAAGATGCAGGAGGGGCAGCTGGATGCCGCATTCGCTGGCTACAGCTCCTACTGGAATTACGCGGAGCGCAAAGGCTATTCCGGCACCTGTATCTTCACGCGCCACGAGCCGCTCTCCGTAAGCTGCGGCATCGGGATGGCCGAACACGACACGGAGGGGCGCGTGGTGACGCTAGAGATGCCCGGCTTCTTCCTTGTAAACGTATACACGCCCAACTCGCAGGACGGGCTCGCGCGGCTGGACTACCGCATGAGGTGGGAGGACGCGTTCCGCGCTTACCTCACGGACATTTCCGGGCGCAAGCCGGTGGTGGTGTGCGGCGACATGAACGTGGCGCATGAGGAGATTGACCTTAAAAATCCGAAGACCAACCGGCGCAACGCGGGCTTCACAGACGAAGAGCGCGGAAAATTCGGAGAACTGCTCGCTGCGGGCTTTGTCGACTCTTTCCGCGAGCTCCACTCCGACGAGCGCGACGCTTACACTTGGTGGTCGTACCGTTTCCACGCCCGCGAGAAGAACGTGGGCTGGCGCATCGACTACTTCCTCCTCTCCCAAAGCCTGCGCGGGCAGCTGCGTTCTGCTTCCATACACAGCGAGGTGACGGGGTCAGACCACTGCCCCGTGGAGGTAGTGCTGGACATCTGAGGCATCGGACGACGCAAAGGCACGCGCTTCGATGCGGAATGCAGGGTTTTTGCAAGAACTACACAATATTATATATAACACATACGGATGAAAGAATTTTTCAAGTATTGCCTCGCTACGGTCGTGGGCATATTGTTCCTCGGGCTGTTCTCGCTCCTGATGTCCCTCCTTTCTATGGGCATTATGATGGCGTCGGGCGACGAGGAGAGCAAGGTAAAAGACGGCGCGGTGCTGCGCCTCTCGCTTGCGGGCGATATGGCGGAGCGTGCCTCTGAAGACGATTTTGCCGGCATGCTTGGCATGGACGATTTTGAGAAGCAGGGACTTGACAATATGCTTGCGGCTGTGAAGGAAGCTGCCGTCAATGACAAGGTGAGCGGCATCTACCTCGAGTGCGGGGCTTTGTCGGCCGACTTCGCCCAGCTTCAGGAGCTGCGCAAGGCGCTCGCCGACTTCAAGAAATCGAAGAAATTCATCGTGGCATACGGCGACACCTACACGCAAGGCGCTTACTACGTCGCCTCTGTGGCCGACCGCGTGTACATCAACCCAGAGGGACTACTCGACTGGCACGGCATCGCTTCGCAGCCCATCTTCTACACCGACCTCTTGAAGAAAGTGGGCGTGAAGATGCAGGTCTTCAAGGTGGGCACGTTCAAGAGTGCCGTTGAGCCCTACATCCTCACCGGCATGAGCGAGGCAAACCGCCTGCAGGTGCAGTCGTACATTTCCGATATATGGAACGGCGTGTGCGCAGACGTTTCCGCCTCGCGCAAGGTGAAGGTGGACAGCCTTAACGCCTATGCCGACCGCTACGCTGTCTTTGCCGGTGCGGGCGAGTATGTGCGCATGGGCCTTGCAGACTCGCTTGCGTACGTCGACGGCGTGCGCGCCGCGCTCCGCACCCTGTCCAAGAGCGACAAGGTGACCTTTGTCAAGCCCTCCGCGCTCGCCAAGGCCGCAAAGGCTCCCAAGAGCGGCAATACCATCGCCGTCTACTATGCCGAGGGCGACATTGTCGACCAGGCTACGCAGGGGGCGCTTGCCGGCAACGTGGCGCAGATTGTGGGCAAAGACGTGGTGAAGGACCTTGACGCGCTTGCCAATGACGACAAAGTCAAGGCTGTCGTGCTGCGCGTCAATTCGGGCGGCGGCAGTGCCTATGCCTCCGAGCAGATGTGGCACGCCGTGCAGCTGCTGAAAAAGAAGAAGCCGGTCGTGGTGTCTATGAGCGGTCTTGCGGCATCGGGCGGATACTACCTTTCCTGCGGCGCAGACTACATCGTAGCGGATGCCGGTACGCTGACCGGCAGCATCGGCATCTTTGGCATGATTCCCGACTTCTCCGAACTTATGACCGACAAGCTCGGGCTGCACTTTGACGTGGTGAAAACCAACGAGGCATCCGACTTCGGCGCGATGGGACGCAGCTTCAACCCCGCCGAGGGTGCGGCGCTCCAGAGTTACGTCAACCGCGGCTATGCCCTCTTCCTCAAGCGTGTGGCTGACGGGCGCGGCATGAAGCCCGCCGACGTGGACAAGATAGCCCAGGGGCGCGTGTGGACGGGTTCGCAGGCTTTGAAGATAAAGCTTGTAGACAAGCTCGGTACGCTCGACGACGCTGTGGCAGTGGCTGCCTCCCGCGCCAAGCTGGCCGACTACAAGACTGTGGCATATCCCGCTGCAAAGTCGTGGGTAGCCAAACTGCTTGACAAAGCCACGAAGAACGACTATATGGAGACTCGCCTCCGCACTGCGCTCGGCGAGTACTACGCCCCGCTCCAGTTTGTGACTTCGCTGCGCGGACGCGACTGCCTGCAGGCTCGCATCCCCTATGCGCCCAACATAAAGTAAAAGCATACCGGCGGCGGACGGCAAGCGGCGGAGACACACGTCCGCGCGTGCAGTCCGCCGCCGCTGTTTCGGGCGGAGGCAAGCTTCCGCGCCGGGCAATAAGGATTTCAAACGGGGAAAATCCTCTTAGAAAGAGTATTTCGCTTCAAAACAATACAGAGTCGATGCCTATCGCCTCCCATATCTACGCCCTGTTGCGGCGCGTGTCGTGGCTGCTTTCCCCCGCCGCCGGACTGTACGGCGCAGCGGTGTGGCTGCGCGGCAAGTTGTACGACTGCGGCGTGCTGCGCTCGCGCTCTTTCCCCGTGCCCGTCATCTGTGTAGGCAACCTCAGTGCCGGCGGGACGGGCAAGACTCCCCACGTGGAGTATGTGCTTCGCCTGCTGCACCGGTGCGGCTACCGCGTCGCTTCGCTTTCGCGCGGCTACCGCCGCCGCACGCGCGGCTTCGTGCTTTACGGCGACGGCGTGACAAGCCGCGAGATAGGCGACGAGCCTTTCCAGATAGCCCGCAACTGCCCTTTCGCCACCGTCGCGGTATGCGAGGACAGGGCGGCGGGCATAGAGCGGTTGCTGGCACTGGCGGAGCCGCCGCAGGTGGTAGTGATGGACGACGGTTTCCAGCACCGCAGCGTGCGTGCTGGGCTGTATGTACTGCTCACAGACGCGGCACGCCCCTACACGCGCGACCGTCTGTTGCCTTGGGGTCGCTTGCGCGAGCCCGCTTCGGGCAGTCGGCGCGCCGATGCGGTAGTGGTGACAAAATGCGCCCTGGGCGAGCGTCCGCCGGTCGCGGCGGAGCCGCGGCAGGGATTGTATTACAGCCACATTGTCTACGGTCCGCTTCGCCGGGCGAACGGTGCTGCCGAGGCTCAGACCGAGGGCTATAATGGGCGGCGCGTGCTGCTTTTTACGGGCATAGCCCGTCCCGAGCCTTTGCGGCGGCATATCAAGAAATCGGGCGGCGAGGTGGTGGCGGAGATTGCCTTTCCCGACCATCACGCTTTTACCCCGGCAGATTTGCGCCGCTTGGAGGAAACTTTTGCACGGTGCGGCGCGGAGCTTGCCGTCACCACGCAGAAGGACGCCGCGCGGCTCACCCCCGCTGCTGCCGAGCTTGCGCCCGGCGTTTGGGACGCGCTGTGCGTGCAGCCTATCGCGGTGGAGGTGGAGCGCGGCCGGGACAACGAAAAGACGTTTAACCAACTAATTACAGACTATGTTGACAAAGATAAAAGAGACGGCTGCGTGGATTGAAAAGCACACGCAGATGCGTCCCCTTACTGCCATCGTACTGGGCACGGGGCTCGGGCGCCTTGCCGCAGAGATAGAGGTGGTGGACTCGTTTCCTTACAAGGACATCCCCAACTTCCCCGTTTCGACGGTAGAGGGACACTCCGGCCGGCTCATCTTCGGCCGCCTTGGCGGCAAGGACGTGATGGCGCTCGAGGGACGCTTCCACTTCTACGAGGGCTATGACATGAAGCAGGTCACTTTCCCCGTGCGCGTGATGTACGAGCTTGGCATCAAAAACCTTTTCGTGAGCAACGCGGCCGGCGGCGTGAACCCCGACTTCGAAATTGGCGACCTCATGCTTATTACGGACCACATCAACTTTCTGCCCGAGCATCCGCTCCACGGGCCCAACTTCCCCACAGGCCCGCGTTTCCCGGACATGCACGAAGCCTACGACCACGAGTTTCTTGACATGGCGCGGCAAATAGCCAAGGAAAAGAGCATCAAAGTCGTAGAGGGCGTGTACCTCGCTACGCAGGGACCCACCTACGAGACACCGGCGGAGTACCGCATGTACCGCCGCTTCGGCGCTGACGCAGTGGGCATGTCCACCGTGCCTGAGGTGATCGTGGCGCACCATTGCGGCATCCGCACCTTCGGCGTGAGCATCATCACCGACCTTGGCGTGGAGGGCAAAATTGTGGAAGTAAGCCACGAGGAAGTGCAGCGTGCCGCCGATGCCGTGCAGCCGCTTATGGCAGAGATATTCCGCGAGATGATACACCGCTTCTGACGCGTCACATTTAGCGCGCACCTTACGGCGGGGACAGGGCTTGCAAGCCCTGTCCCCGCTTTTTTCGGTACAGGGGGCGTTTCCCGCCGGAGGGGGCGGGCGGTTCGTTGCCTTTCCCGGCTTTCTCGGACGGACAGAATGTCGCTTTTTGACCGACCGTCCCTGCCTTTGCGGCAGGCGGCTTGTTAAGATTTTGTGCGTATAGCCACATTAGTGCACTTATACGCTTGCTTTGCACTATCTTTGCAAGATATTACGATGCAGAAGCGCGGACGGCTGCTGTTTCCGTCCGCCTCCCCTTGCAGAGTCCCGGCTGTACGTCCCGCCGCGTTGCGGCGAAGGCGCGGGGCTTGCGTCCGGAAGACTGGGGCGCGGGGGCGAAGTCAAACCAACACCAACCCTCATGGGGCTACTTCTACTCTATCTCTTTTCGGCCTTAGCCATTTCCTTTCTATGCTCGGTGCTTGAAGCCGTGCTTTTGTCTGTGCCGATGTCTTTCGTGTCAATGCTGGAGACGGCGTGCCGTCCCGGAGCCGCGCTCCTCAAGAAATACAAGCAGGACATAGACAAACCCATTTCGGCGATACTCACGCTCAACACCATCTCGCACACCGTCGGCGCGGCTGGCGTGGGTGCGCAGAGCGATGCCGTATTCGGCAACCAGTGGTTTGCCGTTACCTCCGCTGTCCTTACTTTCCTCATCCTTGTTTTTTCGGAGATAATCCCCAAGTCGATAGGCGCAGCCTACTGGCGCTCGCTTGCCATACCTTGCGCCCGCGTCATACACGCGCTGGTGATAGTCACCTATCCGTTTGTGCTGCTCTCCGAGGTCATAACCCACCTCGTGTCCCGCCACAAGCAGCTCTCCGTAAGCCGTGAAGAGGTCTCCGCAATGGTGACGGTAGGCGCGGAAGAGGGCGTGTTGGAGAAGAAAGAGAACAGCATGATACAAAATCTCCTCAAGCTTGACGACGTGAAGGCGCGCGATATCATGACGCCGAGTTCCGTGGTAGAGATGGCGGAGGAGAGTATGACGCTGCGCGAGTTCCATAAGCACGAGGCGTACAACACGTATTCGCGCATCCCTGTTTTCAACGAGGAGAACGACGACTATATAACGGGCTACGTACTGCGCCAGACCATTCTCGAGCGACTCTCCGAGGACAAGTTTGAGATGCGCCTTTCCGACATCGTGCGGCCTATCCTCACTTTCTCCGAGAGCGAGTCCGTCGCGAAAATATGGGAGACGCTGCTTGCCCGCAAGGAACACATATCCGCCATCATAGACGAGTACGGCTGCTTCCGCGGCATTGTGACGATGGAAGACGTGATAGAGACGATGCTCGGCACGGAGATTGTGGACGAGAAAGACACCGTCACCGATATGCAGGAGCTTGCCCGCGAGAAATGGCAGGAGCAGCAGGAGCAGCAGCACGAGTCGCTTGCCGCTTCCTCGGAGGAGGAGAAACGCTGACCGGCTGGCAATCGGGATTTGACGCAAAAAAGGCGGGGAGGAAAGCGGAGCGCAGGCTCTGTTGTCCTCCCCGTCTCCTTTCTTTCGGGTTTCGGAGAAACGCGGCGGGGATTTCCCCGCACGCATATATTATATGTGACGTCCGTCCGCGACAGCCCGACGGTCAAGCACGGGCGGGGCGGACGCGGAATAGTCTAAATCTTTTTGTAGATGTAGCGAGCCAGTCCGTAGATGTAACGGCGGAAGCCGGGGCGGTAGGCAAGCAGGCGGTCAAACCATCCGAGCCGGTGGCTGAATATGCGCACCGCCGCGCCAACGTAGAACATGGCGAAAAGCGTGCCGGCTCCCACGATATACCATTGCCATTCGCCGAAAAACGCATAGCAAGCTACGATGCCCAGCACCACGAGGCTTGTGTCCACAAATATCTTCACCTTGGGAAAGCTTGCCCCCGTCACTTGGCTCACCGCCACGGGGAAGCCTTCGCCGGGCATCGTCACGCTCCCGCAGCGCACCTCGAAGGCTATGCCGGCGGCCAGGACGGTGCAGCCCGCTACCTGGGCAGCCGCTTTCGCGAGAAAGGTCGTGGGGGCAAGCCACGCGGTGAGCAGCATGTTGAGGTCGATGAGCGAACCAAAGACGAAGCCCACAAGAAGCTGGAAGAGCTGCACGCACTCAAAGCGGCGGCGCAGCACGGCTATCTGTCCGAGGACAAGCAGTCCGTTCATGATGTACGTGTACTGCCCGATGGTGAGCGCGGGGGCTAAGCCGCCCTTTCCCGCGATCTGGAATACATAGGGCAGGACGCTTATGACGCTCGAGCCGAGCATTGACCGCACGCAGACGGCCACGCCCGCCGTCATAATCCATAGCGACACAAGCAGCAGCAAGTGCTGCCAGCAAAAAGAGATGACTTTTTCCTTCATAGGCTTACGGGGCTCAGCGTACGGGCGGCGGCATGCGCGTCCCTGCCCCGTGTCGGGACTGAACGCCGCAAGCTTTCCCCCGTCCGGGTTGCCCCAAACAGGTTATGTAGTTAATAATAAAATGGTGTTTTCCGGCATATCCGGAGAGCCGGGCTGCGCTCAGAGTCCAAGCAGAGCCTTGACGGCGAAGAAGACTATCGGCAGAAGCAGCGCCGGCAGCAGGTTGGCCGTCTTGCAGTCCTTTATGTGCAGCACGCCAAGTCCGGCTGCAGCTATCAGCACGCCGCCCACGATGGAGACCTCCGTGATGAGTTCGTCTGAGATGAAGGTCTTCGAAAGCAGGGCTATGGCGTATATCGCCCCCATCCAGCAGAAGACAGCCACGGCCGTCAGTGCGGTGGCGAAGCCGTAGGACGAGGCGAGCACAATCATCGTGACGAGGTTGAGCGTCGCGGCTGTCATCAGGTAGGTGTTGTCACCGTAGAGCGCGCTCATGACGGGACCCATCATGGCAAGCGTGCCCGTGCAGCACATCAGTATCCCCGCTATCACGCCCTCGGCGGCATTGCCGGTGGAGATGCGGCGGGTGGCTTTTTCCATACGCTCGTCAAGGCGCAGCAGCGTCCCGAGCAGCCCTCCGAGCGAGAGGCAGAAGATGAAAAGCACGGGATACTGCGACTTCTGCATGTTGGCGATGGCCACGTTAAGCCCCAGGGCGAGTGCGGCAAGCCCCATCGCGGTGTTGAGCACGTGTATGTATTTCGCGCCTATCCCTTTCCGGGCTGCCGCGCCGATGGCGCTGCCGAGCACTACGGCTATGGCGTTGATGATGATGGCGTACATTTGCGGGTGTGGGGACTCGGCGGAGAGACAGACACTCCGTGTCCTCCGCAAAGTTAACATTTATTTCGAAACCATACGTGCCGCCCCGTGTCCTAATCGCGCTGTCCCCGCGCCTGGTCTATGCTGCCCCCGTGCAAAGGACGCGCCGACCCCGCACTTGCTTTGTGGGCGGCGGCTCTGCCTTTTGCCCGCCCGTGTCAGTTGATTTTGTACTCCATCCCCGGCGTTTCCGAGATGAAGTCTATCAGTTGTTTGCGCACTGTGAGGCGGAGCGTCTTGCTGTGTAGCGTCACCTTCATCTGGCTTTCTATGTCTGTGACGAGAAGGTACACCTCCGTGTTGCCGGGAGTGCTTTTCAGCAGTTCGGCAAGCTCCGTTGCCGTTGCTGAGTCCAGTTCGTCAAGGCGCACGGTGATGCTTATGCTTTTTATCTTGCTCTCCTTCACGTCGGGCAGAAACTCCACGCGTCCGATGCGCAGGTCGTACGCCCCTTCCTTGAAACGGCGCGGCTCTATGCGTGCGGTGATGAAGAGCGAGTTGCCTACGGTGAAAAAGCCCATCTGGCGTGCCCAGTCCTCGCCGAAGAGAGCTACTTCGCCTGCGCCGCTGTAGTCCTCCATCTTCACGATGCCGTAGGGCTTGCCCGTGCGGGTCTGCCCGGTGCGTACGGAGGTGACGATACCGCCAAAGGTGATGTCCTGGTTGGCGAGGGCTGTGAGGTCGTCAAGCTGCTCCATGTGCGTGGTACACACGTCTTTCAGGATGATGCCGTACTCGTCGAGCGGGTGTCCCGATATGTAGATGCTGATGAGGTCGCGTTCGCGGTTGAGACGCTCGAGGTCGCTCCACGGTGTGTAGTCTTTCGGCGGAACGGGCTTGGCTATCTCTACCTCTTCGCACGGGCCGAAGAGCGAGACGGTGTTGGCTTGCTTGTCGTTTTGGTAGCGGTTGCCGTACCGCACAAGCAGGTCGAGGAAAGTCTCGTGCGGGCCGGTCTCTGCGACAAACTGTTCGCGCTTGATGTCGCCGAAGCTGTCGAATGCGCCGGCAAGCGCGAGGTTCTCGAGGTTCTTCTTGTTGCAGGCACTCAGGTTGACGCGCTCTACAAGGTCGTATATGGAAGTGAACGGGCCGTCCTTCTCGCGCTGCGCGAGTATCTCTTTCACGGCAGCTTCGCCTACGCCTTTCACTGCGCCCATTCCGAAGCGTATGTTGCCCGTCGGGTTGACGCTGAACTTGAGCTGGCTCTCGTTGATGTCCGGCCCGAGCGTCTTTATGCCCATCGACTTGCACTCGTCCATAAGCTTTGCGATGGTGGTGATGTCCGCAAGGCTTCGGCTCATTACTGCCGCCATGTACTGCGACGGGTAGTTGGCTTTCAGGTAGGCGGTCTGGTACGCCACCCAGGAGTAGCAGGTGGCGTGGCTCTTGTTGAAGGCGTAGGAAGCGAAAGCCCGCCAGTCCTCCCATATCTTCTCCAGCGTCTTCGGGTCGTGCCCGTTGGCTTTTCCGCCGGAGATAAACTTGGGGTACATGTGGTTAAGCTTCTCGATGAGCTTCTTTCCCATCGCCTTGCGCAGCGCGTCGCTCTCTCCTCGCGTGAAGTTGGCTATCTCGCGGGAGAGCAGCATGACTTGCTCCTGGTATACGGTGATGCCGTAGGTGTCCTTGAGGTACTTCTCCATGCACGGGAGGTCGTACGTTATGGGCTCTTCCCCGTGCTTTCGGGCGATGAACTGCGGAATGTACTGCATGGGACCCGGGCGGTAGAGGGCGTTCATGGCGATGAGGTCCTCGAAAGTGGAGGGCTGCAGCTCGCGCAGGTACTTTTGCATGCCGACAGACTCAAACTGGAACGTGCCCACCGTGCGCCCGTCGCAGTAGAGCTGGTAAGTGGCGGGGTCTTCGATGTCCACGTTGTCGATGTCCACTTCTATGCCGAGCGAGAGGCGTATGTTTTCCAAA
Source organism: Alloprevotella sp. (assembly GCA_963651485.1). GTDB lineage: Bacteria > Bacteroidota > Bacteroidia > Bacteroidales > Bacteroidaceae > Alloprevotella. The sequence goes on along the minus strand of CAVJPT010000001.1, from coordinate 186,866 downwards.
GCCTCCTTGATGATGGAGAGCGTCTTCAGTCCGAGGAAGTCCATCTTTATGAGGCCCGTTTCCTCGATGACCTTCCCCTCATACTGCGTGCAGTGCAGCTTTTCGTGCGTCTCCTTGTCCTCGGCTGTGGAGACGGGTACCCAGTCGGAGATGTTGTCGCGGCAGATGATGAAGCCGCAGGCGTGCACGCCCGTGTTGCGCACATTGCCTTCCAGCATCTTTGCGTAGCGGATGGTGTCGCGCAGGAGCGGGTCGGGCGACGCTTCCGCCTCGCGCAGCTCGGGTATCGCCGCGATGGCGTTGGGGAGGTTGAGCTTCGGCGCTTTCCCGTTGGGGCCTTCGGGCAGTTTGTCTGGTATCAGCTTGCAGAGGCGGTTGCTGATGTCCAGCGGCAGCTTCTGCACGCGTGCCACGTCCTTGAGCGCGAGCTTCGTGGCCATGGTTCCGTAGGTGATGATGTGCGCTACGTTGTCCTCGCCGTACTTGTTGGTGACCCACTGCAGCACGCGGCCGCGCCCGTCGTCGTCGAAGTCCACGTCGATATCGGGGAGCGAGATGCGGTCCGGGTTGAGGAAACGCTCGAAAAGCAAGTCGTATTTTATGGGGTCAATCTGCGTTATGCCCAGACAGTAAGCCACGGCACTTCCTGCCGCCGAGCCGCGCCCCGGGCCTACGCTCACGTCCAGCTCCTCGCGGGCGGCGCGGATATAGTCCTGCACAATGAGGAAGTAGCCCGGGAAACCCATCGTCTTCATGATGTGCAGTTCAAACTTGATGCGTTCGCGCGTCTCCTCGTCAAGCGGGTCGCCGTAGCGGCGTGCCGCTCCCTCGTACGCCAGCTTGCCGAGGTAGTCGGCTTCAAGCTTTATGCGGTAGAGCTTGTCATATCCTCCGAGCTTCTTTATCTTTTTCTCTCCCTCTTCCCGGCTCATCACCACGTTGCCGTTCTCGTCCTGCGTGAACTCGTTGAAGAGGTCTTCCTCCGTAAGCCGTTTGCGGTATTCGTCCTCCGTGCCGAAGTCCTCGGGTATGGCGAAGTTGGGCATGATGGGGGCGTGGTCGATGGAGTAGGTCTCTACTTTGTCGCAAATTTCGCAGGTGGTGGCGAGCGCGTCGGGCAGGTCGGCGAAGACTTCGTTCATCTCCGCCCGTGTCTTGAACCATTCCTGCTTCGTGTAGAGCATTCGGTTTTCGTCGTTCAGGTCACGCCCTGTCGCCAGGCATATAAGCCGGTCGTGCGCCTCGGCGTTTTCTTCGTCGACAAAGTGGCTGTCGTTGGTGCAGATGTATTTTATGCCGTGCTTCTCCGCCAGGCGCAGCAGCTCTGCGTTTACTTCCTGCTGCAGAGGGTAGGTTTCCCGGTTGGCGCGTATGGCGGGGTCCGTCACCTTGTGGCGCTGGAGCTCGAGGTAGTAGTCGTCTCCGAAGACGCGCTTGAACCACAGCACCGACTTCTCGGCTTCCTCCATCCGTCCCGCAAGGATGTGCTGCGGCACTTCGCCGCCTATGCACGCCGAGCATACGATGAGGTCTTCGTGGAAAGCCTCGAGATCCTTGTGGTCGGTGCGCGGCCGCATGTAGAAGCCGTCCACCCAGGCGCGCGAAACGAGCTTGACGAGGTTGTGGTAGCCGTGCTCGTTCTTGGCAAGCACGATGAGGTGCCAGCCGCCTTGGTCTGTTTTCCCGTCGCGCAGGGACTTGTCTCCCCTCCGCGCCACGTACATTTCGCAGCCGAAGATGGGCTTGAACGCGGCCTTTTTCCGCTCTTTCTCCAAGTTTTTCTCCGTCTCCTCGATAAGCTGTTCCGTCGTCTTCCCTGCGTCCGGGTTTGCCCCGTCCTTGTCCGGCGCGGGCGTAAACGTACCCTCGTGCAGGGCAGCAAGCTTCTCCTCAAGCTTCTTCACGTTGTCCTTCGCCTTGCCCGTTACTTTGTTGGCGTAGTTGAAGAACTCCTTGATGCCCATCATATTCCCGTGGTCCGTCACCGCCATTCCGCGCATGCCGTCGCGCAGGGCTTTGTCGACGAGGCGCGGCACGGAAGCCTGGCCGTCAAGCACGGAATATTGGGTGTGTACGTGGAGATGGACGAAATCTTGCATAAAGGAGAGGAGGATTGGTTTATTCTCCGCAAAGTTACGCAAGCGTGCCGGAGCGGAAAAGCGTAAGTCCGCGCAAATGGCTAACTTTGCATCCGCAAAAGCAAGACACAACACACAAAAACAATACGTTTGGAAAAATGAGTAAGAACATTCATTTGGAAACAAGCAAGGCCGGCTGCTTTCTCCCCGCCGGCGCTGTCGAGGCGTTCGCGCCGCGCGTGAAAGCTGCGCAGAAAGCTTTGGAGGAAGGCAGCTGCGCCGGCAGCGACTTCCTTGGCTGGATGCACTTGGCTTCGCAGACCACGCCCGAGCTCCTTGCCGAGCTGAAGGAGACGGCACAGGTGCTTCGCGCCAACTGTGACACGATTGTCGTGGCCGGCATCGGCGGCAGCTACCTCGGCGCGCGCGCCGTGCTCGAGGCACTTGGCAACAGTTTCGAGTGGCTTACCAACGACGGCTCCAATCCCGTCATGCTCTTCGCCGGCAACAATATCGGCGAGGACTATCTCTATGAGCTTACCGAGTATCTGCGCGGACGCAAGTTCGGCGTCATCAACATCTCGAAGAGCGGCACGACGACGGAGACCGCCCTCGCTTTCCGCCTCCTCCGCAAGCAGTGCGAGGAGCAGCGCGGCGTGGAGACGGCCCGCAAAGTGATTGTGGCTGTGACAGACGCGCACAAGGGCGCGGCCCGCACCACCGCCGACAAGGAAGGCTACAAGAGCTTCGTCATCCCCGACAACGTGGGCGGACGCTTCTCTGTACTCACCCCCGTCGGACTTCTGCCCATCGCTTGCGCCGGCTATGACATCGAGGCGCTTGTGAAGGGCGCGGCCGACATGGAGGCCCTTACCGCCCCCAGCGTGCCTTTCGAGGAGAATCCCGCCGAGCAGTACGCCGCATTCCGCAACGCGCTTTACGCCGCCGGAAAGAAGATTGAGATAATGGTCAACTTCCAGCCCAAGCTCCACTACATGAACGAGTGGTGGAAGCAGCTTTACGGCGAGAGCGAGGGCAAGGACGGCAAGGGCATCTTCCCCGCAGCCGTGGACTTCACCACCGATCTCCACTCGATGGGGCAGTGGGTGCAGGACGGCGAGCGCACCATTTTCGAGACCGTAATCTCCGTCGAGCAGCCGCAGCACAATGTGCTCTTCCCGCACGACGACGAAAACCTCGACGGCTTGAACTTCCTTGAAGGCAAGCGCGTGGACGAGGTGAACAAGATGGCAGAGCTCGGCACACAGCTCGCGCACGTAGACGGCGGTGTGCCCAACCTGCGCCTCGTCGTGGAGAAACTCGACGAGTACCACATCGGCCAGCTCATCTACTTCTTCGAGCGCGCCTGCGGCATCAGCGGCCTGCTTCTTGAGGTAAATCCGTTCAACCAGCCCGGTGTGGAGGCTTACAAGAAAAACATGTTCGCGCTTCTCGGCAAGCCCGGCTACGAGGCAGAGACCGAGGCGATACGCGAGAAACTGAAATAAGCGTTTCTGTCCTGATGGAAGAAATCAGAGAAAAAGCGGGCGAAGCCGTCAAGCAGTATCTGCTGCGCAACGGCTTCGCCTCTTTCCGCCCCAAAGCCGTCCTCTTTGACATGGACGGCGTGCTTTTCGACTCAATGCCCGGCCACGCCAACTCCTGGGCGCAGGTATGCACCGAGTTCGGCTTGAAGATGGAAGCCGAGGAGGCTTATATGCACGAGGGACGTACCGGCGTGTCCACCATTAACATTTTGGCGCAGCGCTATTGGGGGCGCGACGCCACGGAGGAGGAGTGCGCCCGCATCTACGCGGAAAAGTGCCGCCTCTTCAATGCGCTTCCCGAAGCGCCCAAGATGCCGGGGGCTGACGCGCTGCTTGCGCAGGTGCAGCAGGCGGGGCTCACCATCGCCGTGGTTACGGGTAGCGGGCAGAAGTCGTTGCTCGACCGCCTGCACCACAACTATCCCGGCGTTTTCTCCCCCTCGCTTGTCGTGTCGAGCAAGGACGTGCGCCACGGAAAGCCCAGCCCTGAGCCTTACCTTGCCGGCTTGGAGCGCGTGGGGGTAAACCCTTGGGAGGCCATCGTGGTAGAGAACGCGCCGCTCGGCGTACAGGCTGCCGTGGCCGCCCGCGTCTTCACTGTAGCGGTCAATACCGGGCCGCTCCCTCCCTCGTCGCTTACCGATGCGGGAGCCAATCTGCTCTTCCCCTCCATGCAGGCTTTCAGCGACGCATGGGCGGAACTCGGGCTTGCGGACGGGGCGGACTTGTAAGGCTCTGCGGTGCTGTATGAGGAAAAACAAACGTAAGGAAGAAGGACGATGGGCATAGAGAAAGCCATATTCAACCGCACTGAGCGGCTTGTCGGCTCTGACGCCATGGAGCGCATCGCCGGCAAGCGCGTGATAGTCTTCGGTGTGGGGGGCGTGGGCAGCTGGTGCGCCGAGAGCCTTGTGCGCACGGGCGTGCGGCACATCACCGTTGTCGACTCCGACCGCGTGTGCGTCACCAACGTCAACCGCCAGCTCATGGCTACGATGAAAACCGTGGGGATGGTGAAGGTGGACGCTCTGCGCGAGCGCCTGCTGTCCATCAACCCGAAAGCGGAGGTCGAGGCCGTGCAGCGCATCTACACGGCGGACACGGCGGACAGTTTCCGCCTTGACGAGTACGACTACATTATAGATGCCATCGACTCTCTGAGCGACAAGGCGCTGCTCATCCTTAATGCCTGCCGCACGCGCGCCCGCTTTTTCAGCTCGATGGGCGCGGCCTTGAAGCTGGACCCCACGCGCGTGGCGGTGGCGGAGTTTTGGAAAGTGAAAGGCTGCCCGTTGGGCGCAGCCCTGCGCCGCCGTTTCAAGCGCGACGGAGTGAAGCCGCGCCGCAAGTTCAAGTGCGTGTACAGCGAGGAGCTGCTCCCCAATCTCGGGGACAACCACACTTGCGGCACGGGGGCGTGCATGTGTCCCAAGGCTGCTACCGGACCGGGCGACCCCGCCCTGCTCAACCACGAGTGGTGCAGCTCGAAGGCGCAAATCAACGGCACGCTGGCGCACATCACCGGCATCTTCGGCTTCACGCTCGCCGGTCTCGTCGTGCAGGACATGCTGCGCGAGGCGTGACTCCCGGCGGAAAAGGCTGGGAAAGAGTATGCTTTTTAAGGCGAAACAGCCCGCGGCATTCCGTCCGCGGGCTGTTTCGTTTTTTGTATGTGGGCGCAGTGTGTCCCGAAATAGTGGGTGAGGGCGGCTTGCGCGGTGTCTGCCTTTATGGAGGCAATGGTGTCAGACGGCCGCGAGTTCGCGCCCGAGGACATGGAGGGTCTCCTTGATGTGCGAAAGCCTTTCCGTGCTGGGGCGGCTTATGCCGTAGATGTATTTGGCAAGGAGGGTTTTGCTTATGCCGACGCCGCGTGCCACTTCGGAAACGTTGAGCTGGGGGAAACGGCGGAATATGGCCGCGACCTCGTTGTCGGGGTCTGGCTCTGTGCTATCGAAGAACGAGGTTATGTGAATGTCTTCGTCTATCTCGTCCCAGCGCAAGGCTTCGCCCCGTGCCACGATCCTGAAGTCGGCACGCTGCGCGTCCGTCGCTTCTGTCAAAAGGGGAAAAGCCTCCAGCGGACGGCTGTAAACCTTCCCGAGAGAAGAACGCATATATATACGCTTGTTCTCAAACCAAACGTTTTCGATAGTCTCCATAGGTCGCTCACTTAGCTGAAATACTCCTCCCATTTCGCAAGGATTTCCTCGCGGAACATCTTGGCGAGTGCAAGGGCGCGGGCAGTGTCTTTTTTCTTCAAGCCGTCGTTGCGTACGATTCGCACATCGGGCATCAACTCTATCTTCGCACTTCCGTCCCCCTTCACTACGTGCACGTGGACGGGAGTATGTTCGTCGGAGTAGAAGAAAAAGCGCAGGCCGAAAGCCTCAAGAACTGTGGGCATACTTCATAAAATGTATGCGGCAAATATAGGGATAAAATTTTAGCCGTCTGTAGGGTAGCCGAGGGAAGCCGAAAGGGTAACGCTCTATTTCCCCAGAAACTTCGCGGCGATGTAGGCGTTGAGGTTTTCCTTGTAGCTGTCGCCCACGGGGATTTCGTCGCCGGTGTCGAGCAGCACCCGGCTCTTGTTGATTTCGGCGATGTGCTTGAGGCTTATGATGTATGACTTGTGCACGCGCATGAAAGCCGATGAGGGCAGGCGCTCCTCCATGCGCTTCATGCTGAGCAGCACGGTGAGCGGCTTCTGCTGGGAGAGCTGGTGGATGCGCAGGTACTCGCTCATGCCTTTCACGTAGACGATGTCCGCGATGAGCATCCTCACCACACGGTATTCCGTCTTGAAGAAGAGCGCGTCGTCTTCGTCGACGGGGGAGAGGCTCGCCGTGTGCATAAGGTCGTAGCGTGCCTTCACTTTGTCGGCAACGCGCATGATGTCCGCCAGGCCGAAAGGCTTGAGCAGGTAGTCCACTGCGTCTACCTTGTATCCCTCGACGGCGTACTCCTGGTATGCCGTGGTGAATACCACCATCGGCGGGTTTTGCAGGGAGCGGACAAAGTCGAGCCCGTTGAGGTCGGGCATGTTGATGTCAAGGAAAAGCACGTCCACGGGGCTTTTCTCCAGATGCCGCATCGCTTCGAGCGCGCTGTGGCATTTTCCCGCCACTTCGAAGAATGGCACTTTTTCCAGATAGGTCGTCAGCTGCTGCAGCGCGAGCGGCTCGTCGTCAATGGCAAGGCACTTTATGTTCATAGTGTAAACTGTGTTTTTTCAGTTTCGCCGCCTTTCCCTTTGCAGGGCAGCAGCGGAAAGTCAAGCCGTACGCGGTACTCGTCCGCGCCGGGCTGTATGTCGAGGTTGAAGTCTTTCCCGTAGGTGAGCTTGAGGCGCTTGCGCGTGTTGGCAAGCCCCACGCCGCCTTTCGCGTGCTTGGGCTGCGGCCCCACGCTGTTGCGGCAGGTGAAGTACACCCGCCCGCCGCGCGTCTCCACGCTTGTCTCGATGTACGAGTCGCGCTCGTAGCTCACGCCGTGCTTGAAAGCGTTTTCCACGAAGCACACGAAGAGCAGGGGAGGCACCATCCCCTCCGCGCCGCCCTCGGGGAAGCGCGCGTCAATGCGTACGCTCTCGGCGTAGCGAAGCCGCATGAGGCGTATGTAGTCGCTGAGGAAGGCGAGGTCGCGCTCCATCTTCACGAGCGGGCGGTTGCTTTCGTAAAGCACGTAGCGCATGAGGTGGGAGAGCACCTCTATGGTGTGCTGCGCCTGTGCGGGGTTAATGTCCACAAGGGCGTGTATGTTGTTCAGCGTGTTCATGAAGAAGTGGGGGTTGATCTGGTATTTCAGATACTCCAGCTGCATGCGCTGCCCCTCTCGCTCCATACGTTCGAGCCGCTTGCGGTCTTCGGCGGACTTGAAGAAATATTTCACGCCGATGTTAAGCCCCCAAAGCAGGCTCATGATGATGGTCGCCACCATGTCCTTTCCGCCGAAAACCATCGGCGGGTTCACCTCGTGGCGTCCCTCTCTGCCGTGCATGCCCTGCGCTCTGCGGCCGTCTGCCGAAAAGAAGGCCTCCCAGTCCTGCGGCTCGCCGTCCTCGCGGAGGTTGCCCGGTCTTTCCCCGCGTATCTCCATACGCTCGCGCCCGCCGTGCGGCTCGGGGTGGGGGCGCACGATGCACTCATACGTCTCGAAGCCTATGAAAAGCACTGCCAAGCCGGCGAAGTACCGCCATTTTCGGCCGCGGTAGACAAGCTGCGGGGCGAGGATGAAGTTGTGTACCGCGAAGGTGACGAAAAACATAGCCAGCAGCCCCCATGCGGCAAACACCTCTCCCCATTCGCCCCTTGCGCCGTGCGTGGAGATTCGCTGCACGTACATGGAAAGCACAGGCGCGGCGAAAAGCACAAGCCAGATGGCGAGGTAGAGCAGGTTTTCGGCCTTGTCGTGTGTCTTTATACGTGGAAAGCGCATAGGGTTACTTTTTTATTAGCGGGCGGGGACAGCCTGCCCTTGTCAAGCGTAAGACGAATTTACGCCCTTGTGCCGTTGCGGGCAAATGTATTCAACCAATTCCGCCTTATTTTCTGCAAAACGCAGTGCGGGAGTTTTTCCGCGTGCTCCCTCGCCCGTGTCGCGTGAGCGGAAAAATTGACCAACGAAAAAAGGAAGAAGATTAAGTATAATTAACTTCCTCTGACGCGGGAAAGACACTGCGGAGGACGGGAAAGGGACTTCCGGGAACCTAAGACCGGCTTAGTCGCGACGGGAATGGGGGCAGTAGCTCCCGGATGTACACCCTGGAGCTGCGGGATGTACACTTTTGCAGTTTGTAAATTGCTGATTATCAGTACTACGATAAAGAGGGAAAACGCGCGGCACGTTCCCCCTCTTCTCTAAGACAAAGATACGAAATTTTTAAGCGGAATGCAAATGGCGGAAAATGCTTGCTATGGATGACAATCCGCCAAAAATGCCAATCTCGCACGTGATTTGCACATGCAAAAGAAATGTGCCGTCAGGCGGGTACGGTCATTGCGCGGCCGAGGCGCGGAGCAGGGCGCGTGCAGTCTCTATGATGGTGTCCTTGCCGCGTGCGAAGTCAGCGTCGGTCAGCGTTGCCGCCACGTCGGGGTCGATGCCCATCTCCGTAAGCTGCATCCCGCGGTCGTACATGGGGCATGCCGAGAAGCGCAGGCTCCACCCGTTGGGCAGCTCGGCGCTGAAAGGCATGCCTGCGCCGCCGCCCGTGCGGTCGCCCACCACCGTGACGCGCGGCAGGTCTTTCAGGTACATCACGAAGGCGTTGGCCGCGCTGTACGTGCGGCGGTTGGCGAGTATGGCGACGGGCTTCTGCCAGCGCAGGCCGGAAAACGGCTTGAGCGTAAGCGGCTGCGGCGCGGAGAAGTCGTCGTGCCCCGTCCCCGTCTTGTGGCACATGTAGGCCGCCGTCTGCTCTTCGTTGACAAAGAGCGAAGCGAGTTTTTCGGCGGCGGTGAGCAGTCCGCCCCCGTTGCTGCGCACGTCGACGATGAGCGCATCGCAGAGCGCGAGCGAGCGCATCACCTCCTGAAGGTTGCCGTCGCCGAAGTCGGAAGAGAAGGACGCGCAGCGCACGTAGCCTATGTTGTCGTCAAGCGTGCGGTAGCTTAGTCCCGAGACGGTATGGTAGTCCTCCGTGCGCCCCAAGTAGCGTCGCGCGAGCGTGTCGCTGTAGTTGGCGGGATAGTCGTCGTACCAGCGCCCGTAGCGTGCCACGTCGTGCGAGGCGTAGAGATTGGCGTGCCCGTCGCGCAGCTCGGCCATCATGTTGGCGCATACCTCGAAGAGCTGCCGGTCGGTCAGCGAGGAGGAAACGGCAGGGGCGTATTTTGCCCGCACGGCCGCCCAGTCGAGCCCGTACTCTTGCTGCTTGTAAGTGAAGAAGCAGTACCGCTCGTCAAGCGTGCGCCAAAGCGCTTCGAAATTGCCGCGCGGCGTGTTGTCCTCCACTTCCTCGCGCACGCAGGAGCTGAGGCACAGCATAAAGGCCGTGGCGAGCAAGAGCGCGAGGGCGCGGCGCGGTCGGCGTATGTGGGTCAGCGAAGAATGCATATACTGCGTGTGTAGCCTATCATGAAAGTGTTGCGCCAAGCGTGGCGCTTGAGTCCGCCGAGTTTGCTTTGCCGCACGTCGGAGAGCCAGCCCAGGGTGAGTTTTGCGCCGCACACGGGCACTTCGAGAAGGGCGGTGAGGCGTGCGGAGGGCGCATTGGCGGGGTGGGTGAGGTGCATCGTCCCGCCGTTGTGTCCCAAGGAGAATATTTCGTAGTACGACTGTCCGTACTCCGGGGCAAACTGCACGCCGAGCGCGGGTGCGGAGAGCTCTACCACGGCTTTCGCGTCGCTGCGGAAGAGCGGGAAAGCATACTCGGCCAAAACGGTGGCAAGTAGTGCCGCGCCGAGCCGTCCCTGCGCGGGGTTGTTGGAAGCCCGCGTGTTGTAGGTGAAGCCGCCGCTGCCCTCTATCGCTCCCCCCGCGCAGAGACGCAAGCGGGAGACGGGCCGCCAGTTGTAGAGCCAGCCGCCGGCGGCGGTGAACTCGCCGTCCCATTCCTTGCCGTCGTCGGTGGGCGAGTGCAGGTAGGCGATCTGGGCAGTGTAGGAGGCAGCCACGGTCACCTTGCCGTGTCCCCACCGCGCCTTGCGCTCCGTGCGGTGAAGCAGGGCATAGTCTGGCCCGGTGTACTCAAGCGGCGTGAGGTAGGTGTCGAGCACGTTGCCCCGTCCCGCGCCCCAAAGCCAAGTGCGGCTTGTGGCCGCCGCCTCGCGGTAGGGGGGCATCACGCACCGCACCGTGCGCGGCACGCGCGGAGGCAGGGCTGGCGTGGCGGCGGAGTCTGTCCGCACAGTCTGTGCCGCGCTGTCGGCAACCGTCTGCGCGCGGAGCGGCGCGGCGGCGGAAAACAGTGCGGCGGTGAGTGCCGCGAGCGGAAGACGTATGTGGCGTGCCCGGAGGGTCATTTCTTCTTCCGTGCCTTGAATATGAGGTACACCACGGCTGCCGCAGCAAGCACCAGCAGCACATAGCCTATCTCGTGGCTGTACTTGGTGGCGAGGCGGTACACGTCGTCCGTGGTCTTCACGTCGGTGTAGTGGTAGATGGCCACGCCGATGAGTGCCAGCACGGCGTTCCATGCCGCTGCGCCGAGCGTGGTGTAGAGCAGGAAAGAATGCAGGCGCATGCCGGCAAGTCCGGCGGGGATGCTGATGAGCTGCCGCACGGCGGGCACAAGGCGCCCGAAGAAGGTCGAGGCTGCGCCGTGGCGGCGGAAAAAGTCCTCGGACTTTTCGACGGCGGCGCGGTCGATGAGGCACAGATGCCCGATGCGGCTGTCTGCAAAGCGGTAGACGATGGGGCGGCCCAGCCACTTGGCGAGGTAGTAGTTGACCAGCGCGCCGAGGTCTGCGCCCAGCGTGGCGAAGACAATGACGAGCACGACGTTCATCCCGTTGCCCGGCGTCATGGCCTTCCATGCCGCAGGCGGCACTACCACTTCAGAGGGAAAGGGGATAAAGGAGCTTTCGATGGCCATAAAGAGGGTGACTACCCAGTAGTTGAGGTTTTCAAGCACCCACTTGAAAATTTCCGCAGTGTCCATAAGTGTGTTTGGTGTGTTAGGTGTTTTTTACGTGGCGGGGCGGTGCGGCGTGTCCCGTCCGCCAAGCACGGCGCAAAGGTAGTGGAAACAATCGGATTGCGCCGCCCGCCCTCCGCCGCCGTGCGCTTTTCGCCCCGACGGCGGATGCGGCAAGGGGGTTTTTCCTAAATTTGCGTGCTTACTGAAAACAAGACTGTAAAGATGAAAAGACTTTGTACGGGGCGCGTCGCTCTGGCGACGCTGGGCGCGGCCGCGCTCCTTTCGCTTTCCTCCTGCCGGGGAAAGGGGAAAGCCACCGGCGAGTGGCTTACGGAAAACGACGTGCGCGTGGCGGTGGACAACACCTTCGAGCCGGTATTGGCGGAAATGGCGCAGACTTTCGGCATGGCGCACATCGAAGCCAAGATGAAGCCTATGTACCTTAGCGAGGACAGCGCCATACGCCTCCTCGTCGACGACAGCGTGCGCTGCTGCGTGGTGACCCGCAAGCTCACGGAGCAGGAGGTGAAGACCATAAAGGGACACGACCAGCTCACGCCCAACCAGTCGCTTATAGCTACGGACGCGATAGCGCTTGTGGTGAACAAGGCCAACACCGACTCGCTCATCACGCTTGACGAGATACGCGGCATCGTCTCCGGGCGCATCACGCGCTGGGAGCAGCTGCACTCCCACACGCGCAGCGGGGAGCTGAAGCTTGTCTTCGACAACTCGCGCTCAAGCACCGTGCGCTTCATGCGCGACTCGCTCTGCGGCGGAAAGCAGATAACCGGCAACGTGTACGCCTCGGACGGCGGCACCAACGTTTCCGTCCTGGAAATGGTGCGCCGCGACCCCGACATGATAGGCGTGGTGGGCGCAAACTGGCTGATGGGCGACAGCGAGACCGCCCTTTCGGACTTCAGCGTGCTTGACGTGAACGTGATGCGCGTAAGCCGGAAGGCGGGAGACGAGGCCAAGTACGTGCGCCCCTACCAGTATTATATAGCAACTGGCGACTATCCGCTCTGGCGCTCGGTGTATGTCATACACACCGACCCGCGCTCGCAGTCGATGCTCCGCTCTTTCTACTACTTCCTTAAAGGGCAGAAGGGGCAGACCATTATCTGCAACGGCTCGCAGATGCTGCCCAACTCGCCCGTGCAGATTAAGGCCGTGGACGTCAAGTAGCTTTTGCGGAAAGTGCCGGCGGGAGCGTGGCGGCACGGCGCGTGCAAGTGCGCCGCCGGACGCTTTGGCATTAAAAAGCCTTTGCCTTGCGACGGAGCAGGGCAAAGGCTTTTTCTCTTTCGGCTAACCGCCCGGTGCGGCTTGCCCGTTCGGAGCGCAAACAAAAAAGGCGGCGGGCGGCAGGGCATATGTCCGTACCGCCCGCCGCAGCCGTTTGCTGTCTCGGGGCTTGCGCTGTCAGGACTTTGCTTCTTCTTCCGCGTTTTCAAATGCCAGAGTTCCGTCCTCTTTAGCCTCTACGCGGACAGGGTGCGTCTTGTTGACCTCTCCGGAGAGTATGGCACAGCTCAGGTCGTTGAGGAGCATGGTCTGCAGCGCACGCTTCACGGGCCTTGCGCCAAACTCGGGGTCAAAGCCCTCGCTTGCTATGGCCTCCACAGCGGAGGGCGCAACCTCAAGGCGCACGCCCTGGTCGGCGAGCCGGCGTATTATGCCGTCCACTTGCAGGCGTACTATCTGCTCTATCTGCGGCTTCGTGAGCGGCTCAAACATGACGATGTCGTCGATGCGGTTGAGAAACTCCGGACGCACCGTCTTCTTCAGCATCTCCATTACGGCCGCCTTGGCCTGGGACATGGCCTTGGCGCGCTCTGCCGCGCTTTTGTCTGCCGCGTCCGCAATCTTCTGCTGGATAAGCTGCGAGCCGAGGTTAGAGGTCATGATGATGATGGTGTTCTTGAAATTGACCGTACGCCCCTTGTTGTCCGTAAGGCGGCCGTCGTCCAGCACCTGGAGGAGAATGTTGAACACATCGGGGTGCGCCTTCTCTATTTCGTCGAAAAGCACCACGCTGTACGGCTTGCGGCGCACGGCCTCGGTGAGCTGTCCGCCCTCTTCGTATCCCACGTAGCCCGGAGGCGCGCCCACGAGCCGGCTGACGCTGAACTTCTCCTGGTATTCGCTCATGTCGATGCGCGTCATCATATTCTCGTCGTCGAAGAGATACTCGGCGAGAGCCTTGGCAAGCTCGGTCTTTCCCACGCCCGTGGTGCCGAGGAAGATGAACGAGCCTATCGGGCGTTTGGGGTCTTGCAGCCCGGCACGGGAGCGGCGCACGGCGTCCGCCACGGCCTCTATGGCTTTGTCCTGCCCGATGACGCGGCGGTGCAGTTCTGTCTCGAGGCTGAGCAGCTTTTCCCTTTCGCTCTCCATCATCCTCGACACGGGGATGCCCGTCCAGCGCGCCACGACGTCGGCTATGTCGTCCGCCGTCACTTCCTCTTTCACCATAGCCTCCGCGCCTTGGCGGCTGCGCAGGTCTTCCTGCCGGCGGGCTATGTCGTCCGAGAGCTGGCGCAGCTTGCCGTAGCGTATCTCCGCCACCTTTCCGTAGTCGCCCTCGCGCTCGGCACGCTCGGCGTCAAACTTCAGGCGTTCCATCTCCTCCTTGTCCTGCTGTATGGCCGCAAGCGCGTCCTTCTCGCCCTGCCACTTCGCCCGCAGGTCCTTCTCCCGCTCGGAGAGGGCGGCAATGTCTCGCCCGAGCTGCTCGAGCTTGGGCTGATCGCCTTCGCGCTTGATGGCTTCGCGCTCTATCTCCAGCTGGCGCAGGCGGCGCGTTATCTCGTCAAGCTCTTCGGGCTGCGAGTCGCGCTCCATACGCAGTTTTGCGGCGGCCTCGTCCATGAGGTCGATAGCCTTGTCGGGGAGGAAACGGTCCGTAATGTAGCGGTGGGAAAGCCGTACGGCAGCTATCAGCGCATCGTCCTGTATGCGGACGCGGTGGTGGTTTTCGTACCGCTCTTTCAAGCCGCGGAGAATGGATACCGCGTCTTCCGGCGACGGCTCGTCTACCATCACCGTCTGGAAACGCCGCTCGAGTGCCTTGTCCTTCTCAAAGTATTTCTGGTATTCTTCCAGTGTCGTGGCGCCGATGCTGCGCAGCTCTCCGCGGGCGAGTGCCGGCTTGAGTATGTTGGCGGCGTCCATCGCGCCCTCGCTCTTGCCCGCTCCCACGAGCGTGTGTATCTCGTCGATGAAGAGAATGATGCCGCCTTCGGCCTTGGTGACTTCGGAGACGACGCTTTTCAGGCGTTCTTCAAACTCGCCCTTGTACTTTGCGCCCGCCACCAGCGCGCCCATATCAAGGGAGTAGAGCCGCTTGTCGCGCAGGTTGTCCGGCACGTCGCCGCGCACGATGCGCTCGGCAAGTCCCTCCACGATGGCTGTCTTGCCGGTGCCCGGCTCGCCGAGCAGGATAGGATTGTTTTTCGTGCGGCGGGAAAGAATTTGCAGCACGCGGCGTATCTCTTCGTCGCGCCCAATCACCGGGTCGAGCTTTCCCTCGCGGGCTTCTGCCACGAGGTCGCGGGCGTACTTGGAGAGCGCCTGGTAGGTGTCCTCGCTTGTCTGCGTCGTAGCCTTGTTTCCGCCGCGCAGCTCCTTTATTGCGGCGCGCAGGCTGTCTTCCGTTACGCCCGCGCCGCGCAGTATGCGTGCCGCGCCACTGTCTACCGTGAGCAGGGCAAGGAGCAGCGGCTCGAGCCCCGTGTACGTGTCGCCTTCCTTTCGGGAAATATCTGCGGCTTTAAGCGCCACTTTGTTTGCCTCGCTGTCAAGGTACGGCTCTCCGCCGCTCACGCGCGGCAGGTGGGAAAGCTCCGCCTCTGCGGTCTTTGCAAGCGCATCGGGGCTTATCCCGAGCTTGCCGAAGACAAACTGTGTCACGTTTTCGCCTACCGCCAGCACGCCGGAGAGCAGGTGGGTCGGCGTGACGGCCTGCTGTCCGCGGCTTGTGGCCAGCTCTACGGCTCGCTGTACCGCTTGCTGTGCCTTGATGGTAAAGTTGTCGAATGTCATATCTTGTTTCTCCTTTCTTTTTACTTATAGCTTGAAGCGTATGTGTGGCGCGTCCGTGCGCCGCGCTTCGTCCCTTTAAGTAGCAAACGCGTTGCCAATGCCGCCGATGTCGGTTTTTGCCGGCGTTTAGTGACAAAATGGCAGATTTCCCAAAGAAGAAACAGGCGCTGCATTACTTTCCGGGCGGACAGGTCCGGAATGCGGCAGCGGCGTAACCGCATCGGTAGCCGAGCACACCGTCCACGCTGCCCCGGAGATTGCGCGTGGCGGGGTAGATCGGCAAGCGGGAGGGAAGCCATTGGCGGTCGTCGCCGCTGGCGTAGCACACAAGCTTCTTCGCGAAGCGGGACGCGCGGCTTTTGAAAGAGTCTGTTAGCCGGTTGGGGCGTTCTGTTTCAAGCCCGGACTGTCCTGTTTTTCCGCAAAAAGGAATTTTGGAATAGTAAAAAACGCCTTTTTCGGGAAATAGAGGACACTTTTCGGTAAGCGAAACGCCGTCCGGAACGGGCGGGACTTGGTATTTTTGCGGCGATATACAAGTCTGGCTGGATAAGGGAGGCGGCAGTCGCTTGGCGGCCTATCCTGTCTCCGGGACAAAAGGCAATTGAAAGCACACTGTGCGGGAGAAACGGGCGAACGCCCGTGCCTGTATACAATAGGTATAAGGTATGGACACTACTATGCAAGAGACGCAGCGGGACGAGCGCGAGGAAAAGCTGCGCCAACTGTCGGAAAGCTGCGTGTTGCTGTTTGACCGCGTGCTTGGCGGCGGCAGCGGGGTCGTGCGCACCGATGCGCACATCGCGCTGCTTTGCCTCGGGGGCAAAGCTACCTGCCGCATCGGTGACGCAAGCTATTCAATAGAGCGCGGCGACCTTTTCATTTCCACGCCCAACACCTTCATCGAAAACACAAAGGAGAGCGCGGATTTCCGCTGCCGCGCTATGGTCTTTGCGCCGGAGTTTTTCGAGGATATGTTTATACTCGGCGGCACATCGTGGGAGATTTACAACTACCTCGAAAGCCATCCCACGCTGCGGCTCGGCGAGGGCGAGATACGCCGTTTCTGCGATGACTACGATTTCCTGAAAGCGAAGCTCGCGCCGCCCCATCCGCCCCACCAGAGAGAGATGGTGCAGCGGCTGCTTCAGGCCATAATGTACGAGTTTTGCGACATTATGCTCCCCAAGCTGCCGCCCGTGCCGACGTACACGCCTACCGAGCATACATTCCGCCGCTTCGTGTGCCTTTTGGAGCATAACACGCCGCGCTGCCGCGATGTCAGCTGGTACGCCGACAAACTCTGCCTCACGCCCAAGCACCTTTCCGCCATCTGCAAGCGTTTCTCGGGCGACTCTGCCGCCGTCCTCATACGCTCCTTCACGCTCAAGCACCTCAAGCGCCTTTTGCGCGACCCAGCGAAAAGCGTGAAGGAAATAGCCGCAGAGACCGGCTTCGACAATGTTTCCCATTTCGGGAAATACGTCAAGCGCGAGCTGGGCCTGTCCCCGCGAGAATACCGCCTGAGCCAGACGGACTGAAGGGCGGGGCGGCATTCGGCAGACGCTGATAGCTTTTTCGGGCGGCGGAAATTGCGGTGTAGCGCAAGGCTTGCAGGATGGGCTTTGCGGGAAACGCGGGCTTTATCTGCACAGGGCGCGGCATACGCGGTCCTGGAAGTTGCGGCCGGTGGACGTGTAGCGTATGCCTTGGTTCATGATGGCGAAGCAGAGCGTGTTGCCCTCCGCTGTGGTGCAGTAGCCCGCCAAGGTGCTGACGCCCTCTACCGTCCCCGTCTTGGCACGCACGTTGCCGGCGGCGGGCGTGCCGCGCATGCGGCGGCGCAGCGAGCCGTCCACGCCCGCTACGGGCAGAGCGGGGAGCAGATGCCGGTAGACGGCATCGTGGCGGTAGGCGTAGCGCAGCACAAGCCCAAGGAGCTCGGGCGTGGCATAGTTGTATAGGGAAAGTCCCGAGCCGTCCGCTATCTGATAGTGGGAGGGCTCGAGGCCCACGGCGCGGACGAGGCTTTCCACGTGCGTTGCCGCTTGCTTGCGTCCCGCTTTCTTGCGTCCCGAGGCTGCGGCGAGCTGGTAGAAAAGCGATTCGGCCATGAGGTTGTCGCTGTTTTTCATCATAGGCAGAAGCACCTGGTCTATGGTGTGCGTACGCGTGCAGAGAAGGCGTGCCGAGGCGGGTGTCTCGCGCTCCTCCACCGTGCCGTCCCATTCTACCCCGGCGTCGCGCAGTGCCGTGCGGAAGTGCGAGGCAAAGGTGTCGCGTTTCTTGTAGAGCAGCGGGGTGAGCGGAGTCACGTCGTCGTCCCAGCACCATCCCCAGCCCATTCTCTTCTCGTCCTTGAAAGTGAGGTCGAGGCAGAGGGGGGAGTCCACGCGCCGCACGCCGGCATCCAGAAGTGACGCGGCGAAAGCCCGCAGATCGTCGCCGTCGAGCAGCGGGTCGAAGCCGCCGCGCACAAAGACGCGCCCGCGGAAAACGGAGTCGGTGTCGCATACTTCCCCCTCTATATATAGGTGTGTGCGGTAGAGGTAGTCCGTCCCGAGGTCGCGGAGGGCTGCCACGGCGGTAAGGGTCTTTTCGTTGGAGGCTGGGCGCATGCACTGCCGTTCGCCGTATGCGAAGACAAGGGTGTCCGCCGTGAGGTCGTACACGTACAGCCCCACCTGCGTGCGCTCGAAGATGTCGTTGCGCAGCAGGGCTTCCATCCGCTCGGGAAGCGGCACGAAAGCCAGCGCGCTGTCGCTGTCGCACGCAAGCGTGTCTTCGGCGAGCGTGTCTGCCGCAAGGGTGTCTGCGCCGGCACTGTCTGCCGCTGCAGTCTGTACAGCTCCGCCCGCGCGCCCCGCTCCGCCGACGTGCGCCACGGCGGACAGGAGTGAGAAGGAAAAGACAAGCAGAAGAGGGAAAATATGTTTCGTGCGCATAGGGTAGGTCTTGTTTTTGTGCAAAGCACGCCCCGGCGGGGTAAGCCGGTGGCAAAAATACGAATTAATGCGCCGTCCCGTCCCTGCCCGCCGCGCAAATAAGGCTGCGGGCAAGGTTTGTTTGAATGGAAAATACGCTAACTTTGCGCAAGTTAGACTTATCTTTTCCAATAAACCCAACAAGGATGAAGACAGACATAGAAATTGCGCACGAAACGCAGCTGCAGCCTATTGAGGACGTGGCGGCGAAGATGGGCATCGCCCCCGGTGACATCGAACACTATGGCAAGCACGTCGCCAAGCTGCCCCTGCGGCTCATCGGCGGGGAGAAGCGCGGCAAGCTCATTCTTGTCACAGCCATCACCGCCACCCGCGCCGGCATAGGCAAGACAACCGTGAGCATCGGTCTGGCTCTCGGGCTCAACGCCATAGGCAAGCGTGCCACGGTGGCTTTGCGCGAGCCTTCGCTCGGTCCCTGCTTCGGCATGAAAGGCGGCGCGGCGGGCGGCGGACACGCTCAGGTGCTGCCTATGGAGAAGATAAACCTCCACTTTACGGGAGACTTCCACGCCATAACCTCGGCGCACAACATGATTGCCGCCCTGCTCGACAACTATCTCTACCAGCACGCCAAGGACGGCTTCGCCTTGAAAGAAATACTGTGGCGGCGCGTGCTTGACGTAAACGACCGCTCCCTGCGCAGCATCGTGACCGGACTGGGGCCCGCCACCAACGGACTGACCCAGCAGGCTGGCTTCGACATCACGCCGGCCTCGGAGCTGATGGCCATACTCTGTCTCGCCAGCGATGAGGCAGACCTGCGCCGCCGCATAGAGAACATCATCCTGGGGTACGCCTACGACGGCACGCCCTTCACGGTGCGCGACCTTGGCGTGGGAGGCGCAATCACGGTGTTGCTGCGCGATGCTCTTTCGCCCAACCTTGTGCAGACGACGGAGAACACCCCCGCCATCGTACACGGAGGTCCGTTTGCCAACATCGCCCACGGGTGCAACTCGCTTGTCGCTACGAAAATGGCGCTCGCCCATTCCGACTACACCATTACGGAGGCGGGCTTCGGCGCTGACCTCGGCGCAGAGAAATTCTACAACATACTTTGCCGCAAGTCGGGGTTGCAGCCCGACCTTACGGTGATAGTGGCTACGGCGCAAGGGCTGAAGATGCACGGCGGCGTGGACATTGACAAAATAAAAGAACCCAATATCGAGGGACTGCGCAACGGTCTTGCCAACCTTGACCGCCATGTACACAACCTGCAAGGATTCGGGCAGACGGTGGTAGTGGCGTTCAACCGCTTTGCCGCCGACACCGACGAAGAGATGGCTCTGCTGCGCGAACACTGCGAGAAGGAACTCGGCGTGGCTTACACCGTCAACAATGCTTTCGCCGAGGGCGGAGCGGGTGCGGCGGACATGGCACGCACAGTAGTGGAGGCGATAGAGAAAAAGCCCTCCGCGCCGCTGCATTTCACCTACGAGGACAGCGACCCCATCAAGGTGAAGATAGAAAAGGTGTGCAAGACGATATACGGCGCTGGCAGCGTGACATTCGCCAAGCCGGCGCTGACGCGCATAAAGAAAGCCGAAGAACTCGGGCTCGGAAACTTCCCGGTGTGCGTTGCCAAAACGCAGTTCTCTTTCTCCGCTGACGCCAAGCAGTACGGCGCGGCGAGCGGCTTCAACATCCTTATAAAAGACTTCGTGCTGAACGCCGGCGCAGAGATGAACGTTGCCATTGCCGGCGACATTCTCCGCATGCCGGGGCTTCCCCGCGACCCGCAGGCCAACCACATCGACCTTGTGGACGGGGAAATAACGGGACTCAGCTAAGTATCTCCACGATTTCAACAGGAAAAACTAATACATAACTATACCGCAGATGAGAAGAAATCTTCCCGCACTCGCCCTCGGTCTGGGCCTGTGCGCTGTCTGCCCCCAATATGGCTGGGGACAGACCATCACGGCCGCCAACATCACCAACCAGTCGGCAGACGCAAAAGCCGCAGCCGTCAGCGTGACCCTCACCGGCACGCTCACCACTACGGGCAACTCCGACTTCCGCCAGCTGCGCGACCTTTGCTACCAGCTTGAAAACCTCACGCTCACTTCGGCGACGTGCACGGACATCCCCAACAACGCGCTCCACTCGCGCCACAGGCTGAAAACCCTTGTGCTCCCCACGAGGGTGCAGACCATAGGCTCGCAGGCCTTTTACTGCTGTGACGCGCTCGAAGGGACGCTTTCGCTTCCTGCCAACATGACGAGTGTGGGAGCGTCTGCCTTTTCGCGCTGCGCGTCCCTGCAGGGGCTTAGCATACCTTCTACAAGCAAAATCACCAACATCGGCTCGTACGCATTCCAAGGCTGTACCAAACTTGCCGGCACGGTGACGCTGCCCAAAAACCTCCACACGCTGCGCGACGGTGTATTCTCCGGCTGCTCTTCTTTGGAGGGCGTGGACCTTCCCGCCAGTTTGCAGACGGTAGGGGCAAACGCTTTCGCGGGCTGCTCCTCGCTCACCGGTGCAATGGCTTTTGACCGCATGGTGACGCGCATTGGTGCATCGGCTTTTGCGGGTTGTTCCTCGCTCACCGAGCTTTCCATGCCCCGCGCCTTGCAGCAGCTCGGCGAGGCTGCTTTCTATGGCTGCTCGTCCGTAAAGGGCGGCGTGACCATCCCCGCCAGCATCGAGGAGATGGGGGCTGCCGCTTTTCAGGGCTGCTCTTCCTTGGAGAGCGTGACGCTCCCCGCTACGCTGACGGAGGTGAAAGCCGCTACCTTCGCGGGCTGCATGGCTCTGAAAGAGGTGAAAGTGTACGCTGCCAATCCGCCCGCAGCCGACGCGACGGCTTTTTCCGGCGTGGACTGCGCAAAAGTGAAACTCCTCGTGCCGGAGGAAAGCAAGGACGCTTATGCCAAGGCCGATGTGTGGAAAGATTTCGACATAGACGTCATAACCTCCATCCGCACTGCTGCAGCCCTGAGCGGCGTGACGGCGGAGACGGCTGACGGCCGTCTGTGGGTGCGCCAGCTGCCGCAGGGCTCGAAGGTACAGGTGTTCAACGCCAAGGGACAGCAGATAGCCGGCACGATGGCGGAAGGCGACACGAGCTTCCCGCTCGCCGAGCGCGGCGTGTATATGGTCAAGGTGGACGGAAAGACCTTCCGCGTGGCTTATTGAGAAGACAACACTAAGGCAACTCAAAACAGAAATTCCCTATGAAGAAGATATCAAGGCTTGCCCTTGCGCTTGCCCTCACGCTCACGGCAACGCACACGCCTGCCGCTGCGCAGAACCTCATTCCCGTCCCGCTTAAGACAGAGCAGCTCGCCCAGCAGCCTCTCGTCTGGCTCAACGTGGGTTCTATCGAAGCACCCGCAGAGCTGCAAAACGAGAAAGAACACGTGGAGCGCATCCTCGCCGAGCGCGCAGGAATGTCGCAGCTCACGGCCGGCGGTTCGGCGAAAATCACGCTCTCCACCGACAACACGCTCTCGCATGACGAGGCCTATACGCTCACGCTCAACGCCGACGGCGTGCAGATAGCCGGAAAGACGGCTGCGGGCGTATTCTACGGCATCATGACGATGGAGCAGCTGATGATTGACAACACGGCTTCGGCACTCTGCACGCAGACCGACGCCATCCACATAGAGGACGCGCCCCGCACTCAGGTGCGCGAGATGATGATTGACCCTGCCCGCATCTTCGTTCCCTATGAGGATTTGAAGAAAGTCGTTCCTGAAATGGCGCGTTACAAGTTCAACAGCATCCACCTCCATCTCGTGGACGACCAGGCTTGGCGCATCGAAATCAAGAAGTATCCCAAGCTCATCGAGAACGGGACGTACCGCGTCGGCATGGACGACATGCAGATACCCATATCGGGCTACTACACGCAGGAAGAGATGAAGGATTTCGTGCAGTACTGCGCGAAATACCACATTATGGTTGTGCCGGAGATTGAGATGCCGGGACACGAGGTCGCTGCCGTTCACTGCTACCCCGAGCTTACTTGCGGCGCCAAGGAAGTGCCTATCCGTACCACTTGCGGCGTTTCCAACGAACTCCTCTGCCCGGGCAACGAGTTCACCTATGAGTTCCTCGGCAACGTATTCCGCGAGCTGGCGGACATCTTCCCCTGCCAGTACGTGCACCTCGGCGGCGACGAGGCGGGCAATCCCGCGCTCGACTGCTGGACAACGTGCGAGAAGGACCAGGCTCTAAAGAAGAAACTCGGCATAACCACCACTGACCGCTCGGAGAACTGGCGGCTGCAGGAATATATGTTTGACCGCATCATCGATACCCTGCAGACGAAGTACGGAAAGACTCCGATGTTCTGGTACGAAACCGACTTCAAGAACATTCAGCCCGGCTGCGTGACCTTTGCATGGCGTCATGGACTGACGCAGGCTGCCATCAACGCCGCCGTGAGCAACAATGCCAAGATAATGCTTTGCCCCGGCGAGCACTGCTACTACGACTACCCCATGCGAAGCGGCGATATGCCGGAGAAAAACTGGGGCATGAACATCATCACTCTCGAGAGTGCGTACTCGCTTGACCCGGCCTGGGGAATGGACGCAAGCTTTGAGCAGAACAACCTCTTCGGCGTGGCTTGCCCGCTTTGGAGCGAGTGCATCAATACCCCCGAGCGGATTTTCTATCAGGCCTATCCCCGTGCCTTGGCACTGGCTGAGGCTGGATGGAGCGCACAGAAAAACCGCTCTTGGAAGGGCTTCCTCAAACGCCTCAAACCCGTTCTGCTTGACATGCAACGCCGCGGCGTGACCTTCTCTATGCCTACAGACTACATTGACTTGCAATAAACTTAGCACACAGAAAGCAATGATACACAGACTAAGCATACTCTTCGCCCTGCTGCTCGGCTGGACCGTTCAAGGCATTACGGCGGCGGAGATAGAAAGCGGCAGCATCTACCGCATTTGCACGGCTGACGGCACGGCGGCGCTTACCAACGGCGGCTCGGCGTCCAACAACGTGATACTGAAAATGAAGGCCGTTGACGACGAAGACCAGGGACAGCTCTGGGTAATCACGAAAGGGAGCGACGGATACTGGCAGATCAAGAGTTCGGTGGGCAATGTCTGCATGGACAACCCCAGCGAGTCGCATGCCAGCTGGAAGTACCAGCTGCTGCAGTGGCAGACTTCGGGCGGAAACAACCAGAAGTGGACTTTCGAGGATGCGGGCGATGACTGCTTCTATATGATTCCTTACGAGAGTACGGACAAGTCGAAGTCTTACGGCTATGACGACAACGGCACTTTCACCTACCAGACGAAGGGGGGCGACAACACGCGCGTCAAGCTTGTAAAGACTACGCTCGCCCCCGAGCCTCGCGCAGCCGTTTCGGGCTATTACGCCATCCAGGCTGTCAGTGTCTATCCCGACTACTGCTATAAGGCTGACGGCAAATTCCTTTCCTTTGCCACCAACTCCGCCGCGAAGCTCGACAACAACTACTCTTACGCCAACTCGCGCTTCATTGTCTATACCGACGACAGCGGCGTGGCGCACCTTTCCCTGCCGCAGAAGTCGAAATACGTGTACTACAGCGGCACTGGGCTTAAGCTGGCCGACCTTTCCGACGACTCCCAGGAGGCTTCTTCGGGCTTCGTGTTCTTCATGAACGAGGACGAACTCGGACTCAATACCCTTGTGGCGCTCCAGGCCGGCACGTCTGACGCGGACGCGCTGACCGAGAGCCTTCCGATGGTAGTGCCGCAGGCACTCGGAACGACCATCACCATCAACTCCCGCTCGCTTGCCAAGGCATACTGCTTCCGTCTCGTGAAGCTTCCCGCGCAGGAAAACACGGACAAGCTTTATGCGGCGATAGAAGAGGCGAAAGCCGCGCTCGAGAAGCTGAGCGGCGATGCTGCGGCTGCTTTGAAGAGTGCCATCACTACGGCAGAGAACGAACTCGACTATCCCTATATCACCGCAGATGAGGTGACGGCGGACGTGAGCGAGCTTGAGGCGGCTGTGGAAAAGGCTGCGAAGGAAAACGGTCTGTCTTTTGACGGCAAGCCGACAGGGATAGAGGCAATGACTACGCTCACGGAAGCCGTGACGATAACCACGGACGGCGGCATCGTACGCGTGAACGGAAGCACAAAGGGCTTTGCGCTGCACAACGCGCAGGGGCAGCTGCTCCCTGCCGGTCAGCCGGTCAGTGCCGGCGCGTACATCGTGACGCGTGACGGGAAGAGCTACAAGGTGAGCGTGCAGTAAGCACGGACGCACGAGCTTTGCAGGCGGGCTTGCCCGCCGTTGCACCGCATAAAGGCGGGCGGAGGATGCGCGGAAGCGTTCCTTCGCCCGCCTTTTGCCGTGTGCGGACGCAATGCGCCTTTTCCCCTCAGCGTGTCGTTGTTTCCTGCTGGTGCGCTGTTGTTCCCTGCTGGTGCGCTGTCGTTCCTTGCTGGTGCGTTGTCGTTTGCCGCTGGTGCGTTGTCGTTTTCCGTCTACGTGGATAGGCTTTCCTTTTGCATAGGCCTGCTCTTTGTTTTCATAGGGATGCTCTTTGTTTTCATAGGGATGCTCTTTGTTTTCATAGGGACGCTCCTCGTTTTCATAGGGACGCTCTTTGTTTGCATATTCACTGCATAAACGCTTGCGTATTGTATTTTCTCTGCATAAACATCCCGTTGCGCGGGCTACAATGTCTATTTTTGCAAAAAATCGGGCGCGGGAATGAATAACTATTCACTGTGTCTGCGGAAAACAAGCATGCGGTATGACGATGAAGAAAAGGTTTGAGCGTCTGGAGACACTTCGGGTCATTCTCTCGGGGCGCAAGATGGGTAGCCACGAAGAGATTTTGCGGGAGCTTGCCCGCAACGGCTATGACGTGACACAGGCTACGCTCTCCCGTGACCTAAACCGTCTGCACGCGTCAAAGGTGTTGGGGCGCGAGGGCTACCACTACACCTTGCCCGAAACCCCTAACTACCGCCACACGGTGCAGCCTGAGGTCGTGCCGGAGTATCTGCGCAACACGGGCTTCCTTTCCATCGCCTTTTCGGGAAACATTGCGGTGATACGCACCCGCACGGGCTACGCCGCCGGACTTGCTACGGACATTGACTCGCACAAGCTGCCTTCCATAGCCGGCACTGTGGCGGGCGACGACACGATACTCGTCGTGGTGGCAGAGGGCGTGCCGCGCCAGCAGTGCGTGGACGAGCTCGCCTCGGTAGTGCCTGCCGTCAAGAGCGTCATGCTTTGATGCCCGCAGCCCGACTTCTAACCGGACGCTGTCATAGACTCTGCGTATTCTTTTCAGGACGGCACGCTTGGGGCTTCCTTTTGTAAAAACTTAGTCGCGGGGAAGAACCCTGTTTCCCCTTATCTTTTTAGTCCGCATCGCTGCGTTGCGATGCTCCGTACTCTGTTTGCAAAAAAAGTCCGCCGGCTGCACTGCTGCTGCCGGCGGAATTGTTCATTTTGTGTGTTGTGCTGCTCCTTTATATGTAGGAGCGTGTGTGAGAGGGGCGGGGCTTATTTCACGCGCTTTATTCCGTCCTCAATATACACACCTTTTTCGGGAGCTTTGTCAAGGCGTATGCCTTGGAGCGAGTATATGCCTTTTCTTGTCTGTGCCGTGGTAACACTCGGGGTGGCTATGCCGTCGGCGGTGTCAAAGTATGCGTCCATTGCGGCATACTGCGTGGTATACCAAGCCTCTATGTAGGCTATCTCTTTGGCGAGGTCGGCGACATGCTCCGGGCGGGCGCTGTGCTGGGCAAACGCGTCCGTCATGCGCTGCCACGCCCCGCTCCCGATGAAGAGGTCGCGGTAGGTCTCGAGACGCTTGTTTATCAGCTCCGGGGCAAAGACCGTCTTGCGCACCTCCGCCCAGCGCGTGCGCATCAGCTCATAGTATTCCGTTCGCCCTTGGCATGCGGTGAAGGGGAAGAAACCGCCGTGCTTCACCATGTCTTGTGGCAGCCATTCCATGTATTCTCCGTCGTGCATCGTCCCGTTGTACGCACCGCCGAGATCCGTGTCAAGGTCCCAGGGGCTTATGACAAACTTGCGCCGTGCGGCCTCCGTGGGGTCGGCGTCGTCGATGTCCTTCTGTATGTTGCGCACAGAGAAGAAATGGTTCTTGTTTCCCCAGTTGTCCGTTATGCAGAGAGCCATGTGGAATAGCTGGAAGTCGACGAGGTTGTCTATGTAGAAGTATTTCTTCACTTGCTCGTACAGCTCGTCCTTGTTCCACTTGTACGTGTCGGCGAGGGCGTGCACGTCAAGCAGCGGCTGCCAGGCTTCCGCGCAGGCGTACTCCTCGTCGGGCTCTTTGAGTTCCCACGCGTTGTGCCAGCCTATGGTGTAGGCAAGCCAGTCGTCTGTGTGGTTCACGTTGTTCTGGTCCTCTATGTCCTCCGTCCCGCTCTTGTAAAGTACGCCCCGCACGCGCAGCTCCTTGTCGTCGTATTTCTTGAGGTTGAGCAGCTTGCGGTTGATTTGGTCGGAGAGACAGTAAATGCCGAGGTACTCGCCGTTGAGCCACATCTCAACGAAGCGTCCTTCCGTGCCGCTGCGTCCGCCGAAGTCGGTATCGTAGGGCAGGGGGGAGAAAGCGTTCCAGATGTCCATCCCCACGCGGTTGCGCATGCCTATGCAGTCTATCGCCATCGCGTCAAGGATGTACTTAGACGAGGAGCGTATGCCGAGGAGCGAACTGTCGACCGAGGCGGAATAGTCGTCTGAGCGCAGCTTCACTGTGAGCGACGGCTTCATTAGGTACTGCTGCGCCGTCGCGCCGCGTGTCTTCATTTTTGTCTTGAGCTCCACCGTTGTGCCGTCGGTGTCGGTAAGAGTCAGCGTGCCTTTAGAGTAGGGCATATACCGCTGGACGGGGTCCTCCATCGTGAGGTGCAGGGTGGGGAGTTTCGCCGCCGTTGTCCCGCCGTCCTGGGCGGCAGCTGCAAACGGCGCGAGCAGCGACAGGGCGGCGATGCAAACGGCACGCCCCAGGGTGTTCGTAAAATTTCTCATGCTCCTATTATATATAGTAGGTGTGGAAACGTCCCGCACGCGGCGAGAGCCGCGTGCGGGTGTACGCCCACAGGCTGCAAAAGTAAGCAAAAAGCCCGTTATGCCGTGGCTTCCCGCCTCATTCGGCACGTCAGCAGCCACCGGGTCGCGCCGTTTTACGGCCGCGCGGCGTTTGCTTTCCCCAATATTGGTTAATTTTGCTTTTGCTTCCTATGCGCCAGCGGCACAAAGCGAAGCCGCCAAACGAGCAAAATGCGAGAAGAGAAACCCTTCAAATACCTTCAGGCGATAGACTCCCCCGCCGACCTGCGCCGCCTCCCCGTCGAGGCGCTGCCGGAGGTGTGCGCGGAGCTGCGCCGCGACATCATAGACGAGCTTGCCGACAATCCCGGACACCTGGCCTCGAGCCTTGGCACGGTGGAAATAACCGTGGCGCTGCACTACGTCTTCGACACGCCCTACGACCGCCTTGTGTGGGACGTGGGACACCAGGCCTACGGGCACAAAATACTCACCGGCCGGCGCGATGCCTTTTGCACCAACCGCCGGCTGCACGGCATACGCCCTTTCCCCTCGCCCGACGAGAGCGAGTATGACACCTTTGCCTGCGGACACGCCTCAAACAGCATTTCCGCCGCGCTCGGCATGTCTCTCGCCGCGCTCCGCAAAGGCGAGGATGGGCGGCACGTGGTGGCGCTTATAGGTGACGGGGCAATGAGCGGCGGCTTGGCCTTCGAGGGGCTGAACAACGTGAGCGACACCCCCAACAATATGCTCATCATCCTCAACGACAACAATATGAGCATAGACCGTGCCGTTGGAGGAATGAAAGAATATCTGCATCACCTGCATACAAGCGGCTTCTACAACCAGCTCCGCTTCCGCGCCTCGCAGAAACTCACGCGTTGGGGACTGCTGAACGAGAGCCGCCGCCGCGCCGTGCTGCGCTTCAACAACAGCGTAAAGTCGCTTCTCGCCAACCAGCAGAACATCTTTGAGGGGATGAACATCCGCTACTTCGGTCCTACGGACGGGCACAACGTAGTGGAGCTTGTGCGCGTGCTGCGCGAGATAAAAGACATGGGCGGTCCCAAGCTGCTCCACCTGCATACGGTAAAGGGGAAAGGCTTCCGCCCCGCCGAGCGCGAGGCGACGGTATGGCACGCCCCGGGAAAGTTTGACAAGGAAAGCGGGCAGCGGGTATGCGAGACGGGCGACAAGCCGCAGCCGCCAAGGTTTCAGGATGTCTTCGGCGAAACACTGCTCGAACTCGCGCGTCAAAACGACCGCATCGTGGGCGTAACGCCCGCTATGCCCACGGGCTGCTCGATGAACATACTCATGCGCGAAATGCCCGACCGCGCCTTTGACGTGGGCATAGCCGAGGGACACGCCGTGACCTTTTCCGGCGGCATGGCGAAAGAAGGGCTGCAGCCTTTCTGCAACATATATTCCTCTTTCGCCCAGCGCGCGTACGACAATGTGATACACGACGCTGCCCTGCTGCGGCTGCCCGTCGTGCTGTGCCTTGACCGTGCCGGACTTGTGGGCGAGGACGGTCCTACGCACCACGGCGCGTTTGACCTCGCCGCCTTGCGCTGCATCCCCAACCTTACCATAGCCTCGCCCTACGACGAGGCCGAGCTGCGCCGCCTTATGTACACGGCACAGCTGCCGGGAAAAGGCACGTTTGTCATACGCTACCCGCGCGGCCGCGGATCTCTGGTGGACTGGCGCTGCCCGCTCGAGGAAGTGGCGGTAGGCACGGGGAGAAAACTGAAAGACGGAGCGGACGCCGCCGTGCTGACGCTCGGTCCGATAGGTACAGAAGCCGCCGAAGCCATACGGCGCGTGGAGGCGCAAAGCCCCGGGCGCACGGTGGCGCACTACGACCTGCGTTTCCTCAAGCCGCTTGACAATGTGCTGCTGGAAGAAGTGGCATCGCGCTACAAGCGCGTGCTGACCGTAGAGGACGGCGTGCGCGAGGGCGGTATGGGCAGTGCGGTGCTGGAATGGATGGCCGACCGCGGGCACACGCCGCGCCTGGTGCGCATAGGCCTGCCGGACCGTTTCGTGGAGCACGGCTCCGTTCCGCAGCTCCGCGCCCTGACCGGCACCGACGCGGAGGGCATTGCCCGCAGCCTTGCCGCCCTGCTGGCAGACTGACCGCCGTTACCCCTTACACCTTTACCGAGAAATGAAAATCATAATAGCCGGCGCGGGCGCGGTAGGCACCCATTTGGCCAAGCTCCTCTCCCGCGAAAACCACGACATCACCCTCATGGACGAGTCGCCGGAAAAGCTGGCGGACATTTCGTCCAATTTCGACATACTCACGCTGCCGCTCCCCCCGTCGTCCATTTCCGCGCTTCAGGAAGCGGAAGTGGGGAAGGCGGACCTTTTCATAGGGGTCACGCCCGACGAGGCGCACAACATGACGAGCTGCATGCTCGCCTCAAAGCTCGGAGCAAAGAAGACGGTGGCACGCGTGGACAACTACGAGTACACGCTCCCTCAGCACCGCGACTTCTTCCGCACCGTAGGCATCGGGTCGATAATCTACCCGGAAATGCTCGCGGGGCAGGAGATACTGCACAACATAAAGCGGAGCTGGATACGCCAGTGGTGGGAGGTGCAGGACGGCGCGCTCATCCTCCTCGGCGTAAAGGTGCGGCTCGGCGCGCACATACTCGATATTCCGCTCAAAGACCTTTGCGGCCCGGACGCGCCCTACCACATCGTGGCGGTGAAGCGCGGTGACGAAACTGTCATCCCCCACGGCGGCGACTGTCTGCGTGCGGGAGACATTGTCTACTTCATGACCACGCAGAAGTATATCAACTATATCCGCGACGTGGCGGGAAAGGAAGACTACCCCGACGTGGCCAACGTGGTGATAATGGGCGGGGGAAGCACGTCTGTGCACCTCGCCAACGCCATGCCGGACTATATGCACGCCAAGATAATAGAGCTTGACGCGCGGCGCGCCCAGCGGCTCAACGAAGTGGTGACCAACCGCCATACGCTCATCATACACGGGGACGGGCGCGACCTTTCCCTCCTCGAAGAAGAGGGCATACGCAAAGCGCAAGCCTTCGCCGCCCTTACCGACAACTCGGAGACAAACATTCTTGCCTGCCTCGCCGCCAAGCGCATGGGCGTGCGCAAGACGGTGGCAATGGTGGAAAACACGGACTACATAGGCATGGCCGAGAGCCTTGACATCGGCACCATCATCAACAAGAAGACGTTCGCCGCAAGCCACATCTACCAGATGATGCTGCGGGCAGACATCACCTCGGTGAAGAGCCTTACGGTAGCCGCTGCCGATGTGGCGGAGTTCTCCGTTTCGGAGAGCGCGCGCGTCATACGCCGCCCGGTGCGCGACCTCGACCTCCCCTCCTGCGTGACGCTCGGCGGACTCGTCCGCGACGGCAAGGGCATCCTCGTGGGCGGCGGCACGCAGATACTCCCCGGCGACACGGTGGTGGCGTTCTGCCTCAAAGGAGGAATAAAGAAGCTGGAGAAATTCTTCAAGTAAATCTGTCTGCGCTCCTTTCCCGATGCTCAATTATCCCATACTGTACAAAGCGCTCGGCGTGTTGCTCTATCTGGAGGCGATGCTGCTCGGCGTGTGCTTCGCCCTCGGTTTTGTCCTGGGCAAGGCCGACCATCTCACTTTCGGGCTGCCCGTGCTGCTCGCGCTCTTGCTGGGTACGGGCTGCCGCTATGTGGGACGCAACGCGGAAAACCGCTTGAGCCGCCGCGACGGCTTTCTCATCGTCTCGCTGACGTGGGCGGTATACTCGCTCATAGGCATGCTGCCGTTTCTTATAAGCGGCTGCGAGACACGCGTGTCGGCTGCCTTCTTCGAGACCATGTCCGGCCTTACCACCACGGGCGCCACCGCGCTGAGCGACCTTGACGCGTTGCCGCGCTCGCTCCTGCTGTGGCGCAGCATCACCCACTGGATAGGCGGCATGGGCATCGTCTTCTTCACCATAGCCATACTGCCCAATATGGGCGCGGGCGACCTCAAGCTTTTCTCAGCCGAGGCCACCGGACTCAAGACCGGCAAGCTGCATCCGCGCATCAGCACCACGGCACGCTGGCTGTGGAGTCTCTACCTCTTGCTTACCGCCGCCTGCGCCGCCTCGCTCTACCTTGGCGGGATGGACCTCTTTGACGCGGTCAACCACGGCCTTTCTACTGTCGCCACGGGCGGCTTCTCCACGCATACGGCAAGCCTCGACTACTTTGCCTCCCCGCGCCTTGAATGGATAGAAACGGGTTTCATGCTCATAGCGAGCGTCAATTTTACCCTGCTCTATCTCTTCTTCGTCAAGGGTCGCTTCCGCGCTGCCCTGCGCGACGGCGAGCTGCGCTGCATGCTTCTCATCTTCGCCGCCTCGGCCTTTTCCATTGCCCTGATAATGCACTACGCAGACGGCGCGGACTGGGCGACAGCCGTACGTGCCGCGTGCTTCAACACCGCCTCGCTGCAAAGCACTACGGGCCTGACGTGCGAGGACTTCATGGACTGGCATCCCAACGTGTGGATAATCCTCTCGCTCGTGAGCGTCATCGGCGGCTGTGCCGGCTCTACAAGCGGCGGCATAAAGTGCATACGCGTACTGATGGCTGCCAAAATCACACGCTCCGAGTTCCGCCAGCTTCTCCACCCGCACGCCGTGCTGCCCGTGCGCATCAACGGGACAATCGTCACGCCGCAGATGGGACGTACGCTGCTGGTGTTCTTCCTAATGTACTTTACGCTGACCGTCGGCGCGGTTTTCGTCATGGTGGCGAGGGACGTGCCACTGCTCGACGCTTTCGGGCTTGCCATATCCTCGCTCTCCAACATAGGCCCGTCCATCGGTCACCTTGTCGGGCCGCTTGGCTCGTGGGGATGTCTGGACGACGTGACGCTGTGGACCAACTCCTTCCTCATGCTTGCCGGGCGTCTGGAGATTTTCTCCCTCCTTCTGCCCTTCACTGCCGCATTCTGGCGCGACGACTGAACGGTTGCGCGGACAGCGGCCGCGGCTTTTCCCCGGCGTGGGGCTTGTCCTGCCATTTTATTTTTATCTTTGCGCGTTTACTGCATAGGCCTGCACCGCCGTCTACTCGCCGCAAGGAGCGCAAGCCATACGCGCGGATATGGCGCAAGGCATACCGTATGTACACTCTAACTTTAAATCGTTTTATATGGATTGGTTTCAATCTCTGTTCTCCCAGACGGGGTCAGTGGCGCACATAGTGGTGCTCTTTTCCCTGGTGATCGCCGTGGGCGTGGTATTGGGGAAAATCAAGATGGGCAGCATCTCGCTCGGCGTGACGTTTGTGCTCTTCGCCGGCATCGTGGTGGGGCACATCTACCACAGCTTCGGGCTTGCCGACCCTGACGGCGGCTTCGCCTGTCCCGCCAAAGTGCTTAATTTCATCCAAGACTTCGGCCTCATCCTCTTTGTCTACTGCATCGGTCTGCAAGTGGGTCCCGGCTTCTTCCAGTCTTTCAAGAAAGACGGCATACACATGAACCTCGTCACCGTGGGCATCGTGACGCTCAACCTCGTCACCCTGCTTGTGCTCTACTACCTCTTCTTCGACACAAGCGACCCGACGAGCCTGCCTATGGCTGTGGGCGTGCTTTGCGGTGCGGTGACCAATACGCCGGGCCTTGGTGCGGCGCAGGAAGCCATCAGCACGCTGGGGCTCAATATGGGTGAAAACAACATAGCCTCGGGCTATGCCTGTGCCTATCCGCTTGGCGTGCTGGGCATCATCGCCGCCACGATAGCCGTGCGCTACATTTGCCGCATCAAGCTTGAGAAGGAGGAAGAAGAGATACGCCGCAGCCAGGAGGACGATCCGCACGCCAAGCCGCACCACATGTCGCTGCGCGTGGAGAATCCCGCACTCGCCGGCCGCACTTTCGAGCAGCTCACTACCTTCCTCGGGCGTACTTTCGTCTGCACGCACTACAAGCACGGCGACCAGATATTCAGCCCCAACAAGGGCACGCAGCTGCACATTGGGGACGAGATGAACGCGGTCTGCGCCGAGGACGACGCAGAGGCCGTAATAGCTTTCGTGGGAAAGGAAGTAGACCTTGACTGGCAGGCAGAGCGCGCTCCCATCGTGTCGAAGCGCATCCTCGTGACGCAGCCCGAGGTCAACGGAAAGACCTTCGGACAAATGCACTTCAGCTCCATCTACGGCGTGAACGTGACGCGTATCACCCGTTCGGGCATGGACCTTTTCGCCGACCGTTCCCTGCGCATACAGATAGGCGACCGCCTTATGGTGGCAGGTCCCGAGGACTGCGTCAACCGCGTAGAGCGCGTGCTGGGCAACTCGGTGAAGCGTCTCGATCACCCCAACGTGGGCGCGATTTTCCTCGGCATCCTCGTCGGCATCATCTTCGGTAGCATCCCCTTCCAGTTCCCCGGAATGGCGACTCCCCTGAAGCTCGGCCTCGCCGGCGGTCCGCTTGTCATAGCCATCCTTGCCGGAGCGTACGGCTACAAGTTCCACCTCGTGACGTACACCACCACCTCCGCCAACCTCCTGCTCCGCGAGATAGGCCTTATACTCTTCCTTGCCTCGGTGGGCATCAAGGCGGGCGCAAACTTCTGGACTACCGTCGTGCACGGTGACGGACTGCTCTACGTATGGGTGGGCTTCCTCGTCACGGTGATTCCCTTGCTCATTATGGGCGTTGTGGGACGCTTGAAGTTTAAGCTCAACTACTTTACGCTTATGGGCGTGATTGCCGGCTCTACCACCGATCCCCCTGCGCTCGGCTATGCCAACCAGACGGCCAACAACGATGCCCCCTCGGTGGGCTACTCCACGGTGTACCCGCTGGCCATGTTCCTGCGCATTCTCACAGCCCAGGCCGTGATACTCTTCATGTGCGCATAAGCCCGCAGCGGCTCGCCGCTGCCTGTACACACATACGGCACACGCCCCTTGCGACCGGTCACGGCGCAAGGGGCGTGGTTGTTGTTGGGGCTTTCTGATGTTTTCAGGCAAAAACCTTGCGGCTCACTTTCCGCCGCGCACAACGCCGAGCAGCCTTTGCAGGTGCTGCAGCACCTTAGGGTAGCGTGCGGACACGTCCTCCTCTTCATAGGGCGTGGCAGAAAGGTCGAAAAGTTGCGGCGCGGGGCGGTATCCCGTCTCTATCTTCGGTCCCCAGGTTATCATGGGCTTGCCGTCGGAAGGCGAGATATATTTCCACTGCTGCGTGCGGAGGACAAGGCTGCGGTTGTTGGCCATGCTTATCGCGTAAGGACGCGGGTTCTTGTCTTTTCCCGTCCACACGGAAAGGCTGTTTTGGCTGTCGGGAGCTGCTCCGTCAGGCACAGACACCCCCGCCAGCGCGGCGAGCGTAGCGGGCGCGTCGATGAGCGAGGCGAGCGCGTCCGAGGTCTCCCCGCCTTTCACGCCCTCCGGCCAGTATACCACAAACGGCACTGCGCTGCCCGCCTCGTAGGCACTGTATTTCCCGCCGCGGAACGGACCGCCCGGGCGGTGCGTCCCTGCCAGTTCTTCCGCGCGGTCGGCATATCCGTCGTCAAGCACGGGCCCGTTGTCGCTTGTGATGATGAGCAGCGTGTTTTTGTCCAGACCCCGCTCTTTCAGGGCGGCGGAAAGCTGCTTCACTGTCCAGTCAAACTGCAAAATGGCCTCGCCGCGCAGTCCCATCTCGCTTTTCCCGCGAAAACGCTCGTGCGGCATGCGCGGCACGTGAATGTCATTGGTGCAAAGGTATATGAAGAAGGGCGTGCGGCGGTGGTGGTCGATGAAAGACACCGTGTGGGCGAGTATGCTGTCGGCGATGCTCTCGTCCTGCCAAAGGGCGCGGCCGCCGCCGCGCATGTAGCCAATGCGCGAGATGCCGTTGACGATGCTCTGGTCGTGCCCGTGGCTGGGGCGCAGCTTCGTGAGCAGCTCCGGGTTGTCGCGTCCCGTAGGTTCTCCCTCGAAGTTGTGTCGGTAGCTCACGCTGATGGGCGCGTCGGGGTCGGCGTTAGCCACGCGCCCGTTCTCTATGTACACGCAGGGCACGCGGTCGGCGGTGGCCGCCATTATGTAATGGTAGTCAAAGCCTATGTCGTGCGGCGTGAGGTCGAGCTCCCCGTTCCAGTCCTGCGCGCCCGTGCGGCTGCCGAGCCCCAGATGCCATTTCCCAATCGCCGCCGTGGCGTATCCCGCCTTGCGCATGAGCGACGCGACGGTGGTCTGCTCCGGGCGTATAATCATCCCCGCGTTGCCGGCCGCGACGTCCGTCCCCACGCGCCGGAAGGGGTACTCGCCCGTAAGGAGGCCGTAGCGCGAGGGCGTGGAGGTGGAGGCACAGGCGTGCATATTGGTGAGGCGCAGGCCGTTTTGCGCGAGGCTGTCCACGGCAGGCGTGGAGACGCGCTCTGCGCCGTAGCACGAAAGGTCGCCGTAGCCGAGGTCGTCGGCCACCAGAAATATGATGTTGGGCTTTTGCTGCTGCGCCGCCGCAAGGGCGGGGACGAGCGATAGCAGGGGGAGGGTGTAGCGCATCTGCGGGTAGATTGGTGTGTTAGGGTGAGACAAAATTACCAATTACGGCGAAAACGTGCCGCACTTATTGCCCGCCGTAGTAACTTTGCACGCAACGGCGCGGAGCGTACGCCCCGTCACGCCGCGCAATACACTTCACATACGTCAAGCACAAGACAAATGACACACGACACACTTGAGAAGATCTTCGCAGCAAAGCTGCTTTCCGTAAAAGCCATCAAGCTGCAGCCCGAGCAGCCTTTCACCTGGGCAAGCGGCTGGAAGTCGCCTTTCTACTGCGACAACCGCAAGACGCTCGCTTTCCCCGCGCTGCGCACCTTCGTCAAGATAGAGCTTTCGCGCCTTGTGGCGGAAAAATACCCCGAGGCTGAGGCCGTGGCGGGCGTGGCCACCGGAGCCATTGCGCAGGGCGCGCTTGTGGCAGACGCGCTTGGCCTGCCTTTCGCCTATGTGCGCTCCAAGGCAAAGGACCACGGCATGGCCAACCTTATTGAGGGCGACCTCCACGCCGGTCAGAAGGTGGTGGTGGTAGAGGATCTCATCTCCACGGGCGGCAGCAGCCTCAAAGCCGTAGAGGCTCTACGGGCGCACGGCTGCGAGGTCATCGGCATGGTGGCAAGCTACACGTACGGTTTCCCCGTTGCGGAGAAGGCTTTCGCCGATGCCAAGGTAGAACTCACTACGCTCACCGACTACGAGGCCGTGGTGGAGACGGCTCTCGCCACGGGCTACATACAGCCGGGACACGTGGAGATGCTCCACGAATGGCGTGCCAATCCCTCGGAGTGGGGAAAATGATGACGGCCTCCCTCTTTCAGTAAGTGATAGCGGCAGTTTTGCCGCGAGAGACCGACTGTTACACGCAAAACAGACAGAAGACAATGTTCAGGAAAAAACTTCTGCTCCTTGCCGCCGTAGCCCTCTACGCCGCGACGGCTTTGGCGGGCGGGCGCGCCAAGTACGTCTTCTACTTCATTGGGGACGGAATGGGCGTAAACCAAGTGAACGGCACGGAGACCTACCTTGCCGCTCTTGAGGGGCGTATCGGCGTGAAGCCGCTCTGCTTCACGCAGTTTCCCTACGCCGCCTTTGTCACCACCTACTCGGGTACAAACGGCGTGACCGACTCCGCTGCGGCGGGCACAGCGCTCGCCACAGGCTGCAAGTCAAAGAACGGCACGCTCGGGCTCCTGGCTGACCAAGCCACGCCCATAACGAGTGTGGCGGTGTGGGCGCAGCAAGCGGGTGCTGCCGTGGGCGTAAGCACGAGCGTCAGTGTCGACCACGCCACGCCGGCGGCTTTCTATGCCCATCAGGCCACTCGCAACTCTTACTACGCCATAGGGCAGGATTTGCCCAAGGCGGGCTTCGACTTCTACGCCGGGTCTGATTTCCTCAAGCCTACGTCCAAATCCGATGCCGCCGCCGGCACGCTCTACGACCAGTGCAAGCAGGCTGGCTACACCATAGCCCGCGGCTACAAGGATTTCCGCAAGAAGTCGTCAAAGGCGGACAAGCTCATCCTCTTGCAGACCGAGGAGGCGAGCCGCCGCGACCGCAAGTCGCTGCCCTACGCCATCGACCGCACTGTGTCCGACATGACGCTGCAGCAGGTGACGCGGGCGGGCATCAGCTACCTTTCCTCGCGCGGCAAGGACGGCTTCTTCCTCATGGTGGAGGGCGGAAAAATTGACTGGGCCTGCCACAGCAACGACATCGCCGCCGCTTTCCGCGAAGTGTGCGACATGGACGACGCAGTGCGCGTGGCTTACGAGTTCTATGAGCAGCATCCCGACGAGACGCTCATCGTCGTCACGGCCGAC
Organism: Alloprevotella sp.; assembly: GCA_963651485.1. GTDB lineage: Bacteria > Bacteroidota > Bacteroidia > Bacteroidales > Bacteroidaceae > Alloprevotella. Next base: position 149,222 of record CAVJPT010000001.1, on the reverse strand, counting down.
CACGAGACGGGCGGTCTGTCGCTCGGCCGCGGCCCGTACGAGCTGCATACCGACCTGCTCCGCTACCAGCGCATGAGCGCGGAGAACTATGCCGCCCACCTCAAGGATCTGAGCGAGAAGAAGGGGGACAAATTCACCTGGGAGCTTGTGAAAGCCGACCTGCGCGAAAACTGGGGCTTCTTCGACGCGGTGAAACTCACCGATGCACAGGAGAAACGGCTGCACGACGCTTATGACGCGACAGTGAGCGGACAGGCCAAGGAGAAGGAGTCGCTTTACGCCAAAGTAGGCGCGGTTGCCGACGCCGCACGCGCCGTGATGGCAGAGTGCGCGCTCATAGGCTGGCAGAGCGGCGGCCACTCCAACGGCTACGTGCCGACTTTTGCCGTCGGCGCGGGAGCAGAGCAGTTTGCCGGACAGATTGACAACACGGAGATACCCGTAAAGATAGCCAAGGCTGCGGGCTGGAGCGTACCCGAAAGATGACGCTGCCGCGACTTGTGGCGCAAAGAAAGGGCTGCCGGATTCCTTGCAGGGACTCCGGCAGCTTTTGTTTTTGCTCTGCTGCCGGGAAAAGCCGCCTGCGGGTCTCTTGCGTATGTGCCGAAACGGCGGGAAACGGTGCTCCTGACCCGCACTTGATTTTTGCACACTCTCCCCGCAGAGCGAGGCGAGAGGAAAAATAGGACACTTTTTCGTGACCTTATCTTGACAAAAACTTTTATACTTTTTTAAGGGTACGGCGTGGAGTTCGGGGCATCTGAGGGGGTGTCCCGGGGCCCTGCAAGGGGTTTTGCAGGACCTAAGACCGGCTTAGTCGCGACGGGGATAGGGGCAGTAGCTCCTACATGTACACCCCGTAGCGGCGGGATGTACACTTTTTGTTTTGTAAGTCGCTGAAAATCAATAATACAAAAAGAGAGGCTACGCGCGGTTGCGTTTCCTCTCTTTCCTAATACAAAGATACGAATTTTTTCTCCGTTTCCCAAATCGCCCTTGACCCTCTCCGAGGGGCGGAAAAGGAAAAATAGGACACTTTTCGCTTTTTGCACACTGGCCGGAGCAGGTGGTCCGGAAACGTGCTTCGCTGTGCAAATGTCCCGCAGGCCGTCCCGAGCGGAAAGCGTACAACTTGGGCGGCGCAGGGTGCGGCGCAGTAGGGAATAATGCGTACCTTTGAGGCGCGAATGGCGCGGCACGCGCAGCGGCGGGAAGGGGAGTACGCCTCCGTCGGGCGCAGAGGCGTGGCGCGGCAGCCTTTCCATAAGGAATGGAGGGCAAGAACAGTCAGGAAAAAACATAACCAATATGAGGATACCCGGATATATCCGCGCCGCACGCCGCGGCGCGATGGCGATGGCTCTTCCGCTGGCGGTGGCAGGCACGATGCTCGCGCCGCAGGAACTGCTTGCGCAGGTGACGGCCGCAGCCGCCGCAGAAAGCACACAGACTCAGCCGCAGGCCACTGCGCTCGAGGCGGTGAAGACAGGGCGCACCACGGTAGAGCTGCGCTACAAGGACGGAAAGGTCATGACGCTCGACTTCTACGGGCCCAACATAGTGCGCCTTTTCCGCGACGACAAGGGCGGCCCCGTGCGCGACCCGCAGGCCACGCCGCCGGCAAGCATACTCGTGCCCACGGCTCGCCGCGCAGTGATGGGCGTGGACGTGAAGACGGAAGGCGGAAAGGCCGTCATCTCCACGGAGCGCGTCGCGCTGAGCTTTGACACGCAGACGGGGGCAATGACGCTCACCAACCGCCGCACGGGAAAGACGGTGACGCAGACCTCCGCGCCCGTTTCCTTCGAGAAGAGCGGCGTGACCGTTTCGCTCACCGCAGCCCCCGACGAGTACTTCTACGGCGGCGGCGTGCAGAACGGGCGTTTCTCGCACAAGGGAAAGTCCATCGCCATCGAAAATACCAACAACTGGGTGGACGGCGGCGTCGCCTCGCCTACGCCGTTCTGCTGGAGCACGGCGGGCTACGGCGTGATGTGGCACACCTTCAAGCCGGGGCGCTACGACTTCGGCGCCACCGAGGCGGGGAAAGTGCTGCTCTCGCACAGCGAGGACTACCTCGATCTCTTCCTTATGGTGGACACCGACCCCGTGGATTTGCTCAACGACTTCTACCAGCTCACCGGCAATCCCGTGCTGCTGCCTAAGTTCGGCTTCTACGAGGGACATCTCAATGCCTACAACCGCGACTACTGGAAAGAGGACAAGGACGGCATACCCTTCGAGGACGGAAAAGCCTACAAGGAAAGCCAGAAGGACAACGGCGGCGTAAAGGAAAGCCTGAACGGCGAAAAGCAAAACTACCAGTTCTCGGCGCGTGCCGCGATAGACCGCTACGCTGCCGCCGACATGCCGCTGGGATGGTTTCTGCCCAACGACGGATACGGCGCAGGCTACGGACAGACCGCCACGCTTGACGGCAACGTGCAGAACCTGAAAGAGTTTGGCGACTACGCTCGCTCGAAAGGCGTGCAGGTGGGACTCTGGACGCAGAGCGACCTCCATCCCAAAGAGGGCGTGGAGCCGCTGCTGCAGCGCGACATAGTGAAAGAGGTACGCGATGCCGGCGTGCGCGTGCTGAAAACCGACGTGGCATGGGTAGGCGCGGGCTACTCCTTCGGACTGAACGGCGTGGCTGACGTGGGCGAAATTCTTCCCCACTACGGACACCGCGCACGCCCCTTCATCATTTCGCTTGACGGCTGGGCCGGCACGCAGCGCTACGCCGGCATCTGGAGCGGCGACCAGACGGGCGGAGACTGGGAGTACATTCGCTTCCACATCCCCACCTTCATCGGGTCGGGACTCTCCGGGCAGCCCAACATAACCTCCGACGTCGACGGCATCTTCGGCGGTCGCAACACGCCGGTCAACGTGCGCGAGTTTCAGTGGAAGACGTTCACCCCGATGGAACTCAACATGGACGGCTGGGGCAGCAACCCCAAGTACCCGCAGGCTTTGGGCGAACCCGCTACGAGCGTCAACCGCAACTACCTCAAGCTCAAGAGCGAGCTGATGCCCTATGTCTACACCATTGCCCGCCAGGCAGTGGACGGCAAGCCCATGATACGCCCCATGTTCCTCGACTTCCCCTCGGCCTACACCCTTGGCGAGGCTACGCGCTACCAGTACATGTACGGCCCGAGCTTCCTCGTCGCTCCCGTGTACAAGGACACGCACATGGACAAGGACGGCAACGACATACGCGACGGCATCTATCTCCCGGACGGGCTTTGGGTGGACTATTACACCGGAGACGTCTACACGGGCGGGCGCATCATCAACAATTTTGACGCGCCGCTCTGGAAACTCCCCGTCTTTGTCAAGGCGGACGCCGTCATACCGATGGCCAACCCCAACAACAACCCCTCGCAGATACGCCGCGACTTCCGCGCCTACGAGATATACGCCACCGACGGCGGCGCAAGCTCTTTCGTCGAGTACGACGACGACGGGGAGACCGTCGACTACCTCAGCGGCAAGTGCGTACGCACGCCCGTCTCTGCGGCAGCAAAGGGCAAGACGCTCACCGTCACCGTGTCCCCCGCGAGCGGCACGTACGACGGCTTCGAAAAGTCGAAGCAGACCGAGCTGCGTGTCAATGTGAGCGCGAAGCCCAAGAGCGTAAGCGCGAAGCTGGGCGGCAAGAAGGTGAAGCTGTCCGAGGCCTCCACGCTTGCCGACTACGAAAAGGGAGAGAACGTATACTATTATAATGCGTCCCCCGAGCTCAACCGCTTCTCCACGCCCGGCACGCCGGCAGCGGCTGTGAAAGTGACGAAAAATGCGCAGCTCCTCGTGAAGACGGCGAAAGCCGACGTGACGGAGGCGGCACTGGAGGTAAAGGTGAACGGCTTTGTCTTCGCTCCGGCCGACCGTCTGCGCACGCATACGGGTGCGCTTTCCGCTCCCGCTGCCCGCATCACCGAGGACGGCACGGGTGTCTTTACCCTCACGCCCTCTTGGGACAAGGCTGAAAACGCCGACTACTACGAAATAGAGCACGCGGGCATGGTTTACTCCACCCTGCGCGAAGGCTCTTTCACCATCGACGGCTTGCAGCCCGAGACAGCCTACACGCTCAAGGTACGCGCCGTAAACAAGGACGGACAATCCCCCTGGACGGAGCTTTCTGCCACCACGAAGAGCAATCCGCTCGAGTGGGCCGTGAAGGACATCCGCGCACAGGCCACCTGCGAAGACCAGCCCGGCACGCCCGTTGCCAAGCTCTTCGACTTTGACGAGAAGAGCCAGTGGCACACTAAGTGGGGCAAGGGCGAGGCAGTGCCTTTCGACCTCACCGCTGATCTCCGCTCGGTCAACAAGCTCGACCGCGTACAGTACATGCCGCGTGAGGACGCCGGCAACGGTACGATCCTTTCCGGCACCGTGCAGTACAGCACCGACCGCCAGCACTGGAGCCAGCCCGCGCCCTTCTCCTGGGCGCAGGACGGCACGGCAAAGGACTTCGCCTTTGAGGGTGCGCCCGAGGCACGCTACATAAAGATGCACGTAGACAAGGCTGTGGGCGGCTTCGCCTCCGGACGCGAGATGTACGTCTTCCGTCAGGCGGGCACCGAGGGCTATCTCCAGGGAGACATCAACCACGACAAGCGTATCGACGAGAACGACCTCACGTCTTACATGAACTACACGGGCTTGCGCACGGGCGACAGCGACTTCGACTACGTGAAGAGCGGAGACATCAACGGCAACGGACTCATCGATGCCTACGACATCTCCTGCGTCACCACCGAGCTCGACGGCGGCGTATACCCCTCCTCGGACAAGGTTTCGGGCTCGCTCGTCCTCACTCCGGACAAGAAGACGTTTGCCGCAGGAGACACGCTGCGCATCACCGTCAGCGGCAAGGCGCTCCACTTTGTCAACGGTCTCAGCTTCGCCCTCCCGTACAGCACCGACCTGCTCGAGTACGCCGGTACGGAACTCATCGACATGAAGGATATGGTAAACCTCACTTACGACCGTCTCCACACCGACGGCACCAAGGAGCTGCTCCCCACCTTCGTCAACCGAGGCAACAACTTCCTGCTTGAAGAGGGCGACCACGATCTCTTTGTCATCAAGTTCCGCGCCAAGAAGGCCGGCAAGTACACGCTCCGCGCCAAGGACGGCATCCTCGTCGACCGCAACCTCGGCACGGCGGCATTTTGACAGACACCGGACAAAGACCCCGTACGCGCCGCCATACGGCACGCGGCGGGGTCTTTGTACTTTTCGCGGCGGGAGGACGGAAAGCCCAGCCTGCAGGACTTTACCCTGTCGGCCCGCCCGTCCGCTCTATCCCCCACACAAACCCAGTCTATCCGCACACCTGCTATGAAAAAGCTACTTCTCAGTCTATGCCTTTTGCTGCTGCCCGCCGTGCGTCTCTGCGCGCAGGACGACCTGCCCCCGAAGCGGGAGTTCCGCGGCGCGTGGATACAGATGATAAACGGACAGTTCCAGGGCATGTCCCGCGACGAGATGCAGGCCAACCTGCGCAACCAGCTCAACGTCCTGCGCAAGTGCGGGATAAACACCGTCATCTTCCAGGTGCGCGGCGAGGGCGACGCGCTCTATGCCTCGCCCTACGAGCCATGGAGCCGTTACCTCACCGGACGGCAGGGCACGCCGCCCTCGCCTTACTGGGACCCGCTGGCCTGGATGGTGGACGAGTGCCACAAGCGCGGCATGGAGCTGCACGCTTGGATTAATCCTTTCCGGGCAAAGACGAAAGGCACGCGCGAGCTTGCCGTCACCCATCCTTACGTAAAGCACCCCGAACGCTTTTTCGAGTACGACGGACTCTATCTCTTCGACCCCGGACTGCACGAAAACCGCAGCTACATCTGTACGGTAGCCGCTGACATCGTGCGCCGCTACGACGTGGACGGTCTGCACATTGACGACTATTTCTACCCGTACCCCGTAGCGGGCGTTTCCATCCCCGATGAAGCGACCTACGAGGCGCACAAAAACGGCATCGCCGACATTCGCGACTGGCGGCGCTACAACGTGAACCTCTTCGTCGAGATGCTACACGACAGCATCCGCGCCGTGAAGCCGTGGGTGAAATTCGGCATAAGTCCTTTCGGCATCTACCACAACGCCAAGCCCGGCACGTCCATACCCGGCTCGCAGACCAACGGCACGCAAAACTACGACGACCTTTACGCCGACGTGCTATACTGGATAAGCAAGGGCTGGGTAGACTACAACGTGCCGCAGCTGTATTGGGAGATAGGCCACAAGAGCGCGGACTACGGCGAGCTTGTACAGTGGTGGAGCCGCTTCGCGGGCGGACGGCCGCTGGTGATAGGGCAGGACGTGGAGCGCACCGTGCGCGCAGCCGACCTGAAAGACCCCTCGAAGAACCAGATGGAGGAGAAGTTCCGCCTGCAGCGCGCGCTGCGCGGCATACAAGGCTCTTGCCTTTGGTACTCCGCCGCTGTGGTGCGCGACGAGGGCAATTTTGCCACGCTTCTCCAGCAGCGCTACCACCGCACACCGGCTCTGCAGCCCCTCTTCCCCTTTATAGACAGCAAAGCCCCGGGAAAGCCACGCAAGGTTTCCACCGCGTGGGCGCCGGACGGCTTCTTCCTCTACTGGACAGCCCCCAAGGCAAAGAGCGAGACAGACGTGGCGAAGTACTACGCCGTCTACCGCTTCCGCAAAGGCGAGAAAATAAATCTGCTCGACGCTTCCCACCTTCTCGCCGTCACTCCCCAGACCATCTACAAGCTCCCCTACGACGGCGGACACACGAAGTATACCTACGTGGTCACCGCCCTCGACCGGCTGCAAAACGAGTCGAAGCCCGCGAAAGCCAGCGTGAAGCTTTGAGGGAGTACGCCCTTAAATTCAAACTAAGGAGAGAAAGCTATGAGGAGGTACAGATTAGGATTCATATCCGATGCGGATATTTACGAACACGTCCGGAATACGGCGAAGTCGTATCGCAGCAAAATAACGCTGGCGGACTTCAACGAGAGCATAGTAGACCCGATAAAGCTGACGTTTGACGCCAAAGTTTACGGAAAGAGCGTCGAACGGGCTATCGCGGACGAGTGTTTCCGTCAGATAGACAAATCCAACGGGAACAAAATAGGCTATTTCCACCAGAACATATTCAAGTACGCCGGAGGCGGGTGGGAAGTTCCTGTCTCTGGCTTTGACTTGCAGAACAAGACGCGGCATGTCTATGTAGAGATGAAGAACAAGCACAACACAATGAATGCTGCTTCGTCCCAAAAGACTTATATGAGGATGCAGGCGCAGCTATTGGAGGACGATGAAGCCACCTGCTATCTTGTGGAAGTAATTTCAAAGAAATCGCAAGACGAGACCTGGAAAATATCATTGGACGGAAAGCCTTGCTCGCATAAGCGCATACGCAAGATGTCCGTAGACAAGTTGTACGAAATGGTATTTGGAGACCCGGCGGCGTTCTACAAGCTATGCACGGCCTTGCCCAGGATAATAGAGGACGTGGTAAGCGGGGACGGGACTTTGGCTCTCCAAAACACCGTGTATGACGAGCTGAGAGAGAAGCACCGGGATATGCTCACCTCGTTGTATCTGTTGGCATTCTCCTCTTATGAGGGTTTTGACAAAGCAATGGTGAGGGGATAGGGATGAACGTACAAAAGACAATATCCGCCAACAATTTGTCTGCATTGCTGGGCGTGTCGCGCGCCACGGTAGACACTTGGGTGACTAATGGCAAATACCCCGTGCATAAGGGGGAATGCGGCAAAAGGTTCTTCCGCTTGGAGGATTTGGTGTCCTTGCCCGATGTGAAGGCAATGCTTTCCACACGCTGGGAGGAGGAAATGAAGACCCGCCCAGTGCGTGATTTTACGTCTATAGAATTGTTTGCCGGTGGCGGCGGCTTGGCTCTCGGCATGGAAAAGGCGGGTTTCCGCCATATATTGCTTAGCGAGATAGACAGCAGCGCGTGTGCCACATTGCGGCAAAACAGACCTGAGTGGAATGTGCTTGCGAGTGATATACACGAAGTGGATTTCACTCCCTATCGCGGTAAGGTGGATTTCCTTTCGGGCGGTTTCCCTTGCCAGGCTTTCTCTTATGCGGGAAAGCGGCTTGGCTTTGAGGAAACACGCGGTACGCTTTTCTTTGAAATGGCTCGGGCGGTGAAGGAAACGCGTCCGAAGGTCTTTATGGGGGAAAACGTGCGCGGACTGCTGACGCACGACGGAGGACGGACGATGGACACGATACGCGGCGTTATATCGGAACTTGGCTACACGCTTATCGAACCGCGTGTCCTGCGGGCCATACAGTATAATGTACCGCAAAAGCGCGAGCGGCTCATTCTTGTGGCTGTGCGTAACGACCTCGCTCCGTTTGCGCGTTTTGAATGGCCCTGTGTATGCGGAAGCGTGCGCACTCTGCGCGATGCCTTTTGCAAGGGGACGCTTTACGGGACGGACGTGCCGCCTTCGCCTGGCCAGGCGTACCCGGAGGGGAAGCGGAGGGTGATGGAGCTTGTACCCGAGGGCGGCGATTGGCGCGATCTCCCCGAAGACATAGCTCGCGGGTATATGAAAGGAAGCTACGACCTCGGGGGCGGCAAGACGGGTATGGCAAGACGGCTGGCGATGGACGAGCCAAGCTTGACGCTCACTTGCGCCCCGGCGCAGAAGCAGACAGAGCGTTGTCACCCTACGGAGACACGTCCGCTGACTGTGCGGGAGTACGCCCGCATCCAGACGTTTCCCGACGAATGGGGCTTTGCAGGCACGGTGGCGGCGCAGTACAAGCAGATAGGCAATGCCGTCCCCGTCAATCTTGCGTGGGCTGTGGGACGTGCGATAATGAGAATGTTCAATTCGCTGGCAGAGAAAGGGCTCGTGTGAGCCGCAGAAAGGAAGGCGGACGGCGCGTTTGCGGCGGCTGCGACAGAAACCATATTTTGGGCAATACATTATGAAGGTACTCAAGTTTGGCGGCACGTCAGTAGGCACGGCCGAGAGTGTTTCCAACGTAAAGGAGATAATATCCCGCGCCGGACGGCCGGTCATTGCGGTGGTGTCTGCGCTGGGTGGCGTGACCGACCAGCTCTTGCGGCTCACCGACACGGCGGCTTCGGGCGACGGCTCGTACACCGCGCTTCTCGACGCGCTTGAGGAGCGCCACCGCCGCATGGCGGAGGACGTGGTGGCTTCGCCGGAAAGTCTGGCGGAGCTGGAGGAGAAACTCTCCGCGCTGCTTTCCGAACTGCGCAGCATACTGCACGGCGTGTGCCTCATACAGGACGTGACGGAGAAGACGCGCGACGCTATCGTGGCGTACGGCGAGCGGCTCTCCTCGCTCATCGTGGCGGCGGCCGTGGACGGCGCAGCGCACTTCGACTCGCGCTCTTTCATAAAGACGGAGCGCAAGGGCGGCAAGCGCGTGGTGGATTTTCCCGTGACCAACCGACTCGTCTCCGAGACGTTCGCCGGCCTTGACGGCGTGGCGGTGACGGGCGGCTTTATAGCGTCCGACTACGAGACGGGCGTCACCACAAATCTCGGACGCGGCGGCTCGGACTACACGGCGGCGGTGATTGCCGCTGCGCTTGGGGCTGAGGCCCTGGAGATATGGACGGACGTGGACGGCTTCATGACCGCCGACCCGCGCATCATCCCCAATGCTTTCACCATCGACCAGCTATCCTACGCCGAGGCAATGGAACTTTGCAACTTCGGCGCTAAGGTGATTTATCCCCCTACCATATTCCCCGTCTGCCAGAAGGACATTCCCATTTTCGTCAAAAACACTTTTCGCCCCGAAGCCCGGGGCAGCGTGATACGCCGTGACGCGGCGAAGAGCGAGCGCCCCATCCGCGGCATCTCTTCCGTAAGCGAAACGAGCGTGGTGACGGTGAGCGGTCCGGCTATGGTGGGTGTCATTGGCGTCAACCGGCGCATCTTCACCACGCTTGCCGCCGGCGGCATAAGCGTCTTTATGGTGGCGCAGAACTCCTCGGAGACAAGTACCTCCATCTGTATGACTCCCTCCGATGCGCCGCGGGCCTGCGCCTTGCTTGACGCGGAATTTGCGACGGAGATAGCGGACGGGGCGATGAATCCCGCGCAGCTTGACGAGAGTCTCGCCAGTGTGGCAGTGGTGGGCGAGCGCATGCGCCACCTTCCGGGCATTGCGGGCAAGCTTTTCAGTGTCTTGGGGCGAAACGGCATCAGCATCAGTGCCGTGGCGATGGGCGGACAGGAGATGAACCTCTCTTTCGTTGTCGAGCGTTCGCAGTTGCGCAAGACGCTGAACGTACTTCATGACAGTTTTTTCCTAAGCGAGCATGAGGACCTCAACCTCTTTATCTGCGGTACGGGGGTCGTGGGCGGCAGCTTGTTGGGACAGATAGCCGCCCAAAAGGAAAAGCTTTTCCGCGAGCGCGGGCTGAAGCTCAACGTCGTGGGGGTTGGCGGTCGCCGGCACGCCGCTTTTTCGCGCGAGGGCATAGACCCGGCACGCTACCGCGAGGCACTGGAAGCCGGCGGAACGGGCGGCGTGGAGCGCATGATGAGGGAGATAGAGGAAATGAACATTTTCAACTCCGTCTTCGTTGACTGCACCGCAAGCGCGGACGTGGCGGCGCAGTACGGACGGCTTCTCCGGCACAATGTCAACATTGTCGCGGCAAACAAAATTGCGGCCTCGGCCTCCTATGACGATTATGCGCAGCTCAAGCGCACGGCGCGGGAGAAAGGGGTAAAGTTTCTTTTCGAGACAAACGTGGGCGCGGGGCTTCCCATCATACACACCATAGAGGATCTCATCAGTTCCGGCGACCGCGTGCTGCGCATAGAGGCAGTGCTGAGCGGCACGCTCAACTTTGTATTCAACGCCCTCTCGGCAGACACGCCGCTTTCCGAGGCGGTGCGGCTGGCAAAGGAAAACGGATACAGCGAGCCTGACCCGCGCATTGACCTGTCGGGCAAGGACGTGGCTCGCAAGCTGCTCATTCTTGCCCGCGAAAGCGGATACCGCGCCGAGGAAAGCGACATCGCGCGCGAACTCTTCATCCCCGCCTCGCTCTTTGATGGCACAGAAGAGGCTTTCTGGGCAGAACTGCCGCGCCTTGACGAGGGCTTCGAGCGCGAACGCCGGCGGCTTGAGCGCGAAGGAAAACGCTGGCGCTACGTGGCGCGGTGGAGCGAGGGAAAGGGCAGCACGGGGCTACGCGAGATAGAGCGTAGCCATCCGCTTTACGACCTCGAGGGGTCTAACAACATCATACTCCTTACCACTGAGCGCTACCGCGAATACCCGATGCTGATACAGGGCTACGGCGCGGGCGCGGACGTCACCGCTGCCGGTGTCTTTGCCGACATTATGCGCGTGGCAAACCTTTGATGCGCGGAGCCGCAGCAAGGGAATAGGCCGTCGGCCTGCTTCCCGTAAAAATCCGGAAAGCGGTTCCCGCTTGACTGAAAGTATCTGAAAAGTGTTTTTATCGGGCAGAATATGCCTGATGTCTATTCGGCGGAGATGCCAAATAGGGAGATTTCGCCTGAGGCATAGAATAGGCGGCAGGACGTTGTCTGTCCTGCCGCCATAAATGTGTATGCGCGCCGCCGGAGTGTCCATAAGGAGGGCGGCGGCAAAGAAGTGTGCGCGTACGGTCAGTCGCGGGAAAGCCGGAGACGGGGCGGCGGCTATTCGAGATAGGTGTATCCGTACAGGCCCGAGCGGTAGTTGGAGATAAACTCCTTTCCCTCCTCGTTTGTGATGCGGCCTTCTTTCACGGCGCGGCTCACCCAGCTTTCCAGACGGCGGACAAGGCGCTTGGGGTCGTACTGCACGTACTCCAGCACGTCGGCCACGGTCTCTCCGTCTATGGTCTTGTCGATGCTGTAGCCCTCTTCGTCCACGGTGATATGCACCGCGTTGGTATCGCCGAAGAGGTTGTGCATGTTGCCCAGTATTTCCTGGTACGCGCCTACGAGGAAGACGCCGATATAATAGTGGTCGCCCTCGCGGAAATCGTGCAGGGGGATGTAGGACGTTTGCTGGTTGTAGTTGATGTACGCCGTGAGCTTGCCGTCCGAGTCGCAGGTGATGTCCTGCAAGGTGGCCGAGCGCGTGGGCTTCTCGTCGAGGCGCGCCAGCGGCATAATGGGGAAAAGCTGGTCTATGCCCCACGCATCGGGCAGGGACTGGAAGACGGAGAAGTTGCAGAAATACTTGTCCGCCATCATTTTGTCGAGCTTGCGGAGTTCGTCGGGGACGTGCTTCTGATGGTGTACAAGCTCGCTTATCTCGTGGCAGATGCTCCAGTAAAGGCTTTCAATCTGTGCCCGCGTGCGCAGGTCAATGATGCCGTGACGGAAAAGGTCGAGCGCCTCGTCGCGTATGTCTTCGGCGTCGTGCCAGTCTTCCAGCATAGAGCGCGGCGAGAGTTTGTCCCATATCTCCGTGAGGTCGTGCACAAGCTGGTGGTCCTTCTCCGTAGGGTGGAAGTCCTCTTCCATGTGCGGCATGCTCACGCTTTCCAGTACGTCCACGACGAGCACAGAGTGATGTGCCGTGAGCGAACGCCCGCCCTCAGTGATGAGGTTGGGGTGGGGGATGCCGTTCTTGTTGGCCGCGTCGACGAAGGTGTAGACGCAGTCGTTCACGTACTCCTGTATGGAATAGTTGACAGAGCTTTCCGAGTTGCTCGAGCGCGTGCCGTCGTAGTCGACGCCGAGTCCGCCGCCGCAGTCCACAAACTCGATGTGGAAGCCCATAGCGTGCAGCTGTACGTAGAACTGCGCCGCCTCGCGCAGTGCGGTGGAGATGCGCCGTATCTTCGTGATTTGCGAACCGATGTGGAAGTGAATGAGCTTCAGACAGTCGTGCAGCCCCATCTTGTCAAGCATTCCGAGCGCATGCAGAAGCTCGGAGGAGTTGAGACCGAACTTTGAGGCGTCGCCGCCGCTTTCCTGCCATTTGCCTGTCCCCGAGGCGGCGAGCTTGATGCGTATGCCGAGGTTGGGGCGCACGCCGAGCTTTTCTGCCGTGCGGGCGATGGTGACAAGCTCCGGCAGCTTCTCTACGACGAGGAAAACGCGCTTGCCCATCTTCTGAGCCAAGAGAGCCAGCTCGATGAAGTTCTGGTCCTTGTGTCCGTTGCAGATGATGAGGCTGTCAGAGTCCATGTTGGTGGCGAGGACGGCGTGCAGCTCCGGCTTCGAGCCAGCCTCGAGGCCGAGGTTGTATTTCTTGCCGTGGCTGATTATCTCTTCCACGACGGGGCGCATCTGGTTTACCTTGATGGGGAATATGATGAAATGCTCCGCCTTGTAGTCGTATTCTGCGGCAGCGCGTGTGAAGCACTCCGAAGTCTTTTCGATGCGGTTGTCGAGTATGTCGGGGAAGCGCAGCAGCACCGGGGCCGTGATGTCGCGGGCGTTCAGCTCGTCCACCACCTCTTTGAGGTCGACCTTTACGCCGTCCTTGCGGGGCGATACGTAGGCGTGTCCCTTCTCGTTGATGCCGAAGTAGTTGATGCCCCAGCCTTTGATGTTGTAGAGTTCCTCCGAGTCGTCAATCCTCCATTTACGCATTATCTTTCGCTCTGTCTGTTTGGGTTAGGGTGTAATGCGGTTTCCCGCGGAAAAGCCTTATTGCGGCAGGCGGGAGACTATGTCGTCCACCACCAAGCCTATCTTGTCAAAGGAGTCGAGCACGTCCACGTCCACCGTCTCGGCGGCACGCGCGTAGAGCGGCTCGCGCTCGGCGAGCTGCGCGGCGATGAAGGTGCGAAGCTCTTCGGGCGACTTGCCTTGCAGAAGCGGACGCTCGCCGCGGCTCATAGAAAGGTGGCGTAGCACCGTGTCTATGCTGGCTTTCAAATAGAAAGTGGAGGACACGGAAGCCATGTACTCCATATTGTCGAAGAAGCAGGGCGTGCCGCCGCCGCACGAAAGCACGATGTCCTCAAACTCCGCCACTTCGTGCAGCATACGCCGCTCCATGTCGCGGAACTTCGCTTCGCCCTGCTCGGCGAAGATGCGCGGCACTTTCGTGTGATAGCGTTTCTCTATGTACCAGTCGAGGTCGTAGAACTCGCGTCCGAGCCGTTTCGCCAGGGCCTTGCCCACCGTGGTCTTGCCTGCGCACATGTAGCCTACAAGCACGATGGCCTTGTGCCGCTGGATGCGGGCATCTCCGTTGTTTTCCATAAGCTGTCAGTCGGCGCGTCGCGGACGTGCCGCGCGTCGCCTGTCCCGTCTTCCGCCATGCGGGGCGGGAGACGTGCGCAAAATTAGCGAAAAGCGGACGCAAAACGGCGGTTTCCCTCCTTTTGTTGGAAATGGAAAGCAAAAGGGCAGGCGGCAAGGTCATGCCGTCTGCCCCTCTGGCGTATGGAAAAGTACAATTGTCTCTTACAGCCCGAGCCGCACGGTGCGCGAGAGGCTGCCGTTGGCAAGGCGCAGCACGTAGACCGTGCCTGCGGGCAGGCGCCAAAGATACGGGGCGGAGGAGGGACGCACGCTTGCGGCGAGGCGGCCGTCGGGGGTGTACGCCCAAGCGCGGGTCACGTCCGTGAGGCGTACAAGGCCTGCGCCCGCCGCTTCGGCGCGGGGCCGGGAAGACGGTGTGCAGGCGGTACTGATGCCGTCCTCCCCTCCGTCAAGTCCCTCCGGCTCTTCGGCCTCGCCCTCGTCCATCAGCGGAAGGGCGATGTCCGCCGCCGTGGTGTCGGCGGAAAGCTCGGAAAGCGGGCTGCGCGGGATGGCTATCCAGCGCACGGGCGAGCAGGTATGCAGGTCGGTGGACACTGCCCGCACGCCTATGTAGGGAGTGTCTGTCTCCGAGTCAAGGACGATATGCGGCACAAGTGCAGCCCACTGCGAGGTGCGTGCCACCTCCCGCACGCGTCCGTCTGCGCCGTTTTTGTATAAAACATCAAAGTGGTCTATGTCCGCCTCGCCGTTGGACAGCATGTCCCATTCGGCACGCTCGCCGCCCGCTGCGTCGGCTGTCCAGGCGAGTTTTACGGAAAGCGAGGTGCGCGTCTCTTGCCGTACCTCCGCGCTAAGGCTTTTCACCCCGGAGGTGGCGCGGCGCGTGCCGTCCTCTATTTGCAGCTTGCCCACGTAAAGGTCGCAGTCCGCGCCCGTCCCCCGCACGCGCAGGGCGATGCGGTCTATCGAGTCGCCGGGGGCGAGGTTGGCGAGTGCAAGCGTTTTTTCTTCCCAAGTGTTTCCCTGTGTATCGCCGACGGGATATTCGTCCCATTGCGCCGCACCTTTTTTGCGCAGCAGCAGGCTAAGGCCGGTCGCCGTCGTGCCGCCTTTTCCCGTCTTCACTGCCACTCGCGCCACAGGTTCGCTCCCTGCCACTCGCAGTGCAGTCTTGAAAAGTATGATGTCTGTCGCGCCCGTCACTTCCTTGCCCGAAAGGTGGAGGCACGATCCGCCGTTGTACGCGTCGCGGTGGGTAAACTCGCACTGCACCTCGTCGCTCGCATCGTCCGTTCCCGCCCGCAGCGTGAGCCAGCGGTAGGTAGGGACAATGTCCTGAGCCGCCATGTTGGTCCACCGCCCGCCCGTGCGTTTGCCCTTGTAGGCATAGGCCGCGCCGTTGCCCAGGCTGAAATGCGTGGAAAACGGCAGGTCGCCGTGTATAGCCGAGCGTTCGGGGATAAACTCCGCCAAGCCGCAGAACGAGGCCAGGGGCGCGCTTCCGTCCTCCCCGGTGTGCCAGTTGTTGCCCGTAGCCGAGGGTTCGGGACGATGGGCGGGGTTGCGGTAACCGCCCGAGAAGCCGCGTTCAAGAAGCTTTTGGTAATTGTCCTGCCGTTCCAGCTCGTCCGTGCCTTCGTTGTTGCTCCAAAACCAAGTGGCTCCGTGCTCGCCCCAAAGGCACAGCCCGCACTTTTGCATGCTCTCGTCTGCATTGAGAATGTCCCAAGAGCGGTCCATGGACAGGATATGCACGCCGGCGTACAGGCCTGCGGAGCTTCCCGTCAGACGCTCGGCCACGTAGGCAGAACCCGCCATCTCCGGGGAGAAGTCACCGTCGGCGTAGTTGAGCATCAAGTCGGCAGTCTTCCCTTTCGCCGTAGAGCCGAAAAGCGCGTCGGCTTCGGTGGGGAGCAACGCCATATTGGAGGTATACATTGCCACGTGGAAATTGTCAAACCCCACGCGGGCGGCCTCCTTGTAAAGGGCTTTGTGGAAAGACACCACGTCCGCGTCCTTGTAGTGGTCGTCTTCCCAGTTGAAGTTTATGCCGTCGTGGCCGAAGAAAAGCAGCGCGTTGATAAGCGGTTTGACGTAGCGGAAAGTGCCGTCGGCGTTGCGTTTGGTGCAAAACGCCACCCAGTCGGCATCGCCCACGTTCCAGCTTTCGAAAAACTTTAGTCCGCTAAGCATGTCCGTCCCGTTGCGGTGGGCGGCGTCCGTCCAAGCCCCGGGAGCTTGGAAAAAGCAATGGTTCCATGCCCCGTAAAGATTGGTGTACTGCCACATGGAAAAGGCATCGGTGTCAAAGTCGGCGTTGGGGTAGCCGCCGCGCCGGTCTTCCTCGCTCGCGCAAGGGAAATTGAGCCAAAGGTCGCGCTCGGAATAGACGTAAGGCACAAGGTGGTCGGTGCGCGGCCCTATCTGCGCTTTCCTGACGTGCGAGCGCACGAAAGAGATGTCAACGGGCAGGAGACCGGCTGCGGCAAACTCCTCCTCGGTAGGGACGGTGCGTCCCGCGTCCTGCGCCTTGGCGAAAAGCTCAAGCGCTGTCTCGGCAGAGAAAGGGGAGAAGGCGTACAAGTCCGCCGTGGTTGCATCCTCGGTGCGTACTTCCTGCGCGTCTGCCGGCACGCCTCCGGCAAGCGGAAGGGTGCAGAGCATACCTATATATATATAACGGCGCATGCACGCCAAAGAGAGTCGTTTCATGTCGTTTAGTTTTTGCGGAAGCAAAGGTTACATTTTTTCATCGGAATGCGGATATTGGCGCACAAAAGTTTGTCTGTACGGAAAGATACCCCTACTTTTGCAAGCGAAAAGAACAGACAAGGCTCTATGCTGAACTACGCATCCTACTTTTACGGCTTTTACTTTTACTTTGCCCAGAAGGTGAAGCGGGATGTCGTATGCTGACGGTAGAGACAACAACAGACAGACAACAAACGAGGTCCCGCTTCCGCGCAAGGAGGCGGGGCTTTTCTTTTAAGGGATATGGTGAAAATCGCGATACAGGGCATAAAGGGGTCGTTCCACGACATTGCCGCCCATCAGTATTTTGCCGGAGAGGACGTGCAGCTTGTGTGCTGCGACACCTTTGAGGAGATTTTCGAGGAGATGCGCAAAGACAGCGAGTGCCTCGGACTGATGGCCATAGAAAACACCATCGCGGGCAGCCTCCTCCCCAACTACGAGCTTCTGCGTGCGGGCGGCGCGACAGTGGTGGGCGAGCACAAGCTCCACATTGCCCACAGCTTGCTCTGCCTTCCCGAGGACGACATAGAGAGCGTGACGGAGGTCAATTCGCATCCGGTGGCATTGGCGCAGTGCCGCGCGTTCCTCGCCGCGCATCCCAGCATGCGTGCAGTGGAGGCGGCCGACACCGCCGGTGCGGCGGCAGACATCGCGCGGAAAGGCTTGCGCGGGCACGCAGCTATATGCAACGCCGCCGCCGCCCCGCTCTACGGGCTGAAGGTGATAGAGGAAGGCATCGAGGACAACAAGCACAACTATACGCGTTTCCTTCTGCTCAGCGCACCGCAGCACGCCGACCGCTACCGCAAGGAGGAAAGCGCGGACAAGAGCAGCCTCGTCTTTTCCCTGCCGCACGAAGAGGGCGCACTCTCGCAGGTGCTGAGCGTTTTCTCCTTTTATAAGGCAAATCTCACCAAGATACAGTCGCTGCCGGTCATCGGGCACGAATGGGAATATCTTTTCTACGTGGACGTGGCCTATTCGGACTACACGCGCTACCGGCAGTGCATCGATGCCGTCCGGCCGCTCACGAAAGCGCTGCGGGAGCTTGGCGTGTACAAAGGAAAGTGACAAGCGGAAAAACAAAACAATGAAGACAATGAGCAAGACAAACATACAGCCGGCCGCCCGCCTCGGCAGCGTGGGCGAGTACTATTTTTCGCGGAAAGGCAAGGAGGTGGCGCGGCTCAACGCAGAGGGGCGCGACATCATATCCCTCGCTATCGGCAGCCCCGACATGCCGCCTTCGCCGCAGACCGTGGAGACACTCTGCCGCGAGGCACGCAAGGACGATGCGCACGGCTACCAGCCCACGGCGGGCATACCGCAGCTGCGGGAGGCGATGGCGCAGTTCTACCGCCGTTGGTACGGCGTGGAGCTTGACCCCGCTACGGAGATACAGCCGCTTATAGGCTCGAAGGAGGGTATCCTGCACACCACCCTTGCGCTTGTCAACCCCGGCGACACGGTGCTTGTGCCAGATCCCGGCTATCCCACCTACACGTCCCTGTCGCGGCTGCTCGGCTGCAATGTGGTGAATTATAATCTCTTGCCCGAAAACGGACGCCAGCCCGACTTTGACGAGCTGGAAAAACTTGCCGACGAACGGACGCGCATACTTTGGTGCAACTACCCCAATATGCCCACCGGCGCTCCCGCCCGCCGCGAGACCTACGAGCGGCTTGTCGATTTCGCACGTCGGCACGGCATCGTCGTGGTGAACGACAATCCCTACAGCTTCATTCTCGGTCACGAGCATCTGAGCATCCTGCAAGTGCCGGGCGCGAAGGACTGCTGCATAGAGTTCAACTCGATGAGCAAAAGCCACAACATGCCGGGCTGGCGCGTGGGGATGCTTGCCACAAACGCCACCTTCGTGCGCTGGATACTTACTGTCAAGAGCAATATAGACTCGGGTACGTTCCGTCCCCTCCAGCTTGCCGCCGCCGAGGCTTACGCCAACAGCGAGGAATGGCACGAGCGGGCCAACGTGCAGGTATATGCACGCCGCCGCGCCTTGGCAGAGCAGATAATGGAAACGCTCGGCTGCCGTATGGAAGCGGGACAGGTGGGAATGTTTCTGTGGGGGCGCGTGCCGGACGGCTGCTCGGACGCGGAACAACTGACCGAGCGCGTGCTGCACGAGGCGCGGGTCTTCATAACCCCAGGGTTCATCTTCGGCGAAAACGGCCGCCGTTACATACGCATATCGCTTTGCGCCAAAGAGGACAAGCTCGCTGAGGCTCTGAGCCGCATACGACAGGCGTTCGGCTGCAAGTAGACGGGCGGAAGCCGCAGGAATACAAAACGACAAACAAGACACACCTTATTATATATGGAACTGAATCTTACCCCGCTCAACATCGCGGGACAGACAGACGGGCAGCCCAAGCGCCCGGTAGTGATAGCCGGCCCGTGCTCCGCAGAGACTGAGGAGCAGGTCGTAGAGACTGCAACCCAACTGGCAAAAAACGGCATCGGCCTCTTTCGCGCCGGCATCTGGAAACCGCGCACGAAGCCCGGAGGCTTTGAGGGCGTAGGCGAAGCCGGTCTCCCGTGGATGCAGCGCGTACAGCGCGAGACGGGGATGAGGGTCGGCACGGAGGTCGCGACGCGCCAGCACGTCGAGGCTGCGCTTGCTGCCGGACTCGACTTCCTTTGGATTGGCGCACGCACGGTTTCCAACCCCTTTGCCATGCAGGAGATTGCGGACACGCTGCACGGTACGGACGTGCCGGTGCTGGTGAAGAATCCCGTAAACCCCGACCTCGAACTCTGGATTGGCGGTCTCGAACGCCTCAATCAGGCGGGGGTGACGCGCCTCGGCGTGATACACCGCGGCTTCTCCACCTACGACAAGCGGCTTTACCGCAATCCGCCCATTTGGCATATCCCCATTGAGCTTCGCCGCCGTGTCCCCAACCTCCCGATATTCGGCGACCCCAGCCACATGGGGGGCGCGCGCGAACTCATCGCCCCGCTCTGCCAGCAGGCTATGGACATGGGCTACGAGGGACTTATCGTGGAGAGCCACCGCTGCCCGGACGAGGCGTGGAGCGACGCTTCGCAGCAGGTGACGCCAGACGTGCTGCATTTTATCCTGCAGAAACTTGCCATACGCCGCGTCACCGACACGGCGGAGAGCCTCAATTCGCTGCGTAGCCAGATAGACGAGGTAGACAACTCGCTTGTCGAGCTTCTTGCCAAGCGCATGCACATAAGCCGCGATATAGGCGAGTACAAGCGCGAGCACGACATGACCGTCGTGCAGACGGGACGCTATACCGAAATTCTTGACAAGCGCGGCGTGCACGGCGTGCTGTGCGGCATGTCGGGCGACTTCGTGAAGAGGGTCTTCGAGGCGATACACGAGGAAAGCGTGCGCCAGCAGATAGACGTGATGAACAAGGACTGAGCCGCCGGCCCGTACACTCTTATCCCATAGGAAAATGAGAATACTTATACTCGGGGCGGGGAAGATGGGTTCTTTCTTCACCGACCTCCTTAGCTTTGAGCACGAAACTGCCGTGCTCGACACCGCGCCGGAGCGTCTCCGCTTCATGTACAATACGCTCCGCTTCACCTCCCTTGACGAGGTGGACGACTTCCGCCCGGAGCTGGTCATCAATGCCGTGACGCTCAAGCAGACGCTTCCCGTCTTCCGCGAAGCCTTGCCCCATCTCCCGGCGGACTGCATCATAAGCGACATAGCCTCCGTCAAGACCGGCTTGCGCGAGTTCTACGAGACGTGCGGCCGACGCTACGTCTCTACGCATCCCATGTTCGGCCCCACGTTCGCCAACCTCGGCGCGTTGAGCACGGAGAGTGCCATCGTCATCTCCGAGGGCGACTATATGGGCCGCGTCTTCTTCCGCGACCTCTATACCCGCCTTGGGCTTAACGTGCGCGAGTACACTTTCAGCCAGCATGACGAGACCGTGGCCTACTCCCTGAGCATTCCCTTCGTCAGCACCTTTGTCTTTGCGGCGGTGATGAAACATCAGGACGCGCCGGGCACTACGTTCAAGCGGCACATGCAAATAGCCCGCGGCGTACTGGGTGAGGACGACGGGCTTCTGCGCGAGATTCTCTTCAATCCGCACACCGGGGCGCAGGTAGCGAAGATAGAGGAAGAACTCGCCGCCTTGCGCGGCATCATCGAACGCCACGACGAGCCAGCCCTCAACGCCTATCTCCAGCGCATAAGGCAGCATATTAAGTGAGGCGGGGAAACAATGGTGACATTGGCGCGCCCGATGCCGTCTGCGTAAAGCAGGACGGTGTCGGGCGCGTTTTGCATGTATTTCCCGTGCGTGCCTTGGAGAACGCGGCAAGGTTGGCGGGAAACGCGTACGGGATTCCGTGATTTGTGTGCGGAGCGGGGCTGAGGACGGTCTGTCCGGTGCTTCGCTTTGCGCTTTTTGCCTCTCAGAGTGGCTGTATGCCCGTCCGAAACAGTCTGTTTGTTATAAAACGTAAAGAGGAAGAGGACGGGCCGGCGCAAAATCCTTACATTTGCCGCAGCGTCCGTGTACGCGCGACGGCGGCCGGACGAAGACACTATTGCGGATAAAAGTCACAACAAGCTTTCTTTATATGAAAAACACACGACCCTGGCATTGGCTTTGGGGGCTTTTGGCGTTTTGCATAGTTTGCGGCCCGCAGCGGCTGGCAGCGCAGAACGTGAGCGAGCTCACCAGCGGCATTGCCTATTACATCAAGTGCGGCGGCAGCGACAACGGCGCAAAGGCAAGTCCCTTCCTTTACGACGACTCGGGGACGCTCAAGGCGCAGGCTTTCAGCGCACGCACGGATGCCACGCTGTGGCTCGTCACCGCCGTTTCGGGAAAGGACGGCTATTATACCGTAAAGAATAAGAGCACGGGGCGCTACCTTGCCCCGGTAAGCAGCAAGGGGACCACCGCCACGCTGCAGACCGCGAGCGCGGAGGTGTACATCGGGGCAAATGACAAGACGGGCAGCAGTGACCCGTGGTTCAACATAAAGGCCTCTGCCGACAACTCCATCAGCTACAACATGTACGGGACGGGGCAGATAGGCGGCTGGGCAGCCAACAACGGCAACAGCAGCGGGCTTAGCAACTCGGAGTGGGGCTTCTGGAAATGCAAGGAGGCCTACCTCGAAGAAAAGGGCTTCGCCGTGCCTACGGCGAGCGAGACGCAGCTTTACCGGGTGGCGAACCAGAAAAACGCTTCCTATGCGCTTGCCGAGGACGCGTCGGGCGGACTCGTATCCGTGGACTACACAAGCAGCGACAACGACGGCGACTTCTCGCAGTACTGGTATCTTGTCAGCCAGAGCGACGGCAAGACCGCTTTTCTGAACGCCCTTACCGGCAACTATGTGCAGAGCCTCTCCGGCACGAAGGACGCGCAGTACAAGACCGGCATCACTCCATACGGCTTCACCGTCGCCGACAACGCCAACCACCTTGCGGGCTACGACATCAGGGACAACACTACCCTCGGCTTCAACTCTACGGACAAGAGTGCGGGGTCGGCCACGGCGGGCGGCGGCACTACCACGGGGCAGATATACTCGTGGACGTTTTATGACGGAAGCAACGACCTCAATTCGCTCTGGAACTTCTACGCCGTCACGCTCACTTCCGAGCAGCAGGAGGCTCTCGCAGCCGCGAAGGTGAGCTTTGACAAGCAGAAAGCCCTCAAGACTGTGCTTGCGGGCGGAAAACTGCGCATAAGGACGGCACGCAACGCCTCTACAAACGCCGGGTACTATACCGATGCGGCATTCTACATCACCGACAACGACGGCTCCGAGAAGATGCAGACGCTGCTCAGCGGCGACGATGCCGACAAGCAGATATGGATTGCGGAGGGCGCAGGCGACGGCGGCTACACGTTCCGCAACCTCGCCACGGGCAAATACCTCGATTTCTACAACTCCAACGCTTCCGCCAAGACGCTCTATGTGCGCTATTATCCTGGTAACGCCGACACGGAAAGCTACGTGAACCTTTCCGCCAACAGCGACTTCTCCGGCGACGGCAACAGAAGCGACGGCGGGGCGATACACGCGCAGGGCGACGGCTACAGCGTAGTGCCTTGGGAACCCTCGGCCGGCACGGGGTCCAACTGGACTTTCGAGAGCGTCGAGCTAACCGACGACGCGGTGCGTGCCGCCTTTGACAACCTTGCCGGAATACTAAGCGACGTGCCCGCAGAGGGCGTGTACGTCAGACTGCGCAGCGCGATGTACCCGGGCGAGTCGCTGACCGACAACTCCGACAAGCTCCTCACGCACGAGGACACGCGCTCCAAGGACGCCCTGCAGCTTTGGAGCCTCACCCCCGTCAGCGGGATGGACGGCTGCTACCAGCTTGCCAACGCGCTCACCGGTCAGTACGTCTCCATCGTCAGCGCCAACAACAACACGCGCTGCACCACACAGGACGGGGAAGCCGTCAGCGGCGACTACGCCGGTCTGAAAGTGGCGCGCACAAGCAAGCGTTTCGAGTCGCGCTTCACCGTAGCCATGCCCTCCAATACGGGGCAGGGACT
The DNA here is from genome assembly GCA_963651485.1 of Alloprevotella sp. Classification (GTDB taxonomy): domain Bacteria; phylum Bacteroidota; class Bacteroidia; order Bacteroidales; family Bacteroidaceae; genus Alloprevotella. The sequence continues at coordinate 125,707 of CAVJPT010000001.1, read as the reverse complement.
GCACGCGCAGCCCAATACGGGCAGTGTCGTGATATGGACCACCAGCGCCCAAGGCTCGGAATGGTATTTCGTCGCTTCCGACATGACCGATGCCGAGATAGCCGCACAGAAAACGGCTTACGCGGCACTCAATGCGGAGCTGGGCAACATAGACACCTACAATGCGGTTTACCCCACGTTCTTCACAGACGCATACTGTACGGAGCTGGCCGACGCCTATAAGGACATGACCGACGACGCGCTCCGCTCCGCCCTTGCCGCCGCCGGCGTGGACTCGGAAACCTTGCAGGCTGCCGCCGTAAAGGCGAAGAACGCCTCTTGGGCTAAGTGGGAAAAAATATTCCGCGTGCGCGACGTCAATCCTTACTCCGCCGCCGGCACCTGGAACAACCTTCTCAAGATAGGCAACGAGTACACCAGCCTGAGCAACCCCACGGGCATCTGGACAAATCCCTACGAGCCTACCTACATCTACGTGGGCGCGGACATTCCCGACGGGGCTACGCTCAAGCTGCGCAGCGTGCTGAAGACCGACTCGCAGGGCTCGGAGATTGCCACCCTCAAGAAGGGGCTTAACGTGGTCAGCGCGAAGACCTCCGGCGCGCTCTACTTCGTCTACACCGTGACGACCGACCTCTCTGACACCTCCAAGAAGCTCGCCGACTATCCCGCGCTGCCCGTACACGTAGAGGGCGGAAGCGTGGACGGCTACTTCGACGCTACACGCGCGGGCATCGACACGGATGAGGCGTGGAAAGAGATGGTGGAGGACGGGCTCTTCTCCAAGAGCATGGCTATGATGAAGGGCCGCCACCTCATCTACCAGCTCAACAGCACGCTCACCAAGCAGTACGTCCCCGAGAAGATGCGCGAGATTGTGGACTTCTGGGACTGGATGATGGACGTGTTCCATGAAAAGATGGCCATCAACGACTACTACGACCGGTGGAACAACGTCAACGGCTTCTACTCCTGCACGTACAACTATATGTTTGCCACCACCTACGGCACGTACTACAACGAGAACACGCTCTCCTCGGTGCTCAACTACGACAACATGGCAGCCGGCGGCGGCTCGCTCTGGGGACCCGCGCACGAAAACGGGCACAACCACCAGAGCATGATCAACATGATTGGCTGCACGGAGATTTCCAACAACCTCTTCTCGCAAATCATCGTACACCTCAACGGCAAAACCTCTACGCGTCTTAACGGGCGCAAGTTTAAGGACATTGCCGACCTGTACGCCGCCGGGACCTCCTGGCACGACTACAACCTCTGGGACCGCAACACGCTTTACCTGAAGCTTTACCTCTACTACGAGGTTGCGGGCTACAAGCCCGACTTCTGCCGCGCCCTTTTCCGCGCCCTGCGGAGCGACCCGCTCAACCACAGCACCGGCTCGGCAAGCAATCCCACGCCCGCTTCGGGTGACTTCCTGAAATTTGCACTCAAGTGCTGCGAGGTGACGGGCGACGACCTGAGCGAGTTTTTCCGCGCCTTCGGCTTCTTCGTGCCGTTTGAGACGCGGGAGATTGGCGACTACGCTACCTACTATACCGTCAACACGCAGGAGATGATAGACGCGGCGATAGCGGAGATGCACACCTACGCCAAGCCTAAGGGCAACATACTTTTCATAGAGAACCACATCAAGCACGAGCCCGCCATCGACCACGACGGCAACTATCTCTACAACGCCGACGGCTCGCAGGTGCTGCGCACCGACTACAACGACGAGGACGCCGTGGGCAAGTGCGGGGACGTGGGCTCTTACTCTGACTACGCAGAGGGCAAGTATGCCAGCGGCTACACTTACAGCCAAAGCGACAACACGCTCACGATGAGCGGCGAGGGGGCTGTGGGCTACAAGGTGTACGACAGCGACGGCACGCTGCTCTATTTCTCTAACCAAAACACCTTCACGCTGCCCGCTTCCGTAGTCGCCGCGCTCAGCGGAAAGACAATGGTGGTGAAGGCGGCGCAGCCTGACGGAACGGACATCACCTTGCCCGCCGCAGGGGCTGACACGTGGGAGCTTAAGGTATACCACGCCGACGCGCTCTCCGCTGACAAGAGCAATACGGTCTATACTGACGGCACGGCTGCTACTATCCCCGTGCTTACCGGCAATGCGCTCGCTTTCGTCCAGCCCAAGGACGGTTCGGCACTTCCCTCCGCGCTTGCGGAGACGGCAAACGTGGTGGATGCCACAGATGCCGACGCTCCCCGCGCGGCAAACGTCGTGATAACGGACAAAACCGCTTTCTACTCGCCTTCGGACTTTACTGCGGACAAAATAACCTATGCCCGCACCAACACGGCCGGGTGGAACAGCGTTTGCCTCCCGTTTGCAGTCTCCGCTTCCGACTTCGGAGAGGGCTCGCGCATAGAGACGCTCTATGGCGCCAACTACGGCGGCGGCACGGAGGCTGCCACCATCGGCTTCAAGACGCTTTCCGGCGAAAATCCCGCAGGGCAGCCCTGTCTGGTATATTGCCCCGACGACGTGACGGAATGGAGCGTGACGAAAACTGACGCAGAGATTGTGGCAGAACCCGTAGAAGTGAGCGCAGACGGCGTGACGATGACCGGCTCGTACCTCAACGCCGCCATCGGTGCGGGCAAGTACAAGCTCAGCTCGGACGGCACGGCTTTCGGCATCACCAGCGACAAGGGCAAGGTGTACGCTTTCCGCTCTTATGTGACTGCCGCCTCCGGCACGTCCGGCTTGCTTAGTTTCGCCGTGAGCCACGACAGCGGCACTTTCACGGGGATAGACTCTGCTTCCCGCGTAGCCGATGCTCCTGCCGCCGTGTACGACCTCACGGGCCGCCGGGTCGCAAATCCCGTAAAGGGCACACTCTACATCGTGAACGGGCGCAAGGCTATTGCGCAGTAAGTTTTGTCAAAAAACATAGACACACACATTTTATGGCAATAAGGAAAACCGCATATACCGAGCCCGCCGCGTGTCGCGTGCCGCTTCGCAGCGAGGGCATGCTCGCCACAAGCGTGAGCGTGGACAAGACGACGGACGTGGACAACTCGGACAAGAGCGCGTCCAACCCCATCCCCGACTCGGGGCTTTGGGAAGGTATGGACAAGTAGTGACCGCAGTGCGGGATTCACCCGCACGCAGTGCGCGGCGCAATGCCGCGACGGGAAAAGCAGGAGCCGCTCGCCGTGAAGGCGAGCGGCTCTTCGTTTGTGCGGGTCGCTTTTTGCTGTCTGAAAAGGACGCTGCAAATGCCGTTTCTCTTATGGACAGATTCTTGGCAAAAGGCTCTTCCGGTCTTGCGCAACAGGCTTGCCGGGGGACGGTGTGCGGCGTCGGGAAAAGAGGAAAAATAGGACACTTTTTTGAGCCGCGGTCCGGGAAAAGATTTATGTTTATTTAAGGGTACGGGGCGGTCGCAGCGGCTGCTGAAAGGGGCGTTTGGGGCATGCAAAGGGGCTTTGCGGAACCTAAGACCGGCTTAGTCGCGACGGGAATGGGGGCAGTCGCTCCGGGATGTACACCCCGTAGCGGCGGGATGTACACTTTTTGTTTTGTAAGTCGTTGATAATCAATAACGCGAAAAGAGAGGGTACGCACGGCCGCGTATCCTCTCTTTTCTAAGACAAAGATACAAAATTTTTCCCCGTTTTCCAAATCTCCGTTAACAGTCTTTATATTTTCAAAATAGGAAAAATAGGACACTTTTGGGCTTCTCGGGGGCAGAAAGTGGGACGTAAAAAAGCGTGCGCCCGTCTCTTTGAGGCGGGCGCACGCAGTGTGCGGAGCAGACTGCCGCGCCTTGCGGCGGAGGGCTTATCGTGCTATTTTCACGCTCTTTTCCCCGATGCGCAGGATGTACGTGCCGGGCGCGAGGGAAGCGGCGGGAAGGACGAGGGTGTCCGTGCCGGCGGTGCGGGGCGCGAGGACGGCTTGTCCCGTGGCGGAGTAGAGTGCTACGCGCGTGGCGGACGTGCCTTGCGGCAGCCAGACCTCGATGTCGCCGCCCGGAAGTCGGCGCACGCTGGCCGCCGTGGCAGCAGCGGAGGCGGGGGCGGAGATGCCGGCGGTGGCGATGACGTGTTTCAGTCCCGCCCATGCGTCAAGCTTGCCGTATCCGAGGTGGGTGCGGTCAGCGGCCGCGGCCTCCGTGTCGGTAGCTGTGGCGGCAAGGCTCTCGCGTACCTTTTCGGGCGTGAGCGTGGGGTCGGCTTCAAGCCATGTGGCGAGTGTGCCTGTCACGAGCGGAGCGGACATGGACGTGCCTTGCATGTATCCCCATACGCAGGTATGGTTTTCCCAAGTGTGCGCGTCGGCGATGGGGTAGGAGGAGAGCGAGGTGTCGTTGCTTGACAGCGCGGAGACGATGTAGCAGCCCGGGGCGGAGATGTCCGGCTTCATGCGTCCGTCTGCGGACGGGCCGGCGGCAGAAAACGACGAAACCGCGCCGACTGTCTCGTCGAGCGTTGTCTCCGTGCCGCCTTGCGGGGTGTAGGCGGCGCGGGTGGTGTACGCGCCTACGCTGATGATGCGTTTGCCTGTGCCGCCCAGCTCGCCGACGGTCTGCTTCGTGTCTCCTGCGGTGTAGCCGTCAAGCTCGTTGTCGGTGAGCTGCACTTGCAGGTTGTCTGCCCACAGGTCGACGTGGGTCTCCGCATCGGCGGGCGTGACGATAAGGGCGAGGGCGTGGTTGTAGCGCACGTTGGTGACGTCGAGCGTGACGAGCGAGTGCGGCTTGTTGTTGACGGGGTTCACTTCGGAGGTGACGGTGACGCTTCCCTTGCTGTTTTTCGTAAGCTCGAAAGTGACGGAGCTGCCCTCGGCCTGCGCGGCGTCTACCTCGGGCGAGGCTATGACCGTCTCGCCGGTGGAGAGCTTTATGAGCGCCACTTGCAGCTTGTAGCTTCCTCCCGCGCTGCCCCAGATGTCCACTTGTCCGCCCGTGTTGGTTTCCGAGGGCTGGCTGATGAAGTCTACGAAAGTGCGGAGCGGCTTGCCGCCGTCTGTCTCAGCGTGTATGGGCGATGCGCCGTCGTTGCCCGCCGAACCCACGAGGAGGCAGCCCTCGCCTTGCATGGCGTCGCAGAGGCGGTCGAAGGCCGATGTTCCGTCGTGCGGACCTGTCTGCGTGCCGAGCGAGAGGTTTACCACACAGGGCTTGCCCAGCTCTTTGGCGTAGGCGTAGATGTATGCCACGGCATCGGAGATGGCGGCGTTGTCCGGCGTGTCGCCGTCCATGCTCACCAGCACGATGTCCGCTTCGGGAGCTGCGCCGCCGTAGCCGTTGCCGCAGTCGCGGCCGGCGGCGATGGCGCTGACGTGCGTGCCGTGCGAGTTGGAGCTGATGTCGCCCTCGGCGGTGAGTATGTCCGTGGCCTCGGTGAGTTCGCTGCCGTAGCCGAAGTCCTGCGGCGGCGTGCCTTGCGTGTAGGTCTGTTCCCACACGCGGCGTATGCGCAGCACGCTGTCGTCGGAGGGGGAGCGGAAAGCCGGCTGGCGGTAGTCGAAGCCCGCGTCCACCACGCCCACTACCACGCCTTTACCCGTGTAGGCCTGCGGCAGTCCCGTGCCGGAAAGGATGTTGTCCGTTCCGCTTGCGGCGCGTGCCTTGTCGAGCGTGGGGCGCACGCGCGTGCCGCCCTCAACGTAGCGCACGCCCTCGGTGTTGGCGGCGGCTTCGAGCAGCGAGCCGGGGATGCGGGCGGTGAAGAGCGTGTCTGTGCCCGCTCCTGTCTTTATGCCTAAGGCTTGCAGCGCGGCTTTCGCCTGCGGGCCTGCGGCGTAGACAAAGGCGGGGTATAGCTTCTCGGCGGCTTGCAGGCCTTTCGCGCGGCGTGTCATCGCCGCTTGCTGGCGCAGCGAGGGTGAGAGGCGGTTTTGCGCCCCTACCGGCAGTGCCGCCAGGGCGAGAAGCAGGGGGAGGTATTTCTTTTTCATTGCAGTGCTGGTGTTTGTCCCCGCACTTGGGGCAAGCCCCGGTGCGGCGGAGTTTTTTATCTCAAAACCGCCCGTCGGCCAGGAAGCGTCGCGTCGCTCTCTTGCCAACGGGCGGTTTGTTCGTAGTGACGGTCTCTGGGAAAGCCGTCAGGGCGTTTTGTCTTTTAGAAAGCTCCGTTGACCACCACTTTCCGTGCCGTGCCGCCGTCTACGCGCACGATGTAAACGCCGGCGGGGAGCTGCCCTGTAGAGGCTTCGGCCGTGAGGGTGGCTACTTGCTGTCCCGCCGTATTGTACACGCTGGCGGCGCGGAAGTCGCCGGAGACGGAGATGCGGCCGGCGGCTGCATTGACTGTCGCTTTCTCTGCACTCCCGTCTGCCACGCCGTGAATGCCGGCGCTTCCGTCGTAGAGGGGAAGTGTGGCGGCGTTGTACACGGGGCATTGGGTGGGCGAGCCTGTCACGCCGCCCACGAAGGCCACGATGTTCATGTTGGCGGGTACGGCGGCGGGGGTGTAGTAGGGGAGATATTCTTCCTTTATATTGCTCTTGTCGTAGTAGGAGGCGAAATAGCCGTCCGGCACCTCGTAGTCGTAGGTGCGGGTTACGGGCGCGCTTTCGTCAAGCGTTATCTCTTCGCCCCAGTTGCCCGTGAGCGAAGCGCGGAAGACGTGGCTGTGGTCGTAGTTGTTGCTGTCGCCCTTCTGGAAGCTGATGAGCTTGTCCTGCGTCAGCCACACGTTGAGCGTGTGCTTCGCGCCGTCGGACGGCGTGTTGTAGGTGGTGACCGTGACGCTTACCTGCCCCTTGCGGGTGGCGGGGTCGTAGGTGTTGCCCATATCCACTTTGACATACGGCTGGGAGGGAGCTGCCACGGAGAGCGCGTTGGCGAAGTTCTGCGTGGTAGTGGTGTTGTTGATGTTCGGACCGAAGACAGGGGTAGACTGTCCTTGGAGGAAGATGGAGCGGTTGAGCATAAAGGCGGGCGCGTACGTACCGCTTGTGCCGTACAACCACGTGAGTTCGCTGTCTTCCTTCATCGTGAAGTAGTCGGGCTCGTAGCCGGCGTGGTGTGCCACGATTACATAGTCGTCTTCCGCGCCGGAGATGAAGGACTTCATGTCTTTGTCGCCATCCGGGCAGTTGCTGCAAGTCTGTCCCGTGAATTTCTCGATGAGGTACTTGCGCGTCATATCGGCGGGGTATATGCAGACGCTGCTCTGGTTGGCGTTGTCGGCGGGGGCTGCGTCTGCCGCTCCGTTTACAGCGTCTACCGAAAGCTCGAGGGAGTAGTGCCCTGCCTCGCTGGAGGTCACGCCCGGCATGGTGTAGTCGTACGTGGCGCCCGGGGCGATGGAGAGTCCGCTGACGGTCTCGGAGGTCTCGGAGCTTTCGCCTACTTTCGCTTTAATGGTAAGCGAAGTGACGGTCTCCGTGCCGAAGTTGAATATCTGTGCCGTGGCGGGGAAGTCCTCGCCGGCCTTGTAGTAGTTGTCGGTGACAAAGGGTTTCACCACGACATCGGCGAAAGCGGGCGCGTCGGACACCAGCATGCGCAGGATGGGCGCGCCGAGGCCATAGCCCGAAATGTCCGTCCACCCGTCTCCCGTGTATGCCCACGACGTACCGGCTGCGAGGTCGGACGTGCGGTCGTAGAGAAGTGGCAGGTAGTCGGAGGATTCGAGCAGGAGGGTGTATCCCACATAAAAGTCCTCGCCGTCAAGCGTCACGGGGGAGGAAAAATTGAAGTTCTTCGCCGAGGTGGTTGCGCCGCTTACCGAGGCTTCGGCAATGGGCGTGCCGCCCAGCTCGCGCGTGACGAATATCTTCATGTCCGATACGTGCTTCGTGCCGAAAGCCGCCCGTATGCCTGTCAGCGTGCAGCCTTTCAGCAGGGCTGCTTTCTCCTTGCCTATGTGTATGGCTGCGCCCTGCGTCATGCGGCTGTCCGTGTCGCTCACGGGCTTGCTGTTGAACATCACGCCGTTGTTGCGCTGGTACTGGAAGGTGGTATAGCCTATCTGTGCCGCGCTCTGGGCGGCGGCGGGGATGGCGGGGAGCGCCAGCGCGAGCAGCGTCCCCGCCAGGAAATGCTTGTTTGTCATTTTTCCGTCTTTTCCGAAGAGATTAGAAAGCGAGCTTGCGCGTGTACTCTTTGCCGTCTGCAGCCGTCACGCGCAGCACGTAGGAGCCGGCGGGGAGCTGCGACACGCCGAGGCGGCCCGTCGTGCTCTTGGCAGCCACTGCTCCGGCGGCGGTGTAGAGCGTCATGCCTTTCACGGAGATGCCCTCAATCTGTATGCTCGTCACGTCGCGGCTCACGCGCAGGGGCGAGTCGGCGGCAACGCTGCTGATGCCGGAGGTGGGGTTGATGACGAAGGACACTTCCTCGCCGCAGTAGTCGCCTCCGTACTCGCCTCCGTACACGGCCCATACGCGGAGCTTGTGCGTGGCGGTCTTTTCGGTGTCGAAGTCGTAGGAGAACTCCGTGTCGCTAAGGAGCGCGTCGTTTGCCTTCTTGTCGTCGACGTACACGTTGTATCCCTGCAGGGGCAGAGCCGTGCCCTCGGTCGTGCCGAGTACGAGGCCCATCATCCAGTTGGCGTTGTTGCCGCCCGCGTCAGCCAGGGACGTGTAAGTCTGGCCGTTGTCGGAGGAGTAGAGGTCGGACGTGCCGCGGCGTGCCCACTGGTCGTCCATGCCCAGAGCCTTGTCGGCCTTGGCCACGTCGTAGCAGTCGAGAATGAGGCCGTACTCCGCGTTGCGGCTTACGGTGACAGGCTCTTCGAGGCTTACTTCGTTCCAGCGGTTAAGCGTATAGTTCTCAACGGGAATCTCGGCGACAGTCTCGCCGTCCTGCTGTATGTAGAAGGTGAAGTCCGCGTCGCCCGTGGGGTAGAAGCGTACGCCCTTGATTTGGTAACCCTCGTAGGTGCGCGTGTCGTCGCCGCTGTAGAGAGTCTTCGCCATCACGGAGCCTTGCACGCCGCCCGCCTGCGTGTCGGACGAGTAGGTGAGGATGGAGCGGTTGTCGTCTGCCGCGCAGGAGTTCCATGTAGCCTGGATGGCAGAGCCGTCCACTGCCACGGCCGTGTTTTGCGGCTCGTAGACGCTTGCTTCAAGCTCCACGTTCACCGTTGCGCTTGTCTCTGCGCCCTTGCTTCCGTCAGCGTAGGCGGCGGCGAGCGTGTAGGTGTGTGTGCCTTCGGTGACGCCCTTTACCAAAAGGGACGTGCCGTCCGTAGCAGCGACGGCTTTGCCGCCTTCGCTCACGGCGTAGCTTGTCACCGTGCTTGCGTCGGACGCGCTTGCGGAGCCGAATGCCACGTAGATGGGGAACGCCGTCTCGTACATCATGGAGCCGTCCTCGCTTTCAAGCATGCGGTCGTACATAGAGTAGAAGTCGGCCTCCGCGCTTGCGCCGCGCTGGCGTATAAGGTCGCTGTAGCCGGGGTCGCACTTGCCGAAGGTTTCGCCCATCACCGTGCTGGCGCTCGTGCCGTTGGTGAGGGTAACCTCAATGGCTACAATCACGTCTTTGCCTTCGGGGGCAGCGAACGGCGTGGTGAGCTTCACACGGTTCTTTTCCCCGTACACGAGCGTGCTTCCGTCTACGGTCTGCGTATAGAGCGGCGTGGCGACATCGTCGGCTGCGTAGAAGTTGACCTTGAAGGTTGCGCCAGCGCCCATCGGGTAGAAGTACACGTCGCTGATGTCTTTCCCCTCGCCCTTGTATGCTGCGAGCAGGGAAGAGCGCAGGCGTACGGCACTCTCAAAGTCTACGTTGCCGCCGCCCATGGCGTACACTTTCTGTATGCTGTCCGTGTAGGCGTAGGTGGGGAGTGCCGCGTCGGGCGCGTCCCAGCAGAGCTGCACGTTGTTGAAGCCGCGCTGCGTCGCGCTCAGCTTGCGCACGGCTTGCGGGGCGAGGGGCGAAAGGGTGGCTGTGGCTGCCTCGGAGGCCGCGCTCTCGCCGCTTTCGTATACGGCTTTCACCGTGTAGGCGTAGGTGCTGCCGTCCGTAAGGCCGGTCTCCGTGAAGCGGCGCTCGGTGAGTGCGGCAGAGTTGAGCTTCTTCCCGTCGCGGTAGACGTTGTATCCAGTCACTGCGGAGTCTCCGGCGAGCGGCGCGCGCCAAGTCAGTTCGACAGCTTTTGCCCCGGTGAGGACGCGGGCACTAAGACCTACGGGCGCGGGGGCGGTGGTGTTTTCGTCGAGCTTTATGATGAGGGCGCGGGGAATCTGGTTCTCGTCGTACGCCATTGCGCTGAATGTCTTCTCGTCGTTGCTCAGTGCCTCGGCTTCAAGGAGGCTGGGGTACTTGGAAAAGTCTGCGCCGAGCTTCTCGAGGTACTCTTTGAGCGCGTAGCGCACGCCGTCCTTGATGATGGCGGCCTCGGCGAGCTCGCTTTCGCTTTTCTGCGTGTAGCCTACGATAGTCTCGTCGTCGTTGATTTTGTAGAAGTCATACGAATAGAGACCGTCCCAGGTGATAAACTGCTTCTGCGTGCGGGTGGGTATGTCGTAGATGGCGTTCATCACGACAGCCTTCGTGCCGTCGGGGCTGATGGAGCCAGCCACGCTGAACGGGCCGGACTCGTCAAGGCGCGGGAGAATGGTGTCGGTGGCAGAGAGCCAGATGCACGGGGTGCGGTTGGCCTTTTTGCCGTATATCCATCCTACGGCCGTTCCGTTGTCGGCTATGCCGAGTATCGAACCCACGTTTGCGCCGCGCTTTCCGGCGTATTCGGGGAAGGGATTGTCGTAGAGGTAGGTCTGCGACTTGCCGGTCTCGAGGTTCCACACCACGGGCGCCCATTGGTTTTTGCCCACGCAGGCGATGCCGGCGGCCAGTTTGCCGTTGGGGCTGATGGCCTGCACTTGCGAGGCAGCGGTGTCGTCGGTGGGAAGCGAGCCGCCCTCGGTCTCGAGGTGGTGCCACTTGCCGTTTTTGTAGTATCCGCCGTTCTCTACGGTGGCGTGGTTGGGCGTAGCGTCGTCGTCCATAAAGGTGCCTACGACCGTGCCGTCGTTGGAGACGCTAAGGGCTATGGTTTTGTCGCCTTGCGGGGAGAGCTCTACAAACTCTCCCGTGGTGAGGTTCCAGAGGAAGCCGCGGTAGTATCCGTCGTTGATGTTGCCGCAGGCCCATTTGCCGTTGGGCGAAAGGCTTGCCACCTGATATTCCACGTCCACGTTGGGGGACTGGAGCACGAGGGGGTTCTGCGCGTTCAGCGTGCCGGAGGCAGTGAGGGCTGCGGCGCACGCAAGCGTAAGTCTTTTCTTCATTTTTGTGTATGTGTGTATTTCTTGTTTTCCTTTTGTCTGTCTTTACCGCGCAAGGCGGCGTGCGGGCTTCCCTGTGTCTTAGTAGTGGAAAGTCGCGCCAGCCACCTTGTGTGCAGTATGTCTTTGAAAGAGAGTGCTCTCTCTTTGTCTGCCGTGTGCCCGCGTCAGTCGTTCACCACTTTGAGCGTCTCCGTGGTGCCGTCCGCCATTGTGGCGCGTGCCACGTATACGCCCTTGGGCAGCGAGGCAAGGCTGACGCTTGCTGCGCCCCTTGCGCGGCGTGTGCCGTCGGCGGAGTAGAGCGTGATGGAGCGGCAAGCCTCTCCGCCGTATATCGTCGCGCCGCTTTTCGTGAGTGTGCGGGCGGCTTTGTCGGCGGTGGCGGAGCTTATCCCGCTGAACGAGTCGTCAAGCGTGTAGCTGAACGCCTCCGAACGCTTGCGCCCGATGTTGTAGACTACTTCTATGTAGACATCCTTTTGGGTGTCGCCGCCCACAATCCAGTTCCAGTCGTACTTGGGCTCGGTGAGGTAGACCTTGTCATTGTCGGGCGCGGGGTTCTTGGTAGTGGGGCGGACGTCGGAATAGACGTTGTAGCCCACAACGGGGATGTCGGTTTCCGGAGCTTTCCATGCGAGGTGCAGGTGGAAGTACTCGCTGTCCTTGGTCTTTGTCTCTTCGGTTATCTTCGTCACGGCGGGCAGCTCGGTGTCCAGTGTCACGCTTGCGGGCGCGGTGACGGCGGGGGCTACGTTGGCGGTGGCGTTGTCGGCCTGTATGAAATAGTCCCACGTGCCGTTGGGCACGGCCTTGTCGACGTAGGTGAGCTGGCGGCCGGTGCTGTTTACGCTCGCCTTGCCGAGGCATACGCCGTTGCGGAACACGAGGTAGGAGGGGCTGCCCCAGAGGTCGGTGTTGGCGGTAGCGGTGAGCTTCACCGTATTAAGCTGCGTGGCGTCCTTTGCTGCGGCAAACTTCGTGGCTGCCGTGCTGCTGTACACAGTCTTGTAGGTATTTATGTACGGGCGGGCGCTTTTCCATGAGCCGTCCGAGTAGGTGTATGTCGTCTCGGTCTCCTGCTCGTAGCCCTGCACATACTCCGTCTTCGAGTAGTCGGCGAAAGCCTCTGACGCAGTGTCCCATTTCTGCTTGGTATGGAGCGTAAGTATGCCGTCGGTGTAGGTCCATGTTTCGCTGAACTCGGGTGTGCCTTTCGTGACGCTGGTCACGTTGCCTTCAGAGTCGCGCGTGGCATCGCCGTACTTGTAGGTAGTCTCCGTGAGTTTGTTGCCGTCCGCGTCGTAGGTGGTCTCGATGACGCGCTGGCTGGACGTGTATGTGCCGTCCTTTACGGTAAGCTGCGGCAGATTGGCTTTTCCTGCGACGAAGTCGGAGTATGTGAGCGTGCAGCTCAGGCTACCGGTCTCGGCTATGTACTGCTGCTGCTTGACAAGATTGTTTCCGTCCCACGTGTTGACGTAGCGTTTGCTTCCGTCCTCCCACTCAGTGCAGTGGTTTTGTGCGTCATATTTGTACGTGCTTACGGTCTCGGGTTCTCCCCAGGCGAGCTGGTAGCCTTGGTAGAGTCCGTACTGCGTTTTGCTTACTTCCGTGAGGTTGCCGGCCTTGTCGTATGTGTACGATGTCAGGGCGTCGGGCTGGTAGTCGCCTTCCTTTTCCACCACGTCGGGCGTGCCTTCGTCGTCGCCGGAAAGGCGGTGCGTGCTGACCTCGCGCACGAGCCGCTGGCTGTCGTCATAGTAGTAGTGCGTCACCTTGCTCGCCGTGTTGTCTGCGGTCTCGCCGAGCGCGTCGCCCATAAGGCTGCGGCTTTCCATGGCGCGTGTACCCGTGCCGCCGAGGTTGACCGTGACGGGGATGCTCTTCACGCGTCCGAGTCCGTAGACTGCTTCCACGTAGATGGTGTGCAGCGGGTCTTCTTCGGCATCCCAAGACACGGTGTAAGAGGTAGTCTCGGGCGAGAGCGGATTGGCTATCACGATGCCGGAGGACTGCACGTTGTCGTTGGCGGGCGTGGGGTAGGGGTTGGTGTCGGATACGTCGCACAGTACGTTGTAGCTGACGAGTTCGAGTCCCTCTACGCTTTGGGGCGCTTCCCACGTCACGGCGACTTTCCATGTCTTGCGCGAGGCTATGCCCGAGAGGGTCTGGGAGGTGATGCGCACGTGCTGGGGCGCGGGGTAGTCGTAGCTTACTTCTGCCTTTGCGGGCGCGGACACGTTGGCGTGCGCCGTGGCGTCGGTGGCGTGTTCGATAAAATAGGTGTAGGCGCAGTTGTGCAGCCCTGTGTCGGTGTACGAAGCCGTGCTGCCGGCGACTGTCGCGTCGGCAATGTATTCTCCGTTGCGGTACACTTTCCACTGTCCGCCCTCTTCCCCGCCGGTGGCGCAGGAAACGGTGACGCCGGTGCCGTCAGCTGTCGCCGTGACATCGGTGGCCGCCGGCGCGCTGCCCTTTGTGTAGGCAGCGTTGTACTCTTTGCTGTACGAGGCGAGGCTCGACCATTTGTCCGTGCTGCTGTTGTAGCTGAGCTGGCTTACTTTCCAGCTTCCGTCCTCTTGCAGCTCGCGGGTCTCCTTCGTATTGGCGATGAAGGCAGCCTTGGAGTTGTTCCAGTAGTAGTCGGTAGTGGCTGTGAGGTTGCCCGCCTCGTCGTAGGTGTACTCTTTCTTTGAGTAGGGCACGTCGGCGAGCGTGATGTCGGTAAGGTGGTGCGTGTCGGGGTCGGCGGTGGCTTTCTTTATCTGTGTCTGCGTGTATGTGAGCGGCTTGCCCTCGCTGTCGTATGTGTATGTGCCGGCAAACATCTGCTTCCACTTGGAGATGCTGTAGTCGCTCTGCGGCAGATTTGCCTTGCCGGCGACAAAGTCCGCGAAGACGGTGGTTTTGCTCCACGACCCGTCGCGTGCGGTGTCGCTCTGTTCTACCATGTTGTCGCCGTCCCAGGTGTAGCGCGATGCCGTGCCGCCCGAGGTGAGGGTGTGAAGCAGGTGTCCGGCGGCATCGTAGGTGTTCACCTCGTCGGCTACGGGCTGCGTCCACGTGCGCATACTCCAGTCGTACACGCCAAACTTGCTCAGCTCTGCGCGTACCATGTTGCCCGCCTCGTCGTATATGTATCGGGTGAACTCGGCCGGCTTCTGGTCGCCCTCTTTCTCTACCTCGTCGGTGGTGTCGTCGTCGTTAGCAAAATTCTGTGCCTTCATCTTCGCGACGAGGCGGTTGTCGTTGTCGTAGAAATAGTACAGCACTCCTGTGGGAAGCGGCGTGGAGGGGTCTGCGCCGTTCCAGTCGCCCCATATCTCCGAGCGCTGTATCAGCGACTCGCTTGCCAAGGCGGCCTCGCGGGCGTGGCGAGGCAACGGGTTGTTGACTCCCTGGGCCCCGGCGGGGGCGGCGTAAAGCAGGGCTGCCAGTGTGGCGGCCATCGCTGCGGTGTATCTATTTCCCATAAGCAGTTGAAGTTTTTTGCAGGTAAACCGTCCCGCGCCCGTTGCGGGGAAAAGCGTCCTTAAAAGTCACGCTCTGTGCGGGTAATGCGTCAATATCGCTTGCAAAAGTAGTGCTTTCCTTTCTTTCTGCCCCAATATCGTGGCTGTGCGGGGCGCAAAATGCTACGGATGTGCCGAAAGCATAGACAATCGCCGCTTCTTGCGGGACGTTGGCCCGGCAGCGCGGCGTCTGCGTGTATCGGCGGTTGTCCTTCGTGCGTACGCGCGTATATATAAAAGGAGTGTCTTGGCTTTTATTGCACGGCGCAGCTGTCCCGAGAGTATGTTTAAGCCCTCTATTCCGTTTTGCGGCGGCAAATATGTGCATAGCTGCCGCACGGGGTGGGCTATCGCATGCCGTTGGCGCGGCGGATACCCTTCACCGTCCGCGGGTAAAGGAATGCCTGTGCCGCGCCGCGCACGGCGAGGTAGGCGAGGTAGGCGAGCCAGAGGGCGTGGTTGGAGGCGGGGAAGAGCGTTTCCAAAGCGAAGAACACCATTGTGGCGGCAGCCATACTGAGGAGCATGAAGCCCGTGCGCGTTGCGCCGATGAACAGTCCGTCAAACAGAAAGGTCGCCACGCCCGCAACGGGGATTGCCGCCGCGTAGGGGAGGTATGCGCTTGCCGCCGCCACTACTGGGGTATCGTCTGTCAGGAGCGAAAGCAGACTTTCGCCGCCGAGGGCGTAAAGGAGCGAGAAGGCGGCGGCGGTCAGTGCGCCGTAGGCGAAAAGGCGGCGCGTGAGGGCTTGGAATCCTGCCCTGTCGCCCGCGCCGCAGCACCGCCCGCCCAGAGCCTCGCCCGCGTAGGCCAGACCGTCGGAGACGTAGGAGAAGATGAGGAAAAACTGCATCAGCAGCGTGTTGGCTGCCAGCGTAAGGCTGCCGTGCGCGGCTCCGGCCGCGGTGAAATAGGAAGAAACGGCGATGAGGCAGAGCGTGCGGAGGAAGATGTCGCGGTTGACGGAAAAGAAGCGTGCCAAGGCATCCCGGTGCAGCAGTCCCTTCCTCCCTGCCGCTGTCCAGTAGGCGCGGTATCGCGAAAGCCAGAACGCGGCGGCGAGCAACAGTCCGGCGTACTGCGCCACAAGCGTGCCGGCTGCCACGCCCTCAATGCGCAGCCCGAAGCCCCAGACGAGGGAAACGCTTACGCCGATGTTGACGGCGTTCTGCGCCACGGCGACATACATGGGAAAGCGGGCGTTTTGCATTCCCACAAACCATCCCGTCACGCTGTACATAGCCAGGACGGCGGGCGCGCCCCATACAAGTACGTCGTAGTATCGGCGGGCGAGCGCGGCGGTATCTCCGGAGGCGTTGAGCAGAGGAAAAACCGCGTCGCCTATGGGGCGGCGCAGCACTATTATCGACAGTCCCAAAAGGGCGGCGAGTGCCAGCGAGCGCAAAAGCACGCGCATGCTTTCCGCCGTGTCCCCCGCACCGCAGCTTTGCGCGGTAAGTCCGCCCGTCCCCATGCGCAGGAATCCGAAAAGCCAGTATACCATGCTGAAGGACGTGCCGCCCAGTGCCACCGCGCCGATGTATTCCATCCGGCCCATATGGCCGGCAATGGCGGTGTCGGCGAGGGCAAGCAAAGGTACGGTGATGTTGGAAACTATGCTGGGAATTGCGATGCGCAATATCTGTCTGTCGAGCAGGGACATGGGGCTTGTGAGCTTGGTGCGTTGGCTTATAGGGGAGCTTTGCCGAATCTTATTCTGTGGAGCCTGGCACTGTGTCTTCGGGCAGGGTGACAAAGCGCATTTCCTTGAAGGCGTAGCTGCGCCCGCGCCCGTCCGTGTCCGTGAGGCTTATCGTGCCGAGCGGGGAAACGGCAGAGATGCGGGCGCAAAAACGGCCGTCTTTGTCCTCAAACGGGAAGAACGTGCCGCCGTGGTAAAGCCGGCTCATGTACCGCGTGTGCAGTGTGTAGAATCCGCCTTCTTGCAGCAGGCGGAAGTTTCTTTCAAAGGCGCAGAGCATAGTGCGCAGCAGCGCAGCCCGGTCTTCCTCGCAGCCTGTTATTTGACGGAGCGAAACGGGGTTGGGAGCGTCGCTGACGAAACGGAGCTGGTTGACGTTAAGCCCTACGCCGGTGAGCGTGCGCTCTATTTCGCTGCCTTGCAGACGGTGCTCGAGCAGCATGCCGCATATCTTGCGCTCCTTATAGTATATGTCGTTGGGCCACTTGACGCTGATGCCGCCTGTGCGGGTATCGAGCGTTTCCGCCACGGCAAGGGCAAGGGCTTCGGAAAGCGAAAACTGCCGCGCGGCGGGAATGCCTGCGGGGCAGAAAGAGAAACTGAACAGAATGTTTGCCCCCGCTTCGGCTTCCCACGAAGTGCCGCGCTGTCCGCGTCCCGCGCTTTGGTGGTCGGCGGTGACGAGCAGAAATTCCTCCGGACGCTCTTCGTGCAGCATGTCGCGGGCCGCCTCCATAGTGGAAAGGGTGGAGGGGAGGTGGACGTGCCGCCAGTTTCCGGGAAGACGCAGCGAGGAAAGGGACATCTTAGGGAAAAATTGGAGAATAAGGAGATTTGGCGCATTTACCGCGCGGAGGAGGAATAGGCGCAGCGGTAGTGGGTGATGGCAAACGGCGCGGCCGCACCCACGACGGTGATGATGTCAAAACGGAAAGGGCGGCGCTCGCCGAGACGCAGCATATAGTCGCGTGCGGCTTGCGCGATGTGGCCTTTCTTAGCCTCGGTGACGGCTTCGCGTGCCGGGGCGAAGCGTTCGTCCCGTCGCGTCTTCACCTCTACAAAGACCACCTCGCCATACCATTCGGCGATGATGTCCACTTCAAGGTGCGCCGTCCGCCAGTTGCGCTCCAAAAGCGTGTACCCTTGCCGCATCAGGTAGCGGCAAGCGGCTTCCTCGCCTTCGCGCCCGAGGTCGTTGTGCACAGCCATAGTCAGCGTTTGCGCTTGAAGAAGTCGCGCATCAGCGCGGCGCACTCTTCTTCGAGCACGCCCTCCGTCACCTCCGTCTTGGGGTGCAGCGCCTTGGGAGCGAACGCCGCATAGCCGCGCTTGGGGTCGGACGCGCCGTACACCACGCGCTTGAGCTGCGCCCAGCCTAACGCGCCGGCGCACATCACGCACGGCTCTACCGTGACGTAGAGCGTGCAGGTGTCGAGGTACTTGCCGCCAAGCGCGTCGGCAGCGGCGGTCACGGCCTGCATCTCAGCGTGTGCCGTCACGTCGTGCAGGGTCTCCGTGAGGTTGTGGGCGCGTGCTATGATGCGGTCGCGGCATACCACCACCGCGCCCACGGGCACCTCGTCGCGCTCATAGGCCTCGCGGGCCTGGTCGAGGGCGCGGCGCATGTATTCTTCGTCGGTCATCGCGTTTTCCGTTGTTTCTTTATTGCTTTGAAATAAGCTTCAGCGCTACGCGCCCGCGCTCTTCGTCTATGTCGAGTACGCGCACGGTCACCTGCTGCTGGATGTGCACCACCTCGGCGGGGTCCTTTACGAAGTGGTCGGCGAGCTGGGAAATGTGTACCAGGCCTTTTACCTTGATGCCCATATCCACGAAGCAGCCAAACTTTGTTATGTTGGTCACCACGCCGGGTACTTCCATCCCTTCGCGCAGGTCGTCGAGCGAGTGCAGCCGCTCGTCGTAGCTGAAGACTTTTGCCTTTCCGCGCGGGTCGCGCCCCGGCTTGTCAAGCTCGTCCATGATGTCGCGCAGGGTGGGCATTCCCGCCTCTTGGGTGCAGTAGCGGTTGAGGTCAATGCGGGATCGCAGCCCGGGGGAGCTTATTAGCTCGGCCACGGTGTGTCCCGTGTCGCGCGCCATGCGCTCCACAAGGGCATAGCGCTCGGGATGCACGGCGGTGTTGTCTAACGGATTGGCGGCGCCGGGTATGCGCAGGAAGCCCGCGCATTGCTCGAAAGCCTTGTTGCCCAGACGCGGCACTTTCAGCAAGTCGCGCCGTGAGTCGAAAGCACCGTTCTCGCGCCGGTAGTCTACGATGTTTTGTGCCAGAGCCGGCCCTAAGCCTGAGACGTAGGTAAGCAGGCTCTTCGAGGCCGTGTTGAGGTTGACGCCCACGCGGTTGACGCAGCTCTCCACCGTGCGGTCGAGCGTCTTGCGCAGTTCGCTCTGGTCCACGTCGTGCTGGTATTGCCCTACGCCAATGGATTTTGGGTCTATCTTTACCAGCTCCGCCAGCGGGTCGGCGAGGCGGCGGGCTATGCTCACCGCGCCGCGCACGGTCACGTCCTTGTCCGGGAACTCCTCGCGGGCAGTCTTTGAGGCGGAATATACCGACGCGCCGTCCTCGCTTACGAGGAATATCTCCACGTCCTTGAGATGGAGGCTCTTCACAAGCTCTTCCGTCTCGCGGCCCGCAGTGCCGTTGCCTATGGCTATGGCTTCTATGGCGTAGTCCTTCACGAGCGAGGACAGCTTGAAACCGGCGCGTGCGTACTGGCTTTGGGGCGGGTGGGGAAAAATCGCCTCATGGTGCAGCAGCGAACCTTGCGCGTCAAGACAAACCACCTTGCAGCCCGTGCGGAAGCCGGGGTCTATGCCCATGATGCGCTTTTGCCCGAGCGGGGCGGCAAGGAGAAGCTGCTGGAGGTTGGCGGCGAAGACAGAGATGGCCTCTTCGTCGGCGCGGGTCTTGCTTGACGCGGAAAACTCCGTCTCTATGCTGGGGCGCAGCAGCCTTTTGTAAGCGTCCTCGGCGGCGAGCGCCACCTGCGTTCCGGCGGGGGTGTGCTTTACAAACGGACGCTTGACGCGAGCCAGCACGTCCGCGTCGTCGGCGGGACCGACACTCACGTGCAGCAGTCCCTCCGCCTCGCCCCGCCTCATGGCAAGCAGACGGTGGGATGTGCAGCGGCTGAGCGGTTCGCACCAGTCAAAATAGTCGCGGTATTTCCCCGCCTCCCCCTCGCGGCTTTTCACCACGCGGGAGCGTATCACGGCACTGCGTTCAAAGCAGTGGCGCACGGTTTGGCGCGAGCGGCTGTCTTCGCTGATATGCTCGGCTATGATGTCCCGCGCCCCTTGCAGCGCCGCGTCCGTGTCTGCCACCTCGCCGCCTACGAAAGCGCGGGCGGCGTCTTCGGGACGCGTGCCGAGGTCGTTGAGCAGCTTGTCTGCAAGCGGCGCGAGCCCGAGCTTGCGGGCAGCCTCCGCCCTCGTCTTGCGCTTGGGCTTGTAGGGAAGGTATATGTCTTCCAGTTCCGCCGCGTCCCAGCAGCCTGAGATGCGGCCGCGCAGCTCGTCCGTGAGTTTCCCCTGCGCCTCGACGGTTTGCAGTATGTACTCCCGGCGGCGTTCGAGCTCGGAAAGGCGTTCGCTGAGTTCCTTCACCTGCGCCACCTGCACCTCGTCAAGGCCTCCGGTGGCTTCTTTGCGGTAGCGGCTGATGAAGGGTATCGTTGCGCCCGTGTCCAGCAGCTTTACTGTCGCCTCCACTTGCTTCGTGTGCAGGTGAAGTCTCTGGGCTATGATGTCGGTGGCGTTCATTGTGTCGGCGGTTACGGCGGGTAGAGATTTGATTTCTTTGGAAAAACCGCAGTGCGCGGCGGCTTGTGTCAGTCGTCCAGCTTGCGGTATCGGATGCGCTTGGGCTCTTCAAGGCCGAGCCGCTTTGCCTTGTTGGCCTCATAGTCCGTGTACGAACCCTCAAAGAAGAAGACGTTGCCGTCCCCCTCAAAGGCGAGGATATGTGTGCAGATGCGGTCGAGGAACCACCGGTCGTGGCTTATCACTACGGCGCAGCCGGCGAAAGCCTCCAAGCCTTCCTCAATGGCGCGCAGGGTGTTCACGTCGATGTCGTTGGTAGGCTCGTCAAGCAGCAGCACGTTGCCCTCTTGCTTGAGTGCGAGGGCGAGCTGGAGGCGGTTGCGCTCGCCGCCGGAGAGGACGCCGCATTTCTTCTCCTGGTCTGCGCCGGAGAAGTTGAAGCGGCTGAGGTAGGCGCGGGCGTTCACGTCGCGGCCGCCCATTCTCATCAGCTCCGTGCCGCCGGATACGGTCTCGTAGACGGTTTTGGCGGGGTCGATGTCGGTATGCTGCTGGTCCACATAAGCCACTTTCACCGTCTCGCCGCGCTCGAATGTGCCGCTGTCGGGCTGGTCGAGACCCATGATGAGGCGGAAGAGCGTTGTCTTCCCTACGCCGTTGGGACCTATCACGCCGATGATGCCGGCAGGGGGCAGGGAGAAGTCGAGGTCGGAGTACAGCACCTTGTCTCCGAAAGCTTTTGCCACGTGGTGCGCTTCTATGACCTTGTTGCCGAGACGCGGGCCGTTGGGGATGAAAATCTCCAAGTGCTGCTCCTTCTCCTTTTGGTCTTCGTTGAGAAGCTTGTCGTAGGAGTTGAGTCGGGCTTTCCCTTTCGCCTGCCGTGCTTTCGGCGCCATGCGCACCCATTCCAGCTCGCGCTCCAGCGTTTTGCGGCGCTTGCTGGCGGTTTTCTCCTCCTGTTCCATGCGCTTTGTCTTCTGCTCGAGCCAAGAGGAGTAGTTGCCCTTCCAGGGTATGCCCTCGCCTCGGTCAAGCTCGAGTATCCAGCCCGCCACGTCGTCGAGGAAGTAGCGGTCGTGCGTGACGGCAATCACCGTTCCCTCATACTGGTTGAGGTGCTGCTCGAGCCAGTCTATGCTCTCCGCGTCGAGGTGGTTGGTAGGCTCGTCGAGGAGAAGCACGTCGGGCTTTTGCAGCAGCAGGCGGCAGAGGGCTACGCGTCGGCGTTCGCCTCCGGAGAGGTGCTCGGCCTTTTGGTCGGCGGGCGGGCAGCGCAGGGCGTCCATTGCGCGGTCGAGGCGGCTGTCGAGATTCCAAGCATCGGTGGCGTCGAGCAGGTCCTGCAGCTCTCCCTGGCGTGCGAAGAGCGCATTCATCTTCTCCTCGTCCTCATAGTATTCGGGCAGACCGAATTTCTGGTTTATCTCCTCGTATTCGGCAAGCGCGTCGACGGTTTCCTGCACGCCCTCCTGCACTATCTCGCGCACCGTCTTCGTGTCATCGAGGTGCGGGTCCTGGGGCAGGTAGCCCACCGAGTATCCCGGGGAGAAAACCACCTCTCCCTGGTAGTCGGTGTCCAGACCCGCGATGATTTTCATGAGGGTGGACTTTCCCGCGCCGTTAAGGCCGATGATGCCTATTTTGGCCCCGTAGAAAAAGGAAAGGTAGATGTCCTTGAGTATTTGCTTGTTGGTCTGCCGGATGGTCTTTGAAAGGCCAACCATAGAGAAGATAATTTTTTTGTCGTCGGTCGCTGCCATTATGGGTAGTGTGAGTGGGTTTGTGCCGCCCCCTTTGCGTGCGGGGCGAAATGTTTGTCAAATTTACGCCAAATAGCGCGAACGCGGCGGAAAGGCACACAAAAAAGGCCGCCTTCGGGCGAGGCGGCCTTTTCTTGTGCGGTATGTGCGTGCGGGCTGCGGCGTGCGCGGACGGTCTTAGGCTTTCGCCATCCGTGTCCGGAACTCGTCTGAGTTGTAGTCAAGCAGCTTGAACACTTTCGTGTAGTATTCGGCGTCTGTGTCTGCCGAAGGGATGAATTCGATATTGCACCACACGCGCCTGTCCGTGTATACGAATTTTGTCACGAACTTCTCGGCGTTGAGGTCGTTGCAAAGCGCGAGTATCTTCAGCGTGTCAAGTCCCTCTTTGGGCTTAAGCAGCACGGATATCTGGAGAAACTTCGTCTCGCTGCATAGTGCGAAATAGTCGATGCCGTACAAGCTGAACTGAATCACGTTTCCGTTCTTCTTGTGCCGGATGTTCTCTCTCTCCAAATAAGCCAGTAGGTGGTCTGATCCCGTCATAGCTCTCTCTCTGTTTAGTTAGGACATTTGCGATAGCGGCATTTCCGTGCCGCATCCGCTCCTTGGACGGAGGAACGGGGAAGTCTTAGCTTTGATGTCGGTACAAATGTAAACCTTTCCTTATATACTCGGGCGAGAAAAAGGTTTTTTCTGACGTTTTTGCCGTTTTGTACTGCAAATCGTGGCTTTCGTGCGTGCTATATGCACAATAATCAGTATATTGCAATGCCGGTATTGCGAATTGGGGGGGGGTAAATGCAAAAAGTTCTTGCTTTCTATTTGCAAGTATGGCTTGTGTGTTTGCTTGCAATATGCTTGTACCTCTTGGTTTGCCCTTTCTTTCTGCTTGCGTCGTTTTTCGCGGACTGGGGCTTTGGGAGAGGTGGCGCAGTGCCTTTTTCTCTTTACAGGAAGCGGCTCTATGCGGCGTGCCTTTTGCCGTTTGGGCGGCAAGGCTTACTTTTGCTGCGGGCGGGCACGCTTTGTTTTCCCGCCATGTGGCTTATGATATTGGACAGTTTGCGCAACGCGGAACGTGTGTCGGAGCTTTTTCCGGCCTTGCGCCCGCTTTTCTCTTTTGTGTCTTCGCACGATTTGTCGGCGCTGCGGCCTGGCCGCATTGAGCTTGACGGCGAACGCCTTTTCGTCAATGTGGACGACTCGGAGCTGCTTTCCGCTTCGGAGCGGAAGCTTGAGGTGCACCGCAGGTATGTGGATGTGCACATTCCGGTGTCGGGGCCGGAGACGGTGGGCTGGCGGCCTTTGTCCTCGCTTCCGGACGAGGGCGACGCGCCTTTTGACGCGGGGCGCGACTTTATGTTCTACTCGCTTCCAGCTTCGGTGTATTTCACCGTGCGTCCGGGCGACTTCTATGTGATGTGCCCGGAGGACGCGCACGCCCCGGTGATAGGCGAGGGGAGGATGCGGAAACTGGTGGGAAAACTCCTTGTGGAGGATTTCGGCTGAATTTCCCTGCTGTCTCCCGCTTGCGGAAAACGCCGCCAAAGGTAGTGTCGTGTACCTTTGGCGGCGTTTTTTGCGGCGCGGCCCGGCAGCGTGTGCGGGCGGCGCGTCTGTGTTTAGAATTTGTAGCCGAGCGTGAAGACGGCGTTGTGGCGGTTGAAGGTCTGGTCCTGTCCGGCGAGGCGGTTGGTGATGCGCTGGTCGGTGTCTTCAAGGTAGTTGAAGGCGTAGGCCGTGCCTTTCTGCGTCTGGTACTGGTAGGCGGCGTCGAAGAAAAGGTGCTTTCCGCTGTATCCCAAGCCTACCGTCACGCGGTGCGTGCCTTCGAGGTTGATGTAGTCCGTGTTGGTGCGGCTGTAGTAGGAGGGGCTGCTCGTGAAGAGGTTGAGGTAGGCGTTTTTCTTGAAGGGCGAGGAAATGTAGTTGTATCCCACGCGTGCTTTCAGCCCCGGGGCGAGGTACAGCTCCGCGCCTACGCGGAAAGTGTGCACGGCTTTGAGCCGGGAGCTTACTTCCTCGTTGAGGTACTTGTCTTTCTGTGTGGAGGAGCGCCATTCCCCGTAGTAGTATCCGCCGTCAGAGTCGGGGTATCCGAAGCTGCTTCCTGCGTAGCGGCAAAACTCGTACTCCGCGTCAAGGGCGAGGTATTTGTCTACTGTGGTGGCAAGGCCCACGTTCACCTTCCAGGGCGTGCGCAGGCGGTAGTCGTAGTCGCCGGCGTAGAAGCGCGAGGCGGTGTAGCTTTCGTCGCCGCTGGAGTAGGGGTGGTATTTGGTCACTTCCTCGCCGGTGAAGGGCAGCGAAGAGCGGAAAGCCACGTTGGAGTTGCTTGTCAGGTCGTACCACGTCGGGGAGCTGACGGCGAAGCCTATGCGCAGCGGGTTGTTTTCTATGGGGCGTACGATGAAGCCGAGTTTCACGTCCACGCCCGCGCCGGTGAGGCTTTCCTCCTGCACCATGCTGTATGCGCCGTCGCCGCCCGAGTAGCCGAACTCTTCGGCATACAGCACGCCAGAGTGCATGTTGACGTTGTAGAAGCCCACGGTAAGGCCGGCGTAGTAGCGGTCGTTGCCGTTGACGGACATGTTGAAGTCATACTCCTGCACTCCGCCCCACTGCACGCGGCGGTATTCGTAGTCCTTTCCGTTGAGGTCGCGGTAGCCGGTTATCTTGTTGCTGGCATCGGTGGCGGCCTCGATGAGCTGCGCGTCATATCCGGCGTTGGCAATGGGCATAGTATATTCGCGGTCCTCTTTTGCGGCGAGGTCGAGCGAGCCGGCCATTTGTCTCAGTTCCCACGTCTGCGAGAGGTTGCCGGGGAGCAGTCCGGAGGCAGCGGCGTAGTTTTTGAAGTTGCGGCGTTTCTGGTAGTTGAAGCCGAAATTGAGGTACTGCACGCTCTCTCCGCCTATCTTCGCGGAGTATACGAAGCCGCCTTGGTCAAACGTTCCGCGCGCTTTGCTTATGTCAAACAGCGTGGCCGCGCCCTCCTGTGCTGTCACGCCGCCGGTGACGGCGGCTTGGCTGCGGCGGAAGAGGCCGGTGGAGGCGGGGTTGACGCCCATGGCGGAGAGGTCGGCGCCCAGCACGTTCATTGCGCCGCCCATGCCCACGTAGCGGGCTGTGCCGGTAAGGTCGCTGCCCGTGAGGGCTTCGGCTTTGTATATGTCTTGTGCGCCGGCTGTGCCGCACGCGATGAGTGCGGCGAGCGTGGCGAGGTATGTTTTCTTTGTCATAAGGCTTGGTGGCGGGCGGTGCACGGGGCACTGCGCCCGTTTATAGGGTGTGTATTGTGCTTATGTGAGGGCGGTTTTTTGGGAAAACTTCCTTTCCCGCCCGTAGGGTATTCTCTTTCGTGCCGTACTGCGGCTTAGCGTCCTCCGATGCGTCCGCCTCGGCTGCCGCCGAAGCCGCCGCCTCCGCCCGTGCGCGGGGCTGAGGGCGTGGAAGAGCGCGAGGGCGCGGAGAAAGAGCCGGAGTTGTTGAAAGAGCGCTGCGGGGTCACCTGCATGGAGCGGTCTATCTGCCGGCTGCTGTTGTTGGTATTGTTGTTGAATACCCGGTTGCCGCGGCTGGTGTTGCCGAATGCGCCGTCAAGCGTGCGGCTGCCGCCCTGCACCACTCCCTGCCGCGATCCGCGCGAGACGTTTTGCGTCGTGCCGAAAGAGCTGCCGCGCGAGGTGCGTGCGCCGTCCCACTGGCGGGACGAGCGGGAAGTGTTGTTGAAGGCGGGGCGTGCCGTGCGCGAGGTGTTGGCGAAAAGGTTGGGGCGGTTGCCCACGTGCCAGTTGCCTCCGCTTGCAGGCCGGGGCGCGCTGCCCCAGCCCCATCCCCAGCCGTGCGGGTGGTGGTAGGCGTAGCCGCCCCAGCCCCACCAGGGGTCTCCCCAGCCGCCCCAGCCGTACCACGAGCTGTAGTAGGGACGCCAGCCGTACCATGAGCCCCAGCCGTACCAGCCGCTCCATCCCCAGCCCCAGCCTGTGCCGTAGCCGCAGTAGAACGGGTCGTAGGCGTAGTCATACCAGTCCCAGTAGTAGGGGCTGCTTACGTATACGCCGACGCGCGGGGAGTAGAAGCGCACGAGGCGCGAGGTGTAGAGCCCGTCCTCGTATCCGTCCTCATAGCCCTCGTCGTAGGCTTCCGGGGCCTGCGCGGTGTCCTTGGCGCTGTAGCGGTAGCGGGCGCCGCGCCGGTTGTAGTCGTCCACGTCGCGCCCGCAGCCTTTGCGCCCGTCCGCCCACGTGTCGTGCGCGGTGACGTCGTCTTCGCCCGAAAGGGGCGAGTAGCTGGAGCGTCCGGCCATGGAGCGTGGGGACGCGGTGTATGTGTCAGATTTTTGCGTCTTGTCTTTTGCGGACGGCACGAAATACACGTCGTCGTCCTGCGCCTGTGCGCCGAGTGCGGCGAACAGTGCGGCGGATAGTATCAGAAGCGTCTTTTTCATCGTTCTTCCTCCTTTGTCCGTTATGCTTTTGTGTGCTTGCTCCGCGCGGTACGCGGGCTTCCCGGCTTTTGTGCCAGGGCGGAGCGGGCGGGCGTGCCTTGCGCTTGCAGCGGCGGCGGTTTCCCTCTCGTCCTATTTGCAAAGGTAACGCCTTTTCCCCGCAAACTTTGCACGGCGTGTCGCGGCAAAAGGGCAGAAACCGTGTTTTTTACCATTATTTATACCTTTCCCGTGCCTATTTGCGTGCTTGCGGCGCTTTTGCGGCGGCGCATATAAGAGGGGGCGGGGACAGGCGGCGGTCAGTGCCGGCGCGGGGAATGCTTTACTCCGTCTTGTGCATGCTGCGCGGCTTGGGCGAAAACGCTTCAGGCGCGGAGAGCGCGTCTTGTGCGGCTCTCCACGCCTGTATGTGCGTACCCCGTTTGGGTGTTTCGTGTCGTGCGTCTGCCTTCTGTCAGCGGCAGCGGCTTAGTAGCGCAAAATCTGTCCCGTGCGTATGCGCGACTTTGAGGTGAGGCGGTTGTTGCGTGCAAGCTCGTCCGCCGTCGTGCCGAGGCGCTTGGCGATGGTGGCGAGGTTTTCCCCGCGTTTCACCTTGTAGAAGTGCGTGGCGGTCATAGCCACTTCCTCGCTGTCCTTCGGTCCGGCGGCTGCGGCCATCTCGCGCGTGGCGGTGGAGCGGCTTGCCTTGCGGAAAGTGTAGAAGTCCGCCGTCACGTCCTGCGCGGGGAAATCGAAGAGCAGTGCGGGGTCGATGGCCTCTCCCGCAAGGCGTGTCTCGAAGTGCAGGTGGGAGCCGAAAGAGCGTCCCGTGTTGCCGCCCAGACCGATGGGTTCGCCGGCACGCACGTCCTGGTCGGCCTCGACAAGCTGCTTGGAAAGGTGTCCGTAGATGGTTTCCAGACCGTTGCGGTGGCGTATCACGACGTAGTTGCCGTACCCGCCGGCGTCGTAGCGCACCACCCGCACGCGTCCGTCAAAGGCCGCCACGATGGTGTCGCCCGTGTATACCTTCACGTCAAGGCCTTTGTGCACGCGGCGGAAAGCGGGGCGGTAGCCGAAGTTGGAGGTGATTTGCCGCGAGGGGGTGGGCATACAGAAGCCCCGCAGGTCGATGCGGAAACTGTCGGGCACCTCTTCGCTGCTGTACGGGTGTGCCTTTGTGGTGACCCAGCTTGTGTAAAGCTCGTCGTGCGTGTAGTCCTCGGCGGCGCTGCGGTCTACGGCGCGTTGTA
Source organism: Alloprevotella sp. (assembly GCA_963651485.1). Lineage (GTDB taxonomy): Bacteria > Bacteroidota > Bacteroidia > Bacteroidales > Bacteroidaceae > Alloprevotella. The sequence continues at coordinate 98,034 of CAVJPT010000001.1, read as the reverse complement.
TGGAGATGGAGTCCACGGCACGCAGCCTGCGGTCAACGGGGGCTTGGCGTGCTATGAGATCCTGGGCGGCGAGACCTATTGCCGTCCCGCAGAGCAGTAGGGAGAGGGCGGCCCGCCGCAGTGTGTGTATGGTCATTATGCGAGTTGAGTGTATTCGGGGGTGTGGGGTGTCCGCACGCCGCCCCGGCGGGCTGGCGGTGTCTCCGCTTTCCCGCAGGTAGGGGCGCGTCTTCCGTAGGAAGGCAAGCGGGAAAGGCGGCGCGGCCTTTCCGGCTCGCGCGTCTTCCGTGCTGTCTTCGCTGTGCGGGGCGGCGGATGCGCGGTGCATGCCTTTGCCTCGCTTTTGGGGGACGGTGGCAAAGGTATGCTTTTTCTCTGCGCCCTTGGCGGGTGGCCGTGTTAAATGTTATGAAATAGGCGCGTATCGCTTTGCTTTTTGCGGGAAAACGGCGTTTTGCTTAAACATTATGCCGTTTCTCGGTCGGTGTATGCCTGTATGGCGAGAGAGGGAAAGGCGGGCACTTCCCGGTGACGCGATTTCGACAAAAACTTTATGTTTATTTAAGAGTACGGGATAGTCTCTGTGGCGGCTGGAATGGGGGCTAAAACTGCACAAAGGGGCTTTGCGGAACCTAAGACCGGCTTAGTCGCGACGGGGCCGGGGGCTGTAGCTCCTATATGTACACCCCCGCGCTCCTATATGTACACTTTCAGACTTCGCAAGTCGCTGATAATCAGTAGTACGAAAAAGAGAGGAAACACACGGATGCGTTTCCTCTCTTTTCTGATACAAAGATACAGAATTTTTCCGCGTTTTCCAAATCGCTCAAAGCTGGTTTGTGAAAAAGACTAAAAGGCGGGACGTTTCTCCGTGCTTTTTTCTTGGCATTTCCGCGCGGTTTCCGTGGGTGAAAAAGCGGGGCGGATTTCCTTGAAAGGCAGAAAGGGGCTGCTCCGCCCAAATGAGCGAAAGAGAAAGCCCCGCAGCGCGAAACTCGTGCTACGGGGCTTTCCGGCTAGTGCCTTAGAGCGGGCTGCATTACTCGTCCATGTATTTCCACATATTGGATACGTCGTCGTCGCAGCGGTCGTTGCCCCACTGGCCGCCGCCGTTTTCCTCGGTGTCGGCGATGCCGGTGTCCGTCTTGTCGTGGAAAGACATGGCTATTATGCCCTCCGTGCGGAGACGCACGGAAGCGCTCGCGGGGCTGGTGTATGCTGTTTTCTTCATTGTTGCGTAGTTTTTGCTCCGGCCTTGCGGTAAGGCGGGGGTAAGTCTTGTTTGGTTGTTGTCGGGCTTTTCCCGTCACGGGAAGAAAGCGCGTGCTTTAGCGTATCACTACCTTGCGTCCGCCCTGGATGTACACGCCGCCTTTCACGGGGCTTGCCACGCGGCGGCCGGAAAGGTCGTACAAGGCAGCCTTCGTGTCCTGCGCAGCTGCGGAGGCGGCGGTGCCGATGCCCGTGGGGGTGAAGCCGGGGTTGACGGCATAGCCGTCCACGTCTGCGTCGGAGGACGTGGCCACGACGTAAGCCTTGTTGGCGGCGAGCTTGGTGGTGGAGGCGGCGGGGTGGTAGAAGCCTACCGTCGTGCCGCGCTTGGAGAAGACGTACACGCCGTCGGCGGTGAAGTCGGTCTTGTCTGTGAGCGTGCCGGTGAGTATGTTGGCGAGGCTTGTGCCCTCGCTCTCGGCGAGCGTGAAGGTGGCGCTGGAGGACGAGCCCTTGACGAGCGCGCCCGTGTTGGCGGGTATCACGCCGTCAAACTCCTCGAGCAGTGCGGTGGCGTTGTCGCCGCGCGTCACGGCGTAGGCCTTGAAGCCCTCGGGCACTTTTGCGGCAAAGGGGAGATAGTAGGTGGCGTAGTAGTCGGTGTTGTCTGCACTGTTGAGCGTAATGGCGGGGAGCGCGTCCTCTACCTTGATGCCGCTGCCCGGGTCACCGTCTACATTGCCGAAGTCTGTCACCCAGAAGCCGACGTAGCCGTCGCGGCTGTTGACAAACCAGGTGTCGTGGTCCTTGACCTGCATGGCGAAGCCGCCGCCCGTCTTTATGTCGGAGTCTTTCTGCGGAGCACGCAGCACGAAGCTTTCGTATCCCGTGCTTGCGATGAGGCTGCGCGTCATTATGCGGTCGGTGGCCGCGCCCGTCAGTCCTTGCGGCGCGTACCAGCGGTAGTCGTTGTCGGCGCTGGTCACGGTCCAGCCGTCAAACTGGTTGCCGCTGAACACCCATACGCCCTTCTTCGAGGCGAGGTTTTTGCTGTGCGTGCCTGCGGCGAGCGCGCCGCCGTTGTTCTCCGAAAGGTAGCCGTAGCGCCCGCTCACGTCGTCCGTGGTGGAGTATGTGGCGTAAGGGAAGGCGAAATGGATGAAATAGGGCTTGCCTGCCGTCACCGGTCCGCTGTATGTGCACTGTATGTCGGCAGTCACGTCGTCGGTCACCGTACCGGTGGGCACGGCAGAGCCTGTGACGTAGTCGGGGAATATGTCGCCGTACTCGGGGTAAGCCGCGCCGTCCTGCACGGTGTACTCCTTGCTCATCTTCTTCGTGCCGTCAAGGTAGAAGTCGTATGTGACGGTGTGGGTGGAAGCTTCCGTAGCGGCGAAAAACTTGAAGTGGGCGACGTCGTCGCAGTCTTGGGAGTAATTCCACCCCTCCAAGGTGAGGCTGCCGCTGTGGCCTACGTATGAGGTGGCGTTTTTCCAACCAGTCCACCCGCTCCAATATTTTGTAGTGCCTTTGAAGTAAATCCAGCCCGAATAGGAGGAAAGCGTGGAAACCGTCCCCGTGAGGTTCACGGTCTCTGTGCTGCCGGCGGAGCTGGCGAGGGAGAAGCTTTGGTAGTTAAGCACCCATTTCCTGCTTGCGTTGTTGAGCAACTGTATGTTGTATGTGCCGTTTGAGTTCTTGGTCACCTGCCAGAGGTAATTGGCTTTGTCGGTGGCGGAGATGGTTGTGCCCTCAAAGTTGTTGGAGGTGTTGCTGCCCGTGTCGGTGTGTGCGCTTGTGCCGTCGGCGTAAAGGAAGCGGCCGTTGTTGTCTGTGGAGCCGTTTTTGCCGCTGAGGTTTTTGTTGCTGAGCACGCGTATCAGGTACGTGCCGCTCGTGAGGTCGCTGAGCGATGTTGCCGTGCTTGCCACGCGATACTTGCTCTGCGCGGCGGCTCCGAGCGTGAGGCAGAGCGTCGCCGTCAGGATGGTGAATAGTTTTTTCATAAGCCTGTTGCTGGTTTCTGTGTTTTCGGGGTGCAAAGTTAGCCGCGGGAAAACTGCCAGAGTGTCCCTTGCCGAGGGTAATATTGGCATTTTGGCGGCTCCTGACCGTTTTTGCAGACAGTTACCGATTCTTTGAGAGGCGTGTTTTGCAAAAACAAGGCATCGTGATACAGATATGGGCGGCATGTCTGCTGCGCGGAGAGGGAGGACGGCGGGCGAAACGGCAAGCGCAGAGGGTAAAGGCGGCGGTGCGATGGGCGTGCAGGGTAGCGGGAAAAAGTGGCAAGGCGGGGAGCGGCGTAACAAAAAGCACGCACGCCCTACCGAGGGTAAGGCGTGCGTGGTATGTGACAGGCCGCGCTTTGTTTTGCCCAAGGCGTGCGCGGCGACAATCTGTTTGCGCTTTATATATAATAAAGGCGTGTCCGGCGTGTAGCGGATTCGCTCTATATATAATAAGGCTTGCTGACCGCCGCCGCGTGCGTATCCCGCGCGGGCGGCGGAGAAAGGGCTACTGCGGCAGGGTCACCTTGAAGAGGTCGCTTTCCACGTGCTGCTGCTTTATGATGCTCTTCAGCTCGTTCACCACTTCGGGGTACTGCGAAGCCACGTCGTTGTCCTCGTGTATGTCAGTGGCGAGGTCGTAAAGGTGGCACACGCCCTTGATGACAACCAGCTTCCAGTTGCCCTTGCGCACGGCGAGCTGGTTGGTCTCATGAAACTCCCAGTAAAGGAATTCGTGCTCTTCCTGCTCTTCCGCGTCCTTTCCGAGAAGTGTCGGGGCAAACGAAATGCCGTCGAAGCCGTCGCCGGAAAGCGAGGCGTTGGTATACTTCTTGGCGAAGTTTTCCTGCCCGATGAGGTCGCAGAACGTGGGCATGATGTCATAGAAAGCGAGCTGGTGGTCGTTGACCGTACCCGCCTTGACGTGTCCCGGCCAGCGCACGATGAACGGCACGCGTATGCCGCCCTCGTAGCACGAGCGCTTCAAGCCGCGCAGCTTGCCGTCGCGGCCGAAGAAGGTGGGGTCTGCGCCGCCTTCCTCGTGTGGCCCGTTGTCGGAGGAGAATACCACGATGGTGTTTTCGTCAAGGCCTTTCTCGCGCAGTTTGGCGAAGATTTCGCCGACGTAAGCATCGAGGCGCGTAATCATGCCGGCAAACTCTGCGTGCACATGGTCAATGGGGTTGTAGCGGTCGCCGTCTCCGCCGTACGACTTGTCGTCGCAGAACATTCCCTTGTATGCCTTGAGGATGGAGTCGTCGGGCTGTACCAGCTCGGCGTGCGGCAGCGTGTAGGTGAAGAAGCCGTAGAAGGGTTTGCCCGCTTCCTGCTGGTCGAGCCAGTCAAGGGCTTCCTTGTGTATCATGTCAGCAGAGTACTGCGTGCGCTTCTCGTAGCCCGTGCCGTACATGGGGTGCTGCGTGTTGTCGGTCAGCTCCTGGCGGATAACCCCCGTGTCGCCCCTGCGCGGGCTGTAGCGGTTGAGGAAATTGGGGTAGTAGAGATGGGCCTCGTACTGGCAGATGTAGCCGTAGAACTCGTCCACGCCGCGCTTGTCGGGCGTGGAAGCCGAACCCTCGTAGCCGCCGGCCCATTTGCCGAACATGCCCGTGGCATACCCGTTGTCTTTCATAATCTCGGGCAAGATGGTGTGCTGCGGGTCATACGGCTCCTGTCCGACGACGGCGTAGTCGGTATTGTCGCCGTATTTCACGGTGCCGTAGTTTTTCCAGTACTCCTTGTTGCCTCTCACGTGCGTGTGGCCGGTGTGCTGTCCCGTCATGAGGGTGGCGCGTGAGGGCGCGCTGACGGGGCTGCCGGCGTAGGCCTGCGTGAAGCGCATGCCCTCGGCGGCCATGTTGTCGATGTTGGGCGTGGAGATGTAGGGCTGGCCGTAGCAGCCGAGGTCCCCGTAGCCCATATCGTCGCAGAGGATGAAGAGTATGTTGGGCTTCCCCGCTTCCTGTGCGTGGGACATGGCGGCGGCGGACATCGCCCCGCCTAACAGCAAAAGTCGTGTATATAGCATAGTGTGGTTGTCAATGGGGTTGGTGGTTGGGGCTTGTCCTGGTTTCAGTCAGGCTCGCTTCCGGTCAGATTGGAGCAGTTTTGGCTTTGCCCCGTCTTGTCCAGATTTTGCCCCGGCTTATTTGGGGGTTCGCTCAAAGCTTATTTGCGCACGCGCTTGTTGCCTCCCTGAATGTAGACACCGTGGTGGGTTTTCACGTCGGCTATGCGGCGGCCCTTGAGGTCGTAGGCGCGGGTGTCGCGTGCCTTGGCTTTGCTGCCCGTGGGCGCGGCGATGGCGCTCGTCACCGTGTTGGGCGTGAAAAGGGCGGTAAGCGTGGCGTCCTGCGTGGCGCTGAAGTCGTAGGTGGCGCTGGTGGAAACTATCTGTGAGCCTATCTGCCAGCCCTTGAAGACCGCGTTGCCTTTCGCCGAGGCTACGGCGCGGAGCTGCTGTCCGTATTGGCATACGAGCGAGGTGGCGCTTTCGTCCGCCGCCGTGTCGTCTGCGGGCGCGAGCGTCGCCGTGCCGCGCGTGTTGTCGCACGACTGCACCGACACCGTGCGGCTCTGCAGGTCAGAGCTTGCCGCTACCGTGAGCGGGATGTCGTAGAAGAAGCCGTACACGTCGTCTTCCGCGCCCGTCATGCCGTTGTCGGTGAGGCGCAGGCGCAGGCGCGTCTTGCCGGCCTTTGCGTCAGCGGGCACGGTGAATGACGTCGTGCCGGAGGAGACCGGCGTAAGGTTTGTCGGGTCGCCGAAGACACCGTCGCCGTCCCAGTCCGTGTAGAGCTGCAGCGTGGTGGCCGTGCCTGCGCCCGTCACGGTCCAGGAAAGTTTTGCTTCCCCGCCCGGCGCAACCTTGCCTTCGTATGTGCGCAAAAGGTTGAAGTACTGCGAGGGCTTGGCCGAGGCGGCGTAGTCCACCTCTCCCGTCACGCCCTCGCCTTTGAGCGTGAGCGCGGAGGCATAGACCGAGCCCGCAGTGCCGCAGGGCAGTGCGTACACGCCCAGCTGCTTGGCGAGCGCGGTATGCTCAGTGGCCGCGGGCGCCTCATAGTCGTACGCCGTCTCCTTTATTTCCCAGTACGAGTTGCCTCGCCCGGTCTTGATGTAGTAGGCTACGACGTTAGACTTGTTGGCGCAGTTGAGCCCGAGCGTGCCGTCGGTGGCGTTGCTGATAGTGCCCTGGTCCGTGCTCGCCATGTAGTAGAAGCCCTTCGTGGCCGCGCCGCTCGTCGCGTCGGGCGCAATTTTGTACTCGACGGGGTCAGCGCCCCAGGCTACGGCCGAGGAGAGCGTGATTTTGGAAGTCTGCACGTAGTGTCCTGTCGTGGCGTTCTGGATGTAGTAGCAGTCCGCGTTGCCCGTAGGGACGAGCTTCCAGTACTGGCGGTGCGTGTTGTCGCTTGCGGAGAGCGAGATGCCGCTCCCGTTTTCGTACATGTGCGTGTCGGTCTGCCCGTTGCGGTAGATGACATAGTATTTGTCGGCGCTGAAGCTTTGCGCTTCGGCGGCCGCGCCCCCGCCGAGGCATGCCATGCACAGCAGCGCGGGAGTGAGGAGTGTTTTTCTTGACATAGGCTTAGGTCTTCTTTGTGTGCGTCCTTGTCTGCGCCAAAGATACGAAATGTGTGCGTGATACCTTGTGCATTTGTTGTTTTTAAAGCACTTGCGCCCGTCGTTGCCGCAAGGCGTGCAAGGCGGAAGCCCCCGCGCGTCGGCGTGTCGTGCCGTCCCGCGCGGGGGCTTCTGTGTATTTGTGCGCGTGCCGGTTTCGGGCTTGCGCGTTCGTCGGGCTTCGTCCGCCTTTTCCGTGTTTCGGGTGCGGACGATGGCTTTGCAGTTTTTACTCAGCTCCCTCTTCGGATGCGGCGTCACCGCTTTCTGCTGCGGCGTCCTCGTCTTCCTCGGCAAAGCTGGTATATCCGCCCTCGACGAGGAGGTTGTACCATTGTATCAGCTTCTTTATGTCGGAGAAATGCACGCGGTCGCGGTCGTAGTCGGGCAGTACGCTTGCCATGAAGTCGGCGAGTTCTTCCTTGCTGGCCTTGCGGTAGTCGATGGAGGTCGTCTTTCCGCCCTCTTTGTCGGCTATTGCCTGGAAAATCTCCATAAGAGGCTTGTCGTCTTCCGTGGTGTACATGGACACGTCGTTGAGGGAGGTGACGCGGTCGCGCGCTCCTGCCGGCACGCGGCGGTGTGCAGCGTCTACGGTTTCAACGATGAGCATGCCGCGTCCCTGGGAAACGAGGCGGTAAAGTCCGGGCTTGCCGGATATGGCCAGAATGGTGTCTTTCATTTTTCCGTTGTCTTTGAATGTGAACCTTATGGCGCGGCGGCGCAGGGCTGCCCGCGCGGCGCGTCCCTTGCTTTCCTTTGTTTGGGAAAAACGCCATAAGCGGCGCAAAAGTAATGCAAACGCGGCGTAGTGCGAAGAAAAACGCCGCGTTTTTGGCATTTTGCCGCTGCTGGCATACTTGGCAGGCACGCGCGGAGAGCGGCAATGTGAGGCGGAAAGTGCGCCCCGTGCGCCGCGCCGGGCTGCAAGTAAACCGTCAAAGCGCGTCCGCTTGGTGAAAAACGTGTAAATTTGCGCGGAAATATATAATGCGGGCTTAGGGACAGTCTCCGCAGAGCGAAAGCCGCCTGGCAATGCCCCGCGCCCCCAACACACACAACGCTTCAAGCAGAAATGATGACAGCCAACGAAATCAGGGAATCGTACAAGCATTTCTTCGAGACAAAAGGCCACACCGTCGTGCCCTCCGCGCCGATGGTGATAAAAGACGACCCCACGCTGATGTTCACCAACGCCGGAATGAACCAGTGGAAAGACATCATCCTCGGCACGCGCGACCCCGAGCCGCGCCGCCGCGCCGATTCGCAGAAGTGCCTGCGCGTGAGCGGCAAGCACAACGACCTTGAGGAGGTGGGCCACGATACGTACCACCACACCATGTTCGAGATGCTGGGCAACTGGAGCTTTGGCGACTACTTCAAGGAGGGGGCTATCGACTACGCTTGGGAATACCTCGTCGACGTGCTGCACCTCAATCCCGCCGATCTCTATGTCACCGTCTTCGAAGGCTCCGAGGAGGAGAACCTCGGCCGCGATGACGAGGCTGCCTCGTACTGGGCGAAGCACGTGCCCGCCGACCATATCATCAACGGCAACAAGCACGACAACTTTTGGGAGATGGGCGACACGGGTCCCTGCGGTCCCTGCTCGGAAATTCACCTTGACAGCCGCACCGCAGAGGAGAAAGCGAAAACTCCCGGGCGCGAGCTGGTGAACAAGGACGACCCCCAGGTCATCGAGATATGGAACATCGTCTTCATGCAGTACAACCGCAAGGCCAACGGCTCGCTTGAGCCGCTGCCGATGCATGTCATCGATACCGGCATGGGCTTCGAGCGTCTTGTCCGTGCCCTGCAAGGCAAGCACTCCAACTACGATACCGACATCTTCCAGCCCATCATACGCCGCATCTGCGAGCTTTCCGGCTTTGAGTACGGCAAGGACGAGAAGACCGATGTCGCCATGCGCGTCATCGCCGACCACCTCCGCGCCATCTCTTTCTCCATCGCCGACGGACAGTTGCCCTCCAACGCGAAGGCGGGCTACGTGATACGCCGCATACTTCGCCGCGCCGTGCGCTACGCTTACACGTTCCTCGGCCAGCGCGAGGCTTTCCTTTGCAAGCTCGTCCCGACGCTCGTCTCCGAGATGGGCGGCGCCTATCCCGAGCTTGTGGCGCAGCAGACGCTTATCGGGCGCGTGATGCAGGAAGAGGAGGAGAGTTTCCTCCGCACCCTTTCCACGGGCATCAGCATGCTGGAGGGCGTCATCGCCGAGACACGCAAGGCCGGCAGCGACACCGTTGAGGGTGCCAAGGCTTTCACGCTTTTCGACACGTACGGATTCCCCCTCGACCTCACGGAGCTGATTTGCCACGAACACGGGCTTACCGTCGACGGCGCGGGCTTTGACGCGGAGATGAAGAAGCAGAAGGAGCGCGCCCGCAACGCCGCCGCCGTCGAGACTGACGACTGGGTTACGTTGAACGAGGGCGAAACCGCTTTCTGCGGCTGGGACGAAACGGAGAGCGACTGCCGCATACTGCGCTACCGCCGCGTGCAGCAGAAGAAGCAGACCTACTACGAGCTTGTCATTGACCGTACGCCGTTCTATGCCGAGATGGGCGGCCAGGTAGGCGACAAGGGCGTGCTGCTGGGAGACGGCGAGACGGTGGAAATATTCGACACGAAAAAGGAAAACAATCTCCCCATACACCTCACGCGCGAATTGCCCGCGCATCCCGAGGCGGCGTTCCACGCAGTGGTAGACGCTCGCCACCGCCGCGGCAGCGAGGCCAACCATACCGCCACGCACCTGCTCGACCAGGCCTTGCGCGAGGTACTCGGCACGCACGTCGAGCAGAAAGGCTCGCTTGTCACGCCCGATTACCTCCGCTTCGACTTCTCCCACTTCCAGAAAGTGACGCCCGAGGAGCTGCGTCAGGTGGAGCGCATCGTCAACCGCCGCATCCGCGAGGACATCCCCTTGCAGGACCATCGCGATGTGCCTATGGAGGAAGCCAAGAAGCTCGGGGCTATTGCCCTCTTCGGCGAGAAGTACGGCGACAAAGTGCGCGTCGTGCAGTTTGGCGACAGCGTAGAGTTCTGCGGCGGTTGCCACGCCAAGAGCACCGGCCGCATCGGTCTCCTGCGCATCGTTTCTGAAAGCAGCGTTGCTGCCGGCGTGCGCCGCATCGAGGCAGTGACGGGCGAGGCTGCCGAGGAGAGTGTCTACAACCAGGAGGACGTGCTGAACGGCTTGAAGGCGTTTTTCAACAACGCCAAGGACCTAACCGCCGTCATACGCAAAACCATCGAGGAGAACGACGGCCTGCGCCACGAGGTGGAGGGCTATGTGAAGGAGCGCGTGGCGCAGATGCGCGACAAGCTTGTTGCCAATGCCGAGGAGCGTGACGGCGTGCGCCTTGTGCGTGCCGTAATCCCCACGTCGGCAACGCCCGATATGGTGAAGGACCTCGCTTTCCAAGTAGCCGGCGCATTGCCCGAAAACACGCTCTGCGTGCTGGGCAGCTCGCACGAGGGCAAGCCTTTGCTCACGGTGATGATAAGCAAAAACCTCATCGCTTCGCGCCAGTACAACGCGGGGGCGATGGTGCGTGAGGCTGCTCGGCTCATCAAGGGCGGCGGCGGCGGTGCGCCCCATTTCGCCACGGCGGGCGGCAAGGATGTCTCCGGGCTTGAGGCTGCAGTGCAGAAGGTAGTGGAGATAGCGGGACTCTAAGCAGCCCCGGTCGGTGCACTCTTTATATATATAATAGGTACGCCCTGTCGTAGGGTGGGTGCGCCGCAGTCAAGATAAACGCGGGACGCGTTGGCGGATAATGCTCCGCCGGCGCGTCCCGCGCTTTTTTATTGGTGGGGACGCGGATTAAGGAGAGGGAAAAGGCGGGTAGGGGGATTGTGCCGCGGTGTCGTGCGCGGAAACGAGCTTGCTTGGGGCATTACTTGCGCAAGCGTGCGGCGGCGGACTTGATTTTTCCCAAGACAATGCCGCGCTCGCTGCGCTCCATTCCCAGTACCGCCACGGCGGCCGTGACGGCGAGGACAAGAAGAAAGGCGGAGAGTGCAAAAGAGCCGAACGTGTCGCCGTGCGGCAGCACGCGCTCCAATAGGAAGCATACCGCCGACACTGCGGCAAGGGGCACGACCACCTTGCGGACGTAGCGCGTGAGCGGAAGGGATATGCGCGGCAGGATGAGCAGTACGCGGACACACTGCGTAAGCGTTTCGGTAAGAAGCCAAAGCACGAAAACCGTCTCGGGCGCTATCCCGCCCCATTTCAGGGCGCAGTAGGCGAGCGGCACCACCAGCAGCCGTGCCGCCGCCTCCGCCGCCTGCACGGCGCGGATGCGTCCCGTGGCGTGGATGGCCGTCAGCACGGGCGCGTCAAGGCATTGCACAAGCGAGACAAGCAGCGTGAGGCGCACCAAGGCCGCCGTGTGTTCCGGCACGGAGCCGAGCCAGAGAGAAAGCACGTAGACCGCGTTGGCATAGAGCGGAAGCACGACGAGCAGCATGATGAAGTAGGAATACTTCGAGCCGTAAAGCACAAGGCTGTGCGTATGGGCGTAGTCGCCGGCGGCGAGAGATTTCGTGATTTGCGGGTTTAGAGCGGTCTGGAAGTTGGCGCAAAACTGCTCTACGGCGTTTTGCACCTGCACGGTCACAGCGCGGGCGGCGTTGACTGCCGGTCCGAAGAAAAGGTTGAGCAAGACGTTGATGCCCTGGGTGCTTCCCACAAGCGCGAAGTAGCCGGCCGAGCACCACGCGGAGTATGATGCCAGCTCGCCGAGCAGGCCGCGTTCCCAGCGCGGCGCGACCATGCAGTCGGCGAAGTGACGGCGACAGTAGCGCACGTAAAGGGCGCGCACGCCCACTTGAAGCAGCATGTACAAAGCCCCGTACACTGCCATCGCGTCCCACGGGGAGAAAGTGAGGAAAAGCGCGATGGCAAGTTTTGCCCCAGTCTCGAAAAGCGAAATGTAGGCGAAAGCCCCCATACGCTCGTGAGCTATGATAAGCGCGTTGTAGGGTACGCCGAGCAGGGAGGCGCAAAAGGTGACGATGGAGAATTGGTACACCCACAAAGCCGCGTCCATGCGCTCCGGCGGTATGACGAGCTTGTGCGTCACCGCCCACAGTCCTGCCGTCTCGGCAACCACCACCACTCCTGCCGCCATCAGCAGCTGCACAGTGCGCGTGGCGGCGAAGACGCGCCGCAGTTCGTCGCCGCCTCCGTGACCCAGTGCCACGGTGATGTAGCGCGAGGCAGCCCCCGCCATAGGTCCGGTGACGCAGTAAAGCAGCGTGACGAGACCCGCCGCCACGTTGTACACGCCGAAGTCCACCACGCCGAGCGCCCCAAGCACCACGCGGGAGGTGTAGAGCGAGATGATCATGACGAGCGCCATGCGCGTGTACAATAGCAGCGTGTTGCGCACAAGGCGCTTGCTGTCGGAAAGGTGGGCGGGCATCGGTGGTGTGCTATTTTGCGGGGTTGGTGTCCCTCTGTGCGCGGTCGGTAACGCACGCTACCGCGAATTTAGCATTCTTTGGGTAAAGTCGGGGAGCGAAACGCCGAAATGGTGGTAACTTTGCGGCGATGAAAGAGAAAGGCACAGAGACGAAAACCGACCAATTCAATACGCTCGCCGAGAAGTCCGTAGCCGCGCTGCTTGTGCAGTACGCCGTGCCGGCTGTGGTGGCTATGGCCGCCTCCTCGGTATATAACATCATAGACGGCATATTCATCGGGCAGGGCGTGGGCCCCGAGGCTATTATGGGACTTGCCTTGACAGGTCCCGTCATGTCGCTCACCGCCGCTTTCGGCGCTATGGTGGGCGTGGGAGCCGCTACGCTGATGAGCGTGAAGCTCGGGCAGAAAGACTACGCCACCGCCAAGAACATTCTCGGCAACGTGGTGCTGATGAACCTTACCATGGGCATCGCGCTCGGCGCGATACTGATGTGCTTCATAGACCCTATCCTCCGTTTCTTCGGAGCGAGCGACGCGACGCTTCCCTACGCGCGGCAGTTTATGAACATAATCCTGGTGGGCAACGTCGTCACCCATCTCTACCTTGGGCTTAACGCCATGCTGCGTTCCACCAACCGCCCGCAGAAGGCAATGTGCGCCACGTTCGGCACCGTGCTGCTCAACTGCTGCTTCGCCCCCATCTTTATCTTCGTGCTGGGGTGGGGCATACGTGGCGCGGCGATTTCTACCATCATGGCGCAGGCGGTGATGCTGATGTGGCAAATCAGGCTCTTCTCAAAGCCGGACGACCTCATCCACCTCGAACGCAAGCGGCTGCGCTTCAACGGGAAGATAGTGCGGGAGTCGCTCCTCGTGGGGCTGCCGCAGTTTCTCATCAACCTCTGCGCTTGCCTTGTAGCCATCGTGATGACGCGCTCGCTCACGTCCTACGGCGGCGACGTGGCAGTCGGCGCTTTCGGCATCTGCAACCGTCTGCTGCTCTTCATCGTCATGGTGGTGATAGGCATCAACCAAGGCATGCAGCCCATCGCCGGCTACAATTTCGGCGCGAAGCGGTACGACCGCGTGCTGGGCGTGCTGCGCCACGCGCTTGTGCTGGGCACAATCGTCACGGGCACGGGCTTCGTGGTGGGAACGTTCTTTTCCGAACCCTGCGTGCGCCTTTTCGCAAAGGACGCGCCCGAGCTTGTGGCGATGGCGTCGCACGGCCTTTCGTGCATGGTGATGATGTTCCCCATCGTGGGCATACAGATTGTCTCTACGGCATTCTTCCAAAGCATCGGCTATGCGGCGAAGAGCATCTTCCTCTCGCTTACGCGCCAGCTCATCTTCCTTGTGCCCGCCATCCTCGTGCTTCCGCACCTCTACGCCGACCCGCTTGAGGGCTTGTGGCACGCCGCCCCTGCCGCCGACGCGCTTGCTTCCGTGCTTGCCATAGTGCTGCTTGTGGTGCAAGTGCGCAAGTTCCGCCGCAGTGCCGTGGCGGCTTCCTCCACTCCTAACGAATAACCACACATGGAAAGTCCATACGTCATCAACATCGGGCGCCAGCTTGGCAGCGGCGGCCGCGCCATAGGCCACATACTCGCCAACGACCTCGGCATAGCCTATTACGACAAAGAGATACTGAGCCTCGCCGCAAAGGAAAGCGGCCTGTGCCGGGAGGTCTTCGAGCGCAGCGACGAGCGCAACCGCTTCCTGCGCACGCTGGGCAACATAATCCCCTTCGTAGGCGGGGGAGGAACGTATTATAACAACGAACTCTCCAACGAGAACCTCTTCCGCATACAAAGCGAGGCGATACGCAAGGCGGCTTCGGAGCGATCGTGCCTTTTCCTGGGCCGCTGCGCCGACTACGTGCTGCGCGATTTCCCGCGCTGTGTCAATGTCTTCATCTCCGCCGACCACGACGACCGTGTGCGCAACGTGTGCCGCCTCTCCGGCTGCGATGAGCGCAAGGCGGAGGCACTCATCGAGCGCGGAGACGAGCAGCGTGCCGACTTCTACAATTTCTACAGCTCCGGCACATGGGGAGCGGCCGACACCTACCATCTTTGTGTCAACTCCTCCGTGCTCGGCATCGAGCGCACGGCGGAGCTGATAAAGGGCTTCGTTGCGGCGAAGCTCGGACTTGACCTCACGGCGGGGAGGCAAACACCGCCCAGTCCTACGCAAGAAGACAAACAATGAAGACAAAGCACATCGCGCGGCTGCTTGCCCTGCTGCTATGCCTTGCCGCCACGGGCGGTGCGGCGGCGCAGCAAAACAGGGAGCTGCAGCGCAGCAAGACGGTTTTCCTCTTCCCGGAGTTCAGGGAAGCGAAAGTAAGGCAGACGTTCGGGCGGAGCGTCACGGCGCAGGCCAACATATTCCTCAAAGACGGCTCGCTCTGCTTTATGGAGAATGGGGAGATTAAACGCGCGTATACCCGCGGCATACTCGGCGTGGACTTTGGAGACACGCTCAGATATATGAAGGTAGACAGCGTGATGGGGCGTGTAGTGGCGCAGCGCGGCTACAATTACCTGCTTTGCGTCACTTCCGTCGACCGCAAGCGCTACACGGAGGAGACGACGGGCGGGAGTCACATGAACTTCTTCGAGATGTCGGACTTCAACCTCTTTATGCAGCTTGACGGACAAGAGCGCGAGGAAGATTTTGGCATACCTTTGCAGGAGAAATACTATTTCAGCATCAGCGGGAAAGTGATTCCTGCCGGCGAGAGCCAAGTGAAGAAGCTCATCCCGCAGGAAAAGAAAAAGGCCTTCAAGAAGATGACCGAGGAAGACCGCTGGTGGAGCTGGAGCGACCCGAAGTCACTCGAGATGCTCTTTGACCTGTTGCCCGCAGAGTGACACGCAAGATGGAAAGCGTAAGGAAAAACTCCCCTCGCGCGTGGTGGCTGGCAGCGCGTCCCAAGACGCTCACCGCCGCGCTTATCCCCGTCGTGACCGCTACCGCGCTCGCGGCGGCGGACGGCGTTTTCCGCGCTGCGCCGGCTCTGCTCTGCTGCCTCTTCGCCGCGCTGATGCAGGTCGCAGCCAACTTCATCAACGACCTCTACGATTTCCGCCGCGGCACAGACCGCGACGATCGGCTCGGTCCGGAGAGGGCATGCGCCCAGGGGTGGATTACCGGACGCGCCATGACGGCGGGCATTGCGGTCGCCCTGTTGCTCGCTTCTGCGGCGGGCTTGTCGCTGCTGCCCTACGGCGGGTGCACGCTTATATATATAGGTGTGTCGTGCGTGGTCTTCGCTTTCCTCTACACCACGTTGCTGAGCTACGTGGGCTGCGGCGATGTGCTGGTGTGGGTGTTCTTCGGCCTTGTGCCAGTGGGCGGCACCTATTACGTGCAAGGCGGCTCGCTTCCGCCGCAGGTATGGATGCTCGGCGCGGCCTGCGGCCTTGCTGCGGACACGCTGCTTGTGCTGAACAATTACCGCGACCGCGAGCAGGACAGGCTGTCAGGCAAGCGCACGCTCGTAGTGGTGTTTGGCGAACGCTTCGGCTCGCTATTCTACCTGCTGCAAGGCATGGCGGCCGCGCTGCTTTCCGCCGTCGTGGCACTGCGCTACAATGCCTTTGCCGCCGTTCTGCCTCTTGCCTACCTCCTGCCGCATACGCTCGTGTGGCGGGAGATGACCCGCATAAGCTACGGGCGTGGGCTTAACCGCATACTCGGCTTGACCTCGCGCAATATGCTCGTCTTCGCCCTCCTTACCGCCGCCGCCCTGCTTTGGGGATGAGGGGCGGTGAGAAACAATTTCTAATCCGACAAACACAATCAGAGAAAGACCTATGTATATTATACTTTTCATCGGCATTGCCCTTGCCAGCTACCTTGTGCAGGCCAATCTTAAGCAGAAGTTTGAGAAATACTCCCGCGTGCCGCTTGCTTCCCGCATGACCGGGCGCGAGGTGGCGGAGAAGATGCTCCGCGACAACGGCATTTACAACGTGACCGTCACCAGCGTGCCCGGTATGCTTACCGACCATTACAACCCCGCCAACGGTACGGTGAACCTTTCTGAAGGCGTGTACAACAGCTGCTCGGTGGCTGCGGCAGCCGTGGCGGCGCACGAATGCGGACACGCCGTGCAGCACGCTACGGCCTATGCCCCGCTTACGCTCCGCTCCGCCCTCGTCCCGGTGGTTTCGTTTGCTTCCAGCTGGGTGCAGTGGGTACTCCTTGCGGGCATCATCCTTGTGCAGACATTCCCGGCCGTACTTTTGGCGGGCATAGTGCTTTTTGCCATGACTACGCTCTTCAGCTTTGTCACGCTGCCTGTGGAGATAGACGCTTCGCGCCGCGCCACGGCGTGGCTGCAGGGGGCGGGCATCACCTCGGGGAGCGACCACCCCATGGCCGTGTCGGCTTTGCGCTCCGCCGCCTATACCTACGTGGTTGCCGCGCTCGGCTCGCTCGCCACGCTGATATACTATGTGCTGATTTTCCTCGGAGGCTCGCGCAGCGACGACTGACGCGCGTCCCGTTTCGGTAAGACAATAAAACATGTTGACCTAAAGATATCTTTATGAAGAACCGTTTACTCAGTCTGCTGTTGCTGGCGCTTGCTCTGCTCCCGCTCGCCGCATCGGCGGACAGTTTTGTCAACCTCACGCCGCGCCCGAAAAGCATGACCGTGCAGGACGGCACGCTCACGCTGCCGCAGACATTCGTGATTAACTGCGCCGGGCTTTCGGACGTGATGACGGCTGAGGCCACGCGCTTCGCAGCCGCGTTCAATGCCGCTACGGGCTACACCGCCACGGTGGCTGAGAGCGGAGACCCGTCTGCGCTCTTCCAGGTGAAGGAAAGCGCGTCCGCACTCGCCGAAGGCGGCTACAAGCTCACCGTAAAGGCAGACGGCGTGACGATAGAAGCCTCCGGGGAGCTGGGACTGTACTACGCTTTCCAGACCGTGAAGAAAATTCTCCCCGCCAACGTGATGGCAGGCGTGAAAGACGAGAAAGTGACCGCCTACAAGCTTCCCTGCCTTGTCATCGACGACGAGCCGCGCTACGGATACCGTGGCTTCATGCTCGACGTGGCGCGCCATTTCTTCACCGTGCAGGAGGTGGAGCGCATGCTTGACGTGATGGCGTACTACAAGATGAACCGTTTCCACTGGCACCTTACCGATGACCAGGGATGGCGTGCCGAGATAAAGAAATACCCGAAGCTTACCTCCGTGGGTGCTACCGCGCCCAACAGCCGCTTTACCAGCATGACGGACGGCGCTTACTGGATCAACCGCCCCTATGGCCCTTACTTCTACACGCAGGACGAGATGCGCGAGGTAGTGGCCTACGCCAAGGAGCGCCATATAGAGATAATCCCCGAAGTGGACATGCCGGGACACTTCTGCGCTGCGCTCGCCGCCTACCCCGAGTTCAGCTGCACGCCCGACGCGAGCCATACCGTGATGACCGACGGAGGCATCTACTCCGACGTGCTTAATGTCGCCAACCCCGCCGCCGTGCAGTTTACAAAGGACGTGTTGGAGGAGCTGATGGACATTTTCCCCGGCGAGTACATACATATCGGCGGCGACGAGTGTCCCGTGACGGCATGGAAGAGCAACGCCGACTGCCAGGCGCAGTACAATGAGCTTGGGCTGACAGACTACCGCCAGCTTCAGAGCCACTTCATCAAGGAGATGGCCGACTTCGTGAAGTCGAAAGGGCGCAAGCTCGCCGTATGGAACGAGGGCATCACCGCCTCGGGCGCAGACCTTGACATCATGAAAGAGACCGGCGCGATGGTATATTGCTGGACGAGCCCCCGCGCCGCCGCGCAGAAAGCCCAGCAGCTGGGGATGTCCAACATCTACACGCCTTGGGGACCTTACTACATCAACCGCAAGCAGAGCGCCAACGCCGACGAGCCTGTCGGTGCGGGCGACGGTACGGACGACGTGAAGAAAACCTACGCCGAAGTGCCGCCCACGGAGACCGATGCCGGTGTCCAGGGCACTTTCTGGACAGAGTTTGTCAACGACCGCGAGTATATGGAGTACCTCGCCCTGCCGCGTCTCATCGCCGTGGCTGAGGCTGGGTGGACGCCGCAGGCCCGCAAAGACTTCTCCGATTTCCAGCAGCGCATGTCGGCGGACACCGTTTTGCTCAACTATGGCGGTTACCGCTACTGCAAGTATTATATGAACGAAACCGTGGTTATGCCCAAGGTGTCCGCCGTGGGCGAGAGCCA
Source organism: Alloprevotella sp. (assembly GCA_963651485.1). GTDB lineage: Bacteria > Bacteroidota > Bacteroidia > Bacteroidales > Bacteroidaceae > Alloprevotella. Next base: position 79,494 of record CAVJPT010000001.1, on the reverse strand, counting down.
TTGGTACCGCCTCGTCTCCGGCGCTACGGTCGCGCCGCGCAAGGGCCGCTGCGTGGAGCTGCTTTCCGCCTCCTCGCCGCTCATAGCCTCCTATGCCAACTACAAGGCCGCCGAGGGCTTGATATGGACCAACGAGCAGGCCGCTGAGGGTGCAGACAACTACGACTACCAGTGGTGGCGTTTGGAGGAAAACGCCGAAAAGCCGGGACACTACGCCCTCGTTTGCAAGGCTTTCCCCGACGGATCGCTCAGTCCGCAACCCACCGCCAACTCTACGAGCGGGCGCTGGCAGTACGACAAGACGGCGAAGCATTACAGCTTCGTGCTTGGCGACAAGGCTTACGGTACGGTCGGCAACAACCGCTATTACTCCATCGCCTCCGATGAACTTTCGGGCCGTTGGCTCAATTCCGCAATGGCAGGACAGGGACTTTCCGTCAACGTGTACACCAGCCCGACGGACGGCGGCGGCGGACAGTGGGAATTCCAGCCGATGGAGGCCGAACCCACTCCCCCCGCGCCCACGTTCTCACCCTTGCAGGAAGGTCATACCTACACCTTCACCAATGCGGTGGACGGCTTTGACGGCACAGCCCTCACCGATGCGGGCAAAGCCACCAACGCCCAGCATTCCACAGACGTTTTCGCCAACAACGCTTGGACTGTCGAGACCGCCGGCGACGTGGCAGACGGCGCACAGACCCTGACTTTGAAGAACGCCGCTACTGGCCGCGCTTTCGCCTCAAAGGGCGATTTCGCTTCACGCGCCGCCTGCACCGTCACGATGGGCAGCAAGTCCGCCGAGCTCACGCTCAAGTATGTATCTGACAACAACTCCTTCCGCCTCCAGATAGGCGGCAAGAGCCTTTTCCCGCTCCCCGCCACCACCTATCCCGGCACCGTGAACGCCGGCTCTACTTTCAATGCCGACCAGGACGCGCCCGCTATGCAGGGAGCGGAATGGAACGTGACGGAAGTGGATGTCGTGACCTTTGTGTGCGCCGACAGCGAGGGCAACGCCCTTGGCACGTACACGCGCAGCCTGCCCGTCGGCACGGAAGTGACGGCGGATCATTGCCCCGAGTTCAAGAATCTCGCCGTAGAGACCCTCTCCAACACGGAGGGGCATACCTATTCCGTCATCTACAAGCGTTCGGCATACTCTGTCACCTATGACTGCCGCGACAGCCACGGCGCGCTTGTCGGCACGAAAGAGGAGAGCGTCGCTGTGGGCGCAGAGTGTACCGTGCAGCTGCCCGCATTCAAGTATTTCACCCTTGAAAGCGCGTCGAAAGAGGACGGGGAGAAATTCACCCCCGCCGCCGATACCGAAATTTCCGTTAGCTACACCACCGATGCCCTTTCCGGCGTCCGCGAGCTCGGCGAGGAAGTGGAAAAACTCACCGCCGGCAGAAGCTACGTGCTGTACGACGCAGTGACGGGAGCCAACGCAAGCCGCGCGGGATACCGCCGCGTGAACGCCAGCTCCCACGCCGTCGTGAAGAGCAACACCATCGAGGGCGCAGACCCCACGCACGTCTGGACGCTCGAGGCTTCGGGCACGGGCTCGCGCTTTAAGGTGAAAAACGAGTATACCGCGCTTTACGTGCCGAAACTTGTGAAGTCTACAGCCACTACGGCCTCCACCTCGGGCGACACGTTCACTTTCACGCGCAACGCCGACGGCAGCGGCTGGACCGTTAAGGGCACCAACGGTCTCTTCTGGGACGGCTTGGACAGCGGCGACCTTGTGGGCTGGGACAAAAACAACGGACACCCCATCCGCGTGTACGAGTACTACGTGCGTCCCTATTTTCTCGTCACCGTAAACTGCGTCGACACCGAGGGCAACCCGCTTACCTCGAAAGAGGAAGCTGCCCCCGCGGGCGAGGCTTATACGCTCATCGCTCCGACGGTGAAGGGCTACAGCCTTTCCGACGTGTCGTACAGTCCGGCTTTCTCCGGCACGCTTGAGACCCACCTCACCGTCACCGCCACCTACAAGAAAGAGACCGACGGCATCGGCTCCGTGAGCGCGGACGCAAAGGGCGCAGGCCGCAGCGGCATCTACGACCTCTCGGGCCGCCGCCTCGAGCGCGTAACCCGTCCGGGTCTTTACATAGTAGACGGAAAGAAAATGCTTATCGCACGCTGACGCGCAAGCGTCCCGCGATGCAGCAGGACAGATAGCCCGCCTTTTGAGAGGCGGCAAGAAGAAATCCCCTTGCGGACACGCTCCGCAGGGGGATTTTCCCTTTTCCCTTTTCTCCGTCTGTGCTTTCCCGTCTTCGCTTTCCCGCTCCTTTCCCTTTGTCTGTGTTTCCCTTGCAGGCTTTTTCCCTACCGCTTCCGCTCTGCTGCCACGGTGCGGTGGGCGGGTGTGTCCGTGCGAAACGCCAAAAAATTGTAATTTTGCGCCGCAAAACGTTTCCCGAAGTCCGTCCGCGCCTTGTCCGCCCTTGGCTGCGTACGCAGCGGGACGGGGAAACGCTCCTCCCCGCACAGGGAGACACTCCGAAATCACGCTATAAAGTCCCGGGCGCGGCACGCCGCCGCGCCGGAGACAGTGCATAACCCTAACCCAAAGCCCGTATGACAACTGAAGTCACACCCGCCCCCGCCGGGGAAGAGATTATCATCCGCCACAAGCTTGACCTCCTGCTCCGCGTGGGGCAGCTGCTCGTCGAGAGCGCGGCGGACACCAACCGCATCCACCGCAACATGAGCCGTGTGGCCGCTTTCCTCGGCTTGCCGGAGGAACATCTGCACATCTACGTGCAGTATAATATGCTTATGGTCAATCTCAGCGACGACGAGCATTCGTTCACGAAATTCCAGCGCTGCACGAAGCACGGCATCAACATGACCACCCTCTCGCTCATCAGCAAGCTCTCCTGGCGTGCCATACGCGAGGACTACAGCATCGAGCAGTTTGCCGCCGAGGTAGAGGAGATAGCCGCCCGTCCGCGCAACTACACCCATTGGCAGGTGGCTGTCGGCACCGGCTTCGCCTGCGGCGGTTTCTGCATACAGTTTGGCTGCGACTGGATAGCCTTTTTCTATGCCTCCCTTGCAGCAGCCTTGGGCATGCGCCTCAAAGGCGTGCTTGCCGAGAAGGGCATCAACGTGTACATGGCCATAGCCGCGTCCGCCTTTGTCAGCACGATGATAGCCTGGGCCACCACCTTCCTGCCCGCGTGGACGGACACCCCGCTCCATCCGCTTATGGCCTGCGCCCTCTTCATTGTGCCGGGCGTGCCGCTCATCAATTTCGTGGACGACATGCTGGACAACTATATCTCCGTCGGGCTTACCCGCGCCATCAACACCTTCCTCATGCTCGTGGCGATGTCGTTCGGCATAGCCTTCTTCCTGAAGATTTCCCACTTCGACCTTTCCCAGTTCCAGCACCTCTCGATGACGCCGCACAACAGCTATTTCAGCTACGCCGCGGCCGCAGCCATTTCGGCGATGGGCTTTTCCATGATATTCAACATCCCGCGCCGCCTGCTCTGGGTGGTGGCCATTGGCGGCATCATTGCCGTCTGCACGCGCAATTTCGTCAACCTCGGCCCGTCCAGCAACAACGTCGGGCTTGACATGGGTCTTGCCATAGGCTCGCTCGCGGGCAGCGCGCTTGTCAGCCTTATCGCCGTGAAGGCCGTGCACTGGGTGCATGCCCCCAACCACGTCATCTCCATCCCGAGCGTCATCCCCATGGTGCCGGGCGTGCTTATGTACCGCGCCATTGTCGGGCTCATCGAGATGAATGGCGTAGTGGGCGAGCTCACCGACGCATGGAAATTTCTTATGGGCTCGGCCATCACCATCATGTGCATATCCCTCGGCGTGGCCATCCCCAACGTCTTCGCGCGCCGCTGGGTGGCGAAGGACCGCGAGCGCAAGCTGCGTCAGCTCATCGAGGAGCGCCGCCAGCGCGGCCACTTCGTGGAGCTGAGCAAAATATAGGAGCGGGGCGTTTCCCGTTCTTGGACAACGACAACCTTAAAGCATCCGGACAGAATGTACCAGGAAGAAATCCCCGCCTTGCGCGGGCGTATCGAGGTAATATGCGGCTCCATGTTTTCGGGCAAGACCGAGGAGCTTATACGCCGCCTTAAACGCGCGCGGATAGCCCGCCAGCGCGTGGAGATATACAAGCCCTCGCTCGACACGCGCTACTCAGAGGAAGAGGTGGTGTCGCACGACGCCAACAGCCTTTCCTCCACGCCCGTCGACTCCGCCCGCAGCATACTGCTCCTGGCCTCGGAGGCGCAGGTCGTGGGGATAGACGAGGCGCAGTTTTTCGACTCGTCCCTCGTAGACGTGTGCAACGCCCTCGCCGCCGCCGGCAAGCGCGTCGTCGTGGCGGGCCTCGACATGGACTTTACCGGCGCGCCTTTCGGCCCGATGCCCGCGCTTATGGCGATAGCCGAGGACGTCAGCAAGGTGCATGCCATCTGCGTGCGCTGCGGCCATCTCGCCCACGTTTCCCACCGCATCGTGAAAGACGAGCGGCAGGTGCTGCTCGGCGAGAAGGACGAGTACGAGCCGCTTTGCCGCAGCTGCTACGACAAGGCTTGCAAGGAAAAAAATAAGGGCTAAGCGCGGAAGGCGCGGATGTCCGCCCCGGGTGCAGCCAAGTGCGGCCGCGCCCGGGGCGGATTTTCTTTTTCCCCTCATGCCGGCTTTTTCCGCTTTTTCGGGTATTGTGTCCCGGAAGTCCGTTTTCCGGAGTAGAGCGGCTGGGATTTTAGGGATTATTTGCCTATTGCCTCATTTTATAACTATTTTTGCGTTGACAGGAAGTGTAAACCGACCAGAAGAAGTCTCCTGGCGGGTGCATGGTAGAGGTTATTGGCTTCCCCGCAAACTATGCCGACTGGCACGCTATCAACCTCTGCCGGCTCAGACCGGTCTCGCGTAGAGAAGTCGGGCAAGACCTTTACGGCTGAAAAGAGCAGCGCCGTGAAGAAGTGACGCGGACGGACTGGGGGTAGGGAACAAGACAAAAGAAACAATTGTATAAAACCATATTACTGCAAAGTTTATGAAGAAAATCATTCTTTCGCTGCTTGTCGCATTCTGTGGCATCAGCGCTTCCGCTCAGAATGTGAGCACCACTTTGTACACCAAGGTCGGTCTTAACGTGAACGGCATGGTAGGCGCGGGCGCGTCCGACATGGATGCCAAAGCCCGTGCCGGCTACGACCTCAACTTCGGTTTCCAAAGGCCTATGGGCAGTGTCGGCCTTTATTGGGGTATGGAGTATGGACTTACCTCGCGGGGCTATAAGACGTCCAAGTCGTTTGAGGACTATTCGGTGACCACCAAGGAAATTCGCCATGACATCATTTGGTCTCCGTTCGTCTTCGGCTTCCGCAAGAATCTTGTCGGTGACCTTGACATCGACGCGCATACCGGCTTGTTTATGAGCTGCGACTATACGGGCAAGGATAAGACGACGATAAAAGCATCCGGGCATAAGGAAAGCAACTCCACGACTATAACCAACTCGGGTTCCTGCAACCGCTTTGACGCGGGTCTGAAGTTTGGCGTCGGACTATGGTATAAGCGCTACAACCTCGACATTTCCTACCGTCAGGGCTTCGTGCATATGTTTGTTGGGGACAAGGCCACCGATTCCAGCAATTTCATCGTTTCCCTCGGCATAGCTTTCTAAGCTTCAGCCAGACTGCAAGCACGCGCTTGCAGAAAAGATAGCAATAAAGGGGGCGGGGCACGCAAGTGTCCCGCCCTCTTCCGTACGCGGCGGCAAGGGGCGCGTTTTTCTTGTCTGTGCGCCTGTCGGGCAAAGCGGCGAAGTATGCTCGCCGGGCTTTTGCTTGCACCGGGAATGGCGTGCAACGCGGCATAGCGGAGAAGGTTGGGGCTTTGGTGGCATTTCGTGTGCAGCCGGTAGTGTCAGAAAATGACACAAAACGGTGCAAAAAGAGGCAAAACCGCATGATGCGGCTTTTGGGCGATTTGGAAAACGGCGAAAAATTTTGTATCTTTGTATTAGAAAAGAGAGGATATGCAACGCGTGCGTACCCTCTCTTTCGCGTTATTGATTATCAGCGTTTTACAAAACAAAAAGTGTACATCCCGGAGCGCGGGGATGTGCATATAGGAGCAACGGAGCCCGGCCCCGTCGCGACTAAGCCGGTCTTAGGTTCCGCAAAGTCCTTTTTCGCGTGTCGGGAGTCCTTTCCGGCGGTTGCAAAGCCCCGGAGCTGCCATTAAAAAATCCTAAAAAATCAGCGCGGACTGAGGCACGGTAAAATCTCCTTGCCCCGCGCTTACCACTGCGTACCGGCTGGCGCGAATATGGGGCAGGGCGGAGCGGGGAATAGCGGCGTCAGAGGTAAAAGTCGCGGCAAAGCTCGGCATACTGCTCCGAGCGTCCGCCGTCGTCCCCAACGAGTGCGATCGTGTCTTCGGCGGGCGGTGCAGCGTAGGCGCGGCGCAGCTCAAGCAGCACGCGCTTGGCTTGTTTGCCCGGGCGCGTCACCACCCTCGTGCGCCGTGAGGGGAAGAGGCCGTGGCAGGCCGCGAGCGCCGTGAAATGCGCCTCCGCCGCTTGCGGCAGCACTACGGAGAAACTCGCTCCCTTGTCCGTGGAGAGCAGCGTGTCCACCGAGCGCAGGAGCGCTTCGAAAGTGAGTCCGCCTCCTTCGGTGTGCCTTGCCGCCGCCCGTGCGGCGGCGGGCGGGAGGAGCGTCTCCGCGTGGTAGGGCGGATTGGACACGATGCAGCCGAAACGCCGGCCGCCGAAGTCGAGGCGCGTCACGTCGCCCTCCGCGATGTCCACGCGTGCGGCGAAAGGCGATGCCGCCGCGTTGCGCCGCGCGTCGCTTGCCGCGCCGGGGTCGATTTCCGCTCCCGTCACGCGTGCCGCCGGAAAGCGTTGAGCCATCATCAGGGCCACGAGTCCGCAGCCGCACCCTATGTCGAGCACCGTCTCCGTGCCCTCCGCCTGCGCCCATGCGCCAAGCAGCACGCCGTCCGTGCCTACCTTCATGGCCGAGGCGGCATCGTCTATGTGAAACTTCTTGAACGTGAATGCCATCCTTGTCTTTCCGTCCTTTTTTTTGCCGTCTGCGGCGGGGCGTGCCGGGTGTCTTTTCCCCCTTTTTCCGCGCCGGCGGCGTAAAGTTAGCACGCGGGCGCGTCAGCGTGAATGCAGTATCAGAAAAAACTCGTATTTTTGTCGCGAAAAGACAAAAGGCAGTTCCGCGCGTCAGCCCGTAGGGCTAACGGCGCGGGTACTGGCATACAATCGTATTCAGAAAAGGAAATGAAAAAGACCATCTTGGTGACCGGCGGTACGGGCTTCATCGGCTCGCACACCACCGTAGAGCTGCAGAATGCAGGCTACGACGTGGTAATCGTTGACAATCTCTCCAACTCCAACGCCTCCGTGGTGGACGGGATAGAGAAGATAACCGGCACGCGACCCGCTTTCGAGCAGGTGGACTGCTGCGACTACGCAGCGCTTGAGGGTGTCTTCAAGAAGCATCCCGGCATCTGCGGCGTGATACACTTCGCGGCGAGCAAGGCTGTCGGCGAGAGCGTGGAGAAGCCCCTCCTCTATTACCGCAACAACATCGTCTCGCTCATCAACATCCTTAAGCTGATGCCCGAGTACGGCGTGAAGGGCATCATCTTCTCCTCTTCTTGCACCGTGTACGGCCAGCCCGACCCCGAGTTCCTCCCCGTCACCGAGGAGGCTCCCATCAAGAAAGCCGAGAGCCCTTACGGCAACACGAAGCAGATTAACGAGGAAATCATCCAGGACTACATCAAGAGCGGCGCCAACGTGAGCGCAATCATCCTGCGCTATTTCAACCCCATCGGCTCGCACCCCACCGCCATCATCGGCGAGCTGCCCAACGGCGTGCCTGCTAACCTCATCCCCTACCTTACGCAGACGGCCATCGGCATACGTCCCTGCCTGAAGGTATTCGGCGACGACTATGCCACGCCCGACGGCTCGTGCATTCGCGACTACATCTACATCCTCGACCTTGCCAAGGCGCACGTCGCTGCTATGGCGCGCATCGTCGACGGAAAGAATGCCGACCCTGTGGAGATATTCAACGTGGGTACGGGCAACGGCGTGAGCGTGCTGGAGCTTATCCACACCTTCGAGAAGTGCACGGGCGTGAAGCTCAACTACGAGATTGCTCCCCGCCGCGCAGGCGACACCGAGAAAGTGTGGGGCAATGTAGACAAGGCCAACAAGGTGCTTGGCTGGAAAGCCGTGCATACGCTCGAAGAGGCGCTTTCCTCCGCGTGGAAGTGGCAGCAGAAGCTGCGCGAGGACGGCGTGATGTAAACACGCACAACGCGTCGCGGCCCCGTGCCGCACGCAAGGACACCGCCCCGCGCGGGGCGGAGAGACCGGGGACGAGTCGGCTCGCCCCTCCCTCCACGCCGGACGGGGTGGGGGAGGGCTATGGCCGGGTCGCCTCCGGCTTTTGGATAAAGGGCGGCGAATCTTTGGCACGCCCGGCAATGACACCCAGAAAAGAGGAAAGAGCATGGAAGAGACACTGCGGGCGTACGGCGCGATAGCCTCCCCCGCCTACATAGTGGAGGAGGACGCGCTGCGCCGCAACCTCAGCCTCATAAGCCGCGTGGCAAGCGAGGCGGGCGTGGAGTTTATCCTCGCCTTCAAGGCCTACGCCCTGTGGCGCACGTTCCCCATATTCCGCGAGTACATAAGCCACACCACGGCCTCCTCGCCCTTTGAGGCAAGGCTCGCCTACGAAGAGTTCGGCACGAAGGCGCACACCTATTCTCCCGCGTACGAAGAGGAAAGTTTCGGAGAAATACTCCGCTGCTCGGAGTATGTGACGTTCAACTCCCTCAGCCAGTACGCACGTTTCAAGCCGCTGGTAGACAAAGCCGGCGCTTCCGCGCCCTCGCTCGGCCTGCGCGTAAACCCCGAGTACAGCGAGATAGCCACCGATCTCTACAATCCCTGCGCCCCAGGCTCCCGCTTCGGCGTGTTGGCGGCCGACCTGCCCGACGAGCTGCCCGAAGGCATCGAGGGCTTCCACTGCCATTGCCACTGCGAGAGCGACTCGCACGCGCTCGAGCACACGCTCGGGCATTTGGAGGCAAAATTCGGCCGCTGGCTGCCCCGCCTCAAATGGCTAAACCTTGGCGGCGGGCACCTCGTCACGCGCGAGGGGTATGACACCGCTCACCTTGTCGCGCTTCTGCGCAGTCTGAGAGCGCGCTACCCCCAGCTGCGCGTGACGCTCGAGCCGGGTTCTGCCTTCGGCTGGCGCGTCGGCGTACTGAAAGCCCGCGTGGAGGACGTGGTGGCGAACGGCGGTATAAAGACCGCTATCCTCAACGTGAGCTTCACCTGCCACATGCCCGACTGCCTCGAAATGCCCTACCATCCGGCTGTGCGCGGCGCGGAGACGCTGCCCGACGCGGAAGAGCAGGGACTGCATCTTGCCGACAACGTTTACCGCCTCGGCGGCAACAGCTGCCTGAGCGGCGACTTCATGGGCTACTGGCGCTTCCCGCGCCCCCTGCGTGTGGGCGACGAACTCGTCTTTGAGGACATGGCGCACTACACCACCGTGAAGACCAACATGTTCAACGGCATACCGCATCCCTCCATCGTGCTGCTGCACTCGGACGGGCGGGCGGAGACGCTGCGCAGGTACGGCTACGAGGACTACCGCGACCGCATGGACTGAGCGCAAGCGTGGCTGCGGCTGCAAAGCCGCGGCCGGCATACACAAAAACCTTTCACCCGTGATATACGTCCCCGAAGGGATGCCCTCCGCCGAGGCGGGCGGCTCTTTGGCGCGCGAGTACCCGAAGGGGCAGTGGGAGACCGCAGCCCCGGGCGCGGCACGCGTGCTTTTCCTCAATCTCATGCCCGAGAAGGAGCGCACCGAGCGCGACTTTGTCCGCACCCTCGCGGCGGCGGACACCGATGTCGTGCTTGTGCCTTTGCGCATACCCGGGCAAAAGTACCGACACACGCCGCAGGAGTATGTCGAGCGCCATTACGTCACTACGGACGAAGTGGCGGAGGGGCGTTTTGACGGACTGATAGTCACCGGCGCTCCGCTCGAACAAATGGATTTCGAGGAGGTGCGCTACTGGCCGCAGCTCTGCGCCTTGGCCGAGTGGGCGGACACGCACGCGGGCTGCACCTTATATATATGCTGGGGGGCGCAGGCCGGGCTTTACCTCCATTACGGCATAGAGAAGCGTCCCCTTTCGGGCAAGCTCTTCGGCGTTTTCCCCCAAAAGGTGCTGCGCGAGGGGCATCCGCTTTTGCACGGGCTTGGCGGCGGGTTTGCCATGCCGCACAGCCGGCACACGGGGCTTGACGATGCCGACATACTGCGCTGCCCTGCGCTCATGCCGCTTGCGGGCGGCGCGGAAAGCGGGCTGTCCGTGGTATGCGACGAGGCACGCCGCCGCGTCTTTGTCACGGGCCATCTCGAGTATGCCGCCGACACGCTCCACCGCGAGTATGTGCGCGACCTCGGCAAAGGCTTGCCCATTTCCGCGCCCCGCCACTACTACAAAGGCGGCGCGGCGGACGGAGTGCCCGACTACCGCTGGGAGCAAGCCGCCCGCGTCTTCTACGCCAACTGGCTGCGCTGCTGCCGCGTGGCGGCGGACGGGCTTTTCGCCGGTCAGGCACAATAACACGCCGCCCGCTACGTTATGTAAGGACGGGCTTGTGCGCGGCGCGGCTTCGCGCGTCCCCACGGAAAGGAAATACGGACAACACAAAAGACGGAAGCCACATGATAGAATACATACGCGGCATAGTGGACGAACTCACCCCCACGCAGGCCGTCATCGAGGCGCACGGCGTGGGCTATGCCCTCTCCATCACGCTGAACACCTACACCGCCATACAGGGAAAAGGCGAGGTGCGGCTCTTCGTGTACGAGTCCATACGCGAAGACGCATACCAGCTATACGGATTCCACACGCGGGAGGAGCGGGAGATATTCGCCCTGCTGCTCGGCGTGTCGGGCGTGGGCGGACAGACCGCCCGCATGGTGCTCTCTGCCTTTACGCCCGCCGACATCGCCGGAATCGTGCAAAACGAGGACGTGCGGGCCTTGAAGAGTGTCAAGGGCATTGGCCCGAAAGCCGCGCAGCGCATCATCGTGGACCTTAGCGACAAGATGAACATACTGCTCTCCAACGCCGCCGGCGGCGCGTCCGCCGCAGCGGGAGCGGCCACGCCCGCCGACCGCGAGGCGGTGGAGGAGGCGGTACAGGCGCTTTCCGTGCTGGGTTTCCCGCCCGCCGCCGCGCAGAAGAGCGTGCTGGAAATACTCAAAGAGCAGCCCGGCGCAGCCGTCGAGCTGCTCATCAAGGAAGCCCTTAAAAGAATGTGACCCCTCCGCCCGAGCGGGCGGCAGACGATAAAGCAGCGTACAGACACTTGCGGAAAACAGCAGCGAAAATACTCACCGCAGCCCTTCTCCTCGCGCTCTCCGGCGTGAGTGTGGAGGGATACGCCCTTTTCCTGCGCCACATGGCGCGGGGAAACGGCCGCGTCACGCCTGCCGAGGCGTCAAGCCGCGCGGACGAGCTCGCGCTGAGCGCTGCGCCGCCTGACACCGTCGCCCCGCGCTTCAAAGTGCGCGAAACCACCACGCAGGGGCTTGACGACGAGCAGCCTTCCGCCGACCTGAAAGACCCCGAAAACATCAAGCGCGGTGCAGTGTACGACGAGAAATCCGGCACGTACAAATACGGCACGCGCCTCGGCGAAGACTTCATAGAGACGCCTTTCGACCTCACGCCCGAGGAGTACATGCGCCTAAGCCTGCGCCAGTCGCTCGCCGACTATTACCGCACGAAAAACGCCGAGGAGTACAAGAAAAACGGCAAAGAGAAATTTGACTTTACCGACATGCACTTCGGGCTCGGGCCGGCGGAGAAAATCTTCGGCGCCGGAGGCGTGCGCATCAAGACACAAGGCTCGGCGGAGCTGAAAATAGGCGCCAACACGCGTTTCACCGACAACCCCTCTCTCTCGCAGCGCAACCGGAAGGTTTTCGGCTTCGACTTCGACGAGAAGATAAACCTCAGCCTCAACGGCAAGGTGGGCGACAAGGTGAACATGGACTTCAACTATAACTCTGAGGCGACCTTTGACTTCGACACACAAAACCTCAAGCTGCGCTACGAGGGCAAGGAAGACGAGATAATAAAGCTCATCGAGGCGGGCAACGTGTCCATGCCTACCAACTCGGGGCTGATACGCGGCGCAAGCTCGCTCTTCGGCATAAGGGCCGATATGCAGTTCGGCAAACTGAAGCTCTCCACCGTCATCTCGCAGAAAAAGTCGAGCTCGCAGAGCGTAAGCTCCTCGGGCGGCGTGCAGCTCACCGACTTCGAGTTCTCCGCAGACGCTTACGACGAAAACCGACATTTCTTCCTCTCCCATTTCTTCCGCAACCGCTATGACGACAACATGAAGCAGTTGCCCACGGTCGCGTCCGGCGTGACGGTGAACCGCGTGGAAATTTGGGTGACCAACAAGAACGGGACTACTACCAACACGCGCAACATCATCGGCTTTACTGACCTCGCCGAGCACGACCGCATTTCCAACCCCGCATGGGGTCCCGGCACGGACGAAAACCCGAGCAACCAGTCCAACACACTCTACCCCACGCTCGTCGCGTCAATGGCGGGGGCTCGCGACATATCGCAGGCCACCAGCGTGCTGGACGGCGCAGGGCTCGAGGGCGGCGTAGACTACGAAAAGCTCGAGTCGGCACGCAAGCTCTCCTCGTCGGAGTACACGCTCAACGCCGCTCTGGGCTACGTCTCGCTGAAGCAGACGCTGCAGACCGACCAAGTGCTCGCCGTGGCCTATGAGTATACCTACCGCGGGCAGACCTACCAGGTGGGAGAGTTTTCCACCGACCGAAAGGAAAACAAGGAGGCGCTCTTCGTAAAGACCCTGAAAAACACCGCCTGCACTCCGGCGATGGGCAACTGGGACCTGATGATGAAGAACGTGTACTCGCTCGGCGGCACGTCGGTGCAAAAGGAAAAGTTCAAGCTTGAAGTGAAGCTGCTCAGCGACACCTCGGGCGTCTATCTCTCGTACATTCCCGAGGCGGGGCTTAAAGGGAAGAAAATCATTGCGCTCGTCGGAGCCGACCGACTTGACAACAACAACCGCGTCGGGGCAAACGGCACATACGACTATGTGGAGGGCTACACCATAGACGCCTCCACCGGCCGCGTCTATTTCCCCGTCATCGAGCCTTTCGGCAAAAGCCTGAGAAAAGCCATCGGCGACGATGTCACCGCAGACAAGTATGTCTTCCAAGAGCTCTACGACAGCACGCGTACCGTTGCGAAGCAAATTGCGGAGAAAAACAAGTTCGTGATTACGGGGCAGTACAAGGCCTCGCGCAACGACGAGATACAGCTCGGCGCGATGAACATACCGCGCGGCTCGGTGGTGGTCACCGCCGGCGGACAGACGCTCAGCGAAGGCTCGGACTATACCGTCGACTACAACTCGGGCATCGTGAAGATACTCAACAAGAGCATACTCGACGCGGGCACGGCCGTCAACGTCAGTCTTGAGAGCAACACCGACTACGGAATGCAGCGCAAGACTATGTTCGGCATGAACTGGGAATACGACTTCTCGAAGGATTTCCAGATTGGAGGTACTTTCATGCACCTCGGGGAGAAGCCGCTTACTACGAAAGTGACGATGGGAAGCGAACCGCTCAACAATACCCTCTGGGGACTCAACCTTTCCTGGAAGAAGCAGAGCCAGAGGCTTACGGACTGGCTCGACAAACTCCCGCTGCTGCACTGCACCGCGCCTTCGAGCATCAACTTCACGGCGGAGTTTGCGCAGCTCATCGCGGGCAAAAACCGCGGCACGCAAGCCAATTCGTCCTATATAGACGACTTCGAAAACTCCAAGAGCGAAATAGACATCTCCAACCCCGTCGAGTGGAGCATCTCCTCTGTCCCGTCCATGTTTGACGAGTCCAAGTATCTCAATGACGTGCGCTACGGCTACAACCGCGCACTCCTTGCCTGGTACTATATAGACCCGCTCTTCACGCGCCGCTCTTCTTCGCTCACGCCGGGACACATCAAGGGCGACCTCGCGCAGCTTTCCGACCCGGACGTGCGCGAAGTGTACAAAAGCGAACTCTTCCCCAACAAGAGCGTGAACATGCGCGAGAGCAATACGCTCAACGTGCTCAACCTCGCTTTCTACCCCAACGAGCGCGGCCCCTACAACCTTGACCCCTCGCTCGACAGCGACGGACACCTTACCGACCCGCAGAAACGCTGGGGCGGCATGATGCGCAAGCTCGACACGTCCGACTTCGAGACGGCCAACATCGAGTACATTGAGTTCTGGCTCCTCGACCCCTTCATCAAGGCACGCCGCGACGGCTACACCGTGGACGGCGACCTGTACTTCAACCTCGGCGAGATAAGCGAGGACGTGCTCAAGGACGGAAAGAAATTCTACGAGAGCGGACTCCCCGTCGACGACGACCCCACGCAGTACACCGAGACCGTTTGGGGACGCGTGCCGACGCAGAACACCGCCACCTACGCCTTTAATACGTCCAGCGGCTCGCGCCAGAAGCAGGACGTGGGCTATAACGGCCTGACGAGCGAGCAGGAGGTGACCTATCCCGCATACGCCTCCTTCCTGCAAGCCGTGCAGTCGAAGGTGCGCCCCGCCGTCTACGACTCGCTCCTCCTTTCTCCATCGGCAGACAAGTACCACTACTTCCGCGGCACTGACTATGACAACGAGCAGCGCTCCATCCTCGACCGCTACAAGTATATCAACAACCCCAACGGCAACTCCGTCGACTCCGACCACTCGCCGGAAAAGTACAGCACAACCTACAAGACGACGCCCGACGTGGAGGACATCAACCAGGACTATACGCTCAACGAGTACGAGAAATACTACCAATACCGCGTGCGCATATCCGAGGACGCGCTCAGCGTGGGGCAAAACTACATTGTGGACAAGCGCGTGGCGCACGAGCAGACCCGCGACGGACAGTCCGCCGACTACACCTGGTATCTCTTCCGCATACCCGTCGACCAGTACGAGAAGCGCGTAGGAGGCATATCCGACTTCTCCAGCATCCGCTTCATGCGCATGTTCATGACCGGCTTCTCACGCCCCGTCGTGCTGCGAATGGGTACGCTCAACCTTGTGCACGGCGAATGGCGTGCCTACGAGCAGGCACTCTACCAGGGAAAAGCGCCCGAGGTGAGCGGCACGCTGGAAGTGTCGGCGGTGAACTTTGAGGAAAACAACGAGAAAGAGCCGGTCAACTACATCCTCCCGCCGGGCGTCAGCCGCGTGATTGACCCGGGACAGGACCAGGTGCTGCAAAACAACGAGCAGTCGCTTGCCATAACGGTGAAGAACCTTGCCAGCGGCGACGCGCGTGCCGTGTACAAGAACACCTCGCTCGATCTCCGCCGCTACAAGCACATACAAATGTTTGCCCACGCCAACTCGCTTATCGGCGAAACGGCGGTGGAGGACGGGCAAACCTCAATCTTCATCCGTTTCGGCTCGGACTACAAGAGCAATTTCTACGAGTACGAGATTCCCTTGAAGATAACCCCCGCACGCAACTCTTACAGCAACACCGAGAGCGACGCGCGCATCGTGTGGCCGACGGACAATATGCTCGACCTTGACTTCACCGTGCTTACCAACGCGAAGAAGAACCGCAACAAGCAGAAGTCGCTCGGCCTGGCCTCCAACTCGCAGCTCTACTCGGAGTACGACGCGGACCGCCCCGCCAACAAGGTGAGTGTGATGGGCAACCCCTCGCTCGGGGAGGTGCGCACCATAATGATAGGCGTGCGCAACAACTCGCGCACGGTGCAGAACGTAGAGGTGTGGGCCAACGAGCTGCGCCTGCAGCAGTTCTCCAACAAGGGAGGCTGGGCGGCGCAGTCGCAGCTCAACATACAGCTCTCCGACCTCGCCAGCGTAGCCCTTACGGGGCACATAGAGACCGACGGCTTCGGCGGCTTGGAGGAGAGTGTGACGCAGCGCCGCGACAACAGCCTCTACGAGTACTCCGTCACTACCAACGTGCAGGCGGGCAAGCTGCTCCCGGAAAAGGTGAAGCTAAACGCGCCCGTTTACTATTCCTACTCGAAGCAGCGCACTTCCCCGCGCTACAATCCCCTTGACACCGACATGGAGCTTGACGAGGCGCTTTCCTCGCTCTCTACGAAAGCCGAAAAGGACTCGCTGCGCAACATTGCCGAAAAGGTAGTGGTGAACAAAAACTTCAGCGTCTCGGGCGCGAGGTTCAACATCTCCACGAAGAACACGCCGATGCCGTACGACCCCGCCAACTTCACTTTCGGCTTCGCCTATTCCTCGCGCAACACAACCGGCGAGACTACCGCGTGGGAGAAAGACCAGAACTGGAAGTGGAATTTCGGCTACTCCTATACTACCAACTTCAAGGCCTTTGAGCCGTTCAAGAAGAGCAAGAACAAGTCCAAGTGGTTCAAGATTCTCAAAGAGCAGAGCTTTAACCTTGCGCCGCAGAACATAGGCTTCAACTCGGACATAACGCGTACCTACTACGAGCTGCAGGAACGCGACATCGAAAACCTCAACAGCACCGACCTGCCCCTTACGTGGTCGAGCGACTTCCTCTGGAACCGCACCTTCCAGCTGCGCTGGGACTTTACGAAGAGCATGCACATGAATTTCTCCTCGGGTACCAACGCGGAGATAGAGCAGCCGTACACGGCGGTCAACAAAGAGCTATACCCCGACCGTTACACGGCGTGGAAAGACTCTGTATGGCACAGCATCAAGCAGCTCGGGCGGCCTTTGTCCTATCAGCAGAACTTTGACTTCTCCTGGAAACTCCCGCTCAACAAGCTCCCGCTCTTCGACTGGCTGACCGCAGACGCCACCTACAACGGCACGTACAACTGGGCACGGGGCGCAGAGCTTGAAAGCGGCACGACGCTGGGCAACACCATCAGCAACTCGCGCAGCGTGACGGGCAACGGACGCCTCAATATGGAGACGCTCTACAACCACAGCAAGTTCCTCAAAGAGGTCAACAAGAAGTTCTCCTCGTCCTCGCAGAAGAAGAAAGAGCAGCCCAAGAAAAACTTTATGAAAGAACTGCGCCTAAGCGCAGACACCCTCACCGCCTTGCAGCACAACCAGAAGAGCAAGAAGGTGCGCGTGACCGCGTTGCGCGCGGACGGCTCGCGCTACCCGCTTCGCTACAAGGTGGACGATGCCAACAAGATAACCATACTCTCCCAAGACACCGCGCGGCTGAAGATAACCGTCGCGCCGCGCAAGCGCAAGGAGGAGATGGGCTGGTACAAGGCCTTGCAGATAGGGACGCGCGTGCTGATGATGGTGCGCAGCGTGAGCGTCAACTATTCCAACAAGTTCAACATGAGCGTGCCGGGCTTCCTCCCGCAGGCGGGCGATGTCTTCGGCCAGCGCTCGGGCGGCGGGCTTGCGCCGGGGCTTGACTTTGCCTTCGGCTTTACCGGCGAGAAATTCATTGACAAGGCGGCGGACAAAGGCTGGCTGCTAATGTCCGACAGCGTGGTTTCGCCCGCTACGAGCAACCTTTCCGAGTCCTGGCAGATACGCGCCACGCTCGAGCCGTTCCGCGACGTGAAGATAGACCTCAGCGCAAGCCGCACCACCACGCGCGCCCGCAGCGTGCAGTATATGTTTGCCGGGCGTCCCACCACGCAGACGGGTACTTTCAATATGACTACCGTTTCCCTCAAGTCGGCTTTCGAGAAAGTAGGCTCGGCCGACAAGGGGTACAGCAGCAAGTCGTTCTCCCGCTTCGTGTCCTCCTTGGAAGGATACCGCCAGCGCGTGGAAGCGTTGTATAGCGGCGCGGCTTATCCCGAGGGCTCCACGCTTGCGGGCCAGACCTTCGACCCTGCCAACGGCACGGTGAGCCAGTACTCCTCCGAGGTGATGATACCGGCATTCTTGAATGCCTATACGACCGGCGGCGGAAAGGGGCTTGACATATTTCCCTCGCTCGCCCGCCTGCTGCCCAACTGGACGTTCTCCTATGCCGGGCTCGCCAAGCTGCCGAAGATGAAGAAAGTGTTCAAAAGCTTCAACCTGAACCATTCCTACAAGAGCATCTACTCCGTAGGCTCGTACAACACGTTCAGCAGCTATATGGAGTATATGAACGGCTTCGGCTTCGTCAACGACGTGACGAGCGGCAACCCCGTGCCGAGCAGCATGTACGACATCTCTACCGTGAGCATCAACGAAAGCTTCTCGCCGCTCATCGGCGTGGACATGACGTTCCAGAACAGCCTCACGGCGAAGGTGGAGATGAGGAAAACCCGCGTGCTCTCCCTCAGCATGACCTCGCAGCAGCTCACCGAGACGCGCAGCAACGACTTTGTCGTGGGCTTCGGCTACAAGGTTGCCGACCTCAAGCTCTTCGCCCCGAAGAAGTACGTCCGCGCAAAGACGAAGCGCGGGGCGAAAACCAACGACCGCGCCTCCGCCACCACTACCAAGACCAACAGCCGCGGCTTCGCCAACGACCTCAATCTGAGGCTTGACTTCACTTTCCGCAACCAGAGCGCCGTCAACCGCGACATACTCACGCAGCTCTCGCAGGCTACGAGCGGCAACAAGGCGGTGCAGGTGTCCTTCTCGGCAGACTATGCCCTGAGCAAGTACCTCACGCTTACGGCCTACTACGACCGGCAGATGAACAAGCCGCTGCTTACCTCCAGCTCCTATCCCGTCACCACGCAGGACTTCGGCGTAAGCATCAAGTTTATACTCAACAGGTAAACGCGGCGTGCCGCGGACGAGCGGCAAGAGAGACATAGACAATGAAGATATTCCTCACAGAGAGCCCGTACGGGCAGACAGACAATAATACGGGCGCCGGCGCGTTATACAATAAGGAGCTTTTCAGCCTGCGCCTTCTGCCGGACACGGCCGTGCTCGGAACGAAATGTCCGTTCTTCGTGCCCGACTTCGCTGCCCAGTGCCGTGCCACCCTGTGCGCCGCGCTGCGCGTGAGCCGCCTCGGGCGCAGCATACATCCGCGCTTCGCTGCCCGCTACTACGACAAAGTGACGGCGGCGCTGCATTTCACGGCGCACCCGCTTCTTGAACGGCTCGTGGCGGAGGGTCTTCCCGCCGACCGCGCTTGCGGCTTTGACGGCGCGCTGGCTTTGGGACGTTGGGAAGCCGATGCCCCGGAGACAATGGCGGCGGGGACGGAACTTGCCGTGCATCTTGGCGGGCAAACTGCGGCGCAGATGGCTCTCCCGTCCCGCGAGACGGCGGACGCGGCGCTTTCTGCCGTCAGCCGCTACTACACGCTGCGGCAGGGTGACATACTCCTGTTGCCCGTCCCTGCGGCGGACGGCTTCCCCGTCGCGATAGACGACCACGTCGACCTGCTGCTTGGCGGCGAGGCGATGCTCTCGTTCAATGTGAAGTGAGCCTTGCCGCAAGGCAAAACCTGACGGCTCCGTTACTCCCAATACTTTTCCTTTCGGCGTTTCCACCCTATGCATAAGAAAATCCCGTTCCTTGTTTCGCTTCTTCTGCTGTCGCTTTCCCCGCTCTCGGCATCCGCTCAGAGCTTCGTGCAACTGCGTCTTGCCGACTACCTTTCGGGCGACAGCGTGTGCGGCGACTATGCCGCCCAGTTCTCTTTGGGGACTCTGCTCCCCACGGACAGCGTGGCGGTGTCGGTGGAATATCCCGAGTACAAGCCCCTCACGGCAGCCCAGTGCCGCGCCCTCGAAAAAGCCGGCGTGGCGAAGCGCGGAAGCGTGTCGCCTGCGGTGAGCGTAGGTCTGTCCCGGGGTAGTGCCGTGGCAGAGGTGGCTTTCCCGCCTTTCGTATGGCGTAACGGTAAATACTTATTCCTTGAAAGTTTCAAACTGTCTCCGCGTGTGGCGGGCGTGTCTGCTTCGCGGGCTTTCCGGAGCGCCTATGCCGCTGCCGCGTCTGTGGCTGCCGCCGGCCGGTATGCGGAAAACTCCGTGCTTTCCTCGGGACGTTGGGTGAAAATACGCGTCTCCTCGGAGGGAATTTACCAGCTCAGCGACGATGCGTTGCGCTCGATGGGCTTTTCCGACCCCTCCCGCGTGAAGCTCTACGGATACGGCGGGCGCAAGCTGTCCGAGGCTTTCGCTTTCTCCGGTGCGGACGGCTTGCAGGACGACCTGCCCGAAGTGCCACTCTACCGCCGCGCGGGCAGCGTGATCTTCTTTGCCGAGGGCACGGTGCGCTTCAACAGCGACGGAACGCACGCGCAAAATCCCTATTCGCTCTATTCCTATTACTTCCTTACCGAGGGCGACTCGCCCGCCTCTTTCTCCACGCTCCCCGCAGCTTCGACGGCGGGCACGGAGCTGACGCAGGTGCGCCAGCACGCGCTCTTCGACGGCGAAAGTTTCTCCTGGTACTCCGGCGGGCGCGACTTCTTTGACGAAACAGACCTTTACACGTCGGGCAAAACCTTTACGCTCCCGCTGCCGGGGCTTGTGAAGGGCAGTGCCTCTACCGTGCTGTGGGAGGCCTCCGCTTCCAATACCGCCGGAAGCACCCGCGTGCAGCTCAGTGCCGGCGGCTCCACGCTGCACAGCCTCAACGTGGCGGCATACAGCTCCAACGAGAATGCCCGCGCCGCCCGCGGGCGTTTCTCCACCTCCGTTCTTTCCGCGCCTTCCGCGACGTTCAGCGTGGCGTCCTCGTATACCGCGCGGCTCAACTTTGTGCACGTGATATACACCCAGTCGCTTTCCGCGCAAAATACGTCCCAGCCGTTCAAGGCGGAGGGCGCGACGGGCGACTTCACCCTTTTCGTGGCGGACGCTACGTCTTCCACCGCCGTGTGGCAGCTTCCGGACGCGTCGCACACGCTCGCCGCGCTCCCCGGTACGCTCTCGGGCGGCGTGTTCCGCGCCTCGGGCTCCGACCTTACGGCACGCTATCTCGTCGCCGACCTTTCCGCGACCTATCCCTCGCCCGAGGTGGTAGGGGAGGTGGCAAACCAGAATCTCCATGCAGACGGCGCGGCAGACTATGTGATGATAGTCCCCTCCTCCGGCAAGCTCACAGCGCAGGCCGAAAGGCTCGCCGCCTACCACGCTGGCAAAGGGCTGCGCACCCGCGTGGTGCGTGCCGACCAGCTCTACAACGAGTTTTCCTCTGGCACGCCCGACGCTTCGGCATACCGCCGCTATATGAAGATGCTCTACGACCGCGCCGCCTCCTCGGCAGACAAGCCGCGCTATCTCCTGCTCTTCGGCGACTGCATGTGGGACAACCGCCAGGTGACCTCGGAGATGAAAGGCTACGACGCGGCGGACTTCCTCCTTTCCTACGAAAGCAACGAGTCAGAGGACTTTTCCAATACCACCTACTCCATTGGTACGCTCAGCAGCTTCGTGACCGACGACTACTACGCCCTGCTTGACGACGGCGAGGGCGCGGACATGAGCCGCGAGAAGATAGACCTCGGCGTAGGGCGCTTCCTCTGCCACGACGCGGACGCGGCAGCCTTCCTCGTCGACCAGGCGATAGCCTACGGCGACAACCGGCAGAGCGGCTCTTGGCAGAACATGATGTTTGCCATCGGCGACAACGGCGACAACAATCTGCACATGGAGGACGCGCTCGCCGTCGCCAAGCAGGCCAGCTCCTCTTCGTCCGACCATTTCCTCGTGCGCTATCTCTTCCAGGACTTTTACACCGCCACCCAGTCGGCGAGCGGACTCACCTATCCGCAGGCCACCGCGAAGCTGAAAAGCTATATGCAGCAGGGAGCCTTGGTATTCAACTACAACGGGCACGGATCGCCCGACCAGCTCTCCCACCGCTTCCTTATAAAAAAGGCCGACTACTCGTCCAACATAAGCTCCGCCCTTCCCCTCTGGCTCTTCGCCTCCTGCGAGATAGACCCCTACGACCAGCTTGTGGAAAACATTGGGCAGAACATACTCTTCAACCGAAACGGAGGCGGCATTGCCGTCATCTGCGCCTCGCGCACGGTATACTCTTCCTACAACAAGGCGCTCAACGTGGCTCTTGTGAAATACCTCTTCCGCAAGGACGCGCAGGGAGTACGCTACACGATGGGCGACGCCATGCGGCTTGCCAAGTGCGATATGCTCGGGGCTTCCTCCGGCGGCGGGCGCGACTATACCATCAACAAGCTCAAGTACGCCCTCTTCGGCGACCCCGCCCTCGCCCTTGCCTGGGCGGAGGAAGGCGTGACGCTTGACAGCATCAACGGCGAGCCCCTCACCGCGTCCACCTTCCGCAGCCTCAAGGCCGGCGAGACGGTGCGCTTCAGCGGGTACGTCAATGCTGCCGGGGCCGTCGGTCCGGACACGTCCTACGAGGGCACGCTGACGGGCGTGCTTTTCGACCGCCAAAACACGCTCACCTGCAAAGGGTCGGGCAACACCACCGCCTCGCCCCTGCAGTACAGCGACTACACAAGGATGCTCTACCGCGGCTCCGTGGAGGTGAAAAACGGCCGTTTCGCGCTTTCGCTCGTCGTGCCGCGCGGCATCAGCTTCAGCTCCGAGGCGGGGCTGCTCAACCTCTACGCCTCTCCGAAGGACGGCGGCGCGGGGCTTGGCGGGCAAAACCGCCAGTTCTGCTTCAACGGCACTGCCGACGATGCAGAGCCCGACACTATCGGCCCGAGCGTGTACGTGTATCTTGACACCCCCGACTTCCCCGAAGGCGGGACGGTGGGCACGTCGGCGGACTTCTACGCCACCGTGCAGGACTCCACCGCCGTCTCCATCATGAGCGGCAACCTCGGGCACGACATGACGCTTACGCTTGACGGTGCGACGGCAGACGCCATACAACTCAACGACTTCTTCACCTTCGACTTCGGCTCCTACTCTTCGGGCACGGTACACTATCCGCTTTCAGGGCTGAGCGAGGGCAAGCACACGCTCTCTTTCCGCGTGTGGGACGTTTACGGAAACAGCTCCTCCCGCTCGCTCACCTTCCTCGTGAACGCGGCGGGACGGCAGGGCTTCGACGTGCAGAGCACCGACAACCCCGTCCGCTCCGGCACAGTCTTCACCACTTCCTTCTCCGACCGCGACAACGGCGGACAAAACGCCGTGCGCACGGAGCTTTACTCCGTCTCCGGGCAGCGCGTATGGTGGGACGAAACCTCTGCGGCGGGCGGCTACGCCTCTTTCCGTTGGGACGGGCGCACACGCGCCGGAGCGCCGGTAGCCCCGGGCGTGTATCTCTACCGCAGCGTTGTGAACGGA
The DNA here is from genome assembly GCA_963651485.1 of Alloprevotella sp. GTDB lineage: Bacteria > Bacteroidota > Bacteroidia > Bacteroidales > Bacteroidaceae > Alloprevotella. The sequence continues at coordinate 56,130 of CAVJPT010000001.1, read as the reverse complement.
AAATCCACCAAGACCCGAAAGCTCATCGTGCTGTGACAGCAGCGGCGGTGACAGACCGTAGCGGACGGCAGTTAAGAAAGACAGAAAAAGGAAAACAACGACATCAGATAAATGGACAAGCGACTTATCCCGATAATGGCGGCAGCGGCTATCGTCGCGCTGCCGGCAATGGCGGACGACGACGTGCGCGACGATTTCAACCCGGTCATGACTGCGGTCACCTCGCAGAGCATCGCCCCCGATGCCCGCGCCGGCGGTATGGGCGACGTGGGCGCCGCCACCGACCCCGACGTGCATTCCCAGTACTGGAATCCCGCCAAGTACCCCTTCACCATTTCCCGCGCCGGCTTCGCCATCAACTACACCCCCTGGCTTCGCAAGCTCACCACGGGCATCGCCCTGCTTGACGCGGCGGGCTACGTGCGCCTCGGCGACTATCAGGCGCTCAGCGCGTCCCTGCGCTACTTCACGCTGGGCGAGGTGCAGGCCGGTACGGACATGACGGTGAAGCCCTACGAGATGGGTGTCGACGTTGCATACTCGCGCATGCTCAGCGAGCGTTTCTCCGCCGCTGTCGCCTTGCGCTACATCTACTCCGACATTACGGGTCACTACGACGACAACACCACTGCCGGCTCGGCGTTCGGTGCGGACATCGCGCTTTACTACAACACCTATCTTATGATGGGGCAGCGCGAGTGCCAGCTTGCCTGGGGCTTGAACATCAGCAACATCGGAAGCAAAATCAACTACGGCGGAGACTATTCCTATTTCATTCCCACCAACCTGCGCCTCGGTCTCAGCTACATGATACCGCTCAACGAGTACAACCGCATCTCTTTCTCTGCCGATGCCAACAAACTGCTCGTGCCCTCAAAGCCGCTGCAGCAGGACGGCGAGACAAACGAGGCCTACTCTGAGCGTCTGCGCAAGAAATACTACGACATGTCGTCCATCTCGGGCATCTTCAAGAGCTTCGGCGACTCCGAGCGCGGCTTCAAGGGCGAGATGGAGGAGATACAGTGGAGCGTGGGCGCGGAGTATACCTACAACGACAAGTTTTCGCTCCGCGCGGGCTACCACCACGAGAGCAGCATGCAGGGCAACCGCAAGTACGCCACCGTCGGCGCGGGCTTCCGCATGAGCGTGATGGCCATCGATGCGGGCTACGTCATAGCCACGCAGCCCTCCAATCCGCTCGACCAGACGCTGCGCGTCTCCCTCACGTTCGACTTTGACGGCATACGCGACCTCTTCGGCCGCCGCCGCTGACTTCTGGGTACACATTATATATTAATAGGAACAGGAAAATGAAAATACGCGTAGGGATGGGCTACGATGTCCACCGCCTTGTGGCAGGGCGTGAGCTTTGGCTCGGCGGCGTGCGCATAAAGCACGAGCTGGGACTTCTCGGGCACAGCGATGCCGACGTGCTGATACATGCCGTGTGCGATGCACTGCTTGGCGCGGCCAATATGCGCGACATAGGCTACCACTTCCCCGACACGGAGGAGGAGTACCGCGGCGCGGACAGCAAACTGCTATTGCGCGACACCGTGGCGCTTTTGCGCGGCGCGGGCTGGCGGGTAGGCAACGTGGACGCTACCGTGTGCGCCGAACGTCCCAAACTCAATCCGCACGTCGAGGCCATGAAACGTTGCCTCGCCCCGCTGCTCGACGTGGAAGAGGCGGACGTGAGCGTGAAAGCCACCACCACCGAGCGGCTTGGCTTCACGGGGCGAGAGGAAGGCATTTCGGCCTACGCCGTCGCGCTGATAGAGCGGGCAGAATAGGCGCGGGGAATGCGTGCGGCGCTCTGCCGGACGTGCATGCCGTTCGGGCGGCAAAGCGCAGAGTAGCACACGGTCAATATTGTAGGGAAATCGGGGACAGCCGCCGGCGGCGTCTGTCCCCGATGTCGTTTTTTGCCGGATTTGCGGGGATTTGTGTAGGTCTGTCGCGGCGTTTCTCTGTGTTTACCGTGCGAAATGCCAATGCCGCCCTTATGCTTTTGCCCTTTCAGGGCGCGGGGTTTGTGTGGCGTGTGCGTTACCCAGGGTGTCGCTTCGCTTGCCCTGTGGGTTATGTGCTTGTTGGGCTTTCAGCCCGATTTATGCAATGGGTTTGGTGGATGTCGTATCTGAGGGTATAGTCAGGGCGGGGCGATTGCGTCCGGTCGCCCTTTGCGCGTTTTCCCGTTGCCCGGGGCGGGCTGAAAGCCCAACAGGCTCCTAGCCCAGGGCAACGCCCTGGGGTTGCAGCCCCCGGGAATTTGCGCCCTGAAAGGGCAAAAGCATAAATTCCTGTGCGAGGGTCAATGGAGGTTTCCACATGTGCGGTGTAAATGCGCAAGCACGCGCGGAAGCTGTGATTGCATATTGTTTGGGGCGGAATGTTGATATGTTAAAGGATTTAACGCATGCGGGCGCAAAAAAAGCGTCTTGCGGAGGCGGAAACTGGCTCTCTGGCGACGGAAAGGCACTCTCCGGAACCTAAGACCGGCTTAGTCGCGACGGGGTTGGGGGCAGTCGCTCCGGGATGTACACCCCAGAGCGCGCGGATGTACACTTTTCGCCTTCGTAACTTGTTGATAGTCAATACTGCAAGAAAGAGGGGAAACGCGTGTCGGCGTTCCCCCTCTTTTGCATAGCAAAGATACGAAATTTTTTCCCGTTTTCCAAATCGGCGGAAAAGCTGCGTTATGGAATTTTTGCACATTTGTGCCGCTGGATGTCACTTTCTTCCGTTTGCGCAGGTGTCTGCGCAGGGCGGGATGCCGTTTGGAGTGTTTCGATCGTGGCAAAGCTCGGGCGGTGCTTCTCCGCCGCCCGGTGCGGGCGGTGCGGTGTCCTTACTCGTCTTTGGGAGCCTCGTCTATGAGGTCCATAAACTGGTCGAGCTTCGGCGTGATGATGATTTGCGTGCGGCGGTTCATCTGCTTGCCCTTCTCGGTGCTGTTGGAGGCCACGGGGTTATACTCGCCGCGTCCGCCGGCCGTGAGGCGCTTCGGGTCGACACCGTACTGGTTTTGCAGTGCCTGCACCACGGAGGAGGCGCGGAGGGCTGAGAGATCCCAGTTGTTGCGGATGTTTTTCTGCGAGATGGGTACGTTGTCCGTATTGCCCTCGATGAGCACGTCGTAGTCTTTGTAGTCCTTTATTATCTTCGCAATCTTCGAGAGCGTCTCGCTGGCTCGTTCGCCTATTTCGTAGCTGCCGCTCTTGTAGAGCATGTTGTCGGCGAGGGAGATGTACACCACGCCTTTGAGCACCTGCACGTCCACGTCGTTCATTTCGCTCTGGGTGAGCGAGCGTGTGAGCTTGTTGGTGAGAGCCTGGTTGAGCGAGTCGCTCTTGCTCTTTGCGTCCACAAGCTGCTTGATGAACTTGTTGGAGGCGTTTATCTCGTCGACAAGCTTGGAGATGTTCACGTTGCCCTGCTGCACGTTGCTCTGGTAGGAGTTTTGCAGCTGGCTGTACGCCTCTTTCATTTCCTTGTTGCGTGCCTGCTCTTCCGCAAGGCGTGCGGCGAGGCTTTTGGAGTCGGAGGTGTACTCCGCTATCTTCACCTTTGCGTCGTTGTAGTCGCTTTGCAGCGTAGCGTGCTCTCCCTGCAGCGTCTTGTAGCTGGTCTGCAGCTCGCTGTACGTCTTCTTGCTCACGCAGCCCGTAAGCAGCAGCGCGGCTGCCGGGGCAATCAGTAGGATGGCTTTCGTCTTCATAGTGTATGTCTGTCTTTTTTCTCTTCTTGTGCCTGTTTGTGCGGGCAAAGGTAGGGCTAAGTTGCGGTTCGTGCGGCGGTTAAGGCTTTTTTAAGCGTTTCGGGACGGGAGCAGGGGCGGTTTGCCGTTGTCGGGGGCGGGCTGAAAGCCCGTTCTCGGCTAATGGGGGGGAGAGAAACGGTGTAGAGCGCGTTGCCGTGTTCGGGACTGCATTACGGGCATATTCGGGGGCTGTCCGGCATCCTGCGGGCGTGATTCCCATTGCACGGGGCGGGCTGAAAGCCCAGCAAGCCCATAGCCCAGGGCAAGCGAAGCGGCACCCTGGGTGGAGGTCATGCGGTATAGTTGCGCCCTGAAAGGGCAAAAGCATAAATTCCCGCGCGGGGTGCAAATGCAATACTGCTCCCGCAACTATGCTTTTGCCCTTTCAGGGCGTAGGGGAAAGGACGCCCGCGTTACCCAGGGCGTCGCCCTGGGCTATGGGCATATTGGGCTTTCAGCCCGTTACTGGCTAATGGGGCAATGGAAACGGCAATGCAGGGCGTTGCCCTGGGCTATGCGCCTGTTGGGCTTTCAGCCCGTGCTTGGCTAATGGGGAGGGAAGAGAAACGGTGTAGAGCGCGTTGCCGTGTTCGGGATAGTGCATTACGGGCATATTCGGGGGGCTGTCCTGCATCCTGCGGGCGTGATTCCCATTGCCCGGGGCGGGCTGAAAGCCCAGCAAGCCCATAGCCCAGGGCAAGCGAAGCGGCACCCTGGGTGGAGGTCATGCGGTATAGTTGCGCCCTGAAAGGGCAAAAGCATAAATTCCCGCGCGGGGTGCAAATGCATTAATGCAATACTGTGTCCCCGTTCTCCCGCAACTATGCTTTTGCCCTTTCAGGGCGTAGGGGAAGGGATGCCCGCGTTACCCAGGGCGTTGCCCTGGGCTATGGGCATATTGGGCTTTCAGCCCGTTACTGGCTAATGGGGGCAATGGAAACGGCAATGCAGGGCGTTGCCCTGGGCTATGAGCATATTGGGCTTTCAGCCCGTTACTGGCTAATGGGGCAATGGAAACGGCAATGTGGGGCGTTGCCCTGTGGGCTATGAGCATATTGGGCTTTCAGCCCGTTACTGGCTAATGGGGCAATGGAAACGGCAATGTGGGGCGTTGCCCTGTGGGCTATGAGCATATTGGGCTTTCAGCCCGTTACTGGCTAATGGGGCAATGGAAACGGCAATGTGGGGCGTTGCTGTGGGCTATGGGCTTTCTGCGCTTTCAGCCCGTGCTTGGCTAATGGGGCAATAGAAACGGCAATGCGGAGGTTGCTGTTGGGGGCTATGCGCTTTCTGCGCTTTCAGCCCGTGCCTCGCTGATGCATAATGTGCGTGCCGCCGCTCTTTCCGCAGTCACCGCTTTGGGCTAATCATTCGTTGGGCTTTCAGCTCGCGCCCTGTTGTTTCATCCCCGTTGAAAATATCTTTCCGTGGCGGCGTGCAGGGCTGCGGAAAGGAGGACTGACGCGGCAAAGGCGAGGGCGGCGGAGAGGCACGGGCTTTGCCACCAACCCTCGCGCTGTGCCTGTGCTGCGCATTGGAGGAGGGGAAAATGCACGAGGAAAAAGGCGTAGGAGAGGTTGTGGCGGTTGAGGCAGGCGAAGCGTTCCGTGCAACCGAAGCATACGAGTGCCGCCGCGGCGGGAGCTATGGCGAGGACGGGCTCGAGATCCGGAAAGGCGCAGGCGGCGAGCCATCCCGCTGCGCCCGCTGCTCCCCACCAAAGGCGCGAGGGACGTGCGCACAGGTTCAGGGCGGCACAGAGCGCGCCGGCGCAGTACATCTGCAGATACCATATATATCGTGCGGCCGCCTCGGGCAGACGTCCGTCTGCGCCGAAAAGCAGTGCGGCGGCGCAGAGCGCGTAGACGAGGGCTGAGGAGAGCCACTCCCGCCCGCGCGGCGCGGCTTTCGCAAGAAGCGGGGTGAGGAGAGCGAGGGCTATTTCCACTTTCACAAACCACAGCGAGCCGTTCACCGCGCCGTCTGCCGCGCCGCCGGCAAAGACCCCGGGGAGCGCGGGCTGCGCGAAATTGAGCGTAAGGAGGTTTGCCGCAAGGTAGCGCAGCCATTGCGCGGAGCCGAAATAGGCTGTGGGCGGGAGCGTGGACACGGCGGCGAGCGCAAAGGCGAAGAAAACCACCGCCGCCCAGTAGGGGAGAAGAAGCCGGCGGCCGCGCCTGAGCAGGTAGGCGGCGGGCGACTTTGCCCGCGCGCCCTGCCAGCCGAAGTAGCCGCTCAGTGCGAAGAAAAGTCCCACGGCGAGGCGCACGGGGACGGGTATGTCAGTCCCCGCGAGTACGTCGGCGTGGACGAAAAACACGGCAAGCGCGAGCAGGTAGCGCAGGAGGCCTATGTTGTTACGCGGCACGGCACGGGGCGCGGTGGGGGGGGCGGTCATTGCTTTACCTCGTCAATCTTGACGATGCCGTTGACGATGGCGTAGATGGTGAGTCCCGCCACGGAGTGTATGTTCAGCTTACGGGCGATGTTTTTGCGGTGGGTAAGCACCGTGTTCAGCGAGATGAAGAGGCGGGCGGCTATTTCCTTGTTGGAGAGTCCGCACACCACCTGGTGCACTATTTCGCGCTCGCGCTCCGAGAGCGTGTCGCCGCGTCCGGCGGCGGTGTCCTTCTCCCCGCTGTCCTGCACCGCGCTTTCGCGCTCCACTTTCCTTTCGAGCAGTTCTACGGCCGGCACGAAGAGCTCGTCCTCCACTTCGCAGTGCATGCGGAGGTCGGTTTCGCAGATAAAGATGTCGAAGAGTACGGAGTTGAGGAGCTCGGTCTGCTCGGTCGGCGCGTAGTACTTTATGATGATGTTCTTGAGCTCCTGCAGCTTTGTGTCTATGCTGTTGTGCCCGCGCGAAAACTGGCGTATGCTGTAGTCGTCGGCGAGGCGTCCGGCGAGGAGTTGGTCGACGTAGCCGAAGACCTTGCGGTTTTCGTGCTGCATGTGCTTGCGCACCTCGCCCATGTACTCGTCGTAGAATTTTATGATGAGGTAGGGCACTTCGCCCGGCTGCGAGCAGTCTATGGCCTCTAGCAGCTTGCGGCGGATGGCGGGCAGCTGGAAGTCGAGGAAGTAGATGTGCGCCTGTTTGAGGTAGGTCGTGAGAGCCACCACCGACACGTTCTCCACGTACTCGGGCGCGGTGCGCGTGCCGTGCTTGATGAAGTTGGCCACGGCGAGGAAAGTAGGCGCGTCCACGCCGTGCGTCTCGCACACCTCGCGCACCGTCTTTTCGCCCACGCCGAGCGGAATGCCGAAGCGGCTCATCATCTGCAGCAGAGACGGCTCGTCACTGATGACGTCGCACATCTTCGAGTTTTCGTTGTAGTATATCGCCATAGTCCTTTGTGCTTTCGTGTGACCAGCCCGTGCCTCGCGGCGCGGCTTTGCCTTTGCCCTTGCGGGCAGACGCCCCAAAGTTAGCTATTTCCCCTCCGCCGTGCGATGCGATGGGGTCACTATATGTGGGTATTGTGCGTTTCGGAGGGGGTATGCGGCGGGGCGAACGGGCGTTAATTGCGTGCAAAATATCCAAAAAATAGGGTATTGCCGCCCCTTTCGCCGCTCTCTACCTTTGCACCCGGAAAACAAGGGCGGCGAAATGCGCCCGCCCATTTCTGGTTTTTATTCCCGTTTGCGATGAAAAATGCTTTGCTGAAACTAAGCCTTGGCGCCGCCGCACTTGCGCTTCCGTGCCTGCTGGGGCACACGGCCGCTACGGCCACTGCGCCCGCCGCCGGCGTCGACGCGTACACCTGCGCCACGCCGCCCGCCAAGCCCGCGAAGAGCGGAAAGACGGAAAAGACGGATACAAAGAAAACCGGCAAGAAGAGCAAAACGGGAAAGCAGAGCCGGAAAGGCAAGAAGCCCGCAAGCGCACCCGTCGACAGCCTCTCCGCTGCGACACGCGCATAAAGCTACCTGCGGCGCGTGCGATAGCCCGCCGCTGACAAGAAGAAAAGACAAGGACAAAACATAAAAAACTTAGCTAACGTGTATTCACCGATGAAACAAAAGTTCGCCATTCTCGCTTTCGGCGCGCTGACGGCCGCTTCCGGCTACGCGCAGAAGCCCTGCTGCGAGGGACATACCCCGCTGAAGACGGCCTCCGACTCTCTCCGCGCCCTTTCGCGCCAGGTAGAGGACCTGCGCCGCCAGCTCACGTCTATGCAGGCCGCGCCCGCACTGATGGGCGGCAAGCCCTGCTGTGGCGAAGGACAGCCCCAGCCCCCAATGGCTTGCTGCGGAAAGGACGGCGGACCGAAGAAAAAGCGTCTGAAGGCAATCTCCTCCGAAGAAGACTACAACAAGTTCCGCTTCGGCGGCTACGGCGAGATGGTGGCAAGCTTCAAGGACTACGGGTACAACCGCTTCTCCGGCACATCCTACGGCAATACGAAAGAGCACCGCGCCACGATAGCCATTCCCCGCTTCGTCTTCGCTTTCGACTATAAGTTCAACTCGCGCTGGACACTCGGCAGCGAGATAGAGTTTGAGTCGGGCGGCGTGGGCATAGAGCAGGAACTCGAGCCTACCGAAAACCTCGAGTACGAGCACGAGCTTGAGAAAGGCGGCGAGGTAGCGCTGGAGCAGTTCCACCTCACGTTCAAGGCCTTTGACTGGCTCAACATCCGCGCCGGTCACATGATTGTGCCCCTTGGCCTGACCAATTCCCACCACGAGCCCATCAACTTCTTCGGCACGTCCCGCCCCGAGGGCGAGACGACCATCGTCCCCTCCACGTGGCACGAGACCGGTTTCGCCCTCTTCGGCACGGTGGGTAAGGGATACGCCAATTTCGACTACGAAATAATGGCCGTGGCAGGACTCAACCCCGATGGCTTCGGTCGTGACAACTGGGTTGCGTCGGGAAAGCAGGGCATCTTCGAGGCAGACAATTTCTCTTCCCCGGGATATGCCGCCCGCATCAACTACAACGGCGTGCCGGGGCTGCGCGTAGGCTTCTCCGCCTACTACTGCGCCGACGTGACGCGCAACGGAGACAAGCCCTACAAGTACTCCACCGTAGGCAACTCGTCGCTGCGCATCTTCTCGGGCGACGCCCAGTACAAAAACCGCTACGTCACCGCCCGCGCCAATGTGATATGGGGACAGCTTGAAAACGCCAACAAGATAAGCGCCGTGAATACCAGCTCGCGCTTCAACAGCTACCCCAGCGGAGTCTTCCGCTCGACGGCCAAAAATGCGCTCTGCTACGGCGTAGAGGCAGGCCTTAACCTCGGCGCCTTCTTCCGCAGTCCGAAAGCTCCGGCCATATACCCATTCGGCCGCTATGAGTACTACAACCCGCAGGAAAAGGGCGAAAACGGCGTCACGATGGACAAGCGCCTCAAGGTAGCGAAGTGGACGGGCGGCATCAACTGGTACGCCCTCCCCAACCTCGTGGTGAAGGCAGACTATACCACGCGCAAGATTGGCACCAACCGCATCTTCGGCCACTCGCCCATGAACCGCGAAAACGAGTTCAGCATCGGCATCGCATACGTGGGCTGGTTCACGAAGCGGTAAGCTAAGACAGAGAATACAACACATACATATACTACAACACACACAATGAAGAAGAATTTTCTTTTCGTGTCCCTTCTTGCCCTCGGGCTTGCGGGCGCGCCTGTGACCCTCACGTCCTGCTCTGACGACGACAACAACAGCTCGACGACAACCGACGACAGCAATCCCTACGACTACGGTACGGACGAGGTTACCGCTGACGACTCCAAGGCTGCCGGCCACGCTTTCAAGTGCGTGGAGCAGATACTCGACGGCTGCGTGGACATTGCCAACGAGGTAGGCGAGAGCAAAATTGGCGACCCCATCTCCAAATGGAACAACGGGCAGACGACCGAAGCTCTCTATGCAGTGGAGTCCTGGTACAGCTACCACTCCCGCGAGGACTACAGCAACAATATCCTCTCCATCCGCAATGCCTACTACGGCACGCGTGACGGTTCCGTTTCCCCCACCTCCCTTTCCGCGCTCATCGCCGGCAAGCGTCCCCAGATGGACGTGAAGGTGAAGGAGGCCATCAACGCAGCCTACAACGCCATACTCGCCATCCCCAACCCCTTCCGCAACAACATCAGCTGCCAGGAGGCACTCGTGGCACAGAAGAAGTGCAACGTGCTGAAGTCGGTGCTCGGCGACCTCAAGGGCTACATCGAGAAGCGCGGCAGCATCAATCAGGACGCAAACCTCGACCCCATCATCTCTGCTTATGTAGACAAGGTGGTTCTCCCTACTTACAGTGAGCTGAAGGACGGCAACGCCGCGCTCTACGATGCGGCAGTCGCATTCCAGGCAAACCCCACTGACGCCAACTTCAAGGAGGTGGCAGCCGCTTGGCTTGAGGCACGCCAGCCGTGGGAGACGAGCGAGGCCTTCCTCTTCGGTCCGGTAGACGCAAAGGGACTCGACCCCAACATGGACTCCTGGCCTCTTGACCAGTCCGCCATCGTAGAGATTCTCAACAACGGCAACCTCGACAACGACCTCAACTGGGAGGACGGCGACGACGATGACGCCATCGAGGCAAAGCAGGGCGTGCGCGGCTTCCACACGCTTGAGTTCCTCACTTTCCGCAATGGCGTGGCACGTACCACTACCGACGTGGCAGCTTCCGGCGACGTGGCAGACATGGTGTACAACACCGCCAACGCAAAGCGCTGGGCCAACTATATGAAGCAGGTGGCTTACCTCCTCAAGAAGGACGCAGCTGACCTCTACAACTACTGGAGCGTAAGCTACGAGGGCGGCGCAAGCTATGCCGACAAGTTCAAGTCGCACGAGTTCTAAGCAGACGGCCGCAAGGACCGAATGTACAAGACACAGGCTGTAAAAAGCCGGAGAGCAGGACGGTCACGGCCGTCTTGCTCTTTGGCGTATTAGAAACCAACACAGAAAAGCTATGTCATTATTTCCGAAACTAAAGTACGCGGCTTTGCTGGCTTCGCTTGCTGTCGCGGCCTCCTGTGAGGACGACGGCGGGATAGTGGCCAGCGACATAGAAGTGCCGGAGGGCTACGCCCTTTCGGCGGGTACGTCCACCATTTTCACGCAGTCCACTTTTGCCTACGACAGCGACGCCGACTGGCTCAGCGGTGAGTACACTACGCGCTTCAACCGAGGCGACCGGCTCTACAAAAATGCCCGCGTGGGCAGCAACGACTACGGCGGCGGACTGGGGCCCGTGTACGCGGGATACTCGTGCGAAAGCTGTCACCGCAACAGCGGGCGCACCGTAGCCGCCAACAACTGGAAAGCTTGGAACGAGGGCGCAAAGGATGCCGAGGGCTACACCATGGCCTCGGGCAGTACGGGCTTCTCCTCCATGCTGGTGTACATAACCCGTACCAACGGCTCTTTCTTCTCCGACTACGGGCGCGTGCTGCACGACCAGGCCATAGAGGGTGTGAAACCCGAGGGCAAGCTCAAGGTGAAATGGGCCGACGAGGAGACCGTCACCTTCCCCGACGGAGAGGTGTGCAAGCTCACCTACCCGATGTACAAAATCACGGAGTGGTATACCGACGGTCGGCACAACTACGGCGAGCCTACGGCTGAGGCCGTGCGCCCCGAAGACCTCATCATCTCCGTGCGCCAGCCGCTGCGCCACGTGGGTATGGGACAAATGATGGCCCTTGACCCCGTGGAGATAGAGGCACTCGCCGCAAAGAGCAATTATCCCGAGTACGGCATCAGCGGGCGCTGCAACTACGTCACCGAGAAAGGACGGCTCGGGCTGGGACTCTCCGGCAACAAGGCCCAGCACCAGGACCTCACCGTCGAGCTCGGCTTCTCCAGCGATATGGGGGTCACCAACAGTCGCTACCCCGAGGAAATCTGCGAGGGACAGATACAGATGTCGCAGGGAAGCATGATGGGCTTGCTGTACGACCAGCTCGAGGTCTCCACGCTTGACATGGAGAACGTAGACCTCTACATGCACGGCCTTGGCGTGCCGGCACGCCGCCTCGGCTCCACGTCCGTCATGACCTCCTACGGCGACCGTCAGGTGACCGAGCGCGAGCTCGTCTCCATCGGCGAGCAGAATTTCTACAAGGCAAAGTGCCACCTCTGCCACGTCACCACGCTGCACACGAAGAAGTCCGGCGCCACGCTGCTCAACGGCACGCACCTGCCGTGGCTCGGCGGGCAGACGGTGCACCCGTACTCAGACTACCTCCTGCACGACATGGGGTCGGAGATAATGGGCGTGGGGCTTAACGACAACTACTGCAGCGGACTGGCACGCGGCAACGAGTGGCGCACCACGCCGCTTTGGGGCGCGGGCTTGCAGAGCAAGGTGAACGGACACACCAATTTCCTCCACGACGGGCGCGCCCGCAATTTCGTCGAAGCCATCATGTGGCACGGCGGCGAGGGTGAAGCCTCGAAAAACCTTTTCAAGAAGATGGAGAAAAAGGACCGCGATGCGCTCGTCAAATTCCTCGAGTCGCTGTAGTGCGACCTGACATCACAGAAGAAAGCATACAGTCTACAAACACACATACAAGAGAACAATGAAAAACAGCATACTCGCCCTTGCCGCGCTGATGGCGGCGGGCACGCTAAACGCCCGCGCCGCACAAGAAAACGCGGCGGGCACGACGCGAGACACTCTCTCACTTGCAAACGGGACGGCAGCCTCCGCATCGGCTGCAAGCGAAAGCACAGCCCCCGCCGCCGCAGACGACAAGGAAGGCGACGGACACACCGGCATACGCTGGCAGAGCGTAGACCTGGGCAGCGACAACGGCGTGGTGTCTCTCGCCGGCAGCAAGGGTTTCGTGATACAGAGCCGCAAGGGAGACTTCGTGTTCAAGCCCTATATGCTCGTGCAGACGAGCGGCAACTTCAACTGGTATGACGACGAGGGACTCGACAAAGCCTACAACCAGGACAACGTAGAGAACTCCGGCTTCGCCATCCCAAACGCCATCCTCGGCTTCACGGGGCGCGCTTTCGGCAAGGTGTCGTTCAACCTCTCCATCAACGCTGCCAAGAGCGGCGGCAACCTCTTGCAGCAGGCGTGGTTTGACGTAGAGTTCAAGAAGCCGCTGCAGCTGCGCGTCGGAAAGTTCAAGACACCTTTCTCCCACGCCTACCTCACTACGATAGGCGAGACGCTCTTCCCGCAGCTCCCCACGTCGCTCACCGCCACCACCATTATGCCCTACGTGCTTAATGCCGTCACCCCGACCATGAGCACCGGTTTCGACCTCGGCGTGGAGCTCCACGGTGTGGTGAAGGACAAGTTCGGCTACGAAGTGGGGCTTTTCAACGGCACGGGCTCGTCTGTCAACGTGGCGAGCAAGACCATCAGCGACGACTGGCACATACCCTCGCTGCTCTACGCCGGACGCCTTACCTATATGCCTTGGGGCGTGATGCCCACCACGCAGGGCAGCCCCTCGATGCTCGGCGAGCGCAAGATGCTCATCGGGCTTTCCGGGTCGATGAACGTGGAAAGCGAGAGCGAAAGCACTAACGACGCACGCGTGGGGCTGGAGTTTGCCATGCTCTACAACCGTCTCTACCTCGCCGGCGAGGCGTACTGGATGAACGTAGGCTTCACGAAACGGCAGAAAATATCCGAGCACTACAACTATCTCGGCGGCTACGTGCAGGCAGGCTATTTTGTCGCTCCGCGCTGGCAGGTGGCGGCACGCTACGACTTCATGAACCGAAACAGCACGAGCAAGGACGGTTTCCTCAATATGCCCGCCGTAGGTTTCAACTACTTCTTCAAGGGCTGCAACCTCAAGCTTCAGGCTATGTACCAGTATACCGGCCGCAAGGGGCACGAGACCCAGCTCGACCGCGACAACGACAACCTCGGTCTGGCCACGCACTCGGCTACCGTGCAGCTGCAGTACTACTTCTAAGGACGTACGCGTATGAGCATGAGAAAGACATTGCTGGCCCTTGCCGCGGCGGCGCTGCTGCTGCCGTCGTGTGACGACGGGCGCATATATCCCGAGGAGCTGGTCATAGCAAAGGAGGGCTTCACCCTCAAAATGACCGGCGAGATAACGGGTATGGACACGTGGACATCGCGCTACAGCCTCGCGCTTGCCGGCTTCAAGGACGGCAGCGAGTATGCCTCGGTGTCTGTGCCCGTCCCCACGTCCTACAACGACGCGGGCGAGGTGGCTGTCACGCTCTCCGGGCTGAAGAGCGACATAGACGAGGTGGAGCTTTGCGTGATAGACCTCCTGAGGCAGCGGGTGATTGCGTACAAAACCATAGAGCGCGAGGACTTCACGCTCACCGGCGACACGCTCTTTATGCCCGTTGGCAAAGTGGACGTGAGCATGTACAAAGCCATACAGACCTCAGTTTTTGACGCCAAGTGCATATCTTGCCACGGAGCCAACGGCGGCGCGCCGCGCGGACTCTTCCTCACCGAGGGAAAGAGCCACGCCGCGCTTGTGGGCGTGCAGTCGAAAGCCGTGCCCGAGTACAAGCTCGTAGAGCCGGGCAAGGCGGCGGAAAGTCTGCTTCCCCTGATTCTCGAGGAGAACGGACATCTCCACCACGACCATGCCGACATCCTCGAGGCACGCAACAAGGACACGCAGGTGTCGCTGATAAGAAACTGGATACGCAACGGGGCTAAGGAGCGCTGACCGCGTCCCAAAGGCGGCTTGTCTGCCGTCCCGCAGCCGAATGCAAGCCCTGTCCCGCCACCGGGACGGGGCTTTTTATATGCCGTGCGGCGCAAACTTGCACGCTGTCACGGGACAGTCATGCATATACCCAAATCAGGGGATTTTGCCCCGAAGAGGCGGGAAAGTGGGGAAAGCTTTGCGCCTTTTCGTACCTTTGTAACTTGAAAAAGAAGGGACACGAAAACTTATGAGCCACTCACAGGAACTATTCACCGTAAGAAAAGACAAAGCAAGAGCCGAAATAGCGAAATTCGCCCCGAAAGACGGCGGCGTGACCGAGTACCACGTTATGGTGCATGCAGAGGACGCGACAGCGACCTATGCCGAGCAGCTTGACGCTGTACTCTCCACATACTACGGACTTTTGGAGGACACGCTGAAAGGGGCAACCTCCGTCATCAAACGCTATTTCCTCAGCGACGCGGCAAACCAGTACGAGCGTCTTCTCTCTTCGGTGCCCGAGGCTCCGGCGTGCGCATGCTCGGTAGTAGAGCAGGCACCGCTCGACGGCACGAAAGTGGCTTTGTGGGCGTGTCTGCTGACAGACACAGACGGCGGTGTCTTCAAGGACGGTCTGTACCGCGTGCGCCACGGCGGCTATACCCACCTCTGGGGCGGCAGTGCCACGGCGGGGGCTGCGACGAGCGCCGAGCAGACGAGCCTTTTGCTCAACGACTACGTGATGAAACTCTTCGCCGCCGGCGGCAGTCTGGAGAAGAACTGTGTGCGGACGTGGTTTTTCGTGCAGAACGTAGACGTAAACTATGCCGGCGTGGTGAAGGCACGCAACGACGTGTTCTACACGCAGGGGCTGACAAGCAAGACACACTTCATCTCGAGCACGGGCATCAACGGGCGCAACGCCGACCCTTCCGTGCTGGTGCAGATGGACACCTATTCCGTACTCGGCATGAAGCCGGGACAGATGAAATACCTGTACGCGCCCACGCACCTCAATCCTACGTACGAGTACGGCGTGAGCTTTGAGCGCGGCACGACGATGGACTACGGCGACCGCCGGCAGGTCTTCATTTCCGGCACGGCAAGCATAGACAACAAGGGAAACGTGGTCTATCCCGGTGACATCCGCCGCCAGACGGAGCGCATGTGGGAGAACGTGGACGCGCTGCTTGCGGAGGCGGGCTGCGGCTTCGGCGATGTGGGGCAGATGATAGTCTACCTGCGCGACCCGTCCGACTACGCCGTGGTGAACGCCATGTTTGCCGCCCGCTTCCCCGACACGCCGAAGGTCATCGTGCTTGCTCCCGTGTGCCGTCCGGGCTGGCTCATAGAAATGGAGTGTATGGCCACCCGCGGGGCAGACAACCCCGAGTTTGCCGCATTCTGACGCACCCGCTTTTCCTGCCCGTCGCGGGAACTGGGACACTATACAGAGACGGAAGCCGCGCCCGCCGCACGCGCCCATCGGGGAAAGCGTGCCAGCGAAAGCAAGCATACGGGCGGCGCGGCTTCTGTCTTTGCCGTTTTACGGACTGATGCACTGGTCTGCCCGAAGAAAGACACAAAGACTGCTATGAAACGAGGACTAATGAAACGACTGCTTATACTCCTATATATAATAATGGTGTCGCTGCTCGGCGCGTCCACGCTTTGGGGGGGAGAAAGCGGCGGCGGAGTGTACGGTGCGTGGTGGTTTGCTGCGCTGTGGGGCGCGATAGCCGCTTTCCTTGCCGCTGCGCTTGTGAAGAAGCGAGCATTGCGCCGTCTGCCGCTGCTGGTGTTGCACGCCTCGTTTCTCGTCATCCTTTGCGGCGCGCTCCTCACATGGCTCACGTCGCGCAAAGGCTATGTACACCTTGCCGTGGGCGCGGAGACCGGCTTTTTCGAGACCGGCGGCGGGACGGCGGAGCGGCTGCCTTTCACCCTCAGGCTTGACTTTTTTGCCGTGGAGACATACCCTGGCACGGAGACGCCTGCCGACTATGTCAGCACGCTTACCGTGAAAGACACGGACGGCACGGCACGGCAAGAGCGCGTGTCGATGAACCGCATACTGCGCCGCGACGGCTACCGCCTCTACCAGTCGTCTTACGACGAGGGCGGGGCGGGGAGCTGGCTCAGTGTCAACTACGACCCTTGGGGCATGGGCGTGACCTACTGCGGCTATGCCCTTCTCTTTCTGGCTATGATTGCCACGCTGGTTGACCCGCGCGGAGAGTTCCGG
Organism: Alloprevotella sp.; assembly: GCA_963651485.1. GTDB lineage: Bacteria > Bacteroidota > Bacteroidia > Bacteroidales > Bacteroidaceae > Alloprevotella. The sequence goes on along the minus strand of CAVJPT010000001.1, from coordinate 39,485 downwards.
ACTCTGTTGCGCAATCCGCTCCTGCGGCGCGGCACGCTCGTCTTTGCGCTCCCGCTGCTGCTTGGTGCGGTCAAGGCGGACGCAGCCCGTTCGCTCCCCGCATTCAACCGCGAAAAGGCGGACAGCCTTGCCTACAGGCAGGTGGTGTACAACGGACGCATAGCTCCGTTCAATACCCTTGCCCGCGACTTCTTGCTGAAACTCTACGGAAAGCCGTCATACGGCGGACTTACCCCAGAGCAAGTGGTCTCAGGCTGGCTCTTGCGTCCCGATGCGTGGAAGAGCGAGCCGATGATTTACATCAAAAGCGCACAGCTGCGCGGCATGCTCGGCGTGGAAGGCAAGTATGCCCGACTCACCGACCTTTTCGAGGGGGACACCTATATATTACAAAGGTATTGGAAAGGGGGCGGCGTGTCTGCGCCGGACGACCCGCTGCAGAAAGCCATTATGGAAACTGACGAGAAAGTAGGGCTGATAATGATGCTTACGCGCGGCGAACTCATACGCCCTCTGCCGAAAGGCGGGAGTGTGCGTCCGCTTTCTGAGACGCGGGTGCGGGCCGAGGTATTGTATAACAAAACGCCTTTCACCTTAGTGCTCTTCGCTGCCAACCTTTTTGTAGGCTTCCTCGCCTTAGGACGCTTTGTGTGGCTTTCTCTCCGGGAAAAAGCGGAAACGCGCCGGGAGGGGCTTGCTCTGACTGCCTTCGCCGCAGTAGGGACTGTGGCACTGGCATTTGCTTTCGCCCTGCGCTGGTATGTATCGGGGCATGTGCCTATGAGCAACGGCTTCGAGACGATGCAGTTTATGGCGCTCGTGGCGTTGGTCTTCTCTCTGCTTGTGCGCAGACGTTTTCCCGTGCTTTTGCCTTTCGGACTTGTGCTTTCAGGCTTCGCTCTCCTTGTGGCGCACCTCGGCGAAAGCAATCCGCAGGTCACCAACCTTATGCCCGTACTCGCCTCGCCGTGGCTCAGCCTGCACGTGTCGGTGGTTATGCTGGGCTACTCGCTCTTGGCTTTCGTGATGCTTACGGGCGTGCTGGGACTGTGTCTGCGGCGGCAGGAGGAGCGGCTGATGCTTCTCGGCAGGGTTTTGCTCTATCCCGCCGTATTTTTCCTCGGGGCGGGCATCTTTCTCGGGGCTGTGTGGGCCAACCAGTCCTGGGGCAGCTACTGGAGCTGGGATCCCAAGGAAGTCTGGGCTCTTGTCACTTTTATGGTATACGCCGTCGGCTTCCATACGGGGTCTTTGCCGTGGCTGCGCCGCCCGCGGTATTTCCACCTCTTCTCCGTACTCGCGTTTCTTACCGTGCTGATGACCTACTTCGGGGTAAATTTCTTCCTCGGCGGGATGCACTCCTACGCAGGCTGAGGCGTATGCTCCGTCCGCTCCTCTTCGCTTTCCCTTTCCTTTTCCGCGGCAAGGCGGTAGTCGCGCGGCGTGCAGCTGTAGACGCGGCGGAAGGCGAGATAGAAAGCCTGGCGCGAGGAAAAGCCGGAAAGAAGCCCTATCTCCTCCACTGTGAGACCGTCGTGGCGCGGCGAGCGCAGCATGCGGCAGGCATCGCGCAGACGCATCTCGTTTACAAGCGCGCAGTAGTTGCCCCCGCTGCACTCGGCGACGGCGGCGGCGATGTAGCGCGTGTTGGTTTTGAGGTCGCGGGCAAGCTGTGCCGTGCCGTAGGACGGGTCGCGGTAGAGCTTGCCTTGCGTGAGGTGGCGCAGTATGGCTATGTAGAGCGCGTTGGCACGCTCGCCTCTCAGCCGTGTGCGGTATGCCGGGATGTTCCCTGTCTCTTCTTCTTTCTGCATAATGTGTAGGGTGGGGGCTTGACAAGACGCAAAGGTAATATATTTTGACACGGATTGCTTAGCCGGAAAAGGCTTGAAAGGCGTTTTCTCCCGTTTTGCGCGTCCTGCTGCCGCGCTGTTTATCGTAAAAAAACGGGCGTTTGTCTATTGAAGAAAGTGAAAAACGCCCGCCGCGCCCGCCACCGACTACGCTTGTCGTACTTTTGCGGAAGAGAGAACGACGTGTTTTCACAGGAAAACAACTTAAACCAACTTACAGATACAGGATATGGTGAACAACAAGTGGCGCGGCATAGTGCTTGCGGCGCTTTTGCCGCTTTGCGCCGCGGCGCAGGAGGCTCCCTCCCGCTGGACGCTGAAGCAGTGCATCGCCTACGCCCTCGAGCACAACGTGCAGCTGCGGCAGAAAAGCGCGGCGGAGAGCAGCGCGGCAGTGGACGTGGCAGAGGCTAAGGCGGCGCGGCTCCCGAGCCTCTCCGGGCAGGTGACGCAGGGGCTTACCTACCGTCCCTTCCAGCAGACGGGGGGCAGCTTCGTCAACGGAGGCATCACGACCACGGCAGCGGACAAGGCCATGGAAAGCGGCAACTACGGCGTGAACGCGCAGTGGGTGGCGTGGAACGGCGGGAAGACAAAACTGAACATACAGAACGCCGAGCTCTCGCAGCGCAAGGCTTCCTATGACACGCAGGCTACGGCCAACACGATACAGGAGCAGATAGCACAGCTGTACGTGCAGATACTTTACATGACGGAGGCCGAGCGCGTCAACCGCCAGCTCCTCGAGCAGGACTCCGTTCTCTGTGAGCGCGGCCGCGAGATGGTGAACGTGGGAAGTATGGCAAAGGCCGACCTCGCCCAGCTTGAGGCGCAGGTGAGTCAGGGACGCTACGACGTGGTCAACACCGGCACGCAGATAGCCGACGCGAAAATGCAGCTGTCCCAGCTCCTCGAGCTGCCGGAGGGACAGAGCATCGACGTAGAGCCGGTGGACGTGGCGGAGGCACAGGTGCTTTCCGCGGTACCCGACAAGATGAGCGTGTACGACGCGGCACTCGCGGCACGTCCGGAGGTGAAAGGTTCCGAACTCGCCGTAGAGCAGAGCAAACTCGCCACAAAGATTGCCCGCACGGGCTATTACCCCACGGTGAGCCTGACGGGAAGTCTCGGCGACAGCCACATGACGGGCGGCTCTACCAATTTCGCCCAGCAGATGCGCAACAACTTCAATGCGCAGCTCGGCGTATCGCTTTCCATCCCCATCTTCGACAACCGCAAGACAAAGAGTGCAGTGGAACGTGCCAAGGTGGCGGAGACCACAGCCCAACTCTCCTTGCAGGACACGCGCAAGACGCTTTACAAGACCGTGGAGACATATTGGCTCAACGCCACCAACAGCCAGGCGAAGTACCTCGCCGCACGCAGCAACGTGGAGAGCCTCGAGACAAGCTACGGCCTGATGTCGGAGCAGTTCAGCGTAGGCGTGAAAAACATCGCCGAGCTGCTCACCTCGCGGGCTTCCCTGCTCAACGCGAAGCAGCAGCTCATACAGGACAAGTACACTGCGCTGCTCAACCGCGAACTTCTCGACTTCTACGCGGGCAAGTCGTTTGAATGACCCGTATTCCCAAAAACAAATATCCTACACATCAACGATATGAAACTAAATGCGAAAGTGCGAAAGACACTATACGTGGTAGTAGCGGCGGCTGTCGTGGCGGGCGTGGCATACTATTTCGTGAAGAAAGGCGAGGCTCCCTACGAGGTGACCTACGAGACGGCGAAGGTGGAAAAGGCCACTATCGGCAACAGCGTGACCGCAACGGGCACAATAGAGGCCGTGACGACGGTAGACGTGGGTACGCAGGTTTCGGGACTTATAAGCAAGCTCTACGTCGACTACAACAGCACAGTGAAGCGCGGAGAAGTAATTGCGGAGCTTGACAAGACAAACCTTGTCAGCGAGCTGAACAGCGCCAACAGCAACCTTGAGAGCGCCAAGAGCGACCTCGCTTACCAAAAGAGCAACTTCGCGCGGCAGAAGACACTTTTCGACAAGGGACTCATATCTGCCAACGACTACGAAAGCGCACGCCTTTCGCTCGAGCAGGCGCAGAGCACGCTTTCCGCGCGGCAGGAAGCTGTCAACAAGGCAAAGACCAACCTCGGCTACGCCACCATCACCTCGCCGATTGACGGTGTCGTGATAAGCAAGTCGGTAGAAGAGGGGCAGACTGTGGCTTCGGGCTTCAGCACCCCTACGCTCTTCACCATTGCAAAGGACCTTACTGACATGCGCGTGATTGCCAACGTCGACGAGGCTGACATAGGCGAGGTGAGAGAGGGACAGCGCGTCACCTACACTGTGGACGCTTACCCCGACGAGACTTTTGAAGGGACGGTGACGCAGGTGCGCAACGAAGCCACTACGGACAACAACGTCGTGACGTATGAGGTGGTGATTTCTGCCCCCAACCCCGACAAGAAGCTCAAGCCCGGACTGACGGCAAACGTGACCATCTACACGCTGGAGCGTACGGGCGTGGTGAGCGTGCCTACGAAAGCACTGCGTTTCACCCCGACGGCGGAGACAGTCGGCGCGAAGGACAAAATAGTCGACTGCAACGGCACGCACAAGCTGTGGGTGCGCGACGGACGCACGTTTAAAGCTTACTCTGTACAGACGGGCATTACCAACGGTACGCGCACCGAAATTCTCAGCGGCGTGAAAGAGGGTACGGTGGTCATTGTAGATATGAAGGAGGCTGCCGCCGCGGACGAGAGCAGCGGAGAGACTGCGAGTACAGACGAAAAGAGTCCCTTCTCGCCCGGTCCTCCGGGAAAAAACAAGAAGAAGTAGGACGCGGCAGCGGGCGGCATCCGGGCTGAGCCGCAAGGAACGGCGGCAGACGGCCGCCGCTCGCTTCCGCACATACCAATCTTAGCTGAAAACATGAGTACAGAAACATTTCCGCATCCCGAGGACGACCCCGGACGCAAGGTAGTGATAGAGCTGCAGGACGTGCGTCGCAACTTTCTGGTGGGCGACGAGGTGGTGCACGCGTTGCGCGGTGTGTCGTTCAAGATATACGAAGGCGAGTTTGTCACTATAATGGGTACGTCGGGCTCGGGAAAGTCCACGTTGCTCAACCAACTCGGCTGTCTTGACACCCCGACGAGCGGCGAGTACTACCTTGACGGCGTGAGCGTGCGCAAGATGCGCCGAAGCGAACGTGCCGTTTTGCGCAACAGGAAGATAGGCTTCGTCTTCCAGAACTACAACTTGCTGGCAAAGACTACCTCGGTGGAGAACGTGGAGCTTCCGCTGATGTACAACACGGCGGTGAGTGCGTCCGAGCGCCGCGAGCGCAGTATAAAGGCCTTGCAGATGGTGGGGCTGGGAGAACGGCTCTACCACAAAAGCAACCAGATGTCCGGCGGACAGATGCAGCGCGTAGCCATCGCCCGCGCACTGGTAAACAACCCCGCCGTGATTCTCGCCGACGAGGCTACGGGTAACCTCGACACGCGCACTTCGTTTGAGATTTTGGTGCTTTTCCAGAAGCTCTTCAAGGCTGGGCGTACCATAATCTTCGTGACGCACAACCCCGAAATTGCGCTTTACTCAAGCCGCAACATAGTGCTGCGCGACGGACTTGTAAAGGAAGACACGGTCAACAACGACATACAGTCGGCGGCCGAGGCGCTTGCTGCGCTTCCTGTTCCGGAGGAGTGAGCCGTGTCCCTGAAAGTTTGCGACAAAAAGTAGAACGATGAACATTTCCAACCTTTTCAAGATAGCACTCCGCGCCATCGCGGCCAACAAGCTCCGCTCCTTTCTTACTATGCTGGGCATCATCATCGGCGTGGCGTCGGTGATAGCCATGCTCGCCATAGGCCAAGGCTCGAAGAAGAGCATACAGGCCAACATCTCTGAGATGGGGTCGAACATGATAATGATTCGCCCCGGACAGGACAAAGGACCGGGCGGCGCGCGGCAGGACGCGTCGGACATGCAGACGCTTAAACTGCGCGACTACGAGACGCTTTGCGACGCGACATACCTTGGTGCGGTTTCGCCCAGCGTCAACTCTTCCGGCCAGTTTGTGAACGGAAACAACAACACCCCTTCCACCATCTACGGCATCTCGCCCGAGTATCTCGAGATACGCCAGCTCAAGGTCCAGGACGGGGAGATGTTCACTGACGAAGACGTGAAGAGCAGCGCGAAAGTATGCGTCATAGGCAAGACCGTTGCGGATAACCTCTTCACCAACGGCGAAGACCCAGTGGGAAAGGTGATACGCTTCAAGAAAATACCTTTCCGCATCGTGGGCGTGCTTAAGTCGAAAGGCTACAACTCTTTCGGCATGGACCAGGACGATATGGTGCTTGCGCCCTATACAACGGTGATGAAGCGCATCCTTTCCGTCACGTATTTGGAGGGTATCAACGCCTCTGCCGTTACGGAAGACATGACGGACTTGGCTATCAGCGAGGTGACGCAGCTTTTGCGTGAGAACCACAAGCTCAAGGGCGACGCCGAGGACGATTTCACCATCCGCTCGCAGCAGGAGATGGCGGAGATGATGAACTCGACGAGCGACACGATGACGGTATTGCTGCTTGTCGTGGCTTGCATCTCGCTCGTAGTGGGCGGCATCGGCATCATGAACATTATGTATGTCAGCGTGACAGAGCGTACCAAGGAGATTGGACTGCGCATGTCGGTCGGCGCGAGGGGCGTGGACATTCTCAGCCAGTTTCTCATTGAGGCCGTACTGCTCAGCGTGACGGGCGGACTTATCGGTGTGCTGGTGGGCATAGGCGCTGCGCTGGGCATCAATGTCTTCGCGCACTGGCCCATACAGATACAGCCGTGGAGCGTGTTGCTCAGCTTTGCCGTATGCTCGGCTACGGGCATTTTCTTCGGCTGGTATCCCGCCAAGAAGGCGGCAAGGCTTGACCCCATCGAGGCTATACGCTACGAGTAACGTTTTACGCGCCGGGGCGACGGGCGTGCCGATGAGGCTGCGCCGCCACCCCGGCGCATTTTATAAGGGAAGCAGAATAGAGTCACTTTTATGTTTATCTACCCCAAGGTGGAGCGGGCGGTGAAGATATTTGCCCACGTCTTCACATGGAGCTACATTTTCCTTTGCCCGCTTTTCTTCAAAAGAAGCGGGGAGGCGGTAGACTGGGCGAAATACCTGCACGGCACGTTCTTGCCGGTAGTGAGCTGCGTCACGTTCTACCTCAACTATTTCTACCTCATACCGCATTTTCTCCTGCGGAAGCGGGCGCGTGCGTTCTTTGTGGCAAACCTTGTGCTGCTTGTACTCACGCAGCTCTTGGCGGAATACCAATTTGTCCTCTTTCCCGACCCGCATCCCGTGGTCGACGCAGCGACAGCGAGTGATGCTCACCGCTATTTCCCCCCAAAGATATTCTTTGTGGTGCGGGGGATTCTCATCTATATATTTGTGGTGGGCGTTTCGCTTGCGATTAGCCTCAGTATGAGATGGCGCGAGAGCGAGCAGGCGCGGGCGAAGGCGGAGGCACGCCGGGCTGAGGTGGAGTTGAAAAACCTCAAAAACCAGATAAACCCGCACTTTCTGCTCAACACCCTCAACAATATATACGCGCTCACGGCATTTGACGCGGACAAGGCGCAGCAAGCCATACAGGAGCTTAGCCGGCTCCTGCGGTATATGCTTTACGACAACCAAACGGACCGTGTGCCGCTCGCAAAAGAGGTAGATTTCCTCCGGTCGTATGTGGCGCTGATGAGTCTTCGTCTTGCGGGCAACGTGGAGGTTAGTACCCGTTTCGATTTTCCGCAGGAGCAGGACATACAGGTGTCGCCGCTTATTTTTGTATCGCTGGTGGAGAACGCTTTCAAGCACGGCGTAAGCCCCACGCAGCCCAGCTTCATACGTGTCACGCTAAGGAGCGACGGGAAAGAGTTGCTCTTCTCGTGTGCCAACAGCAATTTCCCGAAGACGCGGAGTGACAAGACTCCGGGCGGGATAGGGCTGCATCAGGTGGGTGCGCGGCTTGAGTGTACGTATCCCGGACGTTACAGTTGGGAGAGCGGCGTGACGGAAGACGGGACGGTTTATACCTCAACTGTTCGCCTTGTGCTTTGAAAAAGAGACGGAGCGGAAGCGGCTGAAAGCGGCTTCTTTGCTAACTTGCCGCCGGGAAAAAATTATCGCTTATGGGACATACAATGAGATGCGCCGTGGTGGACGACGAGCCGCTTGCGCTTGGCTTGCTTAAAAGCTATGTGGAAAAGACTCCGGAGCTTGAACTTGCCGGCACCTACTCGAGTGCGGTGCAGGCAATTGGCGGACTGCAGAGCGACCCTGTAGACTTGCTCTTCCTTGACATACAGATGCCGGACCTCAGTGGCTTGGAGTTTTCGAAAATGATAGACGTAGCGCGGACGAGGGTGGTTTTTACCACGGCTTTCAGCCAGTATGCGCTCGAGGGCTATAAGGTCAACGCGCTCGACTACCTGCTTAAGCCCATCAGTTATGCCGACTTCGTGGGGGCGGTAAGCCGTGCGCAGAAATGGTATGAGGGTGTGCAGGCTGCAGCGGGCGCAGTGCCGCAGGCAACGGACGATTATATGTTTGTGAAGAGCGACTACAAGTTTCTGCGCATAGACTTCAAGGACATCCTTTATATAGAGGGCCTGAAGGACTACGTCAAGATTTACCTTGAGAGCCAGCCCCGCGCAGTGCTGAGCCTTACCTCGATGAGGGGAATAGAGGCAATGCTCCCCTCTGGCAGTTTCTTCCGCATCCACAGGTCGTACATAGTCAACATGAGTCGCGTCAGCGTACTTGAGCGCGGGCAGATAGTGATAGGCGAGAAACGGCTTCCCATCTCCGACAGCTATAAGGAGCACGTCATGCAGTATGTCAACCGCCACTTGCTTCACGGACGGTGAGACGGGGCGGCGGGAAAGGCGGTTTTTTCCTACCTTTGCCGACGGCAAACCAAAGCAAGAGAAGATATGAAATACGTTAGGAAGAGAATATTCGCGCTGCTGGCAGTGCTGCTGTCCGTCGTTGCAGCATCGGCGCAGGCGGACAAGGGGACAGACCGTTATTTGGCGAAAGACGCCGTGCCGCTGGTGAACGGTTACGTGCAGTTTGACCGCACCGTTTCTGCGCCCGGAAAGAGCAAGGCGGAACTTTACACTGCCTTGAAGAAGTATGTGCAGACCTCTCTTGTAGAGGGAGCGGAGCACCTCCCGCAGGCACGCATCACTGAGGCGGACAGTCTGGATGGCGTGATTGCCGCGAGTATGGAGGAGTACCTCTATTTCAAGCGCACCAAATGGGCGATGCATCGCGTGCGTTTCTTCTACCAGCTTGTATGCACGGTGAAGGACGGCGAGTTCAGCCTAATGATGCGAAACCTGCACTACCGCTATGTGGCGGAGGAAGCACCGGGAGCCTATGACGAGGACTTGCGTGCGGAGAAGATGATTACGGACGAGGAGGCTCTGGCTAAGAACGGCACTAAGCTCACGCGCATAGGCGGCAAGTTCCGCCGCTTCACCATTGACCGCAAGGACGAGATATTCCAGGGAGCGGCTAAGGCTGCCGGAGTGGCAAAGAAATACAAGACGGTGCTTGTGGAGGAAGACTGACCTCCAGATTGCGCAAGTCAAGGCATACGAAAAGGCGGTGTACGGACTGGGATATTTCCCGTCTCCGTACACCGCCTTTCTTCTTTTCCTTGGCTGTATCCGTGCCGTGCGGCGTTATTGTATCCTCCACTTACCGTCTGCGAAGACCATAGGGAAAAGCACTTCCTCCGTGCTGCCGTCCTTGTAACTGACGCTGAGGAAGACGCGGGCGTATTTCCCGTCTTGGGACAGCTGCTTGTCCGTCACGTTGACTGCCGAAACTCCGCCGCCTTTCTCCTCTTTGAGGGAGGCGTGGTAGTCGCGGAGGTAGGTCTCCATGCGCTGGCGGTACTCGGGCGTGGTGTTGTCGCAGGAGTGCATGGCGGCGACATACTCGGTAAAGCGCCCGTCTGCCGCAAGGCGGTAGTAGTACACGGCCGCCGAGTCCGGCGACTCGCGCCGCGTGTCTTTCTCGCTTGCCGTCTTGGCTTTGCCGCAGCTCGTAGCGAGCTGAGCAGTGCTAAGGGCGAGCGCCGTGAAAAGGGCGGCGTGTGCAAGTCTGTGAAGATAGGTCGCCACCGTATTATTTCTGACGGATGAAAATGTTGATGGGCGTGCCGGTGAAGTCCCACCGCTCGCGTATTTTGTTTTCAAGGAAGCGCTTGTAGGGCTCTTTCACGTACTGCGGCAGGTTGGCGTAGAACACAAACGAGGGTATCTGCGTGTCGGGTAGCTGGGCGCAGTACTTTATCTTGATGTACTTTCCCTTTATCGAGGGGGGCGGGTAGGCTTCGATGAGCGGCAGCATCTCCTCGTTGAGCTTCGATGTGGTGACTCTCCGCTTGCGGGCGTCGTATACCTGCTTTGCCAGCTCCAGCACCTTGAAGATGCGCTGTTTTGTCAGCGCCGAGGCGAAGACGATGGGGAAGTCCACGAAAGGCGCAAAGCGCTCGCGGATGGTGTCCTCGAAGTGGCGGATGGCTACCGGACTCTTGTCTTCTACGAGATCCCACTTGTTCACCACTACCACGATGCTCTTCGAGTTCTTCTGTATAATCTGCACTATGTTGAGATCCTGGCTCTCTATGCCGCGCGTTGCGTCTATCATAAGCAGGCAAACGTCCGAATGCTCTATGGCGCGGATGGCACGCATCACGGAGTAGAACTCAAGGTCTTCGGTCACCTTGTTTTTGCGGCGTATGCCCGCCGTGTCTACAAGGTAGAAATCGAGTCCGAACTTAGTATAGCGCGTCAGGATGCTGTCGCGCGTGGTGCCGGCGATGTCCGTCACAATGTTTCGGTCTTCGCCGAGGAAGGCGTTGATGATACTGCTCTTTCCCGCGTTTGGGCGGCCCACGACAGAGATGCGCGGCACGCCCGGCACTTCGCCGTCGTCGTCGCCCATCTGCCCGAGGGTCTCCACGATGAGGTCGAGCAAGTCACCCGTTCCGCTTCCCGTAGCGGCTGAGACGCAGTGTGGGTCGCCAATGCCAAGGCTGTAGAACTCGGCCGCCGTGTAGCGGTCAATATTATTGTCGGTCTTGTTGGCGCAGAGTATGACGGGGGTCTTCGAGCGGCGGAGTATCTTCGCTACTTCCGCATCTAGGTCGGTCACGCCGTTCTTTATGTCTACGAGGAAAAGCACAAGGTCGGCTTCCTCTGTGGCGAGCGACACCTGCTTGCGTATTTCGCCCTCAAAGATGTCGTCTGAGTTTACCACCCAGCCGCCAGTGTCTACGACGGAGAATACTTTGTCGCCCCACTCGCATTTGCCGTACTGGCGGTCGCGGGTGGTGCCGGCCTCTTCGCTGACGATGGCCTGGCGCGTGCCTGTGAGGCGGTTGAAAAGTGTGGACTTGCCCACGTTGGGGCGTCCCACTATCGCTACTAACTTTGCCATATCTCTGTGTTTCTCTCTTTTTCTCTTTGTTCTGCGCGGCTCGCGGCTGCGTGGATTGGGGGATGAGGGGGATGTGCGGTACTTAGTCGAGCTTGTAGCCGTAGTGCTCGAGACGCTTGGCGTTGCTTCGCCAGTCCTTGTCCACTTTTACGAATATCTCGAGGTAAACGCTTTTTCCGAAGAAGCGTTCGAGCGTCTTGCGGGCTTCGGTGGAAACTTTCTTCAAGGCGTAGCCGCGGTGGCCAATCACGATGCCTTTCTGGCTTTCGCGCTCGACGTAGATGACGGCATTGATGTGGATGCTTTTGGGCGTTTCCTTGAACTGTTCTACCGCTACCTCTACGGCGTATGGTATCTCCTTGTCATAGTAGAGGAGTATCTTCTCGCGCACAATCTCCGTCACGAAGAAGCGGGCCGGCTTGTCGGTCCACTGATCCTTGTCGAAATAGGGCGGAGAGTCGGGCAGGAGTTCCTTGACACGGGTTAGCACGTTGTCGACATTGAACTTCGCCTTGGCGGAAATGGGGTAAATCTCCGCCTTGGGCAGTGCCTCGTGCCAGGCCGCCACTATTTGCTCAAGCTCTTTCTGGTTGGAAAGGTCAATTTTGTTTATCAGCAGCAGCACGGGTACTTCCATGTGCTGCACCTTGGCGAGGAAGTCGGCGTTTTTGTCGGGCTTTTCCACGACGTCCGTCACGTAGAGCAGCACGTCCGCGTCTTTGAGCGCGGAGACGGAGAAAGCGAGCATCTCTTCCTGCAGCTTGTAATTGGGCTTCAGCACGCCCGGTGTGTCGGAGAAGACTATCTGCGTGTCTTCCGTATTGATGATGCCCATGATGCGGTGGCGCGTGGTCTGCGCCTTGAATGTGGCAATGGACACGCGCTCCCCGACGAGGATGTTCATCAGGGTGGACTTGCCCACGTTGGGGTTGCCCACTATGTTCACGAAACCAGCTTTGTGCATAATGTCGCTTTCAGTCTCTGTCCTTTTTGTGCGGTTGTCGTTCCCGCGCTCTTGGCGAGCGATTGTTTTTTGCTTAAACAGCCACGCCGCAACGGCGTTGCCCCCGTCTTTGCCCCGTCAGCCTTAGCCCGTTTGGCGGGACGGCGGCGCGGCGGCGCGGGCGGCGCTGTCACGGTGTGGAAGTGTTGTGCCTGCGAAACCTTACTTGGCGGTGTCGTAACCCCATTTCAGGTAGGCTGCACCCCAGGTGAAACCTGCGCCGAAGGCGGTGAGTATCACATTATCGCCCTTGTGCAGCTGCTTCTCGTAGTCCCAAAGGGCGAGGGGCAGCGTGCCGGCGGAGGTGTTCCCATACCGCTGTATGTTCAGCATAACCTTGTCCATCGGCAGCTCGAGGCGGTGTGCCACGGCTTCTATGATGCGCACGTTGGCCTGATGGGGTACCACCCAAGCGATGTTGTCCTTGTTGAGCCCGTTGCGCTCGGCGATGAGTGCGCAGGCATCGCTCATGTTGGTCACGGCAAACTTGAAGACCGTGCGTCCTTCCTGATGCAGGTAGTGCATCTTGTGGTCGATGGTGAAGTAGGAGGGGCTGCATACCGAGCCGCCCGCCTTCATGCAGAGGAAAGGCAGACCCTTTCCGTCCGTGCGCAGATAGCTGTCTTGCCAACCGTTGTCTTCCGTCGTCGGCTCTACGAGTACGGCAGCCGCACCGTCACCGAAGATGGGGCAGGTGGCACGGTCGGAGTAGTCAACGATGGACGACATCTTGTCCGCTCCGCACACTACAATCTTCTTGTAGCGTCCGCTCTGTATCATGCCCGAGGCTGCGTCCATGGCGAAGAGGAAGCCGCAGCAGGCCGCCTGCATGTCGATGGCAAAGGCGTTTTTCATGCCTGTGCGCCCTATGACGATGCTGGAAGTGGAGGGGAAGTGGTAGTCGGGGGTGGTGGTGGCGACGATGAGGCAGTCCACCTCCTGCGGGTCTGTGCCGGTCTTTTCGAGGAGCTGCTTTACGGCCTTGCGTGCCATGTAGCTTGTGCCGAGGCCTTCCTCGTTGAGGATACGGCGCTCCTTGATGCCGATGCGTGTCATTATCCACTCGTCGTTGGTATCTACCATACGCGAGAGCTCGTCGTTGTTCAGTACGTATTCGGGTACGTAACCGCCTACACCGGTGATTACTGCGTTTATCTTTTCCATTGGAGTCTTTATTCTCTTTCTTTGTGTGCGTGTGGGCGAAGGCTTTGCCGCTTGCGGTTTGTGACGCTTTGGTGCTTCGGCAGGCAGGTTTAAAGGGATTTCCTCTATTTTCGCCTCGTCCGTGTGTGCCTAAAAGAAATGCGACCCGAGAGTTGCGGCGGTTCTCCGCACTCCCGGCGGCTTCCGCAGTCTGCGCAAGTCGGCCGGCGCGGATTTGGCCGCAACTCTCAAGCCGCTCAAATGTCTTTTTCCCGAAAGGGACGGAAGCGCGGCTTACTCAGCCGTGCCCTTCTCAATGGCGAGCTTGCCGCGGTAGTAGCCGCAGGTGCCGCATACGGTGTGGTAGATGTGCCAAGCGCCGCAGTTGGGGCAGATTGCCAGCGTGGGTGCTACAGCCTTATCGTGGGTTCTGCGCTTGCGCGTCCGGGTCTTCGATTGTCTTCTTTTAGGATGTGCCATTTTTGTTTTGTATTTTTTGAATGTTGTTTTTCTCTCTTTTCGCCCTTGCGCCCGCGTTCTGCGTTTCGTGCCTTATGCTTCAGCGTCTGCTGCGCGGTATTTTGCTGCATTCGCAGCGTGTGGCAATGGGCTTTCTTGCTTGCCTTTCAGACAGACTTAATGCGAGCTTTCCGCCCCGCCTTACGCTTCCGAGTCGTTGTCTGTGCCGTCGTCTTCCTCCCGCGAGATGCGTTCCAGCATATCGGGGTTACAGTCTTCGGGGGCGTGTGCCCGTTGCAGCGGGAGCGAGGTCTCTATCACTTCGTAAAGCGGCCAGGCGAGGTCAAAGTCAAGGGCATCGCCCTCAATGCAGTCACCGTCAGCCGTGGCGTACTCGTCGGTGACCTTGGTGTCAAGTATCTGCAGTTCTTCGCTCGCTTCCGTGTCGAGCCAGAGCGGGTCAAGGCAGCGGTCGCAGGCCACGCATACTTCGCCTTCAAGCTGCACCGTCACTTTATAGCGTGCTTCGGTGACGTGTTGTATGTCTATGACAGCGTGTACGTCTCCACCTGTTATCTCGCTCTGTGCGAGTGCGGTGAAGAAGCTGTCATCAAGCGTGCACTCTATGCGCCCGCCTTCGGCAGCCTTAGGCAAATTGATATGACATAACTCGCTACTCCGCATAGCGGCTGCAAAGTTAGTATTTTCTCGCGTAACAAAGTGTGGCGGACGGTGGGTTTTCTTGTGTGCTGCCTCCCATAAGGATAGCTTGAGGCGTGCAAACGCGGCGAAGTAGCGTTAAGCCGTCCCTTGGCGCGTAAATGTAGGGGTACGGTGTAAGTCTTTCGGGCGGTGTGGTACAAAAAGCATCCCCTTGCCCGTAATTGGGCAAGGGGAAGTCTGTTATTGTCTTTCGAAAGCGTTTGCTATGCCGCAGTTGCGGCACTGTGCTTTCTTTTGTGTCAGGATTGCTTACTGAACTTTAACCGTAGCACGGCGGTTGTAAGAGAACGGAGAGAGGTTGTCAACGCCGCCCTTAGCCTCGGTGACGATGTTGTCGCGGTTGACACCCATCTTGACGAGCTCGTTAACCACAGTGTCAGCACGCTTCTGGGAGAGAGCCTGGTTGTAAGCGGCCGAACCCGTCTTGCTGTCTGCGTAACCCGTAACGACGAGCTTGGAGTTGTTTGCCTTGGCGTACTCGGCGAGTTCCTTCACGTTCACGAGATCCTTGCGGCTTGCCACCTTGGCAGAGTTGATGTTGAAGAATACGCTGGAGGTAGTGCCTACGAGTTCCTTCACGTTCTTGACAACGGTCTCGGCGGGCTTCTGGTTGGCGAGCATTTCGCGGAGGCGTGCGTTCTCGTCCTGCTGCTCCTTGAGCGACTGGTTGAGAGCGTCCATCTGCTCCTTGTTCATAGCCATCAGAGCGTCTACGTCGGGCACCTTGTCCCAAGTGCACTTGCCGAGGTTGTAGGTAACGCCTACGCTTGCGCCGACATACTTGTCCCAGTGGCGTATTGCGTACTTCTCGTATTTGCGCCAGCCCTCGGAAGCGTCGTGGTCGAGGCTACCTTCTGCGGCGGTTGCGTATACGTCGAAGAATATCTGCACGTGCTTGCTTACGCGGAAGTTGTTGAGAAGACCGACAGTGTAGGAGATGTCGCCTTCCTTTTCGTCAAAGTTGTGGATGTAGCCGAGTCCTACGTAGGGGATGAAGTTCCACACGCGCTTCTCGTTGTATCCGAAGAACATGTTGGAGAGGTTGAACATCACGTCCTCGTGTACGTTCATCATCTTGTAGGCGGGGTGGCTGTCGCGCGTGTTCACCTGCTTGAGCCAAAGTGCGTCAGCCTTCGTGCGGAGACCGATGCTCGGGGTGAACCATTTGCCTACTGCTACGTTGAAGCCCAGTGTACCGCGGTCTACGCTGAACGGGTTCTTGTTGCAGCAGCTTTCCTGCGAGGTGTAAGAGCCGTTGGCTTCGAAGCCTACGCTTACAAACCAGTTAGCCCAGAACGAGTTAGTAGCTACACTGTACTTCTTGCTGGGGACAACGGTGTCCTGAGCAGTAGCCGTTGCGGCGGTAAGGCCGGCAAAGGCAAGTGCAATCATTAACTTTCTCATGACTTGATAATGGATAAAACTATAAATAAATTGTCTTGTTTGGGTATAAGGTAGTAGTGTACGGGGCTAACCGTCGCCACCTTCTTGTGTGCAAAGGTATCTAATCTGCAATGTTTGCGGTGTAAAAAAGTGAAAAATATTTGTTTATCGTGCCTTTTTGCGTCTTTTTCGCGGTTCTGTTGCCGCTTTTTTCCTCAAGATGGGCAAGAAAAACGCCTTTTGCGCGTTTGCGGCATTTCCTTTTCGGTTTTCAGAAGAGCTTTTCGATGCTTCCCTGCGGGATTTCGGCGAGGGTGGGGCGGCCGTCTGGCGTGAGTGCGGGGGTGTCGCAGTACTGAAGCTCGTCGAGAAGCTGTCGCATTTCCTCGTTGCTCAGATACTGTCCCACCGGCATTGCCACCTTGCGGGCCAGGGCTTGTGCCGCGCGGCGGTTGAGCGCGGCGGCAGGGTCGGTGTCCTCTATCTGTCCGCCGTGTGCGGACGCTTCTTCTACGATGGAGGTGACGAGGTTTGTGGGGGAAAGTCCTTCCGCACCGGAGGGCGTGGCGTTTATGGCATAGCTTCCCGTACCGAGCGGCGAGATGTCGAAACCCATTGCGGCGAGTTGGGGAGCGAGAGCATCAAGTGCCGTGCTTTCGGCGGGCGAGAGCGTAAGCATTTCGGGAAAGAGGAGCCGCTGCGAGGGTGCTTTGTGGTTTTCGGCCTGTCGGAGGTAGCGCTCGTAGAGGATGCGGGTGTGTGCGCGGTGCTGGTCGACGAGCGTGAGGCCGTTTTCGCTCGGAATCACGATATACTGCCCCCGGTATTGCAGCAGCGAGGTGTGCTGGCTGCCCCATGCGACCCGTTCGCCTTGCGGGAGGGCTTGGAAGAGCGTCGGCGAATTGTCCGCCTCCGTTCCGTCAGTCTCTGTTTGTGTCGCGGCAAAGCTTTCAAGCCCGCTGTATGCCTCTTGCCAACCGGCATCGGGACGGGACATGCCCATGCGTGAGAATACGAAGCCGTCCGCCGTAGCCCGCTGTGTTGCCGTTTCGTCGTTTGCCGCGCCTTTTTTGCCGCTGGAGGCAGCGTTGGCAAAGGGATTGTAGCCCTCGTTGAAGTGTATCGTGGGCGGGGCAACAAACTCTTCTCCGGACGCATTATTATATATAGGTATGTCGGGGCGGGCTTCCGTGTCGAAATCTATGGCCGGCACCGCGCCTGACTTGCCCAAAGCCTCGCGCACGGCGGCGAGGAGTATCTGGAAGATGGGCGCGTCGTCCTCAAACTTTATTTCCGTCTTCGTCGGGTGTATGTTTACGTCTATCCGTGCGGGGTCTACGCTGAAGCATACGAAGAAGGGCACTTGGAAGCCGTCGGGTATGAGCCGCTCATAGGCTGTGGCTATGGCTTTGGCGAAATAGGGGTGGCGCATGAAGCGGCCGTTGACGAAGAGAAATTGGCGTGCGTTTTTGCGCCGTGCGGAGGCTGGCACGCCTGTGAATCCCTGTATCTCGGCGAGTGAGGTGCGCACTTCCACAGGTACGAGTTGTGCTCCCGTCTTCGGACCGAAGAGCGCGGTGATGCGCTGTTTGAAGTTGCCGGCGGGCAGGTCCATCAGCACGTTTCCCTCCGAACGGAGCGAGAAGGCGATGCCGGGGTGCGCCAGTGCGATGCGCTCCATCTCGGCGGTGATGTTGGTTAGCTCCGTCTGGTTTGACTTGAGAAATTTCCGCCGCGCGGGTATATTGAAGAAGAGGTTTTTTACTGCAAAATTTGCTCCTGTCGCGCAGCTTTCCGGCTCTTGCGAAAGTGTGCGCGAGCCCTCGATGATGAGGCGCGTGCCCAGTTCGTCCTCGGGACGGCGCGTACGCAGTTCTACCTGTGCCACGGCGGCGATGGAGGCAAGTGCCTCGCCGCGGAATCCCATCGTGCGCAGGGCGAAGAGGTCGGTGGCCTGCGTAATTTTGGACGTAGCGTGTCGCTCGAAGGACAGTCGTGCGTCCGTGTCGCTCATCCCCTTCCCGTCGTCAATCACCTGCACGAGGCTCTTGCCGGCGTTTTCCACCAGCACCTGTATATGTTGGGCGCCGGCGTCAAGGGCGTTCTCCACCAGTTCCTTTATCACGGAAGCCGGTCGCTGTATCACCTCGCCCGCCGCTATTTGGTTGGCGACGGAGTCGGGGAGCAAGTGTATGATGTCGGACATATATGATATGCGTAGGGTTGGGGAAGGGGAGACTGCCGCTTGTCAGAGTTTTTGCAGCGGCGCTTGCCGGCGGATGGTGGCTTTCAGCTCTGAGCCGCGCCGCTTGGGACGCCAGTCGAAGACATCGTCCGGACCTGTGGGGCGTATGTAGTCAAACCATGCGAAGCCCTCCAGTCGCGTCCGCTCTTCGGGAGCCGTGCCGGCGGGATAGAGCGTGCCTTTTCCTGCGGGTGCCCAGATGCGGCGTAGCTTGCGTTCGGCCATAAACATCCGCGCTTTCGAGGTCTCGATGTAGTTTTGCTGCACAATCGCGCTGTCTTTCTCCAGCGGATAGTTCACCACGCGCACGTTGCCAATGGCGCGGTTTTCGCTCATCTCACCGTTTTCGTAGTACGAGCGCATGCGCTGGCTTGCCACTTGGTTGTAGTGCAGCGAGTCCAGCCGTTCCACCATAAGCGCCTGGCGGTCGACGTGCGCGGAGTCTATGGTGGAGTCGTTCATGAAGACGTTTATCTCTTCGCCCACAATCTGCCGTCCGTCGCTCCATACGATGGGGTCGCGGAAGAGCGTGAGGCGGTTTCCTTGTGTGGTGAACACCAGCGAGTCTGCCACGGCCTGCATGTCTGTGCGGTATGCCCGCACGTGGTAGTAGCCGTGCAGCACGCGGTAGACAGAGTCGGTTTCTATATTATAGGTATACAGCCGCAGCGTGTCGCCGTGCACGTAGAGGGTGTCCGTTCCGCGCGAGTAGTCGCGGGCGAGGGCGCGTTTTGTGGCCAGAGCCTCTCCCGTCTTCTCGTTGTACCAGGCATAGTCGCTTGTGAGTATGTTCTTGTTGCGGGTGTCTTCGCACGACACGTTGCCGAAGGCCTCCATCACGCCTGTGGGCTTGTCGTAGTAAACCGTGTCTCCCGCCATAACGCGGTCGCGCCCGAAGGCTTTCGTCCCCTCGAAGAGGCGCACGCGCTCCGTTTCCGTGTTATAGAAACCGTGTTCGGTGTAGATGCGGTCGTTGTCCGAGTAGATATTGCTCTGTCCGGTCACCTCAGCCCACTTGCTTTGCGTGTCGTAGTGCAGTGTGTCGGTGAGCAGGCGGAAGCGCGGGCTGGTCAGCTCTACGTTGTAGTTGAATACAGCCTTGCGCGTGTCCGTGTGGTACTCTCCCCAGTCCGACGTGAGGCGGCTGTCTCCGTCCACCATGCGTCCGCCGTCGAAGTAGTAGCCCACGTTGTAGAGACGGTCGTAGTTGAGGCTGTCGGTGTGCAGCGTCTGCCCGCGGTGTTTCATCACTACGCTGTGGCGCATCTCCGCCACCTGCGTCGCGCCGTTGTAGTGCAGCCGCTCGCCGTCAAGGGAGAGCGTGTCACCCTGTACGATGTGTACGTGTCCGAAAGCGTCAAACGTCTGCGACTCGTCGTAAAGTACCGCGCTGTCGCAGTGCATTGTCATGCCCGCGTGCCGCAGAGCCACTTTGCCGCTGAGGCGCTGCGCTCCGTCCATCTGCGTGCTGGCGAAGCGTATGTTGTCGGCGTGTATCAAGTAGATGCGCTCCGTCTCGGCCGTCCGCTTTTTCTTCTGCTGCGGCGGCACGGTGACCGCCGCCATCACGGGGAGGGCGAGGAAAAGGGCGTACAGCAGTTGCTTGTGGCGCATAGGGAATGGGGATGGTTGGTGTTGTCGTGTATTCTTTGTGTCCGCGCTTTATGCGTGCAAGGCCGGATGCCCGCTTCACGCCCCTCTTCCGCGCGGTGTCGTCGGGTGGCTTTTCGGGTGTCCGGCCTTGCAGCGTGCCGTTGTCGGTGGCGTGTGCGTGGCTCTTTTTCCGTCAGAATTTCCAGCCGGGGCGGGTCACTTCACCCAGCCTTCGTAGTGGAACGAGCAGTCGCGCCACTCCGGGGCGATGCGGACGTATGTGGACTTGATTTTTTCTTTGATCCACTCTTCCACTTTCTCGCCGCGCCGCTTCTCGAGCACTACGTCGCGCAGTGTCTGGAAGTCTTCGGTCATGCTTGCGTGATGGCCGTCGACGCGGTTTTTCAGCATCACGACGGCACAGAGTTCCTGCCCTTTCGCGTTCTGCATGCGGAAAGCCCGCGACACTTGCCCCACCTGCAGCGTGTCCACCACTTTGGCCACGTCCTGCGGCAGGTCTTTCATCTCGAAGCGCGAGCTCACGCCGTCCTGCGTGAGGTTGGCCATGATGCCGTTGTTGTTTTTCGTGTCCTTGTCGTCGGAGAGTGCCGCTGCGGCCGCGCCGAAGGTGAATTTCCCTGCGCGGATGTCGTCGGCGATGGAGTCAAGGCGCGACAGGTCGGCGGCATACTCGCTGTCCTCTATGCGCGGCTTGAGCAGTATGTGGCGCACGTTGACTTTGTCGCCGCGCTTTTCTATGAGCTGCATGATGTGGAAGCCGTACTCCGTGCGCACTATCTTCGACACCTTTTTCGTGTCGTTCAGACTGAAAGCCACGGCGGAGAATTCAGGCACAAGCTGGTTGCGCCCCATAAAGCCGAGCTCGCCTCCGTTGCGTGCTGAGCCGGGGTCTTCGGAGTAGAATTTTGCCAGTGTGGAAAATTCGCTCTCGCCGCTGTTGACGCGGCGGGCAAATTCGCGCAGACGCTCCTCTATGCGTTCTACCTCCGTGCGTGCCACCTTGGGTACGGTGGTGATGATTTGCACCTCCACTTTCGTCGGTACATAGGGCAGGCTGTCTTCCGGCATTCCCTTGAAGTACTCGCGTACCTCGGCGGGCGTGGCGGTCACGCCCGAGGTGAGCTTGCTGCGCACCTGCTCGGCCATGATGGACTCGCGCACGAATTTCTTGCGCGTCTCGCGTATCTGCGATATTTTGCGTCCTGCTGCGCTCTCTACCGCCTCGCGTGAGCCGTAGGCCTGTATGTAGCTGTTGATAAACTCGTCGGCGGAGCGTATCACGTTGCTTTCGTCTACCTTGACGCTGTCCAGCTCGGCTTGGTGGAGGAAGAGCTTGTTTACGGCTATTTGCTCGGGGATGGTGCAGTGCGGGTTGTCTATCGGCGTGCCCTCGAGCTGGCTGCTGAGCCTTACCTCCTCCACGTCGGAGAGGAGAATAGGCTCGTTGCCCACCACCCAGATGATGCCGTCAACGAGGTTCTGCTTCTGCGCTACGGCCGCCGCGGGCAGGAGCGCCAGCGCGACGAGCAAGTTTTTGAGTCTGTCCATTCAGCTTGTGTGGTGTCAATGGTTGTTTACCGTGGGGAGTACCGTCTCGTCGACGGTGTAGGCGAAGCGCGTGTGCAGCGCGTCCACCCATTTCTTCTCCATGTCGGCCTGGTAGTCGGCGAGCACCTGCGGGCGCACGTCAAGGTAGGAGGCGGGCTGCTTCATCACCTTGCCGCACACGTTTGCCGTGGCGTAGCCTTTGTGCGGCTCGGCTTTGCTGTCTGCCTTCTTGAAGGCGTAGCGGTCGATGTAGGGATTTTCGCCCGGCTTGCAGAGGTAGGGACCGGTGACGGTCACGGTGACGGAGTCCTTGTTGAAAGCCTGCTTGATGTCCTTGCGCCAAGTGTCCTCCGTGGTTTTCTTCAGCACTTTCGCCACGCGCTTGTCGAGCTTCGCGTCCTTGCACTGGTAAATGTAGCCCTTGAAGCGCGGCTCGTCCCAGGCGTACTGCTTCTTGTGCGCCTTGTACCAGCGCTCTTGCCCTGCGCTGTCGGCGGCGGCCACGTCCCATACTTGGCGTTTGCTTACTTCGTAGAGCAGCAGGCCGTCGTGGTACTCCTGTATGAGGTAGCGCAGCGACGCGTCTGTGGCGATGTGCGCCTGCATCACGCTGTCAAGCACAGCCTCGCGCGTGAGTTTTCCGCCGCTTTGCGCCACCATCTGGCTGATGCGGTGCTCGGCAGACGCCTCGTCTATGTTGCGGTAGCGCTTCAGCTGCGCCACTATGTCGCTCTTCACTTCGGTGTAGGGCGCGAGGGGATGGCGCTCGGTCATGCGTATGACGTGGTAGCCGAAGGGCGAAAGCACCGGCTCCGATGTCTCGCCGGCTTTGAGGGCGTATGCCGCGTCCTCAAACTCTTTCACCGTCGAGCCCGGGCCGAGGAGCGGCAGCTGTCCGCCGTTGGCTCCGCTGCCCTTGTCGGCGGAAAGCCGCTTGGCAAGGTCTGCGAAGTCCGCCCCGCCGCGCAGTGCCGTGCAGATGGAGTCTGCCGTGGCTTTCGCTGCGGCTTTCTCTTTCTCCGTTGCGCTCTGCTTCACGGCTATGAGGATGTGCGCCGGGCGAATGAGGTCGTGCCCGTCAAGCCTTTTGAGCGTCGCGTCGTACATGCCGCGTGCCACGGAGTCAATGTACGCCGTGTCTACCATATAGGGAGTGAGCTGCATGTCGCGGTAGGTGCGGAACTCCTCGCGGAAGCTCGTGAGCGTGTCAAGCCGCGCAGCCTCGGCGGCTGCCACTTTCAGCTTGTAGTTGACGTACATGGGTACGTACTCCTCCACGGTTTTCTTTTCTACGGCTCCTTCCACGTTCCCGTTCTTGTTGTACGAGTACTCAAACTCGGAGCGTGTCACGCTTTTCCCGTTCACTGTCATCAGCACGGGGTCGGCTTGTCCTTGTGCGGCGGCGGGAAGTGCCGGCAGCAGCAGCGCGAAGGCCAGTATGCTCTGTTTCATAGTCGTGTGTGCGGTGTTGCCCCTCCTCACGGCGGGGACGGTCTGTCTCCCTTTTTGCGGGGCAAACCCTCTTTTAAGGAAAAACGGGGACTGCGGGGCGTGTGGGCTCCGCAGCCCTCGTGTGATGTTGTCTGTGCAGGGTTTCCGGCGTTCCCTCCTTACTCGCCCGGACGGCTGTAGTTGGGGGCTTCGCTGGTGATGGTGATGTCGTGCGGATGGCTTTCCAGCACGCCCGCTCCGGTGATGCGGGTGAATTTGGCGTCGTGCAGGCGCTCGATGGTTTCCGCTCCGCAGTATCCCATGCCCGAGCGCAGGCCGCCTACCATCTGGTAGATGACTTCCTGTACTGAGCCCTTGTAGGGCACGCGGCCGGCGATTCCCTCCGGCACGAGCTTCTTCACGTCTTTCACAGTGCCTTGGAAGTAGCGGTCTTTCGAGCCGTTTTCCATAGCCTCGAGCGAACCCATTCCGCGGTATGTCTTGAACTTGCGTCCGTTGAAGATGATGGTTTCGCCCGGACTCTCCTCCGTGCCGGCTACAAGCGAGCCAATCATGACGCTGTAGCCGCCGGCTGCGAGCGCTTTCACCACGTCGCCCGAGTAGCGGAGTCCGCCGTCGGCGATGAGGGGCACGCCCGTGCCTTTAAGGGCGCAGGCCACGTCGTACACGGCCGAGAGCTGCGGCACGCCTACGCCTGCCACCACGCGGGTGGTGCAGATGCTGCCCGGGCCAATGCCCACTTTCACTGCGTCAGCGCCGGCATCGGCGAGCGTGCGTGCAGCGTCGCCCGTAGCCACGTTGCCCACAACGATGTCCACGCCCGTGAAGCTCGATTTGGCCTCGCGGAGCTTTTCGATGACATATTTGGAGTGCCCGTGTGCCGTGTCTATCACGATGGCGTCAGCGCCGGCGTGTATCAGGGCTTCCATGCGCTGCAGCGTGTCGGCCGTCACGCCTACGCCGGCTGCCACGCGGAGGCGACCCTTGCTGTCCTTGCAGGCCATGGGCTTGTCCTTGGCCTTTGTGATGTCCTTGTAGGTGATGAGTCCCACGAGGCGGCCGTCCTTGTCCACCACGGGGAGCTTCTCTATCTTGTTTTCCTGCAAAATCTGCGCCGCGCTGTGCAGGTCGGTCTGCTGCGTGGTGGTGACGAGGTTTTCGCTCGTCATGACCTCGTCGATGCGCTTGTCGAGGTCGCGCTCGAAGCGCAGGTCGCGGTTGGTGACAATGCCCACGAGGTGGGTCTCGTCGTCCACGACGGGTATGCCGCCGATGTGGTATTCGTGCATCAGGTCAAGCGCGTCGCGCACCGTCTTGTAGCGTTTGATGGTCACGGGGTCGTAAATCATGCCGTTCTCGGCGCGTTTCACGATGGCCACCTGGCGTGCCTGGTCCTCTATGCTCATGTTTTTGTGTATCACGCCAATGCCGCCCTCGCGTGCGATTGCGATGGCCATCGGGGCTTCGGTCACGGTGTCCATTGCCGCGGTCACGAAAGGTATCTGCAAGTCAATGTTGCGCGAAAACTTTGTGGCGAGCGACACCGTGCGGGGGAGAACCTCGGAGTAGGCGGGTACGAGGAGGACGTCGTCGAAGGTGAGACCGTCCATTACGATTTTGTCAGCAATAAAATCAGAAGTCATAAAGGTCAGGGATTTTAATTGCGTACAAAATTACGCATTTTTTCTTTACTGCGATAACGCTCCGCCACCGCCATTTTGCTCCCCCTCGCGGCTCTCTTGTTCCGTTTCCCGCACAGGTACGCGTTTTCTGCATATTTATCCGCTTTTTTATGCGTTCCGGAGGCGGAAAGATTTGGTATTTTTCTTGTCCCCGAAGGCGGCGCAAGGGGCATCGGAGGGGCGGTAAGGCACGCTCCGGAACCTAAGATCGGCTTTGTAGCGACGGGGATGCTTGGAGTTTTTCCTACATGTACGTCCCCGCGCTCCGGGAAGTAAACTTTTTGCCTTTGTAAGTGGGTGAAAGCCAATAATGCAAAAAGAGTGGGAACGCGCGGATGCGTTCCCACTCTTTCCTGATATAAGGATGCGAAATTTTCGGGCGATTGCAAGCCCCGTTCTGGCTATGCTAAAACGCCGTTTGTATAATTCTTCGCTTCTTGTTCACTGTTTGTTCGCCTCTTTCGTGAGCTTGCGCACAAGCTCGGCGGCGCGGTCGAGCGCCACGTTTATGTTGGGGCAGATGTGGTCTTTGCCGAGCAGCTCGCAGAAGCCGTTGTGCTCGAGCACGTTGTACACGTTGGGCGTTACGCCCGAAAGCACGATGTGCGTGCCCTCGCGGTGGCTCATCTCGCAGAGGTTCTGCAGGTTGTGTATGCCCGTGGAGTCGATGAAGGGCACTTTCCTCATGCGAATGACGCGCACTTTCGGGTGGTCCTCCAAGGCGGTCATGAGTTCCTCAAACTTGTTGGCTATGCCGAAGAAGTAGGGACCGTTGATTTCGTACACCTCCACGCCGTCGGGGATGAGCAGATGCTCCTCGTGCAGCTGGGCGTCGGTGTCCTCGTTGGGGTCTATCTCGTCGGCGATGACCTTTATCTGCGTGGTCTCCGCCATGCGGCGCATGAAGAGGAGGCATGCCACAAGCAGACCCACCTCGATGGCCACGGTGAGGTCGAAGACGACGGTGAGCAGGAACGTCATGCAAAGCACAATCACGTCGCTCTTGGGATTTTTGCGCAGCTGCCAGAAAGTGCGCCAGCCGCTCATGTTGTAGGACACCACCACCAGCACGCCGGCAAGGCAAGCCATGGGGATGTAGGCGGCGAGGGGCATGAGGGCGAGGAAGATGACAAGCAGCACGGCGGCGTGCACCAGTCCGGCGACGGGGGTGCGCCCGCCGTTGTTGATGTTGGTCATCGTGCGGGCTATTGCACCCGTGCAGGGAATGCCGCCGAAGAGCGGCGTGCAGAGGTTGGCCACGCCTTGGCCTATGAGTTCCTGGTTGGAGTTGTGGTGGTCGCCGCACACGCCGTCTGCCACGGTGGCGGAGAGCAGGGACTCGATGGCGCCGAGCACGGCTATCACCATGGCCGTGGGGAAGAGGCCTTTCAGCCCTTCCCAAGTGATGGTGGGCACTTGCAGCGAGGGGATAGTGGCTTTTATTTCGCCAAACTGGTCTCCGATGGTGGTGACGTGCGTTGCGCCGGAGATGTTGATGAAGTACGCCGCGACGGTCATCACAATGATGGCCACAAGCGATCCGGGTATCTTCTTCGACACTTTCGGCGTGAGCGATATGACCGCAATGCTCAGCAGACCTATCGCCGTGGCGGTGAGGTCGATGGTGTCAAGGTGCTGGAGGTACACGCCCCATTTCTCGATGAAGTCGCCCGGGAGCTTGCCCTCGATGGTAAGGCCGAGGAGGTCTTTTATCTGCGTGGTGAAGATGGTCACTGCGATACCGCTCGTGAAGCCCACCACGATGGGGTAGGGAATAAACTTTATGATGGTGCCGAGACGGCACACGCCGAGCAGCACAAGGAAGACGCCCGCCAGCATCGTGGCAATCATCAGTCCGGGAAGCCCCAGCGCAGGGTCGCTCACTATGCCGTAGATGATGACGATGAAAGCGCCCGTCGGTCCGCCTATCTGCACGCGGCTGCCGCCCAGGGCGGAAACGATGAAGCCGCCGATGATGGCCGTGAGGATGCCCTGCGAGGGCGATACGCCCGAGGCTATGCCGAAGGCGATGGCAAGCGGCAGAGCCACGATGCCCACGATGAGGCCCGCCATGAGGTCGGCGGCGAATTTCTCCTTGCTGTAGTGGCGCAGCTCTGTGACGAGCCGCGGGGTGAAGTGGGGGAATGTCATTCCGAAGTCGGTGTTTGGGTTTCTGTGTGGCGCGTATCCTTACGCAAACGTTCTTTCCCCCTCGCCCGGCGAATGGGAAAGAACGTGAAAAAGCGGTGCAAAGGTAAGGAAAAATGTTTCTATTTCCTAAAAACAAGGGCGTGAGCCGCCGGTTGCAGGCTTAGGAGAGAGGAAAAGCGGCAGACAAGCGTCCTCGCCCCGCTTATCCCCGCTTCGGCAGCTTGGCACGCAGGAAGCCGAGGCACTCTTTCAGAATCTCCGCGCCGAAGAGGCGGAGCAGGAAAAGGTACACGGCCGCGGCTGCGCCCATTTTCGCCGCAAAGCGCAGCCAGAGGCTGTCTCCGCAGAGCCGCGCTGCTCCCCAGCCCGCCGCGATGGCGGCGGCAGCGAGGACGGCGAAAGGCAGCACGTCGGCGAGGGCGTGGCGCAGACGCAGGCCGATGAGCCGGCGCACCGAGGCGTGCCACACGAAGAGCCACAGGGTGTTGGCCGTCACGTAGCCTATGACCATAGCCTGCACCCCGAGCGTGTGGAGCGCGACGAGCAGGGCGAGCTGCACGAGGCAAAGCAGCACGGTGTTGCGCATGAAAATGCCGCTGCGCCCCAGACTGATGACAAAGTTGGCGTAAAGCGAAGCCACGGGCATGAATGCGCCGCCCGCGCAGAGCAGCTGCATGAGGCGCGCCGATGGCAGCCACTTGGCAGTGATGGCAATGGTGATGAACTCGGGCGCGACAAGAGCCAGCCCGAAGAGGGCGGGGCAGGAGAGGAAAGCCGTGAAGCGGAGCATCTTGCGGAAAGCGCGCCGCAGCCGTTCCGGCTCCTCGGCGTAGGAAAGGCGGGCGAAGAGCGGCTGCGTCACGCTCCACACCATGCCCGTCAGCGTGTTGTATCCCATGCCCGTCCATTTGTTGGCCTGGTTGTAGTACCCCACCATGCGCTCGCCGTACAGGCGGCCGAAGAAGACGGAGAAGAGGTTGTTGTTGATGTGCGTGAAGATGTTGGTGGCGAGCAGGCGCGAGCTGAACCCTATCATGCCGCGCAGCGGGCGCAGGTCGATGCGGCGCGAGGGACGCCAGCGCGAGGCATACCAGCTGCCGAGCGTGATGGCGAGGCAGTAGGTGAGGTTTTGCACGGCGATGCCCCAGTAGGCGAAGCCGCACCACGCGAGCGCCACGCCGGTCACGCCCGAGCAGACGAGTGCGGCGAGCGTGATTATGGCGGTCTCTTTCACGCGCATGTTGCGGAAAAGCCACGCGCGGGGCGTGGTGGCGAACGAGGAGATGACGAAGCTTAGAAACACCACGCGCCCCAGCGGCGTAAGCACCGGTTGCCTGAACCACATCGCGATGAGCGGGGCGCAGAAGAAAAGCACGATGTACACCGTGACGCTGCACAGCACGTTGAACCAGAAGACGGCGTTGTAGTCCTCCTGTGTCACGTTCTCCCGTCTGTTGAGCGCGGAGATGAAGCCGCTTTCCTGCAAGGTGGTGGCTATGAGCGAGAAGATGGTGAGCATGCCCACCATGCCGTAGTCCGCCGGCGAGAGCAGGCGGGCGAGGAAAATGCCGAAGACGAGGTTGAGCAGCTGTTGCGCCCCGTTGCTCACCCCGCCCCAAAGCAGTCCGTTGGCGGCTTTCTCTTTCAGTGTGTTCTCAGCCATTGTTTCTTTTTTCTGTTCGCTTGCTTGTGCCGTGCCTGCCGCTTTTCGCGGACGGCGCTCCGTGCTTTCTTACCGCGCGGCGTAGATGGCGAATATTGCGGGAGTCTTTCCCAGGTCGGGCAGCCCCGCGCGCCGCCACTCGGCCACGGTGTGCGTGTGCGCCCATTCGGCGTCTGTGGTCAGTCCTGCCGCTACGCAGAGACGCGTGTGCGGCGAACAGGCGGCGCACACGTCGGCGAAGAGTTTGGCATTGCGGTACGGCGTTTCGATG
Organism: Alloprevotella sp.; assembly: GCA_963651485.1. Lineage (GTDB taxonomy): Bacteria > Bacteroidota > Bacteroidia > Bacteroidales > Bacteroidaceae > Alloprevotella. The sequence continues at coordinate 10,789 of CAVJPT010000001.1, read as the reverse complement.
AAAAGCTGCGTCTGTCCCTCGCGGGCGGAGCGCTGCTCGAGTTCTTTAAGGCGTTTCGTCCGTTCGGCGGGCGCAATGGGCAGGTAGCCGTGGAAGGAAAAACTCTGTCCGCTGAAGCCCGACGCCATCACGGCGAGCAGTATGGACGAAGGCCCTACGAGCGGCACGACGCGCAGGCCCTCGCGCTGCGCTATCGCCACGATGTCCGCGCCGGGGTCCGCCACGGCGGGGCAGCCCGCTTCGCTCAGCACGCCCACAGGCTCTCCGGCGCGCAGGGGCGCGAGGTACTCGGAAAAGCGTGCCTTGTCGGCGTGCTTGCCCATAGGGTAGAAGGTGAGGCTGTCAATGTCGATGTCGCGGTCGAGCTTTTTGAGGAAGCGCCGCGCCGTGCGCACTTCCTCCACGATGAAGTGGCGGATGGCGAGCGTCACCTCGCGGTTGTACGCGGGCAGTACGCGCTCCGTCGGCGTGTCGCCGAGCAGCACGGGGATGAGGTATAGGGCGGGGGATAGCGTGTTTTCCGTCATAGGTCGCAGCGGGAGCGGTTCAGTATTCGGCGGCGATGTCGCCGAAATGTTTCTTTCCTTTTATATAATACAGCCAAAGAATGCTTTTCCCCGTGCGCTCCGGCACGTCGCGGCAGGAGGAGGGGGAGAGGGCAAGGTTGCGGGCGCGGTCGGCGGCGAGGTCGGGGCGCATCTTGCGGTAGGCTTTCCGCGCACGCCATACTGCCGCCGCTTCGCCCCAGCTTCCCGTGAGGGCAAACTTCGCCGCAGCCACCGCGTCAAGCACGGCGCGGACGCGCATCACGGGGCACAGCTCCTCCTCGGGGAGATTTTTGTAGAGCATCAGCAGGTTGTTGCGGAAATTCAGAAACGTCTTGCGCGGGTTGCCCGCCGGCAGCGTACCGCCTCCGACGTGGTATACCCGGCTCTGTGGCACGCAAGCCACGCGCCGCCCGCGGCAGCGCAGCCGCCAGCACAGGTCTATCTCTTCCATGTGCGCGAAGAAGCGTCCGTCAAGTCCGCCGCTTTCCCGCCAGTCGGCGGCGCGCACCATCAGCGCCGCGCCCGAAGCCCAAAGCACGTCGCAGGGCGTGTCGTACTGTCCGCCGTCGCGCTCCACCGTGTCAAAGACGCGGCCGCGGCAGTAGGGGTAGCCGTAGCGGTCGAGGAAGCCGCCCGCCGCCCCGGCGTACTCGAAGTGCGTGCGGCGGCTCTCGCTCAGCAGCTTGGGCTGGCAAGCCGCCGTGTCGGGATGGCTTTCCATATATGCCAGAAGCGGCGCGAGCCAGCCGGCGGGCGTCTCCACGTCGCTGTTGAGGAGGACGAAATACGGGGCGGATATCTGGGCGAGGGCGCGGTTGTAGCCTTCGGCAAATCCGTAGTTCTGCGGCAGGGCAAGCCGCTTGACGGCGGGAAATTCGCGTTCGAGCATATCGAGCGAGCCGTCCGTAGAGCCGTTGTCCGCCACGATGACCACGCCCTCCGGGCTGTGGGCGGTGACGGAGGGGAGAAAACGGCGCATCATGTCGCGCCCGTTCCAGTTGAGGATAACGACGGCTGTCTTTTCTCCGCAGTCTATCATGTCTTCCTTGTTGTTTGTCTTCCTTTTTTCGAAGTCTGTGCCTCGTCCGTTCCAGTGAAGAGCGGCAGAGCCGCTCCGGAGGGCTTCAAAGTTCCCAAAGAGCCTCTCCGTCCTCGGTCGGCGCGCCGAGGCGCACGGCGGTCACCGTGTTGTCTGCGGCAGAGCTGCCCGGTTTTTGGCGAACCTTTATATAGTTGTCCGTAAAGCCGTGCATAGGCTGCCCGGCGGGCGCGTGTTCCCAAAGCACGGGGCGCGTAGTGCCTTCAAATGCCTTGTAGTGCGCCGCGAGCTTTTCCGCCGAGAGAGCGAGCAGCCGCTGGCTGCGTGCGTGCTTCTCCTGCGGAGTGACCGCAAGGGGTATTTCAAGCGCTTTCGTGCCGGGGCGTTCGCTGTAGCTGAAGACATGCAGCTGCGACACCGGAAGGGAGCGGATGAAGTCCAGAGACTCTTCAAAGTTGGCCTCCGTCTCTCCGCGCATTCCCACAATCACGTCCACGCCGATGAACGCGTCGGGCATGGCGGCCTTGACGCGCTCAGTCTTGCGCGCGAAAAGCGCGGTGTCGTAGTGGCGGCGCATAAGCCGCAGCACGTCGTCGCTGCCGGACTGGAGCGGGATGTGGAAATGCGGCATGAAGGCACGCGAGCCGGCGCAGAAGTCGATAATCTCGTCTGTCAGCAGGTTGGGCTCTATGCTCGAGATGCGGTAGCGGGCTATCCCCTCCACCTTGTCAAGCTCGCGGATAAGGCTGAGGAAGTCCTCGCCCGTGCTGCGCCCGAAGTCGCCCGTGTTGACGCCCGTAAGCACAATCTCCTTGCCGCCCTCGTCCGCCACCTGGCAGGCCTGCGCCACAAGCGAGGCGATGGAGCCGTTGCGCGAGCGGCCGCGGGCGATGGGGATGGTGCAGTAGGTGCAGTAGTAGTTGCACCCGTCCTGCACTTTCAGGAAGTAGCGCGTGCGGTCGCCGCGCGAGCAGGACGGCACAAAGGTGCGTATCTCCCGCGTGGGCACGCTGATGGCGACGTGGCACGCCTCGCCGTCCTCCAGGGCGCGTTTCTGCGCGAGGCGTTCGCCGATGTGCCGCGCCACCTCGCCTTTCTGTTCCATTCCCAGCACGATGTCCACGCCTTCGAAGCGGGCTATCTCCTCCGTCTTGAGCTGTGCGTAGCAGCCCATCACCACTACCAGTGCGCCGGGATACTCGCGCGTCAGGCGGTGAATGGCCTGGCGGCACTTGTGGTCGGCCACGTCCGTCACGCTGCAGGTGTTGACGATGCAGATGTCGGCGCGCTCGCCCTTTTCGGCGGTCTTCACGCCCTGCTTTTCCAGCATGTCGCGCAGGGAAGAGGTCTCGGCGAAGTTGAGCTTGCAGCCTAAGGTGTGGTAGACGGCTTTCGGGTTGCCGGGAAAAGTGGTGCTACACATTATATATATAATAGGTGTGTCGTGGGATAGGGGGAGTCGGCGCGGGCGCGTCAGTCTTGCGCATTCCCTTTGGGGACACGGCTGCAAACTCGCCGTGTCTCGGCTGTTTGATGCCTTGCAGCGTCTGCAAGGTCGCTTTTCCGCGCTCCTTTCAGCCGTGCCGCGCCCGTACGGCCTGCAAAGTTAATCAATTCCCCAAAAGGCTCTTCCGCCAGTCTCCGTGCTTAACCCCTTGTTTTGTAAGCTGTGATTTCCGTTCGGGGGAGCTACGTCTTCTTTTGGTTAAAGTTCCGAGCAAAAAGTCCAAAAAAAAGAGCTTTGTGTTTTGGCGGTTAGGAAAAGTGCCTACCTTTGCGCCGTTTTAAAAAGCAATATTGTTTTACTAAAAATCCAAAGAACAAATGAAAAAGTTGGTTTTCATGTTCGTAGCTTTCGCAGCTATCTCCTTCGCATCTTGCGGTAACAAGACTTCTGACGCAGCTGCTACCGACAGCCTCGCTGACAGCGCAGTTGTAGACAGCGCTGCTGACAGCCTCGCTGCTGACACGGTTGCTGCTGACAGCGCTGCTGCTGACACGACCGCTGCTGAGCCCAACGCCTAATCACGCACTGGCTCGCAGAAGACTGCGACTCGCTACAACAACGAGAAACACTGAGACCCGCGGAACCCCGTTCTGCGGGTCTTTTGTCGTGTAAAAACGTCCCCCGCGCCCTGCAAGCAAACTTTTTGCGCTATTTTTGCAAGGAGCAAGACGTACGGCGGCGCGGGCTGCGTACGGGAAGAAAGACTGGATGAACGATAACATTGGCATAAACGCATACGCCGTAGAGCCTTTCACCGAGGACTATTGCGGCAACCTGTCCTGGGGACACCTCGGCAACCTTTTGCTGCAGTGCGCCTCCGCGCATGCCGGCGCGCACGGCTTCGGCTACCAGCAGATGATAGCGCTGCGGCGCGCGTGGGTGCTTTCGCGCCTCGTCATAGAGATGGACGCGATGCCCCGCACGGGCGAGAAATTCAGCGTGAGCACTTGGGTGGACAAGGTGTACCGCCAGTTCACCGACCGCCATTTCAGCGTCACGCGTCCGGACGGCACGCCCTACGGTCATGCCACGAGCATCTGGGCGCTGATAGACACGGAGAGTCGGCAGCCCGCCGACTTGGAGCACCTTCCCGGCGGCGGCTTTACTTCTGCGCTTGTGCCCGATATGCCGAGCCCGATAGCCGGCTTGGGGCGCATACGCCTGAAAGCCCCGGAGACGGTCGCGGTACACAGAGCCGCGTTTACCGACCTCGACATCAATGGGCATGTCAATTCCATCCGCTACATCGAGATGCTGCTCGACCGCTTTCCTGCCGACGAGCTAAAGGCGCGTCCGGTGCGGCGCGTGGAAATGGCGTACTGCGCCGAGACCTATTGCGGCGAAACGCTTGACATCTGCCACGAAATAGACAACAAAGAGCCCGACCGGCACCTTTTCGAGATACGCAAGCAAGCGGACGGGACGGTGGCGGCGCGTGGGGCGCTAACTTTTTGACGCTATGAGAAAACTGCTGTTTGTGCTCGCGCTGACGGTATGCGTGGGCGTAAGGGCGGACGAGCCCAAGAAGAAAGACAAGCTGCACGGAGTGTGGCAGCTGGTAGAGAAAAACAAGGACGACGGCCACGAAATGACGCTTCCCGTATGGAAAGTGCTGGAAAAGGGCGGCGACTTCAGCATTTTCTACATAGCCGACAACACCGGGCGCAGTGTCCTGACGAGCAAAGGCAAGTATACGGTAAAGGACGACTCTACCTATGTAGAGCACGTGCGCCGCTCTTCCTACGACACCGGCGACGGCAAAGCGTTCGCCGTCAGCGTGAGCTACCGCTTCAACGACAAGGGCGACATGGAAATAAGCTACCGCATGCCGGGCGCGGCTCAGGACGGGCGCGAAACCTGGCGCAAGGTGCGCATGCACTGAGTGCACGGCGGGCAGAGGCGCGAAACGCGCCGGTCGGCACTGCCGCTTGGCATGGAGGCCAACTCTGCGCCGGGCGGCGCGGCATGCGGCGCGTAGCAATACAGACAAACATACACAACGACATACATAGACAGAATGGGAAAAGTACTCATCATCGGGGCCGGCGGCGTGGCTACCGTGGCTGCCCACAAGGTAGCGAAAAACGCTGACGTGTTTGACGAGATTATGATAGCCAGCCGCACGAAGTCTAAGTGCGACGCCATCGTGCGTGCCATAGGGCGCGACGACATCAAGACCGCGCAGGTGGACGCGGACAGCGTGGAGCAGCTTGTCAAGCTGTTTGAGAGCTTCCGTCCCGACCTTGTGATGAACCTCGCCCTGCCCTATCAGGACCTCACCATCATGGAGGCCTGCCTGCAGTGCGGCTGCTCTTACCTCGACACGGCAAACTACGAGCCCAAGGACGAGGCTCATTTCGAGTATTCCTGGCAATGGGCGTACAAGGACCGTTTCGAGAAAGCCGGCCTTACCGCCATCCTCGGCTGCGGCTTCGACCCGGGCGTGACGAGCATTTACACCGCCTACGCCGCCAAGCACCATTTTGACGAGATACAGTACCTTGACATCGTTGACTGCAACGCGGGCGACCACCACAAGGCCTTTGCCACCAACTTCAATCCGGAGATAAACATCCGCGAAATCACGCAGAAGGGACTCTACTGGCAGGACGGCAAGTGGGTAGAGACCGAGCCGCTCGAGATACACAAGCCGCTTACCTATCCCGGCGTGGGACCGCGCGAGAGCTACCTGCTCCACCACGAGGAAATAGAGAGCCTTGTGAAAAACTATCCCACCATCCGCCGCGCCCGTTTCTGGATGACCTTCGGGCAGGAGTACCTTACGCACCTGCGCGTGATACAGAACATCGGCATGGCCTCCATCAAGCCCATCAATTACGAGGGCAAGGAGATCGTTCCGCTCCAGTTCCTCAAAGCCGTCCTGCCCAATCCGCAGGAGCTTGGCGAGAACTACGAGGGCGAAACCAGCATCGGCTGCCGCATCCGCGGCCTCAAGGACGGCAAGGAACACACCTATTACGTCTACAACAACTGCTCGCACCGCGCCGCCTACGAAGAGACCGGTATGCAGGGCGTGAGCTACACCACGGGCGTGCCGGCGTGCATCGGCGCGCGCATGTTCATGCTCGGCTTGTGGAAGCGCCCGGGTGTATGGAACGTCGAGGAGTTTGACCCCGATCCCTTTATGGAGGAGCTGAACAAGCAGGGACTGCCTTGGCACGAAATACACGATGGCGACCTTGAACTCTGACCCCTTGCGCCTTTCCCGCGCTGTCCCTGACGGGGCGGCGCGGGCGAAGGCCGTGTTTTTCGACATAGACGGCACGCTCGTGCCGTTCCGCGCCAAGGGCATACCCGCCGGGACGCGCGCTGCGCTCGATGCCTTGCGTGCGGGCGGCGTGCGTGCCTTTGTCGCTACGGGCCGCCATCTCAGCTGGACGGGCAACATTGCCGACACGCCTTTCGACGGCTACGTGACGGTCAACGGCGGCATGTGCGTGGCGGGCGACCGCAAAACCGTGCTCTACTGCCGCCCCATTCCTGCGGACGACATAGCCCGTCTGGAGACATTCATAGAGCGGACGGGCGTGCCGTTTGTCGTTGTCCCCGCAGACGGCGACACGTTCATCACGGGGATAAATCAGCTTGTCGAGGAGGCCGCCGCGCTGCTCAATATCACAGGCGTCCCCGTGCGCCCCATTGCTGAGGCCCGCGGGCGCGAGGTGGTGCAGCTTATGGGCTTCTTCACCCCGGACGAGCAGGAACGCAGCGGCATCTTCGGAGACGCTTTGCGCGGGTGCGAGCCTACGCGCTGGTGTCCGCTCTTTACGGACATCATCCCCTGCGGCGGCAGCAAGGCCGCAGGCATCGACCGCATGTTGGCCCATTTCGGCATTCCCCTTTCCGAGACAATGGCGTTTGGCGACGGCGACAACGACATCGCCATGCTGCGCCATACCGCAGTGGGCGTGGCGATGGGCAATGCCTCCGACGCGGTAAAGGCCGCCGCCGACTTTGTCACGCTTCCCGCCGACGAGGACGGGGTGGGAGAGGCCTTGCGCCTTTTCGGACTGATATAAAGACCGCAAGGGGCGGACGCTTTGTCTGCCCCTTGCGCTTTTTCCGCCTGGCGCGTTTGCCGGCGGACACTGTTTCTTTCAACTCAAGACACAAACTTACAGACAGATGAAACGCATACTCTTGCTCGTCGCCGCGCTCTTCGCCGGCTTGTCGGGACTGGAAAATGCCGGGCTGCACGCCCAGACACAGGCCGAAAGCCTTACGCTTGAGGACATCGCGGCGGGCAAATACAACGCCCAGTACGTGTATGGGGTCAATCCGCTCCGCGACGGCGAAAGCTACAGCCAGCTTTCCGACGACGCCAAGCGCATCGTGCGCCGCTCCTTCAAGGACGGCAAGGAGACCGGCACGCTCTTCGACTGCGCCACTGCGCGCGGCGACAAAAAGCTCGAGCGCATCGACGGCTATGTCATGTCGCCGGACGAAAGCCGCATTTTGCTGCGCACAGAGACGAAGCCCATATACCGCCGCTCCTACACCGCCGTGTATTATATATACGACGTGCGCACCCGCAAGTACACTCCGCTTTCCGACGGCGGACCGCAGCAGGCACCGCTCTTCTCGCCCGACGGCAATGTGGTGGCTTTCGTGCGCGGCGGCAACCTCTTCCTCGTAAAACTCCTCTTCGACAACGCCGAGACGCAGGTGACGCGCGACGGCAAGTTCAACAGTGTCATCAACGGCCTGCCCGACTGGGTCAACGAGGAAGAATTTTCCACCAGCCGCTCCTTCGACTTCTCCTCCGACAGCCAGATGCTGGCGTGGGTGCGCTACGACGAGAGCCGCGTGCCGGTGTACTCCATCCAGCAGTTCAAGGGAGCCGCGCCCGCCCTTGAAGAAAACGATGCCTATCCCGGCGCGTACAACTACAAGTACCCCGTGGCCGGGGCCAAAAACAGCGACGTGAGCGTCATGACCTTCGACATCAAGAATCGCGTGACGCGCACGCTCAAAGTGCCTTTGGACAGCGACGGCTACATTCCGCGCATACAGTTCACCTCCGACCCCGCACGGCTCGCCGTCGTTACGCTCAACCGCCGGCAAAACCGCATGGACATCTATATGGCCAATCCGCGCAGCACCGAGTGCCAGCTTTGCGTGCGCGAGGAGACGGACAAATACCTTCCCGAGACGGCGTACGGCAGCCTCAAGTTCTACGGCGACCACTTCGGCTACATCTCCGACCGCAGCGGCTACCGCCACCTCTACTGGTACACGCTCTCGGGCAAGCTCGAGCGGCAGGTCACAAAGGGCGACTTTGACCTGACGGACTTCTACGGCTACGACGGGGCGACGGGCAAATTTTTCTATGGCGCGCACGGCGAGAGTCCGCTGCGCCGCGAGGTATACTCGGTAGACAAGAGCGGCAAGACGCGCTGCCTTTCTTTGGAGAAAGGCACGGACAACGCCACTTTCTCCACCTCCATGAAGTATTTCCTCAACATCCACTCCTCCGCCTCCTGCCCCCCCGTCACCACGCTTTGCCAAGCGTCGGACGGCAAGCGCCTCTGCACGCTTGTAGACAACGCCTCCCTGCGCGATCGCGTGGCGGCCGTGTCGGGCACAAAGGAGTTTTTCACGTTCACCACCCCCGCCGGCGTGACGCTCAACGGCTGGATGGTGAAGCCGCGCGACTTCGACCCTTCGCGCAAGTACCCCGTCATCATGTACCAGTACTCCGGCCCCGGCTCGCAGGAGGTGAAAGACTCTTGGAGCATGGGCTTCTACCCCGGCGCGGTGTATGAGAGCTACATGGCGCAGCGCGGCTTCATTTTTGCCTGTGTGGACGGCCGCGGCACGGGCGGACGCGGTGCCGACTTCGAGAAATGCACCTACCTGCGCCTTGGCGAGAAAGAGGCGGAAGACCAAGTCGAGGCTGCCCGCTACCTTGGTTCGCTGCCCTACGTAGACGCTTCGCGCATAGCGATATGGGGCTGGAGCTTCGGCGGCTTCAATACGCTGATGGCCATGAGCGAGGGCCGTCCCGTTTTCCGCGCCGGTGTGGCGGTAGCCGCGCCGAGCAACTGGAAATACTACGACACCGTCTACACCGAAAGGTACATGCGCACGCCCGCCGAAAATCCCGAGGGCTATGCCGTCAATCCCATACAGCGTGCCTCCGCCCTGAGCGGCGACCTGCTGCTTATGCACGGCACGGCGGACGACAACGTCCATTTCCGCAACTTTGCCGAGGTCAGCGAAGCCTATGTGCAGGCCGGCAAGCTTTTCCGCCAGCAGGTTTACACCAACCGCAACCACAGCATCTACGGCGGCGGCACGCGCCTCCACCTTTTCCGCACCATCAGCTCCTTCTTTGAGGAAAAGCTGAAATAATCCCCGTCCGCCGCCGCTCCCCCTTTTGGACGCGGGCGGCGGCAGCGGCACAGGCAAAACAGATTAAGCGGCTGCACCCATTGCGGGTGCAACCGCTTTTTTGTGCGGCCGGTGTCGTCGCGTGTGGAGTGGGACGGGCAGAAAGCCCAATCGGCATATTGGCCGCGCGAGGTGTATGCCCATTCCGTTGGCCGCCCGTTACAAACAAAACGTCACCCCGTCACGCAATTGTCCGCACGGGGTATATGTACAACGAATATACCGCGCTCAGTTCCGCAAACGCCCTCATTGGCGCGGGACGGGCTGAAAGCCCAGTCTGCTCCTAGCCCAGGGCAACGCCCTGGGTACAGCGCCCCGCGTGTAGTTGCGCCTTGAAAGGGCAAAAGCATAAATACAAACGGGCGGGCGGGAATTTATGACGGCATTTTATGCTTTTGCCCTTTCAGGGCGCGGGTGTTGGGTGGTGCGCGTAGCCCAGGGTGTCGCTTCGCTTGCCCTGGGCTATGTGTTTTTGGGCTTTCAGCCCGCCCGCAACAAACAAACGTCACCCCGTCCCGCAATTGTCCGCACGGGTTATATGCCCGGCGAATACACGGCACCCATACCGCAAACGCCCTCATTGTCGGGGGACGGGCTGAAAGCCCAGCCTGCTCTTAGCCCAGGGCAACGCCCTGGGTACAGCGCCCCGCGTGTAATTGCGCCCTGAAAGGGCAAAAGCATAAATACAAACGGGCGTGCGGGAATTTATGACGGTATTTTATGCTTTTGCCCTTTCAGGGCGTGGCAATGTGAGGTGTGCGCGTAACCCAGGGTGTCGCTCCGCTTGCCCTGGGCTATGTGCTTTTTGGGCTTTCAGCCCGTTCATTGTCAACGGGTGGTGTGCTGCCCTCCATTTGTATCGTGGGCTATGTGCTTTTTGGGCTTTCAGCCTGCCCGTTGCCAACGGGTGGTGTGCCGCCCGTACGCCAACCGGTGGCGTTGCCCCGTTTATTACCGGATTGCATCCCGCCCCGCAATTGTCCGCGCGGGCTGTGCCCACGATGTATGGGGCGTAAATCCCCATGTCGCAAACGCCCTCATTGTCGGGGGGCGGGCTGAAAGCCCAGCCTGCTCCTAGCCCAGGGCAACGCCCTGGGTACAGCACCCCGCGTGTAATTGCGCCCTGAAAGGGCAAAAGCATAAAAACAAACGGGCGGGCGGGAAACCATAGCGGTATTTTATGCTTTTGCCCTTTCAGGGCGTAGCATTGTGGGGTGGTGCGCGTTACCCAGGGTGTCGCTTCGCTTGCCCTGGGCTATGTGCTTTTTGGGCTTTCAGCCC